>NZ_PXYK01000115.1 GCF_003012745.1 Kumtagia ephedrae | reverse complement strand
TGAAGCGCATCCTCGCCATGCTCGTCGCCATGGCCGGCCTGGAACTCGAGGAACTCAGGGGACAGTTTACTTTCTTTCGGCAGAAGGGCACAGCCGCTTCAAGGTTTTCGCGGGCCGAAAAAAGTAATACCCCGCCTACCCGACGACCCGAAAAGCCTCGGGTCTGACGATGTGGAAATTGTCGTTGACGGTGTCGCGGAAGGATTTCCAGTTCTTCGGCAATGTGGACTTGAAG
>NZ_PXYK01000114.1 GCF_003012745.1 Kumtagia ephedrae | reverse complement strand
GCGGCGAGATGCTGCGCGCCCGCACCAAGGCCGGCTATGTCGACAAGGCCGGCGACCGGGTGTTCGCCCGCCTCGACCCCAGCCACGCGCATTTCTTCGACGCGAGCGGGCAGAGCCTGGGGGTGCGAAGGAACGCCTTGCCCGTCCAGACTTTCCTTTGCAAAGGCCGGCTAACCCATGGCCCATATCCAGCTCAAGACCATCACCAAGAAGTTCGGCGGCCACACCGCGCTGAAGGGGCTCGA
>NZ_PXYK01000113.1 GCF_003012745.1 Kumtagia ephedrae | reverse complement strand
CGTTTCCGAATAGCCGCGCTTGGCGAGCGAATCGATCGTCGCCTCGATCAGCTGCTGCCGCCGCGTCTCCTTCGAGGCTTTTCGGCCGCGCCTTTCGCCGTCGGCTAGAGGTTCTTTCAGGGGTGCGAAAGGGCTCATCGTCTCAATTATTCCGCCTAATCCGGTTTCCAGCCGCGCAGATGAGTGGGACGGTGCTCGCCCGAGTCAAGCACCTTCTGCATCGCCTCCCAGGTGCGGATGTTCTTC
>NZ_PXYK01000112.1 GCF_003012745.1 Kumtagia ephedrae | reverse complement strand
CCACGATCTCGCCCCTGGCGAGGTCGAGCGAGATGGAATCGTTCGCCACCAGCGCGCCGAAGCGTTTGGTGATGCCTTGCAAGCGAAGGACGGTTTCGCGGTGCTCCCCTCCCCCTTGCGGGGAGGGAATCGGCGTCAGCTCGACTTCGGCTCCGCGTCGTTGATCTCCACGGTGAACGAGCCGTCCTTGATCGCCTTCTCCTTCTCGGCGACCAGCTTCTTCGCCTCCTCCGGCACCTTGGCCTC
>NZ_PXYK01000111.1 GCF_003012745.1 Kumtagia ephedrae | reverse complement strand
TTCGTGCTCGCCTATGCCGACGAGATCGATGAAATCGACGTCAACCCGCTGATCGTCTGCGCCGAGGGCAAGGGCGCCTGGGTGGCTGACGCGTTGATGGTCGTTTCCTCCCCCCTCGCGGGGGAGGAAACGCTGGAGCACCTGCAATGACCGACGTGATCACCACCCGCCGCGAAGGCGCCATTCTCCAAGTCACGCTCGACCGGCCGAAGGCCAACGCCATCGACCTGAAAACTTCGCGGCTGA
>NZ_PXYK01000110.1 GCF_003012745.1 Kumtagia ephedrae | reverse complement strand
GCATGGTCTCGCCGAAGATCGGCAGCTTCGGCGCCCGCATGGTCAGCCCGACCGCGAAGCTGCCGACGATGGTGATGTTGGGTTTCGTCATTGCAATGTGCCCGTGTGGTCGGAGCCGTTGAGGGGGCGTCCGTTCCGATCTCACGACGCCATCGCCCTTGCCAGGATCGCTTCCTCGCTGACGCCGGCGCCGCTGAGCTCGCCGGTGATGCGCCCCGCCCGCAGCACCAGCACGCGCTCGGCATTC
>NZ_PXYK01000109.1 GCF_003012745.1 Kumtagia ephedrae | reverse complement strand
AGCCAGGGGATGGACAGCATGCCGCCGTCTAGGCGCGGGGCGAGTGGGCGGGTGTCGATGCCGGGCACGCTCATGGGAACGCGACCGCCATTTTGCGGGACGGGCGCCGGCGCTCCTTCGCACCCCCGCATCATCAGCTCGACGACGTCGGCGCGGTGCAGCGCGCCGGCGGTGCGGCCCTCGCCGTCCTCGACGCGCAGCAGCTCGGCGCCGGCGGAAAAGCGCGGCGCGGCCTCGGCAACCGTCG
>NZ_PXYK01000108.1 GCF_003012745.1 Kumtagia ephedrae | reverse complement strand
TCGTCAACGTGCTGCAGTTGAACTTGGCGCTGGATGCTGCGCAATCTGCCCAGTAACAAACGAGGCTGTTTGCTATGTGGGCCGTTCCTTGAGGCAGCGTTCCTTCGCACCCCCCTCTGTCCTGCCGCCGCCAGCGTCGCATGACCGGCCAGGAGCGCTCCCATGCCTGACGACGATCACGCCGATATAAGGCCCTCCCCCGACGCGCTTCTGGAGCGGGCCGAGCGCGAGACCCGGGGCCGCCTGA
>NZ_PXYK01000107.1 GCF_003012745.1 Kumtagia ephedrae | reverse complement strand
CAAGGTCAAGGCCGACGCCGACGCCTACAAGCTGAGCGACGCGTTCGCGGCGATCGATGTCGAGAACGTGCGGGCGCATATGTTCGACGACGCGGTGTGATCGGAGCGCTGAAGCGGCACTGATGTCCGGCAGGACAGAGGGGGGTGGGAAGCGCCGACCTTCATGGAACTATAGCGCTATCGGGAGGGCACCATGCCTGACAAAGTCAAAATCCTCGTCGTCGGCCTCGGCAACATGGGGGCGTCGC
>NZ_PXYK01000106.1 GCF_003012745.1 Kumtagia ephedrae | reverse complement strand
CGCCCGCTGCTCGCGCCAGATCGCCATGCGCTCGGGGCGCATCGAGACGGAAGCGCCCCGCCTTGCCGTGTCGGCCTAGGGACGGGCGAGCAGATGAAGTTGCGTAGCGTTTCTTCGCACCCCCCTCGGCGGGGTCTGGACGTTGATGCGAACATCCCGCTCCCTCAAACTCGCCCTCCGCTTCGCGCTGCGCGAGATGCGCGGCGGCCTTTCCGGCTTCCTCATCTTCCTCACCTGCATCGCGCTCGG
>NZ_PXYK01000105.1 GCF_003012745.1 Kumtagia ephedrae | reverse complement strand
AGTTCGTGACCCATCAGCGACGGCCTTCCGTCATTCCGCGCGTCGGCGCCTCAGGGGCAAAGCGGACAAGTCTTTCCCTTACCCGAGCGGACAGGCTGGCGGGACAGCACCCCCCTCTGTCCTGCCGACCTGTCCACCGTGGCGCGCACCGCCCTCACCGCCTCACCTCCCACGTGGTGACGCGCTCGCCGGTGTTCGGGTCCTTGCCATCCTTGAGCTGGATGCCCTCGACCAGAAGCTCGTCGCGGAT
>NZ_PXYK01000104.1 GCF_003012745.1 Kumtagia ephedrae | reverse complement strand
GCGTTGCGGCGCTGACGAGGCGGAACGAGTTCGTGACCCATCAGCGACGGCCTTCCGTCATTCCGCGCGTCGGCGCCTCAGGGGCAAAGCGGACAAGTCTTTCCCTTACCCGAGCGGACAGGCTGGCAGGACAGAGGGGGGTGCTGTCCCGCCGACCTGTCCACCGTGGCGCGCACCGCCCTCACCGCCTCACCTCCCACGTGGTGACGCGCTCGCCGGTGTTCGGGTCCTTGCCATCCTTGAGCTGGATG
>NZ_PXYK01000103.1 GCF_003012745.1 Kumtagia ephedrae | reverse complement strand
CGCACTTGCCCGCCCAGCGCGAGCTGACATTGCCGCAGGCCTGGCAGATGAACTGGACGCGGGGTTTAGCCACGTGACGTCACTCGTTCGGAAATGTCGGCGGGACAGCACCCCCCTCTGTCCTGCCAGCCTAGCCATGCTGGACGCCACTCATTCGAACCGATCCGGCAAATGATGCTCCTCGGCAAGATCGGAGAAGCGGGTGAACTCGCCCTGGAAGGCCAGCGACACCATTCCCGTCGGGCCGTGGC
>NZ_PXYK01000102.1 GCF_003012745.1 Kumtagia ephedrae | reverse complement strand
TGCAAAGCGCATGCCCCGTCCCTTTCTGAGTCTCGACAACCAGAAGGTAGACGGAAAATCCCCGTCTCTCGGGGCATGCGCCTGCGGCATTTCGATTCACCAACAACTTTCCCCGGACAGCCCTGCCCCTTGCGGGGGAGATGGCCCGAAGGGCCAGAGGGGGTAGCCCCGGCAGCGCGCGGCGCCTGGCCGCGCCGGCCCGCCTCCATTTGCCCCGTACCCCCACCCCTGAGCCCTCCCCACAAGGGGGAG
>NZ_PXYK01000101.1 GCF_003012745.1 Kumtagia ephedrae | reverse complement strand
AGACGTTCGGCCTGCCGGACCGCTTGCGCCTGGACAACGGCTCGCCCTGGGGTTCGACCGGCGCGGGCGGCCTGACGGGGCTGTCGGTGAAGTGGCTGAAGCTCGGCATCGCCCTGGAGTTCATCACACCGGCCAGTCCGCAGGAGAACGGCCGCCACGAACGCATGCACGGCACGCTGAAGGCCGACACGCTGAACCCGCCGGCTGCCACGCCGGCCGAGCAGCAGCGGCGCTTCGACGCCTTCCGCCAGAGCT
>NZ_PXYK01000100.1 GCF_003012745.1 Kumtagia ephedrae | reverse complement strand
GGCGGCGAAGAGCTGCAGGCGGATGGCATTGTCGGTGTTGCCGAGGAATTTTCGGATCCTGAGATGCTGCTTGATCCAGCGGAACAGCAGTTCGATCTGCCAGCGCCCCTTGTAGAGGGCGGCGATGTCGACGGCCGGCCGCTCGAGATCGTTGGTCACAAGCGTGATGGTGTCGCCCTCCTGGCGCTTCACGGTGATGCGGCGCAACGGCATCGGCAGGCTGGAATCGCCCTTGCTGGCAAGGCTGACCTCGGC
>NZ_PXYK01000099.1 GCF_003012745.1 Kumtagia ephedrae | reverse complement strand
GCCGAGCGGGATGGGGGTGGAATCGATCAGCCGCAGCATGGCGGTGCCGTCACGGCGCGTCTGCCGGTCGAGCTGGCCGGCAAGCCAGGCGAAGGTCTCGGCAAAGACGGCGACGGGGCGGCGGCGGCTGGCATCCGACAGGGTCGAGCGCGACAGCGGCCCGCTGCCCAGATGATAGTGGTGCTGGCTGCTGGCGTTCCACCCCGCTTCCACGCCGCGAAGGCTGCCGGCACCGCTGAACTGGGCGTAGATCAG
>NZ_PXYK01000098.1 GCF_003012745.1 Kumtagia ephedrae | reverse complement strand
TCGGCATCGTCGAGAACGGTGAAGCCGTCGCCCCGGCGGCTCGTGAGGTGGCGCACGCAAAGCACCTTGAGCGCCATGTTGGACTTGGGCCGGGTGACGAAGACGGCCTGCGCGGCGGCGATCGCCGCCCACCAGCCGTAATGGCAGTAGCCCTTGTCGAACACATAGGTGGCGCCGCTCTCGATGCGGACGGTGCGGCCGATCCAGGCGTCGTTGACATTGGCGTCGGTGATGGCCAGCACGCGCGGACAATCG
>NZ_PXYK01000097.1 GCF_003012745.1 Kumtagia ephedrae | reverse complement strand
GCATCCGGCTGCATTTCCTGCCCGCCTACGCGCCCAACCTCAACGCCATCGAGCGGCTGTGGAAACTCATGCACGAGCACGTCACCCACAACCGCTATCATGACAGCTTCCGCGCCTTCGCCGAGGCTATCATGCGCTTCTTCAAGTCCACATTGCCGAAGAACTGGAAATCCTTCCGCGACACCGTCAACGACAATTTCCACATCGTCAGACCCGAGGCTTTTCGGGTCGTCGGGTAGGCGGGGTATTACTTTCTTTCCGCAGAA
>NZ_PXYK01000096.1 GCF_003012745.1 Kumtagia ephedrae | reverse complement strand
GACTGGGGCGTGCTGGCGGCGGCCGGCGTGCTCACCATCATTCCGGGCGCGCTGGTGATCTGGTTCGTGCGCAACTACATCGCCAAGGGTTTTGCCCTGGGGAGGGTGTGATGAAGGACGGAAGCTTTTCTCCCCCCTTGCGCAGGGCTGTCCGGGGAAAGTCATGCATAGTGGAAAGCCATCTGGTTTGGCGAGCATCGGGGTCTTCTATGGCTCGGATTGACGGGCGGCGGGCGTTCGATGGCGGCGATGTGGCGGCGCTCGAAC
>NZ_PXYK01000095.1 GCF_003012745.1 Kumtagia ephedrae | reverse complement strand
TCCTCCTCCGCAACTATGTGCGGGGCGCACTGGACGAGTGCTGCGGCATGGCCAGCCGAGGCGACGCAAGAAGCCGGAGCCGGAGCTATAGCGAAGCGGAACGGGACGGTGCCCGAAATCGCCGGCGAGGCGCGAAGACCGCGCCATATATTTTACCCCGACTCCCTGGAGACCCGAAGAACGGCGTTGACGTTGGGGCCGCGTGCGATTCTGCTGGGATCATGATTCGCGGCGGCTTTCTGTCGAAGGATGGACGAGCACACCTCGAGGCGCTGGT
>NZ_PXYK01000094.1 GCF_003012745.1 Kumtagia ephedrae | reverse complement strand
CACGTCCAGGCCATCCAGGACAGCGTCATGGCTGCATCTCCAGCATCCCCCTCCCCCTTGCGGGGAGGGTGGCCGCGCAGCGGCCGGGTGGGGTAGCCGCGGCAGCGCGCCGGCGCCCCCTCCCCCTCGCGGGGAGGGCTATCGCATATGAGTATCGGAGGGGTAGACAGCTCTGCGTCGTCATTCCGGGGCCGCGCAGCGGAACCCGGAATCCAGAGTGCCGACGCTGCTCGAAATGGCTGGATATTTGCGAGGTTTCGCTTTTCCTTCGACACCAACGCTCTGGATTCC
>NZ_PXYK01000093.1 GCF_003012745.1 Kumtagia ephedrae | reverse complement strand
CCAAGTTCACCATCTACCTGACCGACGAGAGCAATCTCGAAGGGTTCATGACGTCAGGCATCAGCCTCCCGTCGCCACCACCTGCCGCGACGCTGCTCTTCGTCAAGGCCCTGGCTTCGCCGCAGCTCCTGATCGAGATCGAGGCGGTCGCCGTCCGCTAGCGGACGGCGACCGCCGCAGCTTACTGCTCGGACTTCTCGATTGCCTCGACGCCCTTCTTGAGGTCGGGATCGGTCACGTCGACCTTGCCGGCCTCGCGCAGCTGCTTGACCAGCGCGAAGTATTTTTCGCGCAGCACG
>NZ_PXYK01000092.1 GCF_003012745.1 Kumtagia ephedrae | reverse complement strand
AGGCCGACACGCTGAACCCGCCGGCTGCCACGCCGGCCGAGCAGCAGCGGCGCTTCGACGCCTTCCGCCAGAGCTACAACGAGCAGCGACCGCATGAAGCACTCGGCCAGGAGACGCCGGCCAGCCATTACCAGCCGTCGCCGCGGCCCTATCCGCGCTGCGTCGAGGCGGCGGCCGATGAGGATGACGGCATCGAGGTCAGGCGTGTGCGCTCCTCCGGCGAGATCAAGTGGCGCGGCGGTCGCGTCTTCATCGGCGAGGCCTTCATCGGCGAGCCGCTGGCGCTGTCCGAGACCGAGACA
>NZ_PXYK01000091.1 GCF_003012745.1 Kumtagia ephedrae | reverse complement strand
CGTCGCCGATCGGCGTCTGGCGCAGGCGCGGCAAGATTCCCCTTCCCCTTGTGGGCAGGGGTCAGGGGTGGGGGTAGCCTCCTATGCGATTGCCCGGCCCGTAGGCGGGAGGGCAGGGCGCCGGCGCTCGGTCGGACCTACCCCGCCCCCGGCCTGCGGCCGGACCCTCCCCGCGAGGGCAGGGCAATCGCATATGCCGATGATGATCGTCATTCCGGGGCCGCGCAGCGGAACCCGGAATCCAGAGCGTTGGTGTCGAAGGAAAAGCGAAACCTCGCAAATATCCAGCCATTTCGAGCAGC
>NZ_PXYK01000090.1 GCF_003012745.1 Kumtagia ephedrae | reverse complement strand
CAGATTAGCGTGTCGGCAGGGGAAGGAGCCTGCCGATGGTTTGGACTGGAGCGAGCATCGAGGAAGTGAAGCGCCGGTTCATCATGGACCGGCTTTCGGGCGAGTGTGATGACATGAGCGCGCTGTGCGCCGAGTACGGGATCAGCCGGCAGGCGGGTTACATGCTGATGCGGCGTTACGCGGCCGAGGGGCTTGGCGGGGTGGTGGCCCGTTCGCGGGCGCCGCTGGTTCAGGCTCGATCGGTCGATGAGGACATCCGCGCGGCGCTGGTGGAGTGCCGGCTCGATCATCCGAACTGGGGTCCGAAGAAGCTGAAG
>NZ_PXYK01000089.1 GCF_003012745.1 Kumtagia ephedrae | reverse complement strand
GCTTTCCCGGCCTCGCCGCCATCGCCATGGTCGAGGCGAGCGTCGAGGAAGCGGGCGCCGTCACAACCTCACGCCGCTTCTATCTGTCCTCGGCAAAGCTCACGCCGGAGCGTCTCGCCGAAGCCGTCCGCGGCCATTGGGCGATCGAGAACTCCCTCCACTGGGTGCTCGACGTCGTCTTCCGCGAGGATCAGTCGCGCCTGAGAAAGGGACATGGCGCGCACAACATGGCCATCGTCCGCCACTTCGCCCTCAACGCCGTCCGTCTTGCAAAGGGCAAGCACTCCATCAAAACCACGCGAAAGCTCGCCGGATGGGAT
>NZ_PXYK01000088.1 GCF_003012745.1 Kumtagia ephedrae | reverse complement strand
ACAACCCGGCCTTCGTGCATGGCGGGCCGTTCGCCAACATCGCCCATGGCTGCAACTCGGTGGTGGCCACCACCACGGCGCTGAAGCTCGCCGACTATGTGGTGACGGAGGCCGGCTTCGGCGCCGATCTCGGCGCGGAAAAGTTCTTCGACATCAAATGCCGCAAGGCCGGGCTCAAGCCGGCCGCCGCCGTCATCGTCGCCACCGTGCGCGCCCTGAAGATGAATGGCGGAGTGAAGAAGGAAGACCTTTCCAAGGAGAACGTCGAGGCGGTGAGAAAAGGCTGCGCCAATCTCGGCCGCCACATCGAGAACGTAAAACAGTTCG
>NZ_PXYK01000087.1 GCF_003012745.1 Kumtagia ephedrae | reverse complement strand
TCGACTTCAGCAGCGTCCACGAGCCGGCGTCCTGGTAGCCGAGCTTCATGCCGTCCTTCCAGTAGACGCCGTGCGGGCTCGGCGCCATGCGCCATTTCGGCGTGCCGTCGGCATTGACCACCGGCAGGCCCTCCTTGACGCTGTCGGCGGTGAAGGCGGTGTACCAGAAGATCTGCTGGGCAATCGCGCCCTGCGCCGGCACCGGACCGCTCTCGCCAAAAGTCATGCCCTGCGCCTCCGGCGGCGCGTAGGCCTTCAGCCATTCCAGATATTTCTCGATCGAATAGACCGCCGCCGGGCCGTTGGTGTCGCCGCCGCGCGCCACGCAGGAGCCGACGGGCCGCGAGT
>NZ_PXYK01000086.1 GCF_003012745.1 Kumtagia ephedrae | reverse complement strand
CCGCAAGCAGGTCGGCGAAGGCCGTCCACGAGCCGATGTCGCTCCAGCCGATGTCGCAGGGCACGACCGACACGTTTTCCGCCTTCTCCAGCACCGCGTAATCGATCGATTCTTTTCGCACCGCGGCGAAGCGGGCCTTGTCGAGCTCGATCTGGGCGACGCCGTCGCCCTTGACGCGCCGCGCCGCCTTCAGCGCCGCCCGGCAGTCGCGCAAAATGTCGGGGGTCAAGGATTCGAGCAGGCCGAGCATGGTGCCCGCGGCAAAGCAGAACATGCCGGCGTTCCAGTAGAAGCTGCCGGCGGCGACATAGCTCTCGGCGCGCGCCAGGTCAGGCTTCTCGACGAAGCGCAGC
>NZ_PXYK01000085.1 GCF_003012745.1 Kumtagia ephedrae | reverse complement strand
GCGCTCGAACAGGCATTGTGCGACGAGATCGGTGAAGCGCAGGATCGGCATGGCGATGCGGTTGGCGTTGGCGGCAATGCGCAGCAGCGCATAGGCGATCATGGCGGCGAAGAGCTGCAGGCGGATGGCATTGTCGGTGTTGCCGAGGAATTTTCGGATCCTGAGATGCTGCTTGATCCAGCGGAACAGCAGTTCGATCTGCCAGCGCCCCTTGTAGAGGGCGGCGATGCCGACGGCCGGCCGCTCGAGATCGTTGGTCACAAGCGTGATGGTGTCGCCCTCCTGGCGCTTCACGGTGATGCGGCGCAACGGCATCGGCAGGCTGGAATCGCCCTTGCTGGCAAGGCTGACCTCGGC
>NZ_PXYK01000084.1 GCF_003012745.1 Kumtagia ephedrae | reverse complement strand
TTCGTGCTCGCCTATGCCGACGAGATCGATGAAATCGACGTCAACCCGCTGATCGTCTGCGCCGAGGGCAAGGGCGCCTGGGTGGCTGACGCGTTGATGGTCGTTTCCTCCCCCCTCGCGGGGGAGGTGGCCGCGCAGCGGCCGGAGGGGGTAGCTTCAGAAGGCACCTCCTTGTCGCATGCCGTCGCAAGATGATGTGGAGCACTGCCGCCCCAACCCCCTCCGGCCGCTTCGCGGCCACCTCCCCCGCGAGGGGGGAGGAAACGCTGGAGCACCTGCAATGACCGACGTGATCACCACCCGCCGCGAAGGCGCCATTCTCCAAGTCACGCTCGACCGGCCGAAGGCCAACGCCATCGACCTGAAAACTTCGCGGCTGA
>NZ_PXYK01000083.1 GCF_003012745.1 Kumtagia ephedrae | reverse complement strand
GGACCGGCTGGAGGCCGACCAGGACATGATCGCGCCGCTGGTCGAGGCCGAGGCGAAGAAATACGCCGAGGCGAACGCGCCCTGGCCGGTGAATGAAGAATGCAAGTAACGCGGTTCTCCCTCCCCTTGAGGGGAGGGTGGCCCGAAGGGGCCGGGTGGGGTCGGCTCGGCAGCGCGGGACGTTGATATGCAGAAGCAGGACGGAAACGACGTTGAGGCCGGCCGGGAGGACCCCACCCGGCCGCTTCGCGGCCACCCTCCCCTCGAGGGGGAGGGAAGCGTCGCGCCCGCCCCCATCCTCTCGGTCAACAACATCGAGGTGATCTACGATCACGTCATCCTGGTGCTGAAGGGCGTGTCGCTGTCGGTCCCGACCGGCGGC
>NZ_PXYK01000082.1 GCF_003012745.1 Kumtagia ephedrae | reverse complement strand
CCTTCTGCCGAAAGAAAGTAAACTGTCCCCTGAGTTCCTCGAGTTCCAGGCCGGCCATGGCGACGAGCATGGCGAGGATGCGCTTCAGCGCCTCGCGATTCTTCTCGATTGCCGCATCCCAGTCCACAGCCGCCCCCTTTCCTGCACAGGCGGCGGGATTGTCGCTCCGAACGGGAGGAGGGGGATAAATTCGAGGAAAACGATCCTGACAAATGCTGACAAGAACTGCCGGCAATCACCCGGAGGTCACCCCCACCCCACAAGGGGGAGGGGACCCGGTTGTGTCTCGCCAGGCGCCAATCGTCGACGGTTCGCGCGGCATGGCCGTCGCAAAATTCCCCTCCCCGTTGTGGGCAGGGCAATCGCATATGAGTTGTATCGGAGCGGCAGACAACTCTGCGTCGTCATGTATGGACGGCCCCGCTTGGGCAAGAGGCAAATGGCAGTTACGGCGCAAGTCTGGAGCGGTCATGTATTCGGCCT
>NZ_PXYK01000081.1 GCF_003012745.1 Kumtagia ephedrae | reverse complement strand
CGATCTTCTTTGCGGTGATCTTCGCCATGCTGGTCGGCATGGGCGTGTGGGAATATGTTTCGCCCGGCGGCAATCCGCGCGTCGGCATTTTGCGCTTCGAGACGACGCGCGGCGATCGGCTGTTCGTGTCGCTCTTGGGTGCCGCCTTCATCCATCTCGCCTGGCTGGGCCTGGTCGGACCCGACCTGTGGTGGGCGCTCGCCCTGTCGGTGGTCTACGCCGTCGGCGTGTTCCGCACCGTCTAGGGGAGGACTTTTTCGCGCCGGCCGCGGCCGGGCGGAACGATGCGACTTCGACTTGCGACTGTCTTTTACAAAGGGAGGAACTTTCATGAAACGCTACCTGCTCACGACAACCACGGCGCTGGCGCTGCTCGCCGGCAGCGGCGCCGCCTTCGCCGACATCGAGGCGGCAAAAACTTTCCTCGACGCCGAGATCAAGGACCAGTCCGCCCTCGACCGCGCCGCCCAGGAGGCGGAGATGCAGTGGTTCGTCGACGCCGCCAAACCGTTCG
>NZ_PXYK01000080.1 GCF_003012745.1 Kumtagia ephedrae | reverse complement strand
GAAGAACATCCGCACCTGGGAGGCGATGCAGAAGGTGCTTGACTCGGGCGAGCACCGTCCCACTCATCTGCGCGGCTGGAAACCGGATTAGGCGGAATAATTGAGACGATGAGCCCTTTCGCACCCCCCTCTGTCCTGCCGGACATCTCCCCCGCAAGGGGGGAGATTGGCAGCTTCGGCGACGCCGCACCTCTTGCAAGGTTGAAGGTTGGCGAAAGCGGAGATGATGGCCAATCTCCCCCCTTGCGGGGGAGATGTCCGGCAGGACAGAGGGGGGTGCGAAGGGGCAAGGGGTCTAAACCCGGGGACAGTTTACTGAATTCCGGTCCGCACCCTTGCCCGAGCGTCGGCGTCGACGAGGAATTCAGTAAACTGTCCCCGGATTTCCTTGCGGACGGGTCCGCCCGATGAACGCACCCCTGAAAGAACCTCTAGCCGACGGCGAAAGGCGCGGCCGAAAAGCCTCGAAGGAGACGCGGCGGCAGCAGCTGATCGAGGCGACGATCGATTCGCTCGCCAAGCGCGGCTATTCGGAAACG
>NZ_PXYK01000079.1 GCF_003012745.1 Kumtagia ephedrae | reverse complement strand
GTGATGAACTCCAGGGCGATGCCGAGCTTCAGCCACTTCACCGACAGCCCCGTCAGGCCGCCCGCGCCGGTCGAACCCCAGGGCGAGCCGTTGTCCAGGCGCAAGCGGTCCGGCAGGCCGAACGTCTTCAACAGCCGGTCCATCTCCACCTCCACCGCGCTCCCGGTCGGCGCACAGATGCGGCAGCCGAGCAGATAGCGGCTCATCGCATCGCTGACCGTCAGCGGGTCGCAACGCGTGCCGTCGCCGGTCCGGAACCAGCCCTTGAAGTCGACGCACCAGGTCTGGTTGGCCGCTGCGATCGGCGCGAATGGCCGGGTCAGAGGCAGGGCGCTGCGGCGGCGCTGGCGCTTGCCCACAAGACCCCGCCGCTTCAGCACATCGCCGATCGTCGAGGCCGCCGGCCACACGATCTGCGGCTGGGTACGCTTCAGAAACGCCTTCAGCTTCTTCGGACCCCAGTTCGGATGATCGAGCCGGCACTCCACCAGCGCCGCGCGGATGTCCTCATCGACCGATCGAGCCTGAACCAGCGGCGCCCGCGAACGGGCCACCACCCCGCCAAGC
>NZ_PXYK01000078.1 GCF_003012745.1 Kumtagia ephedrae | reverse complement strand
TCTTATTCAGTGATCGACACGACGACGCCGGCACCGACGGTGCGGCCGCCTTCGCGGATGGCGAAGCGCAGCTTCTCCTCCATGGCGATCGGCACGATCAGCTCGACGTCGACCGTCACGTTGTCGCCCGGCATCACCATCTCGGTACCTTCCGCCAGCGACACGATACCGGTCACGTCGGTGGTGCGGAAGTAGAACTGCGGACGGTAGTTGGTGAAGAACGGCGTGTGACGGCCACCCTCCTCCTTGGTCAGGATGTAGGCTTCCGCCTTGAACTTCTTGTGCGGCTTCACCGAGCCCGGCTTGGCCAGAACCTGGCCGCGCTCGACGCCCTCGCGGTCGACGCCGCGCAGCAGCGCGCCGATGTTGTCGCCCGCCTGGCCCTGGTCGAGCAGCTTGCGGAACATCTCGACGCCCGTGCAGGTCGTCTTCGTCGTCGGACGGATGCCGACGATCTCCAGCTCCTCGCCGACCTTGACGATGCCGCGCTCGACGCGGCCGGTCACCACCGTGCCGCGGCCCGAGATCGAGAACACGTCCTCGATCGGCATCAGGAACGGCTGGTCGATCGGACGCTCAGGCGTCGGGATGTAGTCGTCGACCGCCGCCATCAGCTTGCGGATGGCGTCCTCGCCGATCTCCTTGTTCGAATCCTCCAGCGCGGCAAGCGCCGAGCCCGGGATGATCGGAATGTCGTCGCC
>NZ_PXYK01000077.1 GCF_003012745.1 Kumtagia ephedrae | reverse complement strand
CGGCTTCGGACGCTTCTGGAGCATTTTGCCGCGATCGATGATCCGCGCGAGCCGCCCAAGGTGCGCTACCCGTTGCGCGAGGTGCTGTTCCTGGTGGTCGCGGCGACAATCGCCGATTGTGAAGACTACGACGAGATCGCGCTGTGGGGGTGCAATCATCTGGCCTTCCTGCGGCGCTTTTCCGAGTTCCACTTCGGCACGCCTTGCGCCGACTGGCTGCGGGTGGTGATGAACCGCATCGATCCGGACCTGTTTCAAGCCTGCTTTTGCGATTGGGCGCAGAGGCTGAGGCCCGACGCGGCGAAGTTGATCGCCATCGACGGCAAGACCTCGCGCCGCAGCCATGACAGGAAGTGTGGCCGCCGGGCGTTGCACATGGTCTCGGCCTTCGCCACCAGCGCGCGTCTGGTGCTTGCCCAGGAAGCGGTCGACGAGAAGGAGAACGAATGCGCGGTCATCCCCGACATCCTCGACCGGCTCGATCTTGACGGCGCGCTGGTAACCATCGACGCCATCGCCTGCAACCCGGCCATCGCCGCCGCCGTCACCGGCCGTAAGGGCGACTATCTGCTCGCCGTCAAAGCCAACCAGCCCACCCTTCATCGCGAGGTCGCCCGCTACTTCGACGATCCCGCCGCCAAGGCCAGCAGCCATGCCGACATCGACAAGGGCCACGGCCGCATCGAGACGCGCCGCTGCCATGTCAGCCACGAGGTCGGTTGGCTGTCCGGCGACCGGCGCCATCCCGGCGAGCCGCGCTTTCCCGGCCTCGCCGCCATCGCCATGGTCGAGGCGAGCGTCGAGGAAGCGGGCGCCGTCACAACCTCACGCCGCTTCTATCTGTCCTCGGCAAAGCTCACGCCGGAGCGTCTCGCCGAAGCCGT
>NZ_PXYK01000076.1 GCF_003012745.1 Kumtagia ephedrae | reverse complement strand
TGCACCCGATCCCATTCCGAACTCGGCCGTGAAACGCTCCAGCGCCAATGGTACTTCGTCTCAAGACGCGGGAGAGTAGGTCGCTGCCAGGTCTGCCAAAAGCATCAATATCTTCTCTTTATGATAGGCGACGAAAAGTGGCAGGGCCGCTTGCGCGGCCTTTTTCGTTTGCAGAGCGAGTTGCGTAAGCGTAAGCTTACGTCTTGGTGGCGCGGGGTGGAGCAGCCCGGTAGCTCGTCAGGCTCATAACCTGAAGGTCGCAAGTTCAAATCTTGCCCCCGCAACCAGAATTGCAAAGGCCCCGGTGGAAGCACCGGGGCCTTTGCCGTTTTGTACGCGCCGGGATGCCGGCGATCTCGCCGGTCAGTTCGATCTCAAGCTGCCGTCTCGCGGGTCAAAGCCTGTGACCTGAGACTCTAATCTCCTCCGGTTTGAGGCAGAGTCCTGGGTTTCGTTGTGGCCTCATGCGGCCTGTTTTTCCAATGTGGATTTCATTGCGAACTCGGCTGGTGCATGTTGCCGAGGGCCGAGTGGGCCTGTGGTGTTGTAAGTCCTCCTTCCACGACGCGCAGGCCCGATAGAGGTGCCGGCAATCAATGCAAGGCATTCGCGCGTGTAGTCATCGACGATGGCGAGCACCCGGAAGCGACGGCCATCGGTGAAGGTATCGGAGACGAAGTCCAGGATCCATCGAGTGTTGGCACGATCGGCCACGAGCATGAGCGTGCGCGTGCCCAGCGCCCCGCCTTGCGGCCGTCGCGCCGGCGCACCTGGACACCTCGAAAAACCTCGCAATCCAGAGCGCGTTTTGATTCACTTGCCTTTGCTGATTTGCGCGGAGGCTGGGAATGCGAGGACAGGCGGGGTTCTGGGACATTGACGAGCGCTATGCGCGGCT
>NZ_PXYK01000075.1 GCF_003012745.1 Kumtagia ephedrae | reverse complement strand
TCGGCGCCGAAGCCGGCCTCCGTCACCACATAGTCGGCGAGCTTCAGCGCCGTGGTGGTGGCCACCACCGAGTTGCAGCCATGGGCGATGTTGGCGAACGGCCCGCCATGCACGAAGGCCGGGTTGTTCTCCAGCGTCTGCACCAGATTGGGCTGCATGGCGTCCTTCAGCAGCACCGTCATGGCGCCGTCGGCCTTGATGTCGCGGGCATGGACCGGGCTCTTGTCGCGCCGGTAGGCGACGATGATGTCGCCCAGCCGCTTCTCAAGATCCTTCAAATCGGTGGCCAGGCACAGGATCGCCATGACCTCCGAGGCGACCGTGATGTCGAAGCCGGCCTGGCGCGGAAAGCCGTTGGCCACCCCGCCCAGCGACACGACGATGTCGCGCAGCGCCCGGTCGTTCATGTCCATGACGCGGCGCCAGGCGATGCGGCGGATGTCGATGCCCTGCTCGTTGCCCCAGTAGATGTGGTTGTCGATCAGCGCCGCGAGCAGGTTGTGGGCGGTGGTGATGGCGTGGAAATCGCCGGTGAAGTGCAGGTTCATGTCCTCCATCGGCACCACCTGGGCCAAACCGCCGCCGGCCGCCCCGCCCTTGACGCCGAAGTTGGGCCCGAGCGATGCCTCGCGGATGCACACGATCGCGCGTCTGCCGATGCGGTTCAGCCCGTCGCCCAGCCCCACCGTGGTGGTGGTCTTGCCCTCGCCGGCCGGCGTCGGGTTGATGGCCGTCACCAGGATCAGTTTTCCGTCCCTGCCGCCGCGCTTCGACTTGATGAACTCGGCCGACACTTTTGCCTTGTCGTGGCCGTAGGGCAGCAGATGCTCGGATGGAATGCCGATCCGGGCGCCGATCTCCTGGATCGGCAGCTTCTTGGCAGCACGTGCTATCGCGATGTCGG
>NZ_PXYK01000074.1 GCF_003012745.1 Kumtagia ephedrae | reverse complement strand
GTCATGCCCTGCGCCTCCGGCGGCGCGTAGGCCTTCAGCCATTCCAGATATTTCTCGATCGAATAGACCGCCGCCGGGCCGTTGGTGTCGCCGCCGCGCGCCACGCAGGAGCCGACGGGCCGCGAGTTGTCGTCGACCTTGATGCCCCATTCGTCGACCGGACGGCCGTTGGGAATGCCCTTGTCGCCATTGCCGGCCATCGACAGCCAGGCGTCGGTGAAGCGCCAGCCCAGCGACGGGTCCTTCTTGCCGTAGTCCATGTGGCCGAAGACCTTCTTGCCGTCGATCTCGCGGCCGGTGAAGAATTCTGCGATGTCCTCATAGGCCGACCAGTTGACCGGCACGCCGAGGTCGTAGCCGTATTTGGCCTTGAAGTCGGCCTTGTTCTTGTCGTCGTTGAACCAGTCGTAGCGGAACCAGTAGAGGTTGGCGAACTGCTGGTCGGGCAGCTGGTAGAGCTTTCCGTCGGGCGCGGTGGTGAAGGACTTTCCGATGAAGTCGTCGATGTCGAGATTGGGGTTGGTGACGTCCTTGCCCTCGTTCGCCATCCAGTCGGTGAGCGAGCGCGCCTGCTGGTAGCGCCAGTGCGTGCCGATCAGGTCGCTGTCGTTGATATAGGCGTCATAGATGTTCTCGCCCGACTGCATCTGCGTCTGCAGCTTTTCGACGACGTCGCCCTCGCCGATCAGGTCGTGGGTGATCTTGATGCCGGTGATGGCGGTGAAGGCCGGCGCCAGCACCTTCGCTTCGTATTCATGGGTGGTGATGGTCTCCGACACCACCTTGATGTCCATGCCGGCGAACGGTTTGGCGGCGTCGACGAACCACTGCATCTCCGCCTCCTGGGCGGCGCGGTCGAGGGCGGACTGGTCCTTGATCTCGGCGTCGAGGAAAGTTTTTGCCGCCTCGATGTCGGCGAAGGCGGC
>NZ_PXYK01000073.1 GCF_003012745.1 Kumtagia ephedrae | reverse complement strand
CGACGGCCGGCCGCTCGAGATCGTTGGTCACAAGCGTGATGGTGTCGCCCTCCTGGCGCTTCACGGTGATGCGGCGCAACGGCATCGGCAGGCTGGAATCGCCCTTGCTGGCAAGGCTGACCTCGGCATCGTCGAGAACGGTGAAGCCGTCGCCCCGGCGGCTCGTGAGGTGGCGCACGCAAAGCACCTTGAGCGCCATGTTGGACTTGGGCCGGGTGACGAAGACGGCCTGCGCGGCGGCGATCGCCGTCCACCAGCCGTAATGGCAGTAGCCCTTGTCGAACACATAGGTGGCGCCGCTCTCGATGCGGACGGTGCGGCCGATCCAGGCGTCGTTGACATTGGCGTCGGTGATGGCCAGCACGCGCGGACAATCGCTGTCGGGGTCATAGACGACATGCAGCTTCATGCCGCGGATGCGGCCGTTCGACCTGGCCCAGCCGCACAGCCTGCCGAGCGGGATGGGGGTGGAATCGATCAGCCGCAGCATGGCGGTGCCGTCACGGCGCGTCTGCCGGTCGAGCTGGCCGGCAAGCCAGGCGAAGGTCTCGGCAAAGACGGCGACGGGGCGGCGGCGGTTGGCATCCGACAGGGTCGAGCGCGACAGCGGCCCGCTGCCCAGATGATAGTGGTGCTGGCTGCTGGCGTTCCACCCCGCTTCCACGCCGCGAAGGCTGCCGGCACCGCTGAACTGGGCGTAGATCAGCGCCATCAGATGGTCCCAGCTCCTGAACCTCTTGTCGTAGGCATCGCCGTCGTGCTCATCCACAATCCTCTGGAAGCGGCGCCGATCGATCGGTTCAACCAGCCTGCCAAGAATGCTAGATGCAAAGCGCATGCCCCGTCCCTTTCTGAGTCTCGACAACCAGAAGGTAGACGGAAAATCCCCGTCTCTCGGGGCATGCGCCTGCGGCATTTCGATTCACCAATAACTTTCCCCGGACAGCCCTGCC
>NZ_PXYK01000072.1 GCF_003012745.1 Kumtagia ephedrae | reverse complement strand
TTTTACCCCGACTCCCTGGAGACCCGAAGAACGGCGTTGACGTTGGGGCCGCGTGCGATTCTGCTGGGATCATGATTCGCGGCGGCTTTCTGTCGAAGGATGGACGAGCACACCTCGAGGCGCTGGTGCGGCGTCCGAGCGAGAAGCATGGCGTTGCGCGCAGGGCGAACGCGATCCTCTTGCTCGACGACGGGATGAGCTGCGAGGCCGTCGCCCGGGTGCTTTACCTCGACGACGACACGGTGCGCGGCTGGCATCAGCGCTTCGCCGCCGATGGGGTTGCGGCGTTGCGGGCCTTCGGCTGGAAAGGTGGCGCGGGCAAGCTGACGCGCCTCCAGGAGGTCGAGCTGACCGGGGAACTGTCGGCGCGCTTCTTTGCGAGCACGGTGGCGGTGATCGCGCTGATCGGGACGCGCTTCGGCATCGCCTATTCGAAAGCGGGCGTCATCAAGCTCCTGCACCGGCTGGGCTTTGTCTACCGCAAGCCCAAGGGCCTGCCGGCCAAGGCCGACGCGGCCGCGCAGGAGGCTTTCGTGGCGCACTACGAGACGCTCATGAACGGGCTCCTGCAGGACGAGGTCGTCTACTTCAGCGACGCCGTCCATCCCGAATACCAGAGCCGGCCGGCCCATGGCTGGGTCCGGCACGGCGAACGGCCGGCGGTGAGGAAGGGCAAGGGACGCCAGCGGCTGAACCTGATGGCTGCCCTCAACCTGGAGAATTTCGACCTCAGACTGGTCGAAACGCTCAAGATGACTACGCAGACCACCATCGACCTGCTCGCCCGGCTGGAGCGGCACAACCCCGACAAGCGCATCATTCACGTCATCCTCGACCGGGCGCCGGTGCATCGCGGCCAGGCCGTGCGCGACTGGCTGGCGAGGCCCGGATGCCGCATCCGGCTGCATTTCCTGCCCGCCTACGCGCCCAACCTCAACGCCATCGAGCGGCTGTGGAAACTCATGCACGAGCACGTCACCCACAACCGCTATCATGACAGCTTCCGCGCCTTCGCCGAGGC
>NZ_PXYK01000071.1 GCF_003012745.1 Kumtagia ephedrae | reverse complement strand
CTAGAGCGGTTCACGGCCTGACTGAATCGGAACGGATTCCCGTTCGGTCGGAATTGTGATTCAAGATGCTGGCTGGATTGGAGGCCAGCATCTGATGACCCGACCTCTTTCCAATGATCTTCGAGAGCGTGTTGTGGCGGCGGTGGCGGCAGGAGGGAGCTGCCGATCGGTTGCCGAACGGTTCGGCGTTGCGGTGTCGTCGGTGATGAAGTGGTCGCAGCGCTATCGTGCGACAGGTTCGGTTGCACCGGCCAAGATGGGCGGGCGTCGCAAGCGGCTTCTGGAGCCGCATCGCGCCTTCATCGTGGAGCGGATCAACCAGACCTCGCACCTGACGCTGCATGGGCTGAAGGAGGAACTGGCGGCGCGCGGGGTCAAGGTATCGCACAACGCGGTATGGCTGTTCCTGCGGCGCGAAGGGCTGCGGTTCAAAAAAAACGCTGTTCGCCCTTGAGCAGGCCCGTGCCGACATCGCGCGGCGGCGACAGCGCTGGCGCTCCTGGCAGGCCGGCCTGGATCCGCGCCGGCTGGTCTTCATCGACGAGACCTGGATCAAGACCAACATGGCCCCATTGCGCGGCTGGGGACTGAGGGGCAAGCCTCTGCGCGGCTTCGCCCCGCACGGTCACTGGCGCACGCTGACCTTCCTCGGCGCGCTGCGCTGCGACCGGCTCACCGCGCCTTGCGTCTTCGACGGGCCGATCAACGGCGAGTGCTTCCGCGCCTATGTCGAGCAGCAGCTCGTGCCGGTGCTCCGGCCCGGCGACATCGTCGTCATGGACAATCTCGGCTCGCACAAGTCGGCCGCCATCCGTCAGATGATCCGCTCCGCCGGCGCCAGGCTCTGGTACCTGCCGCCCTACTCGCCAGACCTCAACCCGATCGAGCAGGCCTTCGCCAAGATAAAGCACTGGATGCGGAAGGCCCAGAAACGATCGATCGAGGACACATGGCGACATATCGGCCACCTCGTCGCCACCATCGACCCCGGCGAATGCGACAACTACTTCGCAAACGCAGGCTACGCTTCCGTCAAATCATGAAAGAGTCTA
>NZ_PXYK01000070.1 GCF_003012745.1 Kumtagia ephedrae | reverse complement strand
CAGGGCAATCGCTTCAGGTTAACGCGGTTGGGGTAGCGGATCAGGTGTGATGTGTGATTCATGGGCGGCTTCGCTAGATCGGAGCCGTTTATGACCCGTCCCGCCGTTTCGTCGCGCGCCATCCTGGATCATTTCAAGGTTCTGTCGGACCCGCGGCAAGGCTGGCGGGTTGTCTACCCGCTTCCCGAGATCATGCTGCTGGTTCTGTCGGCGACGCTGAGCGGGATGGATGATTTCGTCGAGATCCGGCTGTGGGGCGAGGAACGGATGGATTTTCTGCGCCGTTTCCTGCCCTATGAGCGCGGCCTGCCGTCGCACGACACGCTCAACGACGTCATCAACGGATTGGACGCCGATCTCTTCAAGGCCTGCTTCGCGGCCTGGGTGGATGCGCTGCGCGACGGCGCGCCCGACATCGTCGCCGTCGACGGCAAGACCTCGCGCCGCAGCCATGCGCGGGCCAGGGGCCGCGAGCCGCTGCACATGGTCTCGGCCTGGGCGAGCCGCCAGCGCCTGGTGCTGGGCCAGGAAGCCACGCAGGCCAAATCCAACGAGATCGCCGCCATTCCGCTGCTTCTGGAGCGCCTCGAACTGACCGGCGCCTTGGTCACCATCGACGCCATCGGCACGCAGAACGCCATCGCCGAGACGATCGTCAGGCGCGGCGGCGACTACCTGCTCGCCTTGAAGGCAAACCGGCCCGCAACCTACGACGACGTCGCCCGCTTCTTCGACGATCCGCCCGCCGACATGATCCAGCCCGTCCATGAGACCGTCGACAACGACCATGGCCGCATCGAGCAGCGCCGCTGCCTGGTCTGCCACGATGTCGGCTGGATGCGTTCGGACCGGCGCTATGCCGACGAGCCCGGCTTTCCACACCTCGCCATGATCGCCATGGTCGAAAGCCGAACCGAACGCGCCGGACGCATCCAGCGGGAAAGGCGGTACTACCTCTCCTCGGCAAAGCTCGATGCCAAAACCTTCGCCGCCGCCGTGCGCGCCCATTGGGGCATCGAGAACAGGCTGCACTGGGTCCTCGATGTCGTCTTCCACGACGACCTCGCACGGCTCCGAACCGGCTGCGGCCCGCAAAACATGGCTGTCATCAAACACATGGCCATGAACATGGTGCGCGCCGCAAACGACAAGCACAGCCTCAAGGTCAGACGCAAAAAGGCAAACCTCAATCAGCACTACCTCGAAACCCTCCTCAGGCAGACCCAGAATTAACCTGAAGCGATTCCCCTGG
>NZ_PXYK01000069.1 GCF_003012745.1 Kumtagia ephedrae | reverse complement strand
TGGACACCTCGAAAAACCTCGCAATCCAGAGCGCGTTTTGATTCACTTGCCTTTGCTGATTTGCGCGGAGGCTGGGAATGCGAGGACAGGCGGGGTTCTGGGACATTGACGAGCGCTATGCGCGGCTGAGCGAGGCCGGCGATCCTCTGGAGACGCTGAACGCGGTGGTGCCTTGGGAGGTTTTCGGCAAGCCGCTGGCCAGGGCGCTGAAACGTTCCGATGGCGCCAAGGGTGGCCGGCCGCCCTATGACGCCGTGCTGATGTTTAAGATCATGGTTCTGCAGGCGCTCTACGGCCTGTCGGACGACCAGGCCGAGTTCCAGATCCAGGATCGGCTGTCGTTCATGCGCTTCCTCGGGCTGGGACTCAGCGACAAGGTTCCGGACGCCAAGACGATCTGGCTGTTCCGCGAGCACCTCACGCAGGCGAAGGCGGTCGAGAACCTGTTTGCCCGCTTCGACAAGCACCTCACCAGGGCCGGTTATCTCGCAATGGGCGGCCAGATCGTCGATGCCACGATCGTGGCGGCGCCGAAGCAGCGCAACAACGACGCCGAGAAGGCCGACATCAAGGCGGGCAAGGTTCCCGACGCATGGAAGGACAAGCCGGCGAAGCTGCGCCAGAAGGATCGCGACGCGCGCTGGACGGTGAAGTTCTCCAAGGCCAAGGCCGCCGAGGAGGGCAAGGCCAAGCTGCGCGACATCGCCATCCCCGCCTTCGGCTACAAGAACCATGCCGGCATCGATCGCCGGCACGGCTTCATCAGGGGCTGGAACGTCACCGGCGCCTCGGCCTATGACGGCGCCCAGCTTTCCAACGTGCTGGACAAGGGCAACACCGGCTCGAAAGTGTGGGCCGACACTGCCTATCGCTCGAAGAAGAACGAGACGTGGCTGGAGAAGAACGGCTACGTCTCCGACATCCACCACAAGAAGCCGAAGGGCCGGCCGATGAGCGAGGCAACGTCGCGCGCCAACGGCCGCCGCTCAAAGATCCGCGCCTTCGTCGAGCACGTCTTCGCGCAGCAGAAATCCCGCATGGGCCTGTTCGTGCGCACGATCGGCATCGCCCGGGCGAGAACGAAGATCGGCATGGCCAATCTGGCCTACAACCTCACCCGCTTCGTCTGGCACCAGAGGCGAACCGCGCCCGCATGACGGCGAAAGCGACCCAAACCGCCGCCGCGACGCCGAAATCGGCGTCCAGCAGCAATCTCATCGACCAAACCCGACGCGATCGCCGCTCATCGGGCCGCGCCACACCTCAGCGAGACAAAACACGCCGCGAATGCCGGTAGTTCGAGGTGTCCA
>NZ_PXYK01000068.1 GCF_003012745.1 Kumtagia ephedrae | reverse complement strand
CGCGGCCCCGGAATGATGGGTGGACGGCCCCTCACGGCATCGAATGTGCCAAGCTGGAGCTGTTGGACTCAGCGAAGGAGACCGTCCGCGATGCAAACTATCAGATTTGGAATAGATTTGGCCAAGAACGTGTTTCAGGTGCACGGGGTCGATGCGGCCGGGCGAGTGGTCGTGCAGCGGCAGTTGCGTCGCGGTCAGATGCTGACCTTCTTTGCGCGGCAGCCGGCGGCGCTGATTGGCATGGAAGCCTGTGGCTCCGCCCATCATTGGGGCCGTGAGCTGCAAAGCTTGGGCCATGAAGTCAGACTGATGCCACCGAGCTACGTGAAGGCCTATGTGAAGCGCAACAAGAACGACGCCCGCGACGCGGAAGCGTGCTGCGAGGCGGTGAGCCGGCCGACCATGCGCTTCGTGCCGGTCAAGACGGTCGCACAACAATGCGCCCGTGCAATCCACCGGGCCCGTGATCTTTTGGTGCGCCAGCGCACACAGTCGGCCAATGCCATGCGCGGCCTGCTCTACGAGATGGGCCTCACAGGCAACAAGGGGGCGGCCGGGATTGCGGCATTGGTGCTGCGGATCGAGGCAGCCGATCCGGCCATCCCCGCCGCCCTTGCCGGCTGTCTGGTCGCGCTGGCCAGGCAGTGGCGCGCACGCGGCACCGAGATTGCACAACTCGACAAGCAGATCCTGGCCGAGGTCAGACAGGATCGCGCCGCTTCCAGGCTGATGGCAATCCCAGGTGTCGGGCCGATCACCGCCCATGCCGTCGTCGCCGCGGTCGGCGAAGGTCGACAGTTCGGCTCGGCCAGGGATTTCGCCGCCTGGCTCGGGCTGACGCGCAAGAACCACGATACCGGCGGCAAGCATAGGCTGACAGGCAAGATCAGCCGCGCCGGCGACACCGGCGTGCGACGACTGCTGGTGCTCGGCGCCAGTTCGTGGCTACGCCAGGTGCGAGCCAAGCCCGGATCAGCTTCGCCGTGGCTCCGTGGCATTCTGGCCCGCAGGCCAGTGAAGGTTGCCCTCGTCGCTCAGGCGGCAAAAACGGCCCGAATCATTTGGGCGATGCTCACCTCGGGTCAGGAATACAGGGCACCGAGCGCGGCATAAGCCGCGCTCCGGCCCGAACGTCGTAAGGAGCAAAAAGCAGCACGGCAAAATGGTCAGGACCTGGATCGGAACACTCCGCTTCGTCATCGCGCCGAAGAGCGCGCCGGAATGATTGGAACCCGATCCGCGTAACCCTTGCGGGCCAGCGGTCACATATCGACCGCCATCAAAGGCCGAATACATGACCGCTCCAGACTTGCGCCGTAACTGCCATTTGCCTCTTGCCCAAGCGGGGCCGTCCATACATGACGACGCAGAGTTGTCTGCCGCTCCGATACAACTCATATGCGAT
>NZ_PXYK01000067.1 GCF_003012745.1 Kumtagia ephedrae | reverse complement strand
CATGAAGGTTCTGGTCCCCGTGAAGCGGGTAGTGGACTACAATGTGAAGATCCGGGTTAAGTCGGACGGGTCCGGGGTCGAGCTGGCCAATGTGAAGATGTCGATGAACCCGTTCGACGAGATCGCGGTGGAGGAGGCGATCCGGCTGAAGGAGGCCGGCAAGGCCGAGGAGATCGTGGTGGTGTCGATCGGCCCGGCGCAGGCGGCCGAGACGCTGCGCACGGCGCTGGCGATGGGGGCGGACCGGGCGATCCTGGTGAAGGTCGAGGGCGAGGTCGAGCCGCTGGGCGTGGCCAAGGTGCTGAAGGGCGTGGCGGAGGCCGAGCAGCCCGGCCTGGTGATTCTGGGCAAGCAGGCGATCGACGACGACGCCAACCAGACCGGGCAGATGCTGGCCGCGCTGCTCGGCTGGGCGCAGGGCACGTTTGCCTCCAAGGTGGAGATCGACGGCGGGACGGCCAGGGTCACCCGCGAGGTCGACGGCGGGCTGCAGGCGATCGAGCTGAAGCTGCCGGCGATCGTGACCACGGATTTGCGGTTGAACCAGCCGCGCTATGCCTCGCTGCCCAACATCATGAAGGCCAAGAAGAAGCCGCTGGAGGAGAAGACGGCTGCCGATTTCGGCGCCGACGTGACGCCGCGGCTGAAGGTGTTGAAGACCGAGGAGCCGGGCGGCCGCAAGGCCGGCGTCAAGGTCAAGAGCGTCGCCGAGCTGGTCGACAAGCTGAAGAACGAAGCCGGCGTGCTGTAGGAAAATTCACGTGAGGCCGGCCTGCAAATGGCGCGGTCCTCCGCTTCCGGTGCTCACGTACTGACATACGCTTCGCTCCGGTTCTCGTACCGCACCATTTTCGGCTCGGCCTGACGTGAATTTGGCCCCGCCGCACCGTAAGGGAAAAGAAGAAATGGCCATTCTGCTTATCGCCGAACACGACAATGCGAGCCTGTCCGACCAGACCGCCAAGGCGCTCTCCGCCGCGCTTAAGATCGGCGCCGACGTCGACATCCTGGTCGCCGGCAAGGGCGCCAAGGCGGCCGCCGACGCCGCCGCAAGACTGCAGGGCGCGCGAAAGGTGCTCTTGGCCGAGGCGGACGAGCTGGCCGAGCGGCTGGCCGAGCCGCTGGCGGCGCTGGTGGTGTCGCTGGCCGGCGATTACGACACGATCGTCGCCCCGGCCACCGCCTCGGGCAAGAACGTGGCGCCGCGCGTCGCCGCGCTGCTCGACGTGGCGCAGATTTCGGAGATCGTCGAGATCGTCTCGGCCGACACCTTCAAGCGGCCGATCTATGCCGGCAACGCCATCCAGACGGTGCAGTCGGGCGAGGCCAGGAAGGTGATCACCATCCGCACCGCCAGCTTCCAGGCGGCCGGCGAGGGCGGGTCGGCTGCGGTGGAGAGCGTCAATGCGGCGGCCGATCCGGGCCTGTCGTCCTTCGTCGAGAACCGGCTGTCGGAGAGCGACCGCCCGGAGCTGACCTCGGCCAGGATCGTGATCTCGGGCGGGCGGGCGCTGGGCTCGTCGGAAAAGTTCCAGGAGGTGATCCTGCCGGTGGCCGACAAGCTGGGTGCGGCCGTCGGCGCCAGCCGTGCCGCGGTCGACGCCGGCTATGCGCCGAACGACTGGCAGGTCGGGCAGACCGGCAAGGTGGTGGCGCCGCAGCTCTACATCGCCGTCGGCATCTCCGGCGCCATCCAGCATCTCGCCGGCATGAAGGACTCCAAGGTGATCGTCGCCATCAACAAGGACGAGGAGGCGCCGATCTTCCAGGTCGCCGACTACGGCCTCGTCGGCGACCTCTTCACAATCCTGCCCGAACTCGAAAAGGCGCTGTGATCCAGC
>NZ_PXYK01000066.1 GCF_003012745.1 Kumtagia ephedrae | reverse complement strand
AACATGGTGCGCGCCGCAAACGACAAGCACAGCCTCAAGGTCAGACGCAAAAAGGCAAACCTCAATCAGCACTACCTCGAAACCCTCCTCAGGCAGACCCAGAATTAACCTGAAGCGATTCCCCTGGTCGCCGCGAATTGCGGCGGCAAATCGTCGTCGGACGCCGACCAGCCGGGCGCCTCGCCATTGGGCGGCGAGGGTCGAACAGGCTGCCGTGGGCGATGGCTGGTTTTGCCGCCTGGGCGAAGACGAGTGCCCGCCGGCCGGACGCGCTTGCGGGGCGCGTCCGGCTCAGGCGGCGAGGCTGACGCGGGCCGGGCCGCCGACGATCCGGCTCGCCTCGGCCACCGCCTGGTCGGCGCGGGCGCGGATCGCTTCGGACGCCAGCGCGCCGCCGGCGAAATCCTTGTCGGAAGCGTAGATCGCGGTCGGAACGGTCAGCGCCTCGAAGAAGCCGAACAGCGGCCGGAGCTGGTGCTCGACGATCAGCGAATGGCGCTCGCCGCCGCCGGTGGCTGCCAGGATGACGGGCTTGCCGCGCAGCGATGCCGGCTCGATGAGATCGAAGAAGTGCTTGAACAGGCCGGTGTAGCTGCCCTTGTAGGTCGGCGATCCGACCACCAGGACGTCGGCGCCCAGGAGTTGCTCGACGAGGTTCACGGCGGCCGGGTCGAGATCGGCAAGCCGCCTGGCGCCGCCGAGCGACGGGCCGAGATCCTCGATGTCGAAGGTGTTCGACGCGGCTCCTATGGCTGTCGCCAGCCGGCCGGCGATATGATCGACGAAGGCCTTCGTCTTCGAGGGGCGCGTCACGTTCCCCGACACGCCCACCACAAGCTTCCTCGACATTCCATGCTCCCGGCAGGATCGATCTTTCAGCATAAACTCTACAGATTTTGTGGAATTATATGAGCGAGGGAATTTCAAAAGCGCGCCGCCGGCAGGATGGGTTTTCCAAAAATGCGCCGGAACGGCCGATCCGTGGCTCGCGCGGACGCGCCGGCGAAGCAAAAGTCCGGTCCGTGTGTCTGGCTTTCTCGGTCGGCTTGCAGGGCTTGGCCATCGCGGCAGCCAGTCTTGTATGTTTGCGCAGAAAGCAGCGCGCTGCCGCGCTCGCGCGGATGGGCTCAGGGGGACAGTTTATTTTCTTTCCGCAGAAAAGCGGCGGCGTCCCAAGGCTTGCGCTGGCGGAAAAAAGTAAACTGTCCCCGGCACTTACCTGTCTTCGCCGCGAAGCTCGCGGCGAAGCGGCAGGTGCTTTTCGCGGCATTTTATCCCCTGCCTCTCCACCTCCCTTATCCTTGCCGGCAGTCCCTCCTGCGGGAACGCCGATCATGACGGTGGTTTGCGGGGAGGGGCCGGTGTCCGGAAGGTAGCGGCTAACGTGGCCGCGAGGTCCGGCGCTGCTTCAGAGTTTCCAACGATCCCGTCCTTGAGCGGGACGGGGCTCCGGTATGGCCTGAGGAGCCGTCATGAGCGGGATATCGCCGGCGTCGCTTAAGTCGGAGTAGCGAGTACGATCCCATGACCCGGAAATGAAGCGGCGAAGAAGCACCGGACGGGCGGCCGAAAGGTCGCATAAAAAATTAGATGAGCGATCCTGCGGCCGCCCGTCTTCCCGATCTTCTCAATGGCCAGACTGCGATGCAGGGCGTGGCGAGGACGACGTATGCTCAGGGGACAGTTTACTTTCTTTCGGCAGAAAGGCCGCAGCAGTTCAAAGGTCGCGCGGGCCGAAAAAAGTAATACCCCGCCTACCCGACGACCCGAAAAGCCTCGGGTCTGACGATGTGGAAATTGTCGTTGACGGTGTCGCGGAAGGATTTCCAGTTCTTCGGCAATGTGGACTTGAAGAAGCGCATGATA
>NZ_PXYK01000065.1 GCF_003012745.1 Kumtagia ephedrae | reverse complement strand
GCGACGCCGAAATCGGCGTCCAGCAGCAATCTCATCGACCAAACCCGACGCGATCGCCGCTCATCGGGCCGCGCCACACCTCAGCGAGACAAAACACGCCGCGAATGCCGGTAGTTCGAGGTGTCCACCTGCAGCTTCTCCTCCCGGTAGAGGCGCCGCAGCTTCTTCTGGTTCATCACGATGCGCTGTCGGTCCAGCATGATGTGGCTCCTGGGGTAGCCGAACCGCCGGCGCTCCGCCGCTATGGCCGTCATTGCCTCCACGGAACCGAGCGTCGTTCGGGCGGGTACTGGTTTTGTAGCGCACCGTCGAACGGTCGATGTTCGGAGCCTGGCACGCCCGACGGTGGCTCACCCCATGCACTTCGCAGGCATGAGCCACCGCCTCCCGCTTCGCATCGGGCGGCGACATCCTTCAGGATCGCGTTGTCGAGCAACTGCTCGACCAGCAGCTTCTTCAACCAGGCTCCATCCCGCCGAACTTGGCCTTGCTGTAGAACGTCGCTGCCGAGATGCCGTGCTTACGGCAGACATCCGCCGTCTCGCACCGGCCTCCTGCTCCTTCAGCATTCCGATGATCTGCTCTTCCGTGAACCGCGAGGGTCGCATCGTTCGTCTCCCTGATCGACGGACTCTACCCAAATCTGGGGGAAGTTCAGGGTCTCAGGTCACCTGATCTCTTCAAACATCGAACGCTCCACCAGCCGCACCGGTGACTTCTCGCCATAGTCCGCCCGGTAATCGGCGACAAAGCCGACCATCTTGCGCTGCACGTCGACGTCAGGGGCTCCGCCAGCGCTTGCAGGAAGATCTAACAAGAAGCAGCGCTGCGGAGTTGTGGACAAACTCTCGCTATGGTTGTTGCCTGTTGACACTTTCCCACGCTTGTGGCGCGCTCCTGCTTGGGCAATATGGGTGGGGGAGAATCATGCTGGCTCGCCGTTTTCGGTGGCTGTGGCTTTCTATTGGCTTGGCTATCTTTGCTGCGTTGGTGCCGAGTGGTGGGTCGGCTCAGACACCGGAGGTTCCGGGATCGCCGCTAGCCGGGGATGTGCCAGCGCTGCCTCAACCGCAAGGACTCGGCAATGACGGCGCCGGGCTGGCGGGGGAGGAAGAGCAGCCGAGCGGAGAGGCTACCGGGGATCCTCAAGCAGTTGAGGATACCGAGCCAGATGATAGCGCCGCAGAAACAGACGAGCCGATTGCGCCGGACCAGGCAGCCACTATGGCATCGGAAGAGCCGGTGTCTGCGGCACCGTCTCCGGATTTGAAAGCTACGGCAGAGGGCGCGGGAGCGGCGCGCGCCGGCAATGCAGGCAATCTGACCTATGAGGTCGATATCGACGTGCCGGCCTTTCGGGGGCTCGAGCCCGCCATATCGCTGAGCTACAATTCGCTGCGCAAGACCAAGACCGGAGGGCTCTATCAGGGCTGGCTTGGTTACGGCTGGGGCATTGACGGGTTTGACGTCATCGAGAGGGCGAGCCCTAAAAACGGCGTGCCTGCCTTCGACGCCAATGACGTCTACCTGCTGAATGGCGAGGAACTGATCGATTGCACGGTCGTGACCGCTTCGCCGTTGCCGCCGTCCTGTTCGAGCGGCGAGACGTATGAAAGCGGCGAATATTTCGTCACAGAGCGCGAATCCTTCCTGCGTATCCAGAAGGACAGCCAAAATCAGTTCGTGGTGACGGATCGCAGCGGCACGAAATCGACCTTCCGCACGGCCGCGGACTTTTACGGGATCGCCACTCCAAGCCCCGAAATCGAGGATGTATGGCGCGATTCGCGCTGGCTGCTGTCGTCGGTGGAGGACACGCTGTCAAACGGCTTGCAAAACTGACCCCGGATCGGCGTCCAATTTTGACCCCCTTTTGGTGCACGACGTTGAGCGCCCGACCGGGTAGAGCTGGTCGGGGTTGCGCAGCCCGGTCGGGCGCGTTGA
>NZ_PXYK01000064.1 GCF_003012745.1 Kumtagia ephedrae | reverse complement strand
ACGGGGTTGAATGGTTGCTTTCGGAACAAGCGGGCTTCGCGGTCTGGCGACGGATCTCCTTTCGGGGCCTGGCTACGTGCATGTTTCGGCTTTTGCCGCCCATCTTGCGGAGGCGGGGCGGGCGGCTCGCGGATGCGCGGTGTTCGTCGGCAGCGACCGCCGCGACAGCAGCCCGGAGCTGACGCGCCAGACGCTGGCGGCGCTCGCCGCGGCGGGCTTTGCGCCGGTCTATTGCGGCGTGCTGCCGACGCCGGCATTGGCTTTTCACGCCATGAGCCTGCAGGCGCCGGCGGTGATGGTGACGGGCTCGCACATTCCGGCCGACCGCAACGGGCTCAAATTCTACCGGCCGGACGGCGAGATCGACAAGGCCGACGAACGGGCGATCGCGGCGCTGGCGGCGGCCGCGCCGGCAGCTGTGCCGGCCAGGCTTGCGGCTTTGCCGGCGCCGGACGCGGCGGCGCGGGATCGCTACGCCGCCCGCTACCGGGCCGCCTTCCCGTCGCCGATCCTGCGCGCGCGGCGCGTCGGGCTGTGGCGGCACAGCTCGGTCGCCGCCGACCTTCTGGCCGGGCTGCTGGCGGGCCTCGGCGCCGAGGTGGTCGAGCTCGGCGCCAGCGACGGTTTCGTCGCCGTCGACACCGAGGCGATCGACGCGGCGACGGCGGAACGGCTGGCGCACTGGTCGCGGCGGCATCGGCTCGATGCGATCGTCTCGACCGACGGCGACGGCGACCGGCCGCTGCTTGCCGACGAGACGGGCCGGATCGTTCGCGGCGACGCGCTCGGGCTGGTGGCGGCGCGCCTGCTCGAGGCCGATGCCGTGGTGACGCCGGTGTCGTCCAATCCCGGCATCGACGACCGTTTCGGCTTCGCGGTGATCCGCACCAGGGTCGGCTCGCCCTTCGTGCTGGAGGGCATGGACACGGCGGCAAGTCGCGGCTTCACCCGCGTGCTCGGCTTCGAGGCGAATGGCGGCCTGCTGCTCGGCTCCGCGGTCGATCTCGGCGCCGCCCGGCTCGACGCGTTGCCGACGCGCGACAGCGTGCTGCCGCTGCTCTGCGCCTTCGCCGCGGCAGGCGCGCATGGGCTGCCGTTGTCGAAGCTGTTCGACGATCTCGCCCTGCCGGCCTGCGTCAGCGGCCGCGTCGAGAATTTTTCGCGCGCCGACAGCGACCGGCTGATGGCGGCGCTGCGGGCCTCGCCCGACGCTGTGGACGGCATCCTCGGCCCGATCGGCACGGCCACCCGCATCGACGACATCGACGGCCTGCGGATCCATCTCGACGGCGGCGGCATGATCCATCTCAGGCCCTCCGGCAACGCGCCGGAGATGCGCTGCTATGCCGCCGCGCCGACGCCCGAGCGCGCCGCAGCCCTGCTGGCGGCGGGGCTGGCGGCGATCGAACGGTTTCCCGACACCAACGAAACGCTTTGCGGAGCAGGCCAGTGAGCATCGTACCAGTGATCATCAGCGGCGGCGCCGGCTCGCGGCTCTGGCCATTGTCGCGCGAGGGCCATCCAAAACCGCTGATCGAGATGGGCGACGGCCAGTCGCTGCTGCGGCACGCCTATCGCCGCGCCCTGGCGATCCCGGGCGTCGCCGATATCCTCACCGTCACCAACCGCGATCTGCTGTTCGTCAGCGAGGACGAGTATCGCGACACCGGGCTCGCCGCGCCGCGGCTCACCTATCTGCTCGAGCCGGAAGGCCGCGACACGGCGGCGGCCATCGCCGCCGCCACGCTTGCCGTGGAGGAGGCGCATGGCCGCGACGCGGTGATGATCGTGCTGCCGGCCGACCATATGGTGACCGATGTGCCGGCCTTCGTCGCGGCGGCCGAAGAGGCGGCCGCGCTCGCCCGCCAGGGCCGGCTCGTCACCTTCGGCATCCGCCCGACCCGGCCGGAGACCGGCTACGGCTACATCGAGGCCTCCGGCACCGACGTGCTGCGCTTCGTCGAGAAGCCTGACCTGGCGCGCGCCGAGAGCTATGTCGCCGCCGGCAGCTTCTACTGGAACGCCGGCATGTTCTGCTTTGCCGCGGGCACCATGCTCGGCCTGCTCGAATCCTTG
>NZ_PXYK01000063.1 GCF_003012745.1 Kumtagia ephedrae | reverse complement strand
CATGGTGCGCGCCGCAAACGACAAGCACAGCCTCAAGGTCAGACGCAAAAAGGCAAACCTCAATCAGCACTACCTCGAAACCCTCCTCAGGCAGACCCAGAATTAACCTGAAGCGATTCCCCTGGGGCGATTCGGGGGCCAAGCTGTTGCCGAAATCCTTCGCCGGCGCGCAAACCGTACCGCAATTTGGCCAAAGCTCTGGATTTTTGTGAAAACTGGATGACATTACCATGACGGATGAGCGACAGGCGTCGCGACATCGATTGAGGAAGCGTGCCTTGAGTTCTGGCCAGTCGAACATCGAGCCGGCGAAGCCGTCCGCATCGGGCGTCCGTCCGGCCGTCCGGCGCGGCCCGATGAAGCTGTGCGGATCGGTCGCCGCCCTGCTGCTGATCGCGGCGCTGCTGGTGTTCGCCGTCGAGCTGACCGCCCGCGGCTCGCTCGAGCAGACGCTGTTGTTCTTCCAGCAGCCGTTCCGGCCGGGCTGGACGACGATCGTGCTGTTCGCGCTGCTGATCGTGTTCCTCGACGCCCTGCTCGGGCGCCCGTATCACGCGCTGTTCCTGCTCGCGCCGGTGGCGCTCGGGCTCGCCTTCGTCGGTCAGCAGAAGGCCTTCTATCTCGGCGACCCGCTCTATCCGACCGACTTCCTCTATGCCCGGCAGATCGTCGAGCTGCTGCCGCTGCTGGTGCGCCAGCGCCCCGGTACGGCCGTGGCGTTCGCGGCAGCCGCCGTGCTGGCGATCGTGCTGCTGATCGTGGCCTGGCGGTTCTGGCGGCGGCGGGCGCCGCGGCTGACTTTCCGAGCGCGCCTGTCCAGGCTGGCGGTGGCGCTGCCGGCGCTGGTGTTCTTCGGCTCGCTGATGGACTACGCCACCTTCTCCTGGGCCCGCGACCGGCTGCAGATCTCGCCGGTGATGTGGGACCAGAAAGAGAACTACAACAGCAACGGCTTCGCCATCGCCTTCGCGCTCAACGTGCCGATGGCCAAGGTGGCGGCGCCGAAGGGCTATTCGGAAGAGGCGATCAAGGCCATCGCCGGCGCCGCGCCCGCGCCGCTCGCCGCGCCGGCCGAGAAGCCGGACATCATCGTGGTGATGAGCGAATCCTTCTGGGATCCGACCCGCCTGCCCGCCACCACGGTGACGCCCGACCCGATGCCGACCGTGCGCGCGCTCGGCTCCGGCCATGTGCTGTCGCCGGAATTCGGCGGCATGACCGCCAATGTCGAGTTCGAGGCGCTGACCGGCTTCTCCAACGCCTTCCTGCCCTATGGCAGCATACCCTACCAGCAATATGTGCGCGCGCCGATGCCGTCGCTGGCGACGTTCCTGAAGAGCGAGGGCTATTCCACGCGCGCCTTCCATCCGTTCGCCGGATGGTTCTGGAACCGCTCCAGCGTCTACCACGCCTTCGGCTTCGATCGCTTCCTGTCAGAGGAATCGCTGCCGCCGCTGGAAAAGCGCGGACCGCTCGCCGCCGACACCGCATTCGTCGACGCCATCATCCGCGAGGCGGAATGGACGGTGCGGCCGTTCTTCTATTTCGCCGTCACGCTGCAAGGCCACGGCCCCTACGAGCCGAACCGCTATCCCGATTCCAGGATCGCGGTCGACGGGCCGATGAGCGAGGCGGCACGCGGCGCGCTGCGCACCTTTGCCACCGGCATCGCCGACGCCGACGAGAGCCTGGCACGGCTGATCGACTGGGCGAGCAAGCGCCAGCGGCCGACGATCATCGCCTTCTTCGGCGATCACCTGCCGCCTCTCGGCCAGGTCTTCGTCGAGACCGGCTTCATGAAGGGCTACGTGGCGGACCGCAACGCGCCGCTGGAGACGCTGGCGCTGGAGCACGAGACGCCGCTGGTGCTGTGGTCGAACCGCACCGGCGCGGTCAAGGATCTCGGCTCGATCAGCCCGGCCTTCCTGCCGCTGCACCTGATGCGGACGGCCGGCTTCAGCCATCCCTACTACACCGGCTTCCTCGGCGCCGTGCACGACCGCTTCCTCGCCGTCGACCGCAACATGCTGGTGGCGCGGGCCGGCACCGAGACGCCGAACTGGGCGCGCAGCGAGCAGCTCGACCCGCTCATCCGCGACTACCGCTACCTGCAGTACGACCTCATCTTCGGAAAACGTTTCGGCGACGCCGCCTTCTTCCCCAAGCCGCCGGAGAGCGGAGGACCGCGGCCTGTGGGCTGGTGAGCCGGGACCATCCTTCCAGGCGATCGCCGTCGTTTCCGCACGGCAGCGAGTTCAGGTTAACGTATTGAGATTTTGATTTCCTGCCGCGGTTTGCCGTGATTCATGACTGGTCACATCCTTTGGAGTGATTGGTCATGCATGAACAGACTGGCGCGGTGTACCGG
>NZ_PXYK01000062.1 GCF_003012745.1 Kumtagia ephedrae | reverse complement strand
TGTCAAACGGCTTGCAAAACTGACCCCGGATCGGCGTCCAATTTTGACCCCCTTTTGGTGCACGACGTTGAGCGCCCGACCGGGTAGAGCTGGTCGGGGTTGCGCAGCCCGGTCGGGCGCGTTGATTTGACTCCCTGGCTTTAGCTTTGAGATCGGTTCTTGAAGCGCCAGGATTCGTTGCCGGTCTCGATGATCTCGCAATGATGGGTGAGCCGATCGAGCAGCGCGGTGGTCATCTTGGCGTCGCCGAAGACGGACGGCCACTCGCCGAAGGCCAGGTTGGTGGTGACGATGATCGAGGTCCGCTCGTAGAGCCGGCTGATCAGATGGAACAGCAGCTGGCCGCCGGCCTGGGCGAAGGGCAGATAGCCCAGTTCGTCGAAGACGGTGAAGTCGAGGCGGGTGAGATAGTCGGCGATGCGGCCCTGCTTGCCGTTGCGGTGCTCGGTCTCGAGCCGGTTGACGAGATCGACGACGTTGAAGAAGCGGCCGCGCGATCCGTTGCGGATCAGGGCGCGGGCAAGGCCGATGGCCAGATGCGACTTGCCCGTCCCGGTGCCGCCGATCAGCACGGCGTTGCGCTGGTCGGCAACGAAGTTCCCGCTGGCCAGTTCGCGCATCAGCGCTTCGTTGACCGGTGTGCCGTCAAAGTCGAAGTCCTCGATGTCCTTGGCCAGCGGCAGCTTGGCGACGGTGAGCTGGTATTTGATCGATCGTGCCTGCTTCTCCGATATCTCGGCGGTGAGCAGGTCGCCGACGATCCTGGGTGGCTCGTGCTGACGCTTGATGCCGGTGGCCATGACCTCGTCATAGGCGCCGCGCATGCCGTAGAGCTTCAGCGTCCCCATCAGTTCCAGAACCTGAGTGCGTTCCATCAGCTTGCCCTCCTGAGCGTGTCGTAGCGGGCGCAGTCGGCCTGCGGCTCATGCTGCAGGCGAAGTGCGTCCGGGGTGGTGATGGTGACGGCCGGGGCCGGATCGCGGCGCCGGGCCAGGATGTTGAGGATGACGGCCGAGGAGCAGACATTCTCGGCAAGCGCCTGCTGGCAGGCGGCCTCGACAACATCGAGCCCATCGCCGAGAACCGCGGTCAGGATCGAGACCATCTGCCGATCGCCGTCATCGGCTGCCTTCAACCGGCGGCGCACCCGCTCCATTGCCGGCGGCAACTCCCAGTCCTGGAAGGGAGCGCCGTTGCGCAAGGCGCCGGGCTTGCGGGCAAGCACCGGCACATAGTGCCAGGGATCATAGATGGTCTCGTTGCGACCGAAGCAGCGGGCATGCTCGGCGACGATCACGCCATCCTGGCGAATGACGATACGTTCGGCATAGGCCTGGACCTCGACCGGACGACCGACCGCTGTCGACAGCACCGAGTATTTGTTGTTGTCGAAGCGCACCGTGCAGGTCTTCGACACCGATGCCGGCAAGGCGTGGAAGCCGTCGAAGCGGCCGGCATAGGGAACGAGGCTGCCACGCTCGGCCTCGAACACCTCCCAGATCGTGCGCTCCGGCTGCTCGACGTGGCGATGCGCCTTTGCCCAGGCGACGCATTTGTCGGCGAGCCAGGCGTTCAGCTCGGCGTAGGTCTTGAAGCGCAGGCGCGGAGTGAAGAAGCGCTCGCGGACGAGCCCGACCTGGTTCTCGACCTGACCCTTCTCCCAGCCCGACGCCGGCGTGCAGGCCACCGGCTGCACCAGGTAGTGGCTGCACATCTGCAGGAAGCGACGATTGTATTGCCGGTCCTTGCCGACGAACACCGTCTCCACCGCGGTCTTCATGTTGTCGTAGATGCCGCGCGTGCAGGCGCCGCCGAAGAAGGCGAAGGCCCGGTCATGCGCGTCGAACACCATCTCCTGGGTCTCGCGCGGATAGGCTCTGACGAACATCATGCGGCTGTGGCAGAGCCGGACATGGGCGACCTTCACGGTCACCGTCACGCCGTCGATCAGCACGATCTCGTGGCTCCAGTCGAACTGATACGCCTCGCCAGGCGGGAACAGCAGCGGCACGTAGGCTTCCGCCATCGCCGAACCGCGCGCCCTGACCCAACCCTTCGCATAGCGCCGGATCGCGTCGTAGCCGCCTTCATAGCCGAGCGCCCGCAACTCCTCGTAGATGCGGATCAGGGTCAGCCGCTCGCGCCCGGGCTTGCCCTGGTTGCCGCCGAGCAGCGCGTCGAGCTGATCCTGCCACGGGCCGATCTTGGGCATGGGCTGGCGTTCACGCTCGTACGTGAACTCCGTCTCGTCCGACCTAAGGATCTTGCGGATCGTGTTGCGCGACAGGTGCAGCTCGCGGCTGATCCGCTTCAGCGACCAGCCCTGGACGTAGAAAGCGCGCCGCACCCGGGCGATCGAATCCACCGACTTCATCCCCTCTCCATCCGCTCGAAAAACCGAACGGATGGTCGCAGAACGAACCAATGAGGGGGGTCAATTTTGGACGCCGATAACCCCGCCTAGGGGGTCAACTTTGCACGCCGGTTCACA
>NZ_PXYK01000061.1 GCF_003012745.1 Kumtagia ephedrae | reverse complement strand
GAGCGTGTTCCACTCGCCGCAGGCGTCGCACTTGCCCGCCCAGCGCGAGCTGACATTGCCGCAGGCCTGGCAGATGAACTGGACGCGGGGTTTAGCCACGTGACGTCACTCGTTCGGAAATGTCGGCAGGACAGAGGGGGGTGCTGTCCCGCCAGCCTAGCCATGCTGGACGCCACTCATTCGAACCGATCCGGCAAATGATGCTCCTCGGCAAGATCGGAGAAGCGGGTGAACTCGCCCTGGAAGGCCAGCGACACCATTCCCGTCGGGCCGTGGCGCTGTTTTGCAACGATCACTTCCGCCTTGCCGCGCGCCTCGTTCATCTCGCCTTCCCATTTCAGATATTCGTCGGTGCCGGGCTTCGGCTCCTTGTTCTTGAGATAATACTCCTCGCGGTAGACGAAGATCACAACGTCGGCGTCCTGCTCGATCGAGCCTGATTCGCGCAGGTCCGAGAGCTGCGGCCGCTTGTCCTCGCGGCTTTCCACCTGGCGCGACAGCTGCGACAGCGCGATGATCGGCACGGCCAGTTCCTTGGCCAGCGCCTTCAGCCCGGTGGTGATCTCGGTGATCTCCTGCACGCGGTTCTCGTTCGCGCGCTTCGACGAGCCGGTCATCAGCTGGATGTAGTCGATGACGATGACGTCGAGGCCGCGCTGGCGTTTCAGCCGGCGGGCGCGGGCGGCCAGCTGGGCGATCGAGATGCCGCCGGTCGAATCGATGAACAGCGGGATCTTCTGCAGCATCTGCGTGCAGCCGACCAGTTTTTCGAAATCCGCCTCGGTCAGGTCGCCGCGCCTGATCTTGGAGGAGGGGACCTCCGCCTGCTCGGAGATGATGCGGGTGGCGAGCTGCTCCGACGACATTTCCAGCGAGAAGAAGCCGACCACGCCGCCATTGGCCGCCTTGAACGAGCCGTCGGCCTGCTGCGCCGGCTCGTAGGCATGCGCTACGTTGAAGGCGATGTTGGTGACCAGCGAGGTCTTGCCCATGCCTGGCCGTCCGGCCAGCACGATCAGGTCCGACGGCTGCAGGCCGCCCATGCGGTTGTCGAGGTCGCGCAGGCCGGTGGCGATGCCGGACAGATGCCCGTCGCGCATATAGGCCGCGCTCGCCATGTCGATCGCCGTCTTGATGGCGTCGGAAAAACTCTCGAAGCCGCCGTCGTAGCGGCCTGTCTCGGCGAGCTCGAACAGCCGCCGTTCGGCGTCCTCGATCTGCGCCTGCGGCGACATGTCGACCGGCGCGTCATAGGCGATGTTCACCATGTCCTCGCCCACCGTGATCAGTGCCCGGCGGGTGGCGAGATCGTAGATGGCGCGGCCGTAGTCGGAGGCGTTGATGACGGTGACCGCCTCGGCGGCCAGCCGTATGACATATTGCGCGACCGTCATGTCGCCGACCTTCTCCTCGGCCGGCAGGAAGGTCTTCAGCGTGACCGGCGTCACCGCCTTGCCCATGCGGATCATGTCGCCGGCGACGTCGAATATCTTGCGGTGCAGCGGCTCGTAGAAATGCGAGGCCTTGAGGAAGTCGGAGACGCGGTAGAAGGCGTCGTTGTTGACCAGGATGGCGCCGAGCAGCGCCTGCTCGGCCTCGATGTTGTTCGGCGCCTCGCGATAGAGCGGTGTCTCCGCCACGCTGAGTTTTCGCGCTGCCTCTGCCATGCTGCCCTCTGGAACCCCTGCCGGTCCGGGTTACCAGAAGCCGCGGCACGAGTGGGAAACTATCCGTCTCGGTACACTGGATTCACAGATCGCGGGTCCCGGTGGAAAGATTTGCCCTTGACCGGAAGCCAGGCGTTTTTCGCGAATCACGGCCAAGCTTAGCGGGTTGCGGCGCACATGTGAACAAAGCAGAAACGGCGGAAGCCCGCGCATGAAAAAGGCCCGAGCGGTCGGCCCGGGCCTTTTTGCGTTCGCAAGCGAGTCGGGCGGTCAGCCTTCGACTTCTTCCTCGGTGGCCGGGTCGAAGAAATTGTCCGGCCGGGCGTTCTCGTTGATGTCCTCGCCGTAGATCGCCTCGGCGGTGGTCAGCGTCTCGCCGCGCGACTGGCGCTCCGCCTCTTCGGTCGAGCGGGCGATGTTGAGGGTGACGGTGGACTCCACTTCCGGATGCAGCGCGATCGCCACATTGGTCAGGCCGATGGTCTTGATCGGCTGGTTGAGTTCGACCTGGTTGCGGTTGACGGAGAAGCCCTCGGCGGTGAGCAGGTCGGCGATGTCGCGGGTCGACACCGAGCCGTAGAGCTGGCCGGTTTCGCCGGCCGAGCGCACGATGATGAAGCTCTTGCCGTCGAGCTTGTCGGCGATCTGCTGGGCTTCCGACTTGCGCTCGAGGTTGCGCGCCTCGAGCTGCGAGCGCTGGCCTTCGAACTTCTTCTTGTTGGCCTCGTTGGCGCGCAGCGCCTTGCCCTTGGGCAGCAGGAAGTTGCGGGCAAAGCCGTCCTTGACCTTGACGGTGTCGCCCATCTGGCCGAGGCGGGAAATGCGTTCGAGTAGGATGACTTCCATGTCTCTGTTCCTTTCAGCGTGCCGCCGGGGCGGCAATTGGTGGAAACGGACGGGGAAGCGTGGGCAACTGGTCGTGCCGGGGTCGCTGTCCTGCCCGTTGCGGCAGTTAGGGGCGAAAGAACGCCCCAACTCGGGATTTGTGTTTCGACCCGCCGCGCCCGTCGCGGGGGGTGAAGTGCCGGGGACAGTTTACTTTCTTTCCGCTGGCGCCGAGATCTCGACTGCCCCTGCTTTTCTGCGGAAAAAGTAAACTGTCCCCAGCGTTTAGCTTAGCGCACCAGGTAAGGCAGCAGGCCGAGGAAGCGGGCGCGCTTGATCGCCCTGGCGAGCTCGCGCTGCTTCTTCTGGCTGACCGCGGTGATGCGGCTCGGCACGATCTTGCCGCGCTCGGAGATGTAGCGCTGCAAGAGGCGCACGTCCTTGTAGTCGATCTTCGGGGCGTTGGCGCCGGAGAACGGGCAGGTCTTGCGGCGGCGATGGAACGGGCGCCGCGTCGGGATCTGGTTGATGTCGACCATTATTCGGCGGCTCCTTCAGCCTGTTCGCGCGGGCGGCGGGGACGGTCCTCGCGGTCGCCGAAGCTGCGCGGGCCGCGGTCGCCGAAGCTGCGCGGGCCGCGGTCGCGATCACCGAAGCCGCGCTCGCTGCGCTCTTCGCGCTTCTGCAGCATCGCCGACACGCCTTCCTCATGCGCCTCGACCTTGATGGTCAGGAAGCGCAGGATGTCCTCGGACAGGCCCTGCTGGCGCTCGAGCTCGTTGAGCGCGGCCGGCGGGCAGTTCAGGTCCATCAGCGTGTAGTAGGCCTTCCGGTTCTTCTTGATCCGGTAGGTGAGGGACTTCAGTCCCCAGTTCTCGACCCGGCCGACGGTGCCTCCGTTGGCAGAGATGACGCCCTTGTAGTGCTCCACAAGCGCGTCGACCTGCTGCTGCGAGAGGTCCTGGCGGGCAAGAAACACATGTTCGTAGAGAGCCATGATGTCTTTGCCTTTCTTCAACATTCTGCCCGGCACCGGCGGCTAAGCCTCTGCAACCTGTCTGACCCTTCGATGACCTTGCGGCCGCCTCGGGGGAAGAAAGGAGCATGGACGGTCGAGAGCGGAGACACGGGAGACCGAAGCACATCCGGCTTCAAGCGGAAGTTTTTTTGGAAAACCTCCGGCCCTCCGTTCAGCCCCCAGCCGGGACCGGCAGAAGCGCGCTCTATACAGGGTTTTGGCCGGAACGCAAGGCGGTGGCGGAAACGACCAGGGCAACGAGTCCAGGTTAACGGGCAGGGCTTAGGATTCGCGCGAGTTCGTTTGTATCCCATCCGGCGAGCTTTCGCGTGGTTTTGATGGAGTGCTTGCCCTTTGCAAGACGGACGGCGTTG
>NZ_PXYK01000060.1 GCF_003012745.1 Kumtagia ephedrae | reverse complement strand
AGCCGCGCATAGCGCTCGTCAATGTCCCAGAACCCCGCCTGTCCTCGCATTCCCAGCCTCCGCGCAAATCAGCAAAGGCAAGTGAATCAAAACGCGCTCTGGATTGCGAGGTTTTTCGAGGTGTCCATCTGCTCCAGGACAGCCCTGGCGACGGCGATCGTGCCGCTTCCGTTGCGCAGCAGCAGAAAGCCGTCGCTCGCCGCCGGCTCGACCAGCGCCGGCCCGGCCGACAGCAGGGCGAGCGCGCGGGCGGCCGCCTTATCCATGCCTGCGGACATTCCTAAACCTCCAGCCTTGCCTTGAACGCCGCCAGCGCCACCCTTTCGGTCATCGCCACGGCGCGGTCGAAGTCGATGTCGTCGCGCATGTCCTCGATCAGGTGGCAGGCATGCCGCACCGTGGTTCGATCGCGGGCGAAGCCCCGCCCGACCTCCGGCATGCTGATCCCCAGCGCGACATGCGTGACATACATGGCGATCTGCCGCACGCGTCCGACATCCGCGACCGGGCGGCCCGTCCGCCGCATCTCCTTGCTGGGAACGCTGTAGAGCGCGGCACAGACATCGATCATCGCCTCGCAAACCTCCATGATCCGTTCCTCGCGGCGCCCCGTCGCCGGCGGATCGGCGCTCGCGTCGGCCGTCCACTCCCTCTCCGTCATCTTGATCGCGAATGCCGTCCGAGCCTGCACCACACCCTCCATAGGAATATCTTCTTATACCAAGCAGGAGGATGGCTGTGAACAAAAAGCGAACCGATAGACCCATATTTCCGGTTTCGGGGTTGAAAACATTACGTTTTCTCGTCGCGCGCCGGTATTCGGCGGCCAATTTTATCCCCCTTCGGAACGGCGCCGGTAGGCTTTTCCCTCTCAACAAGCGGGAAAAGATGTCCTTGAAAGACGAAATCCGCGACTTCCTGGCCGCCGGCGTCGAGGCGCGGGCGAGCGCGGCACAATTGGTGGCGCTGCAATGCCTCTGCGGCATCGACCTCGTGGATGTGATGAAGGCGGATTTGCCCAGGCGCGCCGCAGTTCTGGGCCGGATCGCCCGGATGCTGGAGCGCGAAAGGATGAAGGGCCTTGCCGGCCACTGGGCCTACGACCTCAACCGGCATATCGCGCTGAAGCAGGCGGCCGACCGGCTCCGCGGGATCGACGCCGTCCCGCCGGCCGAGCGCCAGCGCAAAGCAAAACGGCGCCCCAGGGGGCGCCGTTGACGAAACGAGATGGCCGAACCGCCGAAGCGGCCCGGGGACTTAGCGCGCCGCAACCTTTTTCTTGCGGCCGAGACCCATCTTCTTTGCCAGTTGCGACCGGGCAGTGGCATAGTTCGGCGCCACCATCGGATAAGACGGATCGAGATTCCACTTCTCTCGATACTGCTCGGGCGTCAAATTGTAGTGAGTCATCAGGTGCCGCTTCAGCGACTTGAACTTCTTTCCGTCTTCCAGGCAGACGATGTAGTCGTCATGCACCGAACGTTTCGGATTGACGGCCGGCTTCTGCTTGTCGACCGGCGGCTGCTCAGCCGGCGTTCCGACGCGCCCTAGCGCGGCGTGAACGTCCGCGATGAGGTTGGGAAGTTCACCGACCGGCACGGGATTGTTGCTCACATAGGCAGCAACCACGTCCGCGGTCAGTTCGATCAGCATTTCACTGCTCTTCGCAGTGGTATCCACGATATCCATTGTTTTCGGGCCCCAAGAGTGTGAGAACACGCGCCCCGTCTTAGCTTGGAGGATGCAGGGCTACGCCAGATTTGACACCAACGTGTTGATCACGAGTCGTGTCGACACGACTAGATGGGACACGTTGCAAGTCAAGTCAATACAAAGATGCCGTTTTATTGGAGATAAATTCAGTCATTCACAATGTTCAGCAGAAATCTGTTGCACTCGCCGAGGCCCGAGGCCAATTTCGCTTGAACCGTTCACGAAATTTTGAGCCCGCATCACTAACCGGGTTGGTCCAGCCTTCCACAGATATTGGCCAGGATGCCGCTTCTGGTACGACCAGCGGCCGCCGGCGTGGCGAAACAAGCCGTTTTGCATTCCTTTCCTGATGAACTTCATGCCGGACGATTGTCAGGGTCGATGCGGCGTGATGTAGCGGCCATAGACCCAGCCGGTGACGAACTCGCCGTTGCGGGCCGGATCGTGCCAGACCTGGCACCAGCGGTAGCGCACCGCCTGCTCCTGCTTCCATCTCGGCTGGCCGGCGATGTCGAACAGGTCGAGCCCGTCGGTGCATTTTCCGGTCATCTGCAGCACCGTCCCGTTCGGGTAGGCGGCCTGCTTCTGCGACTGGTTGGACGGATACTTCCGCACATTCAGCGTATCGCCGAATGCGAGCCCGTTCACCTGGAAAGCAGCGAAGGTGGCCGCCGTCGAAGCGGTAGCGGCCGTGAGCAGGATCGCGGCCGCCATTCTCGTCGCAAGGGTGTTCGTCATCGATCTCCTCCGTTATACCGGCGTCAATGGGCGGAACTCTACCGCCTCGTCCCTGAATGCTCGCCGAGCGGGCGGTTCATACGCCGTTCACAGTAAATCTTGCGTGAGATCCAATGAAGCAGAAGCCCTTTCCCTCCGTTATGGCACCGCTGACGGCCGAGCATCCGTCGAGCGACACCCGCCACGGCATCACACGCACGGATGAATTCGCCTGGCTGCGCGCCGCCAACTGGCAGGAAGTGTTCCGCGACCCGTCGCTGCTCGACCCGGCCATCCGCACGCATCTGGAGGCCGAAAACGCCTACCAGCGGGCGCTGATGGCCGACACCGAGGCGCTGCGCGGAAGGCTGTTCGAGGAGATGAAGGGCCGCATCAAGGAAGACGATTCATCGGTGCCTATGAAGGACGGGCCCTACGCCTACGGCTCCTCCTACAAGAAGGGCGGGGAACAGCCGCGCTTCTTCCGCACGCCCCGCGACGGCGGCGCTGAAGACATCATACTCGACGGCGACCGCGAGGCCGAGGGCAAGGCCTATTTCCACCTGGGCGGCATCGATCATTCCTCCAACCACCGGCGGCTGATCTGGGGTTATGACGACAAGGGCTCCGAGTTCTTCACGCTGAAGACGCGCGATCTGTCGACCGGCACCGACCTTGCCGACACCATTCCCGACACTGCCGGCTCCGGTGTCTGGGACGCCGGCGATACCGGCTTCTTTTATACCAGGCTCGATCAGAACCATCGCCCGTCGAAGGTTCTGTACCATCGGCTTGGCACAGGAACCGTCGAGGACCGGCTGATCTACGAGGAAACCGATCCGGGCTTTTTCATGAATGTCGGCGGCACACGCGACAACCGGTGGATCATGATCGGCATCAACGACCACGAGACCTCCGAATACCGCATCCTGCCGGCCGGCCGGCCCGACGCCGAGCCGAAGCTGGTGGCGGCGCGCGAGACCGGCCTGCAGTACGACCTCGAGGAAGGCGGCGACGTCTTCTTCATCCTCACCAATGCCGACGGCGCCAAGGACTTCAAGATCGTGACCGCGCCCGTCGACGACCCGCGCCGCGAGAACTGGCAGGAATTCGTCCCGCACGAGCCGGGCCGGCTGATCCTGTCGGTCATCGGCTTCAAGGATTTCGTCGTGCGGCTGGAGCGCAAGGACAGCCTGCCGCGCATCGTCATCCGCGACCGGGCGGACGGCAGCGAGCATGTGATCGCCTTCGCCGAGGAGGCCTATTCGCTCGGACTCGCCGGTTCCTACGAATACGACACCGACATCGTGCGCTTCTCCTATTCGTCGATGACGACGCCCGGTCAGGTCTTCGACTACGACATGCGCACGCGCCAGCGCATACTCCTGAAGACGCAGGAGGTTCCCTCCGGTCACGACCCCGAGCACTATGTGACGCGCCGGCTGATGGCCCCCTCGCATGACGGCGAGCTGGTGCCGGTCTCGCTCATCCACCACCGCGACACGCCGATCGACGGCAGCGCACCCTGCCTGCTCTACGGCTACGGCGCCTACGGCATCGCCATCCCGGCATCCTTCAACACCAACTGCCTGTCGCTGGCCGACAGAGGCTTCGTCTACGCCATCGCCCATACCCGCGGAGGCAAGGACAAGGGTTTTGCCTGGTACGAGGACGGCAAGCGGGCCAGGAAGACCAACACGTTTCTCGACTTCATCGCCGCCGCGAAACATCTGGTCGTGGAAAACTATACCGCGCATGACCGCATCGTCGCCCAGGGCGGATCGGCCGGGGGCATGCTGATGGGCGCCATCGCCAACATGGCGCCGGAGGCCTTTGGCGGCATCATCGCCGAGGTTCCGTTCGTCGACGTGCTCAACACCATGCTGGACGACACGTTGCCGCTGACTCCCCCGGAATGGCCGGAATGGGGCAATCCGATCCTGTCGGCGGACGACTACCGGACGATCGCCGACTATTCGCCCTATGACAATGTAGCGGCAAAATCCTATCCGCCGATCCTCGCCGTCGCCGGGCTCACCGACCCGCGTGTGACCTACTGGGAGCCGGCGAAATGGGTGGCGCGGCTGCGCAAACTGAACAGCGGCGACCAGCCGGTGCTGATGCGCATCAACATGGATGCCGGCCACGGTGGCGCTTCCGGCCGTTTCTCGCGGCTGGAGGAGATCGCCTATAACTATGCCTTCGCGCTGAAGGTGACGGGCAAGGCGGAGGCCTGACGCTCCGCACGGCACGGATACCGGCACAGGGCCTGCAAAGGGGCGTCGGCGCGCGGGTTCGGTGAACCGGCGCACGTCGTGACGCGCTACCGCCGTCCCCGAATGACCAGCACGTTGCCCACGCCGACCAGCACCAGGCCGGCCAAGGCAAGAAGCGTCCAGCGGTAGCCCTCCAGGCCGGTGGAGATGAGCAGCGCGAAAACCGGAAAGATCACGGTGGCGTAGCCCGCCCGGGCGGCGCCGATCCGGTTGAGCAGAGTGAGGTAGGCGGCGAAGGCCATCACGGTCGAGACCACCGCCAAGAAGATCAGCGATCCGAGATAGGATGCGGTCAACTCGATGATGAAGGGCTTGCCCTGGACGAGCGCCAGCAGCGCGCTCCACAGCGTACCGTAGAGCATGCCCCAGGCATTGGTCGTGACGATCGGCAGGCCGCGCCGATAGCAACTGGCCGAGACCAGGTTGCCGCAGCAGAAGGACAAGGTCCCGCACAGGCAGAGCGCGAGGCCGGTCAGTGTGCTTCCGGAAAGCCCGTCGCGGGCGATCTCGGGCAGGAACATCAACGCAATGCCGGAAAAGCCCAGCAGCCCGCCGATCAGCACGCGCTTGGCAGGTCGCTCGCGCATGACCAGGGCGGCGAGGCCGAGATTGATGACCGAGGCCAGCGAAAACACCACCGACAGGAGCCCGCTCACCAGATACTGAGCGCCGTAGTAGAAGAAGAGAAAGTTCGAGGAAAAGATCAGCACTCCGAGTGCCGCCGCGCGAAAATGATCGGCGAGGGCGATGCGCAGCCTGCCCCCCGACACCACCAGCCAGCCGAACATCAGCAGCGTCGCGACGGCGAAGCGCCAGACCAGGTTGACCTCGTTGGGCACGGTGCCGACCTGCAGCTCGATAGCGAACCACGATGCACTCCAGGCAACCACCGTCAGCGCGTAAAGGCCGTAGTCCAGCGGCTCGAAGGCACGATCCGTGGTCGCGGCGCGCGGAACCGCATCGGCTTGCGGCGCGGGGCGAATGTTCATGAAAGCTCCTCCTGAGGGGGCCATAGGAGGCCGCGGCCCCCACGTCCAACCAATTCGCCTGATGAACTCTTCAGCGCGCCGGATGGAGAGCAGTAGGGCAGTAGGGCAGTAGGGCAGTAGGGCAGTAGAAGGGGAACGTGACGCTGCGGAACAGTCAACGGATCAGTAGCCGTCCACTCATCTAAACGAGCGCCAAAGACGAGGCCCGGGAGCGGTGTGCCCTACTGCCCTACTGCCCTACTGCCCTACTGCCCTACTGCCCTACTGCCCTACTGCCCTACTGCCCTACTGCCCTACTGCCCTACTGCCCTACTGCCCTACTGCCCTACTGCCCTACTGCCCTA
>NZ_PXYK01000059.1:2500-6078 GCF_003012745.1 Kumtagia ephedrae | reverse complement strand
CTATCATAAAGAGAAGATATTGATGCTTTTGGCAGACCTGGCAGCGACCTACTCTCCCGCGTCTTGAGACGAAGTACCATTGGCGCTGGAGCGTTTCACGGCCGAGTTCGGAATGGGATCGGGTGCAGCCGCTCCGCCATGACCACCAGGTCGGCGAAAAGCATTTTTTGTTTCGAGAAGCTGTTTTGAGCGAATAGCGAATAGAGAGTAGCGAATAGGGGTTTCCTATCTGGTGCCTCTCGATATGTCCGCCTGTCTTTCCGTGCCTTTGTCCGTGATAGTCACCCCGAAGCGAAGCTTCGCAAGCGCGACTGCGCGTCGCGCCTTATGGCGCGCCCCGTCCGGAGGCCAGCCTGGCGTGAGCCAGGCGATACGGCCGCGAGGACAGGAGACCGAACCATCCGACTTGGTCGGATGGGCATTGAGAATGAGAACGATCAAGCCGATCGAGCTATTAGTACCGGTAAGCTTCACACATTGCTGCGCTTCCACACCCGGCCTATCAACGTGGTCGTCTTCCACGGCTCTCGGGGAACACTCGTTTTCAGGTGGGTTTCCCGCTTAGATGCCTTCAGCGGTTATCCCGTCCGTATATAGCTACCCTGCTATGCGGCTGGCGCCACAACAGGTCCACCAGAGATACGTCCATCCCGGTCCTCTCGTACTAGGGACAGATCCTGTCAATATTCCTACACCCACGGCAGATAGGGACCGAACTGTCTCACGACGTTCTGAACCCAACTCACGTACCGCTTTAAATGGCGAACAGCCATACCCTTGGGACCTGCTCCAGCCCCAGGATGCGATGAGTCGACATCGAGGTGCCAAACAACCCCGTCGATATGGACTCTTGGGGGTCATCAGCCTGTTATCCCCGGCGTACCTTTTATCCGTTGAGCGATGGCCCTTCCACGCGGGACCACCGGATCACTATGACCGACTTTCGTCTCTGCTCGACTTGTCAGTCTCGCAGTCAGGCAGGCTTATGCCATTGCACTCAGCGAACGATTTCCGACCGTTCTGAGCCCACCATCGCGCGCCTCCGTTACTCTTTAGGAGGCGACCGCCCCAGTCAAACTACCCACCATACATTGTCCCGGACCCGGATGACGGGCCGCGGTTAGACATCCATAGAGATAAGGGTGGTATTTCAAGGGTGGCTCCACCGAGGCTGGCGCCCCGGCTTCAAAGCCTACCACCTATCCTACACATGCCACTACGAATGCCAATGTAAAGCTATAGTAAAGGTGCACGGGGTCTTTCCGTCTAACCGCAGGAACCCCGCATCTTCACGGGGAATTCAATTTCACTGAGTCTATGCTGGAGACAGCGGGGAAGTCGTTACGCCATTCGTGCAGGTCGGAACTTACCCGACAAGGAATTTCGCTACCTTAGGACCGTTATAGTTACGGCCGCCGTTTACTGGGGCTTCGATTCAAAGCTTGCACCTCTCCTCTTAACCTTCCAGCACCGGGCAGGCGTCAGACCCTATACGTCGTCTTGCGACTTCGCAGAGCCCTGTGTTTTTGATAAACAGTCGCTACCCCCTGGTCTGTGCCACCCCCACACACTTGCGTGCATAGGGGTCACGCTTCTTCCGAAGTTACGCGTGCAATTTGCCGAGTTCCTTCAGCATAGTTCTCTCAAGCGCCTTGGTATACTCTACCAGACCACCAGTGTCGGTTTCGGGTACGGACTATAAGCAGGAGCTATTTCCTGGAACCACGCAGCAGCCCGACCAATCCGATAAGGTCGAACTACATTGATGATCCGTCACTACCTGCAGGCTCACGAATATTAACGTGATTCCCATCGACTACGCCTTTCGGCCTCGTCTTAGGGTCCGGCTAACCCTGCTCAGATTAACTTTAAGCAGGAACCCTTGGTCTTTCGGCGGGGGAGTCTCTCACTCCCCTTACGTTACTCATGTCAGCATTCGCACTTCCGATACCTCCACGGCCCCTCACGGGTACCGCTTCATCGGCTTACGGAACGCTCCGCTACCGCTGCGCATCGCTGCGCAACCCAAAGCTTCGGTGTATGGCTTTAGCCCCGTTACATTTTCGGCGCAAAGACCCTTACTTAGACCAGTGAGCTGTTACGCTTTCTTTAAATGATGGCTGCTTCTAAGCCAACATCCTGGTTGTTTTGGGATCCTCACATCCTTTCCCACTTAGCCATAACTTGGGGACCTTAGCTGTTGGTCAGGGTTGTTTCCCTTTCCACGACGGACGTTAGCACCCGCCGTGTGTCTGCCGACTAGTACTCCTGGGTATTCGGAGTTTGGTTAGGTTTGGTAATCCGGTAAGGACCCCTAGCCCATCCAGTGCTCTACCCCCCAGGGTATTCGGTCGACGCTCTACCTAAATAGATTTCGCGGAGAACCAGCTATTTCCGAGTTTGATTGGCCTTTCACCCCTAGCCACAAGTCATCCCGAACTATTGCAACAGTTATGGGTTCGGCCCTCCAGTAAGTGTTACCTTACCTTCAGCCTGCTCATGGCTAGATCACTCGGTTTCGGGTCTAATGCGACGAACTGAACGCCCTGTTCAGACTCGCTTTCGCTGCGCCTACACCTACCGGCTTAAGCTTGCTCGTCACACTAAGTCGCTGACCCATTATACAAAAGGTACGATGTCACCCTTGCGGGCTCCATCTGTTTGTAGGCAACCGGTTTCAGGTACTCTTTCACTCCCCTTGTCGGGGTGCTTTTCACCTTTCCCTCACGGTACTAGTTCGCTATCGGTCATGCACGAGTACTTAGGCTTGGAGAGTGGTCTCCCCATGTTCAGACAGGATTTCACGTGTCCCGCCTTACTCAAGGACTTTTGCTCGCATTACGCGTACGGGGCTGTCACCCATTCATGCCACACTTTCCAGAGTGTTCCGCTTGTCTCGCAAAAGCCGCTGGCCTGGTCCGGGTTCGCTCGCCACTACTTCCGGAGTCTCTGTTGATGTCCTTTCCTACGGGTACTTAGATGTTTCAGTTCCCCGCGTTCGCTTCTTTCACCCTATGTATTCAGGTGAAGATACCTATTATCGATACTTGGAAACCGAAGACGCCTTCGGCGCCGTGAATGGTAACCGGTGAATGGTGAATGGAAACCATTCACTATTCACTATTCACCACTCACGCCCGCCAGGGCGCCTTTGATTTTCCAAGTACCTTAGGTGGGTTTCCCCATTCGGAAATCGTCGGATCAAAGGGTATTCGCACCTCCCCGACGCTTATCGCAGCGTATCACGTCCTTCATCGCCTGTGCATGCCAAGGCATCCACCAATTGCCCTTAAGACACTTGATCGTTCTCATTGCCAATGCCCACCGCGCAATCCGAAGGATTGTCGCGTCAGCGCAAACCCGAGGGTTTGTCGCCACCGCGCAATCCCCAGGGGATTGCCGCTCGAACCAGATCCTGTGCAGAACCTGGATTCAATGGAATTGGCACAAAAAGACCAGCTTCTCGAGATCGGTTCGGGGGTCGCGGTTAGGCAGACCCATCATGTGCCGCGGATTGAGCGTCCACGGCGACGGACCGCATCCATCATCGCCCGGCCACCGACGGAAGGTTATGGACC
>NZ_PXYK01000058.1 GCF_003012745.1 Kumtagia ephedrae | reverse complement strand
CCCGCCGGACCGCCGCTTATCTCCTCGATCAGTGGCTGGGCGACCATCACGGGTTCCTTCCGGCGGAAAGCGGCACCGCGAAGATCACCATGGCGATCCCGAGCTTGCGCCATGCGGTGAAGGACAGCGCCGCCGCCTCGAAGCTCATCGATTTTTCGATGCGCTCCTCATGCGACGGCCGCTCGGCGGCGGTGCCGCCCAGGCCGGCGAGCCCGGAGATCATCGCGCCCGCCGGACCGCCGCTTATCTCCTCGATCAGTGGCTGGGCGACCATCACGGGTTCCTTCCGGCGGAAAGCGGCACCGCGAAGATCACCATGGCGATCCCGAGCTTGCGCCATGCGGTGAAGGACAGCGCCGCCGCCTCGAAGCTCATCGATATGGCCGTGGCGAAGGCCGCGCCCCACAGGCCGAACAGCGGGATCAGCACGACGCTCAGCGCGACGTTCAGCGCCAGCGTCAGCGCGTAGACGAGGGCGCAGACGTTCTGGTTGCCGCTCATGGTGAGCAGGCTCTCGCACGGGCCCACCGCGGCGCGCGCCACCACGCCGATGACCAGCGGGAACAGCAGCGGATAGCCGGCGGCGAAGCCCGGCCCGAACAGCGCCAGCATCGGCTCGCCGAGCAGCAGCACGACGCCGGCCATCACCAGCGACGGCCAGAAGGTCCACGCCACCGTCTCGCGGGCGAAGCCGGCCAGCCGGTCGCTGTCGCCATGGGTGAACTGGGCATAACGCTGGGCGACCCCCGCCTTCACCGCGAAATAGACGAAATGGACGAGCGCCAGCGTCTTGACCGTGGCGAAATAGACCGCGACGTCTTCGGGCTGCATGAACATGCCGACCATCAGCACGTCGGCATTGGTGAGGATGAAGAAGAAGCTCTCCACCAGGAAGATCGGCAGCGACACCGCGATCCAGCTTTTCAGGTGGATGCTGCGCGGGCCGGCGGGCAGCCGCCGGTCGACATTGGCGGTGGTGCCGACGAGCTGGATCACCGTGGTGGCGTAGGTCGCCAGGATCGCCGCCCAGATCGCCACCTCGGCGGAGCCGGGATAGCCGAGAAGCAGGGCGCCGGCCATGAACACAAGGATCAGCACCGGGCGGGTGATGTAGGTGGGCGCCAGCGCCGAGATGACCCAGGAATGCGCCCGCGCCATGCCCTGCAGCAGGTCGGACAGCGCGATCATCGGCAGGCAGAACAGGCCGAGGATGAAGGGCAATACGTAATAGGATTCGATCCGTCCGGCCGACAGCCGGAGCACCAGCATGGCGGCGAGCGCGATGGCGGTGGAGGCGAACAGCACGAACAGCCGGCTGGTCAGCAGCACGCCGCGTAGCTCGGCCAGCATGCCCTTCTCGCGGTATTCCGGGATGAAGCGGATCACCGAGGTGTGGAAGCCGAAGCAGGAGATGTTGCCGGCGATCACCATGGTGGTCCAGACCAGCACGAAGATGCCGTATTCGAAGCTGCCCATCCAGCGGGCGAGCAGCACCTGGCTGAGGAAGGCGATCGTCGCGCTGAAAACGCGGATGCCGAAGGCGATCAGCGACATGCGGCCAGCGGCGCCGCGCTCGCCGGGTGCCAGCACCACGGCGTCGATGCGGTCGACGAGCGGCCGCAGCCTGAGAGCGAGGCGCTCGGGCAGAAGCCTTTCGGCCGTCGTTGCCGCGGAAAAGCGCACGCGTTACTCTCCGAATTCCGCCGGTATCAGGACGGTCTAGCCGCGACACGTTAAGAAACGGTTGGGTGGAGGCCTGCTGGAAGGCTCTGCAACCATGATCGAGCGTGCCGAACGCGACAGGATGCGGAAGGCCCATTCGATCGGGCCGAGGATGATCGCCTATCTGGAGGAGATCGGCATCGAGCGGCTTTCCGACCTCAAGGGCGCCGACCCGCACGAGATCGCCATGCGCATCGACATCGCGCTCGGGCGAAGGCACATGAACCGGCTGGGCGTGGCGGCGTTGCGGAACCTGATCGAGCTGGCCGAGCGGAAGGGTTGAGCGTCGCGCTGACGGTGCGAGGCTTCGCTCTCAGCCAAATGCTGCGCGCGGCAGGCCCTGTCCGGCTGGCGGCCCCGTCCGGTCGCGCCAGGCAGCCGTCAGACAAACGCCCCGTGGCAGTGCTTGAACTTCTTGCCGGAGCCGCACGGGCAGGGCTCGTTGCGGCCGACCTTGCCCCAGGTCGAGGGCTGCGAGGGATCGCGCTCCTCGGGTGCCACGGTGCGGTCGACCGAGACGCGGGTCAGCACCGCGGCGTCGCCAAAACTGTCCTCGTTGAAGTCGTCCTCGCCGGTGGTGGCGTCGATGTGCTGGCCGAAGACCCGCGGCGCTTCAGGCGGTGGCGCCTCTGCGGCCTCGCGCACGATCTCGACGCGCATCAGCTGCGCGGTCACCGCCTGGCGCAGATTGCCGAGCAGGGCCTGGAAGAGCTCGAAGCTCTCGGACTTGTACTCGTTGAGCGGATCGCGCTGGGCGTAGCCGCGGAAGCCGACGACCGAGCGCAGGTGGTCGAGATTGACCAGATGCTCGCGCCAAAGCCGGTCGAGGGTCTGCAGCACCACCGAGCGCTCGACATAGGCCATGACTTCCGGGCCGAAGCGCTCGGCGCGCTGCCCGGCGGCGTCGTTGGCGGCCTTGGTGACGCGCTCGCGGATCTGTTCCTCGTCGATACCCTCTTCCTTGACCCATTCCTCGACCGGCAGGTCGAGGTTGAGGAATTCGCGGCAGCCGTCCTTCAGGCCGGCGGCGTCCCACTGCTCGGCATAGGCGGTCTCGGGAATGCAGCGCGCGACGAGATCGTCGATCACGTCCTGGCGCATCTCGGCGACGGTCTCGCCCAGGCTGTCGCCGTCCATCAGGGCAAGGCGCTGCTCGAACACGACCTTGCGCTGGTCGTTCATCACGTCGTCGTATTTCAGCAGGTTCTTGCGGATGTCGAAGTTGCGGGCCTCGACCTTCTTCTGCGCCTTCTCCAGCGCCTTGTTGATCCAGGGGTGGATGATCGCCTCGTCCTCCTTGAGGCCGAGCTTCTGCAGCATGCCGTCCATCCGGTCGGAGCCGAAGATGCGCATCAGGTCGTCCTGGAGCGACAGGTAGAATTTCGAGCGGCCGGGATCGCCCTGGCGACCCGAGCGACCGCGCAACTGGTTGTCGATGCGGCGCGATTCATGGCGCTCGGTGGCGAGCACGTAGAGACCGCCGGCGGCGATCGCCTTATCCTTCAGCCGTTCGATGTCGGCGCGGATCGCCGCCTCGCGCGCGTCGCGCTCCGGGCCCGGCTCGACGTCGGCGAGCTCCTGCGCGATGCGCATGTCGGCATTGCCGCCGAGCTGGATGTCGGTGCCGCGCCCGGCCATGTTTGTTGCGATGGTGATGGCGCCCGGGCGGCCGGCCTGGGCGACGATGCCGGCCTCCTGCTCATGGTAGCGGGCATTCAGCACCTGGAAGTCCTTGACGCCTTCCACGCGCAGCCGCTCGGCGAGCTGCTCGGACTTTTCGATCGAGGTGGTGCCGACCAGGATCGGCTGGCCTTTCTCGGCGGCCTCGCGGATGTCGCGGATGATCGCCTTGTACTTCTCCTCGACGGTCCGGTAGACCTCGTCGTCCTCGTCCTTGCGCAGCACCGGCTTGTTGGTCGGCACCTCGGTGACTTCGAGGCCGTAGATGTTGCCGAATTCCTCGGCTTCCGTCGCCGCCGTGCCGGTCATGCCGGCCAGCTTCTTGTACATGCGGAAATAGTTTTGGAAGGTGACGGAGGCCAGCGTCTGGTTCTCCGGCTGGATCTGGACGTGCTCCTTGGCCTCGAGCGCCTGGTGCAGCCCTTCCGAATAGCGGCGGCCGGGCATCATGCGGCCGGTGAACTCGTCGATGATGACGATCTCGCCGTTGCGGACGATGTAGTCCTTGTCGCGCTGGAACAGCCGATGCGCCTTCAGCGCATTGTTGACGTGATGGACCATGGCGACGTTCTCGACGTCGTAGAGCGACTCGCCCTTGAGCAGGTCGTTGTCCTTGAGCAGGTTCTCCACCCTCTCGGTGCCGGCTTCGGTGAAGATCGCGGTGCGCTGCTTCTCGTCGATCTCGTAGTCCTCGGGCGAGAGCGTGACGATCAGGGCGTCGACGGTGTTGTACATGTCCGAGCGGTCCTCGAGCGGACCGGAGATGATCAGCGGTGTGCGCGCCTCATCGATCAGGATCGAGTCGACCTCGTCGACGATGGCGAAGTTGTGCCCGCGCTGCACCATCTGCTCGCGCTCATATTTCATGTTGTCGCGCAGATAATCGAAGCCGAGCTCGTTGTTGGTGGCATAGGTGACGTCGCAGGCGTAGGCGGCGTGGCGCTCCTGGTCGGAAAGGCCGTGCACGATGACGCCGGTGGTCAGGCCGAGAAAGCCGTAGACGCGACCCATCCATTCGGAGTCGCGGCGAGCCAGATAGTCGTTGACGGTGACGACATGGACGCCCTTGCCGGCCAGCGCGTTGAGATAGACGGGCAGCGTCGCCACCAGCGTCTTGCCCTCGCCGGTGCGCATCTCGGCGATGCCGCCATTGTGCAGCACCATGCCGCCGACGAGCTGCACGTCGAACGGACGCAGCCCGAGCACGCGGCGGGCCGCCTCGCGGCAGGTGGCGAAGGCCGGGATCAGGAGGTCGTCGAGCGTGGCGCCGTTGGCGATATCCTGGCGGAACTGTTCGGTACGGGCGCGCAGCGCCTCGTCGGACAGGGCCCGCATTTCGTTCTCCAGGGCGTTTATGGCCTCCACCCGCGGCCTGGTGGCCTTGACGCGACGATCGTTGGAGGAGCCGAAAATCTTACGGGCGAAACCGCCGAGACTGACCATCAATGGCCCTTTCGATATTCATTTTGCCGGGCTTGGCCGGCGGCCCCGCGGCTCGAACCTGAGCGGTCGGCAACGGGATAGGCGCCCGGAAATCGGTCTGGACGCCAGGACGAAGGACAGATAAGAGGGGGCACTTTCGATGTCAACGTGGCGGCAACGCTTGAAGTGGCGGCAATTCCGGCCACATTCCCACCTTAACCGGCTTCGCCGCCAAACAGTCTTCCTACCGGAGAGTTGATGATGTTCCGTTTCCGCAGCGCTTTGCTCGCCAGCTTGAGTCTTGCCGCCGCTTTCGCCCTGAACGCTGCCGCGGCGCAAGCCCAGGACAGCAAGCCGGCCGACACGGTCGTTGCCACGATCGCCGGAGAGACAATCACCGAAGCGGACCTCACCCAGGCGATGGCCGATCTCGACCAGCAGTTCGCCCGGCTGCCGGAGGAGCAGAAGCGCGCCGCCGCGCTGTCGGCCATCATCGAGATCAAGCTGCTCGCCAACGAGGCCAGGGCGAAGGGTCTCGACAAGTCCGAAGAGTTCCAGCGCCGCATGGCCTTCCTGCAGCAGCGGGCGCTGCACAGCGAGGTGATCGAAAACGAAGTCGCGGGCAAGATCACCGACGAGGACATCCGCAAGCGCTACGACGCCGAAATCGCCGATACGCCGCCCACCAACGAGGTGCATGCCCGTCACATCCTCGTGAAGACCAAGGAGGAGGCGGACGCCATCGTCAAGCAGCTCGACGGCGGCGCCAAGTTCGAGGACATCGCCAAGGAGAAGTCGAGCGATCCCGGCTCGGGCGCCCAGGGCGGCGATCTCGGCTGGTTCGGCGCCGGCCAGATGGTGCCGGAATTCGAGAAGGCCGCGTTCGCGCTCGAGGTCGGTTCCTACACCAAGGAGCCGGTGCAGTCGCAGTTCGGCTGGCACATCATCAAGCTCGAGGACAAGCGCGCCAAGCAGCCTCCGGCCTTCGACGAGGTGAAGGAGCAGTTCCGCTCGCTCGTGCTGCGCGAAAAATACTTCGCGCTGGTCAAGCAGCTGCGCGAGGCCGGCAAGGTCGACGTGACCGATCCCGACCTCAAGAAGGGCGTCGAGGCAATCGAGAAGTCCGAGCAGTAAGCTGCGGCGAAGCCAGGGCCTTGACGAAGAGCAGCGTCGCGGCAGGTGGTGGCGACGGGAGGCTGATGCCTGACGTCATGAACCCTTCGAGATTGCTCTCGTCGGTCAGGTAGATGGTGAACTTGG
>NZ_PXYK01000057.1 GCF_003012745.1 Kumtagia ephedrae | reverse complement strand
AGTCTTCACAATCGGCGATTGTCGCCGCGACCACCAGGAACAGCACCTCGCGCAACGGGTAGCGCACCTTGGGCGGCTCGCGCGGATCATCGATCGCGGCAAAATGCTCCAGAAGCGTCCGAAGCCGGGAAGGCCGGTACACCGCGCCAGTCTGTTCATGCATGACCAATCACTCCAAACGATGTGACCAGTCATGAATCACGGCAAACCGCGGCAGGAAATCAAAATCTCAATACGTTAACCTGAACTCGCTGCCGTGCGGGCATCCATGGAAGGTGCAGCCGCTGGCGACTGAAGTCGCCCATTTTTCACGATTTTTGCGCCGACACTTTCGGAATTCGTTGGGCACATTGCGAAGTGGCGAGCTTTGCTCGGGCTTTGACGCCTTCGAGTCCGAGGTATCGATTCCCGACACTCTCCGCTCGCTTGCGCTCGCTCACGAGGCCGGGAATGACGACAGCCATGCCAACCGCCGACGTTGAAGACTGGCGGTGGCACCCAACGATGTCGTCATTCCCGACCTCGTGAGCGAGCGCAAGCGAGCGGAGAGTGTCGGGAATCCACACCTCGAAGGTGGCGAAGTCAAAGTCGATGCAGATATCAGGCACTATCGCACCAGCGGAAACCGGTGTCGATGCGTTAATCCGGCAACCGCCCTCACGGGAAAAGAGCAGGTGGGCGCCGGTCCCATAGATCACCCTACCGGTAGTGTCTCAGTTTGAATCTGCGCTTCAGTTTGGTTCGCAGGCCGCTATTCGCTCATCGTAATCCTGGATGTATTTCCCGGAAGTTTCATCCCAGCACAGATCAATCTCATCGCTGATGTGGAACGTTTCCTTGACATCATCATACAGCCAGAATGCAAAAGCGCCGCTAATGCAAAGCATCAGCAGCGCCATGGTGTATCTGATTTGCCTTGTCTGGTTGGACAACGTTACTCGGCTCGCTTCCTGTACGGCCCGCGCTTACCGGCCTTGGGCGCCACGGCGTCGATCATGCCGCAAAGATCATCCATCGACCAGAGCGTCTTGGAGATCAGCCGCCATGGCAGGCGACATTTCAAACTGAGACACTACCTCCCACCCGGAAGGGTTTGCCGGTTAGGCCAAAGATGCTAGGAGCGCCGGCCTACAGCATGTCGCACGGATTCATGCGGCACGCAGGTTCTGATTTTGCGCATGTCCTCATCCCGAAACCGCTGCACTTTCGGGAGACATGCGCAGGGAGGCTGGGGATGGATGCGCGTGCGTTGAAGATCGAAGCGGCGAGGGCGGCACTCGCGCATGTCGAGGACGGCATGCGGCTCGGCATCGGCACCGGCTCGACCGCCGAGGAGTTCGTGCGGCTCCTGGCGGCGCGGATGCGGGAGGGGTTGTCGATCATCGGCGTGCCGACCTCGGAGCGCACCGCGGCTTTTTGCCGTGAGCTCGGCGTGCCGCTGACCACGCTGGAGGAGACGCCGGAACTCGACCTCACCGTCGACGGCGCGGACGAGTTCGATCCCGAGCTGTCGCTCGTCAAGGGCGGCGGCGGCGCGCTGCTGCGGGAAAAGATCGTCGCGGCGGCGTCCAGGCGCATGATCGTGATCGCCGACGAGAGCAAGGCCGTGCAGACGCTCGGCCGCTTCCCGCTGCCGATCGAGGTCAATCCGTTCGGGCTGAAGGCGACGGAGCTTGCCGTCCGGCGCGCTGCGGAGGCGCTCGGCCTGGCAGGTCCGGTCACATTGCGGATGACGAAGGATGCGCCATTTGTTACAGACGGCGGACATTTCATCCTCGATGCATCTTTTGGCCGCATTCCCGATCCAAGGGCGCTGTCGAGCAGTCTTCATTCCGTGCCGGGCGTGGTCGAGCACGGGCTTTTTCTCGGCCTGGCGCAAATGGCCGTCGTGGCCGGCGCGGGCGGCGCGAGAACCATCCTCGCGCAACACTAGAACAGGAGTTGCCTTTCCGATGATCCGGCTGAACCCCATCCGCCTCTTCGCTCTCGCGGCCGCGAGCTCGGTGATGATCCTCGCTTCGCTGCCGGCCTCGGCGCAGGAGGTTTCGGAAGAGCACCTGAAGGCGGCGCGCGCCGCCGTCGCGGCGATCAAGGCGACCGATCCGTTCGACGCCATCCTGCCGGAAGCGGCGGCGGTGCTGAAGCAGACGCTGATCCAGAAGAATCCGGACATGCAGGAAGTCATCATCAAGACGATCGACGACAAGACGCTGGCACTGGCGCCGCGCCGCACCGATCTCGAGAAGGAAGCCGCGCTCGCTTATGCCCGCGTGTTCTCGGCCGAGGAACTCACGGCGATCGCCAGCTTCTACGGCTCTCCGGCGGGGCAGAAGCTGCTCTCCGACGGTCCGATCGTGGTGCGCGAGCTCGGCAAGGCCGCCGACATCTGGCAGCGCGGCGTCGCCCGCGACCTCGCCAACGAGGTTGGCAAGGCGCTCGACGCGATCGTCGCCCAGAACGCGCCCAAGGCGCCGGCGCCCGCGGAAGGGCAGCCGACCAACAACTGAGGCGCCGCGAAAATCCGAAAGCGATCAGCCCGGCCCGTGCCGGGCTTTTCTTTTCGTCACGGGGTGAATACCTGTGACCTGCGTTTCGAAAGCCAGCCGAAGAGGCCGCCCATGCCGGTTTACGACTATGACCTGTTCGTCATCGGCGGCGGCTCCGGCGGCGTGCGCGCCGCGCGCGTCGCAGCCGGCCTCGGCAAGCGCGTGGCGATCGCCGAGGAGTACCGGTTCGGCGGCACCTGCGTCATCCGCGGCTGCGTGCCGAAGAAGCTGCTCGTCTACGCCTCGCAGTTCTCGGAACATTTCGAGGACGCCGCCGGCTATGGCTGGACGGTCGGCGAGACCGAATTCGACTGGCCGACGCTGATCGCCAACAAGGATCGCGAGATCGCCCGGCTGGAGAACATCTATCGCAGCGGCGTCGAGAAGGCGGGCGGCGCCACCTTCCGCAGCCGGGCCGAGCTGGTCGACCGCCACACGATCCGCCTCGTCGCGGAAAACCGGACGGTGAGCGCCGAGACGATCCTGATCGCCACCGGGGGTCGGCCCAATCCGCATCCGGCGCTGCCCGGCCACGAACTCACCATCACCTCGAACGACGCCTTCCATCTGCCAGAGCTGCCGAAGGCGATCGCAATCGCCGGCGGCGGCTACATCGCCGTCGAGTTCGCCAACATCTTCCATGGCCTCGGCGTGGAGACGACGCTGATCTATCGCGGCGCCGAGATCCTGTCGCGCTTCGACATGGACCTGCGGCGCGGCCTGCACGAGGCGATGGAGCGCAAGGGTATCAAGATCATCTGCCATGACGTGTTCGCCGGCATCGAGAAATGCGGCGACGGGCGGCTGCTGGCGCGCACGACGAAGGGCAGGGAGCTTGTCGCCGATCAGGTCATGCTGGCGCTGGGTCGCACGCCGAACACCGAAAATCTCGGCCTGGAGGCCGCCGGCGTGGCGACCGGGCTGGTCGGGGACGTCCTCGTCGACGATCTTTCGCGCACCAATGTCGACAACATCTACGCGCTGGGCGACGTGACCAACCGGCTGCAGCTGACGCCGGTGGCGATCCACGAGGCGATGTGCTTCGTCGAGACGGTGTTCAAGGACAACCCGACCAGGCCGGATCTCGACGACGTGCCGACCGCGGTGTTCTCGCAGCCGGAGATCGGCACGGTCGGCCTGTCCGAGGAAGCGGCGGCGCGGAAACTCGGGGATCTGGACATCTATCGCGCCGCCTTCCGGCCGATGCGCAACATTCTTCCCGGCCGCGAGGAGCGCATGATCATGAAGCTGGTGGTGGAGGCCGGATCGCAGCGTGTCGTCGGTGCGCATGTGCTGGGGCCGGATGCCGGCGAGATGGCGCAGCTTCTCGGCGTCGCCATCAAGGGCAGGCTCACCAAGGAGGTGTTCGACCGCACCATGGCCGTGCACCCGACCGCCGCGGAGGAGCTGGTGACGATGTACCAGCCGAGCTACCGGATAAGGGGTGGCGAGCGGGTCGCGTAGTGCCGACTTACTGAAGCCTTGCGCTGGGAGGCGAAAAAGCGATTCCGAGTTCCTCGGCCACCGTCCGGCAGCGGGAGTCCCGGGTCCAGAGCGTCGCTTCGAGCGTCAGTCTGGTCGATGCCAGTAGATGCGCATCGACATATCCGATGCCACGCGAATGGATTGCGAACCGTTCCACAAGAGCAAGAACTTCATCGTCTCCAGCCATCCGCGCCTTGGGCAGGTTTGAAAGATCGCGGATGATCATACGTCGATTTTTCAACGACCCCATCGCCAGTTCGCCGATGATGAAGGGATGGGTCAAAACACGTTCGTCTGCAAGCAGCGCTTCAAGTTCCGGAAGGGCGCGCCGCAAATGATCGACCCATATCGACGAGTCGACCAGGATCATTCCGCGGCGGGCCGGCGCCTGGGCGCGGACTCCGCGTCGGGGTCACTTCCCCCCAGACGTGCAAGCCGCCGTGCAGCTTCTCGCTGAACGAGGGCTGTCAGCGCCTCACGGATAAGGACCGAGCGCTCCTTGATGCCGGTGTATTGTTCGGCTTTCGCCAGGAGCTCATCGTCTATGGTCAATGTCGTCCGCATGGCATCAAATATAGCATCACTTGATGCGGTTTTCCATGCGTCAATCGTGCTCCTCGAAGGTGACGATCGACACTTCGCCCTCCAGCGCGCCCTGGTAGGCGGAAGCGTGCGGCTCGTCGTCGGGAGCGTCCTGCATCTCGCCGATCTGGTCGAGCTCGGCTTCGGCGAAGCCCTCCTTCGCCAGCGCGTCGAGCGCGCTGCGCACGGCCGAATCGTCGTCGGGCGCCACCAGGAAGATGTGCACCCCTTCCGAGTCGCCGCCCTTGCGCCGGAAAACCCGCCCGGTGATGATGGTGACCGTCATCGGCTCGTTGTCGTTCATGGCATCCTTCCCTGATTCCCGGCGTATTCGGCTGGCCCGAATGCAAGTAGTGGAGTCTGCTCCCGATGCCACCCGGTGGACCGGCAAATCGGCGACATATTCTTCCTGCGCTACGCCGGAGCGGCGAAAGAAAGTTGCCGGGCCTTGCGCCGGCGCCGCCAGGCACCCATTTCAGCGCGGCTTTTGGCGTTTCGGGGTTGACGCTTCGCGGTGTTGCGAGTAGAAGCCGCGACGTCTGAACCGATGTGAGGTCTGACGGTTCGGGGCGTCGCGCCCTGGAGAATCGCCTCAAACAGGGTTCGTTCTACGAGCGAAAACACATTTCCGGCATGCATGAAGCGCGTTGCGCTTCCTCTGCTTTTTGTTCGGGCAAAACCGTGAGACGCGGTTTCTTGCCCGAATTTGCGTATGGAAATGGCGTTCGAAACCGCCCCGGACGGGCCCGACACGGACTACGAGAGACAAGAGGATTTAATGCCTACCGTCAACCAGCTGATCCGCAAGCCGCGCCAGGCGCCGGCGACGCGCAACAAGGTTCCGGCCATGCAGCAGAACCCGCAGAAGCGGGGCGTCTGCACGCGCGTCTACACGACGACGCCGAAGAAGCCGAACTCGGCGCTGCGCAAGGTCGCGAAGATCCGCTTGACCAACGGCTTCGAGGTGATCGGCTATATCCCGGGCGAGGGCCACAACCTCCAGGAGCACTCCGTGGTGATGATCCGCGGCGGCCGCGTGAAGGACCTTCCGGGCGTGCGCTATCACATCATCCGTGGCGTGCTCGATACGCAGGGCGTCAAGAACCGCAAGCAGCGCCGTTCGAAATACGGTGCCAAGCGTCCGAAGTAAGGGTTTTCCCGGCTCCGGCGCTTTTTTCATTCAGCGCTGATGCCGACGAAGTGAGAGACGAGAGAACATGTCCCGACGTCACAGTGCAGACAAGCGCGAGATCAACCCGGATCCCAAGTTCGGCGATCTGGTCGTCACCAAGTTCATGAATGCCATCATGTATGACGGCAAGAAGTCGGTCGCCGAGACGATCGTCTACAGCGCGCTGGAGCAGGTCCGCGCCAAGAGCAAGCAGGAGCCGGTGATCGTCTTCAAGCAGGCGCTCGACAATGTCGCGCCGCATGTCGAGGTCCGCTCGCGCCGCGTCGGCGGCGCCACCTATCAGGTGCCGGTCGACGTCCGTCCGGAGCGCCGTCAGGCGCTGGCCATCCGCTGGCTGATCACGGCCGCCCGCAACCGCAACGAGACCACCATGGTCGACCGCCTGTCGGGCGAGCTCATGGATGCCGCCAACAATCGCGGCACGGCGGTCAAGAAGCGTGAAGACACCCACAAGATGGCGGAAGCCAACCGCGCCTTCGCGCACTACCGCTGGTAACGGCGCGAAAGATCGATTGAGAGGCACCTCCCATGGCCCGCGAATATAAAATCGAAGACTACCGCAACTTCGGCATCATGGCGCATATCGACGCCGGCAAGACGACGACGACGGAGCGCGTCCTCTATTACACCGGCAAGTCGCACAAGATCGGCGAAGTCCATGACGGCGCGGCCACCATGGACTGGATGGAGCAGGAGCAGGAGCGCGGCATCACCATCACGTCGGCCGCGACCACGACCTTCTGGAAAGGCCGTGACGAGAAGCTGCGCCGCTTCAACATCATCGACACGCCCGGCCACGTCGATTTCACCATCGAGGTGGAGCGCTCGCTGCGCGTGCTCGACGGCGCCATCGCGTTGCTCGACGCCAATGCCGGCGTGGAGCCGCAGACCGAGACGGTGTGGCGCCAGGCCGACAAGTATCACGTGCCGCGCATGATCTTCTGCAACAAGATGGACAAGATCGGCGCCGACTTCTACCGCTCGGTCGAGATGATCGGCTCGCGCCTCGGCGCGCAGGCAGTCGTCATGCAGCTGCCGATCGGCGCCGAGAGCGAGTTCAAGGGCGTCGTCGACCTGGTCGAGATGAATGCGCTGGTGTGGCGCGACGAGACGCTGGGTGCTGCCTGGGACGTCGTCGAGATCCCGGCCGACCTGAAGGATCGCGCCGAGCAGTTCCGCGAGAAGATGATCGAAGCCGCCGTCGAGATGGACGAGACCGCGCTCGAGAACTACCTCGAAGGCAAGATGCCGTCGAACGACGAGCTGCGCGCGCTGATCCGCAAGGGCACGATCGCGGTGAAGTTCTTCCCGATGTTCTGCGGCTCGGCCTTCAAGAACAAGGGCGTGCAGCCGCTGCTCGACGCCGTCGTCGACTACCTGCCGTCGCCGATCGACGTGCCGGCGATCAAGGGCATCGACGCCAAGACCGAGCAGGAGATCGAGCGTCACGCGGACGACAACGAGCCGCTGTCGATGCTGGCCTTCAAGATCATGAACGACCCGTTCGTCGGCTCGCTGACCTTCGCCCGCATCTATTCGGGCAAGCTCACCAAGGGCGTGTCGCTCGACAACACGGTGAAGGGCAAGAAGGAGCGCATCGGCCGCATGCTGCAGATGCATGCGAATTCGCGCGCCGACATCGAGGAAGCCTATGCCGGCGACATCGTCGCGCTGGCCGGCCTCAAGGACACGACCACCGGCGACACGCTCTGCGATCCGGCCAAGCCGGTCATCCTGGAGCGCATGGAGTTCCCCGATCCGGTCATCCAGATCGCCATCGAGCCGAAGACCAAGGGCGACCAGGAGAAGATGGGCCTGGCGCTGCATCGTCTCGCCGCCGAGGACCCGTCCTTCCGCGTAAAGACCGACGAGGAGAGCGGCCAGACCATCATCGCCGGCATGGGCGAGCTGCATCTCGACATCATCGTCGACCGCATGCGCCGCGAGTTCAAGGTCGAAGCCAATGTCGGCGCGCCGCAGGTCGCCTACCGCGAGACCATCACCCGCAGCCACGAGCAGGACTACACCCATAAGAAGCAGACCGGCGGTACCGGTCAGTTCGCCCGCGTCAAGGTTCTGTTCGAGCCGAATCCGGAAGCCGGCGAATTCCTGTTCGAGTCGAAGATCGTCGGCGGCGCGGTGCCGAAGGAATACATCCCGGGCGTCGAGAAGGGCATCAACAGCGTCCTGTCGTCGGGTCCGTTCGCGGGCTTCCCGATGATCGGCGTCAAGGCGACGCTGGTCGACGGCGCTTTCCACGACGTCGACTCCTCGGTCCTGGCCTTCGAGATCGCCGGCCGCGCCTGCTTCCGCGAGGCCGCGCCGAAGCTCGGCGTGCAGTTGCTGGAGCCGATCATGAAGGTCGAGGTGGTGACGCCGGAAGACTATGTCGGCAACGTCATCGGCGACCTGAACAGCCGCCGCGGCCAGATCCAGGGTCAGGAGAGCCGGGGCGTCGCCGTCGTCGTCAACGCGATGGTGCCGCTGGCGAACATGTTCAAGTACGTGGACAGCCTGCGCTCGATGAGCCAGGGCCGTGCGCAGTACACGATGCAGTTCGACCACTACGAGCCGGTGCCGACCGCGGTCGCGCAGGAAGTTCAGAAGAAATACGCGTAAGCCCAAAGGGTTCGGCGCGAAGCTAGATCTAACGCCTTAACGGGCTGCAAGGTACGGAGACCTCACATGGCCAAGAGCAAATTCGAGCGGACGAAGCCGCATGTGAACATCGGGACGATCGGCCATGTCGACCATGGCAAGACGTCGCTGACGGCTGCGATCACCAAGTATTTCGGTGAGTACAAGGCGTATGACCAGATCGACGCCGCTCCCGAGGAGAAGGCGCGCGGCATCACGATCTCGACGGCGCATGTGGAATACGAGACGGCCAAGCGCCACTACGCGCATGTCGACTGCCCCGGCCACGCCGACTACGTGAAGAACATGATCACCGGTGCTGCGCAGATGGACGGCGCCATCCTGGTTGTGTCGGCTGCCGACGGCCCGATGCCGCAGACGCGCGAGCACATCCTTTTGGCCCGCCAGGTCGGCGTTCCGTCGATCGTGGTGTTTTTGAACAAGGTCGACCAGGTCGACGATCCGGAGCTCCTGGAGCTGGTCGAGCTCGAGGTGCGCGAGCTCCTGTCGAAGAACGAGTTCCCCGGCGACGACATTCCGATCATCCCGGGCTCGGCGCTTGCCGCGCTGGAGGATTCGAACAAGGAGATCGGCGAGGACGCCATCCGCAAGCTGATGGCGGCGGTCGACGACTACATCCCGACGCCTGAGC
>NZ_PXYK01000056.1 GCF_003012745.1 Kumtagia ephedrae | reverse complement strand
AAATGCAGAGCTAGCGGACGGGCAAGAACGCCGGCGGGGCGCGGGTCACCGCGCCACGTACTTTACTTAGAGAGGCTCGGCCCCGCGCCCCGCTTCCCGCACTTTCCTTTCAATGGCCAGACTGCGATGCAGGGCGTGGTGAGGATGGAGCTTGGCTACAGGGGACAGTTTACTTTCTTTCGGCAGAAAGGCCGTAGCAGTCCAGACGTCGCGCGGGCCGAAAAAAGGTAACTGTCCCCGGCGCCCGCGCTCGTTCCAGCCGTCGCGCAGACCATGCGGCAGCGTCCCAGGTGCCTCCACGCCGGCGCATCACAAACGCTATGGCTTTTGTGCGGGAATTGCCCTATATGCGCGCCATCGCATGCAAACGAGCGATGAAAACGGCCCCTGCTGGACGACATCCCGGCTGTGGGCGTCCCGTTTCCTCCAACCATCAAGGAAAAACGCGATGTCGATCACTGCTGATCGCAAGAAAGAACTGATGACGGAATACGCGACCAAGACCGGCGACACGGGTTCGCCGGAAGTGCAGGTCGCCATCCTGTCGGAGCGGATCAAGAACCTCACCGAGCACTTCAAGGGCCACGTGAAGGACAACCACTCCCGCCGCGGCCTGCTTGCTCTGGTGTCGCAGCGCCGTCGCCTGCTCGACTATCTGAAGGGCAAGGACGAGGGCCGCTATTCGACGCTGATCGAGAAGCTCGGCCTGCGCCGCTGACGAACTGACCGGCGGGCCTTCCCTCGAAGGTCCGCCGGTCGCGCATTCGGGCATGCGCCAGGCGCTGCCCGCGGAGCGCGACAGGCCGAAGCGGCCCTGGCGCTCCACCGGCCCGATCCCACAGGCAGGATCGGAGCCGCCCATGGACCGGTCATGGGGCAGGATTGCAGGATGCCCGGAGGCGCCCGACGATGCGCCGACGATCCGGACCTCCCGCTGTCTTGCCCGTGGCTCGTCCGAACCGAAGCCAATAGGGGAGGCGCTGCCGGCGGAAGCCGACGCGGCGCCGCCCGCACAGCAAGGACAAGACATGTTCAATCATCACAAAGTAGAAATCGAATGGGCCGGCCGGCCGCTGATCCTCGAGACGGGCAAGATCGCCCGCCAGGCTGACGGCGCCGTGCTCGCCACCTACGGCGAGACCGTGGTTCTCGCCACCGTCGTCTCGATGAAGGAGCCGAAGCCCGGCCTCGACTTCTTCCCGCTCACCGTCAACTACCAGGAAAAGACCTATGCGGCCGGAAAAATCCCCGGCGGCTATTTCAAGCGCGAAGGCCGTCCGAGCGAGAAGGAGACGCTGGTCTCCCGCCTGATCGACCGCCCGATCCGCCCGCTCTTTGCCGACGGCTACAAGAACGACACCCAGATCGTCGTCACCGTGATGCAGCATGATTTGGAAAACGATCCGGACGTTCTGGCGATCGTCGCCACGTCGGCCGCGCTCACGCTCTCGGGCGTTCCCTTCATGGGTCCGATCGGCGGCGCCCGCGTCGGCTATATCGGCGGCGAGTACAAGCTCAACCCGCATATCGACGAGATGGGCGAGTCGAAGCTCGACCTCGTCGTCGCCGGCACGGGCGAGGCGGTCCTGATGGTCGAATCCGAGGCGCAGGAGCTGCCCGAGGACGTCATGCTCGGCGCCGTCATGTTTGGCCACAAGGGTTTCCAGCCGGTCCTCGACGCGATCATCCAGCTCGCCGAGCTGGCCGCCAAGGACCCGCGCGATCATGTCGTTCCGGACCTGTCCGAGCTCGAATCCACCATGCTCGGCCTGATCGAGGACGAGCTGCGCGCCGCCTACAAGAACACGGTGAAGCAGGAGCGCTACGCCGCCGTCGACGCCGCCAAGGCCAAGGTGAAGGCGGTGCTGCTGCCGGAAGGCGCGGAGGAGACGAAATGGTCTGCCGAGCAGGTCGGCTCGGTGTTCAAGGAGCTGCAGGCCAAGATCGTCCGCTGGAACATCCTCGACAGCGGCAGCCGCATCGACGGCCGCGACCTGAAGACCGTCCGCAAGATCGTCTCGGAAGTCGGCATCCTGCCGCGCACCCACGGCTCGGCGCTGTTCACGCGCGGCGAAACGCAGGCCATGGTGGTGGCGACGCTCGGCACCGGCGAGGACGAGCAGTATGTCGACTCGCTGACCGGCATGTACAAGGAGACCTTCCTCCTCCACTACAACTTCCCGCCCTACTCCGTCGGCGAGACCGGCCGCATGGGCTCGCCGGGACGCCGCGAGATCGGCCACGGCAAGCTCGCCTGGCGCGCCATCCGTCCGATGCTGCCGACGGTCGAGCAGTTCCCCTACACGCTGCGCGTCGTCTCGGAGATCACCGAATCGAACGGCTCGTCGTCGATGGCGACCGTGTGCGGCACCTCGCTGGCGCTGATGGATGCCGGCGTGCCGCTGGCGAAGCCGGTGGCCGGCATCGCCATGGGCCTGATCAAGGAAGGCGAGCGCTTCGCCGTGCTGTCGGACATTCTCGGCGACGAGGACCATCTCGGCGACATGGACTTCAAGGTGGCCGGCACCTCCAACGGCATCACCTCGCTGCAGATGGACATCAAGATCGCCGGCATCACCGAGGAGATCATGAAGGTGGCGCTGGACCAGGCCAAGGGCGGGCGCCAGCACATCCTCGACGAGATGGCCAAGGCGCTGTCGGAAGGCCGCAAGGAGCTCGGCGAGTTCGCGCCGCGCATCGAGGTCATGAACATCCCGACCGACAAGATCCGCGAAGTGATCGGCTCGGGCGGCAAGGTGATCCGCGAGATCGTCGAGAAGACCGGCGCCAAGATCAACATCGAGGACGACGGCACGGTGAAGATCGCGTCGGCCAACGCCAAGGAGATCGAGGCGGCGAAGAAGTGGATCCACACCATCGTGGCCGAGCCGGAAGTCGGCGAGATCTACGAGGGCACCGTGGTCAAGACCGCCGACTTCGGCGCCTTCGTCAACTTCTTCGGCCCGCGCGACGGCCTCGTCCACATCTCGCAGCTCGCCAGCGATCGCGTGCAGAAGACCACCGACGTCGTCAAGGAAGGCGACAAGGTGTTCGTCAAGCTCATGGGCTTCGACGAGCGCGGCAAGGTCCGCCTGTCGATGAAGGTCGTCGACCAGAAGACCGGCAAGGAACTCGCCCGCGAGAAGAGGCAGGACGGCGAAGAAAACGCCGCCTGATCGGGCGCTGCATCTGGACTCGAGACGGGCGCGGTGAAAGCCGCGCCCGTTTTAATATGAACGATCGAGCCAGCGGAAAAGACGTCGAGGGGGTTTTCATGACCGGGCGACGTAGGGTGTCAGGCCCTCAGACATTGGCATTCTTCGCATGAAGAAGGCCCTCAAAACCCTGCTCCACCCCTTCGAGGCGGATGCTATCCCGGTACCTGGCAACGGCCAGCGCGTGCTCTTCCTCGGCGCGGAACCGGGTTTTCGGCCGCCGTCGGACTTCTCGACGGACATCGTCGCCATCCAGGGTTTTCGCCCGCTCCATCTCGCCCTGCAACGCGAGGGCCGCACCGTCCACCCCGCTCCCGAGGGAAGCGATTTCGACGCGGCGCTGGTGCTCGCCGGCCGCCACCGCGGCGAGAACGAGTTGCGCATCGCCGAAGCCATCACCCGCACCAAGCCCGGCGGATTGATCGTGGTTGCCGGCAGCAAGGATGACGGCATCGCCAGCCTGCGCAAGCGGATGGATGGTCTGGCGGCGATCGACGATCATCTGTCGAAGTATCACGGCGTCGCGTTCTGGTTCCGGCGAACGGAAGCGGCCGCAAACGCCGCCAGCGTTCTTCGCGCCGCCAATCCGCCGACGCTGGTCGAAGGCCGTTTCCGCACCGCGCCCGGCATGTTTTCGCACGACCGCATCGACCCCGCCTCAAAATTGCTCGCCGAAAGCCTGCCCGACAATCTTTCCGGCCATGTCGCGGATTTCTGTGCCGGCTGGGGTTATCTCGCAGCCGAAGTCGCCGCGCGCTGCGCGCGGGCCAAATCGATCGACCTCTACGAGGCCGATTTCGCCTCGCTCGAGGCGGCAAAGGCCAATCTGGCGGAGATCGCCGTCCCGACCCGCTTCTTCTGGCACGACCTCGCCGGCGAGCCGGTTTCGGAGCGCTACGACGCCATCGTCATGAACCCGCCCTTCCACACCGGCCGGCAAGCCGAACCGTCGCTCGGGCAGGCGATCATCAAGACGGCCGCTGCCGCGTTGAAATCGGGCGGACGGCTTTTTCTGGTCGCCAACCGCCAGCTTCCTTACGAAAGAACGCTGGCAGACGTGGTTTCGGAGTTCAAGGAAATCGCCGGCGACAGAACCTTCAAGGTGATCGCCGCGCGGCGGTAAGTCATTGCCCGGCGTCGCTCCGCTTCAGCTCGTCCAGCGTCGGCATCGAGACGATATGGTAGCCGGAATCGACATAGTGGATCTCGCCGGTGACGCCCGACGATAAATCCGACAGCAAATAGAGCGCAGAGCCGCCGACCTCATCCAGCGTCACGGTGCGCCTGAGCGGCGAGTTGCGCTGCTGGTAGGAAAACATGTAGCGGGCGTCGGAGATGCCGGCGCCGGCCAGCGTGCGCACCGGACCGGCGGAGATGGCGTTGACGCGGATGCCGCGCGGGCCGTAGTCGTTGGCGAGGTAGCGGACGCTCGCCTCCAGCCCGGCCTTGGCGACGCCCATGACGTTGTAGTTCGGCATGATGCGCACCGAGCCGGCATAGGTCAGCGTGACCATCGAGCCGCCCTCCGTCATCAGCGCGGCGGCGTGGCGTGCCACCTCGGTAAAGGAATAGCAGGAGATCACCATGGTGCGGATGAAGTTCTCGCGGCTGGTGTCGGCGTAGAGGCCCTTCAGCTCGTTCTTGTCGGAGAAGCCGATGGCGTGGACGATGAAGTCGAGCCTGCCCCATTCGTTGCCCAGCGTCTCGAAGACGCTGCTGACCGAGGCACTGTCTTCCACGTCGCAGGACAGCACCAGCGAGGTGCCCACCTTGTCCGCCAGCGGCCTCACCCGGCGGCCGAAGGCCTCCCCCTGATAGGTGAAGGCGAGCGACGCGCCGTGCTCGGCCAGCTTCTGCGCGATGCCCCAGGCGATCGAATGATCATTGGCGACACCCATGACGAGGCCGCGCTTGCCTTGCATAAGTGGGGTCATCGTGAAGGGTCCTTGATGAATAGAGCGAATAGGGAGTAGCGAATAGCGAATAGAATCGCGAATCTACTCGCTATTCGCTACTCCCTATTCGCTATCCACTAATCGCTCAGTTGTATCGCTGGAACACCAGCGTCGCGTTGGTGCCGCCGAAGCCGAACGAGTTGGACAGCACGGCATCGATCTTGGCGTTGTCGATGCGCTTGCGCACGATCGGCATGCCCTCGAATTCCGGATCGAGGTTTTCGATATGGGCGCTCTCGCCGATGAAGCCGCCCTGCATCATCAGGATGGAATAGATCGATTCCTGCACGCCGGCGGCACCCAGCGAATGGCCGGTGAGCGACTTGGTCGAGGTGATCGCCGGCATCCTGTCGCCGAACACCTCGCGGATCGCCGCCATCTCGCGCGAATCGCCGACGGGGGTCGAGGTGCCGTGGGTGTTGATGTAGTCGATCGGGCTCTCGACGGTGGCAATCGCCTGCTTCATGCAGCGCACCGCCCCCTCGCCGGAGGGCGCGACCATGTCGTAGCCGTCCGAGGTGGCGCCGTAACCGACGACCTCGGCATAGATCTTCGCGCCGCGCGCCCTGGCATGCTCGAGCTCCTCCACCACCAGCACGCCGGCGCCGCCGGCGATGACGAAGCCGTCGCGGTTGACGTCATAGGCGCGCGAGGCGGTGGCGGCGCTGTCGTTGTATTTCGACGACATGGCGCCCATGGCGTCGAACAGGTTCGACATGGTCCAGTCGAGGTCCTCGTGGCCGCCGGCGAAGATGATGTCCTGCTTGCCCCACTGGATGAGCTCGTAGGCGTTGCCGATGCAGTGCGCCGAGGTCGAGCAGGCCGACGAGATCGAATAGTTCACGCCGTGGATCTTGAACCAGGTGGCGAGCGTCGCCGAGGCCGTCGACGACATCGCCTTCGGCACGGCGAACGGTCCGATGCGCTTCGGGCTGTTGTTCTTCAACGTGGTCTCGGCTGCCTCGACGATGGTCCTGGTCGACGGACCGCCGGAGCCCATGATGATGCCGGTGCGTTCGTTGGTGATGTCGCTCTCTTCCAGCCCGGCATCGGCAATCGCCTGGGTCATGGCGACATGGTTCCAGGCGCCGCCCTTGTGCAGGAAGCGCATGGCGCGGCGGTCGACAAGCTCCGTCGGGTCGAGCGTCGGCTTGCCCCACACCTGGCACCTGAAGCCATGCTCGGCGAAATCTTCGGAACGGGTGATCCCGGATTTCGCGTGGCGCAGGGAGTCTTCCACTTCCGCGGCATTGTTGCCGATCGAGGACACGACACCGAGGCCTGTCACAACGACTCGTCTCATACTGCGCTCCTCGTATTGTCTTGGCGGCGTCCGTCAGGCAGCAGGTTGCTTGGCGAGGCCGACTTTCAGGTCGGATGCCGCATAGATGGGTTCGCCATCGGCCTTCAACCAGCCATCCGCGATGCCGAGCACCAGACGACCGCGCATCACCCGCTTGAAATCGACGCCGTATTCGACCTTCTTGACCGAGGGCGTGACCATGCCCTTGAACTTCACCTCGCCGGTCGACAGCGCCATGCCCTTGCCGGGCTCGCCCAGCCAGCCGAGGAAGAAGCCGGTCATCTGCCACATGGCATCGAGGCCGAGGCAGCCGGGCATGATCGGATTGCCTATGAAATGGCAGCCGAAGAACCAGAGGTCCGGCTTGATGTCGAATTCGGCGCGGATGAAGCCCTTGTCGAAGGCGCCGCCGGTCTCGCTGATCTCGGTGATGCGATCGAACATCAGCATCGGTGGATAGGGCAGCTGCGCGTTACCGGGACCGAACAGCTCGCCGCGTGCGCAGGCCAGCAGGTCTTCGTAGTTGTAGCTCGATTTCGCCACCGCAGTCAGGTCTCCGCGCTCAGTTTCGAAGTCCGGCGCCCGGCCGCACCCCTGCATCCGGCCCGCACCGCTATCACGAAGCGTTTCAGGCCAGAAACTCGACGTTAGCGCTTATCCTGCCGGCCCCGCCCGGTCAATGCGCTGTCGGCTCCGGACACATGCCGGAGCGCCCGCGGAAGCGGCGGATGCGCGTTTTTTCACCGCAAACCTTGACCACCCCCGGAATCGCCGGGAACCTTGCATTCGCGGCTCGATCAACCCCGCCGCATCGGACTGCGGGCGTCGGTGCGGCCACCCGGCCAGCTTCCGTCGGCCCACATGGAATCGAGGGCGACGCGGTAATCCGGATAGCGAAAACCATAGCCGGCCTGGCGCATCAGCGCATTGGAGACGCGTTTGTTTTCGCCGTAGAAGGAACGCGCCATCGGCGTCAGCTCGGCCGTTTCGAACGGAATTTCGGGCGGCGGCTCGACGTCCATTTTCGCGGCGGCATAGGCCACAACGTCCTGCGGCGGCGCCGGCAGGTCGTCGGTGACGTTGAAGACACCGCCGAGATCGCGCTGCGCAAGGTGCCAGAGCGCGCCGGCGATATCGGCGACGTGGATGCGGTTGAACACCTGGTCCTTTTTGACCAGCCGCCGCGCCGTGCCGTCGCGCAGGTTGACGAAGGTGTTGCGGCCCGGCCCGTAGATGCCGGACAGCCGCAGGACGGCGACAGGCAGGCCTCCTTTTTCGCGCCCGAGCGCCAGCCAAGCCTGCTCGGCTTCCAGCCGAAGGCGCGAGCGCGCCGAGACCGGCCGGCATTCGGACGCCTCGTCGACCCAGGCGCCCTTATGGTCGCCATAGACGCCGACGGTCGACAGGTAGCCGATCCAGGCAAGCCGCGGCATCTTTTCGCGAAGGAGATCGCCGAACAGGTTGAGAACCGGATCGCCGCCCTCGTCCGGCGCAATGGAGACGATCAGGTGGGTGGTATCAGCCAGGGCGCCGGCGATCTCGCCGGAGATGCTGCTGCCGTCGAACCGCAAGGGCACGATGCCGGCCGCTTCCAGGGCGCCGAATTTTTCGGCCGACCGCGTCGTGCCGGCGATCGCGATCCCGGCGTCGGGCCTCGCGGCGGCGAATGCCTTTCCGGAATAGCCGGCGCCGAAGATGAAGATGTTCATGCAGTCTCCGAAGATGACGGAACGGGGGACGGGCGCGCAGGAACGGCGCCGGGATGCTGCTCGTCAGGCGTCTTCGACCTGACGTTCCGCAGCCTCGACCGCCGCCCGCAATTCGTCAAGCACGAGCGGATCGGCGTCGGTCCTGTCCCGCATGAGCTCCAGCAGGACTTCAGCCTTCAGAAGCCGGCTCAGGGCCCAGACCGCGGCGGCGCGGACCAGCGGCGAGGCATCGTCGAGCAGGCCCGTGCATGGCGCGATCAGCGAAGCGTCGTCAGAATTGCCGGCTGCGACCAGCACGTTGCGCAGGAATCGATCCCGGCCGATGCGCTTGACCGGCGAGCCGGAGAACAGCGTGCGGAACGCCGCGTCGTCGAGCGCCAGCAGGTCGGCAAGCTTGGGCTCGCGCAGGTCCTCGCGCGCCCGGAGCTTGGCCTCGGAGGCCTCGCGCGCGAACTTGTTCCAGGGACAGACGGCAAGGCAGTCGTCGCAGCCATAGATGCGGTTGCCGATCTTCTCGCGAAATTCGCGCGGGATCGGCCCCTTGTTCTCGATGGTCAGGTAGGAGATGCAGCGGCGCGCGTCGAGCCGGTAGGGGGCCGGAAAGGCGTCGGTCGGGCAGGCGTCGAGGCAGGCGCGGCAGGAGCCGCAATGGTCGGTCTCCGGGCGGTCGGGGGCGAGCGCGGCAGTGGTGAAGATCGTGCCGAGGAACAGCCAGGAGCCGTGCTCGCGACTGACCAGATTGGTGTGCTTGCCCTGCCAGCCGATGCCGGCGGCCTGCGCCAGCGGCTTCTCCATGACCGGCGCAGTGTCGACGAACACCTTCACGTCGCAGCCGGTCCTGGCGGCGAGCTTGCCGGCGACGCCCTTCAGCCTGCCCTTGACGACGTCGTGATAATCGCGGTTCTGCGCATAGACGGAGATGGCGGCGCTGTCCTTCTGCTCCAGCACGGCCAGCGGATCATGTGCCGGGCCGTAGTTCATGGCCAGCATGACGATCGAGCGCACCTCCGGCCACAGCGTGCGCGGATCGCCGCGCCTGGCGAGCTTCTCCTCCATCCACGCCATCGAGCCGTGGAGGCCCTGGCGGACGAAATCGGCCAGCCGTTCCGCCGCGAGCGGAATCGCGTCGGGGGACGTCACGGCAACGCAATCGAAGCCGGCAAGTTTCGCCTCGCGCTCGAGGAAGCGGCGGACGGAGGCCGGAGCCTCAGAAGTCGAGGTCCGCATAGTGGGACACCGGCGACAGGCCGCGCACCCGGTCGTTGAGCAGCGACCGGAAGGACGGCCGCGACTTCATGCGCGTATACCATTCGCGCGCCGCGTTGTGCTCGCGCCAGTCGATCTCGCCGAGATAGTCGAGCGTCGAGATGGCGGCGGCGGCGGCAAGATCGGCATAGGTCAGGCGCGTGCCCGCGAGCCAATGGCGGGTGCCGGCCATCCAGTTGATGTATTTGAGGTGTTGGCGGATGTTGGCGCGCGCCGCGCGGATCGCCGCCGAATCGGGCGCGCCGCCGCCGAGCGTGTCCGGCATCATCGGCTTCAGCACGCGCTCGCGCACCAGATGCCGCGTCACCTCGCTTTCCATCTTGGTGAGGAACCAGTCGACGAGGCGGCGGATCTCGGCGCGCTGCATCGGGTCCTCGGCGAACAGCCGGCGCTCGCGCTTGAGCACGCCGCGCGTCTCGTCGATATATTCGCTGATCACCTGCGCGCCGACGATCGGCACGTCGCCTTCCGCCAGCAGCACCGGCAGCGAGCCGGCCGGGTTGAGCGACAGGAACTCCTTGCGCCGGGTCCACGGCTTCTCCTCGATCAGCGCCAGCTCCTCGCCATATTCGCCGAAGGCGAGGCGGACGAAACGGCACGAGGCGAGCATGGGGTGATGAAAAAGCGTCAGCATGGTCCTGCGAGGATTGAACGGACTGGCGGAGTGAGGTCTGCGCGGATAGAAGCGTCGCCGGCCTTCGTCAACAGGGCGTTAAGGCGCAAGACCTATAGGAGGGTTGCCGCGCCGTGACAAGCAACCGCATCGCTTGAAGCCGGGTGCGCGACTCAGATAGTGCCACCCGAACCGCCTTCGCCGGCTTCGCTCCTGGCGCCGAGCCGGAACACCATCGAAGAATGTCCTGACGCGCACCGGAAACCGTTCATGGAAAACCAGACGATCGTCGACGCCCTGATGCTCGGGCTGCTCGAGGGCTTGACGGAATTCATCCCGGTCTCGTCCACCGGCCACATCCTGCTCGCCGGCCATTTCCTCGGCTTCCAGTCGACCGGCAAGGCCTTCGAGGTGCTGATCCAGCTCGGCGCCATCCTCGCCATCCTGTCGGTCTATTCGGCGCGCCTGCTGAAGATCGCCGCCGCGCTGCCGCACGATCCTTCGGCGCGCCGCTTCGTGATCGGCATCCTCATCGCCTTCCTGCCTGCCGCGGTGATCGGCGCGCTGGCGCACGGCTTCATCAAGTCGGTGCTGTTCGAGACGCCGAAGCTGATCTGCATCATGCTCATCCTCGGCGGACTGGTGCTGCTTGCCGTCGACCGCATGGCGCTGAAGTCGCGCTACGACAAGGCGATGGATTTTCCGCTGTCGCTCTGCCTGAAGATCGGATTTTTCCAGTGCCTCGCCATGATCCCCGGCACGTCGCGTTCGGGCGCCACCATCGTCGGGGCCCTGCTGATGGGCGCCGACAAGCGCTCGGCAGCGGAATTCTCCTTCTTCCTCGCCATGCCGACCATGGCCGGCGCCTTCGCCTACGATCTCATGAAGAACCGCGACATCCTGTCGGCGGCCGACCTGCCGATCATCGCGACCGGCTTCGTCGCGGCGTTCGTCATGGCGGTCATCGTCGTGCGCTACCTGCTCGACTACGTCTCGCGCCACGGCTTTGCCCTGTTCGCCTGGTGGCGGCTGATCGTCGGCACGCTCGGGCTGGCGGCGCTCTACGCGTTCGGGTGAGCTTCTTCTCCCGCTGGCGGGGGCAATCGCATATGAGTTGTATCGGAGCGGCAGACAACTCTGCGTCGTCATGTATGGACGGCCCCGCTTGGGCAAGAGGCAAATGGCAGTTACGGCGCAAGTCTGGAGCGGTCATGTATTCGGCCTTTGAT
>NZ_PXYK01000055.1 GCF_003012745.1 Kumtagia ephedrae | reverse complement strand
CATCCAGCTCAAGGATGGCAAGGACCCGAACACCGGCGAGCGCGTCACCACGTGGGAGGTGAGGCGGTGAGGGCGGTGCGCGCCACGGTGGACAGGTCGGCGGGACAGCACCCCCCTCTGTCCTGCCGGACATCTCCCCCGCAAGGGGGGAGATTGGCAGCTTCGCGGCCACCGCTCCTTCTCCAGCGTTGGCGATTGGCGAAAGCCGACGCGAAGGCTGATCTCCCCCCTTGCGGGGGAGATGTCCGGCAGGACAGAGGGGGGTGCTGTCCCGCCAGCCTGTCCGCTCGGGTAAGGGAAAGACTTGTCCGCTTTGCCCCTGAGGCGCCGACGCGCGGAATGACGGAAGGCCGTCGCTGATGGGTCACGAACTCGTTCCGCCTCGTCAGCGCCGCAACGCCAAATCGATGCGCCGTGTCATGACCGACGCAGAGCTGAAGCTGTGGAACGAGATCCGCGCGCATCGTTTGATGGGGCTTGGCTTCAAACGGCAGGTGCCGATCGGACCCTACATCGTCGATTTCGCCTGCCCGTCTCATCGCCTGATCGTCGAAGTGGATGGCAGCCAGCACGGGGAAGTAGAAAGTCAGGCAAAGGACGCAGTGAGGTCGTCCTATCTCGAAGGTCGCGGCTGGACCGTCCTGCGCTTCTGGAACGACGACATCCTCCGCGATATCGACGGTGTCTGTCAGCATGTCGTCATCGCCGCCGGCCTGGATCAACCGCAAGCCGCGACCGATGTTATGCTGGCGGCAGTCCCAGCGGAGGAGATTGACCCATGATCGACCACACCGGCATTTCCGTATCCGATTTCGACGCCTCGAAAGCCTTCTACGACCAGGCGATGGCGCCGCTCGGCGCGTCGCTGATCATGACGGTGCCGCAGGAGTTCACCGGCGGGGTGAAGGTCGGCGGCTACGGCCGAGAGCGGCCGACCTTCTGGCTGCACCAGGGCGACAAGCCGAAGGACCGGCAGCACATCGCCTTCTCAGCGCGCAGCAGAGCCGAGGTCGACGGCTTCCATCAGGCCGCACTGGCCGCCGGGGGCAGGGACAATGGCGCGCCGGGCCTGCGGCCGCACTATCATCCCAACTATTACGGCGCCTTCGTCCTCGACCCGGACGGCAACAACATCGAGGCCGTTTGCCACGAGTTCGAGCCGGCGAAGGGGTGAGTGCGATGAGCCTCGACAATCTGCCCCTCTATGCCGGCGGCTGCCAGTGCGGCGCGGTGCGCTTCCGCGTCGAGGGCGCGCTCGGCGACGCCTCGGTCTGCCATTGCCGCATGTGCCAGAAGGCGGCCGGCAATTTCTACCTGCCGCTGGTCTCGGTGCGCGGCGCAAAACTCACCTGGACGCGCGGCGCCCCGAAAAAATTCCGCTCGTCGAATTATGCCTCGCGAGGCTTCTGCGGCGACTGCGGCACGCCGCTCAGCTACGAGGCGCCGGACGGCGTGGCGCTCGCCATCGCCGCCTTCGACAAGCCGGAGGAGATCGCGCCGAAGATGCAGTGGGGCACCGAGGCGAAGCTGCCCTATGTCGACGCCGTTCCCGGCCTGCCCGGCGAGGAGACGATGGCCGACATCGGCGAGGCCCCGTTCCTGGCCGATCTCGTCTCCTACCAGCATCCCGACCACGACACCGACCGCTGGCCACCGGAGGATCGTCCATGAGCGCGCTTCCCCTTACCGGCGGCTGCCAGTGCGGCGCGGTGCGTTATGCCGTCGCCGACCCCGGCCAGGACGCCTATCTCTGCCACTGCCGCATGTGCCAGAAGGCGATGGGAAACCTGTTTTCCGCCATGATCGCCATTTCACCCAAGGACGTGACCTGGACGCGCGGCCGGCCGGCGACGTTTCGCAGCTCCGACGCCGGCCAGCGCGGTTTCTGCGCCGCCTGCGGCACGCCGCTCTGCTACATCGGCGACCACGGCCATATGGCGATCACCATCGGCTCGCTCGACCATCCCGAGCGCCACAAGCCGAAGTCGCAGGACGGCATCCAGAGCCGCATGCCCTGGTTTGCCGAGCTGACGTCGGTGCGCGACGACGGCGAGACGGGCGGCGGGCCGGATGTCGACTGGGTAGTGGCTATCCGGCGCAGCAATCGCCAGCATCCCGACCACGACACCGACCAGTGGCCCCCAGAAACCTCGAAGACGGAGGCAAGACCATGACCGACACCGTTCGAACCGGCGGCTGCCAGTGCGGCGCCGTGCGCTACCGCATCCGCGGCGAGCTCGGCCGAGCTTCCATCTGCCATTGCCGCATGTGCCAGAAACAGTTCGGATCGTTCTTCTCGGCACTGGTGACGGCGCCCAAGGACGGCGTCGAATGGGTGCGCGAGGAGCCGAGCTATTTCCGCTCGTCGGTGAACATCGACCGCGGCTTCTGCCAGCGCTGCGGCACGCCGATGACCTATCGCCATCCCGACGGGCTGGAGATCGCCATCGGCACCTTCGACGACCGCTCGGATCTGGCGCCAAAGATCCAGGTGAACCATGCCGCGCGGCTGCCCTGGGTGGACAAGATATTCGAGGCGCCGGTGCATGACGACCCCGGCTACTACATGCGGCAGGAGCAGATCATCTCCTTCCAGCATCCCGACCACGAGACGCCGGTGTGGCCCGAACACGGACTGAAGCTGTGAGCGAAGCGGTGCGTAGCCTCTATCCCGAGATCGAGCCTTTCGAGACCGGTCTTCTCGACGTCGGCGACGGCCACACCGTCTACTGGGAGCGTGTCGGCACCAGGGGCGCCAAGCCGGCGGTGTTTTTGCATGGCGGACCGGGCGGCACCATCTCGCCAAAGCATCGCCGCCTGTTCGATCCGGCACTTTACGACGTGGTCCTGTTCGACCAGCGCGGCTGCGGCAAGTCCACGCCGAACGCCTCGCTGGAGGCCAACACCACCTGGCACCTCGTTGCCGACATCGAGCGGCTGCGACAACTGTTCGGCTTCGAAAGCTGGCTGGTGTTCGGCGGCTCGTGGGGCTCCACGCTGGCGCTCGCCTATGCCGAGACGCATCCGGAGCGGGTGAGCGAGCTGGTGGTGCGCGGCATCTACACGCTGACCAAGGCCGAGCTCGCCTGGTATTATCAGTTCGGCGTCTCGGAAATGTTCCCGGACAAATGGGAGCGCTTCGTCGCGCCGATCCCCGAGGTCGAGCGCGGCGACATGATGGCGGCCTACCGCAGGCGATTGACCGGCACCGACCGCAAGGCGCAGATCGAGGCGGCGCGCGCCTGGAGCCTGTGGGAAGGCGAGACGATCACGCTGCTGCCGGAGCCCGAGACCAGCGACAAGTTCGGCGAGGACGATTTCGCGTTGGCCTTCGCCCGCATCGAGAACCACTATTTCGTGCATGCCGGCTGGCTGGAGGAGGGGCAGCTGCTGCGCGATGCGCACAAGCTCGCAGGCATTCCCGGCGTCATCGTGCACGGCCGCTACGACATGCCGTGCCCGGCGAAATATGCCTGGGCTTTGCACAAGGCCTGGCCGGATGCGGAGTTCTTCCTGATCGAGGGCGCCGGCCATGCCTTCTCCGAGCCCGGCATCCTCGACCGGCTGATCGACGCGACGGACAGGTTTGCCGGCAGGACATCATGACATCTCTCGCCCCTTCGCACCCCCCTCTGTCCTGCCGGACATCTCCCCCGCAAGGGGGGAGATCGGCTGCTTCTACCCTGGCGACTGTCCTGCAACGCTGGCGATTGGCGAAAGCAAACCGGCCGGCTGATCTCCCCCCTTGCGGGGGAGATGTCCGGCAGGGCAGAGGGGGGTGCGAAGGGGCGCCTACCGTCGGAAAACTGCAATGAACCGCCACCGCCTCACCCTCTTCGACACCACGCTGCGCGACGGCCAGCAGACGCCGGGCATCGACTTTTCCGTCGAGGACAAGATCGCCATCTCCGCCATGCTCGACCAGTTCGGCATCGACTATGTCGAGGGCGGCTATCCCGGCGCCAATCCGACCGACACCGCCTTCTTCGCCGACAAGCGCACGGCGAGGGCGAAGTTCGTCGCCTTCGGCATGACCAAGCGCGCCGGCGTGTCGGCCTCCAACGATCCCGGCCTCGCGGCACTGCTGCAGGCCAAGTCTGACGCCATCTGCTTCGTCGCAAAAAGCTGGGACTATCACGTGCGGCTGGCGCTCGGCTGCACCAACGAGGAGAACCTCGACGCCATCCGTGCTTCGGTCGAGGCCGCGCGCGCTTCGGCCAAGGAGGCCATGGTCGACTGCGAGCATTTCTTCGACGGCTTCAAGGCCAATGCCGACTATGCATTGGCCTGCGCCAAGACCGCGCTTCAGGCCGGCGCGCGCTGGGTGGTGCTGTGCGACACCAATGGCGGTACGCAGCCCTCGGAAATCCGCGACATCGTCGCAAAAGTGATCGCTGCCGGCATTCCCGGCGAAAACCTCGGCATCCACGCCCATGACGACACCGGCCAGGCGGTGGCCAACTCGCTGGCCGCCGTGGAGGCGGGCGTGCGCCAGATCCAGGGCACGCTGAACGGCATCGGCGAGCGCTGCGGCAACGCCAACCTGGTGACGCTGATCCCGACGCTGATGCTGAAGCCCGCCTATGCCGACCGGTTCGAGACCGGCATCTCGGCCGAGGCGCTGGCCGGCATCTCGCGGCTGTCGCGCAATTTCGACGAACTGCTCAACCGCGCGCCGGAGGCGCAGGCGCCCTATGTCGGCGCTTCGGCCTTCGCCACCAAGGCCGGCATCCACGCCTCGGCGCTGGTCAAGGACCCCAAGACCTACGAGCACGTGCCGCCGGAGGCGGTCGGCAACCGCCGCAAGGTCATGGTGTCCGACCAGGGCGGCAAGGCCAACTTCATCGCCGAGCTGAAGCGCCGCGGCATCGAGGTGCCGCGCGCCGACCACCGCCTGGATTCGCTGATCGCACTGGTCAAGGAGCGCGAGGCGGAGGGTTATGCCTATGAGGGCGCCGACGCCAGCTTCGAGCTTCTGGCGCGCAAGATATTGCATGGCCTGCCGGAGTTCTTCAGCGTCGCTTCGTTCCGCTGCATGGTCGAGCGCCGCTACGACGCCAACGGCAATCTGAAGACCGTGTCGGAGGCGATCGTCAGGGTGACCATCGACGGCGAGGAGAAGATGTCGGTGGCCGAGGGCCATGGCCCGGTCAACGCGCTCGACATAGCGCTGCGCAAGGATCTCGGCAAATACCAGCACGAGATCGCCGATCTGGAACTCGCCGACTTCAAGGTGCGTATCCTCAACGGCGGTACTGAGGCGATCACCCGCGTGCTGGTCGAATCGCACGATTCCACCGGCGCGCGCTGGTGGACGGTCGGCGTGTCGGAGAACATCATCGACGCCTCCTTCCAGGCGCTGATGGATTCGATCGTCTTCAAGCTGATGAAGAACCGCGACATGGCCGGGCTGGTGGCGGCGGAGTAGCGGGCTTGGGTCTGTCGAGATTCAGGTCGGAACGAGGCGAAAATGGTGTTTTTCGAGAACCGGAGCGGAGTGTACGAATAGGTACATGAGCACCGGAAGCGTAGAAAAACTCCATTTGCAGCCCGTTCTGGCCTGAATATCGACAGACTCTGGTCCATCACCGGAATTGCAGCGGTCCATCACAATTTTTGGATGGTGCCGACCGCCGCATGGGCGCATAGGGGCGCCCATGACCGTAGAAGCTCCGGCACAGGACCGCCACGCCGCCCAGCGCGGCTTCTTCTTCGCGCTCGCCGCCTACAGCTTCTGGGGCGTCCAGCCGATCTTCATGAAGATGCTGGCGCATATCCCCGCCGACGAGGTGGTGGCGCACCGCATCGTCTGGTCGGTGCCGATCGCCGGCGTCGTGCTGCTGCTGCTCGGCCGCACCGCCGACCTGAAGGCGGCGCTGCGCTCGCCTCGCACTCTGATCATGGCGGCGGTGACGGCGGCGCTGATCACCGTCAACTGGGGCATCTATGTCTGGGCGATCGCCGCCGACCGCGCCGTCGAGACGGCGCTCGGCTATTACATCAACCCGCTGGTCAGCGTGGTGATGGGCGCGGTGCTGCTCGGCGAGAAGCTGAGCCGGGCGCAGCTCGTCGCGGTCGGGCTGGCGGTGCTGGCGGTCGCCATCCTCACCGTCCAGGCGGGCGGCCTGCCCTGGGTGTCGCTGGCGCTGGCGCTCACCTTCGCCGTCTACGGCTATCTGCGCAAGACGCTGCCGATCGGCCCCAGCCAGGGGTTTTTCCTCGAAGTGCTGATCCTCTGCCTGCCGGCGCTGGGCTTCATCCTCTGGCTGCAGATGCACGGCGAGGGCCATTTCCTGCCCTCGCAGCCGGGCGACATCGCGCTGCTTCTGATATGCGGCCCCATCACCGCGACGCCGCTGCTGCTCTATGCCTTCGGCGCAAAGCTGCTGCGCTTCTCCACCATCGGCATCATGCAGTATATCGGCCCGTCGATCGTGCTGCTGATTGCCGTCTTCGTGTTCGGCGAGCCGTTCGGCGGGGTGCAGGCGGTGGCCTTCGGCCTGATCTGGGCGGCGCTCGCCATCTATTCGTGGTCGATGTTTTTCGGCCGGCAGGACAAAGGGCAGGGTTGAGGGGAAGCCATGTACACGCTGCACATCGCCAACAAGAACTATTCGTCCTGGTCGCTGCGGCCATGGGTGCTGATGCGTGTGCTCGGCATCCCGTTCGAGGAGCACCAGGTCGAATTCCCGACGGGGTCCAGCTTCACGCTGTTCCGCGCATTCTCGCCGAACGGCCGCGTGCCCTGCCTGACCGACGACGGCTGGCCGGTATGGGATTCGCTGGCGATCGTCGAATATCTGGCCGAGCGCCATCCCGGCGTGTGGCCCGAGGACGCGAAGGCGCGCGCCTGGGCGCGCTCGGCCGCCGCCGAGATGCATTCCAGCTTCACCGCGCTGCGCAACGACTGCCCGATGAATTGCGGCGTGCGCGTCCGCCCGAAGGAGAAGTCGGCGGCGCTGAAGCAGGATCTCTTCCGCCTCTCCGACCTCTGGAACGACGGCCTTGCGCGCTTCGGCGGGCCGTTCCTCGCCGGCCCGGCCTTCACCGCCGTGGAGGCCTTCTTCGCGCCAGTCGCCTTCCGCGCCCAGTCCTACGGGCTCGTGTTCGATGGCGCGGCGGCGGACTACCCGGCCCGTCTGCTCGACCTGCCGGCCATGCGCGACTGGTATGCCGCCGGCCTTGCCGAGACCTGGCGCGAGCCCGACCACGAGGCGGAGACCCGTGCTGCCGGCGAGATCGTCGAGGATTTTCGGGCGACGGCGTAGCGGCCGCTTGTCGGGCGAGCCTCGAAAGACCCACCAGAGCCGCGGAGCGACCAGCCCCTCTACCTCCCGTCGCCCAGTCTTCGCACCAGATACAGCGTCGTCCCCGCGACGGTGAGCGACAGCAGCGTGACGATCCAGAAGCCGGCGGTCTCGTTGAGGAACGGCAGGCCGCCGACATTCATGCCGAACAGGCCGGAGATGATGGTCATCGGCAAAAGCACGGCGGTCATGACCGACAGCAGGTAGAGCAGCCGGTTGGTCTGCGCCGTCAGCTTGGCCATCAGCTCGTCCTGCAGCAGCCTGGCGCGGCCCTGCAACTGCTCGCTGTCGTGGTTGAGCGCGAAGGACTGGTGCGACAGCCGCGCCGCCATGTCGGCCATCGCCGGCGGCAGGTCGTCGTGATGCGACTGGTCGAGATGGCGGAACAGGCTGGTCAGCGTCGCCATCTGGCGGTGGATGACCACGAGCTTGCGGCGGACCTCGACGAGCGACTGGCGCTCATTGTGCCAGGAATCGCAGACGATGCGGTCCTCGATGCCGTCGAGCTGCTCGCCGAGGCCGGCAAGCTCCCTGGCCATGCCGTCGAGCGACTGGCTCATCACCGCCTCGATCAGCTCGGCCGGCGAGCGGAACGGCCGCGCGCGGCCGTCGATCTTGGCGCGCACGGCGTCGACCGAGCGCAGCGGCTGCTTGCGCGCGCCGATCAGCATCCGTTCGTTGAAGGCGAAGCGGAAATGGCCGAGGCCGCGCGCCTCGTTGGAATAATCGTGCCGCAGGTCGGGCAGGTCGCCATGGAGCCAGCCGTCCTCGAGGTCGATGTGGCAGGCATGGCCGGACGACAGGAAGGCGTCGCGCACCGGCGCGGGCAGGGCGGCCTCGGCGGCGATCTCCTTGCGGGCGCGCAGGTCGCCAATGTCGTAGCTGCGCCACGACCAGCCGCCGTCGGGGCTGCCCTGCGCGGCGAAGCCGGCGGCATCAAAACGGTAGGTGAAGAACAGGCCGTGCTCGTCGGGCACATGGCCGGACAGCGGTGCGGGCTGGGATTTTACGATGTCGTCCATGGCGAAGGTCCCGATCGACGACGCCTTGTATATCACGATTGGTGAAGATGACGTGGCGTCGGCCGCAACTGTCGCATCAATCGTCCAACGCCCACTGTGAGAGATCATCGACCGGTCTTGGCAGTCGGCCATCGAGCCACTCGGCAACGAGGTTTGGCGTCATCGTATCTACTGGGCATTCGATGACCCAGCTCAGAAAGTCTCTAGGGCCGCCATTAGCGTACGGTGGCGGGGACACCGGCATGAAAGCGGTCGGGAGCTTCTCCGTCAGGGAGAGATAGTTGAGGACGTGTCCAAGTTCCTGAACGGCGTTCCAAGCGAACGAATGGTCAATATCGATGGAGAATTTGACCCACCAGACGTGCTCGTTGGATCCACATCCGAACCCACGGGAAGGCGTGGTATTCGAGTGCACGGACGGAACTCGGATCAGATAATCGATGAGCTTCTGAAATTCCGGGTGTTTGACGGGATCGGCCATCTCAAGACAAGGCCTTCTGTTGGATTCTTCGCCGGACGCGCGATCCAGCGCAACGGACGGCTCACATCTTGTCGATCACCGCCTGCACGCCGTCGGTCGGCGCATCGACGCCGGCACCCTCGACCAGGATACCCGGCACGATCGCCTCGACCTTGTCGATCACCAGCGGCTGCACCAGGTGCCCGGTGTGGATGAAGCCCTCGGCGCGCATATGGTCCATCAGCGCCAGCATCGGTGCCCAGAAGCCCTCGATATTGGCGAAGACGATGGGCTTGCGGTGGTGGCCGAGCTGCGCCCAGGTCATGATCTCGACGATCTCCTCGACCGTGCCGATGCCGCCCGGCAGCGCCACGAAAGCGTCGGACTGCTCGAACATCCTGTGCTTGCGCTCATGCATGTTCTCGGTGACGATCAGCTCGTCGAGCCGGTCGAGGCCCGCCTCGGTCGCCTCGCGGTTGAGCAGGAAGCGCGGTATGATGCCGGTCACCTTGCCGCCGGCCCGGAGCGCCCCGTCGGCGACGGCGCCCATGATGCCCTTGGTGCCGCCGCCGTAGATCAGCCGAAGCCCGGCCTGCGCCAGCGAGCGGCCGAGCGTGCGCCCCGCCTTCAGATACACTTCGCTGCGGCCGGGCGAGGAACCGCAGTAGACGCAGACGGATCGAATCGTGTTCATGCTGTGATTGGTTAGTATGTCGCCCGCGCCGGTCAAGGGAACAATGGGGCATTTCCTTGTCGGTGCCGTCAAAACACGCTAGACCCCCCTTAATTGGCTAATGGGCACGGGACTATGGTGACTCCGATCAAGGTGCTCCTGTTTCTGGCGGGAGGATCGGCTGCGGCCGCGACGACGGCCTATGTGGCGGGCGTGTTCGACCCCTATCTCAATCCGCCGGCAGCGGAAGCGCCGGCGCAGACGACGCCCAAGGTCGCGGCGCTGCCGCCGGCCGACGCGCCGCAGGAGAAGGCCGCCGCGCCGGCTGCTGCTACGCCGCCGGCCGAGGCTGCCGCGCCGCAGCCGGAAGTGCAGGTTCCCTCCTTCGACCTGGTGCGCGTGCAGGGCGACGGCTCCATCGTGATCGCCGGCCGCGCCGCGCCGCAGGCCCGGGTCGAGGCGGTCATCGGCTCGCGTGTCATCGGCAGCGCGGTTGCGGGGCCCGACGGCGACTTCGCCATCGCGGTCGACCAGCCGCTGAAACCCGGCAACTACCAGATCGTGCTGCGCTCCACCGCGCCCGGCAATGTCGTGGCGACCTCGACCGAGACGGCCGTGGTTTCCGTCCCGGAGGCGCCGGACGGACAGGTGCTGGCGCTGGTCGAGGCGCCGGGAAAACCCGCCGAGCTGATCACCGTTCCCAAGCCGCGGCAGCCGAATGCCGAAGCGCCCGCGGCACCCGCTGCCGGAACATCCGATACGACGGCCAAGCCCGCGACGGCAGCCAGGCCGGCGGAGGAGCAGCCCCCCGCCAAGCTCTTGGCACCCGACGGGAAGCCGGCTGTCACCGAGGACCAACCCGCCGCGGCCGGGGACAAACCTGCCACCAGCGAAGCTGCACCGGCCGAGGAAAAGCCGGCCGCTCCGGCCGGCGAACAGGTGGCCGCCGCGCCCAAGCCCGCCCCGGCCCAGCCTCCCGTCGAACAGGCCGCCGGCGAGCCGCGCGTCGCCGTCGAGGCGGTGGAGATCGAGCGGCGGCGAATCTTCGTCGCCGGCTCGGCCGATCCCGGCCGGCTGCTGCGCGCCTATGCCAACGAGACCTTGCTCGGCCAGACGACGGCCTCGCCTGCCGGCCGCTTCCTGGTCGAGGCCGAGCGCGACCTGCCGGTCGGCGACTACATCATCCGCGTCGATGCGCTCGAGCCGAACGGTTCCAAGGTCCTGGCGCGCGCCGCCGTGCCGTTCGAGCGCGAGGCCGGCGAGAACATCGCCGCCGTGGCGCCGCATGTGCCGCGGGCCGAGCAGGCCCCGGCCGCCGAGGCCAAGCCCGGCGACAAGCCTGCCGCTGCGGCCGCGAGCGAGCAGGCCGCGCAGACCGGGACGGTGCAGCCTCAGGCGCCCGCCGCCACTCCGGCCGAGACCGCGCCGGCTGCCGGCACGGCGGCTGAAACCGCTCCGCAAGCGCCTGCCCCCGCGCAGCCGCAGGCGCCGGAGCAGCCGGCTGTCGCCGCCGACCCGGCCGAGCAGTCCGGCCAGCCTTCCGCCGCGCCGACGGAGGCCTTGGCTCCGAAGCTGCAGAGCGTCGACGGCGCCGTCATCATCCGGCGCGGCGATACGCTGTGGCGCATCTCGCGCCGCGTCTACGGCTACGGCACGCGCTATTCGACCATCTACCTCGCCAACCAGAACCAGATCCGCGATCCCGACCTGATCCTGCCGGGTCAGGTGTTCAGCGTGCCGGAGCGTTCCGGCCAGGGCGAGAAGGCCGATATGACCCGCCTCGGCGCGCAGGCGGTTCCGCCTCCGGTCCGCCAGTAGCGGGCGGCGGCAGGCCGCGTGCGGCCGCATTCGTCCGCTGCCGTCACGCCCATACGGATGCAGGGGAATCGCATATGGAGCTACCCCCACCCCTAACCCCTCCCCTCAAGGGCAGGGCTGTCCGGGGAAAGTTATTGGTGAATCGAAATGCCGCAGGCGCATGCCCCGAGAGACGGGGATTTTCCGTCTACCTTCTGGTTGTCGAGACT
>NZ_PXYK01000054.1 GCF_003012745.1 Kumtagia ephedrae | reverse complement strand
AAGCGCATGCCCCGTCCCTTTCTGAGTCTCGACAACCAGAAGGTAGACGGAAAATCCCCGTCTCTCGGGGCATGCGCCTGCGGCATTTCGATTCACCAATAACTTTCCCCGGACAGCCCTGCCCTTGTGGGGAGGGGTTAGGGGTGGGGGTACCTTCATATGCGATTGCCCTGTGTCGAACCACGAGGGCGCTTGACGTCGGCCGGCTTTCAATCCGCCACAAACGGCTGAAGGCAAGTCTTAGATCACCCCTTGTCCGTCTATTCCCACCGCCGACGACGGCAGCAGGCCGCCGGTGACGACGATGGGCGTCTTGTCGGGCACGCGGTCGTAGAGGTCGATGATGTCCTGGTTGATCAGCCGCACGCAGCCGGACGAGACCGACTTGCCGATGGAAAACCATTCCGGCGAGCCGTGCAGGCGGTAGAGCGTGTCCTTGCCGTCCTGGAAGATGTAGAGGGCGCGGGCGCCGAGCGGGTTCTGGATGCCCGGCTGCATGCCGCCCTCCCACTCGTTGGTGCCGGGGATCTGGCGGGCGCGGTACTGCTCGAGCTCGGGCTGGCGGTCGATCATCTCGTTGGGCGGGAACCAGCGCGGCCACTTCTGCTTCCACTCGATGACGCCGCGGCCGGCCCACTCGAAACCTTCGCGGCCGAGGCCGACGCCGTAGCGGATGGCCTGGCCGCCTTCGCGGGTGAGGTAGAGGAAGTGGCTGGAGGTGTCGATGACGACGGTGCCGGGCGGCTCGCCGGTCGGGTTGTCGATGACCTGCCGGTAGTAGCGCGGGTCGATCTGCTCGATCGGCACGGCGGGGATGTCGTAGCCCTCGTCGAACATCGCGGCATAGATGGCGCGGGGGTCGCCGAAGTTCTGTTCGGTGCCGAACGGCGTCAGCGGCGGCAGCGGCCCGCCCTCGGTCGAGGCGACCTCGCGGCTCGGATTGCTCGCGCAGGCGGGGAGGGCGGCGGTCGCCATCACGGCGAGCATGGTGCGGCGGCTGATCTGCATGCGAATCTCATAGCACGGTTCGGCCCGCAACGCGCGATGGGGATGGGGGGTTCCGGGGAGTGTCGATCAGGCCGTCTGGCATCGCGAATGTATACGTGTGCCAAACCAAGGGTGATTCTGGCATCGTTGCCGTTGCGTGACACGCTGAGAGTTTGAATTGGAGTTATGCGTTTTCGCCTAAATTGACGGTTCACAAATATGCGAGAACGCATATTGTGTGACGGTAACGGAGACGGTGGGAATCGAACCCACGGGAGCAAGGTCGGAAATCTAGCGGCCCGTAACCATACCGTCCCCATACGACAGAGACCCGACGACGGTCTCTGAAGGCACCCATAGCGGGTAGCGCCAGCTAGTGGGCCTTGCGGCGAGTCGGCGATCTTACGTGGCTGCAACCACTGGATTGCCGACTCTCGTCGCACTCGCGAATCACATGAAAGGCGACTCGTTTGATTCAGGCAAGGGACCCCTTGGTGAGAAGCCGCAGATTCACAGGGCGTGGGGAAAATGGGCTCACAGCGGGCCCGAAATGAAGCTGAGACCGACGACCGGAAGTTCAATGAGACGCCAAAGCTTATGCTGGACACGCCGCCATTCGAACCTTGCCGCCGTGCGATAAGACCGACGCGCTTACTTTGTCACATATATAGCTAGGAAAAAATTCCTTGACACCGTGACGGTGCTTTGCTAGGGTTTCGCTATCGTCGGAAAAGTGCGGGCGGCGGGGAGTTGGTACGGCGCCGCGCGAGTGGCACTGACCCCCTCTGGCCGCTGCGCGGCCATCTCCCCTCGAGGGGGGAGATACGCGGCGAGACCCTTTTCACAAACACAGGACCGTTTCCATGTCTCGAAGACCGCTGGCGCAACAGCGGGCGCTGCGCGCGCTCGCCGAGGGCGCGAAGGCGACGCTCGACCTGCTGGCCGATGCCAGCGGGCGGTCGCTAAAAATGCTGAGGCGGGATGCCGAGAGCGAGGGCTGGGCTCTGGACCGCGCGCCGCAGGAGGATGTGGCTGCGCGTGTCCGCGCCATCGCCGCCATGCTGCTCGACCATATCGAGGCGATGGGGCGGGCGGCGCTCGAGGAAGGGCGCAAGATCAGTAAGTCGGACGTCGACACGGCGCTGGCGCTGGTGCGCAGCCTGGAGAAGATCGGCGAAGTCATGCGGCCGGAAGAAGCCGCCAAGGAGAACCAGATCAGAGAGGATGAGCAATTGGCCGCCGTACTCGAACGCATGGACGAACGCATTATCGAACTTGCCCGTGAGCTCGCAGCTCAAATGGTTGCGGAGGCATGTGGGCCTGGACGGAGCGTGGCTGGCAAGGAATGAGTGGTGGAGATACGCCTTCCTCGCCCAGTATCCGTTGATGCGCATGCAGCCGCCCATCTGGCTGGTGAGCGGCGGGCGCGGCGCCGGCAAGACGCGGCTGGGCGCCGAATGGGTGAACGGACTGGTGCGCGGTCTTCCACCCTTCACCGCGGCGGGGCAGCGCTACGGCGTGATCGCGCTGGTCGGCGAGACGCTCGGCGACGTGCGCGAGGTGATGATCGACGGGCCGGCCGGCATCGCGCGCACGGCGCGCGGCAACCGCGCCCGCTACGAGCCGAGCCGGCGCCGGATTGTTTGGGACAATGGCGCGGTCGGGCACGTCTTCTCGTCGGAGGACCCGGAAAGCCTGCGCGGACCGCAATTCGAGGCGGCATGGTGTGACGAGCTGGCCAAGTGGACGAACGCCGACGAGACGTTCGATATGCTGCAGTTCGGGCTGAGGCTGGGCATACAACCACGGCAGATGATCACCACGACGCCGCGGCCGGTCAGGCTGGTGAGGAAGCTCATGACCGACCCGTTGGTGACGAGGAGCAAACTCACCACGTCCGGCAACGCCTCCAATCTCGCGCCGGGCTTCGTGGCGGCGGTCAGGGACCGCTACGGCGCCACAAAGCTCGGCCGGCAGGAACTCGACGGCGAGCTGGTCGAGGACCGTGAGGACGGGCTGTGGACGCGCGACCTGATCGAGCGGGCATTCGCGGCCGAGGTGCCGGAATTGCGGCGCATCGTCGTGGCGGTCGACCCGCCGGCGAGCGCCCGGCGCAGCTCGGATGCCTGCGGTATCGTGGCGGCCGGGCTGGACGGCGAGGGCAGGGCTTTCGTGCTGGCCGACGCGACCGTGAAGGCGGCGCGGCCGCAGGACTGGGCGGGCGCGGCGGTGGCGCTGTTCCACCGGCTCGAGGCCGACACGATCGTGGCCGAGGTGAACCAGGGCGGCGACATGGTGAGCGCGGTGATCCGCGCCGCCGATCCGCTCGTGCCGGTGAAGGCGGTCAGGGCGATGCGCGGCAAATGGATCCGCGCCGAGCCGGTGGCGATGCTCTACGAGCAGGAGAAGGTTCGGCATGCCGGCCGCTTCCCGGCGCTGGAGGACGAAATGTGCGACTTCGGCCCCGACGGGCTCTCCGGCGGCCGCTCGCCCGACCGGGTGGATGCGCTGGTCTGGGCGGTGACGGAACTGCTTCCCGGCAGGACCGGGGAGCCGAGGGTGAGGAATTTGAGCGAATAGCGAATAGCGAATAGCGAATAGCGAATAGCGAATAGCGAATAGCGAATAGCGAATAGCGAGGATCGGTTCGGATGGGAACAAGTCAATGAAATAGTTCCCTATTCGCTACTCCCTATTCGCTATTCGCTCCAATCGAGGATCGCCGATGCAATGGAACTGGCCCTGGCGCCGCGGCGCCCGGAACGGAGCGGTCGTGCCCGAACGCAAGGCCGGCTGGTCGGGCGGCTTCGTCGCCCTGCATGTGCAGGCCGAGGCCGGCTGGACGAGGCGGGACTATGCGACGCTGGCGCGCGAGGGATTCATGAGGAACCCGGTCGTGCACCGCTGCGTGCGGCTGGTCGCCGAGACCGCCGCCGCCGTGCCGTGGCTGCTCTACGAGGGCGGGGCGGAGCTGTCGCGGCATCCGCTGGTCACGCTCATGGAGCGGCCCAATCCCAGGCAGGCCGGCGCCAGTTTTCTCGAGGCGCTTTACGGCCATCTGCTGATCTCCGGCAACGCCTATGTCGAGCTGGTCGAGGCGGGCGGCGACCTGCGCGAGCTGCATCTGCTGCGGCCGGACCGGGTCGGCGTCGTCTGCGACGGACAGGGATGGCCGGTGGCGCTGGAGCACCGGACGGAAAAGGCCAAGCGCGTGGTGCCGCTCGGCGGCGCCACGGCCGGCGGGGCGCTGCAAATGTCGCTGTTCCATCCGCTCGACGACGTCCGAGGCTTTCCGCCGCTGGAGGCGGCGCTGATGGCGCTCGACACGCACAATGCGGCCGGGCGTTGGAACAAGGCGCTGCTCGACAATTCCGCGCGGCCCTCCGGCGCTCTGGTCTACGCGCCGAAGGAGGGCGGCAATCTTACCGATGAGCAGTTCGAGCGGCTGAAGGCCGATCTGAGCGAAGAGTATACGGGCGCGGCCAAGGCCGGAAAGCCGCTGCTGCTGGAAGGCGGGCTCGACTGGAAGGCGATGGGCCTGTCGCCCAAGGACATGGACTTCATCGAGGCGAAGCATTCCGCCAGCCGTGACATCGCGCTCGCCTTCGGCGTGCCGCCGATGCTGCTCGGCATTCCCGGCGACAACACCTATGCCAATTACCAGGAGGCCAACCGGGCCTTCTACCGCATGACCGTGCTGCCGCTGGTGGCGCGCACCGTGCGCGAATTCTCCGCCTGGCTGGCGCCGGCCTTCGGCGACGGGCTGCGGGTGGCCTATGACGCCGACCAGGTGGACGGGCTGGCGGCCGAGCGCGAGGCGCTGTGGGCGCGGGTCGGGGCGGCAGGCTTTTTGAGCGACGACGAGAAGCGGGAGGCGGTGGGATACCAGCCGCGAGGAGCGGGATCGTGACGGCGTCAGCGTGCCTTACCCGCCGATTTCTCGATGAAGGTCACGCCGGGCAGACCCTCGAAATGCGAATCGCAGGTCAACAGGTCGGCGTCGTTCTGCAGGGCGGTGGCGTATATGATCGCGTCGGCGGTCGCGAGCTTGTGCCTGCTGCAGAGTTCGGCCGCCAGCAGCGCTATCTTCGTATCGAGCGGCACGACCCGGCACATTTGCGTGAAGGCGATCACCTGATCGGCCTTGTCCTCGCCCACCTCGCGGGTCAGCCATTTCGCCAGCTCGAGCTGGACGATCGTCGGCACCAGCCAATCGTCACGCGCCGGAATCGCGGCTTCCACGGCCTTGCCGGCCGGCGATGCGATCAACCATTCGATCCAGGCCGACGTGTCGACGAGGCGCATCAGAACCTGTCTTTGCGGTCGCGGTAGTCCCTTGCCTTCGCGCCTTTCGCGATGCCGGCGAGTTCCGCCGGTTTCGGCACCGGCACGAGCAGAACGCCGGCTCCCTTTGGGATGAAGGCGAACTCCTGGCCTGCCTGCCACCGGTGGGCCGCACGCACGGCCTTCGGGATTGATATCTGGAATTTGGCCGAGAGCGTGGCGATGTCGGGCATAGTCGTACCTGGCACTGATCGATCGATGTTCCGTAAGAAATAGCATCGATCGACGTTTTTCGAAAGGGCAGTAGGGCAGTAGGGCAGTAGGGCAGTAGGGGGCTCTTTTCCGAGCCGGCTCCGTCTCCGGATTGGAACGCCTGCCGCCCATCTCATCGGAAACCCCCAATGACAGACATCAACGAGGCGGCCTGGCTGTGGGTCGCCAAGGGAGCCGGCGCGGTCGCGGGCTCGGCGATCTCGCTCGCCTACATGCTGCCGGCCGGGCGGCGCGAGGCGGCGGTGCGCTTCGCCGTCGGCCTGGTCTGCGGCCTCGTCTTCGGCGGCACGGCCGGCCTCAAGATCGCCGCCGAGCTCGGCATCGGGCACATGCTCGGCGCCGGCGAGACGGCGCTGATGGGCGCGGCCGCGGCCAGCCTGTCGGCCTGGTGGGGGCTGGGCTTTCTCAAGCGCGCCTTCGGCAACGGCCTGATCGGCCGGATTTTCAGGAACGGGAGCGACAGATGAGCGAAAGACGCAGCGGCGCCTGCGAGCGCAAATATGCCGGCCTGGCGCTGAGCGAGGTCGAGGCCGACGGCGCCTTCTCCGGCTATGCCAGCCTGTTCGGCGCCATCGATCTCGGCAAGGACATGATGATGCGCGGCGCCTTCGCCCGCTCCATCAGCGAGCGCGGCGCGGCCGGCGTGCGCATGCTCTACCAGCACGATCCGGGCGAGCCGATCGGCGTGTGGACGGAACTCAAGGAGGACGCGCGAGGCCTGTTGGTGCGCGGGCGGCTGGCCAGGAATGTCGGCCGCGCCCGCGAGGTGCTGTCGCTGATGCGCGCCGGCGCCCTCGACGGCCTGTCGATCGGCTTTCGCGCGGTGAAGGCGCACAACGACCCGACGACCGGCATCCGGCGCATCGTCGAGGCGGATCTGTGGGAGATCTCGGTCGTCACTTTTCCGATGCTGCCCGGTGCGCGCGTGCAGTCGGTGAAGGGCGGCGGGTTGCCGACCGCCCGCACTTTCGAACGCTGGCTCACGCGCGATGCGGGGCTGACGCATGGCGAGGCCCGCACGGTGATCGCCAAGGGCTACGCCACCCTGTTGGCGGCGCGGGACGCCGCTCCCGGGTCGACCGCCGACCTCGTGAACCGGCTTCGCGAGGCTACACGCATGATGCAACGAGCAAGGACAGTGAGACCATGACTGACATGAAGGGCCTGCACGGGCTGGAAACCAAGTCGGCGCGGGATGCCGACGTCGCCGATGCCTTCGGCGAGTTCATGACCACCTTCGAGGCGTTCAAGGCCTCCAACGAGGAGAAGCTGGCTGACATCAATCGGCGGCTCGGCGCCGACGTCGTGACCACCGACAAGGTGGAGCGCATCTCGACGGCGCTCGACGAGCAGAAACGCCGGCTGGACGATCTCGCGCTGAAGCGCCTGCGCCCGCCGCTGGGCGACGGGGGACGACGGGCCGCACCCTCCGAGCACAAGGCGGCCTTCGATGCCTATCTGCGCCGCGGCGACGAGCGGGCGATGCGCGCACTCGACGTGAAGGCGATGTCGGCCGGCTCGGGTGCCGACGGCGGCTACCTGGTGCCGGAGGAGATCGAGGCGGAGATCGGCAGGCGGCTTTCGCAGATATCGCCGATCCGCGGAATCGCCTCGGTGCGGCAGGTGTCATCGGCGGTGCTGAAGAAACCCTTTTCGATCGGCGGGCCGGCCGTCGGCTGGGTGGCGGAGACCGCGGCGCGGACGCAAACCAATTCGCCGACGCTCGACGAGCTGCAGTTCCCGACGGCGGAGCTCTATGCCATGCCGGCGGCGACGCCGACGCTGCTGGAGGATGCCGTGATCGACCTCGACCAGTGGATCGCGGCCGAGATCGAGATCGCCTTCGCCGAGCAGGAGGGGGCGGCCTTCGTCATCGGCAACGGCACCAACAAGCCCAAAGGCTTTCTCGCCTACGACACTGTGGCGGAGGCGAGCTGGACCTGGGGCGATATCGGCTACATCGCCACCGGCGTCGCCGGCGCTCTGCCGGCGAGCAACCCGTCCGACAAGCTGATCGACCTCGTCTATGCGCTGAAAGCGGGATACCGGCAGAACGCCAACTGGGTGATGAACCGCAAGACGCAGGCGGCGATCCGCAAGCTCAAGGACGCCGACGGCAACTATCTGTGGCAGCCGCCGGCGACGCCGGGCAGCCGCGCCATGCTGATGGGTTTCCCGCTGGTCGAGGCCGAGGACATGCCGGACGCCGGCACCGACACGACGCCGATCGCCTTCGGCGACTTTTCCCGCGGCTATCTGGTGGTCGACCGCACCGGGGTGCGCGTCCTGCGCGATCCGTATTCGGCGAAACCCTACGTGCTGTTCTACACGACCAAGCGCGTCGGCGGCGGCGTGCAGGACTTCGACGCCATCAAGCTGATGAAATACGGCACAACCTAAGCCTGCCGGAAAATCCGCCATGCCGGCCCGCAAATGGCGTTTTGCCTGGCTCCGGTGCCGCGTGCTCGACATACGCTCCGCGCCGGTGCTCGCCGAACACCATTTCGCCGGGCTGGTGAATTTTCCTCCTGGGCAGATCTGGAACTGCCAGAAACGGCACCTAGCCGACGGGCGATCACCTCTCCTTGCGCCTCCGGTCCGCAGGTGCCGTCGCGGCCCCGGTTCCTCCCGCCGGGGCCGCTTCCATTTCTCACAACGAGGTCGTTCCATGGCATTGTTGCGCACCGCCGAGCCGACGGTCGAGCCCGTGACGCTGACCGAAGCCAAGGCGTTCCTGCGGCTTTCAGGAACGGCCGAGGACGGGCTGATCGAGGGCCTGATCCGCGCCGCCCGGGAGGACGTCGAGCGGGCGACAGGCCTGGCGCTGATCGACCAGGCGTGGCGGCTCGCCATCGACTGCATCCCGAAAAGCGATATTGTGCTGCTGATGCGCCATCCCGTGCGCGAGATCATCGCCGTCACCGCCTACGGCACCGAGGGCGAGGCCTCGCTGGTCGGCGCCGGCGACTACCAGGTCGATCTCGTGTCGCGGCCGGCCCGGCTCTTGTTCGTTCATCGCCCGCAGCCGATGCGGGCGATGAACGGGCTGGAGATCGATTTCCGCGCCGGCTTCGGCGAGGCGGGTACCGACGTGCCCGACCTGTTGCGCCGGGCGATCCTGGTGCTGGCGGCGCACTGGTACGAGTTCCGGGCGAGCTACGGCCCCGACGAGCAGCCGGTTTCCTATCCGCCGGCCTATGAGCGGATGATTGCGAGCTACGGCGACCGGAGGATCTGATGCGGGCGACCTTCATCGATCCCGGCGCGCTGAGGCATGAGCTGTCGCTGCAGGCTCCCGCCCCGGCCGGCGACGGCATGGGCGGCCACGTGACCGGATGGCAGGAAGTCGCCACCGTGTTCGGGCAGATCGAGCCGGTTGCGCAGGTGGCGCGCTTCGGTGCCGGCCAGACGCTGGAGGAGCATACGCACCGCGTCACCATCCGCCATCGCGAAGGCGTGGCGAGCGGCATGCGGCTCGTCCGGCAGAACCGCGTCTTCGCGATCGTTATCGTTCAAGACCCCGACGAGAGCGGCCGCTACCTCGTCTGCCGCGTCAGGGAGACCGGCGCATGAACCTTGCCATGAGACTGACGCTCGACGGCTTGATTCGCGCGTTGAGATTGCAGGCGCAAAGGCTTGCGGAAGATGTGGAATTCCCGGATGCTGCAACCTTGGGAGGTGGTGTGTCCGCTGGCGATCGCCCCGAGCGTTCGCGAGCCGCCACGAGGGGCAATGACGATGACATCCGCCGCGGCTGAGCTGCAGAAATCCGTTTTCGCCACGCTGGCCGGCGACGGCGCGCTGTCCGCGTTGCTCGGCGGCGGCAAGGTCTACGACCATGCGCCGGCGCATGTGGCGTTCCCCTACATCACCTTCGGCCGCACCAGCGCCTTCGATTGGAGCACCGGCACCGAAATCGGCACCGAGCACCTGTTCACGCTGCATATCTGGTCGAAGAGCCAGGGCAAGAAGGAGGCGCTGGCGATCATGGAGCGGGCACAGGCGCTGCTCGACGATGCGCCGCTTGCGATGACGGGTTACCACCTGGTCAGCATCCGGCTGGAATTCTCGGAAGTGCGCTTCGACGAGGATATTTCCGTGCATCACGGGCTGCTGCGGTTCCGGGTGCTGATGGAAGAGGCGGCTTAGCCTTCTCTGCTCGAGGGTGCGAAGCGGAGCCGTCCGCAGGCACAGCTGGGCGCCGCGCACTGCCGCAGCGACCCCACCCGGCCGCTTCGCGGCCACCCTCCCCTCGAGGGGGAGGGATTGCGCCGCGCATTTCAACAACCACCAGGACACGAACATGGTCGCACAGAAGGGCAAGGACCTCCTGCTCAAGATCGATTTCGACGGGCTGGGCAATTTCGTCACCGTCGCGGGACTGCGCTCGCGGCGGCTGGCCTTCAACAGCGAGACCGTCGACGTGACCGATGCCGATTCGGCCGGGCGCTGGCGCGAGCTGCTCGCCGGCAGCGGCGTGCAGCGCGCCTCGGCGAGCGGCTCGGGCATCTTCAAGGACGCACAGTCGGACGCGGCCATCCGCTCGCGTTTCTTCTCCGCCGAGATCGTCGACTGGCAGCTCGCCATTCCCGGCTTCGGCCTCGTCGAGGGGCCGTTCCAGATCACCGCGCTCGAATATGCCGGCAGCCATGACGGCGAGGTGACCTTCGAGATCGGGCTGGAATCGGCCGGCGCAATCAGCTTCGCGGCCGCGCCATGAGCGTCAACCGGCGCCGCGGCGAGGTGGCGGCGGACCTCGACGGGCAGAGCTATCGCCTCTGCCTGACGCTCGGCGCGCTGGCGGAGCTGGAAGCGGCCTATGCCGCCGATGATCTCGGCGCTCTGGTCGAGCGCTTCGCCACCGGGCGGCTTTCGGCGCGCGACCTGATCCGCATCGTCGGCGCAGGCCTGCGCGGTGCCGGCAATGCCGTCACCGACGAGGAGGTGGCGACGATGCAGGCGGCCGACGGCGCGGCGGGTTTTGCGCGCATCGTGTCGGAACTGCTTGCCGCCACCTTCGGGACGAAGGAAGCGACGCCGCACCCTTGACGGCCGCAGCGGGCGCGGGCGAGCCTTCGCCTGGGACATTCCCGTGGGACACGGTGATGGCCGTGGGGTTCGGCCTGCTGCGGCTTTCTCCCAAGAATTTCTGGTCGATGACGCCGCGCGAGATGGAGCGGGCGATGAGCCTGTACGGCTACGCGCTGAACGCCGCTCCGGCGCGCCGCGACCTGGCGGCGCTGATGACCCAGTTTCCGGACTGATGCCAGGTCTACCCGACAGCCCGAAATGAACGCAAAAAACGGCGGAAGTGCCGGGGACAGTTTACTTTTTTCGGCCTGCGCGACTTCTGAACCGCTGCGGCCTTTCTGCCGAAAGAAAGTAAACTGTCCCCTGCGGTTCCGCCGGATTGACCTAAGGAGGCCGGCATGGCCGAGACCGTCACCGTCGCGATCGAGGCGGATACCGAGCCGTTCCTGACCGCGCTGGACAATCTGCAAAGGCTGTCGGCGGGCTTCGGCTCGCAGCTCGCGGGCGCCCTGCGCGGGGCGGTGGTGGACGGCAAGGAGCTCGACAGCGTGCTGCGCCGCATCGCGCTGAATCTCGCCGGCATGGCGCTGAACCAGGGGCTGCAGCCGCTGCAGTCGCTGTTCGGGTCGTTGTTCTCGAATATCGGCGGCGGTTTGCTGCCCTTCGCCAAGGGCGGCGTCGTGCCGTTCGCTTCCGGCGGCGTGGTTTCGGCGCCGACCTATTTTCCCGCCGGCGGCCGGCTGGGCCTGATGGGCGAGGCGGGGCCGGAGGCGGTGCTGCCGCTCAGCCGCGGCGCCGACGGCCGGCTGGGGGTCGCGGCGGGCGCCGCCGCACAGCCGGTCAACATCGTCTTCAATGTGACGGCGCAGGACGCCGCCTCGTTCCGCAAGTCGGAGGCGCAGCTCACCGGCATGCTGGCGCGCGCGGTGTCGCGGGGGGCGAGGACGTTTTGAGGCAGTAGGGCAGTAGGGCAGTAGGGCAGTAGGGCAGTAGGGCAGTAGGGCAGTAGGGCAGTAGGGCAGTAGGGCAGTAGGGCAGTAGGGCAGTAG
>NZ_PXYK01000053.1 GCF_003012745.1 Kumtagia ephedrae | reverse complement strand
TGTGCTCGTCCATCCTTCGACAGAAAGCCGCCGCGAATCATGATCCCAGCAGAATCGCACGCGGCCCCAACGTCAACGCCGTTCTTCGGGTCTCCAGGGAGTCGGGGTAAAACTGTCCCCGGCGCTTCCCCCTCTCCGCTTCCCCCTCTCCGTCTCGGGGCTCCGCCCTCGACACCTCTCCCCTGCGGGGGCGAGGAACCGCTGCCGCGATGCCGGCGCTCCTCCAGCCTGGGTTCCTCGCCCCCACGGAGTGGGGGAGAGGTGTCGAGCCCGAAGGGCGAGACGGAGAGGGGGAACTTGGCACAGACATCGCCGGCGCGCGCGCTGTACGCTTTTTGAGGGTGGATCTGCATGCCCGGCCCGGAGAACGCACCCCTCGACATCTTCCCCTCCCGCCTGTATTCCGCTCCGGGCCTCGGCCGAGGCCGTTTTCCGGACCCTGAGTCATGACCCAAGCCATCGATAGCACGCGCCCCCAGCCCAAGCCCGGCATCCTCGACATCGCCGCCTACGTGCCGGGAAAAAGCGCCGCGCCGGCCGGGGTCGCAAAAGTCCACAAGCTTTCCTCCAACGAGAACCCGCTCGGCGCCTCGCCGGCGGCGATCGAGGCTGTGCGCAAGGTGGCGGAGAAGCTCGAATTCTATCCCGACGGTGCGGCGACGAAACTGCGCGAGGCGATCGGCGCCGCGCATGGGCTCAACCCCGCCAACATCGTCTGCTCGAACGGCTCCGACGAGGTGATCGGTCTCTTGGCGATGACCTATCTGTCGCCGGGCGACGAGGGCGTCTTCACCGAGCACGGGTTCCTTGTCTACAAAATCTACATCCAGGCGGCCGGCGGCGTGCCGGTGGTGGCGAAGGAGACCGACGAGACGGCTGACGTCGACGCGATCCTCGCCGCCGTCACCGAGCGCACGAAGATCGTCTTCCTGGCCAATCCCAACAATCCGACCGGCACATACATCCCCTTCGACGAGGTCAAGCGGCTGCATGCCGGACTGCCGAAGCACGTGCTGCTGGTGCTCGACGCGGCCTATGCCGAATATGTGCGCCGCAACGACTACGAGTCCGGCATCGAGCTGGTGTCGGCCTTCGACAACGTGGTGATGACCCGCACCTTCTCGAAAATCCACGGGCTCGGCGGCGCGCGCATCGGCTGGGCCTATTGCCCCGCGCATATCGCCGATGCGCTGAACCGCGTGCGCGGGCCGTTCAACGTCAATGCCGCGGCGGTCGAGGCGGGTGTGGCGGCTATTCGAGACCGCGCCCATGTCGAGCGCACCGTCGCCCATAACGAGCGCTGGCTGCCCTGGCTGGCCGAGGAGCTGACCAGGCTCGGGCTCAGGGTGACGCCGAGCGTCGGCAATTTCGTGCTGATCCATTTCCCCGGGGACGGCCGGCATTCGGCGGCGGCCGCCGACGACTATCTCACGGCGCGCGGCTATATCCTGCGCCGCGTCGCCGGCTACGGTTTTCCCAACGCGCTGCGCATGACGGTGGGCACCGAGGAGGCCAATCGCGGCGTCGTCGCCGCCCTCGCCGAATTCTTGAAGAGCTGACCATGACCGCCCCCATCTACGACCGGATCGCCCTGGTCGGCATCGGCCTGATCGGCTCGTCGCTGGCGCGCGTCATCCGCCGCGAGAGGCTGGCCGGCGAGATCGTCATCTCCACCCGCAGCGCAGCCACGCTGAAGCGCGCCGAGGAACTCGGCCTGGGCGACACCTACACGACGGACGCGGCCGAGGCGGCGCGCGGTGCCGATCTGGTCATCGTCTCGGTGCCGGTCGGCGCCTCGGGCGCGGTGGCGGCGGAGATCGCGCCGGCGCTGAAGCCCGGCGCCACGGTGACCGACGTCGGCTCGACCAAGCGCTCGGTGATCGAGCAGATGGGGCCGCACATGCCGGCCGGCGTGCACTTCATCCCCGGCCATCCGCTCGCCGGCACGGAAAAATCGGGACCGGATGCGGGCTTCGCCGACCTGTTCGAGAACCGCTGGTGCATCTTCACGCCGCTGCCCGGCACCGATCCGCAGGCGCTGGAGCGGCTGTCGGACTTCTGGCGGCGCTGCGGCTCGAACATCGACACCATGGACGCCGAGCACCACGACATGGTGCTCGCCATCGTCTCGCACCTGCCGCACATCATCGCCTACAACATCGTCGGCACCGCGGACGACCTGGAGACGGTGACCAAGTCGGAGGTGATCAAATATTCCGCCTCCGGCTTCCGCGATTTCACCCGCCTCGCCGCCTCCGACCCGACCATGTGGCGTGACGTCTGCCTGCACAACAAGGACGCCATCCTCGAGATGCTGGCGCGCTTCTCCGAGGATCTCGCCTCGCTGCAGCGGGCGATCCGCTGGGGAGACGGCGAAAAACTGTTCGACATGTTCACCCGCACGCGCGCCATCCGCCGCTCGATCATCGAGGCCGGGCAGGAGATCGACGTGCCGGACTTCGGCCGCCAGGCGGTCGAGCACCCGCACAAGGGGTAGGGTCGCCGGGTTACCGCACCGGCGGCAGCTTGCCGAGCGGGATGAAGCCGAGCGAGGCCATGCCCTTGTTGATGCGCAGCGGCAGCGACGGCTGGCTGCCGAGGAAGGACAGCCCGGAAAAGCCCTGCCGGATCTTGTCGGCCTGTTCGGGAAAAACCTGCGACAGCGACGCCGCCAGCGCCCGCGGCTCGTGCAGCGACACTTTCAGCGTGGCGTCGATGAGCCCGTCGGCATCGATCGAGAACGGCCCGGACACCGTAAGCGAGCCCTGCTCGCCGAGTGTCAGCGACAGCGTGCGGATCAGCCCCGAGCGGCCGCGCAGGTCGCGCGCGCCGTCGTCGAGCAGGCGGATGCCGTCGGCGAGCGACAGGTCCGCCTCGCCCGACAGCGGCGGGACGCTGCGGCCGTCGACCAGCACCGGGTCGAGCGCCAGCCCGGCGAAGCGGGCGGCGAGATCGAGGTCGGCGCCGTTCGGGCGCATGTGGCCTTCGAAAGAATCGGCGGCGACCAGCTGCTTGCCGTCCGCCGCGGTGACCTTCAGCGTCACCGCCTGCAGCGACACGCGCTCGGGCAGCGGATCGGCCAGGCGGGCGCTGGCGCGCAGGTTCGTCCATTGCAAGGCCAGCGGGCCTGTCTGCGGGGTGGACAGCGTCGCCGGGCTGTCCAGCTCCGCCACCAGCCGCATCGGGTCGTAGATCTGCCCGGCGGAGCGGAAGGCGCCGGCGGCGAGGCTCATCGCTTCGGCCGGCTGCTCGACCGAGATACGGTCGCAATAGAGGCCGATGCGGAAGGGATAGCCGCGCGCTTCCGGGTTCACGCATTCGGCCTTCGTGCCGCGCTCGCCGAGCCTGGCCAGCGTCCGGGCGGCCTCGCCCTCGATCTTCTGGGCGAGCCAGAACCAGCCGGCGGTGTAGGCGGCGACCAGCACGATGACGAAGACGCCAAGCCAGAGGATGCGGCGGCCGTAGCGCCCGTTGCTGGAGGGGTCGTGCATATTTGCTTCCGAATCGCCTCTTCGATCTTGTCCGATTCAGCCTTTTCACGATCGGACAGACTCGTCTAGGACTGCGCGCGCACAGAACGGACCAGGCTTGGCGAAATGGGCGATTTTTGGGTTTTCGGCTACGGTTCCCTGATGTGGAGGCCGGGTTTTGCCCATACCGAGACCGAACGGGCACGCCTGCACGGCTACCGGCGCTCGCTCTGCGTGCGTTCCTGGGTGCATCGCGGCACGCGCGAGCGTCCCGGGCTGGTGCTCGGCCTCGACCGCGGCGGCTCCTGCGTCGGCCTCGCCTTCCGCGTGCCGCTGGAACTGCGCGACGAGGTGATGGCCTATCTGCGCGAGCGCGAGCTTGTCACCAGCGTCTACCTGGAGCGCATCCTGCCGGTGCGGCTCGCCGACGGCAGGATCGTGCAGGCGGTCTGCTATATCGTCGACCGCGCGCATGTCCAGTACGCCGGAAGCCTGGAGGAGGAGGCGGCAGCCGACATCGTGCGCGGCGCCGTCGGCCAGTCCGGCCGCAACGAGGACTATGTGCTGAGCGCCGTCGAGCATCTCGCGGCGCTGGACATCCGCGACCATTGGATGGAGGCGGTGGCGAGGCGGCTCGAGGCGGCCGATTCGGAAGAAACGGCTCTTCAGAGGGGCTCTGGAACATCTTCCCGCCGCTAAAACGACCGATCTAACAGCCTCTAAACGATTGCCCTCTACAAGGGGGCGACCAACCGGCCGGAAAGCTTCGATGCTGCGCAAACTCTACGACTGGACCCTGTCGCTCGCCGCCCGCAAGTCGGCGGAATGGTGGCTGGCCGTCATCGCCTTCGTAGAGAGCTCGGTGTTCCTGGTGCCGGCCGACGTGCTCTACCTGCCGATGGCGCTGGCCAAGCCCGAGCGTGCCTACCGCTACGCGATCGTGGCGACGATCGCCTCGGTGCTGGGCGGCATTGCCGGCTGGTTCCTCGGCCACTACGCCTATGAGACGATCGCCAGGCCGGTGCTCGAATTCTACGGCAAGTATGACGAGTTCGAGGCGCTGCGGATATCCTCCGGCACCGGCTTCATCCTGCTGATGCTGGTCACCTCGGGCCTCACCCATTTGCCGCCGATCAAGGTCGTGACCATCCTGGCCGGCGTCATCAGCTTCCCGCTCGGCTGGTTCATCCTGTCGGCGATCATCGCGCGCGGCGCCCGCTTCCTGTTCCTGGCTTGGCTGCTGCGCACCTATGGCGAGCCGATTCGCCATTTCATCGAGAAGCGGCTGGGGCTGCTCGCCGGGGCCGCTGCGGCCGTCCTAATTCTGCTCTATATCCTGGTCAGATACGTGTTCTGACCACGCCGCCACACGAGTACAGCATGACCAGCCTTGCCGCCCCGACCTCGCGCCTGCAGGCGACGACCGCGCTTTTCCTCGCCGTGGCGATGGCGGCCACCGTAGGCGGCGCGCTCGGCTTCCAGCACATCGGCGGCTACATCCCCTGCAAGCTCTGCTACGAGCAGCGCATGCCCTATTATGTCGGCGCGCCGCTGATGGCGCTCGCCTTCCTGGCCGCGGTCGTCAAGCTGCCGGCGATCGTCACGCGCGGCCTCTTGTTCGCCGGCGGGCTGCTGATGGCCTACGGCCTCTATCTCGGCGTCTACCATTCGGGCGTCGAATGGGGCTGGTGGCCGGGCCCGACCGACTGCGGCATGGTGGTGGCGCCGCCCGACACCGGCGGCAATGGCGTGCTCGATGCCATCAACGCGGTCGTGCCGCCCTCATGCGATCAGGCGGCGCTGCGCATCCTCGGCCTGTCGCTCGCCGGCTGGAACGCCATCGCCAGCCTGGTGCTAGGGGCGGTGGCATTTTGGGGAGCGCTGAAGCGGGCGTGAGATTTCGCACCGGAGCGCCGAGCGCTTACGGCTCCAGTTCGACGTCCCAGTAGAGATAGTCCATCCAGCTCTCGTGCAGGTAGTTCGGCGGGAACAGCCTGCCGTTGTTGTGCAGGTCGTGCACGGTCGGCGGATAGGGCTTCTGCATCGGCCACATCTTGGCCTGCGCCGGCAGGTGGCCGCCCTTGCGCAGGTTGCAGGGCGAGCAGGCGGCCACCACGTTCTCCCAGGTGGTGGCGCCGCCGCAATGGCGCGGGATGACGTGGTCGAAGGTGAGATCCTCCGACGTGCCGCAATACTGGCACTGGAAGCGGTCGCGCAGGAACACGTTGAAGCGCGTGAAGGCGGGATGCCGCGAAGGCTTGATGTAGGTCTTCAGGCTGACGACGCTCGGCACCCGCATCGAGAAGGACACCGACGAGACGGAGTGCTCGTATTCGGCGACGATGTTGACGCGGTCGAGGAATACCGCCTTGATCGCATCCTGCCAGGACCACAGCGACAGCGGGTAATAGCTGAGCGGCCGGTAGTCTGCGTTCAGAACCAGCGCGGGAAGCCCATCCAGAGATACGGCAACCGTCACGTCTCGAAACCTCCTTGGCAGGCGGACGCCTGACGTGGATAGTCTAAGCCCGACATGACAGGGATGTGAAGCGGCAACACGGCCATATTGCGGCGCAAAACAGCGCCGATTTTCATGTTTTTTCGAGGTTTTGCGCGAGGGGCGCGGCATCGCGCCCCTTCGTCTCGCGATAGTAGGCCCAGAACAGCCGCGACGCGATGCCGCGCCAGGGCGCCCATGATTCGGCGATTCCGGCGAGCGCCTTCTCGCCCGGACGGGCCGCGAGGCCGAAGGCATGGCCGACCGCCGCCTGCAATGCGACGTCGCGGGCCGGGAAGATGTCGGGGTGGCCGGCGGCGAACAGCAGGTAGCACTCGGCCGTCCACGGGCCGATGCCGGGCACGGCGGTGAGCCGGCCGATGGCGTCCTCGGCCGGCAATTCGCACAGATGGACGAGATCGAGCCCGTCGGCGACGGCCGCCGCCGCCGACAACATGGCGCGCTGCTTCGGTCGCGAGAAGCCCGCCTCGCGGAACACCGCCTCGCCGGCGTCGAGCACGGCCTGCGGCGTCAGGGGATCGAGAAGTTTTGCGAAACGGCCGAAGATCGCGTCGGCGCTGGCCCGCGACACCTGCTGCGACACGATGATCGAGGCGAGGCTGCCGAAGCCCGGCTCGATCAGGCGCAGCGGCACCTCGCCGGCGACCCGCCGCACGGCGACGAGCCGCGGATCGAGCCCGGCCAGGGCGTCGAGGCCGGCGGCAACGTCGGCGAGAGTGGCTATCCTGTGCATGCCGCGCCTTGTTGGCGCCGGACGGACGAAGTAGCAATCGCAAAGTTCACGAGGGCAAGACGCTTCCCGCCAGATGGTGACACGCCCGGTCTTCCGCTTCGCGCCGAGCCCCAACGGCGCCCTGCATCTCGGCCACGCCTATTCCGCGCTGCTCAACCGGCATCTGGCGGAGCGCGTGGGCGGACGGCTGCTGCTCAGGCTGGAGGACATCGACACGGCCCGCTGCACGCCGGAATTCGAGGCCGGCATTTTTCGCGATCTCGAATGGCTTGGTGTCCGCTGGGAGGAGCCGGTACGGCGGCAGTCCGAGCATTTTGCCACCTATGCCGAAAGCTTGCGCCAGCTGGAGCGGGAGGGGCTCGTCTACCCTGCCTTCATGAGCCGCGGCGAGATGCGTGCCCACATCGTCGAACGGGAGGCGCGGGGCGAAAACTGGCCGCGCGATCCCGACGGCGTGCCGCTCTATCCCGGCCTCGACAAGGCGCTGTCCCGGCGCAAGCGCGAGGCGCGGATCGCCGAGGGAAGGCCGTTCGCCTGGCGGCTGGACATGGTGGCGGCGCTGGGCCGGGTTGGCGGGTCGCTGGCGTGGGAGGAGATTTCCACGGGCGAAACGGGGCAAGGCCAAACCCTCGATGCGCTGCTGTCAGACACCCCCACCCCTAACCCCTCCCCTCAAGGGGGAGGGGGACACCCGCGCGTCGACGCGGATCAAGATCGTCGGCCATCGGTGACAGGCGAGGCTGGTGCAAAGTCCCCCTCCCCCTTGAGGGGAGGGGTTAGGGGTGGGGGTACCCGGATCGACGCCGATCCCGCAGCCTGGGGCGACGTCGTGCTGGCGCGCCGTGGCGTGCCGACCAGCTATCACCTGTCGGTCGTCGTCGACGACGCCCTGCAGGACGTGACGCATGTGGTGCGCGGCCTCGACCTGTTCGCGGCGACGGCGGTCCACCGGCTGCTGCAGCATCTGCTCGGCCTGCCGGCACCCGCGTACTACCACCACCGGCTGATCCTCGGCCCGGACGGCCGCAAGCTTTCCAAGAGTTTTGGCGACACCGGCATAGCGGCGTTGCGCGAGGCCGGCGAAACGCCGGAATCGGTCAGGCGGATGGTCGGATTCGAAGCCGCCACGAACCGCGCCCCCTGACCCAGCCCAGCCATTCGGCAGTTGCAACCATATGGTGTAAGCACCTGTTTCTACGGGGTATTTGTTCTTTTTCGACTGTTCGGGTTGGCATCGGCGCCGCTGTCGCCTAGACAGGATCCTGCGCGGGGGAACTGTCAGTCTCGAACAGAGGTGCTGCCTTTGCCCTTCGCTGTACGCGTGATTCTGCTGTCCTTTCTCGCCCTCTTCTGCCTCTCCGCATGCGCCTCCTCCCTGGTCGTTCAGGACGGCGGACTCCCCAACCCACCCTTGTCCGAGCGGGGCGTGGTCTACCTCTTCGCCGGGCTGACGCCGGCCGGCGACACCATGGCGCGCAGCGGCATGTATCAGGTGACGCAGCACATCCGCGCGGCCGGCGTGCGCGCCGACGTCTACAACCCGGCCCACTGGCAGAAGGCGGCGGAGCATTTCCTGGCCCAGCCGCGCGATGCCAGGATTCCGGTTTCCGTGGCGGGCTACTCGATGGGGGGCAATGCCGCCACGCGCTTCGCCGAGCGGCTGCGCGCCGCCGGCGTGCCGGTTCAGACGCTGCTGACCTTCGAGGCCTATCAGCCGACGCCGGTCTCCTGCAACGTGCGTCGCGCCATCGACATGTACGGCACCGACGGCCTGTTCAGCATGTCCACCCGCCTGCGCCCCGGCAAGGGGTTCAGCGGCCCGCTGGAGCGGGTCAACTGGTCCAAGCTGGATAGGAACGGCAAGCACGATCATCTCGGCGTCTCAAAGGAGCCGGCGGCGCTGCGCTTCGTCCAGGATGCGCTGATCGACGGCAACGGCGTGCGGCGCCAGCCGCCCGCGCCGGGCGAGGCGGGTTGCCTGGCGACGCGCTGACCCGGCGGCGCTTCATGGCGGCTGAATCATTGGTTCAGCATTTCGCCTTTGCCTGGCGCGCGGGTCCGCAATAGAGCGGGCGCTTCCATCGCGATACGGCAGCGCCCGACATGACATCCGCAAAGAAGTTCATCCCGGCGCTGTTCGTGCTGCTGTGGTCCACCGGCTTCATCGGCGCCCGCTACGCCATGCCATGGGCCGAGCCGTTCACCTTCCTTGCCGCCCGTTTCGGCATCGCCTTCCTGATCCTGGTCGGGATCGCCGTCGCGATGGGTATCTGGCGCATGCGCCGGCGCGACGTGTTCTGGTCGATCGCCGCCGGCATGCTGATCCACGGCATCTATCTCGGTGGCGTCTTCTGGGCGGTGCGCCAGGGGCTCGGCGCCGGCCTCGCCGCGCTGATCGCCGGGCTGCAGCCGCTGATCACGGCCGTGCTGGTCGGCGCCTTCCTGGACGAGGATATTCTGCCGCGCCAGTGGGCGGGGCTGGCGGCCGGCTTCGCCGGCGTAGTCGTGGTGATCCTGCCGAAGCTCGGCGCCGGTCTGGACGCTGTCACCTGGCCGATGCTGGCGGCGGCGGTCCTTGCGGTGGCGGCGATCAGCGCCGGCACCGTGCTGCAGAAGAAGTTCGGCTCGACGACCAACCTCGTCATGGGCACCGCCTGGCAGTATGTCGGCGCCGCCGTGCTGATGGCGGTGGGATCGCTGGCGCTGGAGACGCGCACCGTCGTGCTCACCGGCGAGCTCGTCTTCGCCATGGCCTGGCTGGTGCTGGTACTGTCGATCGGCGCGATCTTCCTGCTGATGATCCTGATCCGCGACGGAGCGATGGCGAAGGTGTCGTCGCTGTTCTATCTCGTTCCAGCGGTGACGGCGGTCATGGCCTGGCTGCTGTTCGGCGAGAGCCTGACGCCGGTGCAGGTGGCCGGCATGGCGCTCGCCACCTTCGGCGTCGGCCTGGCGACGTCGAAAGCGCGCCGCTGATCTTTCTGGGGGAGCAGGCAATCGCATCGGATTTTCCGGGCGCGCTGCTCGGCCGATACCCCCACCCCTGCCCCTCCCCCTCGAGGGGGAGGGGGGCTTTGCGGTCGTCATGCCACGCAAAACGGTCGACGATTGGCACCTGGCGGAGCCGCAGCAAAATCCCCTTGAGGGGAGGGGTTAGGGGTGGGGGTATACTCATATGCGATCGGCCCTCAAAGAGGCTCGCGCCGCCTCAGCCGCCCACGCGAGCCCTGGCATCCAGATAGCGGCGGATCGAGGCGTTGAGCTCGCCGCCGAGGATGAAGATCGCCGAGACGATGTAGAGAAAGACCACGGCGACCATGATCGAGGCCAGCCCCGCATAGGTGTTCACATAGGAGGAGAAGCGGTCGAGATAGGCGGCGAACACCGTCGAGCCGACCAGCCAGCCGATCAGCGTGAACAGGATGCCCGGCACCATGTCGACGAAGCGCCGCTTGCCGGCGGGCAGCCAGACATGCACAGCGATCAGCCCGAGCACGATGACGGTCGAGGCGATGACGTAACGCCACAGCGTGAAGGTGCCCATGTAGGGCTCGATCCATTCCGCCCTGGCCAGGGCGATGCGGGCGATCAGCGGCGCGAACACCAGAAGCACGCTGATGATGACGAAGCCGATGGTGGCGATCAGCACGAAGACGATGCTCTGCACGCGGCGAAAGACGAAGGACCGCGTCTCGGTCACACGGTAGGCGCGGTTGAGCGAGGTGCGCAGCGCCTCCACCCCGTTGGAGGCGAAGAAGGCGGCGAGCAGCACGCCGAAGGTGAGCAGGCCGCCGCGCCGGATCGTCAGCACGTTGACGACCTCGCTGGCGATCGGCGCGGCGATCTGCTCCGGCCAGGTGTCGAAGACCAGATGCACCGCCGTCTCGGCGAAGGCCTGGGCGCCGAGGAAGCTCGCCAGCGTGGTGGCGAAGATCAGGAAAGGGAACAGCGCCATCAGCGCGGTGATCGCCAGATGGCTCGCCATCGACCAGCCGTCGTCGTCGTTGAAATGGCCGAGCATGTCGGCCAGCACGCGGCGGACGGCGACGATCTTGCGCATGGGCTGCCGGTTCTCCGTCGATTGTTTCCGGAGCGCGAATATGGGAAGGCTTTGCCGGATATGGCAACAGCAACCAGGCAGCGATTCCGCTCGTGAGCGAGCCGCGCACCATCATCGTCACCGGCGCCTCCTCCGGTATCGGCGCCTATTGCGCGCGGGCGCTCGCCGCCGAGGGCTGGCGCGTCTTCGCCACCGCGCGCAAGCCGCAGGACATCGAGCGGCTGGAGCAGGACGGGCTGGAGGCCTTCTATCTCGACTATCGCGAGCCCACCTCGATCGAGGCGCTGGTGGCGGCGGTGCTGGAGCGCACCGGCGGTCGCCTCGACGCCCTCTACAACAACGGCGCGCATGCCCAGCCGGGCGCGGTCGAGGATCTGCCGGTCGCGGCGCTGCGCGAGCAGTTCGAGGCCAACCTGTTCGGCTGGCACGACCTGACGCGGCGCATCGTGCCGGTCATGCGCGCCCAGGGCCACGGCCGTATCGTCCACTGCTCGTCGATCCTCGGGCTGACGCCGGTGAAATGGCGCGGCGCCTATGTCGCCTCCAAGCACGCGCTGGAAGGGCTGATGCTGTGCCTGCGCGCCGAGCTCGCCGGCAGCGGCATCCACGTCTCGCTGGTCGAGCCGGGGCCGATCGAATCGAGGATCGCGCCGAACGGGCTAGACTGGTTCTTGAAGAACATCGACCACGAGAATTCCGTGCACCGCGAGGCCTACCAGGCGCAGCTGGCGCGCATGCGCGCCGGCGGCTCGAAGTCGCGGCTGAAGCTGAAGCCGGACGCCGTCCATGCGGTGCTGCGCCACGCGCTGCTGTCGGAGCGGCCGCGTCCGCACTATGTTGTCACCGTGCCGGCCAAGGTCGGCGTCCTGCTGAAGCGGCTGCTGCCGGCATCCCTTCTCTATCGCGTGCTGGCCTCGCAGGCCTGACCATCTTCAACGAGCGAGACAGATCATGGCCTCCGTCTTCAACATCTTCGCCATCATCGTCATGGCCGCCGTCGTCTTCGTGCTGATCCGGGGGCTGATCAACATGATGCGCGGCGGCTCCGGCAGCACCTCCAACAAGCTGATGCAGGCGCGCGTGCTGCTGCAGTTCATCGCGCTGGTGCTGATCCTGCTCGCCGTCTATTTCAACCGCCAGGGCGGATGAGGCGGCCGGGGAGGGAACAATGGTCAAGCTCAACAAGATCTATACCCGCACCGGCGACGACGGCACCACCGGGCTCGGCAACGGCCAGCGCCGGCTGAAGTCGGACCTGCGGGTGGAGGCCTACGGCACGGTCGACGAGGCCAATTCCTGCATCGGGCTGGCGCGGCCGCATACGGCGACCGGGCATGCCGAGATCGACGCCATCCTCGGCCGCGTGCAGAACGACCTGTTCGACCTCGGCGCCGACCTCGCCACGCCCGACGAGGGCAAGCCGCTCGACTACGAGCCGCTGCGCATCGTCGCCTCGCAGACGGCGCGGCTGGAGGCCGACATCGACGCGCTCAACGCGCGGCTGCAGCCGCTGCGCTCCTTCGTGCTGCCCGGCGGCTCGCCCGCCGCCGCGGCGCTGCATCTGGCGCGCACGGTGGCGCGCCGCGCCGAAAGGCTGATGGTGGCGCTGGCTCGAGTGCCGGGCGAGCACGTCAACCCGGAGGGCGTCCGCTACATCAACCGCTGCTCCGACCTGCTGTTCGTCGCCGCGCGCGTCGCCAACGACGACGGCAGATCCGACGTGCTGTGGGTGCCGGGCAAGAACCGCTGAGGTCCCGCCCGAGCCATTCACTTGGCCTGCCGCTCGGCCTCTCGTGCCAGAACCTCTTCGCTCCATTGATTGAGGCTCTTGCCCGATAGCTCGGCGGCGAGTACCGCCTTTGAGTGCACCGCCGGATCGATCCGAAGCATCAGATTGCCCGAATAGGCCTTTTGCGGTTCTTTCCCGACCTTCCTGCAAGTTTCGATATAGTCGTCCACCGCTTCATGGAAGGCTGCGATCAGGTCGCTGACGTTGTCGGCATGAAATCCGATCACGTCCCGGATGCCGGCGATCCGGCCGAAGAAAACAGCGTCGTCCGGATCGAATTCGACCTTGGCGGGATATCCTTTGTAGGTCATGGCCTTCATGGAGTGACTCCTATCTGCGCGAGAAGCTCACGGGCATCCCTCACCTGATATTTCTTGGCCTCCTTGGCCGGATGAGGCCGATGGAAGCTGGCGACATGGCCTTCGAAATTGAAGCGAACGCGAGAGCCGCTTCCTTCGATGACCCTGCAACCGACGGCGATCAGAAGGTTCTCCATGTCGGCCCATTCGATGGTGCCCGAAACCGGGTCCCGGAAGATGGTTGCAAGGGTTTTCTGCTTGCCGTTCATGATTGCAAAATAAGCTATCGCGCTGCCCGGTGCAATCAACACATGATAGCGGAGCAGCTGCGTTGCGTGTGGCTCGAACCTCCTGTGGGATATGAAGACCCCGCCAACCCACGAATTTTCCGGCAAAAGTCCGGCGCTTGACACCCTTCAGGCAAGGCGATCAAACATCCTAAGCGAGTTCACGGTCAGGCTCCGACGAGCGGCCAGGTGGGGAAACAGCGCCTTGTTCGTTCCGCTTCACGACGCAAACGGCCTCGAGCACATCCGGCTGCAATACGTCACCATCGGCCTCATCGCCGCCAATGTGATCGTCTTCCTGCTCACCGGCTTCGGCTCGGAGCAGGCCCAGATCGCCACGGTCTATGGGCTGGGCTACATTCCTTCGGTCGCCTTCGACACGGTAGAGCTGCCGCCGGAGCTCTACTATGTGCCGGAAGACTTTACCTACCTGACCTATGCCTTCCTGCATGCCGACATGTTCCATCTCGGCGGCAACATGCTGTTCCTGTGGGTATTCGGCGACAACATCGAGGATGCGCTGGGGCATATCCGCTTCCTGATCTTCTATCTGCTGTGCGCGATCGGCGGGGCGGCCTTCCACGGCTTCCTCGACCCGGCCTCGCAGGTGCCGCTGATCGGCGCGTCGGGCGCTGTCGCCGGCGTCGTATCGGCCTATCTGCTGCTGCATCCACGGGTGAAGATCTGGGTGCTGGCCTTCGGCCGCATCCCCTTGCGCATCCCCGCCTGGATCGCGCTCACCCTGTGGATCGGCTTCCAGGTCGTGATGTTCGCCGCGGGCGGCGAGCAGCAGGTTTCGTGGGCCTGCCACATCGGCGGCATCCTGACGGGGGCGATCCTCGTGGTCCTGCTCAAGCGCCGCGCCGTGCCGCTGTTCGACCGCGAAGTGGTGACGCCGCTGGCCGTCGAGGTCGAGCAGAAGAGCGCGGTGCGGCCGCCCGAGGGCAAGCCGGCGCCACGCTGGGGCCGCCAGTAGTTTTCAAACGATTCGATCATGCCGACCGCTATTGACGGCCCATGTCGGGCTAACTAGGGTCCGCCCGCTTTCGGGAGCCGACGTCGCCACCGGAACCGTTCCATTGTACCGTTTTGTCGCGGTGGATGTCGTCTTTCGGCAACCGGGCGGGGACCGGCCCTGCTACGGAACGCCGCGAGATCTCAGAAGAAGGGTTTAGCACGCATGAAGGTTCTGGTCCCCGTGAAGCGGGTAGTGGACTACAATGTGAAGATCCGGGTTAAGTCGGACGGGTCCGGGGTCGAGCTGGCCAATGTGAAGATGTCGATGAACCCGTTCGACGAGATCGCG
>NZ_PXYK01000052.1 GCF_003012745.1 Kumtagia ephedrae | reverse complement strand
TCTTGGCCAAATCTATTCCAAATCTGATAGTTTGCATCGCGGACGGTCTCCTTCGCTGAGTCCAACAGCTCCAGCTTGGCACATTCGATGCCGTGAGGGGCCGTCCACCCATCATTCCGGGGCCGCGTAGCGGAACCCGGAATCCAGAGTGCCGACGCTGCTCGAAATTCCTGGATATTTGCGAGGTCTCGCTTTTCCTTCGAGACCAACGCTCTGGATTCCGGGTTCCGCTGCGCGGCCCCGGAATGACGGTCTTCATCTGCATATGCGATTGCCCTGCCCTTGTGGGGAGGGGTTAGGGTGGGGGTGCGAGGCCGCCGGACTCCTCATCACTCGGCGGTAGACCCGTGTGCCCGTGGCGAGCCCTCGGTTGCAGGCGGCGTCCTGACCGAAGGCTGTCATCTCGTGCCGTGCATCAACCCTGCGCGATCGCGGCGGGACATGCAGCCGACGCCGGCGCGGGCGCCGGCGCATGCGGCGGCTTGGCGGCCGTGGACGGTGCGGCAGGCTGTACCGCTCCGGTCGTGGCTGGAGCCGCCGGCGGCGCGGCGGGCCTCGGCCGCACTTTCGCGACCTCGCTGCCATAGACGGCGGTCACCACCTCGTTTTCCATCCCGGCGGTCAGCGCCCGTTCGGCCTTGCCGGCGTCCTGTGTCGCCGCCTGCACGGCGCCGATCACGCCGTTGAGGGCGTAGGTGTCGAGGGCAACGACCCGCTTGGTGCCGTCGATCTTGCCGGTCGCCCTGTCGACCGACCGGACGGTGCCGGTCATGCGGTTGGAATCGCCGACCAGCAGCGACAGAGCCGGGTTCTTCAGATGATATTCGGCGATCGTCACCGACACGCATTTTTCCGGGCCGGTCTTCGGCATCGCGGCGAAGCGCGAGCGCAGCGTTTCGCGCAGTCGCGGCGCGACGGAAGGCGGCACGGTATTCGACTGGTAGTGTACCGCCACGTCGACCACATGCGCGTCGTGCACGCTGGCATAGATGCCCTTGGTCTGGCAGCCCGCCCCAAGCAGGCAGACGGCGACCATGGCGGCCGCTCCGAATATCGGTTGCATGGCTGATTCTCCCCCTCGCCCGGGGGACTGTAATGCATCGGCGAGGGCGTTGGACAGCCGTCAGGAGACAGCTTCGGCAAGCGCCGGGCGCTTGCTCACAGCGGAATGTTGTCGTGCTTCTTCCAGGGGTTCTGCAGGTCCTTGTTGCGCAGCATCCTGAGGGCGCGGGCGACGCGGCGGCGGGTCGAGTGCGGCATGATCACCTCGTCGACATAACCGCGCTCGGCCGCCACGAAGGGCGAGAGGAAGCGGTCCTCATAAGCCTTGGTATGCGCGGCGATCTTTTCGGCGTCGCCGATGTCCTTGCGGTAGATGATCTCGACCGCGCCCTTGGCACCCATCACGGCGATCTGCGCCGTCGGCCAGGCATAGTTCATGTCGCCCCGCAGATGTTTCGACGCCATCACGTCATAGGCGCCGCCATAGGCCTTTCGGGTGATGACGGTGATCTTCGGCACGGTGGCCTCGGCATAGGCGAACAGCAGTTTTGCGCCGTGCTTGATAAGCCCGCCATATTCCTGGGCGGTGCCGGGCAGGAAGCCGGGAACGTCGACGAAGGTGACGATGGGGATCGAGAAACAGTCGCAGAAGCGCACGAAGCGCGCCGCCTTGCGCGATGCGTCGCTGTCGAGCACGCCGGCCAGCACCATCGGCTGGTTGGCGACGAAGCCGACGGTGCGGCCCTCGACGCGGCCGAAGCCGGTGACAATGTTCTTCGCGAAGCTCGGCTGGATCTCGAAGAAATCGGCCTCGTCGGCGGTCTTCAGGATCAATTCCTTGATGTCGTAGGGTTTGTTGGCGGTGTCGGGGATCAGGCGGTCGAGCGAGAAATCGTGCTCGGTCGCCGACTGGTAGCATTCGATCTCGGGGATGTCGGCCGTATTGGAGGCGGGCAGGAAGTCGAGCAGCCGGCGCATCTGCAAGAGCGTCTCGACGTCGTTGTCGTAGGCGCCGTCGGCGATCGAGCTTTTTGTGGTGTGCACCGAGGCGCCGCCGAGCTGCTCGGCCGTCACCGTCTCGTTGGTGACGGTCTTCACCACGTCGGGACCGGTGACGAACATGTAGGCGGTGTCGCGCACCATGAAGATGAAGTCGGTCATGGCCGGCGAATAGACGTCGCCGCCGGCGCAGGGGCCCATGATCACGGAAATCTGCGGGATGACGCCGGAGGCGAGCACGTTGCGCTGGAATACTTCGGCATAGCCGCCGAGCGCGGCGACACCCTCCTGGATGCGGGCGCCGCCGGCATCGTAGATGCCGACGATCGGCGCGCGGTTGCGCAGCGCCATGTCCTGCACCTTCTGGATCTTCTCGGCATGCGCCTCCGACAGCGAGCCGCCGAACACCGTGAAATCCTTGGCGAAGACATAGACGGGGCGGCCGTTGACCGTGCCCCAGCCGGTGACGACGCCGTCGCCGGCGATCTTCTGCTTCTCCATGCCGAAATCGGTGGAGCGGTGCTCGACATACATGTCGAACTCCTCGAAGGAATTTTCGTCGAGGAAGACGTCGATGCGCTCGCGGGCCGTGAGCTTGCCGCGCTTGTGCTGGGCGTCGATGCGCTCCTGGCCGCCACCCATGCGGGCGATGTCGCGGCGGCGGGCGAGTTCCTCGAGCACGTTTTTCACGAGACCATCCTCCTCGCCGCGGCCTTGGCTGTCAGCCACCTGTCACAGCGTGTAACCACGGCGGTCCGCCCGCGCAAGCATGCCGATGCTCCCGAGGTCGGTCGATCATCCGTGCAACAGATCGCGCAGCGCCGCCAGCGCCGCCTCCGGCGCTTCTCGCGGGATGTCGTGGCCGACGCCGGGCAGGACACGGCGCTCGTAGCCGCCGGTGAAGCGGCCGGCATCGGTATCGGCTGCCGGCGGCGGGTCGACGCCGTCGTCGGCGCCCCACAGCGCGATGGTGGGGACGGAGATCACCGGCTGGGCGGCGAGTCGGCGCTCGGTCTCCTCCAGCGCCGGATCGCCCGGCGCATAGCCGAAGCGGTGGCGGTAGGAGTGGACGACGATGTCGACGAAGTCCGGATTGTCGAAGGAGGCGGCCGTTTCCGCATAGGTTTGCTCGTCGAAGCGGAAGGTCGGCGACCACAGCGTCCACAGCAGTCTTCCCAGCGCATGGCGGTTGGCGGCCAGTCCGTCGCGGCCGCGCCGGCCGTGGAAGTAGTATTGGTACCAGAAGCGGTGTTCCTGCTCCGGCGGCAACGGCTCGACCGAGCGGGCGATGTCCTGGATGGCGTAGCCGCAGCCGCTTACCAGGCAGCGCACGCGCTCGGGCCACAGCGCCGCGACGATGCAGGCGGCGCGCCCGCCCCAGTCGTAGCCGACCAGCGCCGCGCGCTCGATCGACAGCGCGTCGAGCAGGGCAAGCAGATCGTGGGCGATCGCCGCCTGCTGACCCGAGCGCATGGTGCCTGCATCGTGGAAGCGGGTCGGCCCGTAGCCGCGCAGATAAGGGACGATCACGCGAAGACCCTCGGGCGCGAGCGAAGCCGCCATGGCGTCGTAGCAGCGCGGATCGTAGGGGAAGCCGTGCAGGAGCACGACCGCCTCGCCGTCCGGCGGCCCGTGCTCCTCATAGGCGATGTCGAGCACCGGCGTGCGCACATGCCGGACCGGGACGCGGGGCTCGGCCATGGCTCTTCCTCCGTGGCGGGCGCTACCAGGCTCCGGTGTTTGGCATGGAGGCCCAGGGCTCGGCCGGCGGAAGCGGGTCGCCTTCCTGGAGAATCTCGATCGAGATGTTGTCGGGCGAGCGCACGAAGGCCATGTGGCCGTCGCGCGGCGGCCGGTTGATGGTGACGCCGCCGTCCATCAGGCGCCGGCAGGTGGCGTAGATGTCGTCGACCTTGTAGGCGAGGTGGCCGAAATTGCGGCCGCCGGTATAGGTCTCCGGGTCCCAGTTGTAGGTGAGCTCCAGCTCGGGCGCGCGGGCGGCGCTGGAAGTGCCCTTGTCCTTCGGCGCGGCGAGGAAGATCAGGGTGAAGCGGCCCTTGTCGTTGTCGATGCGCCGCACCTCCTCCAGGCCGAGCTTGTTGCAATAGAAGTCCAGCGAGGCGTCGACGTCCGTCACGCGGACCATGGTGTGCAAGTAACGCATTGTCTTCCTTCCATCGTTCGCCAGGTTCGGCAGGCCGCAGGGCGGTCATCCGGCCACCCTATACGCCAAGTTCCGCGGCTGCCGCATGATAGTTGTCGATGAGTTCACGCCAAGGTGAAAAAAGCCATGCCGGCTATTGCCCTGACACGAATGCAAAGTGTTATCCTAACGGAAGAATCACGTGGGTCCGATCAGGAAAGGTGCGCTCGGATGGGGGAGAAGGCCTCTTTGGTGGGGCGGAGCTTGGGGGCCGACGAGGGGCTGAACCACGACGAAGGCGACGTCGCGGGCGTGTTCGAGGTCTCCGGCGCGATCAAGTGGTTCGACGTGGCCAAGGGATATGGTTTCATCCTGCCGGATGAGGGCGCAAGCGACGTCCTTCTCCACGTCACCTGCCTGCGCCGCGACGGTTTCCAGACCGCGCACGAGGGTGCGCGCGTGGTCTGCCTGGCAAAGCAGGGAGACCGCGGCCTGCAGGCGTTCCGTGTGCTCTCCATGGACAATTCCACCGCCGTCCACCCGGCCGAGATGCCGGAGCAGCGCACCCATGTCACCGTGGTCGCCGAAAGCGGGCTGGAGCGCGCTTTGGTCAAGTGGTTCAACCGGACCAAGGGGTTCGGCTTCCTGACTCGCGGGGAAGGCACCGAGGACATCTTCATCCATATGGAGACGCTGCGCCGCTACGGCCTCGCCGAGCTCCGGCCCGGACAGGTGGTGCTGGTGCGCTTCGGCCGCGGCGACAAAGGCCTTATGGCCGCCGAAATTCACCCCGATATCGGAACCCTGCCGTCGTCGCACTGAGCCCGCGACCGTTTTTGGGAGTTCCGATTGGCCGCCCGACAGCCCCGGATCGCTGCTGCGCTGCTTGCCCTCGTGCTGGCGGCGCTCGTCCATCTGACGCCAGGCCTGGCCGACGGCCGCGCCCAGGTGCTGCCGGTCGACCCGGCGCCGCTGGTGGCGGCGACGTCCGCCGGCGAGCGGTCGTTCACCGTCGAGGTGGCCGACGACGTCGGCGAGCGCTCGGCCGGGCTGATGTTCCGTGAGGCGATGGCGGACGACCACGGCATGCTGTTCGTGTTCGAGCGCACCCAGCCGGTGAGCTTCTGGATGAAGAACACGCCAATGCCGCTCGACCTGATCTTCGTCGCCGAGGACGGCACGGTGCGCGCCGTCCGACGCGGCGAGCCGATGTCGGAGGCCGTCATCTCCGCCGGCGAGCCGGTGCGCTTCGTCCTCGAACTGAAGGCGGGAACGGCCGCGAAGATGGGCATCGCCCGCGGCACGGTGCTCCGCCATCCGGTGATTGCGGGTGTGGCCGGCAATCCGGGTTGAGGCCAGTTTTCGCGAGGCTGACATGACCGCCTATTTTTCACATGACGGCTTCGATCTCGCCTATCTCGACCGCGCGCCGGAGGCCGGCGGCGAGCCGATCCTGCTCATCCACGGCTTCGCCTCCAGCATCCAGGTCAACTGGGTGGCTCCGGGCTGGGTGAAGACGCTGACCGAGGCCGGCTACCGGGTGATCGCGCTCGACAATCGCGGCCACGGCCAGTCGTCGAAAAGCTACGACCCGGCCGACTACACGCCGCAGAAGATGGCCGGCGACGCGGCCGCGCTGCTCGCTCATCTCGGCATCGGGCGGGCGCACGTCATGGGCTATTCGATGGGCGCGAGGATTTCCGCCTTCCTGGCGCTGGCCGAGCCCGGGCTGGTCGCCAGCCTGGTCTTCGGCGGTCTCGGCATCGGCATGGTCGACGGCGTCGGCGACTGGGATCCGATCGCCGAGGCGCTGCTTGCCGACGATCCGGCGTCGATCGAGCACAGGCGCGCCAAGACATTCCGGACCTTCGCCGACCAGACGAAGAGCGACCGGCGGGCGCTCGCCGCCTGCATCGAGACCTCGCGCACGCTGCTCGACGAAGCCGACGTCGCTCGCATCGCCCAGCCGACGCTCATCGCGGTCGGCACCACGGACGACATAGCGGGCTCGGCCGCCGACCTCGCCGGGCTCATGCCGAACGCGGTCGCCTTCGACATCGAGGGCAGGGACCATATGCTTTCGGTCGGCGACCGGACGTTCAAGCGGCGCGTGCTCGAGTTTCTCGCCGCGCATCCGATCTGAGCGCGTGGCAACCTTCCGGGATCATGCTCCGGCGCCGGAACCGTGTGCCAAATGGCCTTGAAAAGCGGCCAATCCAATCCATTTGACAGGGTGGTGAAGAAAATTGAGTTCAGTCGCGCTATAGTCCGGTGTATATAGGCGCGCGACGACGCCGGGAGGCGAAACGGAGGCATCCCATGAGCAGCAGCAATCTGGCGAAGCACACCTCGCTTCAGCCGGTCGATCCGATCTGGCGCTCGGTGCGCGACGAGGCGACCGACGCGGTGGCCCGCGATCCGCTGCTGTCGGCCTTCCTCTATTCGACGGTCATCAACCAGGAATCGCTCGAGGATGCCGTCATCCACCGGATCGCCGAGCGCCTCGACCATGCGGACCTCAGCGCCGACCTGATCCGCCATACCTTCAAGGCGATGGCGTCGGAAGTTCCGGATTGGGCGACCGCCGTGCGCGCCGACATCCAGGCCTATTACGACCGCGACCCGGCCTGCGACCGCTTCTTCATGCCGATCCTCTACTTCAAGGGGTTCCATGCGATCCAGACGCATCGGCTGGCGCACTGGCTGTGGACGCAGGGCCGCCGCGACTTCGCGCTCTACCTGCAGAGCCGCTCGTCCTCCGTGTTCCAGACCGACATCCATCCAGCATCGCGGATGGGCAAGGGCATCTTCATCGACCATGCCACCGGACTGGTGGTGGGCGAAACCGCGGTCATCGAGGACGAGGTCTCCATTCTGCACGGCGTGACGCTGGGCGGCACCGGCAAGGCCGGCGGCGACCGGCATCCAAAAATCCGCTACGGCGTGCTGATCGGCGCCGGCGCGAAAATCCTCGGCAATATCGAGGTCGGCCATTGCGCCAAGGTGGCGGCCGGCTCGGTCGTGCTGTCGTCGGTGCCGCACAACAAGACGGTCGCCGGCGTTCCGGCGCGCGTGGTCGGCGAGAGCGGCTGCGACCGGCCGTCGCGGCAGATGGACCAGTTCCTGCCGTCGCAGACCATGGATCACGTCGTCAGCTTCGACATCTGAGGCGAGATCGCGCCAAGGCGCTACGCCGGGTACCCAGCCGGCTTGGAGCGGCTTGATGCATCGCCGAACGAGCCAGCGCCTGGACGATGCCGCATGGCAGTCGCATGGAAATTCTGGATGCGGCGGCTGGCGGATACCCCACCCCTAACCCCTGCCCTCAAGGGGCCCCTAGGGTGGAGGTATCTCCAGATGCGATTGCCCCGGGACGATGCCGGCCGCAGCCTTTACAGCCTGTCGCTCCGCGTGTCAGAAGGCCGTCGATTCCCAAGAGAACCCCCGACAGGCGGAGAAAAGCCTTGAAGCCCGACGAGATAAAAAAGCTGGAAGCCTTCTTCAAGCGCACGTTCAAGAACCCGGACATGCAGGTGAAGGCGCGCCCGCGCAAGACCGATTCGGCCGAGGTCTATGTCGGTGAGGAATTCCTCGGCATCGTCTTCAAAGACGAGGACGACGGCGACTACAATTTCTCGATGGCGATCCTCGATATCGATCTCAACTGAGCGCGCGGCCGGCCGCCAGGATCGTCTAGCGGCCGGCCCGCAGCATTTCCGTGGCCCTGGCCGTCACCGCGGCGTCGAGAAACCTCCAGTCGGCCAGGAGTTCGCGCGGAAAGCGGTAGGTGAGGCTGAGATCGTCGCCCAGGGCGACATCGCGCTCGCAGGGCGCCAGTGACTCCCCGGCGCTCGAGCCTTCCAGGCATCGCGCGACGAAAGGTGCTCGGCCGTCGCGGTCGGCCACGGCGAGGGTTTCGTTCAGATATCCCGATTTTGCCGCGAAGTCGTAAATCGTCAGCCCGGCCGGTCCCGGCCGTCCGGGCTGTACGATCAGCGACCGGTAGATCGGCTCGAAGCGGCCGCTCATGTCGCGTGCCATCATCTTCTCCTCGAAGCCGAGGAAGAGGATGTTGCGTCTGCCTCCGACATTGTTGAAGTCGTCGCGGGTCTCGCGGGTATAACCCTCGAGCGTCGGCCAGCGCAGATAGAGGTCGAGCCGCGGCGCGGGCCCGGACCGGCGCGCCCGCTCGAAGCGGATCATGTTGGCCGGCGCGGCGATGACGCTGTCGCCGACGACGACCTCGATCGGGTTGGGATCGTCGGTATAGCCGGCAAGCGAGATGGCGGATCCGAACCAGCGGCCGGCGAGGCTGAGCGCCAGCGAAAGCAAGGCGAGCGCGGCACATGCGACGAAGACCCGCGTCATGAAACGCGAGCCGACCGGATCGACCTCCGGTTCGTCGGCGAAAGCCTGCGTCATCGCGATATCCCTGATGCCGATCCGCCTCGGCGCCGGCAGACGGATTCGCCTGCCATATCCTCCGCCGACTCTGCATTTTCATGGTAAACGAGACGTAAACGCGCGTCGCTGGCTGCGCCACGCACCGGCGTTTCCCGGTCTGTTCAACCTTGAAGGGTTTATCGCGAGCCGACTTGCGGTATCAGGTTGGTCGGCCGGGCGAGGACAGACAGCAGGAGCAGGGCATGCCGGTTTATGCGATCGACGACAAGGCACCGAGTTTCGAGGACGAGACGAGCAACTGGATCGCGCCGGACGCGACGGTGATCGGCGATGTCCGGATCGGGCGGGACGTCGGCATCTGGTTCGGCGCCGTCATCCGCGGCGACAACGAGCCGATCACCATCGGCGCCCGCAGCAATGTGCAGGAGCATGTGGTCATGCACACCGATCCGGGTTCGCCGCTGGCGATCGGCGAAGGCTGCACGATCGGCCATCGGGCGATCCTGCATGGCTGCTCCATCGGCGACAACAGCCTGGTCGGGATGGGCGCCACCGTGCTCAACGGCGCGCGCATCGGCAGGAACTGCCTGGTCGGCGCCGGCGCGCTGGTGACCGAAGGAAAGGTGTTCGAGGACAATTCGCTGATCGTCGGCGTCCCGGCAAGGGCCGTGCGCCAGCTCGACGCGGAGGCCGTCGCCGGCCTGGCCAGGTCCGCCGACCACTACGTCGAGAACGGCCGGCGGTTCCGCGCCGGGCTGAAACCCGTCCGCTGACGCATCCCCCGAAATGGCGGAGCCGGCCCTCGGGGAAAGGGCCGGCTCCTGAACCCGGTCGTTGGGGACGGGGAGGGTGGGGACTCGACCGGGTTGTTCAGAAACTAGCGGACGCTGGCGACAGCCTCGGCCCTGCCGTCGTTGATCTTCACCCACACGCCGGAATTGGTCTCCGACTGGCGCTTGAGGTAGGTGTAGGGCGTGTCCTCCCAGGCGAGCACGCGCGGCTCGAGATTGTCGAGCACGAAGTCGCCGAGGCTGGTGCGCACCGTCAGCACGGCATGGCCGTCGCCGTTCGGCTGGCGCACCACGGTCATCAGCAGGTCGCCGGCCGGCACGCCGATCGCCATCAGGCGGCGGCGCTTTTCCAGCGCGTAGTCCTCGCAGTCGCCGGCGCCGCTGGTCGGATAGGACCAGACTTCCTCGCGGCCCCACATCTCCATATCGGTCTTCGGCGTCACCGATGCATTGACGTCGTTGTTGATCCGCACGATCGCCGACCAGAGCTGCCGCGTCAGGTCGGCGGGCGCCCGCTTCGGCGTCTTCTGACGGCATTCCTGCGGCAGCGCCTGGCAGAACTCGTAGTGGCCGACGGGCTGGGTGGTGCGTGCGCCGGTCTTCATGGCCGAGCCCGCTTCGGCCGCCGCCGTCATGCCCGCCACCGCCACCGCCGCCGCAATCAGCAGCCTCACCCTTCTGATGATTGTCATTGTGAAGTCTCCCCGTTTGAGGAGACAATGACAGATGCGAATTTATGTGACGCAAAATCGGGCAGTTTAATTCAACTAAAAACTAGATCGTATTCCAATCTACTTCGCGTAAAACAAGAATAGAATTCGACATTGTTTTTAGTCGAATTTGCATAAAATTTGAACGATCGGCGGTCGCGCCGCGCCTGAAGTGGGTCAGGCGAGGTCGTCTGGCGCCCTCGTGGTTCGACAAGCTCACCATGAGGGCTTCTGATAGGCTTCCGCTTGTCGTTGCTGTCGCAGCGGCGGATCAGTGGTAGCGCTTTGCGCAACCTGCCAGTAGCCCTCATGGTGTGCTTGTCGAACCACGAGGGCGCTTGGCGCGCCCCGAGATGTTGCCGGACAGCACGCCCGTCCGAGCAGGCATCTCAGCCGTCGGTGCAAGCTTTGTGAATCCGGTAGGAGCGGCCGCGGGCAAAGTCGAAAACTGTATGCCTGATAGCCTGCGCAAGCGACGGGCAGGGCTCTGCCCGGCGGGGTCGTCCGCGAAATTACATGCGGTGTGCGCCGCTCAGGCGCGGTCGCTGAATTCCGAATCCAGCGTTTCCGAGCGCTGGACGACGGCGAATTCGATGGCGATGCCGTCCTCGAAATGACGGACGACCTGGCCGCGCATCGTGCCCAGCACGACCTGCATGCCGAGCGCCGGCCTGACGTCGATCTCCACCGCCGCGCCGGACAGCGAAAGGTCGATGATGCGGCATTGATACTGGCGGCCGTCGGCGAGCTGCAGCGTGGTCAGCGGGTTGCGCGGGGCGACGCGCTCGTGGCGGCGGTCCTCCGGCAGATCCAGCTCGTGCTTGTTGGCGAGCCAGGTGAGCTGCGCCGCCAGCTTGTCCTTCTTGCGGTCGGACGCCACGATGGTCATGGCGAAGCCGTCTTCCATGATGCGGGTGACGATGCCCTCGATCCGTCCGATGTGATCGACATAGGCGATCACCTTTTCGCCGAGCTGGCCGTGGTTGTCGGCACGCAACGCGACATTGCCGGGTGACATGTCGATGACCTGGCACGGGTGCTCGGTGCGATCCTCAAGCATGAAACGGCCGTATATCTTCACGCGCACGCGCTGAAAGTTACGCCGTTCAACTCTGGATGGCGATTGGTCTATTGCCGTCGCCCTGATCACCTGTCTTGCTCCGCCGGCTGCCAGATCCGCGCAGTACTTCTATATTGGCGCTAGATATCGCCTGACCGGTTAACAGGCCGTAAGGAGAGTTTCCTCTTATTGAAATGTCGCCGTTTTTTTTGTAGCGTTACTCCGAGCGTCCGCCGGGCAGCACGAGGAGATGACGGATGCGCCGCGCTCCGGCGGTGTCCGCCGCCGGGCCTTCCAGGCCGGGCACCAGCGACGGGACCGAAACGGCCGGCCTGTTCTTCAGGAACATCGGCTCGCGGTCCGGATCGACGATGCGGACCGTTTCCACCGACGATTCGGTCACTGGGTCGGCTCCCAGCCAATAGGGTTTCGCCTCCGACGAGATGATGCCGAGCGCGCGGCGGTTCTCCTGGCCGCCGTCGAGCGGCAGCAGCAGCAGTTCCAGCCCCACGGTCCGCCCGGAGCGCGAGATGCCGTCATAGGTGGCGACCAGGACCGCCTTGTCCTGGAACACACTGCGAACCAGGCGGGTGACAAGGCGGCTGTCCTTGTCGCGCCACAGCGACGAGAAGGCGAAACCCTTCAGCTCGCGGCCATAGATGGCGCACAGCCGCGTGCCGGCCAGCCGGAACACGGCCTCGCCGCGCGTATCGCTCTCGAGGATGAAGGTGTCGCCGAGCAGGGCCTTGATGTCGGCGGGCTCGATCTCGGTGCGGCGCGGCGCTGGCCGGCCGTCGCGAAGGCGGTTCCAATATTGGAACAGGTTGACCGATGCTTCCCGTTTCATGTCGCTCCGTCTCGCATTCTCTGTCTTCGGCTGTGTCAGGGACAGACAGGAACGCGTCCGCTGAAGGCCTACATGCGGCTCGAAGCAGGAGGCGTGCCAGCGCGGCCGCCGGTTGTTCACGGGTCGGGCCCGTTAAGGTTAATTTTCGGTTTAGATTGCTCGCGGGGCGGCGCCGTGACATCAATCAAATCACTCCACGGCGCGGTCGTGACCTCCGATTGCGCCCCTTCAGTCACAAGTTTCCTTGGGAGAGCGGGGGGCTCGACCAGGCCGTCCGGGACATTCCCGGGCGGCCTTTTTCTTTTGCCGCGACTGATTCGCGATTCGGCTGCGTCTGCCGCTTCCCGGAACAGCGGGAGCCGACCGGTCGCCATCCGGTGCAACATATTGCCGCCGGGGCATTCAGCTTTCGGCCGGGATGGGCTAGCAAGCGCCATCATGACCGAGCCTTCGATCCAAGACCCCCCGACCCAGCCCGATCAGCCGTCGCGCGAGCCCGTCTTCAACATCCCGGGCATCGTTCTCCTGCTGATCGCCCTCTGCGTGGCGGTCTATGTCGCGCAGGGTTATCTGCTCGACCTCGACCAGAACATGGAACTGCTGGTGCGCGCCGCCTTCATTCCGGTGCGCTATTCCGGGCTCTACGACATCGACGTCTACGCCTTCACCACGCCGGTCACCTATGCCTTCCTGCATGGCGGGCTGGCGCATCTGGCGATCAACATGGTGTGGCTGGCCGCGTTCGGCTCGCCGCTCGCCAACCGGCTGGGCACGCCGCGCTTCGCGCTGTTCTGGGTGCTGACGGCACTCGCCGCGGCGGCGCTGCACTGGGCGCTGCATCCGCTCGACCAGGCGCCGCTGGTGGGCGCCTCCGGCGCGATCTCCGGCATGATGGGGGCGGCCGCGCGCTTCGCCTTCCGGACGGAGCGCCATGGCGGCCGCTCGGCCTTCGCCGGCCCGGCGCTGCCGATCGCCGCGGTGCTGCGCTCGCGCGGTGCCATGACCTTTCTGGGCGTCTGGATGATCGTCAACCTGGTCACCGGCCTTGTCGGCCTCGGATACGGGTCGGAAGCCACCATCGCCTGGGAGGCGCATATCGGCGGCTTCGTCGCCGGTTTCGCCGCTCTGCCGTACTTTCTCGGAAAGGGACGCTGAAGCCGGTCTCCGGCGCCGCGCAGCCCGGCCGCCCGCGGAATCCAAGCACTTGCAATGGACCGCCCCGGGAGGCACCATGGGTGACGGCCGGGCGCGGTCGCGCGGCCGCCGCGGTCAACCACGGTTGGAGGAGGCGATGACGGTCAAGGCAATCCTGGAACAGAAGGGCCACGACGTTTACACGCTCGGGCCGAACGAGAAGCTTGCGACAGCGATCGGAATGCTGACGGAGCACAGGATCGGCGCCCTGGTCATCACCAATGGCGACCGCAAGATCGTCGGCATCCTGTCCGAGCGCGACATCGTGCGGGTGATCGGCAAGCTCGGGGCGGCCGCCCTCGACCAGACCGTGCGCGAGGCGATGACCCCCAAAGTCAGCATCTGCAACGAGAACCATACCGTCAACGAGGTCATGGAGATCATGACGCGCGGCCGCTTCCGCCACCTGCCGGTGGAGAAGAACGGCCATCTCGACGGCATCGTGTCGATCGGCGACGTGGTCAAGCGGCGCATCGAGGACGTCGAGCGCGAGGCCCAGCAGATCAGGGAATATATCGCGACGGCTTAGCTTGGAAAGCGCGACGCCGTTGGTCGGTGCGTCTAAGTTCGAAGGGAGAATGGTGGGCGATGTAGGGATTGAACCTACGACCCCACCCGTGTGAAGGGTGTGCTCTCCCGCTGAGCTAATCGCCCGCCGTCGGCCCGAGGCCGAAGCGAGCCGCGATATAAGGGAGGGCGGCCGGGCAAGTCAAGCGCGCTGTCGGCGCAAATGCGATGCGGGTCAGGCCTGCGCGGCCTGCATCAGATCCCCGCACATCGCCACCGTCAGCTCGTCGAAATGCGAGATGATGCGCGACGGGCCGAACTCGCGCACATGCCGATCGGTGTAGCCGAAATCGACGGCCACCACCGGGATGCCGGCCGCCTTGGCGGTGTCGATGTCGGTCTGCGAATCGCCGACCATCACCGCCTGGCGGGCGTCTCCGCCGGCCCTGGCGATGGTCTCGACGAGATGGCGCGGATCGGGCTTGCGGAAGGCAAAAGTGTCGGCGCCGCAGATGGCGGCGAAGCGGCCGGCGAGGCCGACGCCTTCCAGCAGGCGCACGGAAAAGGCCTCGGTCTTGTTGGTGCAGACGGCGAGCAGGTAGCCGGCGGCAGCCAGCCGGGTGAGGGCGGCGGGGACGCCGGGATAGGGTTGCGAGCGCCCGGGGATGTTGGTGCCGTAGTGGTCGAGGAACAACGTGAACAGCCGGTCGTGCTCGGCGGTGTCGAGCATGCGCTTCTGCGCCGCATAGGCACGCTCGATCATGACGCGGCCGCCATGGCCGACGAACTGGCGAAAACCGTCGGTATCGGTCGCCAGCGCGCCGCCGGCGGCAAGACTGTGGTTCAGGCTGTCGAGCAAGTCCGGAGCGGTGTCGACGAGGGTGCCGTCGAGGTCGAACACGATGATCGGGCGCGTCATTCGGGAAAATCTCGCTGGATGGAAGGACGAGCGGATACAGCGTGCTGGCGGGCGAGGCAAGCTCGGGACGGGCATCCACAGGGCAACGAGTCCAGGTTAACGTGCAGGGCTTAGGATTCGCGCGAGTTCGTTTGGATCCCATCCGGCGAGCTTTCGCGTGGTTTTGATGGAGTGCTTGCCCTTTGCAAGACGGACGGCGTTGAGGGCGAAGTGGCGGACGATGGCCATGTTGTGCGCGCCATGTCCCTTTCTCAGGCGCGAC
>NZ_PXYK01000051.1 GCF_003012745.1 Kumtagia ephedrae | reverse complement strand
GGACTCCAAGGTGATCGTCGCCATCAACAAGGACGAGGAGGCGCCGATCTTCCAGGTCGCCGACTACGGCCTCGTCGGCGACCTCTTCACAATCCTGCCCGAACTCGAAAAGGCGCTGTGATCCAGCCGTCATAGGTCGTGACCGATAGCGCAGCCTTCCTTCAGCGTCTCGCCCTCGGTCTCGCCACCTCCCCACTTTCCGGAGGCGAGGAGCGCAGCTTCGCCGCTCCGTAGATGCTCATCGTCGGGGGGCGTCACAGGATGCGGTCGAGAGCCGATCGGGATGACCGACGCGCCGCTGCCGAGCAGGCGCAGCGGCGCGGCAGCAGCCTCGATCAGCCGGCGCCTTTCACCACGCCGATGAAGGCACGGAGGGCGGCGGGAACATGACGATGACTCGAATAGTAGAGTCGCAGCCCGCCGACCGCGGGCGACCAGTCTTCCAGGAGTGCGATCAATCGTCCGGCCTCCAGCCAAGGTCGCGCCGCCGTCTCGGGCACGTAGGCGATACCAAGGCCGTCGGCTGCTGCATCGATCATGAGCATCGTGTGATTGAGCGTCATTGCCCCGGGGACGTCGATCGCGATCTCCTGCCCACGCTTCTCGAATTCCCACCGGTAGAGCTTGCCGCTCGGGAGACGCTGCCGAATGCATTGGTGGTTTCGCAGATCCTCCGGCGTGCGCGGCAGGCCGGCTTTCTCAAGATAGGTCGGCGCGGCGACAGCCAGGAAGCGAAAATCCTCGCTCAGCGGAACCGCAATCATGTCCTGTGGAACAGCTTCGGCAAGCCGGAGGCCGGCATCGAACCCTTGCTCCACGATGTCGACTAGGCGGCCATCGGTGACCAGGTCGAGCGAGACATACGGATAGCGCCTTAAGAAGACGGGTACGACCAGCCTGAGCAGCTGGCGCATGGCTTCCTCGCCGCCATTGATACGCAGCGTGCCGCTTGGATGCCCGCCGTCGTCGGCGACGGCGTCGATGGCCTGATCAAGGTCGCGAAGCACTGGCGTCAGCCGCCGAAGAAGACGCTCTCCCGCTTCGGTGGGCGCGACGCTTCGCGTCGTCCGGTGAAGGAGCCTGGCCCCGAGATTGCGCTCGAGCGCCGCGATCGCGTGGCTGAGCGAAGAACGCGAGACGCCCAGCACGTCAGCCGCCTTTCGGAAGCTCCGGTGCTCTGCGACCGCCACAAGGGCGGCCAAGTCCGTCAGCGTCGGCCTCGCCATTGGTCATCCTTGTTCACCAGCTCATGCAGATTAAAGCGCATTATCACACCAAAGGGGAGCCGCTACATTGTCCTCGATCAATCGAGGATCATGCCATGACGAAAACCTGGTTCGTCACGGGGGCTTCCTCCGGACTTGGACGCATGATGACCGAGAAGCTGCTCGACCGCGGCGACCGCGTCATCGGAGCCGCACGGCGCACGGATGCACTGTCGGACCTCGCGAGCGCTCATGCTGATCGTCTGCCCGTGGTCACGCTGGACATGATCGATAAGGCGGCGGTCCGCGCAGCTATCGACCAGGCGTTCGAACGTGCCGGTCGGATCGACGTCGTGGTCAGCAATGCGGGCTACGGCTTATTCGGCGCGGCGGAGGAACTCGGCGACGAGCAGATCGACCGTCAGCTCGCGACGAATCTCACCGGCTCGATCCAGCTCATCCGTGCCAGCCTGCCGCACCTGCGCGCTCAAGGCGGCGGACGTATCGTCCAGGTTTCCTCCGAGGGCGGGCAGATCGCATACCCGGGCTTCAGCCTCTATCATGCCAGCAAGTGGGGCATCGAAGGCTTCGTCGAGGCCGTCGCCCAGGAGGTTGGGCCATTCGGCATCGACTTCATCATTGCCGAGCCGGGTCCTACCGGCACAAATTTCGGCGCGGCTCTCGATCGCGCGGAGCCTTCCGGGATTTACGAAAAAACACCTGCAGGCGAGGTTCGCCGTCTCATCGCCGGCGGAGAGTTCGTGATCCGCGGCGACGCCGCCAATACCGTTGACGCGTTGATCGAGGCGGCCGACTTGGACCATCCGCCATTCCGGCTCGCGCTGGGCAGCACTGCCTATGAGAACATACGCGGCGCGCTCACAAAGCGACTTGAGGCGCTCGAAGCCCAGCGCGACATCGCCTTTTCGGCCGATAGACGGAAAAATTGACATGATCGGTCGCGAAACAATGCTCGTGGCCGGCGCCGTGGCGATGGTCCTTTCCATCGCCGCCCCTGTGGCGGCACAAACGCCGAACAAGGTCGTCGGGACTTGGCAGATGACCGCCGCGTCAGTCGAAGCGAACGGGACGACATCGCTTCCCTATGGACCCGAGCCACAGGGAAAGCTGGTGTTTACCAGCGACCTGCACTTCGTGGAGTTCCTGCACGATCCACGCATCCCCCGCTTCAAGTCGAACGAGCGTGGAGGCGGGACCGACGAGGAGAACAGGGCCGTCATGGCAGGCACTCTCGCCTTGTATGGCCGATATACCGTCGACGCCGACGGCAATTTCAGTGGGAACACCGTCGAGGGTTCGTCCTTTCCCAACTGGATAGGCGATGTTCGTACAACGAACGAACTGAGAATGGTGGTGGACGGCAACCGAATGATCGAGAACTTCCAGCGCCCTGGCGGGGCGAAGGTGACGATCATCTGGGAGCGGGTGCGTTAGCCCCGGAAGGAGCGAGGTATATCCTTCGCGCTCGACGGCGACGCTGACGCCGGAGAGAAGCAGCATTTCTTGGCCGTGGTTGAGCGGCTGAAGGGCGAGGGCGCCCATCGCGGCTTCCTGGCACGGCACATGCATTACCCGAGATGGCCGGCTACCTGCCGGCGCCCGGTGTACCAAATCGGGAATGAAGGATCGCCGGGGCATGGGCGGGGTAGGTTATGGCCCGGCGAGCTTTCAGCAAGGGGTGACCGGGCTCACCTCAACACCGGCGACATGTTGCCTGAGGTCGTCGAGTGCTGGTCGATAGTGAGCCCGGCCAACTCCCCGCTAGCTGAGTCGCGGGCGCGCCGCTTGGCCGCGAAGCAGTGTGCCAACGGCTGTTGCTCGACATGGTTAAGCGTTTCCAAACGAAACAGGTCGAATCTTACCTGTTCGCCGGCCTGCCGGTAAGATTGCGATGAGCCTACGCTGGCGTCGCAGGCGGATTCGCTGCTCAGCGTCGTCCTCTAATTGACTCTTCCCCCGAACCCGGTAAAAGCACGCGCGGGCGAACAGCCACGGGTCCGGCTCCCGGAACCCGCAGCGAAGGTGGATGATGCGCGGCCTGTTGATGGCGCTTTTCGTGTTCGAGTTTCCCGGCCATGGCGCCGGGCGCGAGCGCGCGTCCCTCTCTTCGACCAAAACCACGGCCAAAACGACCGCGACCAAAACGGTCTGATTTCCCTGGCCAGCTCGCCCTCACCCGGGTCCGGCCCGGGGAACGAGACCCGCTACGGCCAGCGGGTTGTCGCCACGCCAGGCGGTGAGGACAGGAGCAGTTGAAATGGCATTCAAGGTAGCGGTTGCCGGCGCCACGGGAAATGTGGGCCGCGAGATGCTGAACATTCTGGAGGAGCGCGGCTTTCCGGTCGGCGAGGTGGTGGCGCTCGCGTCGCGCCGCTCGGTCGGCACCGAGGTGTCGTTCGGCGACAGGACGCTGAAGGTCAAGGCGCTCGACGGCTACGACTTCTCCGATACCGACATCTGCCTGATGTCGGCGGGCGGCGCCGTTTCCAAGGAATGGTCGCCGAAGATCGGCAAGCAGGGCTGCATCGTCATCGACAACTCCTCGGCCTGGCGCTACGACCAGGACGTGCCGCTGATCGTGCCGGAGGTGAACCCCGACGCCATCGATGGCTACACCCGGCGCAACATCATCGCCAACCCAAACTGCTCGACCGCGCAGCTGCTGGTGGCGCTGAAGCCGCTGCATGACGCCGCCACCATCAAGCGCATCGTGGTCGCCACCTACCAGTCGGTGTCGGGCGCCGGCAAGGAAGGCATGGACGAGCTGTTCACGCAGACGCGCGCCGTCTTCGTCGCCGATCCGGTCGAAGCCAAGAAGTTCACCAAGCGCATCGCCTTCAACGTCATTCCGCATATCGACGTCTTCATGGATGACGGCTCGACCAAGGAAGAGTGGAAGATGGTCGCCGAGACCAAGAAGATGCTCGACCCGAAGATCAAGGTGACCGCCACCTGCGTGCGCGTGCCGGTGTTCATCGGCCATTCGGAGGCCGTCAACGTCGAGTTCGAGAAGCCGATCACGGCCGACGAGGCGCGCGACATCCTGCGCGAGGCGCCGGGCTGCCTGGTCATCGACAAGCGCGAGAACGGCGGCTACATCACGCCGCTTGAATCGGCCGGTGAGGACGCCACCTACATCTCCCGCATCCGCGAGGATTCCACGGTCGACAACGGCCTCAATCTGTGGGTCGTCTCCGATAATTTGCGCAAGGGGGCCGCGCTCAACGCCATCCAGATCGCCGAGCTGCTGGTCGCCCGCGGCCTGATCCAGCCGAAGCAGAAGGCTGCATAGGCATCGCGCAAGGGGACAGTTTATTTTCTTTTCGGCAGAAAAGTTGCGGCGGTTCAGAAGTCGCGCAAGCCGAAAAAGGTAAACTGTCCCGGCACTTGCCCGGAACTGGTCAGCTCTCGCCATGCTGACCGATGCAACGGGCGTCGCTCAGGGGCAAAATTTTATCCCCTCCCCTCTCGCTTGCCGCATACTTGCGCCCGAAAGCCGCTCCCTGCGGGAATCTGGTGCGCACCGGGTATCAGGAGGGAGCGTCGGCGCCGGGTCGGTCGCGCAAACGGTAGCGCGGCTGGCGAGAGCTGGAGACCCGGGCTCCAGCCGCGACACCTGCGCGAATGCAGCGCTAGCGGACGGGCAAGAACGCCGGCGGGGCGCGGGTCACCGCGCCACGTATTAACTTAGAGAGGCTCGGCCCCGCGCCCCGCTTCCCGCACTTTCTTTCAATGGCCAGACTGCGAAAGGCAGGGCGTGGTGAGGATGAAGCGCGGCCTTCCCTCCCCCTTGAGGGGAGGGTGGCCGCGAAGCGGCCGGGTGGGGTCGCCGCGGCAGTGCTCGACCGACCATTTCCGCGGCCGCCACTTCACTTCACCGGCAGTTGCGCCGCATCGCCCTGCTGCCCTCGATCGGCGTCTGGCAGCTGCCGCGCATGATGGGCACCTCCAGCCGCGGGCGCGGCCGGCCGGCGTTGATCCGGTCCTGCTCGCGGTAGCGCTGCTGCCGCTCCTGGAAATCCATCCGCCGCTGCCGCTGCTCGATCACCCTGACATCGACGCCGGTACGGTTGCTGCGCAGCTGGTTGTTGAGCACCCGGTCGAGCTGCGAGCTTTCCGCCACGGCCTCGCTGCCAAGCAGCGCCAGCCCCAGCGCAGCGGCAGCCGCGAGACCGGTCGTTCCTGTCCAGCGTGCCATCGCCCTTCCTGCCATTGTTCGTCTCCTGCCATAGATAGGGCGGATCGCCGCCCGATGCCACGACCGGCTGTTGACCCGCCGCACGGCCGGCGTCACTGTCGGCCCATCCGTCGGAGGATGATCCATGAAGCTGCAGGGCAAGGTCGCGATCGTCACGGGCGGGGCCGGCGGCATCGGCTTCGCCATCGCCCGGCGATTCCTGCAGGAAGGCTGCAAGGTGACGATCGCCGACATTGATGGCGAGCGCGGCGGCAAGGCGGAACGGGACCTTTCCGGCTTCGGCTCCGTCCACTTCGTCAAGACCGATGTCGGACGGCGGCTCGACGTCCACAATCTGGTGGCGGCGACGGTCGAGGACTTCGGCGACATCGACGTGCTGGTCAGCAATGCCGGCATCGTCCACGGGCAATCCTTCCTGGACGTCAGCGAGGAGGACTTCGACCGGGTGCTGCATGTCAACCTGAAGGGCGCCTTCCTGACAGGACAGGCGGTCGCCCGCTACATGGTCGAGAAGGCGGAGCGCGGCGGCAATCCAGGCTCGATCGTCAACATGTCGTCGATCAACGCTGTCGTGTCGAGCGCCGAGCTGGTCGCCTATTCCGTGTCGAAAGGCGGCGTGAACCAACTCACCCGCGTGATGGCGCTGGCGCTCGCTCCCTACGGAATCCGCGTCAATGCCATCGGTCCCGGCTCGATCGCCACCGACATGCTGGCGGCGGCCAACAGCGACCCCGAGGCCCGCGACCGCCTGCTCTCGCGCACGCCGCTCGGCCGTGTCGGCGATCCCGACGAGATCGCCTCGATCGCCGCCTTCCTTGCCTCCGACGAGGCCAGCTACGTCACCGGCCAGACGATCTATGCCGATGGCGGACGGCTGGCGCTGAACTACACGGTGCCGGTTTCGGCGGACTGAATGACGGGTGCCGGGCACCTGACAGAGTGCTGTCAGGAGGGGTGTGCGATGATGGCTTCGTCAAGATGAGGAGAAGCCGTCATGAACCCGCTGAACGTCGTGCACTCGATCCGTCAGTATGCCGGCAAGATCCAGACCCTGCGCAACCAGAGCCGCACCGAGCGACTGCTGAACGCGCTGCCCGCCAGCATCCGCAAGGACATCGGCTGGCCGGACCGCTTCGACCGCTACAGGCCCTGGCTGTAGCGCCGGCTGGATCGCCGCAGCAGACGGACGCTTTTCCGCGGCCCCGCCGAGCCTTGGAGCACGGTGGAGCCGCGGCAGGTCTGGTGACACTGCTCCTGACAGAATGCTGTCAGGAGCGCCGTGACAAGATGAACTCAAGAGAAGAGGGCAAACCGATGGCCGCCCAGACACGCATCAGCAAAGCCGACCCTTGGATGGCCGGCGAGGACGCAGGACGGCGCTTCTACGAAGCCGTGCTGCGCAGCGGCTTTTCCATGGAGCCGTCATGGCCCAATCCGATCGCCAGACATGCGATGTCGGATTCGGCCATGCTCGAACGTCTTGAGCAAGGGGAGCCGGCACAAGCCGGTCACCGCTTCGAGATAAGGTTGGCCGCATGAAGACCTGGACGGACAAGCTCGACGACGGCGCGGCGGCCTACAAGCCATCGCCGCGCAACTTCTCGGACGTGATCGAAGGCCAGCGCATGCTGGTGCCGACCGCGCGCCAGGTCGACGCGTTCATCCGCTCGATCCCGGAGGGGGTCGAGATGGACGTACGGGCTTTACGCACCGCGCTCGCAATCGAGCATGGCGCCGAGGTGACCTGCCCGGTCACGATCGGCTATCATCTGCGCACCGTCGCCGAGGCCGCGCACGAGCAGCTCGAGCGCGGCGCCGGGCTTGCCGGCATCACGCCGTTCTGGCGCGTGCTCGACGCGAAGACGCCGACGACCGGACGTTTGAGCTTCGGCGCCGATTTCGTCGCCCGGCAGCGGCGGCGCGAAGGATTGGGAGACTGAGCGATGCGGCGGGCCGACCGTCTGTTCCAGATCGTCCAGCATTTCCGCGGCGGCCGCCTGGTCACCGCGCAGAAGCTGGGCCAATGGCTGGAAGTTTCCGAGCGCACCATCTACCGCGACATCGCCGACCTGCAGGCGACCGGCGTGCCGATCGACGGCGAGGCAGGCGTCGGCTACATCATGCGCGAAGGCTTCGACCTGCCGCCGCTGATGTTCACCCGCGACGAGATCGTGGCGCTGGTGGCGGGCGCACGCATGGTGCGAGCCTTCGGCGGCGCCACCATGGCGCGGGCCGCCGAGGAGGCGCTGATCAAGATCGGCGCGGTGCTGCCCGACAGCGAGAAGGACCGTATCGCCCGCACCGAGATTCACACGCCGATGTGGGTGGTGAGTGATGCCGACCGCGCCGCCATCGACCTGATCGAGCGTGCCGTCGAGAGCCGCTCGGTGCTGCGGCTCGACTATCGCGACGAGGCCGGCCGCAGCACGATCCGCGAGGTGCGGCCGCTCGGCCTGTGGTTCTGGGGCAAGGTGTGGACGCTGGTCGCCTGGTGCGAGATGCGCGGCGATTTCCGTGCCTTCCGCGTCGACCGCATCGCCAGCGTGGTATGCGCCGACCGCAAGTTCAAGCCGGAGAAGGGCAAGCTGCTCGCCGACTTCTACCGCACCATGGAACGTCACGGCGAAACGGGTACCAACGGGCGGGTGCGGGAGCAGTAGAAGGCTTGCCGTGCGCCCTTCGATGCTCGCCCGCCCATGGGTTGTCCGGGGAAGGGCGCAGCCGAACAGCCGAGTGGCTATTCTTCTTCCTCGTCGTCCTTCTTCTTCAGAGCCGACAGCTTGGCGAAGACCGCGTCGGCGTCCAGTTCCTTGTCTTCTTCCTTCTCCTTTTCCAGCGACGGCGTCAGCCGCTCGGTCATGGAGGCGGGAAGCAAGGTCTCGCCGGACGGCGCCGGCGCAGGCTTGCCGGCCGAGGCGCGCTGCACCTCGATGTCGAGGTCGATCTGCGAGCACAGGCCGAGCGTCACAGGGTCCATCGGCGCCAGGTTGGCGGCGTTCCAGTGGCGGCGCTCGCGGATCTGCTCGATGGTCGACTTGGTGGTGCCGACGAGCCGCGAGATCTGCGCGTCCTTGAGCTCGGGATGATTGCGCACCAACCACAGGATGGCGTTGGGCCGGTCCTGGCGCTTCGACAGCGGCGTGTAGCGCGGGGCGCGGCGCTTCGATTCGGGCACGCGCACCTTCGGGTCGGACAACCGCAGCCGATAGTTGGCGTCCTTCTCGCCGCGGGCGATCTCCTCGCGCGACAGCTGGCCGGTGATGATCGGGTCCATGCCCTTGATGCCCTGCGCCGATTCGCCGTCGGCGATCGCCTTCACCTCGAGCGGATGCAGCGAGCAGAACTGGGCGATCTGTTCGAACGACAGCGCGGTGTTGTCGACCAGCCAGACGGCGGTCGCCTTGGGCATGAGCAGCGTGTTGGCCATTAGCAAAAATCCTCTCGTTCGCCCGCGTCCCTAGCGCGGGCGGTGGTCAGAGCCACCGATTTTGGGAAATCCTGCCCTATATAGCGACTGGCGAGGACGACCGCAAACGGAAATGGTGCTCTCTTGGACCTCTCGCGGCCGCCGGACGCCTGCCCGGTTCAGCCGAACAGGCCGACCGCGGCGTAGGTGAGCGCGGCGATCACGGCGGTCGCCGGCAGCGTGACGATCCAGGCGATCACGATGTTGCCGGCCAGCCCCCAGCGGACCGCCGAGACCCGCCTGGCGGCACCGACGCCGACGATGGCGCCGGTGATGGTGTGGGTGGTCGAGACCGGGATGCCGAGCCATGTCGCGGCGAACAGGGTGATGGCGCCGCCGGTCTCGGCGCAGAAACCCTGCATCGGGTTGAGCCGCGTGATCTTGGAGCCCATGGTGTGGACGATGCGCCAGCCACCGAACAGCGTGCCGAGCGCCAGGACCGCCTGACAGGTGATCACCACCCAGAAGGGCACGTAGAACTCGCTGCCGAGATAACCCTGCGAGTAGAGCAGCACGGCGATGATGCCCATCGTCTTCTGCGCGTCGTTGCCGCCATGGCCGAGCGAGTAGAGCGACGCCGAGACGAACTGCAGGACGCGGAAAGTGCTGTCGACCGCAAAGGGTGTGCTGCGCACGAAGAACCACGACACGGCGAGCACCAGCAGCAGCGCCAGCACGAAGCCGGTCGCCGGCGACAGCACGATGGCCGCGGCGGTCTTGAGCAGGCCGGTCCAGACGATGGCGCCGCCGCCCGCCTTGGCGACGCCGGCGCCCACCAGCCCGCCGATCAGCGCATGCGAGCTGCTGGAGGGAATGCCGAAATACCAGGTGATGAGGTTCCAGGCGATGGCACCCACCAGCGCCGAGAAGATCACGCTGGGATCGACGACCGAGGCATCGATGATGCCGGTGCCGAGCGTCTCGGCGACATGCAGCCCGAAGAAGAGAAAGGCGATGAAGTTGAAGAAGGCCGCCCAGAACACGGCATATTGCGGCCTGAGCACGCGGGTCGACACGATGGTGGCGATCGAGTTGGCTGCGTCGTGCAGACCGTTCAGGAAGTCGAAGAACAGCGCGACGCCGATCAGGGCGACCAGAAGCGGGAAAACGAGGGTGGCGTCCATCAGACGTTTTCGATCACGATGCCGCTGATCTCGTTGGCGACGTCCTCGAAGCGGTCGACCACCTTCTCGAGCTGGCCGTAGATCTCAGAGCCGATCATGTAGGCCATCGGGTCGCTGCGCCCGTATTGGCGGAACAGATCCTTCAGCCCTTCCTCATGCAGCTCGTCGGCCCGGCCCTCGATGCGCATGACGTCCTCGGCCAGCTCCTGCAAGCGGGCGGCGTTGGCGCCGACCTTCTGCAGCAGAGGGATCGCGTCGGCCGTGATCTTCGCCGCCTGCAAGATGATCGCTCCCATCTCGCGCATCTTGGGATCGAATTCCCGCTGCTCGAACAGCCTCACGATCTTAACCGTCTTGTGCATCATGTCGATCGCGTCATCGAGCGACTGGATCAGATCCTTGATGTCGCCGCGGTCGAACGGCGTGATGAAGCTGCGGTGGACCGCAACCAGCACCTCGCGCGTGATGTCGTCGGCCTGGTGCTCCAGTTCGACGATCCTGCGGCAATGCTCTTCCACGCCTTCGCCGCCCTCGAGCAGCTTCTGCAAGGCCTCGGCCCCGCCGACGACGGTGCGGGAATGTTTCTCGAAAAGATCGAAGAAGCGGTCTTCGCGAGGCAGCAGCGCACGAAACCAGCCAAGCATCGCCGGAACCTTCCTGTTGAATACGGCCGCCTGGCGGTGGTTTCCCGCCAAGCCGAGGCCAACCCGTCGCGACGCGCATCGGGTTCACCCATCGGCAGCCGAGGTCTTTCGCAGCTTCATTTGCCGACCAAGAAGCCTTTGTCTACCCCAGAACGACAAGAGACGGGGAGAATGCCCGGGTGTGTTGCCCGTGCGCGAAATTGCGGAACGTCCGCTGTTGCCGACTTGCGGTGAATGCGGACATAGACGCCAGCATCAGGCGATCGGACCCTGCCCGCTCGCCTGATGCACAACGTTCTTCCTGGCGCGGGCGCCGTTTGTGGTCGCCACCAACCGAGAGCGGCAAAGCTTGGCGAAAGAGGTGGGTTCCCGTTGCCCGAGCCGGGCCTTACGCGAAGATCTCCGCCAGCTGCTTCACATCGGCACCCTCCTTGACGTAGCGCAGTTCGACATAGGCGACGGCGACCGCGATCGAGGCGATCACCGACGCCACCGCCGAGAGCAGGGCTCCCACCGCCGTGGCCAGGACGGTTCCCAGAAGGGGCATGATCGCCAGGGCCAAAAGTCCCAGTGCCATTTGCAGGACCCAGATCGCGAGGATCAGGATGACGAACAGCCCGAAGATGCGCCAGCGGCTTCCCTTCGTCAGCTCGGCGCTGCGCTTCATGCTGGCGAGGACGCCAAGACGCTCGTGAACCAGCACCGGCACCGCCGCCGACCAGCGCACCAGCAAATAGAGTCCGGGGATGATCAGCAGCATGAAACCGATGGTGATGCCGAGATACATCAGGAGCGACAGGCCAATGATCGGCAGCAGCACGGCCAGTGCGCGGCTCAAGCTGTCGGCGAAGGTCGGCTTTTCGCCGTTCAGGTCCTCGATCGTGGTGCGCACCAGCGCCGCCTGGAGGATCGAGGTCAGCACCATGTAAATGATGAAACCAACGAGGCCAGCAAGAATGAACGATGCCCCGAACTCGGGCGGCGAGGGCGTTCCCGTCTCGGCCGAGACGAGCGCCGCCTCGACCTGGTTGCCCGTCCATAGCTGGTATAGGAACGTCGGCAGGCCTGAAAAGATCGCCGCCAGCCCGATACACAGCCCTAAATTACGGCCAAGCACATTGAACGTATCGCCGAATACCCGGCCGATGCGGAACGCCGCCGGCCGATCGTAGCTTGCCATGCTCATCTTGTCCTCTCCCGCTTGCAGCGCGTGTCCCCCGTGCTGCATTTAAAGTATAAGTTGCCAATCTTGACGCGCTTCGTCCAGCATCGCTTGCATTTTTGCCTGCGGATTGCCAGTGATTGCCCGATTGGCTGGAGAAATCATGGACGAGGCCGAAGCAGCGCCGACGCATATTGCCGAAGGGGTGGCGCTAGCCCATCGCCGGCTGCTGGCCGACGATTCGATCCAGTTCGACCTGCCGACCTACCAGCAGCCGCAGCCGCCGGAATGGCTGAAGCCCCTTGCCGACTTCCTGCAGTGGCTGGCACCGTACATGATCTACATCTTCTGGACCACGGTCATCGCCGGGGCGGCGGTTATCCTGCTGCTGGTCATCCTTGAGCTGCGGGGCGTCGCCTGGCGCTTTCCATGGCAGCGCAAGGCCGAGGAAATCGTGCCGGAGAAGAACTGGCGTCCCGATGCCGCTGTCGCCCAGACCCTGCTGTCGGAGGCCGACGCGCTCGCCGCGCGCGGTGAATACGACGAGGCTGTGCACCTGCTGCTCCGCCGCAGCGTCGAGGACATATCGCAGCGCATGCCGCACTTCCTGCGCCCCTCGCTGACGGCCCGCGACATCGCCGGCGCGACGCTGCTGCCGACGCTGGCGCGCGACGCCTTCGCCGAGATCGCCCGGATCGTCGAGGCCGCCCTGTTCGCGAGGAAGCCGGTCGGGGCCGATGGTTGGCGCGAGGCGCGCGACGCCTACGAACGGTTCGCCTTCCGGAACGCCTGGGCATGAGCACCGTGCCCTCGCTCGCTTCGTCCGAATCGCCCTTCAACCGGCGCACCGTGCTGTGGGGCGTGCTGGCCAGCTTGATCGCCGCCGCCGGCTTCGTGCTCTTGTCCACCTATGCGCCCGACTTCCGCGTCGGACAGCAGGGCGGTGCCTCGGCGCTGTCGAAGAGCGGCACGGGCTTTGCCGGGCTCGTGGAGCTGATGACGCTGACCGGTGACAAGCCGTGGACGGCGCGCAGCCTCGACGATCTTTGTTACGACGGGCTGGCGATCGTGACCATCTCGCCGCAAAGCGACGCGGCGGCGCTGAAGGACATCATCGCGGCGCGTGAGGGTCTTCCGACGCTGTTCGTCCTGCCCAAATGGCGAACCACGCCGTATCCCGGCCGCGAGGGCTGGGAAATGGAATTCGGGCGGCTTTCCGCCGGCGAGGTGGACCATTGGCTCGCGCAGCTTCTCGAGGCCAAGGTGGGCTCGGAGAAAGTGTCGGCGGAAAGCCTGCGTGTTCGCGGCGACGGTTTCGTCGCGCCCGCTCCGAAAGATCTGCAATGGGTGAGCTTTCCGGACGCGCTCATCTCGGCCGGCGGCGAGAGGGGCGTGCTGCTCGGAATACCGGAGAAGCCGTTCTTCGTGCTCACCGATCCGGATCTGCTCGACAACGCGGCGCTGAAGGACCTGGATCGTGCCGCGGCGGCGCTCGGCCTGATCGACATGATCCGGCCCAATCGCGAGCCGGTGGTGTTCGATCTCACCCTGCACGGCGCGGACCGCAAGCACGACCTGATGAAGCTGCTGCTCGAACCGCCGTTCCTGGCGCTGACGCTGGCGATCCTTGCCGCCTCGGCGCTGACGCTGCTGCACGGGCTGGGCCGCTTCGGTCCGGCGCAGGCGGAGACCCGCGCCATTCCTTTCGGCAAGCGGGCGCTGGTGGAGACGACCGCGCGGCTGATGCGCCGGGCCGGCCGTCTGGACCATCTCGGCGGCCGTTATGCTGCGCTCATGCGCCGGCGCGCCGGCGCCATCCTCGGCGCGCCGCAAGACTTGCGCGACGAAGCGCTCGACCACTGGATCGCCCGCCGCGGCAAGGACGGCAAGGATGGCTATGCATCGCTGTCGGACGCGGTGCGCAAGGCCGCCAACGAGACCGACCTGACGGCGGCCGCCCGCCGGCTGCACGAATGGATCGCAAGGAGGTTCCGTGAACGTCGATGAAGTGAAGGCCGCCGCCGGCCGCATAAGGGCCGAGGTCGGCAAGGCGATCACCGGGCAGACGGATACGGTCGACCTGATGCTGACGGCTTTGTTCGCCGGAGGCCATATCCTGCTGGAAGGCCCGCCGGGTACCGCCAAGACCATGATCGCCCGCTGCTTCGCCCAGGCGCTCGGCGTCGCCTATGGCCGCATCCAGTTCACCCCCGACCTGATGCCCGGCGACATCGTCGGCTCCAACATCTACAATTTCCAGACCGGGCAGTTCACGCTGACGCGCGGCCCGATCTTCTGCGACCTGCTGCTCGCCGACGAGATCAACCGCACGCCGCCGAAGACCCAGGCCGCGCTGCTGGAGGCCATGCAGGAGAACGCCGTCACTTTCGACGGCACCACGCATTCGCTCGGCACCAACTTCATGGTCGTCGCCACCCAGAACCCGATCGAGCACCAGGGCGTCTATCCATTGCCCGAAGCACAGCTCGACCGCTTCCTGCTCAAGCACAAGGTGTCCTATCCGAGCGTCGAGGAAGAGCGCGCCATCATCGTCCATCATGGCGGCGCCGGCGCGCGCAAGATCGAGGATTTCCACATCGAGGCGCAGCTCGACGGCGAGGCGTTGCAGGCGGCGCTGGCGACGGTAAGTTCGGTGACGCTGGTCGACGAGGTGGTCGACTACATCGCCCGGCTGGTGCGCGCCACCCGCGACAGCGCCGAGCTGGAAGTCGGCGCCAGCCCGCGCGCCGGCGTGATGCTGGCGCGCGCCGCCCGCGCCCGCGCCGCCCTCGACGGGCGCGCCTACGTCATCCCCGACGACGTGAAGACGCTCGCCGTGCCGGCGCTTCGCCACCGCGTGGTGCTGTCGCCAGCCGCGCAGATCGACGGCCGCGAGATCGAGCAGATCGTCGCCGACCTCGTCGACCGGACGGAGGCGCCACGTTGATCTACCCGACCGGCCGTTGCGTCTGGGCGGCCGTCATCGGCGTCGTCCCGGCGTTCCTGGTGGCGCTGGCGCTGCCGTCGGCCTGGTATCTCGGCCTTTCGTGGATATGCATTCTTCTGGGCTTCCTGGCGGTCGACGCTTCCGCCGGCCCGGGCCGCGCCTCGCTGACGGCCGGCCTGCAATCGATTCCGCAGGTCGGCGTAGGCGGCCAGTTTCCCGTCTTCATCAGCGCTTATTTCGCCGGCAAATGGCCGAGCCGAATCGAGGCGCGGCTCGCCCATGACGAACGGCTCGTTCCGCTCGGCGAGGCCGGCGGTGCGCTCTACCCGACGCCGAACGGCGGCGGGCTGGAGCTGCGCTTCCGTGCCGTGCGGCGCGGCATGGCGAGCCTCGACCGGTTGTGGCTGCGCTGGCCGGGTCCGTTCGGACTCACCTGGAAGCAGGTCGTCTTGTCCATGGACAACAAGGTCGCCGTGCTGCCCAACGTCGCCTCCATGCGCGACGACGCCATCTCGCTGCTGCGGCGCGACGCGCTCGCAGATGGCAAGGAGCAGCGCCGCTCCGGCCAGGGCCGCGAGTTCGAGGCGCTGAAGGACTACCAGCCCGGCATGGGCCGGCGCATGATCGACTGGAAGCGCAGCGCCCGCCACGGCAGGCTGGTGGCGCGCGAGTTCCGCGTCGAGCAGAACAACAACATCGTGTTGGCCATCGATTCGGGCCGGCTGATGTGCGAGCCGATCGAAGGCGTCGCCAAACTCGACCGCGCCGTGACGGCGGCGCTGCTCACCGCCTTCGTCGCGCTGAAGGGCGGCGACATGGTCGGCCTGTTCAGCTTCGACGCCCGTCCGTGCGTGATCGGCAAGGCGGTGCGCGGCTCCAGCGGCTTTTCGCTGCTGCAGAAGCGCGCCGCCGAGATAGACTATTCCAACGAGGAGACCAACTTCACCCTCGCCCTGACGACGCTGTCCGCACAGCTCGACCGGCGTTCGCTGGTGATCGTCTTCACCGATTTCGTCGACGCCATCAGCGCCGAGCTGATGCTGCGCACCGTCGGCCGCCTGACCGAGCGGCATCTGGTCCTGTTCATGCTGATGAAGGACGAGGAGCTGGAAACGCTCTCCGACACGGAGCCCGTGAGCGGCGAGGACGTGGCGCGCTCTGTGATCGCCGGAGGGCTGCTGCGCGAGCGCGACGTGGTCATCGCCAAACTGCGGCGTCTCGGTGCCCATGTCGTCGAGGCCGATCACCGCCGTCTCGGCCCCGAGCTGGTGCAGCACTATCTCGACCTGAAGCGGGAGAATTTGCTGTGAGCGCCCGGGTTCCCGCCGACGGCGTCCGCCAGTCGCTCGCTAGCTTCCGCTCCGAGCGCGAAAAGGACTGGAAAGCCTTCGACGAACTGATCACCCGCGCCGAAAAGCGCTCGCCGAAAGCACTTACCGACGAAGAGCTTCTGTCGCTGCCGGTGCTCTACCGCTCGACCCTTTCGGCACTGTCGGTGGCGCGCGCCACCTCGCTCGACAACGCACTCGTCGCCTATCTGGAATCGCTCTGCCTGCGCGGCTACTTCTATCTGTACGGCGCCCGGCGCGGCCTGATCGAGCGCATCGCCGACTTCTTCGTGCACGACTGGCCGGGCGCCATCCGCGACCTGTGGCGTGAAACGCTCGTCTCGGTGGCGCTGATGCTGGCCGGCTTCATCGCCGGCTTCCGGCTCGTCGCTTCCGACAAGAGCTGGTACGACGCCATCATTCCGGCGGAGCTCGCCGGCGGACGCGGCCCGGACGCCACCGTCGAATGGCTGCGCATGGGCCTTTATGACGGCGGCGGCGACGGCTATCTCTCCACATTCGCCGCCTATCTGTTCACCCACAATGTCCAGGTGTCGATCCTCGCCTTCGCGCTCGGCTTCATGCTGGCGGTGCCGACCGTGCTGCTCATCCTGATGAACGGCTGCATCATCGGCGCCATGTCCTACGTCTTCTGGTCGAAGGGTCTCGGCTACGAGTTCGGCGGCTGGCTGTTCATCCACGGCAGCACCGAGCTTTTCGCCATCTGCATCGCCGGAGCAGCCGGCATGCGCATCGGCACGCGCGTCGCCTTTCCCGGCGCGCTGTCGCGCATGAAGGCTGCGGCAAAAGCCGGCCGCGTCGCGGCGAGCGCCATGGTCGGCGTCGCCATCATGCTGCTGGCCGCCGGCCTGCTCGAGGGATTCGGCCGCCAGCTCATCACCAGCGACGGCCTGCGCTACGCGATCGGCGGCGGTTTTCTGGCCCTGTGGCTCGCCTATTTCTATCTGGTCCGGGCGGACGATCCGGATGGAAAAGCCTGATGGCGCGGCTCGGACCACGGGAGCCGGGGACCCGCAGGCGCGCGCTGGTGACGCCGGAGGGCGTCGATCTCGGCGTCACGCTGGCCGACGCCGGCACGCGCGCCGGCGCGTTCTTTCTCGACGTGGCGATCATCGTCGTCGCCGGCATCGTCATCAGCCTCGTCGCGCTGTTCGGACTGGGCGGGCTCGGTCTCGACCGCGCCGAGCCTATCGCCGTCGTCTGGACGATCCTCGTCTTCTTTCTGCGCAATGCCTATTTCCTCGCCTTCGAGGCCGGCCGCGGGGCACGGACGCCCGGCAAGCGCATCATGGGCCTGCGCGTCGCCTCGCGCGACGGATCGGGCCTGGCGATCGACCAGGTGATCGCCCGCAACCTGATGCGCGAGATCGAGGTGTTCCTGCCGCTGTCCATGCTTGTGGCCCGTGCCGGCACCGGCGTCGCCGATACGATGACCACAGCTCTCGGCGCGGTCTGGGCGCTCGGCTTCGCGCTGTTCCCGCTGTTCAACCGCGATCGCATGCGCATCGGCGACCTGCTCGCCGGCACCTGGGTGGTGGAGGCGCCGAAACGCGCGCTGGCCGAGGATCTGTCGAAGCAGGCGGGGGCGGGAACCTATCGTTTCACCCCCGAACAGCTCGACGCCTACGGCATCGCCGAGCTGCACAAGCTGGAGGAGGTGCTGCGCGGCGACAATGATGCGGCGCTCGCCACCGTTGCCGAAGCGATCGGCCGCAAGATCGGCCTGGAGCGCGCCGACTACCAGCCGCGACCTTTCCTGACGGCCTACTACGCCGAGCTGCGCGCCCATCTCGAGCGCAAGCTGCTGCTCGGCAAACGCCGCGCCAGCAAGTTCGACGCGACGTGAGCGCGGGGCCGTGCTTCGCCGCGCGTGACCCCTGCGGCTGCGGGCCGCCCCGACCGATGGCGGCGGCGAGGTCGCTGTCCGTCGGACGCTCGCTTCAAAAAGGCCGCATCGCCGCTCGCGCAAATTTCCTGAAATAGGCGCTTGACAATCATCGGCCTCCCGACGATATAGCGCACCGTGACCTCGCGATCTCGCCGAGATCGTGCGGGGTTCCTCCCCGAAACCTGAATGGGTGCTGCCGGAGAGCCGGCGGTGGGGTTTGTTTTCTCGTGTGCCGGCTACGGTGCATCAGACGGTGTGTACGCATCGTCCGTTCTTTGACAATTGCATAATGAAGAAAGAGAAACGTGGGCGGCAGAGTCTGCTGAGCGCGTATCCCTTTGGGGATATGGGTTCGAACGAGACTTTGGCGGTACACGTTTCGTATGAGAATAA
>NZ_PXYK01000050.1 GCF_003012745.1 Kumtagia ephedrae | reverse complement strand
CCATGATCGCCTATGCGCTGCTGCGCATTGCCGCCAACGCCAACCGCATCGCCATGCCGATCCTGCGCTTCACCGATCTCGTCGCACAATGCCTGTTCGAGCGCCGCCACATCGCCGCCATCGAACGTCCGCCGCCCGTCAATCCGAGCCATAGAAGACCCCGATGCTCGCCAAACCAGATGGCTTTCCACTATGCATGACTTTCCCCGGACAGCCCTGCCCTTGCGGGGGAGATGTCCGGCAGGACAGAGGGAGGTGCGAAGGAACGTAGCGTTGGCTGGATGGCTCCTCGCTGCTCTCATCTGCCTTCTGCCTACTGCGCCCGCCCATGCCGATCCCGTCCCTGTCGAGCGCATGGACGTCACGTCGCGCCCGATCGGGCGTTTTCACATCGGCCGCGACCAGAAGCAGTTCGGGCCGCTCGAATTCGTCGGCGGGCTCGAGATGACGGCGCGCGGCGCCGATTTCGGCGCCATGTCGGCGTTCCGTTTCCTGAAGCCCGGTTCGGACTTCATCGGTGTCGCCGACACCGGCTTCTGGTTCTTCGGCACGATCGCCCGCGACGCACAGGGCCGGCCTGCCGGCGTCGAGAATTTCCGCATGGTGCCGATGGTCGACGAGGCCGGCCAGCCGATCGGCAGGAAATGGGAGGTCGACGCCGAAGGGCTCGACGTCGAGGGCAACGTCGCCACGGTCGGCTTCGAGCGCAACCACCGCATCGCCCAGTTCCGCATCGAGCCCGGCGACATGAGGGCGCCGGTGCGCCAGCTCGACTTCCTGGTGCCGAAGAACGAGCTGCGCCAGAACCGCGCCTTCGAGACGGTGACGCGGGCGCCGGCTGACGGGCCGCATCGCGGCGGGCTGGTCGTCGTCTCGGAAAAGAGCCTCGACAAGGCCGGCAACATCTTCGCCGCCATCATCGAAGGGCCAGACAAGGGCATCTTCACGGTGAAGCGCAGCGGCGACTTCGACATCACCGACGGCGCCTTCCTGCCCGACGGCGACCTGCTCTTGCTGGAGCGCAGCTACAGGATGGCCGACGGCGTCAAGATGCGGCTGCGCCGCATCGCCGGCGCCTCGATCGCTCGGGGAAAGGTCGCCGACGGCCCCGTGCTGCTGGAGGCCGACATGGCCTACCAGATCGACAACATGGAAGGCATGGACGTCTGGCAGCGCGCCGACGGCGCCACCATGGTGTCGGTCATCTCCGACGACAACCACTCGATCCTGCAGCGCAATCTCTACTTGGAGTTCCGCCTGCACAACGATTAATCCCTCCCCCTTGAGGGGAGGGTGGCCAGACGAAGTCTGGCCGGGTGGGGTCGCAACGGCCGTGCTCGACGCCCTCTTCGGTGTCGGGTCGGCGCAGTTTCTGAGCGTCCCACGCTTCCGAGGTTATCCCACCCGGCCAGCCTTCGGCTGGCCACCCTCCCCGCAAGGAGGAGGGGTGGTCGCGCTATGCCGCCAGGTGCCCGGCGCTCGCCTGGGCATAGTTGTGGCCGAAGCGGTTGGCCAGGAACGCGTCGAGCGCGATGTCCTCCTGGCGGACGAAACCTTCCTGCGGCAGCCGGCCCCCGGCGAGCAGGTCGAGCACGGCGGCGATGCCGGAGGCGGTGGTGATCTGGATGGCGCTGCGCGTCACGCCGCCGATCTGGCGGCTGTAGATCTTGTTGGCGTAGCTCTCCTGCAGCAGCCGCCCGCCCTTGCGGCCGGCGACGGTGACGAAGATGACCACCACGTCCTGCAGCGTCGCCGGCAGGGCGTTCTCCAGGATGTCCTTCAGCACCTCGCGGCGGTGGCGCAGGCCGAGGTCGTTGAGCAGCGCCTTCATGATCGCCGCGTGGCCGGGATAGCGGATGGTGCGGTAGTTCAGCGTGCGCACCTTGCCGGCATAGGTCTCGCACAGCGTGCCCAGCCCGCCCGAGGTGTTGAACGCCTCGTAGGTGATGCCGTCGAGCGAAAACTCCTCGCGTTCCTCCAGCGGCGGCACCTCGACCAGCTCGCCCTCGACGATCGCCTCGCAGGGCTCGCAATATTCGTTGATGACGCCGTCGGTGCTCCAAGTCAGGTTGTAGTTGAGCGCGTTGGACGGGTATTGCGGCAGTGCGCCGACGCGCATGCGCACGCTCTCCAGCGTGTCGAAGCGTCTTGCCAGATCGTTGGCGACGATGGAGACGAAGCCGGGCGCCAGGCCGCATTGCGGGATGAAGGCGCTCTTTGCCGTCGCCGCCAGCTCCTTGACGCGGCGGGTGCTCGCCACGTCCTCGGTGAGGTCGAGATAGTGCACGCCGGCGCAGGCGGCGGCTTCGGCGATCTTGACGGTCAGATGGAAGGGAGCGGCCGACAGCACCGCGAACTTTCCGGCGAGCGCGGCGTCAAGCGCGGCTGCGTCGGCAAGATCGATGCAAAGCAGGCCGACCGGCTGCGCGGTGTCGAGCCCGTCGAGTTGCGCCTGCGAACGATCGACGACCGTGACGCGATAGTCGCCGCTGGCGGCGAGCAGGTCGGCGATGGTCGAGCCGATCTTGCCGGCTCCGGCGATGACGATCTCTTTCATGGCGAACCTCCGCGCAACCGATCCGGCGGAATCATCGCAGCTTGCCCGTCGAAAGAAAGCCTCTATAGGAAACTTATAAAGGTTCTATTTGGACATTTCGCCGACGAGATTGCTCGAAATGACGACCCAAGCCGACCGTGCTCTGATTGCCCTGCTGCGCGAGAACGCCCGCGCCTCGACCGCCGAGCTGGCGCGCCGGCTCGGCGTGTCGCGCACCACGGTGCAAAGCCGCATCGAGCGGCTGGAGCGGCAGGGCGTGATCGCCGGCTATGGCGTGAAACTGTCGCCGGAGCACGAACGGAATCTGGTCAAGGCGCATATTTTGGTGACGGTGCCGCCGAAACAGTCGGCAGCCGTCGCGGCCGCGCTGCGCGGCATGGCCGAGGTGCGCACGCTGCATTCGGTCAGCGGCAATTTCGACATGATCATCGTCGTCGAGGCGCCGTCGGTCGCCGACCTCGATCTCGTGATCGATCGCATCGGCGCGCTGGACGGCGTCGAGCGCACTCTGTCGTCGATCATCCTGTCGACCCGGATCGACCGCTAGGATCGCGGCCGCGGCCAGGGCGTTGCCGATCAGCTCGAAAGCAGGTTAACGGAGCCTGCAACCATGCGTTAACCCCGCAGTCGTCCGGATGGAAACGGTTCGTCCCCGCTTCGCCGCAACGGCCGAATTTCTGGTAGTATTTTCGGGCGGAGTGCGGCGAGTGGCGTCCGCGACGGGGGAGGCGGATCCATGAAGCTCTTTTCCAGAAGGTCGGCGGCCTGTGCGGGTGCCCTCGCCGTCACGGCATGGCTCCATGCCGGCGCGGCGCTGGCGCAGGAGATCACGCTCAAGCTCCACCATTTCCTGGCGGCCGAGGCCAACGCACCGAGGCACATCCTCGATCCCTGGGCCGACAGGATCGAGAGCCAGTCCGGCGGGCGCATCAAGGTCGAACGCTACCCGGCCATGCAACTCGGCGGCAAGCCTGCCGACCTGATCGATCAGGCGATCGACGGAACGGCGGATATCGTGCTCGCGCTGCCGGGCTATACGCCGGGACGCTTTCCCAGCGCCGAGGTCTTCGAGCTTCCCTTCATGATGACGGAGGCGGAGGCGACGTCGCGCGCCTGGTGGGACCTGCTCTCGTCGCGGCTGAAGGACACCGAGTTCAAGGACGTGCATGTCGTCGCTGCCTGGGTGCACGGCCCCGGCGTCATCCATGCGCGCCAGCCGATCGCCAGGCTCGGCGACATGAAGGGCAGAAAGCTGCGCGCCCCGACCCGCATGGTGACGGCGCTCATCGGCCGGCTCGGCGCAACGCCGGTCGTCATGCCGATACCGGCGATCACCGACGGCCTCGAAAAGGGCATGATCGACGGCGCGGTAATCCCCTGGGAGGTGGCGGTGCCGCTGAAAGTGCCGGAACTCGCTCCCAATCACACGGAATTCGGTGGCGACCGCGCGCTCTACACCTCCGCCTTCGTGCTGGCGATGAACAAGGCCCGTTACGACGGCCTTCCGGCGGACCTCAAAAAGGTCATCGACGACAATTCCGGCAGCGACGTATCGGCGCTGTTCGGCAAAACCATGCAGGCGGACGACGGCGCCGGCCGCAAAGCCGCGCTCGACGCCGGCAACACGATCATCGAACTCGGCGCCGCCGAGGTGGGACCATGGCAGGCGGCGGCCGAGCCAGTCGTCGAGACCTGGATCGCCGAGATGAAGGCGAAAGGCATCGACGGCCAGGCTTTGCTCGACGAGTCGCGGACGCTGATCGACAAATACACCAGGCGATGAACTTGCCGCCTTCCGGCGCGAGCCAGGGCAATCGCGTGCGAGCGTATCCCGGATCGACCGGTAGCCGGCGGAGCGTCCGCGGGCACGGCGCCGGCAGGAGGAGGGCGGGGCAATCTTCCTCCTGCCGTAAAGCCCGCCGGAGAGGGCGGGCCCGCCGCTTAAAGCAGCTCGAGCCGGATCGAGGGGAAGCCGGTCGCGCCGCTTCGTCCGCCGCTCAGAACGACAATGTCGCCGCTCCGGTCTTGATCTCCGCATGCATGGCGCTCGCGCCGACGATGACGACGCCGTCGAGCAGGTCGGCCTGTTCGTAGCCGCGCGCCTTCACGCAGGGCGGGCAGGCCCAGATGACGCCGCCGTGGCTCTGGAAATCGGCGATCAGGGCGGCGAGCGGGTCGAGCGGCGGCACATGCGTGAACTGCTGCCCGCCGCGGCGGACGAGATCGATGGCCGAGCTGGTGAGGAAGACCGACACCTTCAGGCCGGCGGTCAGTCCGCCATTGGCAATGGTGAACGCGACCGAGGACAGTTCCGAGTCGATGCCCTTGGTCATAAGGATGACAAGATTACGGCTTTCTGCTTGCATGTTGTTTCCATTTGTACATGTTTCTGTTGAATTTTTCTTCATTTACAGGAATAGATAGGAAGTGTCTTTGGCCGGATTGCCGAAATATTTGATCGAAACTCCGGCCCGCCTTTCGGCAGGCAGCGCGACCGACAAGGACGTCCTCTCCGACGTGCTGCGCTCGATCAGGATTTCCGGCTCGGTGCAGTTCTGCTTCATGCCCGGCGGCGCCTGGGAGACGGACGCCTCGCCGTCACCCTACCGGCCGCCGTCGGTGATGCCGTTCCACATCCTCGCGGAAGGCACGTGCTGGGTGGAGCTGGAGGGCGAGCGGGCGACCCTGCGCCAGGGCGACGTCGTCGCCTTTCCCCAGGGAACCGGGCATATGGTCGGCGCCGGTACCGGCGGCCGCCTGCTCGACCCAGGCGGGGACCTGCCGCCGAAGCCGTGGCGGGAGGTGCCGATCCTGCGCTATGGCCAGGAGCATCCGCGCGTCCGGCTGATCTGCGGCTACCTGCAATGCGAGGCCGTGGGCTTCCGCCTGCTCAGGGACGCGCTGCCGCGCTTCATCCACATCCGCACGGCGGAGGGCGACGATGCCGGCTGGTTCACGGCCATGATCGCGCAGATCGTCGCCGAGATCTAGCGGCCGCGCGCCGGCGGCCTGTCCGTGCTGGAGCGGCTGACCGAGACGATCTTCATCGAGCTGCTGCGGCGCCAGGTCATTTCGGGCCGAACCGGCTCGACGGGATGGCTCGCCGCGCTCGCCGATCCGTCGCTGGGGCGCTGCCTGGCCCTGATCCATGACGACCCCCGGCGGGACTGGTCGGTGCAGGACCTTGCCGCCGCGTCGGGCGTGTCGCGCAGCACGCTTGCCGAGCGCTTTGAGGCGGTACTCGCCACGTCGCCGATGCGCTACGTGCTGGATTGGCGCCTGTGCCTTGCCAGCGTGACGCTGAGCACCACCAGCAAGCCGATCGGGATCGTCGCGCACGAGGCCGGCTACGGCACGGAAGCCGCCTTCAGCCGCGCCTTCTCGCGCGCCTACGGCACCCCGCCGGCCGCTTGGCGGCAGAACCGGCACTGACGACCCGAGCGGCGAGGCCGATCCGTCGCGGCACAAGCCTCCCGATAAGTGCGCTCGATGGCGGTGGCCTCCGGAGTACCGCCGCCGCCACATGAACCGGACTCCGCCGGGCCTGTCCCGCAGGATGTGGCCGCTTGCGCTTGACTTTCCGCGAATTCACGGCAAAAAGAGACAGACCTGTCTCATCTCTTGGTGTCGTCATGCAGAAGCGCCAGCAAGTCATCGAGACCGCCTATCGGCTGTTCAAGCGCGGCGGATTCCACGCGACCGGCATCGATCGCATCATCGCCGAGGCGGGGGTCGCCAAGATGACCATGTACCGGCACTTTCCGAGCAAGGACGAGCTGATCGTCGCCGTCCTGGAATGGCGGGAGCAGCGGTTCGAGCGGCAGCTCGACGGCCTCGTGGCAAGCGCCGCCACGCTGGACCGGAAGATCGCGACGATCCTCGACTGGCACGAGCGCTGGTTCGACGGTGCCGATTTCCATGGCTGCCTGTTCCAGCACGCCCTGGCGGAGTTCGAGAGCCGCGACCACCCCGTGCACCGGGCGGCCGCCAGGCAGAAGCTCGGCCTGAAACGGCGGCTGCGCGGGATTCTCGCGGCATCCATGCCGGGTGACCGCGGCGAGGCTGCCGCCACGGCATTGTTCATGCTGATCGAGGGGGCGACGCTGCTTGCCCAGATGGGGCAGGGAAGGGAAGCCATCCGGAGCGCCCGAGCGTCGGCGACCGCGGTGCTCGCGGCGCAGGCCGGCTATCCATGAGCGCCGCGGTTGTCGGGCTCGCCCTCTTCGCCGCGATCCTGCATGCGAGCTGGAACGCCTTCCTGCGCAGCGGCGCCGACCGGCTGTGGACCGTCACCGTGATGAGTTTTTCCGGCACGCTGGCGGCGCTTCCCTTCGTCTTTCTGCAGCCGCTTCCAGCGGGTCCGGCGTGGAGCTACATCGGTCTTTCCGCCGTCCTGCAGGTCGCCTACACCGTCTTCCTCGTCGCCGCCTACCGGCACGGGGAACTCGGCCAGATCTATCCGGTCGTGCGCGGCACCGTGCCGCTGCTGGTGACGCTGGGCGGCTTCCTGCTCGCCGGCGAGCAGATCGGACCGTACCAGTCGGCCGGCGTCGTCCTGGTGGCCCTCGGCATCATGAGCCTTTCGCTCGGCAAGGGGCGGGCCGCCGCCTCGTCGATCCTGCTCGCCGCGGCGACGGGCACGATCATCGCCGGCTATGCCACCGTCGATGCGATCGGCGTGCGGGTGGCCGGCGACAGCAGGGCCTATGCGGCCTGGGTGGTCGTCCTCTACGGCGTCATGCTGCCGGCGGTAGTGCTCATGCTGCGCGGCAGGCTGACGGTCGATCGGCGTGCGCCGGAGACGTGGAAGGCGCTGGCCGGCGGTGTCGTTGCCGTCCTCGCCTATGGCGCGGTGGTGGCGGCCTTCGCCCTGGGACCTGCCGGTCCCGTCGCCGCCCTGCGGGAGACCAGCGTCGTCTTCGCCGCCCTGATCGGCGGGCTGTTCCTGGGCGAGGCGCTGACGCCGCGGCGTCTTATCGCCTGTGTCGTCGTCACGATCGGCGCCATCCTGATCGGCTATCGGCCATGAATGCGCGGCCGGCCCGACTCGCCGCTCAGGCTGGGTTCTCGAATCTCGCCAGATAGCCGCGCAGCAGGGCATCGAGCGCGGCCTTGTCCGCGGCCGGCAACGACGCCACCAGCCGCGCCTGCGTCGCCGCATGCGCGGTGACGGCGGCGTCGATGGCGGAAAATCCCTTGTCGGTGAGCGAGACAATGACGCTGCGGCCGTCTTCCGGATTATGGTTCCGCTTCACCAGCCCGGCCTTTTCGAGCTGGTCGATGCGGTTGGTCAGCGTGCCCGAGGTGATCATCATGGCGGCCAGCAGGTCGCCCGGCGACAGGCCGTAGGGCGGACCGGAGCGGCGCAGCGTCGCCAGCACGTCGAAGGTGGCGCTGTTTAGCCCATGTGCGGCGAAGGTCTTCTCCATCTCGCGCCCGAGATGCGCGGCAAGCCGCCGGATGCGGCCGATCAGGCCCATCGACGTCACGTCGAGGTCGGGGCGCTCGCGGTTCCACTGGGCCAGGATTTCGTCCACGCGGTCCATGCCGCATCTTCCCGGCAGGATATCTTGACGTCAAGATATTTTGTATTATCTTGACGTCAAGATATCGGGAAGGTCATCATGCCCCGCAGCTTCGACATCCTTCTTACAGCAATCGCCCCGGCCATCTGGGGCAGCACCTATCTGGTGACGACGGAGCTGCTTCCGGCCGGCTATCCGCTGACCGTGTCGCTGCTCAGGGCGCTGCCGGCCGGCCTGCTGCTGCTGCTCCTGGTGAGGCAGCTGCCGCACGGCATCTGGTGGGCGCGGGTGTTCGTGCTCGGCGCCCTCAACTTCTCGATCTTCTGGTGGATGCTGTTCATCTCGGCCTACCGGCTGCCGGGCGGCGTGGCGGCGACGGTGGGCGCCATCCAGCCGCTGATCGTCATCCTGCTGGCGCGGCTGCTGCTCGGCGCGCCGGTGCGGGCGCTGTCGGTCGTGGCGGCGTTCGGCGGGCTGGCGGGCGTGGCGCTGCTTATCCTGACGCCGCAGGCGGCGCTCGATCCGGTCGGCATCGTCGCCGGTCTCGCCGGCGCGCTCTCCATGGCCGCCGGCACGGTGCTCACCCGCCGCTGGCAGCCGCCGGTGTCGCCGCTCACCTTCACCGCCTGGCAGCTCACGGCCGGCGGCCTGTTGCTCATTCCCGTGGTGCTGTGGCTCGAGCCGCCGTTGCCGCATCTCACCCAGGCCAACCTGCTCGGCTTTACCTATCTCGGCCTGATCGGCGCGGCCTTCACCTACATCCTGTGGTTCCGCGGCATCTCGCGGCTGGAGCCGTCGGTGGTGTCGCCGCTCGGCTTCCTCAGCCCGATGACGGCGGTCATCCTCGGCTGGTCGGTGCTCGGCCAGTCGCTCAGCCTCGCCCAGGTCGCCGGCATGGCTGCCGTGCTCGCCAGCGTCTGGCTCAGCCAGCGGGCGCAGCAGAAGGCGCCCGCAGCGGTCGAAGCGGCCGTCGCTATACGACGACCGGCTGGCTCCAGCGTGCGGCGATCAGCCGGTAGGGGATCAGCGCGACGACGGCGATGATCAGCTTCACCGTCAGGTCGCCCAGCGCCCACGACACCCAGCGCGCCGCCTCGGCCGGCAGGCTGCCGAGCAGGGGTGCCGCTTCCAGCGCGAAGGCGTCCTCCGGCCCGACGAAGGCGAAGGCGGCGGAAAAGGCGATGGTGAAGAAGATCGCCGTGTCGATCACCGAACCGGCCAGCGTGCCGAAGATCGGCGCCCGCCACCAGCTCTGCCGGCGCAGCCAGTTGAACACGGTGACGTCGAGCAGCTGCGCCGTCAGGAAGGCCGCACCCGAGGCGATGGCGATGCGCACCAGCCGGCCGGCGGCGGTGTCGAATTCGATCAGCCCGAGCCGGTAGAACAGCGGCGGCACGACGATCGAGCAGGCGACCGCCAGCATGAAACCGACGAAGACGACGCGGCGCGCGAACAGCGGTCCGTGGCGGCGGTTGGCGAGGTCGGTGACGAGGAAGGCGACGGGATAGGTGAAGGCGCCCCAGGTGAGGATGTCGGCCAGCGACAGGCCGCCGAGCATGCCCTGTACGGGGAACTGCACGAGGATGTTGGAGGCGACCACGACGAGCGCCATGGCGGCCACGAAGGGCAGGTAGGTGGTGCGGTCTTTCATTTTTTTATCCTGGGTAATGGAACCAGCGGCAGCCGGCGGACGCTCCGGCGATGCCTCACAAAACAGAGCCCGCCATCGTGGATGACGGGCCCCATTCCGGCGGTCGTCCCCCGCCTTAGAAAGGATCAGGCAGCGGCGGACTGCTCGGCCAGCTTCTTGGCGATCTGCTTCTTGAGCAGGCGGGCGCGCTGCGACAGCTCCGCCACATCGGCCTTGGCCAGGAAAGCGTCGAGGCCGCCGCGGTGCTCGACCGAGCGCAGCGCGTTGGCGGAGATGCGCAGGCGCACGTTCTGGTTCAGCGCCTCCGAGATCAGCGTGACGCTGACCAGGTTGGGCAGGAAGCGGCGGCGGCTCTTGTTGTTGGCGTGGCTGACATTGTTGCCGGTGAGCACGGCCTTGCCGGTCAGTTCGCAAGCACGGGACATTTCTTACTACCTTCGATTCTCGTACGGACCGGCCTGCCTCGCCTCGGCGGCGCGCGATCTTGTCAAGCGGTCTCTTGAAAAGTTGGGCCTCCATAGTGGCATTTGGCGGAGGCGTCAAGGCGGGGAAGCCGCTTCTATCCCGGGCAAACCAGCTTCGTCCCCGTAAAACCGCCGGCGGAGACGCGGCTGCACAGATCGAGCCATTCGCATTCGGAGCAGGCGCGGCGCGTCGTGCCCTGCCGGAACGCCTCGCGCATGCGGGCCAGCACGGCCGGATCGAGCGCGATCCGCTGGCCGGGGCCGAGCGGCCGGCCGAGCAGGCCGCCGACCGCCGCCGCTGCCAGCGCGTCGCGTTCGACGACGCTGGCGTTCAGGCAGTGCGCCCCGTCTTCGCCGAGCAGCGGCCGACAGATGTCGTCCGGCCCGGCGACGAGGAGGATGTCCTCGCCGCCGCTCAGGCGTTCGACGATGGCGTCGTAATTGTCGGTGAAGGCCGCGCTGTAGCCCTTGCCGACATAGGTCAGCATGCAGAGCAGGTGGTGGGCGCGCAGCCGGACCGTCATGGTCAGAGCGCCGGCTTCGCTCCGCTGCGGCGGTAGACCTCGACCGTCACCGTCGCCAGCACCGCCTTCAGCGCGCCGCCGAGGATGAAGGGCAGGACGCCGAAGGCGATAGCGTCGGCGAGGCCGATCACGACCGCCAGCCACAAGCCGCCGAAAGCCAGGATGAAGGCGTTGCCGAGCAGCATCGCCGCGACGCTGGAGAGGATGCGCCCGGCGCCGGTCCAGCCGCGCTCGGCCAGCCAGCCGACCAGCATCGCGGCCAGCGGGAAGGCGACGAGATAGCCGCCGGTCGGGCCGACGAAATGCGCGAGGCCGCCGGCGCCGCCCGCCAGCACCGGAAAGCCGAGGGCCGCCTCGCCGAGCCAGGCGAGCACGGTGGCGAGGCCGAGCCGCCAGCCATAGAGCGCGCCGATCAGCGTGACGGCGAAGGTCTGCATGGTCATCGGCACCGGGAACATCGGCACCTCGATCCACGACGAGGCGGCGAGGAACAGCGTGCCGAGAGCGACGGCGACGAGCTTCAGCGTCAGCGGGCGCCCGGCCAGCCGGAGCGGCACATAGGGCTGAGCGGCGGCGGATGAATTGTTCATGAGGTCGTCCTTCCAACGGAGCTGCAGTTCCGGCGGTCGCCGGCAGTGCCATTCGGCACGCGCGGCGATATTCCATGCGCCGCCCCGACGTGCAATCGGAAATGCCGGCGCGGACAGACCGAAGCCTGCCGCTGACGGCATCCGGTCGGTCATTGCCAAAGCCCGCCGAAAGCGACACTCTCACCGGCAGGGCGCGACGCCAGGAGCAAAGCGGGCATGGCGTCTCCGGGCGCGGTCGAAGCGTCGCCCATGCGATGGCCAGCCGGCCAGAAAGTTGTTGCAGGATGCCGTCACCACAACCTCGCGCCGCCGCGCGCATCTGCCGGGGCTGCTGGGACCAGATGCACATGCCGATCCCGATACGCGGGCCGCTGGCCGTGCCGTTCCAGGCTTTCGGCATCACCCGCAGCAAGATGAACCCCAACATCTGCACGATCTGCGAGCGCGCCTTCACCTTCGTCAAGAAGCAGCGGCGCATCTCGGCCATGGCCTCCATCCTGTTCGCCGACATGCGCGGCTACACATATCTGTCGGAGCGGCTCGACGCGGCCACGCTCGGCGAGATCGTCAGCACCTTCCAGGACGAGTGCGCCCGCGCCATCTGGGATCATGACGGCATCGTCAACAAGCAGATGGGCGACGGCCTGATGGCGATCTTCAACTTCCCGATCCGCAACGAGCGCCATGCCGCCGCGGCGATCGGGGCGGCCATCGAGGTGCAGCGCCGCTGCGGCGCCGCGCTCGAACGCATCGCCAGCCAGGGCGTCGGCTCGCACGGCAAGGGCATCGGCGTGGGTGTCGGCGTCCATACCGGCCAGGTCGAGATCGGCGAGTTCTCGACCTTCCGCAGCGACTTCACGGCGATCGGCGGCACGGTCAACCTGACGGCACGGCTGGAGGCGCAGGCGGCGCCGGGCGAGATCCTCGTCTCGGCGGACGCGGCGGCCGAGGCGCCCGATCTCGTGGCCGCCGCGCTCGTCCGCGACCTGTCGCTGAAAGGCATCGACCAGCCGGTCCGCGCGCATGTCCTGACCACGCATTGAGCGTAAACGCGCACCGTGCTCGAGATCGCATCCGATCCGCGGCCGCCGAAATTTCCATCATTGCTTCTTCGCAGCGCCCGTCGCGTCCGGCTGCAACCTGTAGTAGTTTGCCGGAAAGCGCCGGAGGGGGAGCGATGCCTGAAGCAATTCAATTTGTGCCCTATGTCTTGGTGGTGCTTCTGACGGGCATACCGACTTGGAAACTTCTCGTTCGGGTCGGCCTCTCGCCGGCATGGGCGATACTTTGCCTGATCCCGGCGGGATTCATCATCGTCCTGTGGCTGATTGCCTATCGGCGGTGGCCGCTACTGGAGGAGTAGGCACCGCCGACAATCCTGCCAGCGGCCGATCCCCACGCCCGCTTCACATTGCTGCCGGATTCTTCGCCTTCCTGCTCGGGCATGATCGACGGATGGCGAGTTGCGGTTGGGATTGCGGCGCGGCGCGGACAGGCTGCGGTCGCGCTGGCGCTGGGCATTGCCGCCGCCGCACCTGCGCAGGCGGAGGTCGAAACCTTCAAGGGCGAATACACCGTCTCCTACCTCGGGCTCACCATCGCCCGCTCGACTTTCGACAGCCGCTTCGAGAACGGCAGGTTCTCGCTCCAGGGAACCGTGTCGAGCGCCGGCATCGCCGACATCTTCGGCCGCACCCGCGGCACGGCGTCGGCCTCCGGCACCTTCGCCGGCGAGCGCACGCAGCCCGCCGCCTTCCGCATGAATTATACGGAAGGCCGTAGGAAGCAGATGACGGCGCTGCGCTTCCGCGGCGGCACGGTGGTCGGCAACGAGAACGTGCCGCCGCTGAAGAAGCGCGGCTCGGACTGGGTGCCGGTCACGCCGGCGCATCTGAGCGGCGTCGTCGATCCGCTGTCGGCCGGCGTCGTCAAGGCGGCCGGACCGGGCGAGGTCTGCGGGCGCACGATAAGACTGTTCGACGGCGAGTTCCGGCTCGACGCGACGCTGCACCCGGCGCCTAACTCGTCCGCGGTCAGGGAATATGGCGACGGCGTGGTCACCTGCCGGGTCACCGTCAGGCCGGTCGCCGGCTACCGCAAGGGCCGGGCCGCGCTGGACTATCTGCAGAACCGCAGCAGGATCATGATCGCGTTTGCGCCGCTGGGCACGACCGGCGTATATGCGCCGGTGCATGCGACCGTCGGCACCCAGATCGGCACCGTCACCGTGAGGGCCCGGCGCATCGACCAGAACAGATAGCGCGGCCCGCCCCGCGCCCGAGGGGATGTTTGGCCAATGGCACGCGCCACGCTGATCGGCTTTTCCGCTGTCGCCATGTGGGCGCTGCTGGCGCTGCTCACCGACGCCTCGGGAAGCGTGCCGCCGTTCCTGCTGTCGGCCATCACCTTCGCCATCGGCACCGCGGTCGGGCTCGCCATGCGGCTCGTCGCGCCGGCTCCGCCCGCCGGCGTGAAGATACCGCCGGTCGTCTGGCTGATCGGCATAGGCGGCCTGTTCGGCTACCACTTCTTCTACTTCACCGCGCTGCGCAACGCTCCGGCGGTGGAGGCGAGCCTGATCGCCTATCTGTGGCCGCTGCTCATCGTCGTCGGCTCGGCGCTGATGCCGGGCGAAAGGCTGCGCTGGAACCATGTGGCCGGCGCGCTGCTCGGGCTCGCCGGCACGGTGCTTATCGTCACCAGGGGCGGCGGTCTCTCCTTCGACAGCCGCTATGCCTTCGGCTATGCCATGGCCGGCGTCTGCGCGCTTTTGTGGTCGGCCTATTCGCTGCTGTCGCGGCGCTTCGCCGAGGTGCCGACCGGCATCGTCACCTGGTTCTGCGCGGCGACCTCCGTGCTGTCGCTGCTCTGCCATCTGGCACTCGAGCAGACCGTGCTGCCGTCGGGCGCAGGGCAGTGGCTGGCGGTGCTGGGGCTCGGCCTGATGCCGGTGGGCGCGGCCTTCTACGCCTGGGATTTCGGCGTCAAGCGCGGCAACATCCAGGTTCTCGGCGCGGCCAGCTATGCCGCGCCGCTGCTGTCCACGCTGGTGCTGATCGCCACCGGCTTCGCCGAGCCGAGTTGGAACGTGATCGGCGCCTGCCTGCTGATATCCGCCGGCGCCGTGCTGGCGGCACGGCCGAGACTGTTCTCCCAGGCCCGCCAGGCCGAACGCGGGGCCGACGCGTGATGCCGTTCGAGGGCGGCGTCGAGAGCCCGGCCAATGCGACGCTGATCTTCTCCGCCGCGGCCGCGCTGCTCTACGGCACGATGGCGGCCGCGCCGGCGCGGCCGGTCGCCTCCGTGGTCAAGACGCTGGCGGTTGGGCTGCTGGCGGTGCTCGCCGCCATGCAGGGCGGCCATTGGCTGCTCGTCCTGGCGCTGGCACTCAGCGCCGCCGGCGACCTGTTCCTGTCGCGCGACGGCGAAAGGCTCTTCCTGGCCGGCCTGGCCAGCTTCCTCTGCGCGCATCTCGCCTATGTCGCGCTGTTTTCCATGATGGGCGGCGGCCCGGCCATGCTGCTCGCGGCGCCGTGGCGCGGCGTGCTCGCCGCCATCCTGGTCGGGCTCGGCCTGGCCTTCCTCGCCGTGCTGACCGGCCGCCTCGGACCGGCGCTGCGGCTGCCGGTCACCGCCTATGTCGCGGCGATCCTGGCCATGGCGGTCTTCGCGCTCATGCTGGACGCGCCGCTGGTGATCGCCGGCATGCTGCTGTTCGTCGTCTCCGACACGCTGCTTGCCACCGAGAAATTCCTGCTGCCGGCGATCTCGCCGCATCGCGACCGCATGCGCTACGCGGTGTGGGGCACGTATTATCTCGGCCAGCTGGCGATCACGCTGGGGCTGATCCGCTTCTGACGTTCAACTCACCCTGGCTCCCAGCCTTCGGGCGCCAGCTCGAAGGCGGAGAATTCGAAGCCCGGCGCCACCGTGCAGCCGACCAGCGTCCAGTCGCCGAGGCTGTGCGCGGTCTGCCAGGCATCGGCCGGCACCACCACCTGCGGCCGCTCGCCGGCGGCGAGGTCGGCGCCGAGGCGGTGCGTCGAGCGCCCCGTCATCTCGTCGAACAGCGTCAGCTCGATCGGCGCGCCGGCATGGAAATGCCAGACCTCGACGGCATCGCGCACCCGGTGCCAGGCCGACACGTCGCCCTGCTCCAGCAGGAAGTAGATGGCGGTGGAGGCGGCGCGTCCGCCCGTGCCGGCCGCGTCGCGAAACGTCTCGACATACCAGCCGCCTTCGGGGTGCCGCTGCATGCCCAGAAGCGCGACGATCTCCGCCGCCCCTTGCCCGGCCATGTCAGAAATTGTCCTTGCGCTTGCGGATCTCGGCGAAGACCTCCTCGTCGGAGGCATCCTCCATGCCCAGCGTGCGGCGGATGCCGGGATCGTGCGGGCGCAGGAACGGATTGGTCTCCAGCTCGCGGCCGATGGTGGTCGGCAGGGTCGGCATCTGGTCGGCGCGCAGCCGGTCGACCTCCCGCGCCCGCGCCTTCAGCGCGGCGTTGTCGGGGTCGACGGTGAGCGCGAAGCGGGCGTTGGCCTGCGTGTATTCGTGGCCGCAATGGACGGAGGTATCCGGCGGCAGCGCCGAAAGGGTGCGCATGGATTGCCACATCATCGCCGGCGTGCCTTCGAACAGGCGGCCGCAGCCGAGCGAGAACAGCGTGTCGGCGGCAAAGACCACCTTGGCCTCCGGCAGGTGGTAGGACACGTGGCCGCGCGTGTGGCCGGGCGTCGACAGCACCCTTATCTCCTGCTCGCCGAAGCGCAGCACCGAGCCGCCGTCGACCGTCTCGTCGATGCCGGGGATCCTGTCGGCCTCCTTCGCCGGTCCGACGATCTTCAGCCCGAACCGCTTCTTCAGCGCCAGATTGGCCTCGACATGGTCGCCATGGTGATGGGTGGTCAGGATCAGCGTCGGGGTCCAGCCGGTGCGCTCCACCGCGTCGAGGATGGCCCTTTCCTCGGGCGCGTCGACGAGGGCGGTCTCGCCGCTCTGGCGGTCGCGGACGAGCGCGCCGAAATTGTCGGTGCGGCACATGAACTGGTCGATGTCGATCGGCATTGGGCACCTCTCCTGTTCGCCGCATAGATAGAGCGGTGGTCCGGCGCTGTCATCCCGCCGTCCGCCGATGTTGAACTGAGGCGGCGGCGCGGCTACCGTTCGCACCATGAATTCGGACATCGTCGACCTGCGCGCCTTCTATGCCTCGCCGCTCGGCCAGATGGCGGAACGCTCGATCACCATGGCGCTCTCGGCGATCTGGCCGAACCTGCCCGGCGAAAGGCTGGTCGGGCTCGGCTACGCGCTGCCCTGGCTGGAGCGCTTCGGGCCGGCGGCCGAGCGCAGCTTCGCCTTCATGCCGGCGACGCAAGGGGCGGTGCGCTGGCCGCGCGACGGCGCCTCGTCGACGGTGCTGGTCTTCGACGAGGAACTGCCGCTGGTCGACGCCTCGGTCGACCGCATTCTTTTGGTGCATTCGCTCGAGCACGCCGAGAACCCGCGCGAGACGCTGAAGGAGATCTGGCGGGTGCTGGCGCCGGCCGGCCGCGCCGTCATCGTGGTGCCCAACCGGCGCGGCGTGTGGGCGCGCTTCGAGCACACGCCCTTCGGCACCGGCCGGCCGTTCTCGCGCAGCCAGCTCAACGAGCTGCTGCGCGACGCCAACTTCACCCCGGCGGCCTGGTCGGACGCGCTCTTTTTCCCGCCGTCGAAGCGGCGCTTCATGATGCGGCTGCAGCCGATGCTGGAGCGCTCCGGCCGCCGCTTCTGGCCGATCTTCTCCGGCGTCATCGTGGTGGAGGCGCAGAAGCGGCTCTACCAGGGCCTGCCGGTGGCGCAGCGCGCCTCGCGGCGCGTCTTCGTGCCGGTGCTCAACCCGCAGGGTGCAGCGACGGGGTAGCGGAGGATCGTTCGCCAAGCGCGCCTTACTGGCCCTTGATGATCTTCCAGACGGGTGAAGCGGCCCTGTCCAGGTTATAAGCGTCCTTGCTCGAGAGGCGGCCCTGTTGAACGGCGGTCACAATCCGCTTGCAGAAGAGTTCCGGCATCTTTTCCCGACTGACGCGCATCAGTTGGGCGGCTTCGATCTGCCAGCCGTACTGCCAACCGTGAACCTTTCTCACACAACCTGCGATGACTTCGTCCACGGTCTTCGGCGTCTGCGTGCAGCCCGTCACGGCGGCCAAAGCAAGCACCGCCATCAAAGCGGATCGTTCCAAGATTTCCCCCAATCCCCCCGGTGGATCGCGTGGCGATCACCTTGCCCTACACTCGCCAAGGTAGCCAGGAATTGCAGGACCGCAAGTATTCGGCGAATGAAATTTCCACAGCTGGCCTGCCCCATGTCGGGCTTGCCCCGGCAGGCGGCGAAAAGCCGCTTCCGCAGGACCACGGCCAGTCGAAATCTTGGCGGCTGCCCGCTGGCGGGCGAATTACTGGATGACGGCTTCGGCGCTGCTCCTGCCGATCTCTTCCAGCTCATAGGGCGTCGTCTGATACACCTGGTTGATCCAGTTGCCGAACAACAGATGCGCGTGCGAGCGCCAGCGGTTGAGCGGCGGCCGGGCCGGGTCGTCGTCCGGATAGTATTCGTGCGGCACCTCGATCGGCGTGCCGGCGGCCACGTCGCGGTCGAATTCCTCCTTGAGCGAGGTGGAATCGTATTCGATGTGGTTGAAGATATAGAGCCGGTTCGCTGCCCTTTCCGCGAGCAGGCAGGGCCCCGTCTCGCTCGATTCCATCAGCAGTTCGAGCCCCGAATCGGCCGGGATGTCGGCGGCGCGCACCTCGGTCCAGCGCGACACCGGAATGGCGAAATCGTCGGAAAAGCCGGCGAGATAGGGCGAGGCCGGCGCGTTGTTGTGGTGACGGAACACGCCGAACGCCTTCTTTTCCAGCGTGTGCTTGGGAACGCCGTGGAAATGCCAGGCCGCCGCCATCGCCCCCCAGCAGATGAAGAAGGAGGAATGGACGTTGGTCGTCGTCCAGTCGAGGATGCGCGTCAGCTCGTCCCAGTAGTCGACCTGCTCGAACGGCAGAAGCTCGATCGGCGCTCCGGTGATGATGAAGCCGTCGAATTTCCGGCCCGCCACTTCCTCCCACGTCTGGTAGAAGGAGATCAGATGGTCCTCGGGCGTGTTCTTGGCCTTGTGGTTGCCGACGCGCACCAGGGTCAGCTCGACCTGCAGCGGCGTGGCGCCGAGCAGGCGCGCGAACTGCGTCTCGGTGCGGATCTTGTTGGGCATCAGGTTGAGCAGACCGATCTGCATCGGCCGGATGTCCTGCCGCATGGCCGTGCGCTCGTCCATGACCGAGACGCCCTCGCGAACCAGCACGTCGCGGGCGGGAAGCTGGTTGGGGATCCTGATCGGCATGGTGCTGCCTCCAAACAAAAAAACCGGCCGCGAACGTCGCGCCCGGTCCAAACGGCTTGTCCTGCCGACGGTCCTTTAGCGACTTGTTTAACGTGGCTGCAAGCCGACCGGCCAAATCACCACGGATGGCAGCGCTCATACTGCCGGAAGGGGTTTCACGTCAATGGGGAGCCGTCGCCGCGACAGGGCAATCGCTTCAGGTTAACGCGGTTGGGGTAGCGGATCAGGTGTGATGTGTGATTCATGGGCGGCTTCGCTAGATCGGAGCCGTTTATGACCCGTCCCGCCGTTTCGTCGCGCGCCATCCTGG
>NZ_PXYK01000049.1 GCF_003012745.1 Kumtagia ephedrae | reverse complement strand
GGACTCCAAGGTGATCGTCGCCATCAACAAGGACGAGGAGGCGCCGATCTTCCAGGTCGCCGACTACGGCCTCGTCGGCGACCTCTTCACAATCCTGCCCGAACTCGAAAAGGCGCTGTGATCCAGCAGAGCCCGTAGACAATCGCAGGCCGGGGTGGCGAAAGCCGCTCCGGCCTCGTTGCGTCATGCTCCCGTTTCGGCATTCCGTGGCACAGGGTTCGACTTTGCAGGCTTCCGCTGCGCAAAATTTACGCAGCGCTCTGGACGAAAGCCGCGCAAGCCCTTTAGTGTGCACTGCAAAATGACCAAGGGCGAAAGACCCAGGACGGGACCAGTGCAATGAGCAACATCGAAACGGTCGGCATCGTCGGCGCGGGCCAGATGGGCAGCGGCATCGCCCATGTTTCGGCGCTCGCCGGCTACGACGTGCTTCTCTACGACATCTCGCCTGAGCGCATCGAGAAGGGCATCGCCACGATCAACGGCAACATGGCGCGCCAGGTGGCGGGCGGCAAGCTGGCGGAGGCCGAGCGGCAGCAGGGGATCGCACGCATCTCGGCGGCGCCGGCGCTCAGCGACCTGGCAGCGGCCGACCTGGTGATCGAGGCGGCCACCGAGGACGAGAGCGTCAAGCGCAAGATCTATGCGCAGCTCTGCCCGCAGCTCAATCCGGAGGCGATCCTCGCCACCAACACCTCGTCGATCTCCATCACGCGCCTTGCCGCGGCGACGGACCGGGCCGAGCGCTTCATCGGCATCCACTTCATGAATCCGGTGCCGTTGATGAAGCTGGTGGAGCTGGTGCGCGGCATCGCCACCGACAATTTGACGTTCGAGTCGGCTAAGGAGTTCGTCCGGCGCCTCGACAAGACGACCACCGTCTCGGAGGATTTCCCGGCCTTCATCGTCAACCGCATCCTGCTGCCGATGATCAACGAGGCCATCTACACGCTCTACGAGGGCGTCGGCACGGTGGAGGCGATCGATACGGCCATGCGGCTCGGCGCCAACCACCCGATGGGGCCGCTGCAACTCGCCGACTTCATAGGCCTCGACACCTGCCTGTCGATCATGCAGGTGCTGCATGACGGACTGTCGGACACGAAATACCGGCCGTGCCCGCTGCTGGTGAAATATGTCGAGGCCGGCTGGCTCGGCCGCAAGAGCGGCCGCGGCTTCTACGACTACCGCGGCGAGCATCCGGTGCCGACGCGATAGTGCGCCGGGGACAGTTTGCGCAGGGGACAGTTTACTTTTTTCGGCCCGCGCGACTTCTGAAAACTGCTGCGGCTTTTCTGCCGAAAGAAAGTAAACTGTCCCCGGCACCTGCGGCGCGGCGGCGGTCGACGTCACCCGCCCTTGCGCGCCAGCTCGATCACCCGCCTGGCGTCGTCGCCCGCCCATTCGGCGGGACCGTTCATGTGGGCGAGCAGGCAGCCCTCTTCGTCGATCAGCAGCGTCACCGGCAGGCCGAGGGCCAGGCCGCGCCGCTTGAGGTCGCTGAAGAGGTCGAGCGTGTTGTCGCGGTAGTAGGCGAGCGCGCCGATCTTTTCCTCCTCCAGGAATTTCTTCGGCTTCGAGTCGTCACCGGTGTCGACGTTGACGGCGATCACCTCGAAACCGTCGTCGCCGGCACCTTTCTGCAACGCGTCGAGCGCCGGCATCTCGGCGCGGCAGGGCGCGCACCAGGTGGCCCACAGATTCATCAGCACGATCTTGCCGGCACGGTCGGCCAGCGTCATCGGCTTGCCGTCGGGGTCGTTGAAGGCGAGGCTCTTCAGCGACTGCGGCGGGTCGGCCGGCAGCAGCGCGGCGACGTCGCCGGTGGCGGCCGCGGCAACGGTCTTCGCCCGCTCGGCCTTGACCGCGCAGGCATCGGGAGGGCTGGCCGGATCCGACGCGGCCGTTCCGGCGGCCTGGCCGGACGTTGCGGTGACGTCCGCGGATGGCGCCGCCGGCGTGTTGCCAGAGAAGCCTCCGCTGACATATACCGCCACCGCGCCGGCCAGCGCGCCGGCAACCATGGCGGTCAGGATGGCGCGCCAGGCGGGAATCATTTTTCTTTGCTTGCCGTCAGACATCTTTCGAAAATCTCCGGAGCCCGGGTAGCACGATGAGCGACGACAACGCCAGCAACGCGATGTGGGGTGGACGTTTTGCCTCGGGTCCGGCCGCGGTGATGGAGGCGATCAACGCCTCGATCGGCTTCGACAGAAAACTCTACGCCCAGGACATACGCGGCTCGCTGGCGCATGCCGAGATGCTCGCGGCAACGGGCATCATTTCCACCGCCGATCAAGACAAGATCGCTCACGGCCTGAACACGATCCTGAAAGAGATCGAGAGCGGCGCCTTCGCGTTCTCCACCGCGCTCGAAGACATCCACATGAATGTCGAGGCGCGGCTGGCCGAGCTGATCGGGCCGGCCGCGGGCCGCCTGCACACGGCGCGCTCGCGCAACGACCAGGTCGCCGTCGACTTCCGCCTCTGGGTCAAGGACGAGCTTTTCCGGGTCGCCGAGGCGCTGAAGGGGCTGATCGCCGTGTTCCTGACGCGGGCGGAAGAGCATGCGGCCACCGTCATGCCCGGCTTTACCCATATGCAGTCGGCGCAGCCGGTGACCTTCGGCCACCACTGCATGGCCTATGTCGAGATGTTTTCGCGCGACCTGTCGCGGGTGCGCGACGCCATCCAGCGCATGGATGAATCGCCGCTGGGGGCGGCGGCGCTCGCCGGCACCGGCTTTCCGATCGACCGGCACAGGACCGCCAAGGCGCTCGGTTTTCGCGAGCCGACGCGCAATTCGCTGGACAGCGTCTCCGACCGCGACTTCGCCCTGGAGTTTTTGTCGATCGCCGCGATATCAGCGACGCACCTGTCGCGGCTGGCGGAAGAAATCGTCATCTGGTCGACGCCGCAGTTCGGCTTCGTAAAACTGTCCGATTCCTTCTCGACCGGCTCCTCGATCATGCCGCAGAAGAAGAACCCGGACGCCGCCGAGCTGGTGCGCGCCAAGACCGGCCGGGTCAACGGCCACCTGATCGGGCTGCTGACCGTCATGAAGGGCCTGCCGCTGACCTATTCCAAGGACATGCAGGAAGACAAGGAGGCCGTCTTCGACGCTGCCGAGACACTCGACCTGATGCTCGCCGCCATGACCGGCATGGTCGGCGACATGACGGTCGACGCGGACGCCATGAAGAAGGCTGCGGGCTCCGGCCATTCGACGGCCACCGACCTCGCCGACTGGCTGGTGCGCCGGCTTAACCTGCCGTTCCGCGAGGCGCACCACGTCACCGGCCGCGCCGTGGCGCTGGCGGAGGCGCGCAAGACCACGCTGGCGAAGCTGCCGCTCGAGGAACTGCAGGCGATCCATCCCGGCATCACCGCCGACGTGTTCTCGGTGCTGTCGGTACAGAAATCGGTCAATAGCCGCAAATCCTTCGGCGGCACCGCGCCGGCCGAGGTGCGCCGGCAGGTGCGCTACTGGAAGAAGCGGCTGGCGAAGGGGTGAGGGATCGGAATGAAAGCCGATGAAATTTGTGACCGGTACGGCCATCTCCAGTCCGGCCTCAGCTTGAAGCTGCTCCCGGCAGATGGAGATTGTGAGGCAACAATCCTTATCGAGGGACCATCGCGGGCGCTGCATCTCCTAGCCGACCTTTTGATGGCGGTTGCGGACGAGAAGGAGAATGATGGGTTTGGATTGGGACCGCGAGGTGCCGGAAGCTTCCATTTCTCGAAAACGTCCGAGTTCGGCGTTTACATTCATCGCCTGGACGAATAGCCGCTTGCTTTCGAAGCCGTCAGGATGCGAATGCAGCAAATGAGCCTCTACGGACGGACTGGACCATGACCGAAAACAGAATACTCGCTGCGTTCGTACTGGCGACGGTGTTGGTCACGGCGGCTGCCTGCGGCCGCAAGTCCGACCTCGACACGCCCTATGATGCGGCGGTGCAGGCGCGCAAGGATGCGGAGAGGGCAGGGGAGCCGCTGCCGCCCGAGCCGCGAAAGCCGGTTGCCGACAAGCCGTTCATCCTGGACCGGCTGATCCAGTAGCTTTTGTCGTTTCGCTTGGCGGTTATCTTGGCGCTCCTTCGCACCCCCCTCTGTCCTGCCGGACATCTCCCCCGCAAGGGGGGAGATCGGCCGGCCGCTTGGGTTCCGCCGATCGCCAACACTGCAGAAGGGGCTAAGACGGCGAAGCTGCCAATCTCCCCCCTTGCGGGGGAGATGTCCGGCAGGACAGAGGGGGGTGCGAAGGAGCGCCCGGTTTCGACTGTAATCCAGGCGCTTGCGGCCCAATGAACCACTTCGAATTCCGCGACGGCGTGCTGCATGCCGAGGATGTGCCGGTGCCGGAGATCGCGCGGTCGGTCCGCACGCCGTTCTACTGCTATTCCACGGCGACGCTGGAGCGGCATTTCAGCGTCTTCAGCAAATCCTTCACCGGCCTCGACACGCTGGTCTGCTATGCGATGAAGGCCAACTCCAACCAGGCCGTCATCGCCACGCTTGCCAGGCTCGGCGCCGGCGCCGACGTCGTCTCGGAAGGCGAGATGCGGCGGGCGCTCGCCGCCGGCATTCCGGCGGGCAAGATCCTGTTCTCCGGCGTCGGCAAGACGGCGCGCGAGATGGATTTCGCGCTGGCCGCCGGCATCCTCTGCTTCAACGTCGAATCCGAGCCCGAGCTGGAGCTGCTGTCGCAGCGGGCGGTCGCCGCCGGCAAGGTCGCGCCGGTGTCGCTCAGGATCAACCCCGACGTCGACGCGAAGACGCACAAGAAGATCTCGACCGGCAATGCCGAGAACAAGTTCGGCATTCCCCGCCAGCGGGCCCGCGCCGTCTATGCCCGCGCCGCCAGCCTGCCGGGGCTGAAGGTGACCGGCATCGACATGCATATCGGCAGCCAGATCACCGACCTGCAGCCCTTCGACGATGCCTTCGCGCTGCTGTCCGAACTGGTGACGACACTGCGCGCCGACGGGCATGCGATCGAGCACGTCGATTTCGGCGGCGGCCTCGGCGTGCCCTATCGCGCCGACAACGACCCGCCGCCGCATCCCGACGCCTATGCCGATATCATCCGCCGCCATGCCGGCCATCTCGGCGTGAAGGTTATGTTCGAGCCCGGCCGGCTGATCGTCGCCAATGCCGGCATCCTCGTCTCCGAGGTGATCTATGTGAAGGAAGGCGACGCCCGCAACTTCCTGATCGTCGACGCGGCGATGAACGACCTTATCCGCCCGACGCTCTACGACGCCTTCCACGAGATCTTTCCGGTGGCGCGCCGGCCGGTCGACGCGCCGCGCATGGTGGTCGACATCGTCGGTCCGGTCTGCGAGACCGGCGACTATCTCGGCCTGTCACGCGACCTGCCGCGGCTGGAGGCCGGCGACCTGATCGCCGTCGGCACCGCCGGCGCCTATGGCGCGGTGCAGGCCGGCACCTATAACTCGCGGCTACTGGTGCCGGAGGTGCTGGTCAAGGGCGATGCGTTCCACCTGGTGCGGCCGCGGTCGACCTACGAGGAACTGATCGGGCTGGATTCGCTGCCCGAGTGGCTGTGAGCGGCAGGTCGAACCGTCCGATCGGCTCTCCGGACGCCGCGAATGCCTGGCGGCGCGCCGGAAACAAATCCCGGCCGAAAGCGTTCGAGGCGTAAGCGCCGGCGGTGCCGGCATCACGATTGTGTAACCGCCTCGCCTTTGCCGTGTTTGCTGGTATCCTTGCGAGTCGGTGCCGGGTGACCCCGGCCGCAGCCGGAAAGGCCGATGACCGAAGCGCCCGAGAAGCCGCGGATTTCCAGACACCTCACGCAGACGCGGCTGACGACGCGCGCCACCATGGCGCTCGAACGGCTGTGGCCGCTGGTCCTGCCGCTGCTCGTCACGCTCAGCCTGTTCGCCAGCCTGTCCTGGTTCGGCCTGTTCCGGATGATGCCCGACTGGGCGCGCTTCGGCGTGCTGGCGGCGTTCGCCGCGGCCGCGATCGGCTCGCTCATCCTGCTGCGCCGCTATCGCGCCCCGACGGCCGCGGAGATCGACCGGCGCATCGAGGCGGCCAACGCGCTCGTGCACACGCCCCTGCGGGCGCAGACCGACAAGCCGACCGGCCGGCAGGACGGTTTCGCCGATGCGCTGTGGCGCGAGCACCAGCGGCGCATGGCGGCCAGGCTCGACGGCGTCGGCAGCGACCTGCCGCGCACCGGCGTTCCGCAGCGCGACCCCTGGGGTTTCCGCGCCGCGGCGGCGCTGCTTCTGGTGACGGCCTTCGCGTTCTCCTTCGGCCCGCGCGGCGGCTCTGTGGACGACGCCTTCCGCGCTGTCGCCTTCGCCGAAACCATCCCGCCGCGCATCGACGCCTGGGTCACGCCCCCCGCCTATACCGGCAGGGCGCCGATCTTCCTGAGCGCCGCCAACAATGCCGAGACCCCGGTCTTCACCGTGCCCGAGAACAGCGACGTGACGCTGCGGGTCACCGGCGGATCGGGGGCGGAGGCGCTGTTCTTCGCCGATGCCGCCGGTACGCAGCGCGAGATCAAGCCTTCCGGCACCGAGACCGGTGGCGAAGCGGCCGCACCCGCACCGGCGGCCGTGCCGTCCGTCGCCGGAGCATCCGCGGCGCGCCAGTTCACCGGGAAGCTGACAGCCGATGGCGTGCTGTCGCTGCAATCCGACGGGCGCGAGCTCGACAACTGGGCTTTCGCGGTGACGCCCGACAAGCCGCCGGTCATCCGTTTCTCGGGCGAGCCGAGACGTGCGGTGAACGGCGCCTTCGAGCTGCATTACGAGGTCGAGGACGATTACGGTGCGGCTTCCGCCAAGGCCGACTTCGCGCTGGAGGAGGCACCCGCCCCGGATGCCCGTCCGCTCTACAATGCGCCGGAGATGCCGCTCACGGTGCCGCGGCGCGGCAGCCCGGACGTCGCCCAGAAGGCGACGCGCGACCTTACCGAACATGTCTGGGCGGGCAGCCGCATCAAGCTGGCGCTGTCGGCGGCGGACGACGCCGGCCAGGAGGCGAAGACGGAGACCAAGACCATCGTCCTGCCGGAGCGACCCTTCACCAATCCGCTCGCCGGGGCCGTCGTCGAGCTGCGCAAGATCTTCTCGCTCGACGCCAACCAGAAGCAGCATGTCCTCGACCTGATCGACGCGGTCACGCTGCGGCCCGAGGACACCTTCGACAATCCGTCGCACTATCTCGGCCTGATGGCCGGCCGCACCAGCCTCAAGCTGGCGCAGACCGACGAGGCGCTGCGCGAAGTCGCCGACTATTTCTGGAACATGGCGCTGCAGATCGAGGACGGCGACCTGTCCAATGCCGAGAAGCGGCTGCGCCAAGCGCAGGAGGCGCTGAAGCAGGCGCTGCGCGACGGCGCCAGCGACGAGGAGATCGACCGGCTGATGAAGGAACTGCGGCAGGCGATGAACGAGTTCCTGCGCGAGTTCGCCGAGCGGGCCGCGCGCGATCCGAACATGGCCATGCAGCAGCCGCAGCCCGGCCAGGAACTCAGCCAGCGCGATCTCGAGCGCATGATGGATCAGATCGAGAATCTTGCGAAATCCGGCAACCGCCAGCAGGCGGAGGAACTGCTTTCGCAGCTGCAGGACATGATGAACAATTTGCAGGCGGGCCGCCAGCAGCAGCAGGGTGAAAGCGGCCAGCAGAGCGAGATGCGCGAGCAGATGAACAAGCTCGGCGAGATCATGCGGCGCCAGCAGGAGATGATGAACGAGACCTTCCGCATGGACCAGCAGCAGCGCGGGCAGGAGCGCGGCGAGCAGTTCGGCGAAGAGCAGGGCGAACAGGGCGACCAGCGTGGCCAGCAGCAAGGCCAGGGCATGACGCCCGAGGAATTCGCCGATGCCATGCGGCAGCTCCAGCAGGGCCAGGGGCAGCTGCAGGGCGATCTCGAATCGCTGATGAAGGGGCTTGAGGGCATGGGCATCCAGCCGGGCCAGGGGTTCGGCGAGGCCGGCGAGGCGATGGGGCAGGCCGAGGGCGCGCTGGGCCAGTCCGACGGCGGCCGCGCCGTCGGCGAGCAGGGCCGGGCGCTGGAGGCGCTGCGCCGCGGCGCACAGGACATGATGCAGCAGATGCAGCAGGCCATGGAAGGCGACCAGGGCGGCGGCCAGGAAGGCGGGCGCCAGCAGAACGCCGACCGCGACCCGCTCGGCCGGCCGCGCGCCACCACCGGCCCGGATTTCGGCAATTCGGTGAAGGTTCCCGACGAGATCGACGTGCAGCGGGCCCGCCAGATCCTCGATGCGATCCGCAAGCGTCTCGGCAACGCGCTCAGCCCCGAGCTGGAGCGCAGCTACCTCGAGCGGCTGCTCAAGCTGCAGTAGGCGTCGAGAAGGCTTCGAGGGTGTTTGGCGCTCCTCCAGGGGGGCCCCGTCCTCACACCCCGACCCCGCTGCGGAACGCCTCCCGGATCGCCTCCGCCATGCCGTCGATCGTCGCACCCGTCGCACTCGGCTTGCGGCGCAGCACGACGCGGGCGGCGTCGATGGGCGGGAACCCTTCGGCGGCCGTGAGTTCGCGGCAGCCCTCCGGAATATTGCTGCGCGACAGCGGCGCCACCGCCAGGCCGGCGGTCGCGGCGAGCTTCAGCCCGCCGCTGGTGTCGCTCGTATAGGCGATGCGATAGGCGATGCCGCGGCTCTCCAGCGACTTCGCCACGAAGGTCTGGCACCAGGCCGAGTTCTGGTAGAAGGCAACCGGCAGCGGGACCTCCTCGTGGCGCGGATTCAGCGTCGAGGTGACCCACACCGTGGGATCGGCCATCAGGATCTCGCCGTCGGAGAAATCGTCCCACTCGAACACCACCGCAAGGTCCAGTTCGCCCGCCTCCAATGCCGCGTTCTGGGTAGCCGAATGGGCGAAGCGGACGGTGATCTCGACGCGCGGATGCCGCTTGGCGAACTCGCCCAGCGCATGCGCCACAACCGTGAAGCCGTATTCCTCGGGTATGCCGATGCGGACCGGGCCGTCGAGCGGCGCCGTGCGCAGCGACAGCGCCGTCTCGTCCAGCAGCGAGACGATGCGGCGGGCATTGCCGATGAGCGATTCGCCGCGGCGGGTCAGCTTGACGCCGCGGGAGCCGCGCTCGAACAGCACGTCGCCGACCATGCCCTCGAGCTTGCGGATCTGCATGGAGACGGCGGACTGGGTGCGCCCCATCCTGTCGGCGGCGCGGGTCACGTTGCCGGTCTCGGCGACTGCGACAAAGCTGCGCAACAGATCGCTGTCGAGATTCACAGGCCTTCCTCACCATAAGCGCTGCTGATGGCAGGCATCATTCCTATTCGTTTCCTGCATGTCAATTCGGACTGATAAGGTGACTGCGCAAACTCCGGACAGCCGTCGGCCTGTCCGACGTACGGTCCTCACTCGGCCCGCGATCGTTACGGTCGCGGGTTCTTTTTTGTTGCGCCGGCCGTCTTCACTGCGCCACATCGACTTCTTACGTGCAGGCGGGCGGATCAACCGCCGACCGGAGTTCAGCGTGCAGGCCAGAAGAACCAAAAAGCGTGCCCTCCTCGTCGTCAACCCGCGCGCCCGCCGCGGCACCGGCACGATCGCGGCAGCGGTCAAGCTGCTGGAAGAATCGGGACTGGACGTCGACGAGGTGAAGGTCGGCGAGGGCGAAACCATCGCTGACGTCATCCGACGCGCCGCCGACGGGGTCGATCTGGTGATCGTCGGCGGCGGCGACGGGACGCTGAACGCCGCCGCGCCGGCCCTTGTCGAGACCGGGCTGCCGCTCGGCGTGCTGCCGCTCGGCACGGCCAACGACTTCGCCCGCACCCTTTCCATACCGCCCGACCTGGCCAAGGCTGCCGAGATCATAGCGACCGGGCGGCTGCGCGATTTCGATCTCGGCGAGGTCAACGGCCATCTGTTCTTCAACGTGGCCAGCATCGGCTTCAGCGCCGAACTCGCCGCCGAACTCACCGAAAAGGCCAAGAAGCGCTGGGGGGTGGTTGGTTATGCGATCGTCGCCGCGCGGATCCTGCTGCGCTCGCGGCTGTTCACCGCCCATGTCGACCATGACGGCACCACCGAGCGCATCCGCACCATGCAGATCTCGGTGGGAAACGGCCGTCATTACGGCGGCGGCATGACCGTGGAGGAGACCGCCACCGCCGAGGACGGCAAGCTTGACCTCTACAGCCTCGAGGTCGACCACTGGTGGCGGCTGCTGGCACTGCTGCCCAGCCTGCGCAAGGGCACGCAGGGCAAGTGGGACGATGTGCGCGCCTTCCAGACCACGGAGGTGACGATCCGCACCAGCCGGCCGCGGCCTGTCAATACGGACGGGGAGCTGTCCGCCTACACGCCGGCGCATTTTCGCATCCTGACCAAGGCGATCCGGGTGTTCGCGCCACCGCCCGAGGCGCTGGCGAAGCCCGCGCCTTAGCAAACAGTCCTCAGGCGTCGCCCTTGACCACGCCGACGAAGGGCAGTTCGCGGAAGGCGTGCGCGACGTCCATACCGTAGCCGACGACGAAATAATCGGGGCAGTCGAAGCCGACATAGTCGGCGTTGAGCGTGGTCTGCCGGCGCATGCGCTTGTCGAGCAGCACGGCGATGGAGCAGCTCCTGGCTCCGCGCGACAGCATCAGCTCGCGGGTGAAGCGCAGCGTCTTGCCCGATTCGAGGATGTCGTCGATCAAAAGCACATCGCGGCCCTTCACCTCGTTGTCGATGTCGCGCAGCACCTTGACCTCGCCGCTGGTGGTGCCGGCGCCGTAGCTGGAGATGAAGATGAACTCGACCTCGGGCGACAGGCCGACATCGTGCATGGCGCGGATCAGGTCGGCCGCGAAGACGAACGATCCCTTCAGGATCGAGATGACCAGGAGGTCGTGATAGTCGTGCTCGGCGATCTCCTTGGCGAGCTCCAGGTTGCGGCGGGCGATCGCCGAGGCGCTGAACAGCACCTCGATCTCTTTGTTGCGAACCACCGGCATCGGCTGATCCTCACTCGGCAAAAGTCACGGACACGGATTTCACCCCGTTTCTAGGCACGTCGAGCCGGCTCGAAAAGGCAAAACGTTCGCCGGGGCCGAGGCTGCGCGACACTGTCCCCAGCTTGTAGCGCGTGACCGTCCCGTCAAGCCCCGCCACGCGGATTTCCAGGGGCGGCAGCTCCGCCCGCGCCGCGCCGTCATTGCCGGCCTCGCCGTCGACGCGCAGCAGCGGTCTTGGGCCCGACAGATCGACGCGCGAGACGACGCCGGACAAGGTCAGGGCGGCCGGCTGCGCGCCCGGGTCCCGCGGATGCAGCAGCGCATGGCCGCCGGAGACCCAGAAGGCCAGCGCCACGACCATCAGCCCCGCCGTCCAGAAGACGGTCCCGCCCGGCTTGGTGAACGGAGCCGCGGCCGGCGTCCCTGCCGCCAGGAATGCCAGGCCGCCGCGTGCGGCACTCGGCAGCGCGGTCGATGATGTCCCGGCAATGGCCACCGTCTCGAACTCGGCCTCCACGACGTCGGAGCCGGCGAGCGGAAAGGGCTGGCCGGCGCCGTTCCGGCGCGCAGCCATGATTTCGCCGGAAACCGGGCGTGCGGTGCGCCACTCGGCCATGCGCTTCTCCTCTCTGCCGCCGGGGCGAACGGAGTTGGTCGCAGCCATATCACCGCTTCTGGCTTAACCGCCGGTTAACCATGCAGGCGGATGGTCGATTCGAACGAAAGGCCCGCCGGCGGGCCGGGGAAAGCACGAGTTTCAGCCTTGATCCGCTTCGAAAATGTCGGCTTGCGCTACGGGATGGGCCCGGAGATCCTGCGGGACATCTCCTTCCAGATCCCGCCGAGCTCGTTCCAGTTCCTGAGCGGGCCGTCGGGTGCCGGCAAGACCACCTTGCTGCGGCTGCTGTTCATGTCGCTGAAGCCGACGCGCGGGCTGATCAATGTCTTCGGCAAGGATCGCTCGCGCATCACCCGGCAGGAACTGCCGCTGATGCGCCGGCGCATCGGCATCGTCTTCCAGGATTTCCGCCTGCTCGACCACATGACCACCTACGAGAACGTCGCGCTGCCGCTGCGCGTGCGCGGACGCGAGGAGGCGAGCTATCGCGCCGACGTGTCGGAACTGCTGAAATGGGTCGGGCTGGGCGAGCGCATGCATGTGCTGCCGCCGGTGCTGTCGGGCGGCGAGAAGCAGCGCGCGGCGATCGCCCGGGCGCTGATCGAGCAGCCGGAAATCCTGCTCGCCGACGAGCCGACCGGCAATGTCGATCCGCCATTGGCGCGCCGTCTGCTCAGGCTGTTCATCGAGCTCAACCGACTCGGCACCGCGGTCGTCATCGCCACGCATGACCTTGCCCTGATGGACCAGGTCGACGCCCGCCGCATGATCCTCTCCGGCGGGAGGCTCGACATCTATGATTGACATGCCGGTGGAGGTCACGGCGGAGACGCCTCAGGCCACGGCGGCGGGACGCGGGCGGACACGCCGCGCACCGGCGCCGATCGTGCCGGCCACCGGCGTCGCCGGCCGCGCGCTGGTGCTGGTGATCGCCATCATGACCTTCCTGTCCTGCCTGACGCTGGGGGCGGTCACGTTGGTGCGCGATACCGCGGCGGTGTGGCAGAACCAGATCGCCCGCGAGGCGACGATCCAGATCAAGCCGTCGGACGGGCTGGACATGGAGGGCGCTCTCGCGGAGGCGGCGCGCCTGGCCGGCCAGGCGCGCGGCGTGACCGGCGCGCGCATCGTCGACCGTGCCGCCACCGCGCGGCTGCTGGAGCCGTGGCTGGGTTCCGGGCTGAACCTGGACGAGCTGCCGGTGCCGCGCCTCGTGGTGGTGACGGTGGACCGCACGAACCCGCCCGATTTCGCAGCCCTGCGGGCGGAGCTCGCCGCGAAGATACCGTCGAGCTCGCTCGACGACCACCGCACCTGGGTCGACCGGCTGGTGGCGATGGCACGCACGACGGTGATGCTCGGGGCTGCCGTGCTGGTGCTGATGCTGTCGGCGACGGTGCTGACGGTGGTGTTCGCCACGCGCGGCGCGATGGCCGGCAACGGGCACATTATCGAGGTGCTGCATTTCGTCGGCGCCGAGGCGAAATTCATCGCGGCGGAGTTCCGCCGCCATTTCCTGCTCACCGGCATGAAGGGCGCGGCGGCGGGCGGCATTGCCGCCATCGTGGTGTTCATCGGCTTCTCGTTCTGGTCCAGCCGCAACCTGGCGACGCCGGAAGGCGACCAGGCGGCCGCGCTGTTCGGCGATTTCGCCATCGGTGCGGCCGGCTATGCCGGCGTGGCGCTGATCGTGCTGGTGATCGGAGCGCTGACGGCGGCCACGTCGCACGTCACCGTCGTCGCCTATCTGAACGACCTCGAGATCCGGCAGCCGGACGGATGACGCGCGGAACGCACCCGCGATGCGCGCAACGCTGTCATTCCGCGCGAATCGGAGCTATCCATTGATGATGCTGGAAGCGATTTCCACTGATTCCCGCAGGCGCCATGGCCGCGGGCGCGGAGCCGGCTCCCTGTTGCGCCTGGCGGCGTCGGCGACGGTGGGCGTCGCCGTGCTTTTCCTCTGCGGCTTCGGCCTGTTCGCGCAGCATGTCAGCATGCTGTCGACGCCGAAGGACGTGGCGCCGGCCGATGCGATCATCGTGCTCACCGGCGGCCAGGCGCGGCTCGACACGGCACTCGGCCTGCTGCAATCGGGCAAGGGCAAGCGGCTGCTGATCAGCGGCGTGCATCCGGCGGCGAGCCGCGAATCGCTGCGCGCGGCGACCGGAGGCGACCGCGGACTGTTCTCCTGCTGCGTGGACATCGACCATGCCGCGCTCGACACGATCGGCAACGCCGAGGAAAGCGCCAAATGGATGGAGAACCACGCCTACGGCCGGGTGATTCTCGTCACCAACAACTATCACATGCCGCGCAGCCTGCTGGAGATGGAGCGGCTCGTCGACGGCGCCGAGCTGGAGCCCTATCCGGTGGTGACGAGCCGCCTGAACGGCGGCCAGTGGCTGACCAAGCCGGCGGCGCTGCGGGTGATGTTCACGGAATACACGAAATACGTCGCGGCCCTTGCGCGAACCGCCCTGCCGGCCAATGCGATGGCGCATGACGAGATTCACACCGCCACCATCCCGACGCCGGTGCCGGCGCCGCGCTGAACCGGCCGCACGTCGTCACACGCCCGGCCTCGTCTGGCCGCGGCGCCGTTGTGCAACGGCGGGTCGCTGATGTAGGAACGCGGAAACCCCGCAGGACCCTCGGCCCTTCATGCTCGTCATCCGATCGCTGCTGTTCAACGCCGTCTTCTATGTGAACCTGATCGCCCAGATGATCCTGTGGGCGCCGCTGTTCTTCCTGATGCCGCGCAAGCAGGCGTGGTTCGTGCCGAAATTCTGGGCGCGTTCCAGCCTGTGGCTGCACCACAGGTTGGCCGGGACGAAGAATGAGATTACCGGCCTCGAGAACCTGCCGGACGGCTCCTTCATCCTGGCGCCGAAGCACCAGTCGTTCTGGGACGCGATCGCCTTCTTCCCCTGCCTTCGCGACCCGCTCTACATCTTGAAGCGCGAGCTCACCTGGATACCGTTCTTCGGCTGGTACATCCTCAAGATGCGGCTGATCCCGGTCGACCGCGGCAGCCGCTCGCGGGCGCTGAAGAAGGTCGTGGCCGACACCAGGCGGGAGATGGCGGAAGACCGCCAGCTCATCATCTATCCGGAGGGCACCAGGCGGGCGCCCGGCGACGAGCCGCTCTACAAATACGGCATCGTCGAGCTCTACGCCCAGCTCGGCATGCCGGTCGTGCCGGTCGCCCACGTCGCCGGCCTGTTCTGGCCGCGGCGAAAGTTCCTGCGCTATCCCGGCACCATCAAGGCGCGCTTCCTGCCGCCGATCCCGGCCGGGCTCGACAAGGAGGAATTCATGCGGCGCCTGATCGCCGAGACGGAAGCCGGCTGCGACGCGCTGCTGATCGACGCGGCACGCACGCCCGGCCACCCGCCGCTGCCGCCGACCGCGGTGAAGCGGCTGGCCGAGCTCGGCGTATCGGCGTAGCTGCCCGTCCGGCATGTTTTTGCGGCAATCGGGCATGATCCGCGATCGGCTGCAGCTTGCTGTTGACGACCCTGCCTCCGACCGTATAGTCCGCAGCCGTTCAGGCCCTCGGGCTTGGCCCCTGTGGCGGAATTGGTAGACGCGGCAGACTCAAAATCTGTTGCCTTCACGGGCGTGCTGGTTCGATCCCGGCCAGGGGCACCATCCTTCTGACGGAGCGCAGCTCTGACCGCCATGCTCCAGCCGGCCGACAGCTACGATGCCCTCTATCGCGGCTTTCGCTGGTCGATCCCCGAACGCTTCAACATCGGCGTGGCGGTCTCCGACCGCTGGGCGGCGCGGGAGCCGGACCGCGTCGCGCTGCTCGAATTCAGAGGAGAAGGCGAGCCGGGCCTGCTGACCTACGGCGATCTGTCGGCCCGGTCGAACGCCCTGGCCGGAGCGATGCGGCGACTGGGCGTAGGACGGGGCGACCGCGTCGCGCTGCTCCTGCCGCAATCGTTCGAAACGGCGATCGCGCATGTCGCGATCTATAAGCTCGGTGCGATCGCAGTGCCGCTGGCGCTGCTGTTCGGCGTCGAGGCGCTCGAATACCGGCTGCAGACGGCGGGCGTGAAGGCGGTGGTCACCAACCAGGCCGGCAATGCCAAACTGGGTGCCATCCGCGGCCGGCTGCCGGACCTGGAGCTGGTCGTGTCGATCGACGGCGAGGGCGGCGGCGCGCTCGGCTTCCACCGGCTGGTCGCGGACCATCCAGCCGTGTTCGATGCCGTGGACACCGGTCCGGACGACCCAGCGATGATGATCTTCACTTCCGGAACGACCGGACCGCCCAAGGGCGCGCTGCACGGCCACCGGGTGCTGCTCGGGCATCTGCCGGGCGTGCAGTTCCATCACGAATTCCTGCCGCAGCCGGGCGACCGCCTGTGGACGCCGGCCGACTGGGCCTGGGCGGGCGGCCTGCTCAACGTGCTGTTGCCCGGCCTCTATTTCGGCGTGCCGGTGGTGTCGGGCCGCTTCGAGAAGTTCGACCCGGAGGCGGCGCTCGGCCTGGTCGAAAAAATGGGCGTGCGCAACGCCTTCATCCCGCCCACGGCGCTGAGAATGCTGAAGTCGGTCTCCGGCATCCGCAAGCGCTTCCGCCTCGACCTGCGCACCGTCGGGTCGGCCGGCGAGGCGCTGGGGCGCGAGACCTACGAATGGGCGCGCGACGAATTCGGGCTGACGGTCAACGAGTTCTACGGCCAGACCGAATGCAACATCGTGCTGTCGTCCTGCGCGGCGCTCGGCGTCAGCCGCGGCGGCGCCATCGGCAAGCCGGTGCCCGGCCACTACGTTGCCGTGATCGACGCCGAGGGGCGTCCCGTGCCGCCCGGCACGGTCGGGCAGATCGCGGTGCGGCGGCCCGATCCGGTGATGTTCCTCGGCTACTGGCAGAACGACAAGGCGACCCGCGAAAAATTCATCGGCGACTGGATGACCACCGGCGACCAGGGCATCGCCGACGGCGACGGCTACGTCCAGTTCTTCGGCCGCGACGACGACGTCATCACCTCGGCCGGCTTCCGCATCGGCCCCGGCGAGATCGAGGACTGCCTGACCGGCCACCCGGCGATCGCGCTGGCGGCCGCCGTCGGCAAGCCCGACCCACTGCGCACCGAGATCGTCAAGGCCTATGTCGTGCTGCGCGACGGGTTTTCGCCGAGCGAGGCGCTTGCCGTGGAAATCCGTGACTGGGTGCGGGTGCGCCTGTCGGCGCACGAATATCCGCGCGAGGTCGAGTTCGTCGATTCGATGCCGCTGACGACGACGGGAAAGGTCATCCGCCGGATATTTCGCGACCGGGCGCGGCGGGAGGCGGAAGATTGAAGGAAGCGGATAGAGGCGAAAGCGTTCCGTGCGGCTTGGGCTGAGTATGGCCAAACCAGAGGAGCTTATCGATAAGCTGATGTGCTGGGCCGATCGATTCACGCGGATGGAAAGAAGCGAAGCGCTACCGCAACTCCGGGATATGATCGAGGAATTCAACCTGCCGGATCGCGAATAATCGAGAGCTACGCCATCGTTGTCGTCCGGTCCGAGGCTGACCGCTCATGATCGCCGATGCGCCGGACCGGAAGTCCTGTTCCGCGCATAAATCAGCCAACTCTTCGCCTAGCGCATCCTCGGAAACCGGGGTAGGCATCATTGATGCGGGCATGACGAGAAAGGAAATTTCGATGCGTGCGGGCCTCGCCACAGTTTTGCTCACCGGTGTCTTTGCAAGCGGCGCCTCGATCGCGAGAGCGGATGTGCCGTTCTTCAATGCCACGTGTCCGGGTCATGTCGAGGTCCATGCCGACGAAGGCGGTCCGGTCTATCTGAACGGCAGCGAGGCCAAGCTCCACCGCTTCAATGCGAACTACTACGAAGCCAGCCATGGCCCGATGACCGTTTCCATTAGCGTCAATCCTGACAGCAGCGTGACGATATCCTACAGCCGCAGCGGCGGAGGAAATGGCGTCTGCCAGGTCAACGCTCACCAGCGCCACGGGCGCAAAGTTCAGCCAAGCGCACCAGCGGCGAGTCTCGAAGTGAGCATGGGCGACATGCCGCGTTTCTGCGCGGGTGAAGCGTCGGCCGCATTCGACCTGCGTCCGCCGGAGATAACGACCAACATGGCGTTCCGGATCGGCAATCGTTACGTGGTGCAAGGTTATTTCGAGGGCAGTCGGGGCACAACTTTCTTCAACTGCTATTTCAGCGATCGCGGCAAGTTCGTCGAGGTGCGGTGATCCTCTCGCCGCTTCAAGAATCGCTGCACAAAAGAGCGCCGCGCCCCCGGACCGTGTATCTTGCTATGATGCCCCATCAAGATCATTGTGCGAGATACTCGAAGTTCCCGATCGCCAACTGGTGCGGCACGAAGGTCTCGTCACCGCCTGAGCAGCCCCTTCAGACGGTTGCGCAGGATGCGCGCCATGTTGCGCGTCTCGCGATGCAGGTGGAGCTGCGAGGCGGCCTGGCGCACCAGCCGGTCGGCGGTGGGCACCATGCCGATGACGACCGTGCCCATCTTGCGGCGCTCGCTCCACAGCCGGCTCATCACCGGATGGTCGGGCACGGCGCAGGAATCGGTGGCCTCGATGTTGGGGTCGTCGAGATGCTGCTTCGTCACCTCGATCATCAGCAGCGTGCCGGGCGAGAAAGCCGCATGGGCCTCGTCATAGGCGGTCTTCCAGGTATAGGCCATGCCGGCCTCGACGAAGACGATCAGCGCCGCGATCGGCTCGCCGTCGAGGGTGAGCAGATGGACGCGGCACATGTCCTGCTCGGCGAGGCGATGGACCGCCTCGCGGGCGAAGGCGGCGCGGAAGCGGTCGATCGCCATGGCGGTGCGCTGCCGGCCCTTCCAGCCCGATGCCTCCAGGGTGAGGAAGGCCTCCAGGCCGTTGCGCACATCCTCCTCGGCGCGGGCCACGACGTGTTCCAGCCGGCCCTTGTCGGCCAGCCGGCGCTTCATCCGCCGGAACTCGCGATAGTGATGCGGGCGCAGCGCCTGCTTCAGGTAGGCGTCGCCTTCGAGGTCGCTCTGCAGGAAGGGCCGCTTCAGGTAGGCGGTGGTCTCGATCGGCAGGCCGCGAGCGTCGGCGACGGCCGTCAGCAGCGACGCGACCGGGCCGTCGAGCCGCATCTCCGGCAGGACCAGGACCTTGGGCAGCTTCAGATGCGGGCGCGACAGCATGTCGAAGAAGTCGCCGACCACGCCGGCCGGGTCGTCGCGGTCGAGCAGCGGCGTGCCCAGCGGGCCGAACGGGCTCGACCAGCTGCGCATGACCGTCACGCCGAGCGGCACCGGCGGACGCTCGATCGAAAAGGGCACGAGCAGGCGCAGGCGCGACCTCTCCTCGCCGCCGTCGCGGATGACGGCAAGCCGGACCTCGCGGTCCTCGAGGCGCGGCATGGCCGGCGCCAGGAAGCGCGGGTTGAAGAAGACGTTCGGCTCGATCGTGCGCACGCACAGATGGTCGAGCTCCTCGACCAGGCCGAAGCCAGCGGAAGCCGGGTAGATGCTGAGGCGGCGCAGCCGCTGCGGATTTTCGATGCGCTCCTCATGCGACGGCCGCTCGGCGGCGGTACCGCCCAGGCCGGCCAGCCCGGAGATCATCGCCCCCGCCGGACCGCCGCTTATCTCCTCGATCAGTGGCTGGGCGACCATCACGGGTTCCTTCCGGCGGAAAGCGGCACCGCGAAGATCACCATGGCGATCCCGAGCTTGCGCCATGCGGTGAAGGACAG
>NZ_PXYK01000048.1 GCF_003012745.1 Kumtagia ephedrae | reverse complement strand
GTTCGAGCGCCGCCACATCGCCGCCATCGAACGCCCGCCGCCCGTCAATCCGAGCCATAGAAGACCCCGATGCTCGCCAAACCAGATGGCTTTCCACTATGCATGACTTTCCCCGGACAGCCCTGCCTCAAGGGGGAGGGGGATCTTGCCGCCGTTGTGCCAGACTTGAATCGGTGACGATTTCGCTCGGCATGGCGGCCTCAAAGTCCCCCTCCCCCTTGAGGGAGGGGTTAGGGGTGGGGGTAACCCGCCCGCCGACGCTTCCAGAACTTCCATATGCGATCGCCCTGCATACGGATGGCTTGCGGCTTGACCGGAGCGGCCGTCTGGCTGATGGTCGACGCCATGGCCGACAAGGACACCCATATTGTTTCCCGGTTCGCCGGCATCCCCAAAGGCGGGATGCCGGGATGTCGACCACGCTGACTGATCAGCTGTAATCGCCAACCCTGGCCTCGCCCCCGCGGACGAGGTTTTTTCGGTCTTGAAGGTGCCTCGTCCCGTCCGACACGATGGAGAAATCCGATGGCACAGAACATCTACGACAACCCCGACTTCTTCGCCGGTTACAGCCGGATCCCGAGACAGGTGCGTGGCCTCGACGGTGCCCCCGAATGGCCCGCCATCCGGGCGATGCTGCCGGCGCTCTCCGGCAAGCGCGTCGTCGATCTGGGATGCGGCTTCGGCTGGGCGTCGCGCTGGATGCGCGAGCAGGGCGCGGCCTCCGTGCTCGGCCTCGACCTGTCGGAGAACATGATCGGCCGGGCAAGGGCGGATACGCGCGATCCCGCAGTAGAATACCGCATCGCCGATCTCGAGGTCCTGGACCTGCCGAAGGCGGCCTTCGACCTCGCCTACAGCGCGCTGACTTTCCACTACATCGGCGATTTCGACCGCCTCGTCCGCGTGCTCCATCAGGCGCTGGTTCCCGGCGGGCATCTCGTGTTCACCATCGAGCACCCGATCTTCATGGCAGCGATCCACCCGCACTGGTTCGCCGACGAGGACGGGCGCAAGACCTGGCCGGTCAATCGCTACTCCGTCGAAGGCGAGCGCCGGACCGACTGGTTCGCCAAGGGCGTGATCAAGCATCACCGGACCATCGGCACGACGCTCAACACGCTGATCCGCGCGGGCTTCGAGATACTTGGCGTCGAGGAGTTCGCCCCGTCGCGCCAGCAGATCGCCCAGACGCCCGAACTGGCGGAGGAGCTGGAGCGGCCGATGATGCTTCTCGTCTCCGCGCGGCGATAGACCTCCGCCGCTGCGGACGATAAATGTCCGCCGCGGCGCGGGAACGGAAATTCCACCCGCCGCCTGCGCGGGGGAACACAAATCCTGAAATCGTCATTCGAGCAGTTGTCGATCCGCACTTCATCGTCTATCGTCGATAGACGATGAAGATGCTGTCGCCCGCCACGTCCGCCGAATGCCTGCCCGCCGAACGGCTGGCCGAGCGCCTCGGTGCGCTGTCGCATCGCAAGCGGATGGAGATTCTCCGGTATCTCGCCGCCAGCGACCGCTGCTGCTGCAAGGACGTGGTCGGACGGCTCGATCTCGCCCAGTCGACGGTGTCGCAGCACCTGAAGGTGCTGGTCGAAGCGGGCCTGGTCCGCGTCAAGCCAGACCGGCAGCGCTCCATCTACGAGATCGACCGGGAGGCGCTCGCGGCCACCGCGCAAGGGGTAACGGCGCTGGTCGAGGCCTGCTGCGACGAGCCGCAGCCGGTCGGCTGCACGGAACCGCGCATCCGCGAGCTTTGAAAGAACCAAAATCCGACCGCGCGGTTTGGCCGTCGACGGGGCGGAAGACAGGGAAGAAAAAATTGGCCGAAAAGACTGTCTCGGCGGACTCAGGTTCGACCCTGAAGACGCTCGTTCATCTCTGGCCCTATATGTGGCCGGACGAGCGCGCCGACCTGCGCGCCCGCGTGGTCTGGGCGACCTTCTACCTCATCGTCTCCAAGCTGGTGCTGGTCGCCGTGCCCTATTTCTTCAAATGGGCGACAGACGCGCTGGCCGGCGACGCGCACACGCCGCCGCCGCTGCCGGCCTTCCTGCTGGTGCCGGCGGCGCTGGTCATCGCCTACAACGTCGTGCGGCTGATCCAGGTGGGCTTGAACCAGTTGCGCGACGCGCTGTTCGCCAGCGTGGGCCAGTATGCTGTGAGAAAGCTCGCCTACAAGACCTTCGTGCACATGCACGACCTGTCGCTGCGCTTCCACCTGGAGCGCCGCACCGGCGGCCTGTCGCGCATCATCGAGCGCGGCGTGAAGGGCATCGAGACGATCGTGCGCTTCACCATCCTGAACACGCTGCCGACCGTCCTCGAATTCGCCCTGACCGCCGTCATCTTCGCCGTCGCCTATGGCTGGCTCTATGTCGTGGTCGTCGCCGTCACGGTGCTGCTCTACACCTGGTTCACCGTATGGGCGAGCGACTGGCGCATCGCCATCCGCCGCGAGATGAACGACAGCGACACCGACGCCAACACCAAGGCGATCGATTCGCTGCTCAACTATGAGACGGTCAAATATTTCAACAACGAGCGCATGGAGGCACAGCGTTTCGACCGTTCCATGGCCCGCTACGAGGTCGCGGCGACAAAGACCTGGACGTCGCTCGGATGGCTGAATTTCGGCCAGGGCGCCATCTTCGGCGCCGGCATGCTGGTGATCATGCTGATGTCGGCGCGCGAGGTGGCGGCGGGCACGCAGACCATCGGCGACTTCGTCTTCGTCAACGCCATGCTGATGCAGCTTTCGGTGCCGCTCAACTTCATCGGCTTCATCTACCGCGAGATCCGCCAGGGCCTGACCGACATCGAGCAGATGTTCGACCTGCTCGACGTGCCGGCCGAGATCGAGGACAGGCCGGACGCCAGGCCGCTCGCCGTGGCCGAGGGCCGCGTCGAGTTTCGCGACGTGCACTTTTCCTACGATCCCAACCGCGAGATTTTGAAGGGCATCAGCTTCGAGGTGCCGGCCGGCAAGACCGTGGCGATCGTCGGTCCGTCGGGCGCCGGCAAGTCGACGATCTCGCGGCTGCTGTTCCGCTTCTACGACGTGCAGTCGGGAAAAATCCTGATCGACGGCCAGGACATCGGCGGCGTCACCCAGGAGAGCCTGCGCTCCGTCATCGGCATGGTGCCGCAGGACACGGTGCTGTTCAACGACACCATCGCCTACAACATCCGCTACGGCCGCTTCGACGCTTCGGCGGAGGACATCCGCCAGGCCGCCGACCTTGCGCAGATCGGCCCGTTCATCGAGCACCTGCCGGACGGCTACGAGACCATGGTGGGCGAGCGCGGCCTGAAACTGTCGGGCGGCGAGAAGCAGCGCGTGGCGATCGCCCGCACCATCCTCAAGGCGCCGCCGATCCTGATGCTGGACGAAGCGACCTCGGCGCTCGATTCGCATACCGAGCAGGAGATCCAGGCGGCGCTCGACATGGTGAGCCGCGGCCGCACCACCATCGTCATCGCCCACCGCCTGTCGACGGTGATCTCGGCCGACGAGATCATCGTCCTGAAGGACGGCCGCATCGCCGAGCGTGGCCGCCACGCCGAACTGCTGGCGAAGGACGGGCTCTACGCTTCCATGTGGGCACGCCAGCGCGAGGCGACGGAAGCCGAAGAGCGGCTGCGCATCGCCCGCGAGGGCGACGAATACGGCGTCGTCACGCGCCGCCGCACGCCCGAGGTGGGGTGATTCCGTTTCCCCGCCTCGTCGAGGCCAGGACAACTGCATAGGAAGTTACCCCCACCCCTAGCCCCTCCCCACAAGGGGGAGGGGGATCGGCTGGCCTCTGCGCCAGGCGCCAATCGTAGACGATTTCGCTCGGCATGGCTGCCGCAAAGTCCCCCTCCCCCTTGAGGGGAGGGTTAGGGGCGGGGGTACGACGCGGCGAATTCATCGCCGTTTATGACGGAAGCCGAGGAGCGGCTGCGCATCGCCCGCGAGGGCGACGAATACGGCGTCATCACGCGCCGCCGCACGCCCGAGGTGGGGTGATTTCCGTTTCATCGCCTCATCGAGGCCAGGACAACTGCATAGGAAGTTACCCCCACCCCTAGCCCCTCCCCACAAGGGGGAGGGGGATCGGCTCGCCTCTGCGCCAGGCGCCAATCGCAGCCGATTTCGCTCGGCCGGCTGCCGCAAAGTCCCCCTCCCCCTTGAGGGGAGGGGTTAGGGGTGGGGGTAGGACGTGGCGAATTCATCGCCGTTTATTATGCAGATTGCCCTGCCACGACCTGGAGAAGATGCGCCGACCCCGAGGGGGAGGCGGAGAAGGCAGATTCTTCTCCGCCCGCCATTCCACTCAAGGCAGCCGGCTGCGCTCCGCCTGCCGATGCGCTTCCTGCGCCGCCTTGAGCTGCGCCTTGGTGTAGAGCAGCGCATGCGAGGCAAGATCGTGGCCGTCCTCCCAAAGATTGCGCCAGATGCCCAGAATGCCCTCCAGCGGCTGGCCGACGACGCGCGACGAAAAGCTCTCGAAGGCGATCGGCCCCTGATAGCCGGTCCGCACCAGCGCGCGGAACACGCCGGCGAGGTCGATCGAGCCGGAACCGAGATAGCCGCGGTGCGAATCGCCGGTGTGGAAATAGCCGATGTAATCGCCGGTCTCGGCGATGGCCGCGCCGATGTCGGATTCCTCGATGTTCATGTGATAGACGTCGAGATGCACCTTGACGTTTGGCGCGCCGATCCGCTTGCACAGCTCCACGCCCTGCGAGGCGGTGTTCAGCACGTTGGATTCGTAGCGGTTGACCACTTCGAGCCCGATCGTGATGTCGCTGCGCGCCGCGATCTCCGCGACCTCGCCAAGCACGTCGACGGCCATCGCCAGGCCCGCCGCGGTGGTCGGCACGCTGTATTTCTGGAAGGCCGAATAGAGGATGCCGCAGACATGCGTCGCGCCGGTGTCGCGGGCGAGCGTCAGCGCGTCCTCCAGGCGCCTCCTGCCGCGTGCCGCCTTCTCCTTGTCGCCGCTGGAGATGTCGGTGTCGGCGTCCAGTCCCAGGGAAAAATTTATGCCGATGCCGTTCTTTTCGAGCTGGCGGCGGGTGAAGTCGACGTCGAAGGAGCGCGGATCGAGCGCGGACGCCTCGATGAAGTCGTAGCCGACCTCGGCGGTCTTGGCGATCGCCCGCGCGCATTCGTCATTGCTCCATCCGGCCTCCCAGACGAGAGCGTGGACGCCCAGCTTGTTGCTCATGTCTTTTCTCCTCCTGCGTGCAATGTCCTAGCTGTGCCCCGGCGAGGAGTCACGAAGCCTGCTTCATTTTTCCGATGATCTCGGCCATCAGCGCAAGATCGCGACGCGAATCCGCCAGGTCGGTCGCCGGCCTGGTGCCGTCGTGGATATGCCGGTGGAAGACTTCCAACTCGTTGGAGAAGGCGTCGCCGTAGAGCGGGCCGAACGTCCTCGTAACCGGCCCGGCGGCCCCGCTCTCGGTCACTTCCAGGCGCGTCGGCAGGCTGCGGATATAGGGTGTGTCGTAGATGATGCGCACCCGCCTGGTGTTCGACCGCACCTCGATCATCGCGTCGAACAGCCCGAGATCGTCGACCACCGCGTCGTAATAGGCGGCGAAATGCCCATAGTCGAAGGTGACGCCGGTGTTGGCGCCGCCATTGGTGCGGTGCGCCGACACCACGCGCACCGGCTCGCCCAGCAGCCCGCGCATCGCCGAGATGTGGTGCGAGCTCAGCGCGGTGAGGCCTCGATAGGCGCGCACCAGGTCGGCCGGCGCATCGGCGCCCACCACCTCGCGGATCAGCGCCTCGCGCTCGCGGGCGCCGCGCGCCAGCAGGTCCGGATCGATGTCGGTGGGATAGAGGATGTCCTGGCTCTTCTTGAGGAAATGCCGTCCCTCGGAAATCAGGTCGAAGATGCGCACATGGGTGATGTCGGCGAAGGCCGGCAGTTCCTCCCTGGCCGCCAGATAGGCCGGCGCATAGCGCCGCATGTAACCGACGAAGATGGTCTTGTCATAGGTCGACGAGAGCTCCAGCAGTTCGTCGATCTCCCGCACCGTCAGGCAGGCGGGCTTTTCCAGAAGGACATGCTTGTCGGCCCGGATGGCGGCGCGCACGAAACGGCTGTGCGTCTCGTCGGAGGACAGCACGAAGACCGCGTCGATGTCCGGCGAGCCGATCAGCGCCTCGGCGGACTCGAAAGCTTTTGCCGTCGGATATTCGGCGCTGCATCGCGCAACCAGGCTCGGCGAGACGTCATAGACGCCGGCGATCTGCCAGCGGTCGCGCTGGTCGGCGAGCACCGGCAGGTGGATCGACTGGGCGACTTCGCCGAGGCCCACAAGGCCGACACGGATCACGGACATTCTTTTTTGCTCCCAGGCATTTTCTGGTCGGGCATTGAACGAACCGGCGGCGTGTCCCGCCGCCGGCAGGGGGAAGAGGTTTGTCAGGCGGCGCCGGTGACCAGCGCGACGAGTTCGTTGCCGGTCGTCTCGGCGGACTGGACCGTGGCGACCACGCGGCCGGCGCGCATCACCCAGATCCGGTCGGACAGGCGCCGCACCTGGTCGAAATTGTGGCTCACCAGGACGACGCTGACGGCCTGCTCGCGCAGCCGCCGGATCAGCGCCTCGACATTGGCGGTCTCCTGCACCCCGAGTGCCGCGGTCGGCTCGTCCATCACCACCACCTTGGCGCCGGAGCCGACGGCGCGGCAGATCGAGATCGCCTGCCGCTGCCCGCCCGACAGGCGGCGCACGCGCGCCGAGACCGACGGCACGTTGATCGAAAGGCGCGACAGCATGGCCCGCGCCTCGCGCTTCATGGCGGGCCGGTCGAGCAAAGCGAGCGGCCCGACCCGGCGGACGATCTCGCGGTTCAGGAACAGGTTCTGGACGACGGTCAGCTCGTCGATCAGCGACAGGTTCTGGTGGACCGTCTCGATGCCGGCCTTGCGCGCCTCGTCGGGATTGGCGAACGGGTGCCGCCTGCCGTCGAAGAAGATCTCCCCATCGTCCGGCACGTTGACGCCGACCAGGCAGCGGATCAGCGTCGACTTACCGGCGCCGTTGTCGCCGATGACCGCGGTGACCTCGCCGCGGCGGGCCTCGAAGCTGACGTCGGAGAGCGCCCGCACGCCGCCGAAATGTTTGCTCAGGCCCTTGCAGGCGAGGATCGCCTCGGAAGACGGTTCGCCGCTCATCGCTGATACCGCATGATCAGGGCCGCCAGCACCACGATGGCGCCGACCGCCAGGGGTTGGTAGAAGGCCGAGACGCTGAGCAGGGTCAGGCCGTTGACCAGCGCGGTCAGCATCAGCGCGCCGATCGCCGGGCCGAGTATGCTGGCGCGGCCGCCGAAAAGGCTGACGCCGCCCAGCACCACCGCGGCCACCGAATTTAGGAGCAGGCTGGTGTTGATGAGGGGTTCGGCCGAGCCGATGCGCGCCACCAGCAGCAGCGAGGCGATGCCGGCGCAGAAGCCGGAAATCGTATAGGCGGCGATCTTGATGCGGTTGGTGCGGATGCCCAGCGAATGGGCGCTTTCGGCCTGGCCGCCGGTCGCCAGCAGATGCACGCCGAAGCGGGTGTGGAAGAGCGCGACATGGGCGGCCAGCACAACGCCCGCCGCCACCCAGACCGGATAGCCGAACGGCCCGAACGAGCCCGACGTCAGTTTCAGCAGGAACGGGCTGCCGACCATGGTCGGCTCGCCGCCTGAAAGGATCAGGCCGAGCCCGGTGATGGCGGAAAGCGTGCCGAGCGTCACCACGAAATCGGGAATCTTGCCGACGGTGATCAGCACTCCGTTGAGGAGGCCGACCGCGCTGGTGGCGGCGACCGCGAGCACGCAGGCCAGGAAAATGCCCCAGCCGGCGGCGTGGACGAGGCCGAGCACGATGGCGCCCAGCATGACGGCGGCCGCCAGCGACAGGTCGATGCCCGACGTCGCCACCACGAATGTCTGGCCCGTCGCCAGCACCACCAGGATCGCCGCCGCCAGCAGCAATGCCTGCAGATTGGCGACGCTGAGAAATATCGGCTGGGCGATGCCGAACACGATGACCAGCCCGACCAGGCCGACGACCGAGGCCCAGTCGGCCCAGAAGGACAGATCGGTGAGGAGAGCCGTCAGGGAGGTACGGCTCTCCTCGGTCGCGCCCGCCTTTTGAACGGGCGCGTTGTCGGCGGGATTGTTCACTTCAGCATCTCGCCGAAGGGATCGGGATAGTCGCCGCCCGGACGCGGGAAGTTCTTCAGCGAGGCTTCGGCATTGTCCTTGTTGATCAAAAGCACTGGCGCGTCGACCTTGGCGGGCAGGGTGTTGCCCTTGGCCGCCGCGACGCAGGCCTCCACGCCCATGGCGCCGACCACGAATGGATATTGCGCGACGGTTGCCGAGAGCTCGCCGGCGGCGACGGACTTCAGCGCGTCGACGATGCCGTCGAGCCCGATCACCTTGACGTCCTTGCCCGACGTCTGCACCGCCCGCTGGATGCCGAGCGCCATGATGTCGTTGGCGGCGAAGAAGCCGGCGAGGTCGGGATGCGCGGCGAGGATGTCGGTGGCCGCGGTCAGCGCCTTCTCGCGGTCCCAGTCGGCGCTGACCTCCACGGCCACCTCGAGCTTGCCTTCGACGGCCTGCTTGAAACCCTTGATGCGGGCGTTGCTGCCGACGTCGCCGACGATGCCTGCGACCAGCGCGACCTTGGAGCCGGCGGGCACGAGCTTCAGCATTTCCTCGCCGGCCAGCACGCCGGCCGCGACATTGTCGGTGCCGATATAGGTGGTGACGGCGAAGCCGGCCGCCTTCGCCTGCTCGGGGTCGATGCTGCTGTCGATGTTGACGATCGGCGCCTTCTTCTGCGCGACGGGCACCAGCGCCTGCACGAGGTTGGAGACGCTGATCGGGTTGACCAGGTAGCAGCCGAAATCCTGCAGCGCCATGGCGGTCAGCTTGTCGGCCTGGCCGGTCGCGTCGCCCATGTTCTGCGCCGCCTGCACGGTCACGGCGGCGCCGATGGCCTTCGCCTGCTCCTCGATGCCCTGGTGCATGTACTGGAAGAACGGATTGTCGAGCCCCTTGATGATGGCCGCGACCTTGGTCCCGTCCTGGGCGTAGGCGGGCAGGGCGGCCAGCAGGCTGGCTCCGACGATCAGGTGATTGAATAAGCGCATCGTTTCTCCTCCTGTTTTATCTGCTTGTCGGCCGGTCGGTTGCGAACCGCCTTGGGCGGCTGCGGGCTGAAGGTGCTTCAAGGTTGAATGGAAAAGCGCCGTGGTCCGAACGTCCGCCATCGCAGCGGGCGGTGAACGGAAATTCCGTCATGTGGCGGAAAACTCGGACCGGCGGGCGGTCCTTCACGGTCTGAAGCCACTGTCTCCTCCCAAAGAGCCGGCTCGAATATCGCTTTCGCGTTTCCGCATGTTTGAGAAAAATTTTACGTGCGTCAATATAAAAATCTCTGCATAGCGATTTTTGGATACGCATGCGGAACGGCAAGGCGCAACCGACGACGGAGTGACGATCGGGAATCGAATGGAGAAGGACGATGGTCTGCTGGGCTGGATCCGGACCGGTCCGGTCAGCTTGGCCGACGGACGAAGTGGGCCGATCCCGGCGCCGCTCGCCGCGGGCGCCGAACTCGGCGCCCGCGGCTTCGCTGCATCTATACGATGAAGAAGTCGTTGTTGGTGATGCCAAGGCCGGCCGTCAGCGTGGCAAACAGGACCGAGGCGCCGGCGGCGCTGCCGTTGGCGTCGTAGAACAGGTTGCCGGTATCGGTCTCGTAGATGATGCGCTGGGAGGCGGTCGTCGCCGTCCCGGCGGCGTTGGCGGTGAACTGCGCGGCACTCAGGACGCCCACGCCGACGATCGCGTTGAAGATCGCGTTCTCCAGCTGGATCGTATCGTTGACGAAGTTGAAGTCGGTGATGTCGTCGACATTGGTGACGGCATTCAACGCGGTGTTGAACAGGAAGTTGTCGTTGTTTGCCCCGCCGGTCAGGCTGTCGTTGCCCAGCCCGCCATTGACGGTGTCGTTGCCGTTGCCGCCGTTGATGGTGTCGTTGCCGCCCCCGCCGGTCAGCGTATCGTTGCCGTTGCCGCCGAGGATGACATTGGCGCCGTTGTTGCCGGTGAGATTGTCACCGAAGGCCGAGCCGGTCAGGTTCTCGATCGAGTTGTAGGTGTCGCCGGCTGCCTCGCCGGCGTTCAGCGCGGCATTTGCCAGGTTTGCGGTCACGCCCGCGGCCGCCGTCTGGTAGGAGGCGGTATCGGAACCGGTGCCGCCGGAGTGCGTATCGGCGCCGACACCACCGATGAGCACGTCGTTGCCATTGTTGCCGAACAGGCCGTCATTGCCGCCAAGGCCGACGAGAGTGTCGTTGCCGTCGCCGCCGAGAAGGCTGTTTGCGCCGTTGTTGCCGGTCAGCGTGTCGTTGAAGGCGGAGCCCGTAAGGCTCTCGATCGAGTTGTAGGTGTCGCCGGCGGCATCGCCGGTGTTGGCTGCGGGATTGGAGAGATTGGCGACGACGCCGGCCGCAGCGGTGGCATAGGAGGCGCGGTCGGAACCCAGGCCGCCGGAGAGGGTGTCCGCGCCGGCACCGCCGATCAGCACGTCATTGCCGTCCTGGCCGAACAGACCGTCGGCACCGTTGAGGCCGTCGACAATGTCGTTGCCCGCATCTGCGATGAGGCTATTGATGCCGTTGGTGCCGGTCAGCGTGTCGTCGAAGGCCGAGCCGGTCAAGCTTTCGATGGAGTTGTAGGTGTCTCCCGCGGCTTCGCCGGTGTTGGCGGCGGGGCTGGACAGGCTGGCAACCACCCCGGCCGCCGCATTGGCGTAGCTCGCCCGATCGGATCCGGTGCCGCCCGACAGGTGGTCGTTGCCGAGACCGCCGTCGAGCACGTCGTTGCCGCCGGTGGCGAAGATCTCGTCGCGGACATTGGTTCCCCGGATGGTCTCGTTGTCGTTGTCGCCGAGCACGATCAGCCGGTCGAGCTCGCCGACGCCTGCGTTGAAATCGAACACCTGCAACTGCGAAAGGTCGACGCTTGTGTCGGTCAGCATTTCGACGCGGAACTTGTCCGGCGTGCCGTTGGCGCTGAAGTCGACGACCAGGTTGGCGGCGAGACCGGCTCCGATCTGGTCGGCACGGACGGTCACCGAGGTCGCCGGGTTCGGGAACTGTATCTCGATCTCCTCGATCGAGTTCACCGCCGTGTCGACGAGGCTGATGTCGCCCGTCGCCAGGATCCGGTCGAAGTCGGCGCCGCCGTCGATCGAGTCGCTGGTGAACGCATCCAGCCCGCCGCCCTGGAACGTGTCGTCGCCGGCATTGCCCGACGCGACGTCGCGCAGGCTGTCGACGATGATCGTGTCGGCGGCGGCGTCGCTGGTCGAGAAGCGGGTGGCCTGGCGGATCGAGCCGACGACGTCGCCGGTGGTCGAATCGGTGTGGAACGCCCCGATCTTGCCGTTGTTCATGGCGGCGATCGTGATCTCCGATTCGTTGTTGAACGAGCCGCCGACCGTAGAGTTTCCAAGTGCCGCGCCAGTGTTCTGATCGACGAGCGTGACTCTCGTGTCGGTGTCGCTGAACAGGTCGTCGGTGTAGGCGACCGCGATCATGCCGTTCGAAAGCACCGTGGCTGACGGCGCGGTTTCGTTCTGGGTGCTCTGCGTGATGTCGTCCCAGTCGAGGAATGTGCCGGCGGCGTCGAAGCGCGCGAGCGTGATGTCGATGTCCGTGCCGGACCAGCCATTGTCCTCGTAGGCGATGGCGAAGCCGCCATTGTCGAGCGCGACCACGCTGGCATTGCGGTTCACGGTGCCGAATGGGTCGAGCTGCGTCGGCGCCAACCGCACGGAGCCGTCGGCATTGTAGACGGCATACCACATCTCGTTGCTGGAGCCGATGTTCCGGTGCCAGGCGACGGCGAAGCCGCCGTCGTTGAGGCCGGCGACGCTCGGGTTCTGGTCATTGGCGCCACTGGCATCGACCGCGAAGTTCAAGAGCAGGTTGCCGTCGTTGTCGTAGATACGGAGGTCCACGTCGTTGTCCGTGCCGCCGAAGAAATCCTGGATGGCGACGACGAAGCCGCCGCCGGCCAGGGCGGCCACTTCCGGATCGAGGACGTCGGGCCCGCCTTCGCCGATGCTGGTGTCGGCCCGCACGGTCGCGCCCGTGGTCGTGACGATGCGGAATGACATGTCGGTGCCGGTGTCCGAGAGCACGACGATGTTTCCGTTGCTGAGCTGGGTCACAGCCGCGTCGACGCCGGTGATGCTGAGCGCGTTTCCTGCAATGTCTCCGTCGGCCTCGAAGGTCGTGAGGTCGGCGTGCCCGGCATGATCGCCGACGACGGCGATGCCGCCGTCGGACAGGCTGGTGGCGTCGGCACGACTGGTAATGAAGGAAGGATCGATGTTCTCGACGAAACCGAATGAATAGCTTGTGGTGACGGCCATGGATCGAAACTCCTGTTCTGATCAAGGTTGATCCGGATTGCGCGGCGCGCCCGGTCCCCGGGCCGGAATTGGCCGGTTCTCGCGCGGCAAGGGCAGGGCAACAGGCGGCCGTCGGGCGCGGCAAGATCCGCGCTCCGTCTCACGACCGCATCCAGATGAGCCCAGCCGAAACGACCACGGCAACGCGTCAGGTCTCCCGCCCGCGACACGATGGCGTTGGCAGTCCCGCATTACCCAAGGAGCGGACAGCTCAGGCGGTTCGCACCGTGGGATGATTTTTGCAGATGTCTCCCATTCCAGATGCTTGATACTTCAAGCGCCTGGTCTGTTGTTTACCATCTTGCCCCAGCGTCCACGTCTCGGGACGGGCGAAGCTCCAGTAGCAAGGGAGGGAGCCTCAAGATATTGGTTAAACAACTTTTCTTTTTTATTACATTACGCAAGATATTATGTCCAGACAAGAGGAAATTGCGATTGGGTTACACAATCTATGATTGATTATACTTTAAGTATATCCGTGAAATCGCAAAATGTCGTTGCTTGCTAGGTGGTTGGCCGATCGTCGCCAGATCTGGAATGAACGCATCTTTGTTGAAACTGCAACACATGCGTGCTGCTCATCAACCTTGCGTCTCGGTATGATGCCGCCGGCGTTGTCGTCGCGCGGGTTTGCCGGTGCTCGATTGGCCCCACTTGGCGGTTACCGTTTGCTGCCGCTTCGCCTGTATAACGCGCAATTCCCGTAACCGTCCGAAAGGTCTCGCGCGCGTGGCACGCCAATTCATCTATAAATTGCACTATTCGAGTTTCGGCAATCCTGCCGTGCGGTTTGCCCGGTAATGGATTACGCCTCGCCTCGGGTTGGCTGGCATGAAGAACGGGAAGCGCCGCGTTGCGGCTTGTCGTGCTTTCCCCTACATAGGCGCCATGCTGATCAAGCCGGCCGGAGAGAGATGAGCCTCGTCGACACCGTCAAGAACGCCTTCGTGCCCGTGCACCGCGAGGGCTGGCCTTTCATCGCCGGCTTCGCGGTGGTCGCGCTGCTGCTCGGCCTGTTCTCCACCAGTCTCTTCTGGATCGGGCTGATCCTGACCGGCTGGTGCGCCTATTTCTTCCGCGATCCGCAGCGTGTGACACCCGCCGACGACCGGCTTGTGATCAGTCCGGCCGACGGCGTGGTCTCGGCGGTCGGGCCCGCCGTGCCGCCGCGCGAACTCGGGCTGGGCACTGGCGAGATGACCCGCATCTCGGTGTTCATGAACGTGTTTTCCTGCCATGTGAACCGCTCGCCCGTGCGCGGCCGCATCGTCAAGATCGAGCACCGGCCTGGAAAGTTCCTCAACGCCGAGCTCGACAAGGCGAGCAGCGAGAACGAGCGCAACGGCGTGGTCATCGACAGCCCGAACGGCACGGTCGCCGCCGTGCAGATCGCCGGCCTCGTCGCCCGGCGCATCGTCTGCTGGGCGGAGCAGGGCGGCAATATCGGCGTCGGCGAGCGCTTCGGACTGATCCGCTTCGGCTCGCGCGTCGACGTCTTCCTGCCGCAGGGCGCGACCCCGCGCGTCGCCGTCGGCCAGACGGCGGTGGCCGGCGAGACGGTGGTCGCCGAGTTCGGCGGCAGCGCCGCGACGCCGCTGGTCAGGGTTTCCTAGCGTGCCGCGGCCATTCCAGCGCTTCGAGCCGCACGGCCGCGGCGGCCCGCGCATCCGCGAGATCCCGCTGCGCCTGATGCTGCCCAACCTGATTACCGTGCTGGCGATCTGCGCCGGCCTGTCCGGCATAAGGCTCGCCTTCGAGAACCGCTTCGAGATTGCCGTGGTGATGGTGCTGATCGCGGCCTTTCTCGACGGCATCGACGGGCGCCTCGCCCGCATGCTGAAGGCGACGTCGAAATTCGGCGCGCAGATGGATTCGCTCGCCGACATCGTCAATTTCGGCGTGGCGCCGGCGCTGGTGCTTTATGCCTTCCTGCTCGACCAGGCCGGGTCGCCCGGCTGGATTGCCGCGCTGCTGTTCGCCATCGCCTGCGGGCTCAGGCTCGCGCGCTTCAACGTGCTCGACGAGGATTTGACCCGGCCGGCCTGGCAGGCCGAGTATTTCGTCGGCATTCCCGCGCCGGCCGGCGCCGTCATCGTGCTGCTGCCCATCTACCTGGTCTTCATCGGCGTGGTCGAGCCCAGCCGCACCGCTGCCTTCATCGCCTCCGGCTTTACCATCATGGTCGCCTTCCTGCTGGTCAGCCGGCTGCCGGTCTGGTCGGCCAAGCGCCTGCGCGTGCCCGGCGACACCGTCATGCCGATGATCCTCGGCGTGGTGTTCTTCGCGTTGCTGCTGTTCACCTATCCCTGGCAGACGCTGTCGGTCGGCGTGCTCGCTTATCTCATATTCCTGCCGCTCAGCGCCGCGGCCTACTCGCGCCGGGCAGCGCGCGAATCCGCCAAGGAACTTGCGCCGGAGCCGCCTCAGCCGTAGCGCTCACGCCGCATTGGCGAGCCCCAGCCGGTCCAGCGCCAGCCGCCGGGTGGCCGCGTAGTCGGTCTTGCCGGTGCCGTGGATGGGGATCTCGTCGACCTGCACGATGTCCTGCGGAAGGGCGAGCTCGGCGATGCCGGCCTGCTTGCCGTGGCGGCGCAGCTCCGCAGGCTCTGCGTTGTCGGCGGTGGTGACCAGCACGATGCGCTCGCCGCGCCGCTTGTCCGGCACGGCGACCACCGCGTGGCGGTCCTCCGGCCAGGCGGTGTGCGCCAGCATCTCGATCGCGCCGAGCGACACCATCTCGCCGGCGATCTTGGCAAAACGCTTCGCCCGGCCGCGGATGGCGAGGAACCCCTCGCGGTCGACCGAGACGATGTCGCCGGTGTCGTGCCATTCGTCCGGCAGGCCCTGAAGCTGGCCGGGCCGGTCGGCCGACATGTAGCCCATCATGACGTTGGGCCCGGCGATCCACAGGCGCCCGCCCTCGGCGACGCCCTCGACCGGCTCCAGCCTCATGCGCATGCCCGGAAGCAGCCGCCCGACCGAGCCCTCGCGGTTGTGCGTCGCCGTGTTGAGCGCCACCACCGGCGCCGCCTCGGTGAGCCCGAAGCCCTCGAGCAGCTGCGTGTCGAAGCGCTCGGCCCAGGTGCGGCGGGTCGAGGCTCGCAACGGCTCGGCGCCGGCCACCGCAAAGCGCAGGCTGGAGAAGTCGCCGTCGTCGGCGGCGTTGGCATAGGCGGCGAGAAAGGTGTCGGTCGCGAACAGGATCGTCGGCCGGCGTTTCGCCGCCGTCTGCGGGATCTGCTTGTAGTGCAGCGGCGAGGGATAGAGCAGCGTCCTGACGCCGGTGAGCAGCGGCAGGATCAGCCCGCCGAGCAGGCCGAAGGCGTGGAACACCGGCAGCACGTTCATGACGAAGTCGCGGGGGCCGATCGCTAGCCGCGATTCCACCTGCATGGCGTTGGCGATGAGGTTCCGGTGCGACAGCACGACCGCCTTCGGCGTCCCCTCGGAGCCGGAGGTGAACATGATCAGCGCCGGGGCTCCGGCGTGCTGCGCGCCTACGGAGTTGCGCCAGAACAGCGCCGCGACCAGCCGGTCGAAGCTGCTGATGCCGTCGCGCAGGTCCTCGATCCAGACGAACCGCCCCCCGCCGGCCTTGGCGGCCTCGACGATGTCGTCCAGCCCAGCCTTCTCGACGAAGGCGCGCGACGACACAATGGTGCGGATCGGAGCCGTGCGCACCGCCGAGGTCACGTTGGCCGGGCCGGCCGTATAATTCACCATCGCCGCGACGCGCCCGGCCGACATCAAGGCAAGCAGCGTCAGCGCAAACCCGTTGGAGTTGGGCAGGAGCACGCCCACCGGCTCGCCCGGCGCGGTGATGCGGGCGAAGCGCCCGGCGAAGATGCGGGCCGCCATCAGCAGCTGCCGGTAGCTCAGGGTTCCGCTGATCACGTCCTCGACGATCGGCCGGTCGGCGCCGAAGCGGCGGCTTGCCGCCTGCACTGCCTGGAACAGCGTCAGCCCGGCATAGGGCACGCGGCTGCGCACCTCGGCGACGCGGTCGAAGGCGGCGCCGGAAGCGGTGGGCGTCGCCGCCCCGGCCCGGCTCACCAGTTCCGCTACGGTCAGCGGCTCGGCCGCACCGATGCGCAGGCGCGGCAGCAGGCGGCGCGGCGCGTTGGCTTCGTCGATCAGCGAGAAGGGCAGGCGGCGGGCGCCGTCGATGAAGATCGGGACGACGCGCGCATCGCCCTGCAGGGCAATGCGCGCCACGGCGCGGTAGAGGCGGAAGGCGCGCACCTCCGGCTCGACGGTCTCGGGCATGTAGACGGCGATCCTGCCCTTGCGCTTCAGCACCCGCACCAGCCGGCGGCTGACGAAGACATGCTCGGCGTTGAAGGCGATGGTGCGCGCCAGCTCGCGCCACGGCTCGAGCCAGGCTGCCCGCGCCGCCCGCTCGTCGAGGATGTGCAGCGTGTCGCCCGGCAGCAGCGCCAGCATCAGCGCCGGATCGAGGCGCGACTGGTGCGTCACCACGTAGACGACCGGAGCGTCGGCGCGGCGCGCCAGGCGGATCTGCCCGTCGTCGATGCGATAGGCGAGCTTGAGCGGAACGTAGAGCAGCGCCTGGTGCAGCGACAGGCCGAGCCGGAACACCTGCAGCAGGGCGAATGCCAGATAGGCTGCGGCGAGCGTGCCGAGTACAATGCCAGTCAGGATCATGCCGCGCCTCCCAACCCGTGCTCGTCCGGCGAATCCTCGCCGGACGGCCGCCGGAAAGGTAGTCGATCGGCAACCCACGTCAATGCACATGCCCGGCATCGGCCGGGCCTTAAAAAAAAGCCAGCCCGAAAGCTGGCTCGAAGGGGGACGGGCTAGGGGGTGGGCTTGGGGGAAGGGGTGCCCGTCTCCGCCTCAAACGCCGTTGCCGTGCAATTGTTCCGCGCGGCGAACAACTTTTTATCCAGCCCGGACCTCCTTGCGGGCACGGCCCTCGAGCCAGTCTCGGCCTGTGTGCCAGAACACGGCGGCAAGCACGATCGCGCCGCCCATCACGCTCTCGCGCGGCGGGATCTCCGCCAGAAACAGCCAGGCGAAGAGGATGGCGCAGGGCAGTTCCGCGAGCCCCAGCAGGCGGACTCCGCTGCCGGCAGCAGCCGCGCCCCCTCGGTCCAGAGGATGACCGCGATCGCGAACGATGCGCCGAAGGCCACGAGAAGCAGGACGTCGCGGTCGCCGACGACGAGCGGATCGGCGACGATCCAGCCGAGCAGGAAGAGCAGGAAGGCCGAAACGGCGCCCGCCCATACGACGGGGACACCGCGGAACATCCGGATCATGACGATATAGAGGGCGCTCAGCACCGTCATGACCATGGCGAGCACGTCGCCGAGCGACGCCCCGCGGTGGATGCCGGAAAACACCATGACCGAGACGCCGGCCAGCGCCAGCGCGGCGGTCAGCAGCGTGCGCGAGCCCATGCGCTCCGCCAGGAGAAGCCAGCCGAGCAGGGCCGCGACGAACGGCACGGTCGCATAGATGATCGTCACATTGGCGACGTAGGAGAGCTTGAAGGCGGAGATGAAGGCGACGCTTGCCGCCGCGCCGACGATCGCCAGCGCCCAGCCGCGCCAGCCTAGCTTCAAGCTCCGGCGCAGCTTGCCGTGCCGGCTGCGCCACAGCACGTAGAGGCCGATGAGAAGCGACCCGACCAGGCCGCGCCAGCACGCGATCACCAGCGGGTCGGCCGTGATCGACTTCGTCAGCACGCCGGCCAGCCCGAACGTGACCGCGGATGCGGCGATCAGCACCACGCCGAGTCGCCGTTCGTGCCGTGACCTGGCGTCCATTCCCGCCTTCCGGATCGAGATCATCGGCCACGATAGAGCGCCGGCCCCGACAGCATAGTGTCAGGAGACGATCGGCTCCAGGCGTCCCCGCGCCGTCAGCCGCGCCGGCGGAACTGTTCCCCGCCGATGATCAGCAGGCCCGCGAGCATGATCAGGGCGGCACCGGCGAAGACCTCCTGGCGCGGCACGTCGTTCCAGATCAGGTAGCCGAAGGCGAAGGACCAGACCAGCGAGGTGTATTCGAACGGCGCGATCACCGAGGCGGCGGCACGCTTCATGCCTTCGAACAGCGCGAACTGCGCGGCGCCGCCGAAGAAGCCGACCAGCACCAGCAGGGCGATCTCGCCGGGGCCCGGCGTCTGCCACAGCATAACCAACGGCACGGTGGCCGCCACCAGCGAGAAGCCGTTGTTGAGGACGAGCTGCACCATGGTCCGCTCGTTCAGCGCGATCTTGCGCAAAAGCACGATCGACAGCGCCCACAGGAAGGCGGCGGCGAGCACCAGCAGCACCGGCAGGGTGATGCCGAGGCTCGCCGGGTCGCAGGCGATGAAGACCCCGACGAAGCCGATGACGACGGCCGCCCAGCGCAGCAGCGGCACCTCCTCACGAAGAATGAACACCGACAGCACCGTCACGATGACCGGCGCGGCGAAGTAGATGGTGGTCATCTCGGCGAGCTGCAGGTCCTTGGCCGCGGTGTAGTAGCAGAGCCAGGCGCCGAGGATGATCAGGCTGCGCAGGAACATGGCGCCGATGATCGGCGAGCGCGCCGTGTCGCGGAAGAGCTTGACGCCGCCAGCCGCGGCGCAGCCGGCCAGGATCACGGCGCTGCGGACGAACAGGATCTGCCACACCGACATGCCCGCCACCAGCAGCTTGATCGAGGCGTCCTGCGCCGAGAACAGGAAGTAGGCGATGCTGGTCAGCAGGATGCCGGCAAAGACGCGCTCGGCCGGTTGAGCGGACAGGATGTTCGACATGAGCGGTTGCCGTGGAAATGCCGCGCGGGCGCGCGGCCGAGTGGCGCTCACGCTATACGAGGCTGCGCCTGCCGCGCTGCACCACGGCTTGCCGAGAGTTGGGGCAGGGACGGCCGCCGCGCCGCTGTCGATCGACAGCAGCCGGACGCTGTCGATCGGCCTCTACGCCGGCTGCTGGTAGGCGACGAAACGGTCGTTCTGGGCCTGGTAGATCAGCCCGGTCTCGGTGAGCCCGGGGCTGGCGAGCGGCAGTATCTTCGCGGCGACCTCCGAGGGGTGCGGCAGCGTCATCGGATCCTCGCCCGGCACGGCCTGCGCCCGCATCGCCGTGCGCGTGCGGCCCGGATCGAAGGCGTTGACGCGCAGCGGCATGTTCTTCGTCTCGTCCGCCCAGGAGCGCGTCAGCGTCTCCACCGCCGCCTTGGAAGCCGCGTACGGTCCCCAGAAGGCGCGCGCCGTATGCGCCGCGTTGGACGACAGCACGATGGCGCGGCCGGCGTCGGACAATCTCAGCAGCGGATCGACCGAGCGGATCAGCCGCCACGTCGAGGTGACGTTGATGGTCATCACCTTGTCGAAGGTCTTCGCCTCGACATGGCCGATCGGCGAGATGGTGCCGAGCACCCCGGCATTGGCGACGAGAATGTCCAGCTTGCCCCAGCGCTCATGGATGGCGCCGCCGAGCCGGTCGATGCCGGGCATGTCGGCGAGGTCGAGCGGCACCAGCGTTGTCTGGCCGCCGGCGGCCTTGATCTCGTCGTCGAGCTCTTCCAGCCCGCCGACCGTGCGGGCGACGGCGATGACGTGCGCGCCCGCCGCGGCGAGATGCTTTGCGGTGAAATAGCCGATGCCGCGCGAGGCGCCGGTGACCAGCGCGATGCGGCCGGAGAGATCGGGGGCAGGGGACATGCGGGCATCCGGTTGGACAGTTTCTACAGCGGCACCAGATAGGACGAATCCGCCGACGGCGAAACCCCGGAAAGGCGGGCGCCTTGCCGCGCCCTTGCCCGGAGAATTTTCGCGCCCCATGTCGGAAGCCGGCCGCGTCCCGCGTCCTTGGGTGCAAACGGCAATCGGAGTTTTAAGCAATGGGCAGAACCGCCGCAATCCTCGTCGCCCGGCTGATCTTCGCCGGCGCCTTCGCCATGGCCGCGGCCTTCAAGTTCGCCGGCATGGCGGACACGGCCGGCTACATCGCCGCGGCCGGCTTTCCGTTCCCGCTGCTGCTGGCCTGGCTGGCCGCCATCTTCGAGGTCGCGCTGGTGCTGGCCTTCCTGACCGGCGCCTATTTCTCGGAGGCCGCGCTGCTCGCCGGCGCCTACGTGATCTTCCTCGCCTTCGCCTTCCATGGCCCGAACCGCTGGGAGGGCAATCAGGTCGAGTTCGGCTTCTTCGTCGACCATTTCACCTTCCTGGCCGGGCTGCTCTACGCCGCCGTGCACGGTCCGGGGGAGAAGCTGGCGACTGGGCGGGGAATGATCTGGCGGCGCGAGAGCTGAGCAGGTTTTGGCCGGCCTGGCCGGCGGATTGCGACGGGTGGCAGCACCGATCGGACCACGCCGAGGAAACCAGCGGGCCGTTCACTCCTGGCTTGCGTGATTGGTTAAATCAATTCGAGGCGCAGTGAATGGCCCAAAGCTTTTCGCCGCGCGCTGCAATGTATCGAGCGTCACATTGCCATCGTCGGGATTGAGTACACGGCTCAACTGCCGGCGTCTCGTCGACATGCGCGCCGCCATGTCGGTCTTGCTGATCTTTTGTTCGGCCATCGCTTCCTGCAACTGCCAGGCAATGACACGTTTGACCGCGATCGTGGCGGCTTCGTCGCCGAGGCCTTCGTCGCCGAGAAAAGCGTCAAGTGTCGAACCGCGATGAGGATTCTGTTTTTCAGTCATCGTGACCGTGCAGGACGTTCAATACCTCATGCACCTCATGCTCAGGCTTTCGTTCGCGGAAGTTGCAGAAGAGTTATCGAGTTTTCCGGTGTAAGAACGATTGCTCTATGAAATCGACCAACTCTCCGGCAGCCGACGCGTCTAGGGGCACGTATACATTGATGTCTCCGCCTCTCGACTTTAATAGCAAATATCTCTCGGCGGATTTGCTCGTTTCACGAACTTGAACTTCTAGAAAATCTGAACCCAACGGAGTTGTGATATTCTTTTTGACTATCACGTGATCGAACAGCGTCCCCTTGATAAAGGAGCGGTCGCTTTCAGTTGCTCCCACAAAGTCATCGTATCGGACATCGAGGCGGGCTGGTTTCCCTACTGCCCGCCCGTCGCCAGCAGCGACAGCGTCCGCACATTGTCGGCCCCGTCGAAATCGGCGAGGCGGGTCGGGTATTCGTTGGAGAAGCAGGCGTCGCAGAACTGCGGCTGCTCGGCGTTGCGGTTCGCCTCGCCGACGGCGCGGTAGAGCCCGTCGAGCGAAAGGAAGCCGAGCGAATCGACGCGGATGAAGTCGGCCATCTCCTCCACCGACATGCGCGACGCCAGCAGTTTTGCCTTCTCCGGCGTGTCGACGCCGTAGAAGCAGGAGGCGCGCGTCGGCGGCGAGGCGATGCGCATGTGCACCTCCTTCGCGCCGGCGTCGCGCACCATCTGCACGATCTTCTGGCTGGTGGTGCCGCGCACGATCGAATCGTCCACCAGCACCACGCGTTTGCCTTCGATTATTCGGCGGTTGGCGTTGTGCTTCAGCTTCACGCCCATGTGGCGGATCGAATCTCCCGGCGCGATGAAGGTGCGCCCGACATAGTGGTTGCGGATGATGCCGAGCTCGAACGGGATGCCGGCCGCCTGGGAAAAGCCGATCGCGGCGGGCGTGCCGGAATCGGGAACCGGCACGACGATGTCGGCCTCGACCGGGCTCTCGGCCGCCAGCTCGGCGCCGATGCGCTTGCGGACATCGTAGACGTTGCGGCCCTCGACCGACGAATCCGGGCGGGCGAAATAGACATATTCGAACACGCAGAAGCGGGATTTCTGCGGCTCGAAGGGAAAGTGGCTCTCGATGCCCTTGGAGGTGACGACCACCATCTCGCCGGGCTTGAGGTCGCGCACGAAGCGGGCGCCGATGATGTCGAGCGCGCAGGTCTCGGAGGCGAGAATCCAGGCGCCGTCGAGGTCGCCCAGCACGAGCGGGCGGATGCCGAGCGGATCGCGCACGCCGATCATCTTCTTGGACGTCAGCGCCACCAGCGAGAAGGCGCCCTCGAGCTGGCGGATCGCCTCGATGAAGCGCGAGTTGATGTCGCGCTCCTTGCTGGTGGCGACCAGGTGCAGGATCGTCTCGGTGTCGGAGGTCGAGGAGAAGATGGCGCCCTGCTTCTGCAAGGTGCGCTGCACGGTGAGCGCGTTGGTGATGTTGCCGTTGTGGGCGACGGCCAGGCCGCCGGTCGAAAGCTCGGCGAAGAAGGGCTGCACGTTGCGCAGGCCGGCGCCGCCGGTGGTGGCGTAGCGGGTGTGGCCAATGGCGCGGGTGCCGGGCAGGCGGTCGATCACCGACTGCTTGGTGAAGGTGTCACCGATCAGGCCGACATGCCGCTCGACATGGAACTGCGTGCCGTCGAAGGAGACGATGCCGGCCGCCTCCTGGCCGCGATGCTGCAGCGCATGCAGGCCGAGCGTGACGATCGCCGCGGCGTCCTGCCGGCCCAAAATGCCGAACACGCCGCATTCGTCATGAAAATGGTCGTCGGCCTCGGCGGCGAGGAGAGTTTCTGCGTCTGCCATCGGGGCACGCCCACCCAGTGTCGGAAAACCGTCATATAGGGCAAGCCGCCGCCCAATGCCAATGACAAATCCGCGCGGTCCTCGTTGACCTCCGGGCGCGCCGCCCCAGATGCGCGGACGACACAGCGGAGGCGATGATGCTTCGAATCGGTTCGATCGTCTGGGGCGTGCGCGATGTTCGCCGCGCCATCGAGTTCTGGACGCAGGCGCTGGCCTATCGCCCGCTTCGCGAGCCGTCCGAGGACTGGGCCATCCTCGTGCCGCGTGACGGACGGGGCGTGCAGTTGGCGATCAAGCTGGTGACCTCGGATGCCGAGACCCACCAGCGCCACCACCTCGATCTTTATGCGGACGATGCGGCAGCGGAAGTGGAGCGGCTGCTCGCGCTCGGTGCCAGCGGGGTGGACTGGCGCTATCCGCCGGGCGCCGACTACGTGGTTCTGGCCGACCCCGACGGCAACACCTTCTGCGTGGTGGAGAAGAAGGGACTGTCCTGACGGCTCCGCGTCCGCTGCCGGTCAGTTGTTCGCCGGCGGCGTTTCGGCCGGAGGCGTCTCGGCCGGCGGATTGTCGGCCGGGGCGGTGTCGGCGGGCGGCGCGTCGGCGTCGGGTGCCTCCGCATCCGGCTGCGGGGCCTCGGGGGCGGTTTCGCCGGGAACGATCCGCTTCAAAATGGAGTTCTCGGGGTCGGCCGGCAGGAAACCTTCCAGCCAGGTGCCGACGCTTTCCAGCATCGGCCGCGACTTGGCGTCGGCGATCCAGGCCGGGCGCTGCGTTCCGATCAGCCAGTCGAAGAACAACAGGGCGATCGCCACGACCAGCACGCCGCGCGCCGCGCCGTAGAGGAAGCCGAGCGTGCGGTCGAGCGCGCCGATGCGCGAATCGATGATCAGGTCGGCGATCTTCATGGTGATCAGCGACACGATGATCAGCGCCACCACGAACACGATGCCGGCCGCCGCCGCCATCGCCAGCTGGTCGTTGTCGATATAGGGCTGCACGTAGGGCAGGACCGGCCGGTAGAAGAAATAGGCCGCCGCCGCCGCGGCGATCCACGAGGCGATCGACAGGATCTCGCGCGAGAAGCCGCGAACCATGGCGAGCATCGCCGAGACGAGCGTGAAGCCGACCAGGACTCCGTCAAGCAGTGTTATCGGCATCCATTCCCCACTTCATCCCCTGCGGGACCGCCCAGCGCCTCGCAGGCATTTTTTTCGTCCCGTCAGTCGTCCGCGTCGCGACGCAGCGAGCCGGCGATCCGGACCACCAGGTCCGCCAGCGTGGCCGGCTGGAACAGGCGGTCGTTGCCGCCGGTATCCTCGCCGCCGCGCGGCAGGACAGCCTGCCCGAAGCCCAGCTTCTCCGCTTCCTTCAGACGCTGCTGCGCATGCGCGACAGGCCGGATCGCACTCGAAAGGCTGATTTCGCCGAAATAGACGCAATCGGCCGGCAGGGCAAGGCCGGTCAGGGACGACACCAGCGCCGCCGCGACCGCGAGATCGGCGGCCGGTTCGGTGATGCGGTAGCCGCCGGCGACGTTGAGATAGACGTCGTGCTGGCCGAAGCGCACGCCGCAATGCGCCTCCAGCACCGCCAGCACCATGGCGAGCCTGGCCGAATCCCAGCCGACCACGGCGCGGCGCGGCGTTCCGAGCGAGGTCGGCGCCACCAGCGCCTGGATTTCGACCAGCACCGGCCGGGTACCTTCGATACCGGCGAAAACGGCCGCTCCCGGCGCCGCCGCGTGGCGCTCGCCGAGGAACAGCTCCGAGGGGTTAGATACCTCGCGCAGGCCCTTGTCGCCCATCTCGAACACGCCGATCTCGTCGGTGGGGCCGAATCGGTTCTTGACGGTGCGCAGGATGCGGAAGTGGTGGCCGCCTTCGCCCTCGAAATAGAGCACGGCGTCGACCATGTGCTCGACCACGCGCGGCCCGGCGATCTGGCCCTCCTTGGTGACGTGGCCGACCAGCACGATCGCCGCGCCCGTCGACTTTGCGTAGCGGATCATGGTTTGCGCCGCCGCGCGCACCTGGGTGACCGTGCCCGGCGCCGAATCGGCGGCGTCGGTCCACAGCGTCTGGATCGAATCGAGGATGACAAGGTCCGGCCGGCGGCCGTCGGCGATGGTGGCCAGAATGTCCTCGACATTGGTCTCGGCCGCGAGCTCGACCGCCGAGGAGGCGACACCGAGGCGCTGCGCCCGCAATCTGATCTGCGCCACCGCCTCCTCGCCCGAGACGTAGACGATGCGGTGGCCTTTTCCGGCCAGAGCGGCGGCGGCCTGGGTCAGCAGCGTCGACTTGCCGATGCCGGGATCGCCGCCGACCAGCAGCGCCGAGCCGCGCACGAAGCCGCCGCCGGTGGCGCGGTCGAGTTCGCCGATGCCGCTGGCGATGCGCGGCGCGTCCTCGATCTCGCCGGAAAGCGAGGTGAGCGCCACGGCGCGGCCCTTGCGCGCCGAGCGCAGGGCGGAAGGGCCGCTGCCGATGCCGCCGGCCGTGCCTTCCTCGATGAGCGTGTTCCACTCGCCGCAGGCGTCGCACTTGCCCGCCCAGCGCGAGCTGACATTGCCGCAGGCCTGGCAGATGAACTGGACGCGGGGTTTAGCCACGTGACGTCACTCGTTCGGAAATGTCGGCGGGACAGCACCCCCCTCTGTCCTGCCGGACATCTCCCCCGCAAGGGGGGAGATTGGCAGCTTCGCGGCCCCCGCTCCTTCTCCAGCGTTGGCGATTGGCGAAAGCCGACGCGAAGGCTGATCTCCCCCCTTGCGGGGGAGATGTCCGGCAGGACAGAGGGGGGTGCTGTCCCGCCAGCCTAGCCATGCTGGACGCCACTCATTCGAACCGATCCGGCAAATGATGCTCCTCGGCAAGATCGGAGAAGCGGGTGAACTCGCCCTGGAAGGCCA
>NZ_PXYK01000047.1 GCF_003012745.1 Kumtagia ephedrae | reverse complement strand
AGCTGCGGCGAAGCCAGGGCCTTGACGAAGAGCAGCGTCGCGGCAGGTGGTGGCGACGGGAGGCTGATGCCTGACGTCATGAACCCTTCGAGATTGCTCTCGTCGGTCAGGTAGATGGTGAACTTGGCGACGTCGTCGATGCTCATTCCGGCGTCTGCCAGGACGGCATTCAGGTTCTCCACGGCAATTCTGGCCTGCTCGGCGACCCCTTCGGCGATGCTGCCATCCCGCCGGATTCCTACCTGACCGGAGACGAACAGGATGCGCTGCGGCGACGTCGCCTCAGCGCCCTGGCTGTAGGCGGGCGACGCCGCAACTCCTTCCGGATTGAACTTCCGCAACATTGTCTCCTCCATGGTCTTGGGATTTGGCGATGCTCCGTCCTCAGCAGCGCCTCGATCCGAGTTTGTCGGATTCGGCGAGGCGGGGATAGCCGTGCCTTCGAACAGAACGACGTCATCTTCGGTTGCGTATTGTGCGAAAGCGGAGGCCGGGCTGCCTGACGGGCATTGGCGGCCGCGATGCGGCGTCGTGCGTCACCTCCCGCCATCTTCCGGTGGCCCACTCGGGTCCTGATCGAGTCTGCCGGTCGGGCGTGACAGCGGGTGGCAGGAGCGATGCAACCGCGACGAGGCAAGGTCGTTCACCCGGCATGGTCACACGCACCATCCTGGAAGCGCCTTCGAGGCTCGGACTGTCGACGGGCGGCGTGGCGATGTTGCCCAAGGCGCTGCTCGCTGCCGGACTTGCCGAAAAGATCGGCGCGCGGCTTGGCGGTGAGGTTGTCCCGCCGGATCACGATCCGCGGGTCGATGCCGCCACGGGCGTTCTGAATCTCGCCGGCATCGCCTCCTATACGATCACGCTGGCGGATGCGATCGGTCCGCTGCTGGAGGCCGGCGACATGCCGGTCGTGCTTGGCGGCGACTGCTCGATCCTGCTCGGCTGCCTGCTCGCGGCGCGCCGGCGCGGGCGTTCCGGCTTGCTTTTCCTCGACGGCCATGCGGATTTCTTCCAGCCCGCGGCGGAGCCGAAGGGGGAGGTCGCCTCGATGGAACTGGCGGTCGCAGCGGGCCGGCACGATACTGTGCTTGCCAGGCCGGAAGGACGTTCGCCGCTGATCCGCGAGGAGGACGTCGTCGCCTTCGGCCGTCGCGACGAACAGGATTCGGAGGAGTCCGGCAGCCAGCGTATCGAGGAAAGCGACGTCCACCTCATCAATCTCGCACGCATCCGCGACATTGGCATCGCGGCGGCAGCCGACCGGGCGCTGGAGCATCTCGCGCGGCTCGACGGCTTCTGGCTGCACCTCGATGCCGACGTGCTCGACGCTGCCATCATGCCGGCGGTGGACCACATCGTGGAAGGCGGACTCGGCTGGGACGAGCTCGTCCATGTGCTGCGGCCAGCCTTTGCGACCGGGCGGGTCATCGGCATGAACATCACGATCCTCAATCCGTCGCTCGATCCGGATGGATCGATCGTCGGCCGTTTCGTCGACACGGTGGCCTCCGGCATGACGGCCTGATCGCAGCGGCGGCGGATGGGGAACGCCCAACGCTTGCCAACGCCCGAGGGAGGCTTGCGCAACGGCCTCGCCTGATGCAAACGGTGCGCAACGCTGCAAGCGCTCCGCACCGAGGCCCGATGTCCGCCACCGTCTCTCCGCTCGCTCCGAAAAAATATCCGAAAATGCCTGCCGTCGATGGTGTGCGCATCGCCACCGCGGAGGCGGGGATAAAGTACAGGGACCGCACGGACCTGCTTGCGATGGTGTTCGACGCGGGCACTGCGGCGGCGGGCGTGTTCACCCGCTCGAAATGCCCTTCGGCACCGGTCGACTTCTGCCGGCAGAACCTTGCCGGCGGCAAGGCGCGGATGCTGGTGGTCAATTCCGGCAATGCCAATGCCTTCACCGGAAAGAAGGGCCGCGAGACGACGCGGATGACCGCCGACGCGGCAGCCAGGGCCGTCGGCGGCGCCACCGGCGAGGTGTTCCTGGCGTCGACCGGCGTCATCGGCGAGCCGCTGGATGCCGGGCGCTTCTCGCATCTGCTGGCCGGCATGGCGAAGGAGGCGGCGCCCGGCCGCTGGCTCGACGCTGCCAGGGCGATCATGACGACCGACACCTATCCGAAGGTGGCGACCGCCACCGTCAGGCTGGGCGACGCCGAGGTCACCATCAACGGCATCGCCAAGGGCGCCGGCATGATCGCGCCCGACATGGCGACGATGCTGTCCTTCATCGCAACCGACGCACCGATCGCCGCCCCGGCGCTGCAGGCGCTGCTCGCCGGGGGCGTGGGATCGACCTTCAATGCCGTGACGGTCGACAGCGATACCTCGACCAGCGACACGCTGATGCTGTTCGCCACGGGCGCGGCGGCAAAACGCGGCGCCCCGGCCATCGCCGACGCCGCCGACCCGCGTCTCGGCCAGTTCAAGCGCGCGTTGAACCGCGTCCTGAAGAACCTGGCGCTGCAGGTGGTGCGCGACGGGGAGGGCGCGCGCAAGCAGGTCGAGGTGACGGTGACGGGGGCGAAGTCGGCGCGCTCGGCCAAGCGCATCGCGCTGTCGATCGCCAATTCGCCGCTGGTCAAGACGGCGGTCGCCGGCGAGGACGCCAATTGGGGGCGCGTCGTCATGGCCGTCGGCAAGGCCGGCGAGCCGGCCGACCGCGACCGGCTGGCGATCTGGTTCGGCGACAACCGGCTGGCCGTCGACGGCGAGCGCGATTCCTCCTATTCGGAGGCGGAGACCTCCGCCTACATGAAGCGGGACGAGATCGCGATCCGCGTCGATCTCGGGCTCGGACGCGGCAAGGCCACGGTGTGGACCTGCGACCTCACCAAGGAATATGTCGCCATCAACGGCGACTATCGAAGCTGACGCCCTTGTCCGTCTTCGCCATGCCAGAACTCACCACGGTCCGGCGCTTCGAGGCGGCGGGGTTCCGGGCCTGGCCGGCGGGGTCGGTCCATTATGACGGGACCTGGGCGATCCGCCTGACCCCGGCCCATGCGGGGCGGCGGCTGAACTCCATCAACCCGCTCGACCCGCGCGACGTCTCCGAGATCGGGGCACGGCTGGAGCGGGCGGCGAAGCATTTCGAGGCGGCCGGGCGCACCACCACGATGCGGCTTTCGCCGCTCGCCGCCAAGGCGATCGCCGATCACCTCGACGGCCTCGGCTGGCCGCGTTTCGCCGAATCGGCGGTGATGCGGCTCGACCTCGACGACGCCGTGGTCGAGGCCGCGCTCGACCAGATCCCGCTGAAGGATGTCGGCCGCTTCGTTGCGGCGGCCATCTCCGTGCGCGGACAGGATGCGTCGCAGCAGGCGGGATTGGCCGACGTCATCGGCTCGATCGAGCCGGAAGCCGGCCTGTTCGTGCTGGAGCAGGACGGCAGGCCGCTGGCCACCGCCATCTGCGTGCATGACGGTGAGCTGGCGGGACTGTTCGAGGTCGCGACGGCGGCGGTCGAGCGCGGCAGGGGCTACGGCCGCCGGGTCGTGCTGTCGGCGCTGAAATGGGCCCGCATGCGCGGGGCGCGCATCGCCTGGCTGCAGGTGGAGGCCGACAACGAGCCGGCGCTCAAGCTCTACGACACGCTCGGCTTCCGCGAGATCTACCGCTATCACTATCGGCAGCCGCCGGAGGATCGAAGCCTATGACGGTCAAGCCGATCCTGCTGGTTGCGGCCTGCGCGCTGGTGGACGCGGACGGCCGCGTGCTGTTGGCGCAGCGGCCGGAAGGCAAGACGCTGGCCGGCCTGTGGGAGTTCCCGGGCGGCAAGGTGGAGCCCGGCGAAACGCCGGAGGAGACGCTGATCCGCGAATTGCGCGAGGAGATCGGCGTCGAGACCAGGACGGCCTGCCTGGCGCCGCTCACCTTCGCCAGCCATTCCTACGAGAGCTTCCACCTGCTGATGCCGCTGTTCGTCTGCCGGCGCTTTTCGGGCGTCCCGATGCCGCAGGAAGGGCAGAGGCTGAAGTGGGTGCGGCCGCAGAAGATGCGCGACTATCCCATGCCGCCGGCCGACGAGCCGCTGATCCCGTTCCTCATCGACCTGCTCTGAGCCGTCGATTAACGAAAATTTCAATCGAATATGATCGAAATGCCTTCGGAATCGGGCGAGATTCCGCGGCGTCGGGGCGAAAAAACATGGGATTTGACGACGAAGAAGAGCGTTTTCGCGAGCGATCCCTGCTGGAAATCGCCAGCGGCAGCGTTCTGCGGATCGCCCTCCTGTTCGGATCCGTCGCGGTGGCGATCGCACTCTTCACCGCGCAGGTCCTCGACCATCGGCTGGGACGGGACATGGCCCGGTCCACCGTGGTGCCGGGCATCGACTATACGGCGACCGGCTCGATCGGCTACGACGGCACCTATACCGTGCGGCGAAGCGTCCTGCAGTCATCGCCGGACGCCGTCTGCATCATTCGCGACAACGGCGGCAGAAGCGGCGACTGCCCGCCGGCCGGTCGATAGAAACAGCGCGGCGCGTTTCACGCGCGGTTAAGGCTGCGGCGTTAACCTTCCTTAAGCTCTTGCCGCTAGTCTCCCCGCCGAGAGGGGAATTTCGGCATGAGCAAGCTCACCCGCAGCTTTGTGGATGACAACAAGGGCGCGACCGCCATCGAATACGGGCTGATCGTCGCCGTCCTGTCGCTGGCCATCGTCGTCGGCATCGGTGCGCTCGGCGAGAACCTGACGTTCCTCTGGAGCGACAACAATAGCCGCTTGGTGCAGGCGCTCGAAGGCGGCGACGGATCGTAGGATCAGGCTGGACCGCCTCCCTTTGGCGCGCGCAGCGCCTCGGCCAGCGATGCCTTGGCGGAGCCCGGCCTGAGCGGCTTCTGCTGGGTCGGCGCCGGCGCCCAGCCGGACATCCAGACGATCGAGAACGTCGCGCGGATCCGTCCGTCCGGATCGGAGAAGCGCTCGGCATAGACTTGCGCCGCCCGCAGGAACATCGTGCGCGGCGTGAAGCGGCGCGGCCGATCGGTGAGCGCGCTCGTCGCGCCCATGGCCCTGAGGTCGCGCATCAAGGCGAACATGTCGGAATAGCGGACCGTCACGGTCTCGACGTCGGCCACGGGCAGCGCGAAGCCGGCGCGCTGCAGCAAGGCGCCGACGTCGCGCACGTCGGCGAAAGGAATGATGTGCGGGCTGGCGCCGCCGGACAGCTCGCTCTCGGCGAGCAGCAGGCTTTCGCGCAGTTCGGCCAGCGTGCCTGAACCGGCCATGGCGCCGAGGAACAGCCCGTCCGGCCGCAGCGCGCGGCGGATCTGCACCAGCACGCCCGGAATGTCGTTCGCTTCATGCAGCGTCAGCAGCGAGACGGCGAGGTCGAGGCTTTCCGACCCGAACGGCACTGTTTCCGGCGCTGCGACCAGGCCGGCCGTTTCCCCGAGCAACGCCGGGTCGGCTTCCACCCGCGTCACCATGACCGTCTTGCCGCTGGCGAGCACGGTTTTGCGGGCGTCCTCGGTGAGGCAGAAGAGTGCCGCCGCCTCGTCGAATGTGCGCCCGACCGTGGCCAGCCGGTCGCCGAGATCCTCGGCGACGCGGCGCATCAGAAAATCCGCTCCCGCGACGGGCTGCGCCAGCGCCCGGCGCTTGTGCCGGAGCGAGAGGTCGGTGTCGATGATCGGCTGCACGGCGAGCTCCGCGTCTCGGGAAGTGCGCGCGGCCTGCGCGCGCATCTGCTATGGTCCCGCTCGGGGAAACGATCTCATGGCGGATTGGGGGGCGCACTTCAAGGCTGTTGCCGCCGCGGCGCGGGAAATGCCGGCGCGGCTGCTGTTCCCGCCGCTCTGCGCCGGCTGTGGCCGCCAGGTCGGCGAGCCCGGTGTGCTGTGCGGCGTCTGCTGGACGGGCTTGCGCTTGCTCGACCGGCCGTGGTGCCCTGTGATGGGGACACCGTTTCCGCACGACATGGGCGAAGGCTTTCTCTCGGCCGAAGCCATCGCCAGCCCGCCGCCCTTCGAGCGCGCCCGCGCAGCCGTCGCCTATGCCGGCGTGGCCCGGCAGATGGTGCAGCGGTTGAAATACAACGACCGCACCGACCTCGCGCCCTGGATGGGCAAGTGGATGGTGCGCGCCGGCTTCGAGCTGTTCCCCGATGCCGACCTGATCGTGCCGGTGCCGCTGCACAGGCGGCGGTTCTTCCGCCGGCGCTTCAACCAGTCGGCCGAACTGGCGCGCGGCGTGGCGCGGCTGACCGGGCTGCCGTTCGAGCCCGGCGCGCTGCAGCGGGTGAAGGCGACCCGCCAGCAGGTCGGCCTCGGACAGCGCGAGCGCGCGGAGAACGTGCGCGCGGCCTTCGCCGTGCCGGCGGCAGCGGCGGACGGGGTGCGCGGCCGCCGGGTGCTGGTGATCGACGACGTCTATACGACCGGCGCCACCGTGGCGGCGGTGACGCGGGCGCTGCGCAGGGGCGGTGCGGCCGCCGTCGACGTGCTCACCTTCGCGCGTGTCCTGCCTGGGGACTTCCTGCCGGAAGACTGAGCGACTATATACGCCTGACAACGGAACGACGATGCCATGGCGGACGTCACCATCTATACGCGCATGATGTGCGGCTACTGCGCCGCGGCCAAGCGGCTGCTGGACAGCAAGGGCGTGGCCTATACCGAGCACGACGCGAGTTTTTCGCCGCAATTGCGCGGCGAGATGATCGATCGCGCCAACGGCCGCTCGACCTTCCCGCAGATCTTCGTCGGCGACGTGCATGTGGGCGGCTGCGACGACCTGCACGCCCTGGACGCCGAAGGCAAGCTCGACGGGCTGCTGGCGACCGGCAAGCTGAACTGAGGAGTGTTTCGATGAGCGTTTTCAAGGCCGCCGCGGTGCAGATGCGGTCGGGCACCGAGCCCCGGCGCAACGTCGCCGACCTGGAGGCGATGGTGCGCGAGGCGGCGGCCAGAGGCGCGACCTATGTGCAGACGCCGGAGATGACCGGCGCGCTGCTGCGCGACAAGGATGCGCGGGCCGCGGCCTTCACGACGGAAGAGAACGACATCGTCGCGGCGGCGTCGTCGCGGCTCGCCTGCGAGCTCGGCATTTACCTGCACATCGGCTCGACCGCCATCCTGCGCACCGACGGCAAGCTCGCCAACCGCGCTTTCCTGTTCGGGCCGGACGGCTCGATGCTCGCTTCCTACGACAAGATCCACATGTTCGACGTCGATCTCGACAGCGGCGAGAGCTGGCGGGAATCCTCCGCCTACGAGGCCGGTGCCGTGGCGACCATCGCCGACCTGCCGATCGCGCGGCTCGGCTTCGCCGTCTGCTACGACCTGCGCTTTCCGCAGCTGTTCCGCGCCGAGGCGCTGGCCGGCGCCGACGTGCTGACGGTTCCCGCCGCCTTCACGCGCCAGACCGGCGAGGCGCACTGGCACGTGCTGCTTCGCGCCCGCGCCATCGAGAACGGCGCCTTCGTCGTTGCCGCCGCGCAGGGTGGCAGGCACGAGGACGGCCGCGAAACCTATGGCCATTCGCTGATCGTCGACCCGTGGGGCCGGATGCTGGCCGAGGCGGATCACGACGAGCCCGGCGTCATCGTCGCCGAGATCGACACGGCGCTGTCGGCCCAGGCGCGCCGGAAAATCCCCAATCTCAAGAACGCACGCGAGTTCTCGGTGAAGGAGATCGCGCGTCCGGACGCCGCGCTCAGGGGAGCCGCATCGTGATCCGCTTTTCGCTTCACTGCGAGCACGACCACGAATTCGAGGCGTGGTTCCGCGGCAACGACGATTTCGACACGCAGAAGAAGCGCGGCTTCGTAGACTGCCCGCAATGCGGCTCCAAGAAGGTCGAGAAGGCGCTGATGGCGCCCGCCGTCTCCACGGCGCGCAAGCAGGAGAAGATCGCGCTCGCCATGGGCGAGGCGCAGAAGCAGGCGATGGCGCAGCTCAAGGAGCTGTCGGAGAAGATGCGCGAGAACGCCGACTATGTCGGCGACAAGTTCGCCGAGGAGGCGCGCAAGATCCATTTCGGCGAGACGGAGGCGCGCGGCATCTATGGCGAGGCGACGCCCGAGGAGGCAAAGGGCCTCATCGACGACGGCGTCGAGTTCATGCCGATCCCCGTGTTTCCCGACGACCGGAATTGAGACGGCGCGACTGTGAGCCGGACGCCACCTTACTGAAGCGCAACGAAGCAACGATATCGAGCCGTTGTTGGCAAGAAACCGCCGAGGCGTCGAGGCACTGAGGGGACAATTTATTTTCTTTCCGCGGAAAAGCGGTGCCGCTTCAAGGCTGGCGCTGGCAGAAAAAAGTAACTGTCCCCGGCACTTACCCGCTTTCGCCGCGATCCCGGCGGCAGGCAAGAGACGCGTTTCAGCCGATTTCTATCCCCTCCCTTTCCGTCTCTCCCATAATCGCGGCAGTTCCTCCCGCGGGAACACCGGTCGCGACGGTGGTTTGGTGGGGAGGAGCCGGCGCCTCCGGTGCGGGAAGACGTAGCCCGCGCCCGGGGAGGCCCGTCCGAAGGTTCCTCCTCCGCAACTAGGTGCGGGGCGCACTGGACGAGTGCTGCGGCATGGCCAGCCGAGGCGACGCAAGAAGCCGGAGCCGGAGCTATAGCGAAGCGGAACGGGACGGTGCCCGAAATCGCCGGCGGGGCGCGAAGGCCGCGCCATGTTTTTACTAAAGAGGCTCGGCCCAGCGCCCCGCTTCCCGACTTCTCCCTCCGCGGCAGGGAGCGCCCTTCGACAACGGCCAGGGCCGCAAGGCAGCGTGGCGAGGACGACGCTCGCGGGTTCGGTCCCGCTGGGACAGGGGGATTATGATCACACTAGGGATAACCAGCCGCCTTCCTCAACCCCGGCGGCGCGGCGTTGCGCCAGGCCATGCGGCAGGCGCTGCGCATGGTCGTCTCGTCGGCGGCGGCGAGATCGGCCTCGGTCCAGCCCTGCCGGCCCCAGCCGCCCTTCACCGGGCGAAAGATGCCCGGCTCGGCCTCCGTCACGACAGTCTGCTCTTCGGGCGTCAGCTTGAAGACCACCCGGCCGCCGGGTGGAAGCGTGGCGAAGATGCGGTTGCGCACGCGAAAATCCGGCTTGCCGAAATGCGCCTTCTCCTCGGCCTCGGGAAGATCGAGCGCTATGCGGCGAAATTCCTCCGGTCGCATGGGGTGCCCCCTGTTGGCGAACGCGCCGTGTCCGGCGCAGATGCGGTCATCGATCGGACAAGTATGGCGCAGGTGTCGTCAGTGTGGCTTGAACGTTTGTAACCCGTCCCGCGAAAGCCGTACCGTTCTGTTGCCGCTTCGGGTAGAATGTGACCGCGCTGCAGGCAGATCGATCCCAGAAAAATGACCTGCGCCATCCGGTTTTCTTCAGAATGTGGGGCTCATCTACAGCGACGGAGTGCGCGCCATGCCGCTTTCGGACATCGACGTCCTGCATGCCCTGTCGGAGCCGGTGCTGCAGAAGATGGATTTCACCGTGGACGGCCTGCATATCCGCGGCGAAGCCTATCGGAAAATCTTCGAGCTGATCCGCGACGAGCAGATCCTGGTGGTCGTCGGCGACAATCCGGGGCTCGCCACCTACGATCCGGGTTCCGACACGCTCACCACGCAGAAAGGGGATTCGCCGCCGGACCTCTTCAACAGATCCATCCTGATCCATGAGTGCACGCATGCCATCCGCGACATGGAATATGTGAAGATGACGGCCAAGAGCAACGAGGCCGCCGCCTATCTCGCCCAGGCCACGTATCTGGCGTTGTCTTCCGCCCAACCGACCATTCCGGCCGGCTGGGGCGTCGTGGAGGCCGCGCTGAAGCTGGCGCGGTCGTTCGATCTCGACAGCGCTCCCGGCGCCAGGCGGCGCATCCGCTACGAAGACATCCTGTCGCTGGTGAAACGCCTCAACGACCATCCCGGCTATCATTCCGATTCGGTGAAGATGGCGACGTCGAACGGCATTTCCGCCAAGGCGCCGAAGCACCTGCGTGTCGAAACCGTCGAGGAGACGAGCGGGCGCGGCCAGCACAGCAGGTCCGTCGGCTACCGAGTGCCGGGCGATGTCCTGTTCGGCTTCGACAGCTACCTGATCCGGCCCGGCGCCGAGCAGGCGCTGCGCGAGGCCGCGGAATTCATCAAGCAGGACGTGCCGCCGCGCAGCCGCGTCTACATAATCGGGCATACCGATTCGACGGGCGACCCCTCCTACAACAACTGGCTGTCCGAGAAGCGCGCCAAGGCCGTGGCCGACTGGTTCGTGAAGGAAAAGCTGTTCGAGCGGGCGCAACTGTCGGCCGGCGGCGAGGGGGCGTCCCAGCCGGTTGCTCCGAACACGACCGAGGAGGGCAGGAAGAAGAACCGCAGGGTCGACCTGATGGTGATGTGACGGGACTGCGGCGCAACTGCGGCAACGCTCGCGTCTGCATTCGCCAGCCTCGACGAGATGGTCTGCCGGCGCGCATCCCATCGGCTCGGTCCACGCAACAAGGAGGCAGGGCCCCGGCTGCGCTGCCGGCGCGGCCAATACCGCCGTTGCACGCCTGGGGCTTCTAAGAGATCGCCGATCCGCGCGACCCTTCGCTCGTGCCGCCCGATTTGCTCGCACGTTCGAGCAGGAACTCGAGGTTCAGAATCCGACGAACACGTGACCGGCCTTCGGGCGTGCAGCCGGGCCTCTCCGGCAAGCAGCTGCCGAGCGTGTCGCGATAGAGGCGCTCCACATATGCCCGGATCGTTGCATCCTCGATCGCGGGCAACACGCGGGAATTGGCGGGCTCGACGTAATGAAGGTTCGCACGGACCAGGGCATCCTCGTCGACGCCCTCCGTCTGCCATTGAGGCTCGACGTCGTCGTCCGGCGCAATGAGATCGCTGAAATTCTTTCCGGTGAGCTGCCTCGCCGTTCCATAGATTTCGCGCTTGGGCTGCGTGGCCCGCGATAGTCCACGCGGCCGCCCGACGAAGTAGCTCGCGATCGGGCCGGACATCGCGACGAAAAGGGTGCGGCTGCCTGCCGGCAGCGGGAACGTCGAATTGCGCTTATTGGCCAGAAAACTATAGGTGTAGAACCGCAGGACATCGAGGACATGCCTGGGTTGCGTCGCGAACTCGCCCACGAAGCGGGAAAAGATGGCTGCCTCGCGGTCGAGACCCTCGATCTGATCGAGCGGATAGCTCGCCTTGGTCAGGAGATTCGGATGCTGGGTGGACAGCATGCCGCGGATGATGCCGGCCCGGCCCGGATCGGGGTCGGGCATAGTGCTGGGATTGAGCGAGGCGAAGAAATCCGCGGTCTCCCGCTGGAACGTGACGTCCTTGAGATAAAGCTCCGAGAACATCAGGTTTCCGAGAAACCCGGTGAACTGGCGATTGGCCTCGGCGGGGGTCTTGGGAGCCCGCGTCTTGGCCTTCGACAGATAGCCCTTTTCGAGATTGGCATGCAGGACCGTCATGTTGACGTTGGCGAGGGCGTCCATGTTCTGGCCATGCAGAATGTCGCGGGCCCCGATGTCCCTGCCGATCAGGGCATAGTGGAGCGCGCCGATGCTGACGATGTCCTGCGACAACATCTCCTTGATCGTGTCGATGGCGGCCTGTTCCTTCAGCGCCTGCTTCGTGACACGCTCGATCTCGAAACCCAGCTTTCGCGCGGCCGGGAAGGCGCGAACCGGACCGTTGGTCTTGTTTCGATGATCCATCGTGAAGACGCGAATGTCCTTCGCGTCCATCTTCTCGCGCAGGCTGAGATAGATCACCAGACTGTCGACGCCGCCGGAAAACATCAGCGACGTCGATTTGCCCTGGGCCTGGTAGCGATGGGCGAGCCGTCCCGTCACCTCGTCGATCGCCTCGGCAAAGGACTTGGGCGGCGGCAGCCGTCCCGAGGTCAGGAGATAGCTGTAACACGACGTGAGTTCACCGTCCTCGAACTCGAACACCGAGGCAGGCGGAAGCGTCCGCACATCGCGGAAAGGCGTCGAGCACGGCAGCTGACTGAAACTGCTCTTCGGCGCGATCTGCAGGAAAAAGCACAGCGGAAAGCCATCCATCTCGATCTGCGGTATTTCCGCGAGCGTCGAGACGAGCAAGGTGCTGGCGACGGCTTTCCCGTTTCCGCAGTACACATAGCCGCCACAATAGCCCGGAGCCGTGATGATCCGCAGCAATCGCGGCCCGACGTCGACCATCACGTAGTTTCCGACGGCATGCCGCGCTTCGCCGGCAAGGAACTCATCGAGGGACTGCCGCCGATATGTCGCGGTGAGGTCGTCCTGGTCGACGTGCATGGGTACGCCGTATGTCCGCACGACCCGCGACGGCGCAAACGTGTGGGAGAGGCCTGTATCGCGCTGCTGGGAGACGAACATCGCCTCGACGGGCAAGGAGCAGGGCGCGTTTGCGCCCGTGGTCTCTACGGCGTCTCCTATGCGCTGCATCAAGCCTCCCGCAGTCCGACAGCTACACGGCGGCACTGTCGCGCAACGGCCGAAGGTCCGCAAGGGCAAGTCCGTTGTCGGGCGGCGCCGGGCAGGATAGCATCGCCTGTACGGGATCAGACCAGCCGATTTGGGATCGCGATCAGGACGCTGGCGACCCGCTGCATGGCGCGAGCCGCGATAATCGCCTCGGTCAGGCCACCGTAGGCTTCTCCGCCATGACCATGTAGTTGACGTCCATGTCCTTGGAGCGCTGCCAGCGGCCGGCGAGCGGGTGGTAGACGACGCCGGTGCCGTCGGCGATGGTCATGCCGGCCTCGGCAAGCGCCTTCTCCAGCTCGTCCGGCCGCACCAGCCGGCCGTACTGGTGGGTGCCGCGCGGCAGCCAGCGCAGCACATACTCGGCGCCGATGATCGCCAGGCCGAGGGCCTTGAAGGTGCGGTTGATGGTGGCGACGAACATGATGCCGCCAGGCTTCACCATCTCGGCGCAGCGGGCGAGATAGAGCCCGACATCCGAGACGTGCTCGACCACCTCCATGTTGAGGATCACGTCGAACTTCTCGCCGGCGTCGGCCAGATCCTCGGCCGGCACGGCGCGGTAGTCGATCGTCACGCCCGATTCGGCGGCGTGCAGCCTGGCCACCTCGATGTTGGTGGCCGATGCGTCGGCGCCGACGATCTCGGCGCCCAGCCGCGCCATCGGCTCGCACAGAAGGCCGCCGCCGCAGCCGATGTCGAGGAAGCGCAGGCCCTCGAACGGCCGCGCTTCGTGGATATCGCGGCCGAAGCGTGCCGCCACCTGGTCGCGTATGTAGGACAGACGCACCGGGTTGAACTTGTGCAGCGGCCGGAACTTCCCGTTCGGGTTCCACCATTCGGCGGCAAGCGCGGAAAAGCGGTCGACTTCTCCCGCATCGATCGTCGATCGTCGAGGCTCTGGCATCAGGGTCTCCCTTTCGGCCGGAAGGAAGTCGGGCCTGGCCGGCGGAATGTCAAGCCGCCACCTCGCTGCCGCAAGGTCGCTCCTGGCCGCGCCGCCGCGATCAAAGTCTTGCGATCGCCCGGCTTTCCCGGCATTGGAAGGGGCGCGAGGCAAGGAACAGCCGCACAGAATAAAAAGGGGGGACGCGGTGCATCACGAAGTGACTCTGATCGCCACGATAGCCGTGTGCTTCGTGCTCGCGTCGATCTTCGGCTACCTCGCCGACCGGCTGCGCCTGCCGCCGCTGGTCGGCTATCTCGTCGCCGGCATCATGATCGGCCCGTTCACCCCCGGCGTCGTCGCCGACGGGGCGCTGGCCAGCCAGCTCGCCGAAATGGGCGTCATCCTGCTGATGTTCGGCGTCGGTCTGCATTTCTCGGCGGCCGACCTCCTGGCGGTGCGCGGCATCGCCATCCCCGGCGCGATCGGCCAGATCGTGCTTGCGACGCTGCTCGGCATCGGCCTCGCCTCGTCGTGGGGCTGGGGGCTGGGCGCCGGCATCGTGCTCGGCCTGAGCCTGTCGGTCGCCAGTACCGTGGTGCTGCTCAAGGCGCTGGAGGAGCGCAACCTCGTCAACACGCCGAGCGGCCGGGTCACCGTCGGCTGGCTGATCGTCGAGGATCTCGCCATGGTGCTGGCGCTGGTGCTGCTGCCGGCGCTGGCCGAGGTGCTCGGCGGGACTGGCGGTGTCGCTGCCACAGCCGACGCCGCGCATGGCGCAGAGGCGGCGGGAGGCTCGCTGGCGCTGACGCTGGTCACGACCCTCGCCAAGGTCGGCATCTTCGCCGTGCTCGCCATCTTCCTTGGACCGAAAGTCCTGCCCTGGATTCTTACCAAGGTGGCGCGCACCGGCTCGCGCGAGCTGTTCACGCTGTCGGTCCTGGCGCTCGCCGTCGGCATCGCCTACGGCTCGGCGGAGGTGTTCGGCGTGTCCTTCGCGCTCGGCGCCTTCTTTGCCGGCCTGGTGCTCGGCGAATCGCATCTCAGCCACAGGGCCGCCGCCGAATCGCTGCCGCTGCAGGACGCCTTCTCGGTCGTCTTCTTCGTCTCGGTGGGCATGCTGTTCGATCCGTCGGTTCTGGTCGAGGACCCGCTCGCCGTGCTCGGCGTGCTGGCGCTGATCATGATCGGCAAGTCGGTGATCGGCCTCGGCATCGTGCTCTTGCTGCGCTATCCCGTGAGCATGGGACTGACGGTCGCGGCGGGACTGGCGCAGATCGGGGAATTCTCCTTCATCCTGGTCGGGCTGGGCGTGGCCTACGGGCTCATCCCGACGGAGGGGCAGGACCTGGTGCTCGCCGGGGCGCTGCTGTCGATAACCCTCAATCCGCTCGCTTTCCTGGTCACCGGCGAGCTGCAGAAATGGCTGCGCATGAAATGGCCGGCGGTCGCCGCCGGCTATGGCCGCAAGCGCCACGACGCCCTGGTCGGCGAGCTCGGCCGGATCAAGGCGCAGCAGGAGGAGCGCGAACGGGCGCGGCATGTGAAGATCCAGGCGCTGCAGGAAACCTTTCCGCTGCTGTCGGCCGTCGGCGAGGAGGACAGGGAGGAACTGCTGCTGTTGTTCCGGCCGAAATCTGCCTCGCCCGGCGAGCGCGTGCTGCGCACCGGCGACCGTGCCGACGGCATGTATTTCATCGCGTCCGGCGCGGTCGAGGTCAGGGTCGGCGGGCGCGCCATCCCGCTGGAGGCCGGCTCCTTCTTCGGCGAGATGGCGCTGCTCAGCGGCTCGCGGCGCACCGCCGACGTGATCGCCGTCGACTTCTGCGATTTCCTGGTGCTGGAGCGGCGCGACTTCAACCAGTTCATGACCCGCCATCCCGAGTTGCGCGCCGCCGTCGACAAGATGGCGCGAGAGCGCCTGGAGGCCAACCGCGCGCATGCCAGCGGCGCGGCCACGGCTGCGAGCGGAGCCAGCAGCGCGGCCTGAGGCGTCGGTCGCCGCCGGGCGTGCGCCGTGGCCGGGCTCGAGCGTCTGGCGACAGCGTCAATCCCGGTCTACGTCAGCGGCGATCGAGGCAATCGCCTGCTGGTAGACACGGGCGGCATTCCAGCGCTGGATCACCTGGAAGTTGGGCTCGCCCGGCTGGTAGCCGGCACCTGTCCGCCAGCCCTTGGCCTTCAGGTAGTTGGCGGTCGAGAACAGAATGTCGGCCTTGCTCCGGGCCAGATCGACGCGGCCGTCGCCGTCGCCGTCCACGCCATATTTCAGCACGTTGGCCGGAAGAAACTGCGTCTGACCGATCTCGCCATGCAACGAGCCCATCGCGCCGCCGCTCAGCCTGCTTTTGTCGATGAGTTTAAGCGCGGCGTAGAGTTGCGTGGTGAAATAGGCCGAGCGCCGGCAGTCGTAGGCGAGCGTCGCCACGCTGGAGAGGATGTGCGTGCTGCCGATGCGGCTTCCGAAGCGCGATTCCAGACCCCAGATGGCGATCAGCGGGCCGGGCGGCACGCCGTATCGAGCCTTGATCCGCGCGAACAGGGCCGCGTTGCTTCGCTTGTGTCCCCTGCCGGCGGAGGTCAGCGCCGCGCCACCGCGCTTGGCGAGATACTGGTTCAGCGAGAGCTTGAAGTTGGGCTGCGTGCGGTCGTACTGGATCGTCTTGACGACGTAGTGCACGGTGGCGAATGCCGCCAGCGCCTTGGATCCGACGCCTCTTCTAGCTGCTTCGGTCGCGAATCCCCGCTTCCAGGTCTCGAAGCCCGCTGCGGTTTTTCCGCATGATGCGGCTTGCGCACCATCTGCAGTGGCTGCTGATGCCCAGAAGAAAAACGTAGATATAGTGCGTCGAAAAAACAGACCGAAAGTCATCGATCCGCTCCCCAAGCTCAATTTCCCGCGTCTTATTGATAAGACTAAATTCAGGTTTCACGTGGCGTCGCAATCCTTGTCTCAACGAACATCCGGAAGCTGCCTGGGCAATCGGCGGCGGCTCTGCCGTTCGCCCGACGACGAGGGCCGCGTAATGGCGGCCAAAGCGCCGGGAAAACCGATCATCCCGATATGCCCGGAAGGTCGGCAGCAGCCCATCACGCCGTTTCGCGCCGATTTCCGCGCGAGCGAGCTTTGTTTCATTCTTGTCGGCGGGACTGTCATATGCGACGACTGGAAACGGATCGGCAGAGGCCGACGCATGGCCCGTACGATCGGCTGCACGCTCGACCGGGCGCGCTTCATGAGCGCTATCGGTATCGGCAGGGACTATCCTTCATCCATCATTCCGGGAGGCGGGCCTTGCGGAAGCCATCCACAAAATGCTCCCGCACGGCCGCGTCACGCAGGGGCTGCGAATTTGTCCAATGGCCGATCGTGAAATGTGGATGGGCTACCAGGAACATTTCCCGCTCCCGGCCGGCCTCGTCCACCCGCCCGAGCTGCGCGAGGCTTGCCGCGAGGAATTTTCGCGAATTGGTGCGGTAGGTCTCTTCCCGACGCAGCGTCTCGACCGCGGACTCGTAGTCGCCGGCGGCATATTGAGCCTGGCCGAGGTGACAGAAATACCAGCAGGCCGGATACGGGTTCAGCCGCAGCGCCTTCTGGATTTGCTCCAGGCTGTCCGCGATCCGGCCGTCGAGGACGGACATGTCCGACAGCGCCGCCCAGGTGTCGGCGTGGTTCGGATCGATCTCCAGCGCCCTGGCGAACGCCGCATCCGATTCCTGCCAGCGCCTGTCATAAGCCAAAATGGTGCCGAGAAAATAATGGCAGCCGGCGTCGTTGGGATCGAGCGCGACGGCCCTTTCGGCAAGCTTCACCGCCATAATCCGGTTCGGATCCTCCGGCTCTCCGAAATGCGTCCATCCGAGCCATCGGTTGTAGGCAAGCAAACCGTGCGCCTCGGCAAATGACGGCTCGAGTTCGATTGCCCGTTTGAGCAGCAGATAGGCTTCGCGCGCCGTCTGCGGCGATTCTTCGGTAAGCACGCGGGCGCGTACGCAAAGATCGTGGGCCTCGAGGTTTTGGGGCCGCTTGCGCGGCGCCGGCACGGTCAACCGGCCGATGAGCGCCTCGACGATGCGGCCGTTCACCTCGTCCTGAACCGCGAAGATGTCCTCAAGGGTCCTGTCGAAGCGCTCCGCCCACACATGTTCGCCGGCGACGGCGTCGATCAGCTGGGCGTTGATGCGCACCCGCCCGCTGGCGCGCCGCGCGCTGCCCTCCAGAACATAACGGACGCCAAGCTCCTGCGACACCTGGCGCACATCAACCGATTGCCCCTTGTAGACGAAGACCGAATTGCGGGCGATCACGAACAATCCGGCATTCCTGGACAGATCGGTGATCAGATCTTCGGTCAGCCCGTCCGCGAAGGATTCGTCTTGCCGGTCATTACTCATATTGGTGAAAGGCAAGACGGCAATCGAGGGTTTGACCGGCAGCGACAGCAATATGGCGGGCGCAGCTTTGTCCTCCGCCCCGATCGCACGAGATGCCGGCGTTGCCGCCGACCGCCCCCTGGCGGAGTGCCATGCCGCGCGCAACGGCGCGAAGTCGACGCCCTCGGCATCGAACTGTCTTGCCGTCGCCGCCAGGTGCTCTTCCCCTTCGCGAATCCGATTCTGCGCGGCCAGCGCGGTCAGAAGAGCCTTATGAGGGAGAAGATCGAACGGGGCGAGCTGAAGCCAGCGGTCGAGATAGATGCGGGCCTCATCGTCCGGAAGACGTCTTGTCAAATACTCCAGCAGGCTGGCGTGAAGGTCGCGGAAGCGGCGGCGCTGCGCGACCAGCCAGCCCTCGAAGGCCGGGTTGCGGTCGATCTCCAAGCCTGCCAGAAAGTCGCCGGCGATCAGGTCGGCCAGTGCCTTCAGCCGCACCGGGGTAAATGTCTCGAAACCCTCCTGCGATGCACGCACGACGGCAGCCGCGTCCACAAAACAATCGGCGAGATCGAGCGTGAGCGTCTCTCCTTGTGCCTGCACCCTGCGCCGGCCGGGGTCGTCGACAAGACTTCTGATCTTGCTCAGGCACCAGCGCAGCTCGCCACGAGGGTCGTTTGGAACGTCCCACAAAAGATCGCAGAGCTGGCTGCGCGGCGCAGGATGCGGCGAAAGCGCCAAGTAAGCCAGGAGGGCGCGCGCCTTGCGCGACGCCGGCAGCGTCAGCGTTACGCCCTTCCGGCGAACCGCCAGCGGCCCGAAAAAACGAATCTCCAGCGCCTGCCCTTTTTCGGCCGGGCTTCGCCCGGTCGATTCCATGGCCCTTTCCATGCTTTCTCCCACGCGGTCTTCCACGACTCTCCTTTAGACACACCTTCAACGGGACCGGTGTACCAAGCACCAAGCCCAATGTCCGTCTCACTACACGAAGACGGAAATATACCACTGGAAAAGCTGCGCGTCTTGCCACATGCGGCTCGCGAAAGAGTCGGTCCAGGTTCACTGCCAAGTCATGTCAGAAAATTTGAAAGGCATGCGGCTCGATCACCTTCGAATCCTGTCGCGGTGATCTGGCATTACTGTCTGAGAACCAAAGCCGGCTCGCACCTGTGCAACCATCTCCCAAGAAACATCAGGAAATGAACCATGACGACTTATACAATCGACGCAAACCAGAACACGATCAGCGCCGGCAACGGCACCGACATCTTCCAAGGCGTGGGCGGCGGCAACGACAGCCTGCGCGGCAATGGCGGAAACGATCTCTTCAACATCCAGATCGGCCAGACCGGCCTGATCGACGGCGGCTCCGGCTATGACCGGATTCACCTGACCGGACCCGGCTTCAACAACGAGTTGAATGCGGGTCTGAACATCGTCGGAATCGAAGAACTGATAGTAGACTCTACCAACCTCTTCGCCTCCGCTGCCCAGCTGAAAAACATCATCAAATTCGGCGTGAACAACAACGCCGATGACTTCAGCATCTTCCTCCAGGGAGCCGGTGGAACTCTCAACTTCTCGAGCCGCTTCACTGAGCCGCAGGACCTGAACATCGAAGCCAACATGGCGACATCGGCCGTCCACATCACTGCGAGCGCGGGCGACGACCAGATGATCGGCTCCGATTTCGGCGACCGGCTTAGGGGCGACAAGGGCGTAGATACAATCTACGGCGGTGACGGCGGCGACCTCATCAATGGCGGACTCGGACGCGACTTCCTCTACGGCGACGACGGAAAGGACAATTTCGTGTTCGACACCGCGCTCGCCGGCAACGTCGATCACATCGGCGATTTCCGGCCTCTCGACGATTCCATCAGGCTCGACGACGCCATCTTCAATTGGGCGGGCCAGACGCTCGGCACGTTGAAGGCGAACGAGTTCAAGGTCATCGGTACCGGCCAGGCTGTCGATGCCAACGACCGCATTCTCTACAATCAGAATACCGGCGGCATCTATTACGACGCGGACGGCGCCGGCGGTCAGTCGGCCGTCCTCTTTGCGATCGCCGACAATTTTTCGGGCGACGTTCCGATCCTGACCTTCCAGGATTTCATCATCATCTGATCGGCGCAACCCCCGGCAAAGGCGGCGCGGCTTGTGCCGCGCCGTCTGATTGAGCCGGCCAGCCTTGGGGCAGGCGATCGATTGGAGAGCCGAGCGGGAATTGAACCCGCTACGCCGGATTTGCAGTCCGGAGCGTCACCGTTCCGCCTTCGGCTCTCAAATCGATGTGGTGGCTGCCAACTGAAGAAACGGAGCCGCCAATGGTAAGTCGAGATTCCGGCCTTCTGTCACCTGCGTCCACAGCCGTATCTTGGTAAGATATTGGGGAAGGCTTAGGAATTTCGGCTAAACCACCAAACTGCTGGTACGCCCAAGGGGAATCGAACCCCTGTTTGCGCCGTGAGAGGGCGCCGTCCTGACCGCTAGACGATGGGCGCTGACCAGTGGTGCCGTACTTAGGCTGGGCGAATTGAAAATGCAACCGGGTTTTCGCACGGTTTATGCGGGCATTGCGCAAGCGTCGCCAGCAGAGTTCTTCATCCGGCACCGTTGGTGAGTTCGCGATGCTGCGCCGCCTGTCAGGCCTACACGTAGGGGCCGCATCGCGCTCGCCGCCGCGCGCCGGCAGATCAAGGCACGGGCCTGTGCGCGGCAGGAGCGGTTCAGCGCTTCGGCTGCAGCAGATCCCAGAGATTGCCGTAGAGGTCGGCGAAGACGGCGACGGTGCCGTAGGGCTCGTGCCGTGGCGTTTCGCGGAAGGAGACGCCGGCAGCCAGCATGGCCGCGTGGTCGCGGGCGAAATCGTCGGTTTCGAGAAAGAGGAAGACGCGGCCGCCGGTCTGGTCGCCGATGCGGGCGTGCTGCGCGTCGCCGGCGGCCCGCGCCAGCAGCAGGCGGATGCCGCCGCCCGTCGGGCCGACCGTCACCCAGCGCTTGCCGTCGCCGAGATCGTTGTCCTCGAACAGCCGGAAGCCGAGCTTTTCGATATACCAGGCGATCGCTTCGTCATAGTCGGCGACCACCAGCGTGACGGTGGCGATCCGCCGTTCGGCGCCGGCCGGTGCCGCGTCGGTCATTGCGCGGTGACGGCGAAGCGACCGACGATGCGGCGCTCGGCAAGATCGTAGAGATAGATGGCGCGGTTGCCGTCGGAGAGTTCGAGGCCGAGCGACAGCCTGCTGCCGGACAGCGATTGCGAGACGATTTTCGCGCCGGCGGGCAGGGCGATCTCGCCCTCCAGCACCGTGCCGGCGGGCACGGCAACCGCGCCGGCCGGCACGGGAATGTCGGAAGCCGGTGCCTCGACGACCGTCGGGGCTTCGGTGCGGGTCTTGTAGACAATCGCCGCCACCACGGCCATAAGGGCGACGAACAAGAGCCCGAGATTGACTGCGACGAAGCGGACGAGCTTCTTGCGCACCTTCTCGACCGCGGGGTCGAGCGGCTTTTCCTCCTCGTGGTCAAATGCAGGCCGTGTCATGAAAACTTCCGGGCAGGCGATCGACGCTCCTGATAGCGAAGGCGGAGCGGCCTGGAAAGGGCTGACGGCGGGTCCGGACGCCGCAGGCCAGCGGCTCGACCAGTGGCTGGCGGCCGAACTCGGCGGCGAATTGTCACGCAGCCGCCTGCAGGCGCTGATCCGCCAGGGGGCGGTGAGCGTCGGCGGCGCGGCGGTGACGGAGCCGAAGCGCAAGCTGGCGGCGGGGGAAGCGGTTGCGATTCTGCTGCCCGAACCGGAGCCGGCGGAGCCGCAGGGCGAGGACATCCCGCTCGACATCCTCCACGAGGACGACGAACTGATCGTGGTCAACAAGCCGGCCGGGCTGGTGGTGCATCCGGCTGCCGGCAACTGGACCGGCACGCTGGTCAACGCGCTGATCCACCATTGCGGCGCCAGCCTCTCCGGCATCGGCGGCGTGCGGCGGCCGGGCATCGTGCACAGGCTCGACAAGGATACGTCCGGCGTGCTGGTCGCCGCCAAGACCGACCGCGCCCACAAGGCGCTGTCGGAAGCCTTCGCCGACCACGGCCGCAGCGGCGATCTGGAACGCGCCTATGTGGCGCTGGCCTGGAACATCCCGGCTCGGCCGGCCGGCACTGTCGACGCGCCGCTCGGCCGCGCCGCCGACCGCGTGCGCCGCGCCGTCGTGCCGGAAGGCCGCGAGGATGCGCGTCATGCCGTCACCCACTATGCAGTGCTCGAGCGCTACGGCGAGGGTGGTTCCGGCGTGCAGGCCGCGCTGCTGGAATGCCGGCTGGAGACCGGCCGCACTCACCAGATCCGCGTGCACATGGCGCATATCGGCCATCCGCTGATCGGCGACCGCGACTATGGAACGGGCTTCCGCACCAAGGCAAACCGGCTGCCGGAGCCGCTCCGTTCGGCCGTCGAAACCTTCCCGCGCCAGGCCCTGCACGCGCGGCTGCTCGCCTTCCGCCACCCGATCACGCAAGAGTTGATGCGCTTCGAGGCGCCGATGCCGGCCGACATGGCTGGACTCGTGCACGGGTTTCGCGGTATCTAACGGATACCTGCTTACCGTCGTTCACTTTCATGTGACACACTGTTTCAGGTTGAACAAATCCTGTCTTTTCCCGATTTGTTCCTGTATAAGAGTGTTTGGCACGGTCAGGCGAAAGGCTGCCGTGCCCCATGCCCGCCTTTTTCAGGGGGCAGCTACGCGAGAGGAGGGTGCTTTCATGGCCCAGACACTACCCAGTATCGTTTCCGGCGAAGGCGGGCTGGCCCGCTACCTGGAAGAAATCCGCCGCTTTCCGATGCTCCAGCCGCAGGAAGAGTACATGCTCGCCAAGCGGTACCAGGAGCATGAGGACACCGGCGCCGCCCACAAGCTGGTTACCAGCCACCTGAGGCTCGTGGCCAAGATCGCCATGGGCTATCGCGGCTATGGCCTGCCGATCGGCGAGGTGATCTCCGAGGGCAATGTCGGCCTGATGCAGGCGGTGAAGAAATTCGAGCCGGAGCGCGGCTTCCGGCTGGCCACCTATGCGATGTGGTGGATCAAGGCCTCGATCCAGGAATACATCCTGCGCTCGTGGAGCCTGGTGAAGATGGGCACGACCGCCAACCAGAAGCGGCTGTTCTTCAACCTTCGCAAGGTCAAGGGCAAGATCCAGGCGCTCGACGAGGGCGACCTGAAGCCCGACCAGATCACCGAGATCGCCACCCGGCTGAACGTCTCTGAGGAGGAGGTGGTGTCGATGAACCGCCGCCTTTCCGGCGACGCCTCGCTCAATGCGCCGATCCGCGCCACCGAAGGCGAGAGCGGCGAGTGGCAGGACTGGCTGGTCGACGACCACGACAGCCAGGAAGACGTGCTGATCGAGCAGGACGAACTGGAGAGCCGGCGCGCCCTGCTGACCGACGCCATGTCGGTGCTCAACGACCGTGAGCGCCGCATCTTCGAGGCGCGACGCCTGGAAGAGGATCCGCTGACGCTCGAGGACCTGTCGACCGAATTCGGCATTTCGCGCGAGCGCGTGCGGCAGATCGAGGTGCGCGCCTTCGAGAAGGTGCAGGACGCGGTGAAGGCCGCCGCCAAGCGCCAGGCGCAGGCGCTGCGTACCATCGAGGCCCAGCCGGCGATGTGAGCCGGCTTTCCCTCCCCCTTTTGGGGGGAGGGTCCGGGGGTGGGGTCGCCGCGGCCAAACGCCGACGTTCCTTTGCTCCGAAGCGCTGCCGTAGCAACCCCTCCCGGCTCGCTTTGCTCGCCACCCTCCCTCAAGGGGGAGGGAAAAAACCGCGCCCCACCCTTTCCAGCCACGCCTTTCCCACGCCGCGCTGGCGGATGATCGACAGCGGGTCTTCATTGTCCAGACGCGAGCACAGCCGGTAGACCTCCAGGGTCTCGCCATTCATCTCGCCGCGCTTGTGAAAAAACATCGCGGCGGCGTAGCGGGTACGGCCCGACCAGGGCTCGCCGAGCGGCGTGTTGACCAGTTCCCACTGCTCGGCGACTTCTTCGGGCGTGTCGTCGGGCATGTCAGAACGCCCCAGGTGGGGTCGCGGCGCGGCGGTCGAGCTTTACGAACGGCCGCGGCACCACCTTCGCCCGCTTCATCAACCTGACATATTGCAGCTCGCGCATCGCGTAGATTTCGACCCAGAGGTCGGCGGTGCCGTCCTTGCCGTAGTCGCGCTGCAGGCTAACGATGGCGATGTTGCGCTTGGCCAGCGGCGACCAGATCGCCGCCGAGACCAGGCCGACCTCGCGTGTCTTCCGGTGATAGACAATGGCGTGCTCGGCGGGCACGTTGCCCTCGATTTCAAGCCCGACCAGGACGTGAGCCGGTCCGCCCTTCTTCCGTGCGTTCTCGATGGCGTGGCGGCCGTTGAAGTAGCCGGGTTTTTTCAGGTCAACCATGAAGCCCAGGCCGATCTCATCCGGCATGCGGACGCGATCCTGCCTTATGGCATGCTCGGCCGTGACGAAATCGGCATTGGCGACGATCAGCCCGGCCTCGATGCGGGCGGTGTTCAGGGCATGATAGCCGATGGCCCTGACTCCAAACAGCTTTCCAGCTTCGAACAGGCGGTCCCAGAGCGGGAGGGCATTTTTTGCGTCGACGAAAAGCTCGTAGCCGAGATCGCCGGTGAAGCCGGTGCGGGAGATCGTCACCTCGCCATCTGCGTGCGGGAAGCTGGCGATGTCGAACGGTTTCAATTTCTCCGAGCCGGCGAAGCCGGCGGCATTCAGCACCGACCATGAGGTGGGGCCTTGCAAAGCCAGGCCGGCGACGGTTTCGGTTTCCTCTTCGATTTCAACCTCGAAGCCGGGCGCGCTGTCGAGCAGCCACGGCAGATGACGTTCCTGGCAGCACAGGCGGAAGCGGGTTGGCGACAGGCGGAACAGGGTGCCGTCATCGAGCACGAAACCGTCGTCGTCGCACCAGGCGGTGTAGTGGACACGGCCGGGCTTGAGTTTCGTCACGTCGCGCAGGGTTAGACGGTCGAGGAAAGCCTCCGCGTCCTCGCCTTCGATGCGGTATTTGACCATTGGCGAGATATCGAAGACCGCCGCCTGGCTGCGGATGGCGAAATATTCGAGCTCCTCGTCCCAAAGGGCAGAGGGGGCCTTGTAGCCCGCCCAGTCGTACCAGGCCTGCTGGAGGTTGAGCGCGTCCAGGCGAGGCTGGAACGGTGAATCCAGCTTCAGCTTGCGGAAATGCGGCTGGAGGGCGCGGCGGGTGGAGAGGCATTTGCCGTCGAAATGTCTCATGCCTTCATTCCCAGTATCCGCTTCGCCGCGTTCATGCCGGGCACGCCGGAGATGCCGCCGCCCGGATGCGAGCCGGCGCCGGCGAGGAACAGGCCGTCAATCGGCGTGTCGTATCCCTCGGCGCCGAAGACCGGCCGCGACATCAGCATCTGGTCGGCCTGCAATTCGCCGTGATGCCAGTGTCCGCCCGGCATGCGGTAGCGCTGTTCGATGTCAACCGGCGTCAGGAGTTCGGAATGCAGGATGGTTTTCCGCAAGCCGGGCGCGTGGCGCTCCAGCACCAAAAGGATGGCTTCCAGGAGTTTCGGCTTGCCGCTCTCCCAGCCTTCCTTCAGCGCATAGGGCGCGTACAGGACCGTTGCCGACAGCACACAGGCGCCGACGGGCGCCAGCGAGGGATCATCGAGCGAGGGCAGGGTGATCTCCATCGCCGGCTCAGGCGAGAACTCGCCGTATTTCGACGGGTTGAAGGCGAATTCGACATAGTCGGTGGAAGGGGCGATGACGAGCCGGCCGCGGCGGTGTTCGGGCGGAAGGCCCAAAAATTCCGGGGCGCGGTCGAGCGCCAGATGCAGCTTCGCGGCGTGACCCTTCATGCGGATGTTCTGGACTCGCCTGACGAAGCCGGTGTCGAGATGGCGCGAGCCGACGAGATCGACAAAGGTGGTGCGCGGATTGGCGGCCGAGATAACCGTCGCGGCGCGGATTTCCTCGCCGTCCGCAAGCGCGACGCCGGCGGCGCGGCCGTTTTCGACCAGGATGCGCCCGACCGCCGATCCGGTGCGGATCGCAGCGCCGGCCCGTTCCGTGGCCTTGCGCAGCGCGGCCATCACCGCGCCCATGCCGCCCGGAGGCTGGAGCTGGGCACCGGGCAGCCCGCCGATCTCGCCGGTGAGGCGGTAATAGAGGCCGAGCAGTGAGGTTGGCGAGCGCGGGCCGAGATGGCTGCCGAGCACGGCGTCGAAGGCAAGCAGTCCCTTCAGCCGGTCGTCGGAAAGACCCTCGTCGACGAAGTCGGCGACGTTCATCAAGAGCACGCGCAGGAAATCGCGCATGTCCTCCTTGCCCAGCCTTTTCAGGGAAAGGCCGGTGATGGCTAAGGCGGCGGTTTCGGCCAGCGCCATGCCGCCCAGCGCCGGCGGACGGCGGGCAAGCAGCGGCTTCAGAATGCCGGCATAGCGGAACAACTGGGCGCGGACCTCGGCCCATTCGCGGGCGCCAGCCGGCGAGATGCCGTCCAGCGTCTCGCCATAGGCGCCGGTCAGGACTAAAGGATCGGCGTTGGCGGAGAGAACGACGTTCGGCGCGAGCGAGGTACCCCCACCCCTAACCCCTCCCCTCAAGGGGGAGGGGGACGATGTCGCTGCTTCTTGCTCAAACTTGTCGAGGTCTTGCGGGAGACGCACCGCCGCAAGTCCCCCTCCCCCTTGAGGGGAGGGGTTAGGGGTGGGGGTACTTCCAGATGCGACAGCCATGGGCGGCGCAAACCCATGTTTTTCCAGCTCCAGCACCCGGATTATCTCGGGATGCAGGCGGTTGAGCAGATGCGCCATGGAGACGCGAAAACCCGGAGCGAACTCAAGGCCGCGGCCGGCGCCGCCGACTTCGGACTCGGCTTCGAGCACGAGCACCTTGCGGCCGGATCTCGCGAGAAAGGAGGCACAGACGAGACCGTTGTGGCCGCCGCCGATGACGATCGCATCAAATGACGTCATGGGCCGGGCTCATATGTTTTACGCCGCGCTTCAGGTCGCGCAGAATTTCGGTGGCGGCGTTGCGGCCCGGCGCGCCCATGACGCCGCCGCCCGGATGGGTGGAGGAGCCGCAGATATAGAGCCCGCCGATCGGCGAGCGGTACTGCGCGTAACCGGGCACCGGGCGGTTGAACAGCAGCTGGTCGAAGGTGAGTTCGCCCTGGAAGATGTTGCCTTCGGTGAGGCCGACTTCTGCCTCAAGCTCGCGCGGCGTGCGGATTTCCATGTGGACGATGCGGTCGCGGAAGCCCGGCGAGTAGTCTGCGATCTGCGAGATCACGGTTTCGCCGAAGGCGTCGCGGTCGGCGTCCGTCCAGTCGCGTCCCTCGACCTTGGGCGGGCAATATTGCACGAAGCAGCTCATGAAATGCTTTCCCGGCGGCGCCATCGTCGGGTCGAGCGTGGTCGGGATGACCATGTCGAGGAAGGGATCGGCCGACCAGCGTCCCGCCTTCCAGTCGTCGTAGGCGCGCTCCATGCGCTCGACGGAGTCGGTGAAATGCATGTCGGCGCGCAGGCAGGGCGAATCCGGCGGCAGGGCCGGGAATTCCGGCATGGAATCCAGCGCGATGTTGACCTTGCCCGACGAGCCGCGCATGCGGAAATTTTTCACGCGGCGTAGGAAGATGTCGGGCAGTTCCTTCTCCTCGACGAATTTCAGGAAGGTGCGCTTCACGTCGGCGTTGGAAACCACCAGCTTGGCGCGGACTTCCTCGCCGCCGGCAAGCACGACGCCGCCGGCGCGGCCGTTCCCGACCAGGATGCGCTCCACCTCGGCCTCGGTGCGGATTGTGCCGCCCGACGCACGAAACGAATCGGCCAGCGCCTTTGTGATCGCGCCCATGCCGCCGCGCGCATAACCCCAGGCGCCGACCGAGCCGTCGACCTCGCCCATGTAGTGGTGCAGGAGCACATAGGCCGTACCGGGCGACATCGGCCCAAGTGCGGTGCCGATGATGCCGGAGAGCGCGAAGTTGGCCTTGATGACGTCGGTCTCGAAATATTCGTCGAGGAAGTCGGAGATCGACATGGTCCAGAAACGCAGGGTGTCGGCCATCTCGCGGGCGCCGAGTCCGGCGAATTTCCTGCCTAGGTAGAGCAACTCGCCAATGTCGCGCGGCTTCAGCGAGGTCGGGTCCGGCGCGGTGCGCATCAAGAGCGGCTGGATGAAGCGGCACTGCCGCGTGACGTCGCGGGCGTAGCGGTCGTAGGCCTCCGCGTCCTTCCTGGAGAAACGCGCGAATTCGCGGCGGTGCGCATGGTGGTCGCGGTAGTTCGCGAGATAGTCGCCGTCGCGGGTGAACACCGCGCCGCCCTCGTAGGAGATCACCTGCAGCCCGAACTTCGGCAGTTCCAGGTCGCGCATGATCTCGGGGCGGAACAGCGAGCAGACATAGGAGCAGTTGGAATAGAGAAAACCCGGCGTCAGCGAGCGGCTGACCGCCGCGCCACCTACCCATTCGTTCTTCTCGACCACCAGCACATCCAGCCCCGCCCGCTGCAGGTAGCAGGCGTTGACAAGGCCGTTATGGCCCGCGCCGACAACGATCGCGTCCCAGCTTTTCATGCCTCGGCATTCCCCATTTCTGGCAAATCTGGCACGGACGCGGCGGAACTGTCCAGACATTTTGAATGAATGTTCAACAAACTTCCTTGCGTTTTGCGAGCATTGTTATAGGCTTTTCCGGAAAGTCGGCTATCGATCAGCGTTCGAGATGAACCTTTCGCGATGACTCACGGCCAACCCGGCGAACCGGAGTACGACGATACGGCAATCCGCTTCCTCGAGGCGCTCTGGGGCGAGGGATATCTGTCGCCGGGCGGTCCGGAGGAGGTCGACCGGGTGCTGGCCGGCCTGTCGCTGAAGGGCAAATCCGTACTCGATGTCGGCTGCGGCGCGGGCGGCATCGCGCTGCACCTGATCGAGCATCACGATGCCGGCCACGTCACCGGTTTCGACATAGAGGCGCCGGTGATTTTGCGCGCCCGCGAGCAGGCCGTTGCGAAAGGGCTGTCGGAACGCGCGACCTTCGTGCAGGCCCCGCCGGGGCCGTTGCCGTTCGCGGCAGAAACCTTCGATGCGGTGTTCTCCAAGGACGCCTTGCTGCATGTGCCGGACAAGGACTCGCTGTTCTCCGACATTCTTCGGGTTCTCAAGCCGGGCGGCGTGTTTGCGGCAAGCGACTGGCTGATTTCTCATGGCGACGAGCCGTCGCCAGACATGAAGGCTTATGTCGCAGCCGAGGGGCTTAGCTTCGCAATGGCTTCGCCGGCGCGCTACCGCCAGGCAATGGAGCGCGCCGGGTTTACCGACATTGCCCTTGTCGACCGCAATCCCTGGTACCGGGAGGTTGCGCAGGAGGAACTGGCGAGACTGAAAGGCCCGCTCTTCGCACGCGCGGCGGCGGCGGTCGGCGAAGCCTATGTGGCGAAGAACATCCGCACCTGGGAGGCGATGCAGAAGGTGCTTGACTCGGGCGAGCACCGTCCCACTCATCTGCGCGGCTGGAAACCGGATTAGGCGGAATAATTGAGACGATGAGCCCTTTCGCACCCC
>NZ_PXYK01000046.1 GCF_003012745.1 Kumtagia ephedrae | reverse complement strand
GATGTCCGGCAGGACAGAGGGGGGTGGGAAGCGCCGACCTTCATGGAACTATAGCGCTATCGGGAGGGCACCATGCCTGACAAAGTCAAAATCCTCGTCGTCGGCCTCGGCAACATGGGGGCGTCGCACGCCAGCGCCTATCATCGCATTCCCGGTTTCGAGATCGTCGGGCTGATGAGCCGTTCGATCAAAGCCAAAAGGATCCCGGACGAGCTGAAGGGCTACCCGCTCTACGAGGATTACGACCAGGCGCTGAGGGAGGCCAAACCCGATGCGGTGTCGATCAACTCCTGGCCGAACACCCATGCCGAATACGCGCTGAAGGCGTTCGACGCCGGCTGCCACGTCTTCATGGAAAAGCCGATCGCTACCAACATCGAGGACGCCGAGAAGGTGGTGGCCGCGGCGCGCGCCAGGAACAAGAAGCTGGTGCTGGGCTACATCCTGCGCGTCCATCCCTCCTGGATCAAGTTCATCGAGATGGGCCGGACGCTCGGCAAGCCGCTGGTGATGCGGCTCAACCTCAACCAGCAGTCGAGCGGCCCGGCCTGGCACTGGCACAAGAACCTGATCGACTCGCTGATCCCGATCGTCGACTGCGGCGTGCATTATGTCGACGTGATGTGCCAGCTCACCGGCGCGAAACCGGTGCGGGTGCACGGCATCGGCGCAAAACTGTGGGCGGAGGCCGACAAGGACAATTACGGGCACCTGCACGTCACCTTCGACGACGGTTCGGTCGGCTGGTACGAGGCCGGCTGGGGCCCGATGATGAGCGAGGTCGCCTATTTCGTGAAGGACGTGGTCGGGCCGAAGGGGGCCGTATCGATCGTCGCCAACCAGGGCGGCGGGGCGAAGGAGGCGGAAAAGCTCTCCGATTCCGCCGACATCGACAAACATACCAAGACCGACGCCATCAAAATCCACCACGCGGCCGTCGACGAGGACAAGAACTGGTCGAAGCCGGACGAGATTTTTTCCATGACCGACGAGCCGGGGCATCAGGAACTGTGCGACCGCGAGCAGGCGTTTTTCCGGAAGGCGATCCGCGAGGATATCGACCTGTCGGAATCGATGGACGCGGCGGTCAACTCGCTGCGCATCGTGCTGGCGGCGGAGCAGAGCATCGCCGAGAAGAGGGCGATCGATCTGGCCTGAGATCTGGGGGGTGGCACGCCGTTGGTCGCCCGCCGCGCTACGCTGGGCATCCTCCTTAAGAGGGCAGGGTAATCGCTGTGGCGCTACCCCCACCCCTAACCCCTCCCCACAAGGGGGAGGGGGACTTTACGGCCGCTATGGCGGCGCGCAACCGTCAACGAGTGGCGCGCGGTCGAGGTGCCAGCCGATTCCCCTCCCCCTTGTGGGGAGGGGTTAGGGGTGGGGGTGAATTCGTGTGCAACTGCCCTGCCATCTAGGGGCGGGAGCTATGCCGAGCCCGCCGCCCTTCCCCTCTCGACGGAGGGTCGAGCGGTCATTCAAACAGTCGTCAGGGTTGATCAGATCGACGTGTAGCCGGCGTCGGCCGTCACGATGCTGCCGGTCATCAGGCTGGAGGCGTCGGAGGCGAGGAACAGCACCACCGAGGCGATCTCCCTCGGCTGGCCCATACGCTTCATCGGGGTGAGGTCGATCCAGCGGTCGACCATGCCCCTCTGGTCCTCGAGGTTGGCGAGCAGCGGCGTCTCGATATAGGTCGGCGCCACGGCGTTGACGCGCACGCCGCGCAGCGCCCATTCCACCGCCAGCGACCGCGTCAGATGGTGCACGCCTGCCTTGGAGGCATTGTAGTGGCACTGCGGCTGCGGCGTGTTGACGATGTCGGCCGACATCGAGCCGATATTGACGATCGAGCCCTTGCCGGCGCCGAGCATTTTTCGGCCGAAGGCGCGGCAGGTCTTGAACACGCCCGTCAGGTTGATGCCGATCACACGATCCCATTCCGCGTCGGAGACGTCTTCGGCCGGCGTGTTGGAGGCGATGCCGGCATTGCACACCAGCACGTCGAGCGGCGGCAGCTCGCCGGCGAGGGCATCGAGCTGGTCCGTGCGGGTGACGTCGAGCGGACGCGATTCCGCCTGCAGCCCGCGGGCGGCGATCCGCTGCGCCGAGGCTTCGGCACGCGCCGGGTCGAGGTCGGTGACGATGACGCGTGCGCCGGCCTCGGCGAGCGCCGTGGCGCAGGCTTCGCCGATCCCCTGGCCCGCGCCCGTGACCAGCGCGAGGCGGCCGGTCAACTCGAACTGCGACATGTATGACATTCGATTCCTCCCTTCATGCGCGGGTAAGCCCCACGCCCGCGCCGAGATACCATGCGAGACGTCGTTGCCGGAAGCAGCCGGGCTCGTGATGTTAGTAGCACTAGCATTTGGCCGCTTTGTTGATCAAGGCATCGTGCAAAAAGCAGCATTCCGATGGCATGGGAAGGCCTCAAGCGGCGTGCTCGCCGTCGCCAATTCGCAATAAAATCGTTTGCGAATAATGCCTTGATCCGAAATGGCTGCCGGACAGGCGGTTCTCCATGGTCGTGGAACGGGTGCTTGCCTGAAGTAGTAAATCTATATTATGAGGGTTTGTCGCTCGTGGAGCGGCGCGCGTGCAGTGCGGAGGAATGCCGGCCTTGATACACGACCTTGCCGAAAAACTCTTCATAGACGGCGATTGGCGCCGAGGCGAGGGGGAGCGGATTCCGGTCGAGAATCCCGCCACCGGCGAGGTGCTGGGCCACATCGCGGCGGCGACGCCGGCCGAGATCGACGCGGCGGTTGCGGCGGCGCGCAAGGCGTTCAGGATCTGGTCGCGCCTTGCGCCGGCCGAGCGTGCGAAAGCGCTGCGGCGGCTGGGCGATGCCATCACAACCGAAGCCGACGCTATGGCGCGCACCATGACGCAGGAGCAGGGCAAGCCGCTCAACGAGGCCAGGGGCGAGATCCTGAAGCTGGCGGAAGCCTGCCATTTCTACGCCGAGGAGGCGGTGCGCATTCATGGCGAGATCGTGCCGAACACGACGACCGACATCGACAGTCTGGTCGTGCGCGAGCCGATCGGGGTAGTCGGAGCGATCACGCCCTGGAATTACCCGGCGGAACTGATCGGCTGGAAGCTGTGCGGCGCGCTCGCCGCCGGCTGCACCATCGTCATCAAGCCGGCCGAGCTGACGCCGTTCACCGCGCTCGCCATTGCAAGGATGGCCGAGAAGGCGAAAATTCCGGCAGGTGTCGTCAACGTCCTGACTGGACCGGGCGCGAAGGTCGGGCAGGCGCTGGTCGAGCATCCCGGGGTCGACAAGATCGCCTTCACCGGATCGAGCGCCGTCGGCCTGCGCATCCAGCAGTCGTGCCCGACCATCAAGCGGCTGTCGCTGGAGCTCGGCGGCAACTGCCCGCTGATCGTGACGGCCTCGGCCGACCTCGACGCGGCGGTGAAGGGAGCGGTGCGGCGCTCGTTTCGCAACATGGGCCAGATCTGCATCGCCATAAACCGCATCTACGTCGCCCGGCCGATTGCGGCCGAGTTCGTGAAGCGCCTGTGCGAGGCGGCGGACAAACTGGTCATCGCCAACGGCATCGACAAGCCGGACGCCGATGTCGGCGCCATGGCCTCGGCCGAGCCGCTCGCCAAGACAAAAGAACATCTGGCCGACGCGCTGGCCAAGGGCGCGAAGCTGGTCGCCGGCGGCGGCGCGCCGCGGGGCGAGGCCTTTGCGCGCGGGCATTTCTTCCGCCCGACGGTGGTCTCGGACTGCACGCACGCCATGAAGGTGATGACCGAGGAGACGTTCGGGCCGCTGGTCGGCGTCATGGCCTTCGACGGCCTCGACGAGGCGATCGAGCTTGCCAACGACACGCCCTACGGCCTCGCATCCTACGTCTACGCCAAGGACATGGACGAGATCCGCTATCTGTCGGGGCGGCTGGACTACGGCAATGTCGCCGTCAACAATGTCGACGCCGGCATCATGAACGCGCCCTATGGCGGCCGCAAGCAGAGCGGCGTCGGCTACGAGCACGGCCGCGAGGGCATGCTCGAATACCTCAACTTCAAGCATGTCCGCATCCGCTACGACGAGCCGAAGGGGAGGTAGGTTTTGACCCAAAGCCTTCTCGGCATCGACATCGGCACGTCCGGCTGCAAGGCGCTGCTGATCGACGCGACCGGCGCCGTGCTGGCCAGCCGGACGGAAACCTACGGCCTGTCGCAGCCTCACCCGGGCTGGACCGAGCAGGATCCGCGGCTGTGGATCGACGGCGCGCGCGCCGCGGTCGCCGGCGTGCTGGCGCTGCGGCCCGACGTCGAGGTAGGGGCCATCGGCCTCTCCGGCCAGATGCACGGGCTGACGCCGCTCGACGCCGAACATCGGGTGCTGCGGCCGGCGATTCTGTGGAACGACCAGCGCAACGGCGCAGAATGCGCCGACATCACGACGCGCGCCGGCGGCATCGAGGGGCTGCTCCGGCACACCAACAACCGCATGCTCGTCGGCTATACCGGCGGCAAGATTCTCTGGATGCGCAACCACGAGCCGGAACTGTTCGGCCGGCTGCGCCATGTGCTCAATCCCAAGGACTATCTGCGCTTCGTGCTCACCGGCGAGCTGGCGACCGAGGTTTCCGACGCATCCGGCACCGGCCTGTTCGACCCGCGCCGCCGGGCCTGGGCGGCGGGCCTGCTCGACCTCATGGAGATCGATGCCGCGCTGCTGCCGCCCTGCCATGAATCGCATGTGGTGAGCGGCCGGGTGAGCCGGTCGGGATCGGTGCTTTTCGGCCTGAAGGCGGGCATCCCGGTGGTCGGCGGCGGCGGCGACAGCGTCATCCAGACGATCGGCTCGGGCGTGATCGCGCCGGGCGAACTGCAGACCACCATCGGCACGGCCGGCATTCTCGCGGCCGCGCTCGACGAGCCGGTCGAAAATCCCGATGGCCGACTGCAGGTCTTCTGCAACGTGGCGCCGGACAAGTGGCACTGCATGGGCGTGTCGCTCAATGCCGGCGGGGCGGTGGAGTGGCTGCGCGCCCTGCTGGCGGGCTTCGCCGACGGCGCCGTGCCGACGGCCGAGCAGATCGCGGCACTTGCCGAAAAGGCCCCGGTCGGCGCGCGCGGACTGCTCTTCCTGCCCTATCTCAACGGCGAGCGCTGCCCGCATCCGGACCCGTCGGCGCGCGGCGGGTTCGTCGGGCTGACGACGCGTCACGGCGCGGAGGAGATGGCCCGAAGCGTCATGGAGGGCGTGACCCACTCGCTCTTCGACATTTTTGCGCTGATGGAGAAGGCCGGCATCGGCCGCACGCTGATCAAGGCGTCCGGCGGCGGCGCGCGCTCGGTGCTTTGGCGGCAGATGCAGGCCGACCTGTTCGGCTGCGACGTTGTGACGACCGAGGGTGCGGCCGAGGGCGGCGCCTTCGGGGCAGCGCTGGTCGCCGGCGTCGGCATTGGCGTGTGGCCGGACGCGGACGAGGCGGCCAGGGCCTGCCGTGCGGTCACGCGCGAGGCCCCAGACGCGGCCGCCGGCGACGCCATGCGGTCCGCTTTCGAGGTCTATCGCGGCCTCTACGACGCCCTTTCTCCGAGCTTCGCCGCGATCGGCGCAGCCCGGCTTGACCGCTAGAGGAAACGGAGGCCTCGCCTTATGACCTTTCGAGTGGGGCGCTACGAGGCGCTCGTCTTCGATCTCGACGGCACGCTGATCGACAGCGCGCCGGATATAGCGGCGTCGGTCAACCAGGTGCTCGAGCGGCGCGGCTGGCCGGTCCAGAGCGTCGCCTTCGTGGAAAAATTCATCGGCTTCGGCCCGCGCCGGCTGCTGCTCGACCTGTTCGTGGAGCTCGGCCTGCCCAGCGACGATGCGACCGTCGACGAGGCGGTGCGCGAGTATCTCGCCAACTATGCGCGCTCGCCGGCGGAGCGCACGCTGTTCTACCCGCATGTGCGCGAGGACCTGGAGTTTTTGCACCGGACGGGCATCCGCATGGGCATCTGCACCAACAAGCCTCAGGACCTGTCGCTGAAAGTGCTGGACATCCTCGGCATCGCGCCGCTGTTCGAGGTGGTGGTCGGCGCCGACGCGGCGCCCGCCTGCAAGCCGGACCCGGCGCATCTGCTGGCGGTTTCCGGGCGCATGGGGCTGGACGGCCTGTCGTGGGCCTATGTCGGCGACACCAAGGTCGACCAGGCCACCGCCCAGGCGGCGCGCGTGCCCTTCTATGCTGTGTCCTGGGGCGGCGGCGGCGAGGTGGCGGTGGCGCCGGAATGGCGGCTTGACCGGCTGCGCGATCTCGGCGCCAACTCCGAACCCGTTCGTGTCGGGCAAGGGGGATAGAGATGGCCACGAGTCTTCTGCAGAGGATCGTGCAGGAGAGTGCCGAGATGGGCTCGGCCGAGCTCCGGGTGGCGCGCTTCGTCAGCGCCAATCCGGGCGAGGTCATCCATATGAGCATGGCGCGGCTGTCGCAGGAATGCGACGTCAGCGACCCCACCATCATGCGCTTCTGCCGCCGCTTCGGCTTCCAGGGCTACCAGGATTTCAAGCTGCATCTGGCGCAGAGCCTCGTGCCCTCCGCCCCCTTCGCCTACGAGCAGATCGTGCCGGGCGACTCGATCCAGAACGTCGTGCGCAAGACGGCGCGCAACTCGCTGAACGCGATCCAGCGCCTGCTGGAGGACCTCGTGCCGCAGCAGGTGGAGGCGGGGGCAAAACTGCTGCATTCAGCCTCCTGGGTTGGCATCTACGCCAGCGGCATCTCCGAGATCACGGCGATCGACGCCGAGCACAAGTTCCAGCGCCTCGGCATGCGTTGCGCCGCCTTGATCGGCCGCAAGAAGCAGTGGCTGCATGCCGAGACGGCGCGGCCGAACGAGGTGACGCTGATCTTCTCGCAGTCCGGCCACACCAAGCAGATGGTCGACGTGGCGATCGCCTCGCGCGCCGGCGGTGCGCGGGTGCTGTCGGTGACGGCCGCCGACAGCCCGCTCGCCAACGTCTCCGACGGGCTGATCGCCGTGCTGCCCTACGACCGCACCGAGCTGATGACGCCGCTGGCGTCGCGGCTCAACCACCATCTCGTCGTCAACATGCTGGTGACGGCGATCGCCATGACGAGCGGCAGCGAGTTCCCCGACCAGTTGCCGGCCCTCGATTCCTGGCAGACCGAGAAGATCTAGACGCCGCCGCCGGGCGGCCGAGACGAAGGAAAGCATTGATGAGCGCACAGGACGAAGCCAAGAAGGCCGCAGGCCGCCGGGTCATCGAGGAATTCGTCACGGACGGCATGAAGCTCGGCCTGGGCTCCGGCACCACCTCGCATTTCTTCGTGCGCGAACTCGGCAAGCACGTCGCCAACGGCCTCAAGCTCACCTGCACGACTACGTCGCGCTCCACCAACGACGTCGCCCGCGAGGCCGGCATCGCGCTGACCGACCCCAACGAGATCGGCGAGATCGACCTGACGGTGGATGGACCGGACGAGATCGACCGCGACTTCAACATGATCAAGGGCGGCGGCGCCTGCCTGCTGTGGGAGAAGATCATCGCGCACGCTTCCAAGCGCATGATCACGGTCTGCGACGAGAGCAAGATCGTCGATCGGCTCGGCGGCTTCCCGCTGCCGGTGGAGGTCGTGCAGTTCGCCTGGAAGCAGACGGAGCGCATGGTGACCGAGGCGCTGGCCGACCACCGCATCAAGAACGCCGTCATCGAGCGGCGCATGCGCGACGGCCAGCCGGTGGTCACCGACAGCGGCAATTTCATCCTCGACTGCCGCTGCGGCGTCATCCCGGCGCCGGCCAGGCTGGAGATCGAGCTGAACCGCATCCCGGGCGTGGTCGAGAACGGCCTGTTCACGCGCGAGTCGCGAGGCATGGTGGTCGGCCGCTTCGACGGCAGCACTTACGTCGCATTGCGTGGCGCGTGAAGCACCCACGTCGAGATGCGAGCGTAGTGAAACCTACTTTTTGTTGAATGCTCGGCACGGATGCGTCGAGCGACGGATGCCTTTTTGCCTCCGGCAGGCTCTGTGGCGTGTCGCCATAAGATGCTGTAAAGGCTTGTAGATTGTAGAAGCACTGGCACTTCGGGCAAGCCGTTTCACGATTCCGTCACGCGCTTGCCGGAGCCTCTTGCGCCCGATCGGAAGAGCTAGTAAAGCTAGATCATGCATTCAGGGAGGGTACTGATGGATCGAGTGAATGGAATTTCGCGTCGCGGCCTGCTGAAGGCCGGCGGGGCAATCGGCGCGACGCTGGGCGCCAGCGCGCTGCTGGGCAAGGGCGCCTGGGCGCAGGAGGGGGGCTTCATCCCCTTCAGCAACAAGAGCCTCGACTACTACTTCTTCGTCATCCAGGAAGAGGCGGTGAAGCGCGCGGTCGAAGCCAACAAGATGCGCTTCCAGGCGACCAATGCGAGCTTCGACAACACCCGCCAGCTCGAGCAGTGGCAGAGCCTGATGCTGAGCCAGCCGTCGGCGATCGTCTCCGACCCGATCGACAGCCAGGCGATCGTCAGCGCCATCCGCCGCTACAACCAGAAGAGCATCCCGGTCGCCATCATCGACACGCCGTCGGACGGCGGCGACGTCGCCATCACCGTCAGCTTCGACAACAAGCTCGGCGGCGTGATGGCGGCGCAGGAGATCATCAAGCGCCTCGTCGAGAAGCACGGCAGCCCGAAGGGCACGGTGCTGAACTGCTTCGGCGCGCTCCAGAGCGTCGCCTGGCGCCTGCGCAAGGAAGGCATGGACGAGGAATTCGCCAAGTATCCGGACATCAAGTATCTGGCTCGCCCGACCGAGGGAGCGCTCGACCAGATGCTGGCCGTTACCCTCTCCACCCTTTCCGAGTTCCCCGACCTCGACGCCGTGCATGCGCCGTCGGACTCGCCGTCGCGCGGCATCGTCACCGCGCTCCAGCAGAAGGGCCGCTGGAAGAAGGTCGGCGAGGAAGGCCACGTGATCTTCGTCAACATCGACGGCGAGCCGGTCGCGCTGAAATGGATCCAGGATGGCTTCATGGACTCCTGCGTGTCGCAGGACCCGATCGCCTATGGTGAGATCGCGGTCGAGATGCTGACAAAACACTCGATCAAGGGCGAGGCCGTGCCGATCGGTGCCTACGAGAACAAGAAGTATTTCTGGGAGAAGGGCGACATCGTCGCCGGCGCCACCGGCCCGACGCTGATCATCCCGCCCTTCGTGATCGACGGCAGCAATTCCGCCGACAAGCGCCACTGGGGCGCCATCTCGGAGAAGGAATGGGGCATTCCCTACACCTGATCGACCGCGCTAGCCGCTTCCTCCCCGTGCCACGCCGGTTTCCGCCGGCGTGGCACTTGCCGCGCGAGCGAATGCATCGCCTGATTGCCGTTCAACCGATCCGGAGTTTGTATTGACAGCCGTTTCCGTCAGACAGACCGGCGAAGACCCGTTCATCCTGAGGGTCGAGAACCTCAGCAAGCGCTACGGCCCGACGCTGGCGCTGCGCGACGTGTCGCTCGGCATCCGCCGCGGCACGATCCACGGGCTGCTGGGCGAGAACGGCGCCGGCAAGTCGACGCTGGTCGGGCTGATCTCGGGCCAGCGCATTCCGACCGCAGGCACCATCTATCTAGACGGCCGGCCGGTCGAAAACGTCGACGTCAAAGCGATGGAGAAGGCCGGCGTGTTCCTGGTCACCCAGGAGCCGATGATCATCGACCATGTGACTGCAGCCGAGAACCTGATGCTCGGCATCTGGCCGAGCCGCCGCGGCTTCGTCAACTGGCGCAAGCTCAAGGCTGATGCGGCGCGCATGCTGACAGGCACTGGCATAGACCCGCAGGCGATGGCCGGCCGGCTGGATGCGGTGGCGCGGCGCAAGCTCAACATCCTGCGCGCCATGTTCAGCGGCGGCAAGATCATCATCCTCGACGAGCCGACGGCGGCCCTGACGGTCGCGGACCGGGCCCAGCTCTTCGACTTCATGCGCCAGCTCAAGGCGCAGGGCGTCACCTTCATCTTCATCTCGCATTACAACGACGAGATCCTGGAAATCTGCGACGCCTGCTCGGTGCTGCGCGACGGCGCGCTCGCCGGCGGCACAGAGGACGTCGCCAGCCTGACCTCCGAGCAACTGTCCGAGCTTGTGTTGGGGCGCGGCCTGGTGCTGTTCCAGCGCCAGCGCCGGACCTTCACCGACGGCGCGCCGGCTGTGCAACTGCGCGATATCGCCAGCGATCGGATCGCGGTGCCGCGGCTCGATCTCCATGCCGGCGAGATCGTCGGCTTCACCGGCCTTCCCGGCGCCGGGGCCAAGGAGCTGGCGCGCGCCATCTTCGGCCTGGCGCCGATCCGTTCCGGCACCATCGCCTTCGCCGGCGAGCCGGCCCGCGCGCTGCCCGCCACGCCGCGTGGCGCCTTCGACATGGGCATCGCCTTCCTGTCCGACGACCGCCGCCGCGACGGCCTGGTCGCCGGCATGACCATCGGCGAGAACATCTCGCTGTCGTCGCTGTCGGCGGTGGCACGCTCCGGCTTCCTCCGACCGGAGGCGGAGCAGGCGCTGGCCGGCCGCTATTTCAGGGCGATGGGGATCAAGGCGGCCGGGCCGGCCACCGTCGCCGACACGCTGAGCGGCGGCAACCAGCAGAAGGTGTGCCTCGGCCGCGTGCTGGCGACCGAGCCGCGCCTGCTCATCCTCGACGAGCCGACCCGCGGCATCGACATCGGCGTCAAGCAGGACGTGCTGCGCATCATCGACGAGCTGAGCCGCTCGGGCGTATCGGTGATCATCGTGTCGACCGACACCGACGAGATCGTGCGCGTCGTCGACCGCGTCTGCGTCTTCGACGCCGGCTCGATCCGCGAGGAGATTTATGGAGATGCGATCTCCAGCGAGCGCCTGCGCCGCACCGCCGGGGACAAGGCGGGTGCGTGAGGACCGGCAGTCAGGGAAGAAAACCATGAGCCAAGCGACGACAACCGCGGCCAAGCCCGCTTCCGCCCCCGCCTCGCAGGAGGGTGGGCGTTCGGTGCTCGGCTGGGTCCTGCACAATGTCGTGTGGATCTGGCTGATCGCGCTGGTGGTGATCTTCGGCCTGTTCAACGAATTCTTCTTCACCACCTTCAACCTGCAGAACATCATGGTGCAGGCGACCGTGCTCGGCATGATCGGGCTCGCCGTGGCGCTGCCGCTGCTGGTGGCGGAGATCGACCTGTCGCTGCCGGCCAATCTCGGCTTCTCCTCGGCGATAGGCGCCATGGCCTATTCCGACCTCGGCCTGCCCTGGGTGCTCGCCATGCTGGTGGGTGTGGCGGTCGCCACGCTGATCGGCTTCTTCAACGGCCTGTGCATCACGAAGCTGCGGATGGTCTCGCTGATCCAGACCCTGTCGATGATGATCATCCTGCAGGGCGCGCTGCTGGCGCTGACCCAGGGCCGCACCATCACCAACCTGCCGGACGGTTATGTGTGGATCGGCCAGGCGGCGATCGGCGGCTGGCCGGTGATGCCGGTCATCTTCATCATGGCGCTGGTCGCCGTCGCCGTGCTGCTGCGCAACACCGTGCTCGGCCGCAGCATCTATGCGGTCGGCGGCAACCCGGTGGCATCCAACTCCGCCGGCGTGCGCGTCGACCGCATCAAGATCATCACCTTCACCATCGCCGGCTTCCTGGCCGGCGTCGGCGGCTTCCTGCTCGCCTCCTGGCAGATGGCGATCACCTCCAACCAGGGCTCGAGCTACCTGCTCTACGCGATCGCAGCACCCATCATAGGCGGCGTCAGCGTGTTCGGCGGCCGCGGCAACGTCGTCGGCGTGCTCGGCGGCGTGCTGCTGCTCACCGTCATCCAGGTCGGCCTGGCGATCATCTCGGTGCCGTCCTTCTATGTCGGTATGATCGGCGGCCTGATGATCTTCATCGCCGTAGCCATCGACGCCTTCCGCGTGCGCTATTTCGGCTGATGTCTCTCGCCTCCGAGCCATCGGCCGGCGCGGCCGGCCTGAACGAGTCGCAGCGGGAGGCCGTGCTTGCCGCCTTCGCAGGCGTGCTCGATGCCTCGGGCATTATTGGCGGCGGCTCTCCGGACGCCGCCCGCTACCTGCATGACTGGACCGGCGACTACGGCGGCGCGGCGCTGGCGGTGCTGCGGCCGGCCACGGTCGAACAGGTCCAGGCGGTCGTCCGGCTTTGCGGCGAGCATGGCGTCGCCATCGTGCCGCAAGGCGGCAATACCGGGCTGGTGGCCGGCGCGATCTCGGACGGCGCCCGGCCGGCGGTGATCGTCTCTCTGGAGCGGCTGAACCGCATCCGCCGCATCGACGCCGCCAACTTCACCCTGCAGGCGGATGCCGGCGTGGTGCTGCAGACGCTCAAGGATGCGGCCGAGGCCGAAAACATGCTGTTTCCGCTGGCGCTTGGGGCGCAGGGCTCCTGCCAGATCGGCGGCAATGTCGCCACCAATGCCGGCGGGATCAACGTGCTGCGTTACGGCATGACGCGCGACCTTGTGCTCGGGCTGGAAGTGGTGCTGCCCGACGGCAGCCTGTGGCAGGGCATGACCGGCTTGCGCAAGGACAATCGCGGCTACAACCTGAAGCAGCTTTTGATCGGCTCGGAAGGCACGCTCGGCGTGATTACCGGTGTCGAGGTGAAGCTGTTTCCGCGCCCGGCCAACATCGAAACCGCCTATCTCGGCGCCCGCTCCTTCGCCGAGGCGATGGCGCTGTTCGGGCTGGCGCGGCGCGTCTGCTCCGACCTGCTGACCGCCTTCGAGGTGATCGGCGGCGAATGCATTCCGCTGGCCGTGCTGAGCAATCCGGCGACGCGCGTGCCGCTGGCCGACGAGTGGCCGGTCCACATCGTCATGGAGCTCGCCTGCAGCGCGGCCATCGACGGCCGCGCGTTGCTGGAGACGCTGCTTGCCGAAGCTTTCGAGGCCGGCCTGCTCGGCGACGGCGCCATCGCCCAGAGCCGCGCCCAGGCGCAGGCCTTCTGGGCGATCCGCGAGGATCTCGTCGAAGGCCAGGCCAGGCGCGGCATGCATGTCCGCACCGACCTGTCGGTGCGGCTGAGCGACGTGCCGCGGCTGATCGACCAGGCGCGCGCCTACGTCGCGGCGGACTGGCCGGGCTGGCTGCCGATCGCCTACGGCCATGCCGGCGACGGCAACATCCATTTCAACGTCATGCCGCCGCTCGGCCTTGCGCCCGAGCGCATCCGGGAGGAGGGCAGGCGCCTGCTGCAGGGCCTTTATGCCGTCGCCCGCGACCTCGGCGGCTCCTTCAGCGCCGAGCACGGCGTCGGCCGCAGCCGCCGCGACGTCTTCCTGGCGGGGCTTGCGCCCAACCAGCGCGCCGCCGTTCGAGCGCTCAAGGCCGCCTTCGATCCGCAAGGCATCATGAATCCGGGGTGTCTGGTTCCGCCGGTCACGAACCTGGACCAGTAAGACCCCTCTCCGTCTCGCCCTTCGGGCTCGCCACCTCTCCCCCGCGAAGTGCAGGGCAATCGCATTTTACCCCCACCCCTAACCCCTCCCCTCAAGGGGGAGGGGATTCAGCCGCAGCTCTGCCAGACGCTAACCGTCAGCGATTTCGCCCCGCCCGACGGCTTCAGAATCCCCTCCCCCTTAAGGGGGAGGGGTTAGGGGTGGGGGTAAAACGCATATGCGATTGCCTGCCGCAAAGCGGGGGAGAGGTGGCGAGCCCGAAGGGCGAGACGGAGAGGGGGCAAGAGCAAATGGGGTTTTTTTGACCATTGCGTCGCGGGAGATCGGGGTGCTGGCGGTCACTCTTGCCCGCCCGCGTTCGCGCGGCTAGGTTTGCGCCGGCCAATCAAAGCGGCGGCATGAGCGAAACCGAGCTGAAACTCGTCCTCGACGAGGCGACGGCGAACGCGGTCTGGGGCCGCGCCCGGGCGCTGAAGCTGGCGACGCAAAAGCCCGTCCGGCGGACGCTGCGCAGCATCTATTTCGACACGCCGGACCATGCGCTGAAGGCCGCCGGCATCTCGCTGCGGCTGCGCCGCGACGGTCGCCGCTGGATCCAGACCGTCAAGATCAGGGCCGGCCTGCATGGCGGGCTGTCGCAGGCCGAGGAGGTGGAAAGCCCGGCGCCGGGCGGAAAGCTGTGCATTGATGCGATTCCGGTCGAGGCTGTGCGCGCCGAAGTCTCGCGCCGTGTCGACGGCGCCGCGCTGCACCCCGTCTGCGAGACGCTGATCGAGCGGCGCGCCGGGCGGGTGTCGCTCGCCGACGGCACGCTGGCCGAGCTCGCGGTGGATATCGGCGACATCCGCGCCGCGGGGCGCTCCGCCGAATTGCGGGAAGCCGAGATCGAGCTGCTCGAAGGCAGTCCCGCCGGCCTGTTCGGTGTCGCCGGCATGCTGTTTCCGGAAGGAGGACTGCATTTTTCGCGCTTCTCCAAGGCGGCACGCGGCTATCTGCTGGCGGAGACGGGGGCGATCGATCCGCCGCTCGAGCCGCGCAACGCGCTGCCGACGAACCCCCGGCGCGGGCTGACGGCCGAGCAGGCGGCGCAGGACGTCCTGCGCGAGTGTTTCGACCAGATCGCCACCAACATGCTGGTGGTGCGGGCGCTGAACGATCTCGAAGGGCCTCACCAGCTGCGGGTCGGCCTGCGCCGGCTGCGCAGCGTGTTTTCCGTCCACGCGTCCGTGCTCGGGGGCGCGGAGATGGAGCGGCTGGCCGGCGAGGCCCGCTGGCTCGGGCAGGAGGTCGGGCTGCTGCGCGATCTCGACGTCGCCGCCGACGCCATAGTGCGCCGCGAGGCGGAGCGGCATCCGGACGAGCCCGGCCTGATGGTGCTGGCGCAGGCCCTTTCCGAACGGGCGGGCGGGCAGCGCCGGCAGTTGCGCGTGTTGCTGGCTGAAGGGCGGGCGCAGCGCTTCCTGCTCGATCTTGCCTGCTTCGCGGAAACGCGCGGCTGGCTTGCCGCCGGCGCTTCCGACCAGCCGCGGCGGCCGGCGCCGGCGGTCGCCGACCTCGCCGGCGCGGCGCTGGCGAGGTGCTGGAAGAAGGTGCGCAGGCGCGCCAAGGGGCTGGAGAGCCTCGACGTCGAGCAGCGGCACGAGCTGCGCAAGGCGCTGAAGAAGCTGCGCTACGCCGTCGAGTTCTTCGCCGCGCTCTATCCGAAGAAGCGCGTCGCGCCGTTCCTGAAGCGGCTGAAGCGGCTGCAGCTGGTGTTCGGCGACCTCAACGATGCCGCGACGGTGAAGGCGATGCTCTCCGACGCGAGTCTCGCCGGCGGCGACATCGTCGTGCACCGCGCCGTCGGCTGGATGCTCGGCGCCAGCCAGGCGCGCGCCGAGCTCGGCTGGACGGGCGCGAAGGCTTTGTGGCGGGAGCTCCACGAGACGCGGCCTTTCTGGGAGTAGCGGCCTCGGATTTGCGAGCATGGGGCGATCATCTGTGCGGTTCGGGCCTTTGCGCTTGAAAAACGGCGACCCGGCCGCATAATCGCGGCGCATCCCGCTTCGAACACAAGAATGTCGGGCGGCACGGGGGAGGAAGATTTGCCTTCTGGCTACCGGTTCGTGATCGCGGACGACCATCCGCTGTTCCGCGGCGCGCTGAAGCAGGCGCTTTCCGGCCTGGACGGCGTGGCGGAGATCCTGGAGGCCGGCAACTTCGAGGCGACCAAGGCGCTGGTGGCCGGCAATGGCGAGCTCGACCTGCTGCTGCTCGATCTTTCGATGCCCGGCGCTTCCGGCCTGTCCGGCCTGATCTCGCTGCGCGGCCTGCACGCCTCGGTGCCGGTCGTCGTGGTCTCGGCGCATGACGATCCCGAGACGATCCGCCGCTCGCTGGAGCTCGGCGCCTCCGGCTTCATCTCCAAATCCGCCAGCATGGAGGATATCCGCGCCGCGGTGAGGACCGTGCTCGCCGGCGACATCGCCGCGCCGGTCGGCGTCGACCTCGGCACCGAGCAGGACCCGGAGATCTCCGACATCATCCGGCGGCTGCAATCGCTGACGCCGCAGCAGACCCGCGTGCTCGGCATGCTGGCCGACGGCCTGCTCAACAAGCAGATCGCCTACGAGCTCGGCGTCTCGGAGGCCACCATCAAGGCGCATGTCTCTGCGGTGCTGCAGAAGCTCGGCGTCGACAACCGGACGCAAGCGGTGATCATGCTGGGCAAGATCGGCGGCGAGCCGCCGGCGGCGGTAGGGTAGGGGGCGCCCCCCTCACTCAGCCGCCTGCGCGACGCGCCGCACGCGGGTCATCAGGGTGCGCAGCACGGCCGGCTTCACCGGCTTGTTGACCACCGTCACCTCGATCTCCTCGGCGGCGGCGCGGACCTCGTTGGAACGGTCGGCGGTGACGAGGATGGCGGGCAGGCGCTCGCCCCAGCGAGCGCGCAGCTTGCGGATCACGTCGAGGCCGGTCTCGCCGTCGAGATGATAGTCGGCGAGGATGAGGTCGGGCCGACCGACGCTCGGCGCGGCGGCGACAATTTTCGCGAAGCCGGTCGCCGTCTCGACACGGCAGCCCCAGCCTTCGAGCAGCAGGCGCATGCCCTCCAAAATGCGCGCGTCGTTGTCGATGCACAGCACGGAAAGCCCGCCGAGCGCGGCGGCGGCAGCCGGACGGGGCTTCGATTGGGGCATCGGCTCGGGCTCGGCGGCCGCCGATACCGGCAGGATCACCGAGAAGCGCGTGCCCTTGCCGCGGCCCGAATCGATCTGGATCTCCAGCCTCAGCACCCGGGCGATGCGGTCGACGATGGAGAGGCCGAGCCCCAGCCCCTGCGCCTCGCGCATGCCGGCGTCGAGCCGGGTGAACTCGTGGAAGACGGTGTTCAGCTTGTCGACGGGAATGCCGATGCCGGTGTCGAACACCTGGATCTCGGCAAGCCCGCCGCGCCGCCGCACGCCGACCAGCACGCGGCCGTGGCGCGTGTATTTGATGGCGTTGGACACCAGGTTCTGGACGAGGCGGCGCAGCAGGTTGCGGTCGGTCTCGACGCTAAGCGACGACGGCACGATGGTGAGCGACAGCCCCTTCTCTAGCGCCAGCGGCTGAAAATCGGTGGCGATCTGGCGCAAGAGCCCGTCGAGGCGGAACACCGTCTCGACCGGCTTCATCGCGCCGGCGTCGAGCCGCGATATGTCGAGCACCGCGCCCAGAATGGTCTCGACCGATTCCAGCGAGGATTCGATGTTGCGCGCCGCCTCGCTCTGCGGTCCCCGGCCGGCGCGCTCGATCAGGGAGGCGCAGTAGAGCCGCGCCGCGTTGAGCGGCTGCAGGATGTCGTGGCCGGCGCCGGCGAGGAAGCGCGTCTTGCCGAGGTTGGCTTCCTCCGCCAGCATCTGCGCCTGCGCCAGCTCCTCGTTGACCCGCGTCAGCTCGGCGGTGCGGCTGCGCACGCGCTGCTCCAGCGATTCGTTGGCGCGCTTCAGCGCCAGGTCCGCCTCGACGCGGGCGGTGATGTCGGCATAGGTGGCGACGACGCCGCCGTCCGGCATGGGATTGGAGCGCAGCTCGATGATGCGGCCGCTTCGCTTGAGCTCGAGCTGCCAGGGGCTGCCGAAGCTGGTGAAGCGGTTGAGGATCGACACCGTCGCCTCAGGCGCGATCTCGCCGCGCTCGGCGAGCAGGCGCAGCACCTCGTCGAGCGAGACGCCGACCCGGCCCATCTCGTCGGGCAAGGCGAACAGGGCGCGGTACTGCCGGTTCCAGCAGGTGAGACGGAAGTCCTGGTCGAAGACGGTGATGCCCTGCTCCATCTGGTCGAGGGCGATCTGCAGGAGGTCGCGATTGTGCTGCAGCGCCTCGGTGGCGTCGTCGAGCAGGCGGAAGGCGTCGCGCGAGGAGCTGTCGTGGCGCTGGAACAGCAGCGACAGGATGAGCCGCGCCGAGGAGGAGCCGACGGCGCTGGCCAGCAGCTGCTCGGAGAAGCGCACCACCGCCATGCTCGCCTGCTCGTTGCCGTCGAGTTTCGTGCTGCCGCTTGCCTCGAAGGTCTGGAAGGAACGCTCGGTGCGCTCGACGCCGAGATATTTTGCGATGGTGTCCTTGAGGTCGTTGACGGTGATGGCGGTGCGGAAGCGGCGCAGGCTGGGCATCGGCCCCACCTCGCGCGGCACGAAGATCGCCGCCTGGATGCGCTCCAGCGGGATGGAGGCGCGCGACAGCGATCCCAGCACGTAGAACAGCAGGTTGACCGACAGGCTCCACAGCACGCCGTGGTTCAGCGGCTCGGCGACGGTGCCGAACAGCGCCTGCGGCCTGAGCGCCTCGATGCCGAACGGGCCTTCGACCAGCAGCGCCGTGTCGGGCGCCGCGAGCGAGGGGAAAAGCAGCGTGTAGGCCCACACGATGATGCCGGCCGACATGCCGAGCGCCGCGCCCCGCCCATTGGCGCGCCGCCACACCAGGCCGCCGATGAAGGCCGGCGCGAACTGGGCGATCGCGGCGAAGGACATCAGGCCGATCGACGCCAGCCGCGCATTGGTGGTGCTCTCGCGGTAGTAGAGGAAGGCGATCATCAGGATGATGAAGATCGCCGCCCGGCGGACGTTGAGGATGAGGGTCGACCAGTCGCCGCCCTCGCGCGATGCGGTGCGGTGCAGGCGGCGCACGAAGATCGGGATGATCAGGTCGTTGGAGATCATGATCGCCAGCGCCACGGTCTCGACGATGACCATGGCGGTGGCCGCCGACAGCCCGCCGACGAAGGCGGCGAGCGCCAGCGTGTCGTGTCCGGCGAGCAGCGGCAGCGACAGCACGTAGAGGTCGCTGGTGGTGGCATCCCCGACCGCCGCCAGGCCGACGAAGGCGATCGGCAGCACGAACAGATTGATCGCCACCAGGTAGAGCGGAAAGACCCAGGTCGCGCGCCTGAGCTCGGCCTCGCTGCGGTTCTCCACGATCATCACGTAGAACTGGCGCGGCAGCATGACGATGGCGAAGCCGCTGATGACCGTCATCACCAGCCAGGTGCCGAGCGAGGTGCCGTAGCCCATGGCGGCGTCGACGGCCGGATCTTCGGCGAGCGCGCCGAACAGGTCGTCCGGGCCGTCGAACAGGAAGAAGGCGACGAACAGGCCGACGGCGAGGAAGGCGGCGAGCTTGACCACCGATTCCACCGCCACGGCCAGGATCAGCCCGTCCTGGTGCTCGGTGGCGTCGGCGTGGCGCGTGCCGAACAGCACGGCGAACAGCGCCAGAAGCAGCGCCACGGCGAGCGAGATGTCGCTGAGGAACGGATCGAAGGAGGGCGGCGCGCCGGTATAGTGCTCGATCATCAGGCTGACCGAGCCGGAGATCGCCTTGAGCTGCAGCGCGATATAGGGGATGGCGCCGACCGTGGCGATCAGCGTGGCGATCGAGGCGACGGCAAAGCTCTTGCCGTAGCGCGCGCCGAGGAAATCCGCGATCGAGGTGATCTTTTCCGCCTTGGCCAGCTTGACGATGCGTCTCAGCAGCGGAAAGCCGAACACGAAGACGAGCACCGGGCCGATGTAGATGGCCAGGAATTCCAGCCCGCGCTCGGTGGCGAGCCCGACCGAGCCGAAGAAGGTCCAGGAGGTACAGTAGATGGCGAGGCTGAGCGCGTAGATATAGGGCCGCAGGCGGCTGCCGCCGATCGACGCGGCCCAGCGGTCGCCGAGGCTGGCGATCACGAACAGCAGCGTCACATAGGCGACGGCGACGAGGACGACGAACCAGCCCTGCACGCGGAAAGATACCTCCCAGCCGCCAGTGGATCACCATTCCTTCCGGAAAAGCAATCGCGGCTTTCGGCGCATGCACCATTGCCGGTTTTGCAACGCGGCGTTTTTGCTATTGTGGGTGGCATTGTCGGCAGAGAATCGGGACAGGCCGGCTGCATTCATGGAGGGTGCTGATGCTGAAGGAATTCCAGGAGTTCATCTCCAAGGGCAATGTCATAGACCTCGCCGTCGGTATCATCATCGGTGGGGCGTTTACGCTGATCGTCAATTCGCTGGTTGGCGACATCGTCATGCCGATCGTCGGCATGGCCGGTAGCGCGGACTTCTCCAACTATTTCTACCCGCTCTCCGATGCGGTGACCGCCCCGTCGCTGGAAGAGGCCAAGAAGCAGGGCCCGGTCTTCGCCTACGGCAACTTCATCACCGTGGTGATCAACTTCCTGATCCTGGCGTTCATCATCTTCCTGATGGTCAAGGCGGTGAACACCATGCGCAAGAAAATGGAAAGGCAGAAGGCCGAGGGGCCGGCCGCGCCGCCGCCTGCCGACGTCCAGCTTCTCACGGAAATCCGCGATCTGCTCGCCAGGAAATAGCGTCTCTGCTAAAGCGCGGGACAGCAGCCCCGGTGCCCTGCCGGGGCTGACGGTTTTGGCGCGGGATTGTTCTGGGGGCTGTCGGTGAGTGTCGATCTTCGTGACGTGCTGAGCGCCCGGGCGGGCAATTCTCCAGTGAGCGGCATCGAGGCGGCGGTCGATCACGGCCGCGGCCGGCCCGGCCTCATCCCGCTATGGTCCGGCGAAAGCGACCTGCCGACGCCGGACTTCATCGCCGCGGCGGCGGCCGCCGGGCTGCAGGGCGGCGAGACCTTCTACACCTGGCAGGGCGGCATTCCCGACCTGCGCGAGGCGCTCGCCCGTTATCACGGCCGCCATTTCGGCAGGCCTTTCGAGGCGAAGGAATTCATCGCCACCGGCGGCGGCATGCATGCCATCCAGATGTGCATCGACGCGACCGCCGGCGCCGGCGACGAGGCGATCTACCTCACCCCCGCCTGGCCTAACTTCGCCGCCGCCGCGGCGATCGCCGGGGTGCGGCCGGTCGGCGTGCCGCTCGACTTCTCGGTGAACGGCTGGTCCTGCGACGTCGGGCGCGTCGAAGACGCGGTGACCGAGCGTACGAAAATGATCTTCGTCAATTCGCCGTCCAATCCGACGGGATGGACCGCCGATCCGGAGACGCTCAGCGCCATCCTCGACCTGGCGCGGCGCAAGGGGCTGTGGATCATCGCCGACGAGATCTACGCGCTCTTCCATTTCGGCGGCAAACGCGCCGCCTCCTTCCTCGACATCATGTGCGAGGACGACCGCATCCTCTTCGTCAACACCTTCTCCAAGAACTGGGCGATGACCGGCTGGCGCATCGGCTGGATCAAGGCGCATCCGTCGCTGGGCAGGATGTTCGAGAACCTGGTCCAGTACTCGACCTCGGGCGTGGCGCAGTTCATGCAGCGCGGCGGCATCGCCGCGCTCGACCAGGGCGACGGTTTCCTGGCCGAGCAGGTGAAGCAGGCGGAACGGGCGCGCGACACGCTGTGCCGCGTGCTCGGCGAGACAGGGCGGGTACGCTTCAGCGTGCCGCCCGGCGCCTTCTACCTGTTCTTCGCGATCGACGAGCTGACGGATTCCACCCGGGCCGCCTTCGACCTGATCGACGAGGCGGGGGTGGGACTGGCGCCGGGGACCGCCTTCGGCGAGGATGGCCAGGGATTTCTGCGCCTCTGCTTCCACCGTCGTGTCGACCAGGTGGAGGAGGCGGCCGGCAGGATCGCGGAGTGGATCCGGCGCAGGTAGGCTGTCCGGGGTGAGCCTCGAGGGGCGCCCATGAACCCTCACAGGCGCCTTACCGAACGCCGTAAAAATCCTTGTACCAGTCGACGAAACGGCGGATGCCCACGTCGAGCGGCGTCCGCGGCCGGAAGCCGGTGGCGGCGGCCAGCGCGTCGACGTCGGCGAAGGTCGCGGTCACGTCTCCCGGCTGCATCGGCAGCATGTTCATGACCGCCTTGCGGCCGGTCGCCTGCTCGATGCAGCGGATGAAGTCGAGCAGCTCGACCGGCTGGTTGTTGCCGATGTTGTAGAGCCGGTAGGGCGCCGTCGACGTCGCCGGATCGGGATTTGCGGCATCCCAGTCGGGATCGGCGGTGGCGACCGTGTCCAGCGTGCGCACGACGCCCTCGACGATGTCGTCGACATAGGTGAAGTCGCGGGCGTGGTTGCCGAAATTGTAGACGTCGATGGGCTCGCCGGCGAGGATGTTGCGGGTGAACAGGAATGGCGCCATGTCCGGCCGGCCCCACGGGCCGTAGACGGTGAAGAAGCGCAGTCCGGTGACCGGCAGCCGATAGAGATGGGCATAGGAATGCGCCATCAGCTCGTTGGCCTTCTTGCTGGCGGCATAGAGGCTGAGCGGATGATCGACATTGTCCCGCACGCTGTAGGGCAGGCGGGCATTGGCGCCGTAGACCGAGCTCGAAGAGGCGAAGACGAGATGCTCGACGCCGGCGTGGCGGCAGCCTTCCAGCACGTTGAGGAAGCCGACGAGATTGGAATCGGCATAGGCATGCGGGTGGTCGATGCCGTAGCGGACGCCGGGCTGCGCGCCGAGATGGATCACCCGGTCGGGCGCGGCTTCCGAAAACAGAGCCTCCATCGCCGGCCGGTCGGCGAGGTCCGCCTTGACGAAGCGGAACGTCTGACGCTTCTCCAGCCGGGCCAGGCGGGCCTGCTTCAGCGCCACGTCGTAATAATCGCTCAGATCGTCAAGGCCGATGACGTCGTCGCCGCGCGCCAGCAGCGCGGCGGCGGTCGCAGCGCCGATAAAGCCGGCAGCCCCCGTCACCAGGATCTTCACGATGGTCTCCTTTGGATCGGGCGCCAGGGGGCGCGGCCGACGTTGCGGCACGCCAATAGCCGAAAACAATGGAGTTAGCTATTGCGGCGTTTGAGCGCCTCCTCCCAGGCCAGCGCATGGCCGACAATGGTGTCGATGTCGTCGAGCTGCGGCCGCCAGCCGAGCTCGGCGCGGGCGCGGTCGGCATTGGCGACGATGGAGACGGGATCGCCGGGGCGGCGGCCGCTGATCCGCACGTCGAAGTCGTGGCCGACGACGCGCTTCACCGCCTCGATCACCTGCAGGACCGAGTATCCGTTGCCGTAGCCGCAATTGGCAACCAGGCTGGTTCCGCCGGTGCGCAGGCGCCGCAACGCCAGCAGATGCGCCTCGGCAAGGTCCCAGACATGGATGTAGTCGCGCACGCCGGTGCCGTCGGCGGTCGGATAGTCGGTGCCGAATACCTCAATGAACGGCCGCTTGCCCGTCGCGGTCTCGCAGGCGACCTTGATCAGATGGGTGGCGCCGCGCGTCGACTGGCCGGTGCGGCCTTTCGGATCGGCGCCGGAGACGTTGAAGTAGCGCAGCGCGGTGTAGGCGAGCGGATGCGCGGCGGCGGCGTCGCGCAGCATCGTCTCCGTCATCAGCTTGGAGGTGCCGTAGGGCGATTCCGGCAGGGTTGGGGCATTCTCGGCGACCGGCTCGCCGTGGGTGCCGCCATAGACGGCGGCGGTCGACGAGAAGATGAAATGCGGCACGCCGGCGCGCACGGCGCTCTCGATCAGGGCGCGCGACCTGACCGTGTTGTTGAGATAGTAGCCGAGCGGATCGGACACCGAATCCGGGACCACGACCGAGCCGGCGAAGTGGATGATCGCGTCGATCCTGCGGCGGCGGATCGTCGCCTCCACGAGGTCCTGGTCGGCGATGTCGCCGACGACCAGCTCGGCCTCGGCCGGCACTGCCCAGTCGAAGCCGGTCGACAGCCGGTCGAGCACCACCACATCCTCGCCGGCATCGAGGAGCTTCCAGACCATGTGGCTGCCGATATAGCCGGCGCCGCCGGTGATGAGGACGGTCATTGCTTCCTCCCGTTGCGTGAGCAGCTTAACCGAGGCCCATTGATGTTTGCTTACGGCATGCAAGTCGGGTTGTCGGCCTCTCCGTCCGCACCTCTCGGTATGGCATCATCCCCGCACCGCCGCCACATGCCGGGGGAACGCGTCCGTCGCCATCAGCGCCCTGCAGCGGGCGAAGCGGCCGTCGGCGTAGGCGCGGAAATCGTCCGCCGGGTTGTTGTTGGCGAGCTGGATCAGGCCCCACAGCGTCCACAGAAGATCGCACATGGCCTTGTAGATGACGACGCGGCCGCGTTCCGAAGGGGAGGGGGCGCCGCCGAAATAGGCGCGCAGCATCTCCTCCTCCTGCTCGCCGTCGAAGCCGGCTTCCACCGACAAGTCGCCGAGATCCCACATCGGGTCGTTCATTCCCGAATATTCCCAGTCGACGATCCACATGCGCTCGCCCGTATCGAGGAAATTCTCGCACAGCGGATCGCAGTGACAGGCCGCGAGCGGCAGCGGGTTTGCCGCCAGCGCGGCGCGCACCGCTTCGGCCTCGCGCACCACGTCGTGATAGCCGTCGGGCAGCGCCACGTCCCTGGTCGACAGGATTTTGAGGTAGTCGTCGATCATTGCGAACAACTCGAAGCGGAACGGGAACACCGCGCCGCTTGTGTGGAGCCTGCGGAAGGCCGCTGCCGCCCGAGCCGGTGCGCCCTTGCGCGCCTTGAAGCTTTCCGGGGACATCGTATGCGCTCCGTCGAGGAAGCGCGTCACCATCACGCCGCTGCGGGCATCGACGTGGACGACATCGGGACTGACGCCGGCCTTCGCCGCCTCTCGGGCGGCGACCGCCTCGTTGGCGCGGTCGATATATTCCTCCGTCCCCTTGCCCGGCATGCGCAGGCAGAGGTCGCCGGCGCGGTAGACACGGTTGGTGAGCCCACCCAGGCGCTGCAGCGGGCCTTCGTAGCCGGCCAGCGCCGGGATCGCCCTCAGCGCTGCATGCGCATCCTCGTCGTCTCTCATGAGCCCTCCTTTTTGCTGCTTCGTTCCCGCCGCGACGGTTCCACAGTTTTCGTCGCTTGGCTATCATGGGTTCGCGCCAATGGCGGGAGGAGCACGAATGGCCGACGGAAAACACAGCGGGGCGCTCGGCGCGGTCTACGGCGCGACGCGGCCGGACGAGGTGGCGGCGCTCTATGACGACTGGGCGGAAACCTATGACGGTGAAATGGCAGCGGCGGGCTACCGTCATCCGACCATCTGCTTAGCGCTGCTGGCGCGCCATCTGCCGCGCGGCTCCACCCCGATCCTCGACGCCGGCGCCGGCACCGGGCTGATCGGCGAGTGGCTGGGCATCATGGGCTACGGCGATGTCGAGGCGCTCGACATTTCCGAAGGCATGCTGGCCGTGGCCGCGCGCAAGGGCGCCTATGCGGCGCTGCATCGCCTGGCGCTGGGCGGGCCGCTGCCCTTCGCCGATGCGACCTACGCCGGAATCGTCTCGGCCGGCGTCTTCACCTCCGGCCATGTCGGCGCCGAAGGCCTGGACGAGCTGATCCGCATCCTGAAGCCGGGCGGCGTGCTGGTGCTGACGGTGAAGAACACGCTGTGGGAAGGCGGCTTTGCCGCCCGCATCGCCGAGATGGAGGCGGCGCGCCTGGTGTCGCGGGTCGAGGAGACGGAGCCTTATGTCTCCATGCCCGGAGAGGCCGGCACGGTGCCGAGCAGAGGGTTGGCGTTGCGGCGCGGCTGATCCCTCCCCCTTGAGGGGAGGGTGCCGAGCGCAGCGAGGCGGGTGGGGTCGTTGCGGCCGGCCGCCACATCCTGAACGCACGACGTTCGAGAGGGCGTCGAGCGCTTCAGCAGCGACCCCACCCGGCCGCTTCACGGCCACCCTCCCCTCAAGGGGAGGGAAGGCCTAGCCTTTCACCCGCTCACCCTTCGGATCGTAGAGCGGCTCCATGTGGATGCGCGCCGGCGTACGCTCCATCGCCACCACCAGCTCGTAGTCGCCGGAACCCAGAAAACCCTCGTCGACGCCGTCGGCATTGCGCACATAGCCGTAGCCGATCGCCTTGCCGACCGTGTAGCCGTAGCCGCCGGAGGTGAGATAGCCGACCGGCTCGCCGTTGCGCAAAATAGTCTCGCGACCGAGCAGCACGATGTCGGGATCGTCCACCGTGAAGCCGACGAAGCGTTTTGTCGGCGGCGTGCCATTGATTTTTTCCAGCGCTCGGCGGCCGATGAAATCGGTGTTCTTGCGCAGCTTCACCGCCCAGCGCAGGCCCGCCTCCAAGGGTGTGTCATTGGGGGTGATGTCGGAGCCCCAGGCGCGATAACCCTTTTCCAGCCTGAGCGATTCCAGCGCGCGGTAGCCGACCGGCCGGATGCCGTGCGGCGTGCCTGCCGCCATCAGTGCGTCGAACACCTCGCCGGCGGCGGCGATCGGCACATGCAGCTCCCAGCCGAGCTCGCCGACATAGGTGATGCGCAGCGCCCGCACGCTATGACCGGCGATGCCGATCTCGCGGACATGGCCGAACGGGAAGGCCGCATTGGAGACATCGGCATCTGTGACGGCCGCCAGCACCGCGCGCGCCTTCGGTCCCATCAGCGACAGCGTGCCGAAGGTTTCCGTGATGTCCTCGATCGCCACATCCAGGCCGTCGGGGACATGCTCGGAAATCCAGGCACGGTCGTGGGTGCGGAAGCCGGTGCCGGTGACGACGTAGAAAAGATCCTCGCCGAGTCGGGCCACCGTCAAATCGGCCTCGATGCCGCCGCGCGTGTTGAGAAGCTGCGTATAGGTGAGCCGGCCGGCCGGCTTGGACACGTCATTGGCGCATATCCAGTGGAGCGCCCGGGCCGCGTCCGCTCCCGTCACCGCGTATTTGGCGAAGGACGACTGATCGAAGATGCCGACATGCTCGCGCACATGCCGGTGCTCGTCGCCGACGGCGTCGAACCAGTTCTGCCGGCCCATGGAATAGACGTCCTGTGGCTCCGTGCCCGCCGGCGCGAACCAGTTCGGCCGCTCCCAGCCGAGTTTGGAGCCGAACACGGCGCGGTGGTCTTTCAGGCGTTCGTAGAGCGGCGAAACGATGCGGGGACGGCCGGAAAGATACTCCTCGTGCGGAAAGCCGACGGTGTAGTGCTTGCCATAGGCTTCCAGCGTGCGCTCGCGCACCCAGTCGCGGTCGCGATGCAGGCTGGAGAAACGGCGGATGTCGACGCTCCAGAGGTCGAGCGGCGCCTCGCCGTCCACCACCCACTGCGCCAGCACCCAGCCGGCGCCGCCGCCCGAGGCGATGCCGAAGGCGTTGAAGCCAGCGCCGACAAACATGTTCCCGCACTCCGGCGCGCTGCCCAGGATGAAGTTGCCGTCCGGGGTGAAACTTTCCGGGCCGTTGATCATCTGCTTGACGCCGGCGGTCTCCAGGGCGGGAACGCGGGCAATCGCCTGCGTCATGTGCTGCTCGAAATGATCGAAATCGTCATCGAACAGGCGGAACTCCCAGTCGTCCGGCACGTCGCCGCCGGAAAGCCCGGTGTCCCAGGGGATCGGGTCCGGCTCGTAGCCGCCCATGACGAGGCCGCCGACCTCCTCCTTGAAATAGGTGCGCCGGTCGGGGTCGCGGATGGTCGGCGCGTCGGAGGCCAGCCCGGCGATCTTCTCGGTGACGATGTACTGGTGTTTTACGGGCTGCAGCGGCACCTCGATGCCGGCCATGGCGCCGACCTGGCGCGCCCATTGGCCGGCGCAGTTGACGACCTTTTCGCAGGCGATGGCGCCCTGCGTGGTCTTCACCGCCGTGATGCGCCTGTCCTTGATGTCGAAGCCGGTGACGCGCACGTCCTCGAACAGTTTCGCGCCATGCATGCGCGCGCCCTTGGCCAGCGACTGGGTGATGTCGGAGGGGCTGGCCTGGCCGTCGGTCGGCAGCCATGAGGCGCCGACGAGGTCGGACACCTCCATCAGCGGCCACATGCGCTTGACCTCTTCCGGCGAGACCAGGTGCATCTCCATGCCGAAGCTCTTCGCCGTGGTGGCGAGCCGCCTGAACTCGGTCCAGCGGTCGCGGTTGGTGGCGAGCCGGAGGCAGCCGGTCATCTTCCAGCCGGTCTCCAGGCCGGTTTCGGCCTTGAGGCTCTTGTAGAGCTCGACCGAATATTTGAGCACGCGGGTGATCGAGGCCGAGGAGCGGAGCTGGCCGACCAGGCCGGCGGCGTGCCAGGTCGAGCCGGATGTGAGCTTGCCCTGCTCCAGCAGCACCACCTCGGCCTTGTGGTCGCGGGCGAGGTGGTAAGCCGTCGAGCAGCCGATGATGCCCCCGCCGATGACGACGATCCGGGCGTGGCTGGGCAGGGTCATGGGCGATTCATCCCGTATTTTGTTGTTCTTGACTGTTGAAGGCGGCCGGCATGCCCTCACACCAGCCCGAGCCGCGCGCGGGCGCGGGCCGCGCCGGCGGCGATCAGCCGGTCGGCGATGATGGCGATGAAAGCGACGGCGAGCCCGGCGACGATGCCGCGCCCGGTGTCGGCCTTGGTCAGCGCGATATAGACCTCCTGGCCGAGGTCGCGCGTCCCGACCAGCGCGGTGATGACCAGCATCGACAGGGCGAACATGATCGTCTGGTTCAGCCCGAGCAGGATCTCCGGCAGCGCCAGCCTGAGCCGGATCTTGGTGAGCAGCTGCCCCGGCGTGCAGCCCATGGCGCGGCCGGCCTCGATGATGCGCGGATCGACCTGCCTGAGGCCGAGCACGGTATAGCGGATCGCCGGCGCGATCGCGTAGGCGACCACCGCGATCATGGCGGTGAAGTCGCCGACCCGGAACAGCATCACCGCCGGCATCAGGTAGACGAAGGACGGCAGCGTCTGCAGCGTGTCGATGACCACCTGCACCCAGCGCCACAGCTTTTCCCGCTCGGCGACGAGAATGCCGATCGGCAGGCCGATCAATGTGGCGACGACGACGGAGATGCCACAGAGATAGACGGTCACCATGGTCTTCTCCCACTGGCCGGTGGCGGCGATGAGGAAGGCGAGCGCGCCGACCAGCACGCCGAGGCGCGGCCCGCCCAGCCGCCAGCCGGCGAAGGCCAGCAGCGCGGTCACGCCGAGCCACGGCAGGCCGGCGAGCAGCCGCTTGAACGGGATCAGCAGGTTGAGCAGGACCGCGTTCTTCACAGCTTCGAAGGCATCGAAGAAGTTGACGTTGATCCATTCGACCGCGCGCGAGAAGAAGGTGCCGGTCGAGACCTGCAGCGCCTCCGGATAGCTCTGCACGGCCGGCAGGACGAGCCCTGCCAGCCCGGAAACCAGCACCAATGCGGCGGCCGCCGCGGTGTAGGGATAACGGCCGACGGGCGGGCCGGCGGTGGGTCGGGACGATGCGGCGGACGCCTTTTCCGCAAAAGCCTGGCTGAGGCGGTCGAGCGCGATCGCCAGCGCCACGATCGCGAGCCCGGCCTCCAGCCCGGCGCCGATGTCGAGGCGGCGCAGCGCGGCGAGCACGTCGAAGCCGAGCCCGCCGGCACCGATCATCGAGGCGATGATGACCATGTTGAGCGACAGCATGATCACCTGGTTGACGCCGACCATCAGGCTGTCGCGCGCCGACGGCACCAGCACGCGCCATGTCATCTGCCGCCGCGTGCAGCCGATCATTTTTCCGAGGTCGTGGATTTCCGACGGCACCGAGCGCAGCGCCAGCGCGGTGATGCGCGTCATCGGCGGCATGGCGTAGATCAGGGTGGCGACGATCGCCGCCGTCGGGCCGAAGCCGAACAGGAACAGGATCGGTACCAGGTAGGCGAAGACGGGGATCGTCTGCATCAGGTCGAGGATCGGCGTCAGCGCCGTCTCGAAGCGCGGCCAGCGGTAGGCGGCGAGCCCCAGCGCCAGCCCGCCGACAACCCCGATCGGCACGGCGACCAGGATCGACGCCAGTGTCACCATGGCGCTGCTCCATTGGCCGAAGATCGCGAGGAACAGGAAGCAGCCGCCGGAAAGCAGCGCCAGTTTCCGCCCGCCGGCATAGAAGCCCAGCAGGGAGACGATGCCGACGACGGCGAGCCAGGATAGCGGCGGGACGATCTGCACCGCGCTCGATCCCTGACCCGACAGGAAGCCGGTCGACAGCAGGCTGAGCGCCATGCGGTAGGGGACGTCGATGGCAGCCGCTATGAACCGGGTCAGTTCGGTAAAGGTGAGCAGGCCGAAATGCGCGTCGTTGAGCAGCCATTTCATGGCGTCGCCGATCCAGCGCTGCGCCGGCAGGCGCCAGGCGCGCGGATAGTCGAACGCCCATTTCGCCAAGGGCTCGCCGAACTGCCAGAGCAGGATGAAGGCCACTCCCGCGACGAGCCAGGGGATGGACAGCATGCCGCCGTCTAGGCGCGGGGCGAGTGGGCGGGTGTCGATGCCGGGCACGCTCATGGGAACGCGACCGCCATTTTGCGGGACGGGCGCCGGCGCTCCTTCGCACCCCC
>NZ_PXYK01000045.1 GCF_003012745.1 Kumtagia ephedrae | reverse complement strand
CTCAACGCCGTCCGTCTTGCAAAGGGCAAGCACTCCATCAAAACCACGCGAAAGCTCGCCGGATGGGATACAAACGAACTCGCGCGAATCCTAAGCCCTGCCCGTTAACCTGGACTCGTTGCCCTGGTCCAGATGTCGCCGCACCGCCTCGAACACCTGGACGAACATCGCCTCCGTCAGCACGCCGGTGTTGGTGTTGTAACGCGAGCAGTGATAGCTGGAAAACAGCGTCAGGCCGCCGATCGGCGCGGCCGTGCCGTGCTTGAAGGGAAAGGCGGCGACCCGGCCGCCCAGCGCCCGCACCGTCGACTGGTGGGCGATGGCGCCCAGCGTGAGCACCGCCTCGAGATTGGGAAAACGCTGAAGTGTCGGCACGAGAAAGGTGCGGCAGGTGGCGATCTCCGCGCCGACCGGCTTGTTCTCAGGCGGCACGCAGCGCACCGCATTGGTGATGGCGGTGCCGACCAGTTCCAGCCCGTCGTCCGGCCGAGCCAAAAACTGCCCGCGGGCGAAGCCGAAGCGGATCAGCGTCGAATAGAGCAGGTCGCCGGCATAGTCTCCGGTGAACGGCCGCCCGGTGCGGTTGGCGCCGCGCAATCCCGGCGCCAGTCCGACGACGAGGAAGCGGACGGACGGATCTCCTTCGGGCGGCAGGAAGGTGGGCACCGGCGCGTTGAACCAGGTGGGTTCGCGCAGCCGCCAGGCGGCGATGAAATCGTGCAGGCGCGGACAGAGCGGGCAGTCGCGCGACGGTTCCGCGGGAAGCACGGGAAGAGCCGTCAGATTTCGTCTTCGGCGGGCGTCGGTTCCGGACGGCGGACCGGCCGCTCGGACGGATCGCGGCCGATCTCGGCCTTGAGCGTCATCAGGTCGATGAAGTGATCGGCCTGCCGGCGCAGGTCGTCGGAGATCATCGGCGGCTGCGAGGCCATGGTCGAGACGATCGAGACCTTGCGGCCTCGCCGCTGCAGCGCGTCGACCAGCGTGCGGAAGTCGCCGTCGCCGGAGAAGATCACGTAGTGGTCGACGAAGCCGGTGAGCTCGAGCGCATCGACGGTGAGCTCGATGTCCATGTTGCCCTTGATCTTGCGGCGGCCGGTTGAGTCGGTGAACTCCTTGGCCGGCTTGGTCACCACCTTGTAGCCATTGTAGTCGAGCCAGTCGATCAGCGGTCGGATCGAGGAGTATTCCTGGTCCTCGATCAGGGCGGTGTAGTAGTAGGCACGCACCAGATAGCCGCGTTTCTGGAAGGCGGCGAGCAGCTTGCGGTAGTCGATGTCGAAGCCGAGCGACCGCGACGTGGCGTACAGGTTGGCACCGTCGATGAAGAGGGCTATCTTCTCGCGCGGATCGAACATCAGCGGAATATCCTTGGTCAAAACAATCGATCGAACCAGCAATCCAGTCGATGCACCGTCGGCTTAACGCCCCGGCGGCAAACGCCGTTCCGCATCGCTTCCTTGAACAAACAAATATCCGTCTGGCCGCCGCATTCCAAGGTCGGTCACGAAAAAGTAAACGGTCGCGTCGTCGCAGGCAGCCAGCCTGCCGCGCAAGGGTCGGGCTTGCCATGAAGCTTGTTTTCATCGGCCGTTTGGTTTATGGGCGGCACTGGTTTTCCAGACATCCAGGTATGAAAGGGGCACTCCATGGCCCGCGTAACCGTTGAAGACTGCATCGACAAGGTCGAGAACCGCTTCGAGCTGGTTCTGCTGGCTGGCCACCGCGCCCGCCAGATCAGCCAGGGCGCCATGATCACGGTGGCGCGCGACAACGACAAGAATCCGGTGGTGGCGCTGCGCGAGATCGCCGACGAGACGCTGTCCCCCGGTGATCTGAAGGAAGATCTGATCCACTCGCTGCAGAAGCATGTGGAGGTCGACGAGCCGGAAGCCGACGGTGCCGAGATCACCGACCAGACGACCGCCGCGGCCGGCGACGTCGCCGAGCAGGACGACGACGCCAACATCACCTTCGACCGCATGTCGGAAGAGGAGCTGCTGGCCGGCATCGAAGGCCTCGTGGCGCCGGAAAAAAGCGACGATTACTGAGGCTTGGCCGCCGGGCGGGCCTTTCGTGCCCGCCCTATCGTGGCTATCTATCTCATGCGCCGTGTCGTCCGATGCGGCGCATGGTTCTTTTCAGGGATGCCGTAGGCGATGATGCGTCAGTACGAGCTTGTCGAGCGCGTCCAGCGCTACAAGCCAGACGTCAACGAGACCCTGCTCAACAAGGCCTATGTCTATGCCATGCAGAAGCATGGTCACCAAAAGCGCGCCTCCGGCGACCCGTATTTCTCGCATCCGCTGGAAGTCGCCGCAATCCTGACCGACATGCATCTGGACGAGTCGACCGTGGCTGTGGCGCTGCTGCACGACACGATCGAGGACACCACCGCCACCCGCCAGGAGATCGACCAGCTTTTCGGTCCCGACATCGGCAAGCTCGTCGAGGGTCTCACCAAGCTGAAGAAGCTCGACCTCGTCTCGAAGAAGGCCGAGCAGGCGGAGAACCTGCGCAAGCTGCTCCTGGCGATTGCCGAGGACGTCCGCGTCCTCTTGGTGAAGCTCGCCGACCGCCTGCACAACATGCGTACCCTCGACCACATGCGCGAGGACAAGCGGCTGCGCATCGCCGAGGAGACGATGGAGATCTATGCGCCGCTTGCCGGGCGCATGGGCATGCAGGGCATGCGCGAGGAGCTGGAGGAACTCGCCTTCCGCTACATCAATCCGGAAGCCCACCGCATGGTGACGGCGCGGCTGACCGAGATATTCGAGCGCAACCGCGGCGTGGTGGCCGAGATCGAGGCGTCGCTGTCGGAGCTGTTCCAAAAGCACAAGATCAAGGCCAGGGTGAAGAGCCGCCAGAAGAAACCCTGGTCGGTGTTCCGCAAGATGGAGGCCAAGGCTCTGTCGCTGGAGCAGCTGTCCGACCTGTTTGGCTTCCGCGTCCTGCTCGACACGGTCGAGGATTGCTACCGCGCATTGGGTGCCATCCACACCACCTGGTCGATGGTTCCAGGCCGCTTCAAGGACTACATCTCGACGCCGAAGCAGAACGACTACCGCTCCATCCACACCACCATCGTAGGGCCGTCGCGTCAGCGCGTCGAGCTCCAGATCCGCACCGCCGACATGAACACGGTGGCCGAATACGGTGTCGCCGCGCATGCGCTCTACAAGGACGGGCGCTTGAAGATGAACGGCGCCGCCCATGTGATCTCCAAGGAGACCAACGCCTATGCCTGGCTGCGCCGCACCATCGAGCAGCTGGCGGAGGGCGACAACCCCGAGGACTTCCTGGAAAACACCAAGCTCGAGCTGTTCCAGGACCAAGTGTTCTGCTTCACCCCGAAGGGCACGCTGATCGCGCTGCCGCGCGGCGCCATTCCCATCGACTTCGCCTATGCGGTCCACACCGAGGTGGGCGATTCCTGCGTCGGCGCCAAGGTCAACGGCCGCATCATGCCGCTGATGACCGAGCTGAAGAACGGCGACGAGGTCGAGATCATCCGCTCCAAGGGACAGGTGCCGCCGGCGGCCTGGGAATCGCTGGTGGTCACCGGCAAGGCGCGTGCTGCCATCCGCCGCGCCACCAAGAACGCCATCCGCAAGCAGTATTCGGGCCTGGGCATTCGCATCCTGGAGCGCGTCTTCGCGCGCGCCGGCAAGGAGTTCGCCAAGGAGAACCTGAAGCCGGTGCTGGCCCGTCTGGCCCGCAAGGATATCGACGACGTGATGGCGGCGGTCGGCCGCGGCGAGCTCGCCTCCGGCGACGTGCTGCGCGCCGTCTATCCCGACTACAAGGAGGAGCGCGTCACCACGCCGCCGCAGCCGCGCGAGGAGGGCTGGTCGAAGATCCGCAATGCCGCGGGCATGCTGTTCCAGCTTCCCGGACGCTCGCGCAAGGACCGCAAGGCGAAGAAGGACAGCGGCGCAGTGCCGATCCGCGGCGTCAGCGGCGATCTGCCGGTGCGCTTCGCTCCGGACGGTGCAGTTCCCGGCGACCGCATCGTCGGCATCATGCAGCCCGGCGTCGGCATCACCATCTATCCGATCCAGTCGCCGGCGCTCACCGATTTCGACGATCAGCCGGAGCGTTGGATCGACGTGCGCTGGGACATCGACGAGGACAACCGCGAGCGCTTTCCCGCCCGCATCTCGGTGACGGCGATCAACGCGCCCGGCTCGCTGGCCGAGATCGCCCAGGCCATCGCCATCAACGACGCCAACATCCACAGCCTGTCGATGGTGCGCACCGCGCCCGACTTCACCGAGATGCAAGTCGACCTGGAGGTCTGGGACCTGAAGCATCTCAACCGGCTGATTTCGCAATTGAAGGACTCGCCGGCCGTCAGCTCGGCCAGGCGGGTCAATGGCTAGGACCTTGGACTGGCACTTTCATGCTGCGTCGGCGATATGCAGTTCGACATGCAGGCCTGCTGCGGTCGCCATGTTCACCAGCGAATCGAGCCCGAACAGATTTATCTTGCCGTTCATGAGATCGGAGATGCGTGGCTGGGTCACGCCGAGCAACTGCGCGGCGGCCTTCTGATTCAAGCCTTCGCGGGCGATGTGGTTTTTCAGGGCGATCATCAATGCTGATCGAAGCCGCATATTCTGCGCCTCGGCGCGATTGTCCTCGATCGCGTCCCAGACGCTGGCAAAGCTATCGTTGCTCATGACTTGCTGTCCTGGATCAGTTGCTGATACCGCCTGCGCGCCAAATCCATATCGGCCTTGCTGGTGGTCTGCGTTTTCTTCTGAAAGCAATGAAGCACATAGATTGCCGACTCGAATTTCGCCACGTAGATCACGCGGAAGGCCCCGTCCATGGAACGTATGCGAATCTCGCGGACGCCTTGCCCGATTGAACTCATCGGCTTCCAATCGTCAGGATCGATCCCGGTTTGAACCTGATCGAGTTGATGTCCCGCTTCGCGACGGGCCAGCGCCGGGAAGGTTCGCAAGTCGGCAAGCGAGCTTCCAAGGAACACGATGCCTTTGACGCGTTCGGCCATGGTCGCTTATACAAAATTCTGTATAGTCGTGCAACGAAAGCCGCTGGCAGCGCAATCGCTTGGCACATGGCCTTGACAGCATGAGCCGTTGTCGAGGAACGATCGCGCGCATTGATGGAAAAAAACATGAACACAGACGAAGTCCTGGCGATTTTCCGCGAGGCGGGCGCGGTGCTGGAGGGGCATTTCATCCTCACCTCGGGGCTGCGCAGCCCGGTCTTCCTGCAGAAGGCGCGCGTCTTCATGCATGCCGACAAGACCGAACGCCTGTGCCGCGCCTTGGCCGACAGAATTCGCGAGGAGGTGCCCGGCCGCATCGACTATGTCGTCGGTCCGGCGATCGGCGGCCTGATCCCCGCCTACGAGACCTCGCGCCATCTCGGTGTCCCGGCGATCTGGGTCGAGCGCGAGCAGGGGGTGTTCCGCCTGCGCCGCTTCGAGATCGAGAAGGGTGCGCGCGTCGTCATCGTCGAGGACATCGTCACCACCGGCCTGTCTATCCGCGAGACCATCGAGTGCCTGCGTGGCATCGGCGCCGAGGTGCTTGCCGCCGCCTGCATCATCGACCGCTCCGCCGGCAAGACCGATGTCGGCGTGCCGCTGGTGGCGCTGGCCGAATACGAGGTGCCGGCCTATCCTGCCGACAAGCTGCCGCCGGAACTCGCGGCGCTGCCCGCGGTTAAGCCGGGAAGCAGGAATATGTAGCGGCAATGTTCGTGCTCCGTCGCACCCCCCTCTGTCCTGCCGGACATCTCCCCCGCAAGGGGGGAGATTGGACGGCCGCATTGCATGGCAGCTATTCTGAAATGTTGCCGATTGGCGAAATCGTAGATGACAGTCAATCTCCCCCCTTGCGGGGGAGATGTCCGGCAGGACAGAGGGGGGTGCGACGGAGCACCGCGCTCTCCGCGAACGCCGTGGGGTACCCATGATCATCGGCATCGGCTCGGACCTGATCGACATCCGCCGCATCGCGAGTTCGCTCGACCGCTATGGCGAGCGCTTCGTCAAGCGCATCTTCACGGACGTGGAGCAGGCCAAGGCGGAAGGCCGGCGCGAGCGCGCCGCGACCTATGCGAAGCGTTTCGCCGCCAAGGAGGCCTGCGCCAAGGCGCTGGGCACCGGCATGGCACGCGGCGTGTTCTGGCGCGACATGGGCGTCGTCAACCTGCCTGGCGGCAAGCCGACCATGCACCTGACCGGCGGCGCGGCGAAGCGGCTGAAGGCGATGCTGCCGGCCGGCCACCGCGCCGAAATACACCTCACCATAACCGACGACCATCCGCTCGCTCAGGCGTTTGTGATCATCGAGGCATTGCCGGCCGAACAACGGCCATGATTATGGCATTGAAGCCGGCGGCACGGCGTTGCTCCGCCTGCCCCAAGCCCTTATACCGGAACGATGACGACTGAGGACGACATGAGCGTGGCTGAAAAGACTGCGAAGAAATCCGGCGGGCTTGGCGAGACCGTCAACGTCATCGTCCAGGCGCTGCTGCTCGCCCTGGTGATCCGCACCTTCCTGTTCCAGCCCTTCTCGATCCCGTCGGGGTCGATGCGACCGACCCTGCTCGAGGGCGACTATCTGTTCGTCACCAAATGGGCCTACGGCTATTCGCGCTACTCGCTGCCGCTTTCGCCCAATCTGTTCTCGGGGCGCATCTTCGGCAGCGCGCCGGAGCGCGGCGACGTCGCCGTCTTCAAGTTCCCGCCCAACCCTTCGCTCGACTACATCAAGCGGGTCATCGGTCTGCCCGGCGACCGCATCCAGATGCAGGACGGCCAGCTCTTCATCAACGGCACTGCCGTGCCGCGCGAGAAGGTCGGGCAGATCACCAACCCTGACATCACCGAGGTCGACCGGCCGGTCGACGTCTATCGCGAGACGCTGCCCAACGGCGTCTCCTACGACACGCTCGACCTGACGCCCAACGGCATCGGCGACAACACGCGCGAATACATCGTGCCCCCCGGCCACTACTTCATGATGGGCGACAATCGCGACAACTCCACCGACAGCCGCTTCACCGTGGGCTACGTGCCGGAGGAGAACCTCGTCGGCCGCGCCAACATCATCTTCTTCTCCATCGCCGAGGGCGCGAGCCCGCTGGAGATCTGGAAATGGCCGACCGACATGCGGCCGTCGCGGCTGCTCAACTTCGTCCGCTAGGGCCATGGCGCTGAAGCGGCCGACCGGGGAAACGCTCGCCGCGGCCCTTCACGAGCGCACGGGACACGCCTTCCGCGACATCCGGCTGGCCGAGACGGCGCTGACCCACTCCAGCGCGGTCAAGGCGGTGGTCAACAATGAGCGCCTGGAGTTCCTCGGCGACCGCGTGCTCGGGCTGGTGGTGGCGGACATGCTGTTCCGGCTGTTTCCGGAGGCGCGCGAGGGCGATCTGGCGCCGCGCTTCAACGCGCTGGTCGATGCACGCACCTGCGGCGCCGTCGGGGCGGAGCTCGGCCTCGACCAGCTGATCCGCGCCGACGCGGCGTTGAAGGCCAAGGCCGGCAAGGCCCGCAACTATCTGTCCGACGCGGTCGAGGCTCTGATCGCCGCCATCTATCTCGACGGCGGCATGGAACCGGCGCGCGCCTTCATCCTGCGCTGCTGGGAGCCGCGCTCCCGCACGGTCGTCGACAAGCCGCGCAACCCCAAATCCGAGTTGCAGGAGTGGCTGGCGCAGGCCAACGGGGCCCGCCCCGAATATGTCATCGAAAGCCGCGAGGGCCCCGACCACGAGCCGATCTTCACCGTCATGGTGACCGTTTCCGGCTTCGCCTCCTCGCGTGCCAGCGGCCCGTCGCGCCGCGCCGCCGAAGAGGCGGCGGCAACCGCTTTTCTCATTCGCGAAGGCGTGTGGACCGCCGAAAGGGCCGCATCATGACCGAAACCCAGCCTGCCGAGACCCGCTCCGGCTTCGTCGCCATCATCGGCGCGCCAAATGCCGGCAAGTCGACCCTGGTCAACCGGCTGGTCGGCGCGAAGGTGTCGATCGTCACCCACAAGGTGCAGACCACCCGCGCCATCGTGCGCGGCATCGCCACCCATGGCGCGGCGCAGATCGTCTTCGTCGATACCCCCGGCATCTTCAAGCCGCGCCGCCGCCTCGACCAGGCGATGGTCACCACCGCCTGGGGCGGCGCCAAGGACGCCGACATGGTGATGGTGCTGATCGACGCCGAGCGCGGCATCCGCGGCGACGCCGAGGCCATGCTCGACAGGCTGAAGGACGTGCGCCAGCCGAAGATCCTCGTCCTCAACAAGGTCGACCGGGTGAAGCCGGAGACGCTGCTGACGCTCGCCAGGGACGCCAACGAGCGCGCCGATTTCCAGCGCACCTTCATGGTCTCGGCGCTGACGGGAACGGGCTGCGACGACATCCTCGACTATCTCGCCGCCGCGCTGCCGGCCGGGCCCTGGTACTATCCCGAGGACCAGCTCTCCGACCTGCCGATGCGCCAGCTCGCCGCCGAGATCACCCGCGAAAAGCTGTTTTTGCGGCTGCATCAGGAGCTGCCCTATTCCTCCCATGTCGAGACCGAGAAATGGGAGGAGAAGAAGGACGGCTCCGTCCGCATCGAACAGGTGATCTATATCGAGCGCGACAGCCAGAAGAAGATCGTGCTCGGCGCCAAGGGCGAGACCATCCGCGCCATCGGCCAGGCCGCGCGCAAGGACATTTCCGAGATTCTGGAGCAGCCGGTGCACCTCTTCCTGTTCGTCAAGGTGCGCGAGAACTGGAGCGACGATCCGGAGCGGTTCCGCGAGATGGGGCTGGAGTTTCCCCACTAAGTTAGCGCATCCCATCGCGTTTCGACACGCCCGCTAGGTCGGGCGTGCAGTGTTGCGCTCTTCGTGAAAGCGGTGGTGCAGGGCGCGGATCTCCTCCGCCAACTCCGGCGCTGGACCCTTCACGACGACGTTCGGCGCGACCTGCTGGATCGGCAGCGGTGCGACGGGAGCCGCGGCAACGCCAAGTTCCGCGAGCCAGTCGACAAGCTGCGCGGAAGACGCGGCATAGACGATGCGGCCGAGTCCGACCCAGCCATGCGCTGCGGAGCACATCGGGCAATGCTCGCCGGAGGTGAAGACGGTCGCCTTTGCCCGGTCCTCCGGAGTCATGTTGACGGCTGCCCAGCGCGCCAGCTCGAATTCCGGATGCCGCGTCTGGTCGCCGCCGGCAACGCGATTGTGGTCTTCCGCCAGCACGGTGCCGTCGGCCGCGACGAGAACCGATCCGAACGGCTCGTCGCCTTTCTCCAGTGCTTCGGCGGCCAGCTCCACGCAACGGCGCAGGTGCCGCAACTCAATATCATCGAACATTGTGACCTCCACCATTCCAGAGAGGATGAGCACCAGGGATATTAGCGCCCGTCGGGAGAAAGTATGCAGTGGGTTTCGGGACAAACACTTGTGGCGAATCCAAAACCGTTCGGCGCGGTAGGGAAGGCAACCGAATGCCCGGTCAGCCATATGATTTGCCGGCACCAGACGCCCCACCTTGATCTTGCCTTGCTTTCCATGAAAGGCTCCGCGCCATGGAATGGCGCGACGAAGGCATCATCCTCGGCACACGCCGGCATGGCGAGACGTCTGTCATCCTGGAGGTGATGACGCGCGGCCATGGCCGCCATCTCGGCCTGGTGCGCGGCGGGCGCTCGCGCAAGCAGCAGCCGCTGCTGCAGGCCGGCAACCGTGTCGACCTGGTCTGGCGGGCCCGTCTCGACGAGCATCTCGGCACCTTCCAGGCGGAGGCGGTGGAGCTCAACGCGGCAAGGCTGTTCGACAGCGCTGCCGCCGTCTTCGGCCTGCAGACGATCGCCGCGCATTTGCGGTTGATGCCCGAGCGCGACGTGCATGCCGGCCTCTACGAGACGCTGATGCTGCTGATCCGCCATCTCGACGAGCCGCTGCTCGCCGGCGAGCTGGTGGCGCGTTTCGAGCTGATGGTGCTGGAGGAACTGGGCTTCGGCCTCGACCTTTCCGAATGCGCGGCAACCGGCGCGCGCACAGATCTCGCCTATGTCTCGCCGAAATCCGGCCGGGCGGTATCGCGGGCCGCCGGTGCGCCTTGGCAGGAAAAGATGCTGGCGCTGCCCGGCTTCCTCGTCGACGGGCCGGGCCGCCGTGCCGATCCGGCGGCGCTCGACCAGGCGTTCCGGCTGACCGGCTTCTTCCTGGCAAGGCATGTCTACGAACCGCGCGGCGTCGCCGAGCCGGAGGCGCGCGCCGCCTTTCTAGGCGCGCTACGCAAGGCGGCAGGCCCGATCGGAGAAAATGCCGCATGAGCGAAGTCGAATTGTTTCCGGGCCATGTCTCGCGGCTTGGCCTCGGCGTCATCCCGCGCGACGACTTGACGAGCATGCCCGGGCTGGACCTGCTGCGCCGGATGATCGCCGGCGAATACCCGGCGCCGCCGATCGCCGGCACGCTCGCCTTCACCTTGACCGAGGCCGATCCGGGCAGGGCGGTGTTCCGTGGCCTGCCGGGCGAGCGTCACCTCAACCCGCTCGGCGGCGTGCATGGCGGCTGGGCCGCGACGCTGATGGATTCGGCACTCGCCTGCGCCGTGCACACGACGCTGAAGGCCGGCGAAGCCTATACGACGGCCGAGTTCAAGGTGAATTTCCTGCGCCCGATCACGCCGGAAACGGGCGAGGTGGTGTGCGAAGGCAAGGTCGTGCACCGCGGCCGCACATTGGCGGTCTCGGAAGCCACGCTGAAAGACGCCGCCGGCAAGCTGCTCGCCTTCGGCACCGAGACATGCTCCATCTTCCCCGCCGCCAGGCTGGCGGGACGCTAAGGGGCCGCGGGCGAGGGGGCGCGGGACATGATCGACAGTTTCTTCGGTCTGCTGACCATGGTCGGCGTGGTCGTGTTGATCGTCACGGTCACGCGCCTCCGCGAGCGTGTCCGCCTGCTTGAGCGGGAGATCGGCGCGCTCCGCTCCTCCGTGTCGTCCCCGCCGGAAAAGGAAAAGGCGCAGCCCAAACCCGCGGGTGCAACCGAGGCATCCGCGGCGGCGACGGCGGCGGCAGCCGTGTCGTCGGCGCAAGAAGCCGGGATCGAGGACGAGCCCGGCCTTGCGGCGCTGCGACAGCCCGCGACGGCTGCCGCCGCAGCCTCGGCGACCGGAGCTGCGCGGCAGGAAATGGCTATAGGCTCCGAAGCGGTTTCCGACGAGCCCGACGCCTCGACGCCTGACGCCGAACCGGCAGCTCCTGTTTCCGAGCCGGCCAGCACCGGAGCGGACACGGCCGCCGAGGAAGCGAAGCCTGCCGAGGCCGCACCCGCCCGGCAGCGGCCAGACATCGAGACGGCGCTTGGTACCCGCTGGGCTGTCTGGATCGGCGGCATCGCGTTGGCGCTCGGCGGCATCTTCCTGGTGCGCTACACCCTCGAGGCCGGCCTGTTCGGGCCGGGCGTGCGCCTGCTGATGGCAGCCCTTTTCGGCTTGGCGCTGCTCGCCGCCGGCGAGTTCGTCCGCCGCACCGGCTTTCGCGTGCCGGTTCCCGGCATCGCCGGCGCCTATATACCGGCGATCCTCACCGCGGCCGGCGCCTTCACGCTGTTCGGCACGGTCTATGCCGCGCATGGCATATACGGCTTCATCGGACCGGCCGCCGCCTTGTTCCTGCTCGGCGCGGTCGGTATCGCGACGCTGGCGCTGGCGCTCGTGCATGGCCAGGCGCTGGCCGGTGTCGGCCTGCTCGGCGCGCTGGCGACGCCGGTGCTGGTCGCCTCGCAATCGCCCAACACCTGGGGGCTGTTCGGCTATCTGGCGGTCGTTCTGGTCGCATCGATCGCGATCGCCCGCATCCGCCGCTGGCTTTTTCTCGCCGCGGCCGCGTTCGCCGGCGTCGGCCTGTGGTGCCTGGTCTATCTGGCGGAGGTGGAGCCGGCCGATCTCTGGATCGTGCTGTTCATCAACGCGGTCATGCTGGCCACGCTCGCCCTGGTCTGGATCGGCGGCCGCGACAAGGAGCCGTGGGAAACTGTCCGCAATGCCGTCCCGGCCGCCGTTCCCGCTCTTTTCGTGGCGCTCTCTGCCGCCGTCCTGCTGCTCGATCCCGCCCTGCGGCCGAGCGGCGGCCTTGCCGGCGGCACGGCGCTTTTCGCCGCGATGGTCGCCGTCGCCGCCTGGCGCGCCGAGGCCCTGCCGCTGCTTTTCGGGGCCGCCATAGGTGCCGGGCTCGTCTTCCTGCGCGTCGGCCTGTCCGGAACCTTCGCGTTCGAGCTGATGGGTGAGCCGGTGGAAGTCGACGGGTTTGCGGTTCTTCCCTCGACCAACGCGCTGCTCTACCCCGGCCTTGCCCTGGCGGTGCTGTTCCTCGTGGCCGGCCTGTGGCGGGCTCGCGCGCTCATCGGAAGCCTCATGGCGTCGGCCACGTGGGCCGTGGCCGCGGCGGCCGTTCCCTTCGTGATCCTGTGCTCGCTCTGGGTGGCGCTCGGCAATCCGGATATCGACCTGCGCCACGCCTTCGCCGCACTGCTGCTCGCCGGGCTGCTCGCGGCCGGCGCCGGGCAGGCGGCGCGCCGGGAAAACCCGGCTTCCACGGGCGGACCCGCCGTCTCCATCCTGCTCGCGGGTGGCTTCGCGGCGCTCCTCGCCGCCATCCACATGGCGTTCGGTCCGGGCCTGACCACCATTCTCGCCGGCGCCGCCGCGATGCTTCCGGCACTCGCCACGCGGCGGCGCGCCTGGCCGGCGCTCGGCTGGCTGTCGGCGGCGGCGGTGGTCATCGTTCTCGTGCGCGTCGCCGGCGATCCGACCATCGTCGGCTGGATGCGGCTCGGCACCACCCCGGTCTTCAACGCGCTGCTGCCGGGATACGGCATCCCGGCGCTGGCCTTCGGCTTCGCCGCCTGGCAGCTGGCGCGCACCACCGGCGGCCGGCCCAGGCTCGCGATGGAGGCGTCGGCGCTGTTCTTCGCGCTGCTGACGCTCGCCATGCTGGTGCGCCACGCCATGCATGGCGGCATCATCGACACGGGCACGCTCACGCTGGCCGAGCAGGCGATCTACACGCTGATCGCCCTTGCCGCCGGCGCCATCCTGATCTCGCTCGACCTCAAGGCACCGAGCCCGGTGCTGCGGCATGCCTCGCTCGGCATCGGCGTGTTTTCCGTCGCGGCCATCGCCACGCAGCACCTCCTGCTGCTCAACCCACTGTTCACCGACGAATCGACCGGCGGCATCCCCTTCTTCAACCTGCTTTTCCTGGCCTATCTGCTGCCGGCTGCCGCCTGCGCGGCGCTCGCCTGGTATGCGCAGGGCCGGCGGCCGCCATGGTACTCGCTCATGCTCGGCATCGCCGCCGCGGCGCTCGCCTTCGCCTACGCGACGCTGTCGGTGCGCCGCCTGTTCCAGGGCGAGCATATCGGCTTCTGGAGCGGCATGGAGCCGCTCGAGACCTACAGCTATTCGGCGCTGTGGCTGGTCATCGGCGTCGGCCTGCTGGCGGCCGGCGTGCGCACCGGCTCCTACCTGACGCGCGCCGCTTCCGGCGCGGTGATCGCGATTGCCGTGGCGAAGGTGTTTCTGTTCGACATGTCGGCGCTCGAAGGGGTGCTGAGGGCTCTGTCCTTCATCGGGCTGGGCGCCGTGCTCATCGGCATCGGCCTGTTCTACCAGCGGTTGCTCGCCAGGGCGGCGGCGGGTTAGGTCATGAGTTGGTGCCGGGGACAGTTTACTTTTTTCCGCCCGCGCTGGCCTTGAAGCGGCACAGCTTTTCTGCGGAAAGAAAGTAAACTGTCCCCTGCGGCCGATCTTCATCGTCGCCACGCTGCCTTTCGGCCCTGGCCATTGAATCTCCCTTGCGGGAGAAGTGCGGGAAGCGGGGCGCGGGGCCGAGCCTCTCAAATTAAGTACGTGGCGCGGTGACCCGCGCCCCGCCGGCGTTCTTGCCCGTCCGCTAGCGCTGCATTCGCGCAGGTGTCGCGGCTGGGGCCCGGGTCTCCAGCTCACGCCAGCCGCGCTACCGATTGCACGACCGACCCGGCGCCGACGCTCCCTCCTGATACCCGGTGCGCACCAAGTTCCCGCAGGGAGCGGCTTTCGAGTGCAAGTATAGTGGAAGCGGAAGGGAAGGGGAGAAAACGCCCGCGAAAAGCGATGCCTGCAGATGTGAATTCGCGGCGAGTGAGAGGTAAGTGCCGGGGACAGTTTACTTTTTTCCGCAGTAGGGCACGGCCGCTCGAGGGCTGGCACGGGCGGAAACAAAGTAACTGTCCCCTGAGAGAAAACCTACTCCGCAGGCGCCATCGCCAACCGCTCCACCGGCTTCTCGCGGATCGGCCAGTGCACGATCGCGGCGAAGATGCCGAGCGCCACGCCAAGCCACCACACCGGATCGTAGGTGCCGAAGCGGTCGTAGAGATAGCCGCCGAGCCAGACGCCGAGGAACGAGCCGACCTGGTGCGACAGGAACACCACGCCGCCCAGCAAGCCGAGATGGCGCGTGCCGAACATGATGGCGACCAGCGCGTTGGTCGGCGGCACGGTCGAGAGCCAGAGCAGGCCCATCACGATGGCGAACACGATGACGCTGGCGGGCGTCTGCGGCAAGAGCAGGAAGGCGGTCACCGCCACCGAGCGGGCGATATAGATCAGTGCCAGGAAGATCGGCTTGGGATAATGCTGGCCGATGACGCCGGAGGCGAGCGAGCCGATGATGTTGAAGAAGCCGATCAGCGCCAGCGCGATCACGGCGTAGCTCGCCGAGATGCCGATGTCGCCGATATAGGCGGGGAAATGCGCGGTGATGAAGGCGACCTGGAAGCCGCAGACGAAGAAGCCGGACACCAGCAGCACGTAGCTCGAATGGCCGAGCGCCTCGCGCAGCGCCTGGCCGACGGTCTGCTGGAACGCCGCCTGCGCCTGCTGGGCGCTGCCGTGCGAGTTGCCGGCGAGCGGCGCCGCGAGCACGGGGATCACAAGCATGGCGATCGCCATGTAGACCAGCGTTTGCGACCAGCCGAAGGCGTCGATCATGCCCTGGCTGATCGGCGCGAACAGGAACATGCCGGCCGAGCCGGCGGCCGTACCGATGCCGAACACCAGCGAGCGTTTCTCTGGCGGGGTGTGGCGGGCGAAGGCGGCGAGCACGATCGAGAAGGACCCGGCCGCCACGCCGAGCCCGACCAGCACACCGCCGCCGATGTGCAGCATGGTCGGCGAATCCGCCGTCGCCATCAGGAGGAGGCCGGCCGCGTAGAGGATGCCGCCCAGCGCCAGCACCCGCCAGGTGCCGTAGCGGTCGGCGACTGCGCCGAAGACAGGCAGGCCGAGGCCCCAGAACAGGTTCTGGATCGCCATGGCGAGGCCGAAAGTGGTGCGGTCCCAGCCCTTTTCGGCAAGCATCGGCAACTGGAAGAAGCCCATGGCCGAACGCGGCCCGAAGGTCAGCGCCGCGATCAGGCAGCCGCAGACGATGATTGCCCAGGGAAACGGCCGCGCCCCCGCCGTGCTGCTCGCCGATGCCATTGCCTGCCTCCTGTGATGCGCGGCATCCTATCCGACCGGCCATGCCGGCCGAAATGAATTGCGTAGACGTACCGTTCAGTTTCATTGATGGATTGGGAAGAATTTGCCCTTTGCCGGCGTTCTTGTGGCAGGCAACGAGCGGCCCGGCCTCCGTCGCCGAGGGCTTGTCCGACAGAGCGAAATCGGTTGAAGTCGGAAAGAGGGGGCGGTGCGAGCGTCGCGCATGGACGACAGGCGGAGAGCGATCCTGGAAGAGATCCCGCGGCTGCGCCGTTATGCGCGCGCGCTGCTGCGCGATGCCGACCGCGCCGACGATCTCGTCCAGGACTGCCTGGAGCGGGCGCTCGGCCATCTGGATAACTGGCGCACCGGCGAAAGCCCGCGCAAATGGCTGTTCACGATCATGCATCACCTCTTCGTCGATCAGATGCGCAGGGAGAAGCGGCGCGGCGAGGCCGCCATGCTGCCGCTCGACGGCCATGAGGCGATGTCGGTTGCCGCCGACCAGACCGAGGACGCCGCCTCCCGCGAGGTGCTGCAGGCATTGCAGGCGATCAGCCCGGAGCGGCGCGCCGCCATCCTGATGGTGTCGGTCGAAGGTTTTTCCTACGCCGAGGCCTCCGTCATCCTCGGCGTTCCCGCCGGCACGCTGATGTCGCGCATCGCCCGCGGACGCGACGACCTGCGCGCCTTGCTCGAAGACGGCGCGCGCCGACGCTCGATCCGGGTGGTGGACCGATGAGCGACCGCGATTTTACCGAGCGCGACATCCACCTGGCGCTGGACGGCGAACTGCCGAAGGACGAGCGTCCCGCCTACGAGGCCTGGCTCGAGGCCAATCCGGAGCGCAAGGCGCGCGCCGCCCGCCTGGCCGACGATGTGGGCCTGCTGCGCGCGGCGGTGGCCGGCGTGGCCGAGGAGCCGCTGCCCGAGCGTCTGACGGCCGTCGTAAAGGAGCGCGCGAGCGAGCCGCCACGCGCCGTCTGGTGGCGCAATGCTGCGGCTGCGGCTGCCGTCTTCGTCGCCGGGGCGCTTGCCGGCTATCTGGCCGGCGGCCTGCCGCTCGGCGGGGAGGGGGAGGGCGAACGGCTCGCCGACGATGCGATCGCGGCCTATGCGACCTATGCCGCCGATCCGGCGCATGCCGTCGAGGTGGCGGGCGGCGACAGGGACTATCTCCAGGACTGGCTGTCCAAGCGGACGGGGTTGCGGCTGGTCGCGCCCGACCTCACGGCGCAGGGCTTCGAGCTTCTTGGCGGCCGCATCCTGCCGGCCGGGCACAAGGCGGCGGCGCTTCTGGTCTACCGTAACAAGGCCGGCGAGCAGGTGTCGATCTACATGATGGCCGAAGGCAGGGAGAAGGCCAGGGGCACCTATGCCGCCGGAGAGACGGGGCCGGTCGCCATCTGGTGGCTGGACCAGGGTTTCGGCTGCGCCATCGTCAGCTCCCTGCCGGAAGGGCGGCGCGACGAGGTGGTCGGCAGCGCCTGGCGCCAGATCAAGGAAGGGCTGGCTGGCTGATCCTGCCGGCCTTCGGCCAGGGCAAGGCCGGAGGCATCCGGGCCAGTCACAATTCGGCCCGAATCGCGGTGCGATTTCGCGCACGATGCCGCGTCGGTTTATGACTCTGCAGGGTGCGCCGTGTCCGCTTCTCTCGCCGCAGAGGTTTCCCCGACCGCAATGACCCTCGACATCCGCCCGGCCCGCGCGTCCGATCTCGACGCCCTCGTGGCGGTGGAGGACGCCGTCTTCGCTGAGGACCGTATCTCGCGCCGGGCGTTCCGCGGGCTGATCGCCAGCCGTAGTGCCGAAGTGCTCGTCGCCGAGGAGGCGGGCAGGGTGGTCGGCTGCTGCGTCGTGCTGTCCAGGGCCGGCAGCCGCAGGGCGCGGCTCTATTCGATCGCGGCGGCGCCCGGCCGTTCCGGCGTCGGCCGGCCGCTGCTCGCCGCCGCCGAGCGAGCCGCCGCCGCGGGTGGCGCGGCGACGCTGCGGCTGGAGGTGCGCGAGGACAATCTTCGCGCCGTCCGCCTCTACGAAGCCTCCGGCTACCGGCCCTTCGGCCGCATCGACGGCTACTATGCCGACGGCGCGCCGGCGCTGCGCTTCGAAAAGCCGCTGGCGGAGGTGGCGCATGCATCGCCTGCGCCGCCGGGGGCGAGCGCGCCGCCGCCCGCCTGAGGCCACCGTGCCGCCTCGCCGCATCAATCCGCAACGCCTTGGCAAATGGGATTCTCGATGAGCTGGGTCATTCTGACTGGCCGCAACAGCGATCTCGAACAGATCGACACGCCGCACAAGATCATCACCAACCGCGACTACCTCGCGCATCCCGCGCTGTTCCGCGGTCAGCGGCCGAAGGTCATCAACCTGTCCAACACATACGCCTATCAGAGCCGCGGCTACTATGCCTCGCTGCTCGCCGGCTCGCGCGGCCACAAGGTCATCCCGACGGTGGAGACGATGATCGACCTGTCGGAGCGCAAGCTCTACGAGAACGCGCTGCCGGAGTTGGAGACGGCACTCAACAAGTGCCGCAAGGACCTCGGCGGCGCCTTTCCGGCCAAGGTCTTGATTTTCTTCGGCATAGGTCCTTCCAAGGCGTGGGACCGTTTCGCCAAGCTCCTGTTCGACTGGTTCCGCGCGCCGGCGCTGGAGGTGACGATCAAGGACAGCCAGCAATGGGCGTCGATCCACAAGATCGGGCTGCACTCGCTGGCGCGGCTGGCGCCGGAGGACAAGCCGCGCTTCCTCGCCGGCCTCGAGACCTATACGGGCCGCGAATGGCGCGATTCGCGCACGCGCACCCCTGCGCGCTACAGTTTCGCGACGCTGGTCGACCCGCACGAAGAGCTGCCGCCGTCGGAGATCGGCTCGCTGCGGCATTGGGCGCGCATCGCCGACAAGATGGGCGTCGAGGTCGAGCCGATCACCCGGCGCGACCTCGCCAAGCTCGCCAACTACGACGCGTTGTTCATCCGCGAGACGACGGCGATCTCCAACCACACCTACCGCTTCGCCCGCCGAGCCCAGCAGGAGGGCATGCCGGTCATCGACGACCCGCTGTCGATGATCCGCTGCACCAACAAGGTCTATCTCAACGAATTGATGGCCTTCAACAAGATCCCGGTGCCGCCGACCGTGATGATCGCCGGCCCGGCCGACCTGCAGCTCGCCGCCGACACGCTCGGCTTCCCGCTGGTGCTGAAGATCCCCGACAGCTCGTTCTCGCGCGGCGTCAAGAAGGCGTCGACCTTCGAGGAGCTGAAGACGCTGGCCGAGGCCTGGCTGGAGGAGTCCGATCTGCTGATCGCGCAGAAATTCATCCCGACCGATTATGACTGGCGGGTCGGCGTGCTCGGCGGCCAGCCGCTCTTCGCCGTCCACTATCTGATGGCGCGGCACCACTGGCAGATCGTCAACCACAAGGCCAACGGCAAGCCGGACCAGGGAGGCATCAAAACCTTCACGCTGAAGGAGGCGCCGCCGCATGTGGTCGAGACGGCGGTGAAGGCGGCGCGCTGCATCGGCGACGGCCTCTACGGCGTCGACCTCAAGGAGACGAAGGACGGCGTCTTCGTCATCGAGGTCAACGACAATCCCAATCTCGACCATGGCTGCGAGGACACCGGCGAGAAGGACGAGGTCTGGGTGCGGCTTACACAATGGTTCCTCGACCGGCTCGATCGGCAGGGGCGGTAGAGGCGCGCAGGCGCCCTTTTCGAATTTTCGAGCCTGCCGGGAATAAGGCCCGGCACCTCCCGTTTCTCCCACCGCAAGACGGTGACCACATCAGCCGGTCCCCGTTCCCAACGGAGAGACGACAATGGCGACCATCATCGGCAATGACGACGCGAACCGCATCACCGGCACCTCGGCTGCGGACAAGCTTTACGGCCGCAGCGGCGACGACCTGATCTACGGCCGCGACGGCAACGACCTGATCTATGGCGAGGCCGGAGGCGACCGCCTCTATGGCGGCAATGGCCGCGACACCATCCGCGGCGGCGGCGAGGACGACCGCATCTACGGCGAGGCCGGCGACGACGTCCTCTATGGCGACGCCGGCAACGACTTCGTCTTCGGCGGCGACGGCATCGACCGCGTCTATGGCGGCGAGGGCAACGACCGTCTCGACGGCGGCGACGGGAACGACACGCTGTACGGCGGCGACGGCAACGACAACATCACCGGCGGCATCGGCAACGACATCATCTCCGGCGACGATGGCAACGACCGCCTCGATGGCGGGGCCGGCACCGACACGATCCGCGCAGGCGAGGGCAATGACGACGCCTATGGCGGCAGCGGCTCGGACCTGATCTATCTCGGCGTCGACAACGACCGCGCCTGGGGCGGTTCCGGCAACGACCGCATCTATGGCGAGAACGGCGACGACTATCTCAGCGGCGGCAGCGGCAGCGACCTGCTGAGCGCCGGCGCCGACGACGACACGCTGTTCGGCGGCACCGGCCATGACCGGCTGTGGGGCGGCGAGGGCGACGACACGGCGCTCTGGCTGAACAACCTCGACGAGTTCAACTTCCGCCGCACCGACGCCGGCATCGAGGTCATCCACGCCCGTGGCGACCGCACCGAAGGCACCGACCTGCTGGTGTCGGGCGTCGAGACGCTGAAGTTCGACGGCCAGGAAGTGTCGCTGGACGACATCACGGCGGCGCTGGGCCGCTCCGGCTACGCCACCGGCGACGACTTCGTCTGAGCCGGCGAGCGGTGCGCCACCTCCTGCGGCGCCGGCATTCCGCTGCCGCAGGGGGCTTCTTCTGGCCGAACCTTCTGCTACCATGAGATGTACCGTGCGGAGGAAGGCACTTGAGACACGGCTCGACGATCCTCCTGGCTGCCTGCGCGATGGCCGTCGGCCTGGCCGCGACGGCCGCGTATGCGGCCGAACGGCGCTGCGGATGGTATGTCAACCCGACGCCCGGCAATCTGTGGCTGGTCGACAAGGATGCGACCTGGACGATCACCTCGCAGGGCGAGGCGGAAGGGCCGGACGCCCGGGGCGTCGACAACGCTCCCGACTTCGATTCAAAGCAGTTCATCGAGACCAACGTTCCGGGTTCGGGGCATGGCTATGGCTGCGCATGCATGACGGTCGAGACCGATGCGGAGGACCAGCGCATCACCCGGGTCTTCGCCGGCAAGATCCTTCCGCTGTCGAAATGCAAGGCCGACAGGAGCCTGCCGCCGCCGGCTTGAGTCGGGGTGCCGTGTCGCTTGAGCCGGCGGAATCGGGCGGACCGCTGAAAAAAACCCTGGCGCCGGCTTACGTCGCCGATCCTTCCGGCCTGCGGGTCTGCTTGCGCACCGCCATCCGGACGGCGGTTCGGGCTCGGACCTTGACCGGCCTGACGAGCGGTTCAGCCGACAGGAAGTAGCGGCCGGTCAACCACCAAATCAGGCCCACCACCAGCATGGAAACATAGCCGTCCACCGCATAGTGCCAGCCGGTATAGACCGAGCCGAACTGCATGATGGCGAGGAACGTCCAGCCGGCGATCGCCAGCGAGCGCTGGAAGCCGGCGAGGAAGAGTGCGTTGAGCGTGGCGATGGCGATGTGCATCGAAGGCATTGCCGAGATGCCGCTGCCGAAGCTGGCGGCCCGCCCGTCATAGGTCTCGATCAGATAGGCGGCGAACCGCTTCACCGACAGCGGGCCGTCGGCTTCCAGCGTGTCGGCGAGATGGTCGAAGCGGTAGCCGCCGTAGAACCGGTCGTAGAAGATCGGGCCGACCGAGGACAGCGCCGTCGCCATCGCGGTGCCGACGACCAGCGTGGTCAACGCCAGTGCCCACAAATAGCGCTCCTTGCGCGCGCCGCCGTTCCACAGCGCGACATAGAGCAGGATGCCGAACCATTGGCCGAACCAGACGACGGAGTAGAAGAAATCGACGATGCCGGATGTCAGCCCGCGCGGCAGCTTGTGCAGCAGCCGCCACGGCTGCTGCCCGTGCAGGAGGTCGTCCAGATTGGCAAAAAACGGATCGGCGTAGAAGGGGATCAGCCGGGGTATGTTGAACTTGAACGTGTTGTAGGCGACCACGCCGAGCAGGAACACCAGAACGATCTTGGCCGCCGCGCCGAGCTGAAAGGTGCCAAATATCTTCCTGGCGCCGCTGAGCGGCGCAGCAGGGTTCTCGAGAAACGCAGCGACGCCGATCGTCACCGCGGCGATGATCGGCAGCGAAATGGCAAAGACAATGACGTGCTGCCACAAGACGATGGCAAAGTCTTTTGGAACAAATGCTGCGACGACAGCGACATAGAGTGCGCAGCACATGCCCAGGATATGCAGTGAGCCCGCCCGCACGCCCTGCCGATCTTTTTCTTGTTGTTCGCGTTTCCACCCGAAGGTTCAATGAATTTGTCGCAATCCGAAAGCTTGCGCAAGATGGAATGTTCAGACGGCTTTGCTTTTCACCGAAGATTTCGCGCCTTCGGGTAGACGCGACTTCTCCAGTTCATCGAAGCGGCGCATGAACAGGCGCTGGACATGCTTTACTGAGATCGGCGCGAGATCCTCGGCGGCGAGCGCGATGCCGGCAGGTCGGCCGAAATAGCGCGCTGCCTCGGCCGTGTCGAAGCCGGCGAGGACGGTCGCCTCGAAATAGGCGGCGACCTGGTCGGCGCGCTTGATCTGCTGCTTCAGGCTGCCGGTTCCCGGCGGGGGCAGCGAGAAGCGTTGATGGACGGCGCGGTGCAGGCGCTCCTCGACCGCCTTGTAGTCGCCGCCGACCACCAGCTTGAACGGCGAGATCATGTCGCCGATGACGTATTCCGGCGCATCGTGCAGCAGCGCCGCGAGCCGCTGGTCGGCATTCGCGTCGGGCTGCTGCCGGCAGAAGATCGTCTCCACCAGCAAAGAATGCTGCGCCACCGAGAAGGCGTGGTCGCCGGCGGTCTGGCCGTTCCAGCGCGCCACCCGCGACAGGCCGTGCGCGATGTCGGAGATCTCGATGTCGAAGGGGGAGGGATCGAGCAGGTCGAGCCGGCGGCCCGACAGCATGCGCTGCCAGGCGCGCGGCGGCGCGCCTCGCCGGTCCGCCATCATGCCTCCTCCGCGGCGGTGCCCTGCGGGAAGGTGAAGGTCGCCCAGGCGGGTATGGCGAGCGACAGCACCGCGTCGCCGGCGGTGATCGGCTGGCCGGCATCCATGGCCGCCTTCACCTTGTCGATGCGCACGATGCCGAGCGCCGAGGCACCGGCCGTCGATCCGAGCGAGCCGATCGGCCGTCCGCCGGCGAGGATGTCTGTTCCGGGCGCCGGCAACTCGCCCAGCGCGGAGACGATCAGTGCGCGCCGCCGCGCCGTGCCGCGATGCTGCATGCGCGACACCACCTCCTGGCCGACATAGCAGCCCTTGCGCAGCCCGACGCCGCCGACCTGGTCGAGCAGAACGTCGTGCGGGAAGGCGTCCCCCAGCGCGTAGTCGACGCCGCTTTCGGCGATGCCGCTGGCGATGCGGAAGGCCTGCCAGGCGGCGAGGTCGCCGTCGCCCTCCTGCCGCCGCGGATAGGCGCGCCGGACCGCCGACGGCTCGGCGAAGCGCCGGTCGCGCAGCCCCTCCGCCGGCGTTGAATCGGATTGCGAGGGACTTGAATCATCCTGCCACCAGATCTGCACAAGCGGTTGTTCGCGCTTGGCGATCTCAGCCTTGGCGCGCAGCCGGTAGAGGCTCAGCCGGCGCGCCAGGTCGTCGGCGATGTCGGCGCGGCAATCGAGCAGGAAGCCGCCCGCGCCGTCGCGCGAGATCAGGAAGTCGAACAGGATCTTGCCCTGCGGCGCGAGCAGCGCCCCCGGTTTGACCTCGCCCGCCGCCAGCGCGTCGAGATCGGTGGTGATCACATTCTGCAGGAGATGCTCGGCATCTGGCCCGCTAACGGAAACCAGGGCTCGGTCGGTCAGGAATGCGGTGGGCATGGACGGGCTCGAAGCTTGCAAACGGCAGGGCCATTACGTAAGCCCGGCCGGACAAGCGGGCAAGTGCGGTGACAGACATGGCGGCGACCTACGACCTCATCCTGACAGGCGGCACGGTGGCCAACCATGACGGCGTCGGCCGGCGCGACGTCGGCGTCACCGGCGGGCGCATCGCCGCGATCGGCGACCTGTCGCGGGCGTCAGCCGGCGAGACGGTCGACTGCACCGGCCTGCACATCCTGCCAGGCGTGGTCGACAGCCAGGTGCATTTCCGCGAGCCCGGCCTGGAGCACAAGGAGGATCTGGAGACCGGATCGCGCGCCGCCGTGCTGGGCGGCGTCACCACCGTCTTCGAGATGCCCAACACCAACCCGCTGACCACCAGCGAGGCGGCGCTGGCCGACAAGGTGGCGCGGGCGACGAACCGCATGCATTGCGATTTCGCCTTCTGGGTCGGCGGCACCCGCGACAATGCCGCCGACGTCGGCGAGCTGGAGCGGCTGCCGGGCGCCGCCGGTATAAAAGTGTTCATGGGCTCGTCCACCGGAGACCTTCTGGTCGAGGACGACGGCGGCGTCTTCTCGATCCTGAGGAACACGCGGCGGCGTGCCGCCTTCCATTCCGAGGACGAGTTCCGCCTGCGCGAGCGCGCCGGGCTGCGTGTGCAGGGCGATCCGGCCTCGCACCCGGTCTGGCGCGACAAGATCGCAGCGCTTCGCTGCACCGAGCGGCTGGTGTCGGTGGCGCGCAAGGCCCGGGCCCGCATCCATGTGCTGCACATCTCGACGGCCGAGGAGATCGCCTTCCTGCGCGATCACAAGGACGTCGCCACCTGCGAGGCGACGCCGCACCACCTGACGCTGACGGCCGACGACTATGAGCGGCTCGGCACGCTGATCCAGATGAACCCACCGGTGCGCGCCTCCCGCCACCGCGACGGCGTCTGGCTCGGCGTTGCCGACGGCGTCGTCGACGTGCTCGGCTCGGACCATGCGCCGCACACGCTGGAGGAAAAGGCAAAACCCTATCCGGCCTCGCCGTCGGGCATGACCGGCGTGCAGACGCTGGTGCCGATCATGCTCGACCACGTCAATGCCGGGCGGCTCACGCTGGAGCGTTTCGTCGATCTCACCAGCCACGGCCCGAACCGCCTGTTCGGCATGGCCGGCAAAGGCCGCATCGCCGCCGGCTACGACGCCGATTTCACCATCGTCGACCTGAAGCGGACGGAGACGATCGCCAACGCCCAGGCCGGCTCGCGGGCAGGCTGGACGCCCTATGACGGCAAGCGCGTCACCGGCTGGCCGGTCGGCGCGTTCGTGCGCGGTGCGCGGATCATGTGGGAAGGCGAGATCGTGACGCCGGGCAGGGGCCGGCCGGTGCGGTTTTCCGAGGCGCTGCCGATCGAGTAGTTCCGCCGCGCGGGTCTTGTCGGTGCCGCCAAGAGGCGGCGGGCCTACTCGCCCGCCACGAAGAACGCCCAGCGGCCGGCCGGCGTGATGCCGATGCGGTAGAAGATGTAGGAGCCGTAGGCCTTCATCTCCTCATAGTCCCCGGCCGTGACGATCTTGAACAGCTCGACCCGCTGCGGGCCGGTGAGCTTGTCGATCGGGATCGCGAAGAAATACGGCCATACGTAGAGCTCTTCCGCCGTACCGGCGTCGAGATGGACGTAGCCGGCCGAAAGCACCTCCTCCAGGATCGCAAGAATCTCCTGGCCGTCCTCGTCGCCGGCGAGCCCCTTCAGATATTCGAGCGGATCGCCGTCGATACCGGCCAGCGAAAGCTGGGTCATGTCGTCGCCGGCGCCGAGCAGCGGCCGCAGCTTCTCGATGTCGCCGCTCTTGGCGATGGCGAGCAGCTGGTCGCGCAATTCGCCGACGGCCGGCGGCAGCTTGGAAACGTCATACTGGATTTCCGGCAGCGGCTCGTCCGGTTCGGGCCGCTCGATCGCCTGCTCGGTGTCGGGCCCGGCCGGATCGACCGCCGTCCCCGGCTCGGCCGGCGTCCCGTCGTCCGGCTCGGCCTCCGTCGAGGGGGCGATCGGATCGGGCAGCGGCACCGCCTTGTCGGCACCCTCAGGCTGCGACGCGCCGGGGGCGGGCAGTTCCTCGCGCTTGATCTCGCTGAGGGCGAAGGCGGGCTGTGCGGCCAGTGAGGTGACGATGCCGAGGCCGAGCCCGATCAGGGCCGGCCGGCAGGTCTCGAAGATGCCTCTTTTTGTTCGGGAACGCAGTTGCGCGGGCGTCTTGATGCTCATTCCAACTTCTCCGCGAACGCGGCCCCGCGCCGCGATTCCGGCCAGCCTCATACCATGGATTGCCGGCTTTCGGGGCGACTCAATGTCGCGATTGGGAGGGAGCGAACTCTCCAGCGATCAACTTTTCGCGCATTTTGTCGAGAAGCGAGAGGGCGACCTCTTCGCCATTGCTGCGAAAGATCTCGCCGAGCGCGGTGGCCAGGGCGGCTTCGGCGATGATGTCGGCCTCGATCCCGGCCGAAAGTCCTTCCGCCCAGGCCTCCGTGTGGCATTCGACGGCAGTGAGGCGCTTCTCCTCGCGCACCAAGGCGTCGATGTCACTCGCGTTCTGTTCGATACTCACATCCGCACCCTTCGCATCACTCTTGAATCGCGACCGTGCACGGCCAAGTTGATTCAAATTTTTAATGTCCCGTTAAGGGTTTCTACCACACTTGCCCAGCACTGCACGCCCGCATTGCCGGAAAAGTTAACAGCGTCCTAACTGCCATAGCGCGTCGCGATCTCGCGCGTCAGTTCCTCGCCTTCCTTCATGTAGCGGCCGATCGCCTCCGTCGCCGAGGCCGTGCAGCTCGTGTAGGTGCCCTCGAAGGACCGGTAGCCGCGGTTGAAGCTGGCGATGAAGCGGGCGCGGCGCGCCGCATCGGGATTTTCCGTCGCCAGCAGCTTTTCCATCTCGGAACGCCAGGTGTCGCCGCTCTCGCCGCACAGGTTGCGCAGGAAATGCAGCGATCCGAGGATTTCGGAGAGGCGCAGCAGGCCGCCCTCGAACGGTCCGTCCGCCGCGCGTGCCGGAAAGGACGCGGCCGTGAAAACGACCGCCGACAAGGCGATTGCTGCCGCTGTGACCCGTCCCATGCGCAAACTCTGGCAGATCATTTTGGCGAGGGGAAGGCGAAGAGGGCGCTTGCGCACGGCTCAGCGGAGCACCAGCAGGCGCTCCGCGATCTCCTCGATCGAGCCGGTGAGCGGCAGCGCCCGCAATTCCTCGAGGGTGAAGAAGGCGGCTTCCTCGGCATCGTCGGCGCTCACCGGCTCGCCGCCGACATGCGGCGCTGAAAACACCTGCAGCCGGTAGAGAACGGGCGCGTCGCCGTTGGCGCCGCCCACTACCAGGTCGGCGACGGGGGTGAGCGGGCCGGCCTGCAGGCCGGTCTCCTCGAACAGTTCGCGCCGCGCCGCCTGCTCCAGCGTTTCGCCGGCCTCGACGCGCCCGCCGGGAAAGGCATAGAGCCCGCGTGACGGCGCCAGCCCGCGCTTGACAAGGAGCACGCGGTCGCCGCGCACCAGCGCCACCGACACGGCTGGAATGGGAGCGGCTTCGCTCATGTGGGCGGTCCTCCTGTGCGGTCCGGCGGGACTCATGACCGCGGCGGTTGCGGCCGTCGTCCCGCATCGCCACACTGTTAGCGCATGGCGACGCGAATCGGGACCGGTTTCCCGCATGGCCCGCATGCGCGGTTCAGCTGCCCGGTTCCTTCGCCGGGCTTCGGACAGGACAAGGTGAGGGAAGGCGGCATGTGCGGACGGTTCACGCTGACGGCGACGCCGGACCAGGTCGCGCTGTTCCTGGCGCTGATGGACATGGAGGCGTTCCCGCCGCGCTACAACGTCGCGCCGACGCAGCCGATCCTGATGGCGATCGCCGGTCCGCCGCGCGACCCGGGCTCGAACCTGCCGGACCGGAGGGCGCTGCTGGTGCGCTGGGGACTCATCCCCCGCTGGGCGAAGGATCCGAAAAGCCTGCCGCTGCTGATCAACGCGCGCGCCGAGACGGCGGGCGAGCGGGCGGCGTTCAAGGTGCCGCTGCGGCACCGCCGCGCCCTCGTTCCCGCGACCGGCTTCTACGAATGGAGGACCGTCGGCCGCACCAGGCAGCCCTATTTCCTCAAGCCGCGACAGGGCGGGCTTGTCGCCTTCGCCGGCCTGATGGAGACCTATGCCGACCCGAACGGCTCGGAGATCGACACCGGTGCCATTCTCACCACCGAAGCCAGCCCGGACATTGCGTCGATCCACAACCGCATGCCGGTGGTGGTGCGGCCCGAGGATTTTTCGCGCTGGCTCGACTGCCGCCGGCTGGAGCCGCGCGACGTCGCCGACATCATGCGGCCGGCCGAGCCGGGCCTGTTCGAGGCGATCCCGGTGTCCGATCTCGTCAACAAGGTCGCCAACACCGGCCCGGAGATCCAGGCGCGTGTCGCCGCCGTCGAGACGGTCGCCGCCGCGGAGCCCAGGCGCAGGCTGCCGCCCGACGATGGCCAGCTCAGCCTGTTGTGATCGGCGCCATGGCGCTGGGATCTGTCGTCGGCGGCGTGCATCAAACCACCGCCCGCTGAGCAGGCGGCTGGCAACCGGTCAATGGTTTCTCAGCTTTGCGATCCCCCGGCCCGCGGCCGCGTTCAGGATCGCCCGTCGGCCTCGCCCTTTGGCGGGGAGGCGTCCTCGGCCGTGCTTCAGGCCTTGGCCGGCTTTGCGGGCTTCCGCTTCTTCGCCGCGGCGACCGCCGCCGCGATGGCCGCAGGGCCGATCGCACGGTAGTGCTTGACGAGGCTTGCATATTGAGCGCGGGCCCGTTCGGCTTCGCTCTTGAGGATGGACATTTTACTCTTCCCTTGGGTAGGTCCTGCTGCCGGTCACGTGGGTGTCGATTTTGACGAATCCGTGGCCGGCACTCCTACATTCTCCGACAATTCGAACGATTATGTATAGGCATGCTTAAGGAAAGCTTGTCGGTGTGGCTTTCCCGACACGACCGCCTCCGGCCGCGTTCTGCCCAGCTTTTAATTTAGCCGGAGAATGCAACGAAAAGGTGCCGCTCGTGCGGCGATGTCGTAACATTCGCGCGCGGCCTGTCGCATTTCGCGATCAGGTGCTTGACGAAAACGCCGGCGCGGCGCCATAAGGCGGACCATGAAAACGACGATCGCCATTTGCGGCATCTGCATTATCGGCTAGCGCTGTCGCTGGTCCGGTCGTTTTCGCTCATCCTTCTCCGACACGAAAACCGTCCCGGCCAGCAGGCTGGAGCTTGCGCCGTCCGGCGGAGCTCCTTGAAAACGGATCGGGACGGACGATGACGGACGGCAAGGGTTTGCGGCTCACCAACACGCTGACGCGGGCGAAGGAGGATTTCGTCCCGATCGACCCCAAGAACGTGCGCATGTATGTGTGCGGGCCGACCGTCTACGACTTCGCCCATATCGGCAATGCCCGGCCGGTCATCGTCTTCGACGTGCTGTTCCGCATGCTGCGCCATCTCTATGGCGAAAACCACGTCACCTATGTCCGCAACATCACCGACGTCGACGACAAGATCAACGACCGGGCCTTGCGCGACTTCGGCGGCGAGATCGCCGCCGGGCGGCTCTCGCTCAACGAGGCGATCCGCCGCGTCACCGAAAAGACCGCCACCCAGTTCCACGAGGACGTCAGGGCGCTCGGCTGCCTTGCGCCGACGCACGAGCCGCGCGCCACCGAGTTCGTCGAGCCGCGCGCCGACGGGCGCGCCGACATGATCTCCCTGATTCAGCGCCTCATCGAACGCGGCCATGCCTATGAAGCCAAAGGCGAAGTCTTGTTCGACACCGGCTCGATGCCGGATTACGGGCAGTTGTCGAAACGCCCGCTCGACGAGCAGCAGGCCGGCGCCCGCGTCGCCGTCGACGCGCACAAGAAGAACCCCGGCGACTTCGTTCTCTGGAAGCTCTCCTCCCCCGAGGAGCCGGGCTGGAACTCGCCGTGGGGCCGCGGCCGCCCCGGCTGGCACATCGAATGCTCGGCCATGTCGGCCGCCTATCTCGGCGAGGTTTTCGACATCCACGGCGGCGGCCTCGACCTGATCTTCCCCCACCACGAGAACGAGATCGCCCAGTCGCGCTGCGCCCACGATACCGACGTGATGGCCAATTACTGGCTGCACAACGGTTTTCTGCAGGTGGAAGGCCGGAAAATGTCGAAAAGCGAGGGCAATTTCGTCACGATTTTCGAACTGCTGCATACGGAGAAGTTCGGGGGGCGGAAGTGGCCGGGCGAGGTGCTGCGGCTGGCGATGCTGATGACGCATTATCGCGAGCCGATCGATTTTAGTGTGAGGCGGCTGGAGGAGGCTGAGAAACTCTGGCGGTCATTTGCCGGTATTGCTAGAGAATATGTCTCTCAGCCAGAAATAGATCCAGAGTTCGTTGGTTTCTTACGAGATGACCTGAATATTCCTAGCGCAATTGGACGACTGCATGAGTTGCGCGCTGCCGCCACAGACGACGTTCATTCCGGCAGGCGATTATTGGGTTCACTGAGGCTCCTCGGACTCTTCACGCAATCCTTCTCTCTTAAATTTCAGCTTTACACTCCTGCTCCAATTTCGACTCTGTCTGTCGATGAACTTCTCGATAGCAATTCGTCATTGGCGGGAGACATCGAGTTGGAATTGATTGCTGGCAATCTTCAAAGGCGCGGCGATGAGGCCCTTTCGCTAGTGCAAGGTTTGCGATCGTTCGCAAAGGGTACGACGTTATTGGACTATCGCAATCTGAAGGAACGGGGCTACGACTTTTCAACGTTGAACAAAATGCGCAACAGCCGCCTCGCTTTCATCCGCGACAAGAACTGGGAGGAGGCCGACCGCATCCGCGACGAGCTTCTGGTCGAGGGCATCCAGCTCAAGGATGGCAAGGACCCGAACACCGGCGAGCGCGTCACCACGTGGGAGGTGAGGCGGTGAGGGCGGTGCGCGCCACGGTGGACAGGTCGGCGGGACAGCACCCCCCTCTGTCCTGCC
>NZ_PXYK01000044.1 GCF_003012745.1 Kumtagia ephedrae | reverse complement strand
CGACGCCGAAATCGGCGTCCAGCAGCAATCTCATCGACCAAACCCGACGCGATCGCCGCTCATCGGGCCGCGCCACACCTCAGCGAGACAAAACACGCCGCGAATGCCGGTAGTTCGAGGTGTCCAGATGGCCGGCAGCGGCGCGATCGTCAGGAACGGCAAACAACTGTCGGCGACTCCGGCCGGCCTGAAGGCGGCGTTGCGCGAAAACGCTCCGGACGGCTTCCGCCGCCAGCATCGCGACGTCGCACGGGTGAGGCTGGACGACGGGACGGGCGCCGTGTCGGCCGAGATCAACCTCGCCGAGTCGCCGCTGGGGCAACTGATGCGGCGCAAGGACAAGGACGGCCGGCCGTTCCTGTCGCGCGCCGAGTTCGAGGCGGGCGAGCGCCTGCGCAGCGATTACACGCGCGGGCAGATCATGCCGCGGCTGGGCGCCAACTGGGAGGCGAGCGTGTCGGCCGGACGGCGCGACGGCAGCGGCGGGATGGCCGATCTCACCGACGCAGCACTTGCCGCCAGGCAGCGGGTCGACCGCGCGCTGAAGGCGGTCGGGCCGGAGCTGTCGGGGCTGCTGGTCGACGTCTGCTGCTTCCTGAAGGGCCTGGAGACGGTGGAACGCGAGCGCGCCTGGCCGGCCCGCTCGGCCAAGATGCTGCTGAAGACGGCGCTGGGCATCCTCGCCCGGCACTATCACCCGCCGCGCGAGGGGGCGGTCCGACCGTCTGTGCTCCACTGGGGCGCCGAGGATTATCGGCCGGAGCTGCGGTGAGGATCAGACGTTTTCGGCGAGCGCGACCTGGGCATCCTGCTTGATGCGCTTGACCATGGAGCGCAGGCCGTTGGCGCGCTGCGGCGTCAGGTGCTCGTCGAGGCCGAGCGAGCGCATCAGGCCCTCGGCGTCCTCGGCCATGATCTCGCTGGCGCGGCGGCCCGAGAACAGCGCGAGCATGATCGCCACCAGCCCGCGCACGATATGGGCGTCGGAATCGCCGAGGAAGGTGATGACCGGATCGGCCCCGTCGCCTCGGTCGGACACCAGCCAGACCTGGCTGACGCAGCCCGGCACCTTGTGCTCGGCGTCGCGCGCCGCCTCCGGGAAGGCAGGCAGCGCCTCGCCGAGCTCGATGACGTAGCGATACTTGTCCTCCCACTCTTCGAGGAAGGCGAAGTCGTCGCGTATGCTTTCAATGGTCGCGCTCATCATGCCGCATATAGGCGCCGCATGCCGTGGCGTCACGGAAAAAGCGCAAAAGGCGCGGCGGCGTTCAGGGTTTTGGAGCGGCGGCCGGCAGCGGCACGGGCTCGGCGGCAGGGACGACCTTGTCGGCGTCCTCGATCAGGCGCTCGATGCCGCCCGTCAGAGTGCTGGTGTCGGTCGACGCGGCGGTTTCGGCGAAATTCTCGTCGAGCATCTGATAGGCGATGCGCGCGGCCTCGCGCGCCCGCAGCCCCACCGTGTTGAGCGCCGACTTGCCGACCTCGCAGACTTCCGGCTTGCGCTCGCACAGGCCGGACAGGTCCGACACCGCCTCGCGCGCGGCGAAGAAGGTCTCGATCGGGCCGACGCGCTCGCCGGCCGCATCCCCGCCGCCCACGTCGAAAGGGATGATGAGCAGGACAAGAGAGAACCAGAATGCCGTACGCAGAAGAAAGCCCATGGGAGCGTCCCCGATTCGTCCGCCGGAAGGACCGGCATTCGGCCCGACCAGCGCAGGCACGATGGCATGCACCCTGCCAAGAAGCGCTTGCCGGGAAGGATGGCATTTTCAGCGTGTTTGAAAGGAATTCTAAACGGTCCAAAATGCGTCGAATTCGCATCAAATCCGATGCATTTCGGCAAGCTTCCGGTAACCATTCAATGCCTTGAAAAGAAACGGCTTTAGGCGGACGGCAGGAAGCTGCGGGGCGTTCGGCGCCGGCGGCCGAGGCGAAGCGGTCGAAAACCCTCCGTTTACTATGGAGCGAATTCCTCGCCGTTTCGGCGGGGCTCCCCGGGTTTTCCCCCCGCCGGCCGTCCAGGCGGAGACCTCTTTTATTCATTCCTTAAAGGCTCGGTGCGAGGGTCCAACCAATCAAGATCGATCCGCCAAGCGGACTGTGCCGGATGCGTTTGAGTTGAGTGTGTTTGTGATCAGATATGCCGAACTGATCCGGGCCGTGGCCGCCGGGTGCGACCGGCTGGTGCATGCGTTCGTCATCGATGAAGCGGCGCGCGCCGAGCAGCGCCGCCTGATCGGCATGCTGATCGCCGGTCCGTTCCTGCTGTCGGCGGCGGCCTGGACGCTGCTGCCCGCCGGCCTCGGCGTCGCCCATACCTTCGGTTTCATCAGCGCCTCCTTCTGCGCCTCGGCCCTTAGCGTGCTCGCGGTCACGGCGCGTCGGGACGCCCGGCTGGTCCTGACCGTGGCGCTGGTGCTCGCCGCCGTGCAGATCGCCGTGCTGATCGCCGCGGCCGGCGGCCTGCGGTCGCCGGCAAGCCTCATTGCCTGCGCCTTGCCCGTCGAGGCGTGGCTGACCTTCCGGACCCGGCGCGCGCTCGGCCGCGGCGCCGCGGCCATGGCGGCGGCGCTCGTGCTGCCGGCCGTGATGACCGGCCCGTTCGCGGGTGCGCAGGCGGCGGCCTGGCACTGGCTGATCCCGCTGGCTTATGCAGCGACGCTGCTGCCGCGCCTCGGTGCGTTCCTTGCCGTCCGCCCGGCACCGTCGGTGCTGCCGCAGGCCGAGCCCGGCCGCCTGCCGCTGTCGTTCTCCACCAATGGCGATCTGCGCGAGCTCGGCGCGGCGGCGCGCGACATGCTCGGCATCGATCCCGACCTCCTTGCCGGGACCGGTTTCTTCGAGCGCATCCACGTCGCCGACCGGGTGGGTTTCCTGTGCGCGCTGGCCGACCTGCGCGATGCTGCCGGGCACCGCAAGGTGGAACTGCGCCTGCATCTGCCGGCAGGGGAGGGGAAGGCCGCCTACCGGCCGTTCGCAGCCGAGCTTTCATCCGCCGGAGCGGGTGGCGGCGACATCGCCGCGACGCTGCGCGACAATAGCGAAGTCGCCGAGCTGAGGGCCGCGCTGGCGAGCGCCAAGGAGGAGAGCGCCAACCTCGATGTGGCCAAGAGCCGCTTCCTGGCGGTGGTCAGCCACGAGCTGCGCACGCCGCTGAACTCCATCATCGGCTTCTCCGACATGCTCTTGTGCGAGATCCACGGCCGCTTCAGCGATCCGCGCCAGCGCGAGCAGGTGCAGATCGTCCGCGACGCCGGCACCCATCTGCTGGAGCTGGTGAATTCGATCCTCGACGTGTCGCGGATCGAATCCGGAGCCTATCCGATCAATCCGGAGCCGTTCCGCTTCGGCGAGGCGAGCGCGCTCTCGGTGTCGCTGATCCGGCCGCAGGCCGAGGCCAAGCAGATCGCTCTCGGCAGCGACGTGCAGCCTTCGCTCGGCGAGATCCGCGCCGACCGGCGCGCCGTCCAGCAGATGCTGATCAACCTGCTGTCCAACGCGGTCAAGTTCACGCCGAAAGGCGGACGCGTGTCGCTGGGCGCCAAGCGGATCGGCTCGCGCCTGCATTTTTGGGTGAGCGACACCGGCATCGGCATTGCCGAAAACGATCTGAACCGGCTCGGCGAGCCTTTCACCCAGGTGAAGAGCGACTATACCCGGCAATCGGAAGGGACCGGTCTCGGCTTGGCCCTGGTCAAGGGACTGGTCGCCCTGCATCAGGGCACGATGTCGATCGACAGCGCCCTCGGCCAGGGCACGACCGTCACGATCAGCCTTCCTGTCGACGGCCCGACAATGGCGGTGGACGCGGACCGCGGCATTGCGCTACTGCGGGGCAAAGCATCGGGGGAAAACGCGAATGGCTCGCTCCGCAAGGCAAGCTAAACGCCCGGCCGCCCGGCCTCGGTTCGGCGGCGTATCGGCTGTAGGTGCGCTGATCGCGCGCAACCCGGTGGTCGCCGGCGGCTCGACCGCCTTCCTCGTCGCGCTGTTCTACGTGTCGGCCAACGCCATCTGGTACCAGCCGCATATCCATCGCGGCGCCTTCTTCCCGACCCGCGACTTCGTGCGCTCCGCAGAAGTGCCGGTGCCGGAGCCCGAGACCACCTTTGTCATCGAGCGGCCGGCCGAAGCGTCGTCGCGGCCGTCACCGGCGATGGAGACGACGACGGCGAAGGTGCAGGGGGTGCTGAAGGAGCTCGGCTTCTATTCCGGAGCGGTGGACGGGCTTTCCGGGCCGGCGACCAGCCGGGCCATCGAGGCGTACCGCGCGAAGGTCGGATTGACGGTCTCGGACGCCATCGACGAGGATCTGCTGACCCAGCTCGGCCTTGAGCCGACGACGGCCGGCATCCGTCCTTCGCCGGCGCCTCGCGCCGCCGAGCCGCCGCGGACCGATCACGCGGCACTGACGAAGAAGGTTCAGGCCGGCCTGAAGGCCTTCGGCAATGACGGCATCGACCTGGACGGCATCCCGGGCGCCAGGACCAAGGCGGCGATCCGCGAGTTCCAGTCGATCTTCGGCCTGCCCGTGACCGGCGAGCCGGACGAGACGGTCCATGCGAAGATGCGGGAGATCGGGTTGGTGGGGGAGTAGGGGGTCAGCGAATGGCGAATAGCGAATAGCGAATAGCGAATAGAATTGATCTTCCCGGGGCGCGGCTGGGAAGGAGTTTCTCCGAGCCTTGCCTTCATGCTCCAATCCTGCTGTCCCGCTATTCGCTATTCGCTATTCGCTATTCGCTATTCACTATTCGCTTCGGTTCACATATGCGCGTCACCTCCGACCTCTTCGTCTCCGCCCTTTTGCGCCGCGTTTTCTCGAGCGGCGGCTATGGCGCCGTCGTCAATCGCGGAGCCTTCGAGGCGGGTGCGGTCTTCGTGACCTGCCGGGAACGCACCGGCGATGTGGTGCTGTACGGCCCCGCGGCGCAGGCGAGCTACGACAGCGCGCGTCCCGACGAGCGGCTGTTCGCCGAATTGATGCGTGGCGGCGACGAGGCGGTCGGCGCGCGGCTCGACAAGGAGCGGCGCTTCGATCCGGACATCTGGATCGTCGAGATCGAGGCGGGCGGCGAAACGCCAGAGACGCTGCTGGCAATCACGAAATCCTAGAGCAGTTCCCGCAAAAGCAGCGATTTCGCGTCCGGAGTTGCAAAAAAACCGGGAAACAGCAGTTCCGGAAAGTGCAGTTCGGATCGGTTCATGCGGCAACAGCGTTGCAGCGGGTGACCGACTCCGCGCACTTCATCTCGCGCCGGCGCGCTTCGCCGCAGCCGTGCCCGAAGCGGAACCGGAGGCGCGGGCGGCGGCGCCGTTGCGCTGGATCCAGGTCGCCACCATCTCCAGCTTCCAGCCGCGCACCCGCTCGACGGCGATGGCGCGGTCGAGCGCGCGGTAGCGCTCGATGAACATGCGGATCGTCTCCGGGTGGGGGAACTGGGTGGGGCTGACGGCGGCGGCGATCAGGAAGGCCTGCTCCTCCCCGAGATCGAGAGCCCTGAGCGCCGCCAGCAGCGACGAATAGCCGGGCAGGCGGGCAATGGCGCGGACCGCCTCGACGCTCATGCCGAGCGCGTCCGCCAGCGCAGTCTGGAACATCAGGTCGTTGCCGGTGAGCGCCGTGTCGCGCAGCTTGCCGAACAGCGCGGGATCCGGGTCAAAGTCGTCCGCCCGCGGCCGTCGCGCATCCAGCTCCTCGCGCATCATCGCGCGCAGCCGCTGGCGCGTCTCCTCCGCCGAGCGCTGCTCGGACGCGGGGGCGGGCGCTTCGGTCGATTCGGGCGAAGCCTGTGCCGCTGCGGCGGCCGACGCCTCGAGCGCGCGGATGAGCTGTGCGATGGTTGGGTTGAGCTGCGGCCTGCGGGCGATCGCGCGCGCATGCGGCAGGCCGTGCTTGCCGATCAGAGCGATGAGGTCGACGTCGCCGAGCAGCGGCGAGCGGACCAGCAGCGGCGCGGCGACGTCGACGCGGTCGTCGGCCAGCCGACCGAGCAGGCCGGGCGGCGCGATCAGGCATTCCGACAGCGCCGCGGCTACATAGCGCCGTGCCTCGACCGAAACCAGCTCGATGAGCGGCAGGGTGAGGTCGTCGAGCTGCGCCACCTCGCGGCGCGACGGACGCGGCAGCGAGCAGAAGGCGGAGACGGCGGCGCGGAAAAGCCGCTCGGCCTTGCCGGCGTCACCTCTGACAACGATGTCTCGGAAATCTGAAGCTGACACGGATGAACGCCCGATACTCATACACTCCGCAGCCAGCCCGGCTGCGTGCGGGCGGACGCGGCACCGCTCAAATTGACGCAAATTTGTTAGCGCACTGTTAACCGAGCGTGCTCCAACGGCGATGGCGTCTCGCGCGCAGCCGGAAACATTCAGATGCCGCCGACGCCATCGCCATGAAACCTACGCTGGTTAGCATCATGACAAATGCGCACCGGCTGCATGACCCCGGCGCGCCGCCCCGGGCGGTCAGGCCGCCCGGCCGTCCAGCAATGGTAAAGAAGTGTTAACCGACTGGTGGCCTTATCAGGGCGGAGGCGTTGCGTGGTTTGCTCCCGGCAGTCGAGAGGGCAAGGACATGGGCAACATACTGGCTTTCCGCCCGCGTAAACAAAATGGCGCGGCGGCGCCGAAGAAGCACAAGGCATCGGCGACGGTCATCATCTTTCCGGGCGTCCGCTACGAGCGGATGACGGGCGAAAGCGCCGCGAAATGGTCGCCGGTCACCTGGATCGGCCATCTGCAGCGGCCGCTGCCGACGAGTTGAGAAGAGCGCTCAGCGCGGGATGCAGGCCGCCTCCGCCAGGAAGGCGTCGACGGCCGGCCTCCAGCTTGCGTCCGGCGCCAGCGCGCGCAGCACGACGATGCCCTCGCCGAGCGGCAGCTCGACCAGCACCGACTGGGCGAATTCCTCGGGCAGATCCTTGCGCAGCTCGATCATCTGGTCGGGCGTGAGCACCACCAGGTCGAGCAGCCGGTCCGGCGCCGCGCGGTCGTTGAGGCTGTAGAGATTGGTGCCGTCGCGATCGTAGACGGAAATGGACCAGAACGGCACCTTGCTCGGCGCGCTGACATGCACGACGCCGTCGGCGAGGTCGAAGCGGCAGGCGGCCGCGGCCGCCGACGGATCGGCCGCCCCGCCGGTGCCGGTATCGATGCGCGCGACCTCGTAGAGGCCCGACGCCGCCGACAGGCGGGTCCAGGCGTCCCGCGCCGAAAAGCTGGGGATCATCAGCAGGATGACGATGTGGACGATGCCGGCGCCGACCAGACCGACGGCGAGCGCGTAGGCGACGCCCTTCCAAGCGGGCCTAGCCATCGCAACCCACCTTGGCGATGCGCGGCAGCTGGATGTCCGATACGCCGGTGCTCACCGCCACCGGGCTGTCGTAGAGCGTGAGCACGAGCGCCATCGGCCCGGATCCGCTGGTCGCCAGCCAGTTGCCGGGGGCCGCGCGGGCGCCGACCGTGGCGGCCAGCGAACCGCCGGGAAGGTAGGTGACGATCTGCGCGTTGAGCGCCCGGGCGGGCGGCACCGGCGCACCGCCGCGCTCGGCCGCATGCAGCGTCCAGATGCGGGCGGGCGGGATCGTGCCCTCGACCGTGTAGCGGCATTGGCGCACCAGCGGCTCGCCGGCCGCGTCGCGCTGCGCGACGAAGCGCAGGCCCTCGGCGCGGCCGAGCACCAGCGCCCCCTCGCGTGCCACCTTCGCCCTGGAATAGGGGTCGGCGTTGACCGTGCCGAGATCGGGATAGGTGAGCCAGGTGCCGACGGCCGTGGCGCCGATGCTCTCCTCGCTGCCGAGCGCATACCAGACGCTGGCCGCCCCGCCGCCGATGGCGACGGCAAGGGCTAGCAGCGTGAGGAGGGCGGTTCGGAGCATCGCAACCGGGGTAGCGTGGCGGGGGAAGGATCGCAAGGTGATGATACCGGCGGAGGCGCGGGACTGTCGATTTCGTGGCGGCCAACTTGTCGAGTACAAGGCCGCCGGTTCAGGCACCAGAATGCGGCGGAGCGCACAGCGGCCCTTTTCTCTGTGGACGTTAACTCTGGGACGGTTGTCATCTGACTGTCTTACTCGCTCGCGAAACGCTTATACTTGCAAAGGCTGCGATTCGGGGGGATCGATGATCGGGCGCTTTGTTGCTGGGCTTGTCTTTGCACTGGTGCTGTCCTGGCCGGCCGGCCGATCGCTCGCGGCGGAGTTGCCGGCTCAAAGCTCGGCCGATTTTGTCCAAGCGCTACTCGATGCTCGTGCCGATGACTTGGGTTTTGCTCGTGCCAAGCTGGCGGTGGACAAGGTAGTCGACCCATCGATTGACGACGCTGCTGCTCTCGCCGAGCTCGACCGCATGGCGGCGACCATCCGAAAAATGTTGGCGATGCTGCCGCCCGAACCGGCGGCGACGGACATCGAGAAACTGAAGGCCCTGCGTGCCTTCATCTACGAGGCCGGCTGGTGGAACGACAACCGGCCGTTCCAATACGACCTTTCCGATCCGCTCGGCCAAAAACCGGGATCGCAACTCCTCACGACGTATCTAGCGACGAGGAAGGGTAATTGTGTTTCCATGCCGATGCTGCTTCTGGCGCTGGGCGAGCGGCTGGGTCTCGACATGACGCTCTCGACGGCGCCGCTGCACCTGTTCGTCAAATGGACGGACGGCGGAAAGACCTGGAACCTGGAGGCGACCAGCGGCGGCGGTTTTGCGCGCGACGAGCACTATCGCAAGCAACTGCCGATGACCGACGAGGCGGTGCGCAACGGCGTCTACCTGAAGACGCTGACGCGGCGCGAGGCGCTTTCGGTGATGGCGACCGCCGTGCTCGACCGGCTGATCGCAGCCGAGCGTTTTGACGAGGCGGTCGAGGTCGCCGACATGCTGATCGAGGCGTATCCTGCCAACGCCTATGCGCTGGTGAAGAAGGGCACGGCCTACTACCGGCTGCTGGAGCGCGATATCATCAAGAAATATCCGCGCGAGAGCGATATTCCGGCGGACAAGATCACTTATGCGAACGAACTCTACCAGGCCAACCGGGATGCCTTCGCAAAGGCCGAGGCGCTGGGCTGGCGCATGCCGAAGTAGGACTTGAGGGACATGCAGTGGACGAGCGGAAAATGAGGGGCGCGATGGTCAAAAAGTTCGGTCGAAGGGTGGCGCAGGCCGCGCTGGCGATGATGCTGTCGTTGTCGTTGATGGTTTCAGGGCTCACGAATGTCTATGCGTCGGCAGTCGGCGTGCAGCATTTCAGGTTTGCAGTGGGGACGAAGGCCAGCGTGACCGTCCGGCCTGCACGTTTCATCTCGCCAGACGATTGGGATCCGACGCTGCCCGGCGTTGGAACCAATCGATATGCGTATTCACAGAATGATCCGATCAACAAGAGCGATCCGAACGGACATGTCGCTATTGTGGACGACATCACAATCGGCATCGCTATTGGGATAGCTATCGCCTTCGGCGTCTGGGCGACGGACAAGGTGGATGATGGCAAGTTTAATGGTTCTATTATGCCAGGCGCGGATACCATCACCCAACCACCCTCTTTGGACATGGGTAGCCAGGAGCAGGAAGGAGCCTCACGCCTAGCCTTCCTGAAAAAGCTCCGGATGGTGCTCCAGTTCAACCAGCACTCGGGGATCGTGGTCGCCCATCTTTCAAAGGTGAGCCGGGTTCGTGGCAAGTGGGAGACTACAACGATCGAAAATATGGACCAGATGGATATCCGGAACTAGATGTAGACCATGACGCCACTGAGCATGGGCAGGGTCGGCCTCATGTACACGAATGGGATAGGCCAGCAGACGGAGAGATACCTACAGCTGAAAATCGTCAGAAGGGCAGAAAGCCTAAAGAGGGGGAGCAGTTCACCGACAGATTGCGCGACCCTCAGACGGGAAAGTTAGACGTTGGAAAAAAAGACGTTGCTGGCAGAGGGGGTGATTCAAATCCAAGTGAACCAAAGGTTAACTCAGATGAATGAATTTTCTTTTCTCCACGATCGGATATTGATTGGCAGTTTAAAATCTGGAAAGGATGTATTTTTTTTCACGACAGATAGAAATGATGACCATGCCGATATAATATTATTGGAGGACGTAAAGATTCTATCGATCACAGATTTTCTTCTAGAGAATGTAATTAGCCACATTGAAATTATACCTGTAGAAGATCAATATTTTTCGTATATAATAGAAAATTTTTTTAAATCTTCTGTTGAGCAGTATTTCCCAAGAGATAAAGATACGTTTATGAGGTATTCTGCTGAAGGGCTTTTATACTTCTCTCTAACGTGTTCTTATGGTGCGATTTGCAATGTGATATGTAGATCGGCTAGTATATTTAATGATAAATCTCCGTATCTATCTTCGTTTTGTTCGCAGCTAAGAAAATAGAATTAGCGGAAATACTCATTCTAAATCGCGAGGTTGCCGGGCAAATGTCGGCCCGAAAGTGCAATTCATGCCCGTCACCGTTCGCGCCAAAGGCGGAGACGTACTTCGATTCTCCTTTGCCCGGACGCTGATTCATCGACCATGCCTCGATGTTGAGCGGTCCGACATCGATAGCTGGATCATGCCCGGCGTCAGGATAATGGATGCCCGGTTGCTCGTGTTCAAACCGGACTGCCTCGGCGACGATCATTTCGTGCGCGATACCTTGATCGGCGAGATGCTGGTTTCAGAGCAGTTGAAGGATGCGCTTTTGGCGACCGGTGATCCCGGCCTGAAGTTTGTGCTGCCGAAGGATGTCTGGAATATTTTCTGGAATGAAGACAGACGGCTGCACTGACGCCGTATCTCTGTTCCTGAACTGGGGCCAACGTCGCAGAATAGGAATAACCCCCTCACAACGCCGACAGCGCCTCCGGTCTGCCCGGGCGGCGAATCGGCGGGGCGTCCTGGAAGGTCTCCGACATGTCGCGCAACAGCCGCGCGGTGGCGGTCGACAGCACGGCGGGGCGCTCGGCCGCCTGCTCGGCGGCTTCGGCGAGCCGCTTCTTCTCCGCCTCGGCGGCCTTGGCCGCGACCTCCGGGTCGACGAAGGGCTTTTCGATGCCGGGGATGGCCTTGAGCTCGACATCGCGGTGGGCGTAGGCCATCAGGCGCTGCCAGACCATCGCCGGCACCGAGCCGCCGGTCATCTCGCGGGTGGGCGAGAAATCGTCGTTGCCGAGCCAGACGGCCGCCGTGTAGTTGCCGGTGAAGCCGACATACCAGGCGTCGCGGTAGGATTGGGTCGTGCCGGTCTTGCCGGCCGAGCGGATGCCGGGCAGGGCTGCCCGGCGCGCGGTGCCGATCTCGGGGATCTGCACGAGGATCGAGTTCATCGCGGCGACCGCCTGCTCCGACAGCGCGCGCTTCGGCTTCGGCGCGTCGCGGCCGTAGTCGTAGACGATCTCGCCGGAATGGGTGGTGATCTGCAGGATGGCGTGGCGCGTGCCTGAAAATCCGCCATTGGCGAAGGTGTTGTAGCCGGTCGCCTGGTCCATCACGGTCATGCCGGAGGTGCCGAGCACCATGGTCTTGTGGCCGTTGAGCGGCGTCTCGACGCCCATAGCTTCGACCATCGCCCTGATCGGCGGGATGGAGAGGTGATCCTTGGCAAGCCGCACCGGCACCGTGTTGACCGACCGGATCAGGGCGGTGGCGAGGGTCATGCGGCCGGAAAAGCGGCGCCCGTAGTTCTGCGGCGACCAGCCGCCCCAGTTGATCGGCCCGTCCGAGATCACCGAATCGGGCTTGAAGCCGTGCTCCATGGCGGTAGCGAAGACATAGGGCTTGAAGGACGAGCCGGTCTGCCGCAGCGCCCTGGTGGCGCGGTTGAACTGGCTCTCGCCATAGTCGCGGCCGCCGACGACGGCGCGCACCGAGCCGTCGGTGTCGAGCACGACGATCGCGCCCTCGGTGACGCGGTATTCCTTGCCGTGCTGGCGCAGGTTGAACTCCAGCGATTCCTCGGCCGCCCGCTGCAGGTCGAGGTCGATGGTGGTGCGCGCCACCATCGAGCGCACGCCCGACCGGGCGGCCAGCCGCTTGGCCTCCTCGAAGGCGAAGTCGAGGAAATAGTCCGGGCTCTTGGCCTTGCCGCGATCGACCACGTCGGCCGGACCGAGGCGGGCGGCGAGCACCTGGCCTTCCGTCATGAAGCCGCTGTCGACCAGGTTGTTGAGCACGACGTTGGCGCGGGCGCGCGCCGCCGGCAGGTTGATGTGCGGGGCGTATTTGGCCGGCGCCTTGAACAGGCCGGCCAGCATGGCAGCCTCGGCCAGCGTCAGGTCCTTCACCTCCTTGTCGAAATAGAAGTCGGAGGCCGCCGCGATGCCGAAGGTGCCGCCGCCCATATAGGCGCGGTCGAGGTAAAGCTGGAGAATCTCCTTCTTGGAGAGGTTCGCCTCGAGCCAGATCGCCAGGAAGGCCTCCTTGATCTTGCGCTCGACGGTGCGCTCGTTGGACAGGAACAGGTTCTTGGCGAGCTGCTGGGTGATCGAGGACCCGCCTTGCACGACCGAATTGGCGCGCACGTTCTCCGACATGGCGCGCGCCAGCCCGAGGACGTCTATGCCGTAATGCTCGAAGAAGCGCCGGTCCTCGGTGGCCAGCACCGCCTTGATGACGTGGTCCGGCATCTCGTCGACAGGCACGGAATCGCGCTGCATGATGCCGCGCCGGCCGATTTCGGTGCCGTGGCGGTCGGTGAAGGTGACGGCGAAGTCGCCCTGGTTGCGCCAGTCCCCGACGGTCTCGACGAAGGCCGGACGGGCGAGCGCCAGCATCACCACCGAGCCGGCCGCGCCGAGCGTCAGCCCTTCGCTCAGGATCTCGACGGCGCCGCGCCGCCAGCCTTCGGCGCGGAAGCGGCGGAAGAAGACAGTGAGGCCTTCCCAGGCCTGGCCGATCTTGAACCCGGCCTCGTAGACCGTCGAATCGATCCAGGCGTCGACGGCGAGCAGGAAGCCTGCCTTCGGCGCCTTCGGCTTTCTGGTGTTGGGCGTCTCGTCGGTCAAGCGGGCTTCCGGTATTCGATGCAGCGATATTTTTCGCGCATGCAGGCATTTTCGGGGCGGCTGCCGCCGGCACCGACTATCGGACGATCGCGGGCGGGCAACAAGGCCCGGCCATCATAGCGGCTGCATGCTGCTCCCAGGTAAACGTCGCCTCGAGGTCGTCATCGACCGGGTACGGGCCGGTAGCCGCCGGACACGGCACCGGCGAGGAGCATGTCCCAGGATAGGCGACCGCGCCGCCGATCGCCAGATATGTCGGGGCAAGTCGGGTCATCTCGTGGCGTGGGAAGCCCGGCCCATTGCGCGGCGGCGGCATTGCCGCGATTGGTTCCAGCATCAGAAGAACCACATGTTCATCTGTCAAAATCGCAAGGTAAGATTTCGACGATGGATAATTTTCTGACGGTGTACTATCCAGATGGTGGAAGGGGCAGGGGGTAAGTCATGTCGGCAGTCGACCAACCGGTCTCGACACCGTCCAATCCTCGATCACCTTCAGCCTGGCCAATTCGGCGCGCGTGCTGGGCGCCGTGGAGAACCTGGTCCTGACCGGTAATCGTTGAAGGGGCAGTACTGGCGCCTCGAACGATGCCTGCGCCCATCCTTCGGCACTGCCGGCGCTATCTCTCCACATGATGCGGCGCTGGTGCCGCGGCCGGCGGTGGCGGCCGCCTTGCCGGTGCAACCTTGCGGTGGTGGAATATACCGGCACGCCATCCGTTCGCTCTCCGACAAAAGGAGACGCGCAATGTTTCATCTTCATCGAAAAGCCGCCGACACCATCCGCTTCCTGTGCCGACCGGAGGATTTTGGGGTGATCGCAGCGCCCGTTCCGGCCAAGACGGTGCTGCCGGACTGGTTCCGGAAACTGCCGGCCGTCGACGCCGCGCAGCTTGCTCCGGGCAATAACGGACTGACGGTCAAGCGCTGCATGCCGTTCCTCGACGCCATGACCGCCGGCTGGATCCTGCCACTGGCGGCGACGGTGCGGCTGGAGGTGGCCGACGAGGGCCGCACGGTCAATGCCGGCTGGGAGTTCGACAAGGTGATGGTGAGCAACCACGGCGCGCATCAGGTCGCCGGCAACCCGCGCGAGCCGGCGCCGCCCTGCAAGTTCCACAATCACTGGTCGATCCGTACCCCGCCCGGCTGGAGCTGCCTGTTCGTGCCGCCGCTCAACCGGGCGCACCAGCCGTTCCAATGCGTGGCCGGGATCGTCGACACCGACACCTACACGGCGGAGATCCATTTTCCGTTCTTCATGACCGTCGCCGACGGCGTCCATACCGTCGAGCGGGGAACGCCGCTGGTGCAGGTGATCCCCTTCCGCCGCGACGCGCTGGCCCTGAAGGCGGAGATCCGCAGCGAGACGGCGGCCGAGGCCGAAGAGCGCGACCGCGTCTATCGCAGCACGCTGGCCGCCGACGGCTGGTACCGCAAGGAGGCGCGGGCAAGCCGGTAGCCGGCGATTTTCGACCGAGGAACAAAAAAGGGCAGCCGGCATGATGTGCCGGCTGCCCTTTTTCTGTCCTCAGCGCCAGTAGCGCCAGCCGTGCTCGGGACGGTTCGACGAGGAGTTGGAGCTCGAGTTCGAAGACCGGTTGGAGGACGAATTGGCGCTCGAATTCGAGGATCGGTTCGACGACGAGTTCGAGCTGGAATTCGACGACCGGTTGGAAGACGAATTGGCACTCGAATTCGAGGATCGGTTCGACGAGGAATTCGAGCTCGAGTTGGACGAGCCGTTCGAACTGGAGTTGCTCGACGAATTGGACGAGCTGTTGCCGGCGACGATGATCGAGCCGTCGGAACGGTTCGTTCCCTGCGGCACCGGGCGCTCCAGCCCGGTGAACACCGGCTGGTGGCGCTTCGCCTCGGCCACGGTGGTCGCGGCCGAAGCCACGCCGGCGACCAGGATCGAGAAGATTTTCAGATGCGGTTTCATGGACTTGCTCCTCTTGTGCGGATCGATTTCGATCCGCGGGAGGAACGGGCGGGGGCTGGCTTTATTCCGCCTGGAGCTGCTTAGTCCGCTTGCCGGGCCTCGGCCAGCGCGCTCTTTTCCTCGTCCGGCTGCAGCGGCGGCTGCGCGTCGATGGCGGTGAGGTAGGATTCGAGCGCTTCCAGCGACGAGGCCGGCGCGTAGCCGGAGGAAGCCGCCGCGGCGGCCACCGCGAAGGTGACGTTCCAGGCTCCGTCCCGGCGGCAGGCGACCGACACGACGGTGTCGCCGCCGGCGGGATCGACCTCGAATTCCCGGCAGAGCGCGCCGGCGGAATTGCGGAACGTCGCGATCATGCGCACGGAGCCGCCGTCGAGGCCGAGCTGGTCGCCCGAGGCGGCGGACAGGAGCGCGGTATCGAGAGCGGGCTGGCTTATGCGGCCGAGCGCCAGCCGGCCTTCTTCGGCCGGACCGGCGAGCTGATAGCCGACCAACCCGCCTGCGACGGCCGCGACGAGCGACGCGGCGAGCGGCAGCAGCCAGGGGGAGCGGGTCGGGCGTGGTTTTGCGGCAAAGGGCAGGACGCGCGCTGTATCCTGGCTTTCGGAGCGCTTGCGGTCCACCATCGCCTGCACGGATTTGGCCAGCGCTGCCGGGACCGGCTCGTCGAGCAGCGGGGCGAAGGCGGCCTTGGCCTGGCTGCGCGTTTCCATGAACAGCGCGAGCCGCTCGGCCAGCGCTTCGTCGGTTTCGAGCGCGCGGTCGATCGCGGCCGACGTCGCGGCGTCGAGCTCGCCATCGGCGTAGCGCATCAGGGTGATGTCGTCGAATTCGGCAGCGCTGCCCATCATTTCTTATCCTTCTCGACGGAAGAACGCGCCATTTCCCCCGAAATTCCCGCCGCTTCGGCCAAAAATCTGCGCGCCCGCGACAGCCGGCTCATCACCGTCCCGATCGGGATGTCCAGAAGCTCGGCGGTGTCGCGATAGGACATATCCTCGACGCAGACCAGCAGCAGCACCTCGCGCTGCTCGCCCGGCAGCAGGGCGACGGCTTCCGCGACCGATCTCAGCGTCAGCCGGGCTTCCGTCACCTGCTGGCCGGACACGCCGGCGAGATCGTGGCGCTCGTCGATGTCCTCGTGGACGCCGGCGGTTTTGCCGCGGCGCAGATGGTCTATCCACAGGTTGCGCAGGATGCGGAACATCCAGGCGTCGAAGCGCGTGCCGGGCGTGAAGGATGCGGCGTTGTTCAGGGCGCGCTCGCAGGCCGTCTGCACCAGATCGTCGGCGAGATCGCGCGAGCCGGTGAGCGAGATCGCGAATCGCCTGAGATTGGGCAGGAAGGCGACGAGCTGTCCTTCGACCGTTTCGTCCGTCTGATTCATCATGAATTCACTGCGAAGGATTTTCCACCGTGGGGCCCGGGAATAAGAGGGCGGGGCTCGCGTTTCCGTCATCGGCGTTTGCCGGATGGCTCGTATGAGCTATCACAACGACTGCCGTATCGCACCCGGAGATGTGAGCCATGGTCCATTTCACCACAGCAAGGCTGAAGCGGCTCGCCCTCTGGTTCGTCGCCGTGCAGTTTTTTGCGGCCGCCGTCGCCGAGACGTCGCCGACCGTCTCCGGCTTTGCCGGCGTTGCGGTGGCGCTTGCGGACGACGACGACGGGGACGACGGCGGCGGCGGGGGCGGCGGCGGACGCAGCAGCGGCGGCCGGGCCTTCGACGACGATGACGACGTCCGCCCGCGCTCGGTGCTGCGCCTGCGCGTGCCGCGCTGGTTCTCGCCGCGGCGCGTGCTCCAGCCGCGCCGTGCCGCGCCCCGCCGCGCCGGGCCGAGACGGGCGGCACCGCGCATTGCGCAGCCGCTGCCGACGCGCGTTCCTTCCGAGATCGTCGTGGCAGGCCTCCCGCAGCCGGTCCTGGATCAGCTCGTGGGCTCCGGCTATGCGGTCGTCGAACGCCGGCAGGTCGGGCTGCTCGACGCGGAGATGCTGCGCTTGCGCGTGCCGGGCGACCGGACGCTCGAGGCCGCCCTTGCCGAGGTACGGGCGGCCGCGCCGCAATCGCCGGCCGACTTCAACCACTACTACCGGCCGCAGCAGGACGAATGCGCCGGCGGCCATTGCGCCGACCACATGCTGGTCGCCTGGCCGGCAGCCGGGAGTGCCGGGAGTTGTCCCGCCGACGCGTCGATCGGCCTGATCGACACGGCCATCAACCCCGACCACGAGGCCTTTGCCAAGGGGCAGATCGACGTCGTCCGCCTGGCCGAGGGCAGCGAACTGCCGGAATCGACACGCCAGCACGGCACCGCCGTCGCGGCGCTGCTGGTCGGATCGGCCGGCTCGCGCACGCCGGGTCTGCTGGCCGGCGCCAAGCTGACGGCGGTCGACGCCTTTCATCGCGGCGCCGGCAGCGACGACCGCGCCGACCTGTTCACGCTGGTGCGGGCGATCGACCTTCTGGCGGGGCGCGACATCGACGTGATCAATCTCAGCCTGTCCGGGCCGGGCAATTTGCTGCTGGAGCGCGCCGTCGACCTGGCCACGGCCGACGGCAGCATTCTGGTGGCGGCCGCCGGCAACAAGGGGCCGCGCGCCGCGCCCGTCTACCCCGCCGCCTATGACGAGGTGATCGCGGTGACGGCGGTCGACCGCGGCAAGCGCGTCTACCGGCGGGCCAACCAGGGCGACTATGTCGACCTCGCCGCCCCCGGCGTGGAGGTGTGGACGGCGGCCTCGGTGCGCGGCGTGCGGCCGAAGACCGGCACCTCCTTCGCCGCGCCCTTCGTGACGGCGGCAGTCGCGCTGATGAAGGCCGGCGACCCGGCGGTCACGCCGGCCGCGATCGCCGACCGCCTGGCCCGCGCCGCCGAGGATCTGGGGGAGCCCGGCCGCGACCCGGTGTTCGGCTGGGGGCTATTGAATGCATCGCTGGCCTGCCGGCCGGCCGGCGGCGCTACACCACCTGGAAATCCGCCGCCGTGATGGCCGGCAGTCCCGTCAGCGTGGCGAAGTGGATGGCCGCGCCGGCGCCGTTGCCGTCGGCGTCGTAGAACAGCTTTCCGGTGTCGGTCTCGTAGACGATGCGGTCGTCGGCGTCCTGGGCCGTGCCGGTGGCGTTTGCCCGGAAATGGCCGGACAGCAGCGCGCCGGGCGCCCCGATCGCCGCGAAGACGGCGTCGTCCAGCCGGATCGTGTCGTCGGCGGCGGAGAAGTCGACGATGGTGTCGACATTGTTGGCGGCATTGAGCGCAGTGTCGAAGACGAAGGCGTCCTTACCCGCATTGCCGGAGAGCGTGTCGTTGCTGCCCAGGCCGCGGATGATGTCGTCGCCGAGCCCACCCTGGATGGCGTTGTGAGCGCTGCTGCCGACAAGCGTGTCGTTGAAAGCAGAGCCTTCGAGGTTCTCGATGGAGTTGAAGGTGTCGCCTTTTGCTTCGCCGCTGCCGAGCGACGGATCGGCGAGGTTGACGCCAACGCCAGCCGCACTGAACACGTAGGACGCTGTGTCGTTGCCCGTTCCGCCGCTGAGGTAGTCCGCGCCGAGGCCACCGACGAGCATATCGTTGCCGTCGCCGCCGCCCAGTGTGTCGTTTCCGTCTCCTCCTTGCAGCGCGTCGTTGCCTGCACCGCCGCGCAGGACGTCATTGCCCCCCAAGCCCGAAAGATTGTTGGCGCCGGAACTGCCGTCAAGAGTATCCTTGAAAGCGGAACCAAAGATGCCCTCAATGGAATTGAAGGTGTCGCCGGCCGCGTCCCCCGCGTTGGACTGTGGGGAACTCAGGTTGACCGTCACGCCGGCAGCGCTCTGCGTGTAAGAGGCGTAGTCCCGGCCCGCTCCGCCGCTGAGGTAATCAGCGCCGGCACCCCCGCTCAGTATGTCGTTGCCTTCGCCACCACCCAGCGTGTCGTTGCCATCGCCGCCGTCCAGCGAATCGTTGCCGCCTGCACCACGCAGCAAGTCGTTGCCTTGGAACCCGGCCAAGGCGTTTGCGCCGGCATTGCCGTCCAGCGTGTCGTTGAAGGCCGAGCCGGCCAGGTTTTCGATGGAGTTGAAGGTGTCGCCCTTGGCTTCGCCGACGTTAAGCGACGGGTCGGCAAGGTTGACCTTAACGGCTGCGGTTGCTCCCATATACGACGCCGTGTCGAAGCCACTGCCGCCGCTGAGGTAGTCGGCGCCGAGCCCTCCCATCAAAATGTCATCGCCATCACCGCCGGAGAGCGTGTCCTTGCCGTCGCCGCCATCGAGCCGGTCGTTGCCACCCATGCCCCTCAACACGTCGTTACCGCCGCGGCCATAAAAGGTGTCCACGAAGGTCCCTCCGGCGACTCTCTCGACGGTCGCGTCGCCGTCGTATTGCGTTGGGTCGAAGATTTGCGCGCGCACGGCAGGACCGTTGGTGTCGCCCCGTGTCTCGCTCTCGTCCGTCCAGGCCACGACAAAACGACCGCCGTCCAGCGCTGCTATGCTGCTTTCATACTGTCCCTCTGTCGTTATGCGGTCGATCAGAAATTCACTGCCACTCTTCGACCCGTCGGCAGCGAAGATCTGTCCCCGTATATCGTAGTCTTTCGTGTTGAAGTCGCCTACGGGATCATCCGTCCAGGTGACAACAAAACGACCGTCGGCCAGCGCCGTCACACGACTGTCGGTCTGAAAGCTCCGGGTAGTGGTGTTTACCAGAAACTCGTCACCCGCTCGCGAGCCATCGGCGTTGAAAACTTGTCCGCTTATCGCAATGTCTTCATCTTCAGTCGAACCGAGGTCAGTCCACGTGACGACAAAACGGCCGTCCACTAGCGCAGCCACGCTGGGCTCGTGCTGTATGTCCTCTGTCGTACTATTGACTAGGAATTCACCGCCAACCTTCGAGCCATTGGCGCTGAAAATTTGCCCGCGCACTTCCCAGTTGCTTGTGTCGCCGCCAATATCGCTTGTGTCTTTCCAAGTAACGACAAAGCGGCCATCGGTAAGCGCGGAGACGCTGCTATCATTCTGAAATGCCCAAGTGGTGGTATTGACTAGAAACTCACCTCCAGCTTTGGTGCCGTCGGCCGCAAAGATTTGCCCGCGTACTGCAGATGCGCTCGTGTCCTTGCCGGTCCCGCTGTCGTCACTCCAAACGACGACGAAACCGCCGTCAGTCAGCGAGGTTACGCTGGATTCATATTGCGGGGACCAAGTCGCGCTGTTGACCAAAAACTCGCCGCCGGCTTTCGAACCATCGGCGTTGAAAATTTGCCCACGCACGGCGCTAGGGCTTTCATCTACGCCGGTTCCGCTCCAGTCCGTCCAAGTGACGACAAAGCGACCGTCGGTCAACTCCGTGACGCTGCTTTCCGCCTGATGGCTCTCTGTCGTGGTGTTGACAAGAAATTGGCTGCCTGCCTTCGAGCCGTCCGCGTTGAAAATCTGTGCGCGTACAGCGTCAGCGCTCTTGTCAGTACCGATCTTGCTATCGTCAGTCCAGGTGACGACAAAGCGGCCATCGGCCAGTGTTGCTACACTACTGTCAGACTGACTGCCTGTAGTCGTGGTGTTGACAAGAAATTCCCCGCCGTCCCTTTGAAACCCCATGCTTTATTCCTCCCCTCAGCTATGCCGCCCGCATCAGTTGGATAAAGAGTCGGTGTGACGCGGCGCCCTATCTTGCTACTGGTCGAGATAAAGGCGGTCGCGTCTAAATACAATGCATCACTCGGTAGTTGCACCCACTGCCCTAGCGGGAGGGTCCTTTCGGCAACAACTCTCGATGGTGAATGGCGCTGACTGGAAATGGCTTAATGGAGTTCCACCGCCTTCAATTCAACATTTTTCACCGCCGCTGGCATTTTCCGATTTGTCTGACGATTTGCCGCGCCGCCATGTTGACCTAGCGGCGCTTTCAGCCGTATTTTTCGGGACGCGCAGAAAAACCGTCGGGCAGGCGGAGGAGGCCGGTCCAGCAAGTGTCGGCGCGAAGGGAAGGGAAACGTCGTCCGGCGCGGTCGCCGGCATTGGGAGGAAAAAATGCTCGACGATCTTATCGAGGAATCCAGAACGCGCCGTGACGTCTTCAAGGCGATCGGAGCGACGGCGCTGGCCGGTGCGCTGCTCGGCTCGGCCGGTCTCGACCCGGCGCTGGCGCAGGACCTGAAGCCGTCCGAAAAGCCGCTGAAGGCGGCCATGGGCAATGCCGGCCTGCAGGCCACATGGTGCGCCCAGGGCAAGCAGGCGGCGGAAGCCTGGGGCAAGCTGATGAATGTCGAGATCACCTGGTTCGACGGTGAGCTCTCGGCCACCAAGCAGCGCGCCGCGGTCGACAACCTCGCCACCCAGAAATGGGATTTCGTGGCGCTGCAGACCTTCGGCATCGGCACGCTCAACGACCCGATCAAGAAGGTGATCGATTCCGGCACGCCGGTGATCGCCATGGACACGATGATGGCGCCGGAAGGCCAGCTCGCGCTGCACTCCTTCATCGCGCCCGACAACGTCTTCATGGGCTCGGTGGTGACCAACGAGATCATGAAGAAGATCGGCGGCAAGGGTAATGTCGTCATGACGCAGGGCGCGCTCGGCCACTCCGGTGCCCAGGGCCGCGCCAAGGGCTTCAAGGAAGTCGTCGCCAATTTCCCGGACGTGAAGGTGCTCGACGAGCAGCCGGCCGACTGGGACGTCACCAAGGTCGCCCGCATCTGGGAATCGCTGCTGACGAAATATCCGGACATCGCCGGCGCCTTCTTCCACAATGACGACATGGCGCTCGCCGCCCACAACGTCATGAAGGCCAAGGGCCGCACCGGCATCGTCATCGGCGGCGTCGACGCCATGCCGCCGGCGGTCAATGCGGTGCTTGACGGCACCATGGTGGCGACGGTGCGCAACCCGTCCTCGCGCATCCATGGCTGGGCGGTCGCCGCGGGCGTCGCCGCCGTGGCCGGAGGCGAGGCCGGCAAGGACATGCCGAAATATGTCTGGGCCGACGGCCCGGTCATCACGGCGGAGACGGCGCCGGGCAATCTGTGGCTGCAGAAGAACTTTCTGATGTAAGCGGCCTGATGACGGGTGAGGGAGGTTTTGCCCGGCCTTCATCCGCCTGCCGGCACCTTCGCGCCATTCCTTCGGCAAGCTCAGGAGGCCAGGCAATCGCATATGGGGTTCCGGAAGCGTGCTCGGCCGGGTACCCCCACCCCTAACCCCTCCCCTCAAGGGGGAGGGGGACTTTGCGGCCGCGATGCCGCGCAAAACCGTCGAGGATTGCCGCGTGGCGGAGACGCAAGCCGGTCCTCTCCCCTCGAGGGGAGGGGTCAGGGTGGGAGTGAGCTCACATGGGTCGCCCTGCTGCCGACAGGCGGAGCGGCGCCGGCGGCGAGACGAAAGGTAACATGACGTTGGACGCCTCCTTGCCTGCCGGGGAAAAACCGCCGCTGCTCGAAATGATCGGCGTGTCGAAGGCGTTCGGTGGTATCCATGCGCTGCGCGAGGTGGATTTCGATCTGCGCGAGGGCGAGGTGCACGGGCTGGTCGGCGAGAACGGCGCCGGCAAGTCGACCATGATGAAGCTGATCGCCGGCGTCTATCACGGCTTCGAGGGCGAGATGAAGGTGGGCGGGCAGACCGTGCATTTCCGCTCGCCGCGCGACGCGCTGGCGGCGGGCATCGGCATGGTGCACCAGGAACTGTCGATCGTGCCGGACCTGACGGTCGCGGAGAACGTGTTCCTCGGCGCCCAGCCGCTGGTGGCCGGCGGAGTGGTCGACTGGCGGCGCATGCGGCGCGAGGCGAAGAAGCAGCTCGCCAGCCTCGGCCTCGACATCAACCCGGCGGCGCGCATGGGCAGCCTGCCGGTCGGCATCCAGCAGCTCATCGAGCTGTCGCGGGTGCTGTTTTCCGGCGCCAAGATCATCATCCTCGACGAGCCGACCTCGGCGCTGTCGCCGCCGGAGGTGGCGCGGCTGTTCGAGGCGCTGCGGCGGCTGAAGCGGGAAGGGCGTACCATCGTCTTCATCTCGCATTTTTTGGACGACGTGCTGGCGATCTCCGACCGCGTCACGGTGTTCCGCAACGGCCGCAAGGTGATCACCGAGGAGACCGGCGCGCTCACCAAGGACAGCATCATCTCGCACATGATCGGCCGCGGCTCGGCCGACATGCATATGGGCGAAAGCACCGAGCTCGCCGGCGACGACGCCCGCAAGGTGGTGCTGGAGGCGAAGGGCCTGAGCGACGGCCAGATGATCCGCGACATCTCGCTGACGCTGAGGAGCGGCGAGATCACCGGCGTCTACGGCTTCATGGGCTGCGGCCAGGTGGAGCTGTCGCGGGCGCTGTTCGGCAAGGGCCGGCTCGCCGCGGGACAGATCGTGCTCGACGGCAGGCGGGTGAACTTCCGCTCGACGGCGGCGGCGCGCAAGGCCGGCATCGCCTACCTGCCGGAGAGCCGCGGCATGATGCTGTTCCGCACCGAGCAGGTGTTCAAGAACGTGTCGATCGCCATCCTCGGCCGCATCCACAAGGTCTTGCTGAAGCCGCGGCGCGAGCGCGAGATCACCGAACGGCACATCAAGGACCTGCAGATCCGCCCTCCCAGGCCGGATATCGCGCTGGGCAATCTTTCCGGCGGCAACCAGCAGAAGGTGGCGCTGGCCAAATGGCTGACCGAGCTGCCCAAGGTGCTGATCCTGTCGGAGCCGACGCGCGGCATGGATGTCGGCGCCAAGGAGGACGTCATCCGCATCGTCAAGTCGCTGCGCGACAAGGGGGTCGCGGTGCTGGTGCTGTCGACCGAGCCGGAGACGATCCTGACGCTGGCCGACCGGGTGACCGTGCTGAAGCGCGGCGTGGTGGCGCAGGAGTTCACCCACGGCCACATCGAGAAGGCGGACCTGCTCAATGCGGCGTGATGGGCGAAGCCGGGGACCGGAGGGCGGGCGCGCGCGGGCGTTGAAGCACCCCCTCGCCGGCGCCCCTTCGACAAGCTCGGGGTCGCCACCTCTCCCCCTGCAGGGCCGGGCAATCGGATATGGGACTTCTGGAAGCGTCGCCCGGTCCGGTACCCCCACCCCTAACCCCTCCCCACAAGGGGGAGGGGGACTTTGCGGCCGCTATGCAACGCAAAACCGTCGACGATTGGTGCTCGGTGGAGACGCCACCCGGTTCCCCTCCCCCTTGTGGGGAGGGGTTAGGGGTGGGGGTAAACTCGCATGCGATTGTCCCGCCTGCCCGGGGAAGAGGAGCGCCGGCTGCAGGACTGGCGCCAACCGTAGAAGCCGCGCTCCTCGCTCCCACGAAGCAGGGGAGAGGTGGCGAGCGAAGCGAGCCGGTGAGGGGGTGCTCCGCCGGCGATCCAAGTCAATGCAGAGGGGAACTGGTTCGAAATGACCTTGCAAACCGAGGCGGCCCCAAAACCGTTCGAGCTGAAACGGTTCCTCGCCGAGCAGATGCGCAACATCGCGCCGGTGTTCACGCTGATCGTGCTGGTGATCTTCTTCTCGACCCAGGCCGAGAGTTTCCGCACCTTCGACAATTTCATGAACATCCTCAGCCAGGCCTCGATCACCGGCATCATCGCCGTCGGCCTGACCTTCGTGATCCTCACCGCCGAGATCGACCTGTCGGTGGCGGCGATCGCCAACGCCATCGGCATACTGGTGGCCTATTTCACCATCCAGCCGGACTATGTGAACATCGCCAACCTGCCGGTACAGGGCTGGATCGCCATCATCCTGACGCTTGCGGCCTGCTTCACGCTGGGGCTGATCACCGCCTTCGGGGTGACCGGCATCGGCATCCCCTCCTTCATCATGACGCTCGCCATGATGCAGATCGCCAACGGCATGTCCGCCATGCTGGTGCGCGGCCAGATCGCCTACAACTTTCCCGACCTGATCACCACGCTGGGCTCCGGCACCATCCTCGGCGTCAAATGGTCGATCGTGATCTGCCTCTTGTTCATGCTGGTGGCGCATCTGGTGCTGAAATACACGCGCTTCGGCCGCTACGTGTATATGGTCGGTGGCAACCGCGAGGCGGCCGAATATTCCGGCGTCAACGTCAAGCTGATCATCGGCTCTGTGATGGTGATCTGCGCCATGTGCTCGGGCATCGCCGGCATGATCGGCGTCGCCTATTTCGGCTCGGCCCAGCAGAACCAGTTTGACACCTTCCTGCTCGACGCCATCGCCGCGGTGGTGGTCGGCGGCACCAGCCTGTTCGGCGGGCGCGGCGGCATCGGCAATACGATCATCGGCCTGATGGTGCTCGGCGTGCTCAACAACGGGCTCGACCACATCCAGATCGACAGTTTTTTGAAGATCCTGATCCGCGGCCTGATCCTGCTGGCGGCGCTGGTCATCAACGTCTACGCGCAAAAGCTCAGGGAGAGCGCGCGCGAATAGCCTGCCGGGCACGGCATCGTTTCGGAGGACCGCCTTGAAGAAGATATTGAACGACCCGTTCAGTTATGCCGAGGAGACGCTGAAAGGGCTGACGCGGGCCTATCCGCAATATTACCGGCTGGTCGAGGGGACGGCGCGGGTGATCGCGCGGGCCGGCGAGCCGCGGCAGGGCAAGGTCGGCATCGTCTCGGGCGGCGGCTCGGGCCACCTGCCGATCTTCACCGGCTATGTCGGGCCGGGCTTCCTCGACGCCTGCGCCTGCGGCGACGTGTTCGCCTCGCCCTCGGCCGACGAGATGGCGGCGGCGATGCGCGCCGCCAATGGCGGGGCAGGCGTGCTCAGGCTCTACGGCAATTATGGCGGCGACGTCATGAACTTCGACATGGCCGGCGAGATGGTCGAGTTCGACGATATAACCAGCACGACCGTGCTCCTGGCCGACGACGTCGCCAGCGCGCCGCTGGCGGAACGGGAGAAGCGGCGCGGCGTCGCCGGCATGGTGCTGACCTTCAAGATCGCCGGGGCGGCGGCCGAGGCCGGGTTGGACCTCGACGGCGTGACCAAGGTGGCGCAGCGCGCCGCCGACGGCTGCCGCACCATGGGCGTGGCGCTGTCGTCCTGCACGGTGCCGCAGGCGGGCAAGCCGACCTTCACCATCGCCGACGACGAGATGGAGGTCGGCATGGGCATCCATGGCGAGCCTGGCGTGAAGCGCGAGAAGCTCAAGGCCGCCAACGACATCGCCGACGCGCTGCTCGACCCGATCCTGGCGGATCTCGCGCTGCCGCGCGGCGAGCGCGTGACGGTGCTGGTCAACAGTCTCGGCGCCACGCCGGTGGAGGAACTGTTCATCCTGTACAACCGCATCGCTGACCGGCTTGGCGACGCCGGCCTGACCATCGCCCATCCGCTGGTCGGACGCTACGCCACCTCGATGGAGATGGCGGGCGCCTCGCTCACCGTGCTGCCGCTCGACGGCGAGCTGGAAAATTATCTGACGGCGCCGGCCGCCTGCGCCTTCTGGAAGGTGTGACCATGGCGCTGACGGCCGGCTCGCTGCGCACCGCCATCGCCCGCATCCTGGCGGCGTTGGAGACCGAGCACGAGGCGCTGACCAGCCTGGACGGGCAGATCGGCGACGGCGACCTCGGCATCACGCTGCTGAAGGCGTTCCGCGAGCTCGACCGCATCAAGGGCGACCTGCCCGACGACCTCGGCATGGCGCTGATGCAGGGGGCGAGCGCGGTGTCGAAGGTGTCGAGCTCGAGCTTCGGCACGCTGCTCGCCACCAGCCTGATGGCGGCGGCGAAGCTGACCAGGGGCAGGACCGAGGCGGAGTGGAGCGAGGTGCCGGGCTTCCTGGACAAGGCGGTCGAGGCGATGATGGCGCGCGGCAAGGCGAGCCTCGGCGACAAGACGGTGATGGACGCGGTGTCGGGCGCCGCGAAGGCGGCGGCGGGCAAGGACGATCCGGCCGAACTGCTTGCGGCGGCGCGGGAGGGCGTGAACGCGGCGCTGGCAGAATTCCGCGACAAGCCGAACAGGATCGGCAGGGCGCGCATCTTCGCCGAGCGTACCGTCGGCATGGACGACCCCGGCATGGTGGCGTTCAAGGTGATGGTGGGGGCACTGTGAGGGCGCTCGCGCCATCGGCCGCTTCGGCCCGGGGAGTGGGCGGCGGAGCCAGGTCAATAGAACATGGACGCATCGCTCGGCCCAATACCCCCACCCCTAACCCCTCCCCACAAGGGGGAGGGGGATCGGCCGGCCTCTCCGCCAGGCGCCAATCGTCTGTGATCTCGCGCGGCATGGCGGCCACAAAGTCCCCCTCCCCCTTGTGGGGAGGGGTTAGGGGTGGGGGTACGACGCGGCGAAACTCGTGGTCGTATGTGATTGCCCTTAGGACAGGAGCAGATCCCGGACGGCCGCGCTTCCGACGGCGTGTTCGGGCGACGGGCATTTCGGAAGGCATGTGAAGCAGGATGGCCGCGGTTGGCCATCCGGGAGGGAATAACGACATAACATCATCGCCCGGCACGGCCGGGCGCAATTGGAGGAGGAGCATCATGAAATACCGCATGTTGTTTACGGCCGTCGCAGCCGCGGGTCTGCTGCTCGGAGGCTCTGCGCTGGCGCAGGACAAGAAGCAGCTCGCCTTCGTCGTCAATGCCTCGTCCGACTTCTGGAAGCTGGCGGAAGCCGGCGTGAAGAAGGCGCAGGGAGAGCTGGGCAGCTACGAGCTGCAGTTCCGCTATCCCGCGCAGGGCACGGCGGCGGCGCAGAACGCGCTGATGGACGACCTCGTCACCGCCGGCGTCGACGCCATCATGATCTCGTCGGCCGATCCGAAGAACTCGATCGACGCCTTCAACCGCATCGCCGGGCAGGTGCCGCTGTTCACCACCGACTCCGACGCGCCGGAATCCAACCGCATCGCTTATCTCGGCTCGTCCAACACCGATGCCGGCGTGCAGGCCGGCGAGGAGATGGTGAAGGCCATGGCCGGCAAGGAAGGCAAGTGCATGGGCTTCGTCGGCTTCCTCGGCGCCGACAACGCCAAGGAGCGCATCGCCGGCTTCAAGCAGGCGATCGAGGGCAAGGGCATCGAACTGGTGGACGTGCGCGGCGACGACGTCGACTTCACCAGGGCCCGCACCAATGTCGACGACGTGCTGGTCGCCAACCCGGAGATCAACTGCATGGTCGGGTTCTATTCGTACAACCCGCCGAAGATCTACGAGGCGCTGCAGGCCGCCGGCAAGCTCGGCCAGATCACCGTGGTGGCCTTCGACGAGGATCCGGTGACGCTCGGCGCGGTCAAGGAGGGCTCGTTCGCCTCGACCGTCGTCCAGCAGCCCTTCGAGTGGGGCTATCAGGGCATGAAGCTGATGGCGAAATATCTCGAGGGCGACAAGTCGGGCGTGCCGGAGAACAAGCTGATCATCGTGCCGACCAAGGTGATCGAGAAAGGCAATGTCGACGCGTTCGAGGCCGATTTGAAGGCCAAGATCGCGAGCGCCGGCTGATCGTGACGCACTGAGCGGGACCGGCGCGGCCGACGCGCCGGTCCCGCATGTCGCCGCCATGAGCGCTGCCGCCACCGCCGCACCGTCATCATCGTCGTCCGTGCAGCCGTTCCTGCGGCTCGCCGGCGTGCGAAAGTCCTATCCCGGCGTGGTGGCGCTGGCCGGCTTCGACCTCGACGTCGCGCGCGGCGAGGTGATCGGCATCGTCGGCGAGAACGGCGCCGGCAAGTCGACGCTGATGAAGATTCTGGGCGGCGTGATCCGGCCCGACCGCGGGACGATCGAGGTGGACGGGGAGCCGTTCGAGGCGCTGACGGTCGGCCAGTCGATCCGCGCCGGCATCGCCTTCGTCCATCAGGAGCTCAACCTGTTCGACAATCTCGACGTGGCCGCCAATGTCTTCATCGGCCGCGAGCCGCGCAAATACGGGCTGCTCAACCTCGTCGACAGGGAGGGGCAGCGCGCAGCCGTGGCGCCGCTGCTGAAGCGGCTGGGCGCCCATTTCGGGCCCGACGCGCCGGTGCGGAAACTGTCGCTGGCGCAGCAGCAGATCGTCGAGATCGCCAAGGCGCTGAGCTACGACGCGAGGCTGATCATCCTCGACGAGCCGACCTCCAGCCTGCCGCTGCGGGAGACCGAAAAACTGCTGGAGGTGATCCGCGGCCTCAAGGCGGACGGCATCTCGGTGATCTTCATCTCGCACCGGCTGCACGAGATCGAGCGCGCCTGCAACCGCGTGGTGGTGCTGCGCGACGGCGTGCTGGCCGGCCGGCTCGACCGGGCCGAAGTGACCTACCAGAAGCTGGTGCGGCTGATGATCGGCCGCGACCTCAAGGTGGTGTACACGCCGCCGGCGGTGGCGCGCGGCGCGGTGGCGCTGTCGGCGCGCGACGTCCGCACATCGGCCTATCCGCACCAGCCGGTCAGCCTGGACCTGCATCGCGGCGAGATTCTCGGCCTTGCCGGGCTGGTCGGCTCCGGCCGCAGCGAGTTGGCTCGCGCCATCTTCGGCATCGATCCGATCTTCGGCGGCTCGCTCGGCTTCGAGGGTGCGCCGCTGGCGGTCAAAGGCACCGGGGATGCGACCCGGCGCGGCATCTTCCTGGTGCCGGAGGATCGCAAGGGCGCCGGTATCCTGCTCGACCTGCCGATCGCCCAGAACATCACGCTGCCCAATCTGGACGCCTATGCGCGCGGCGGGATCGTGTCGGCGGCGGCGGAGGCGAGGCGCGCCGAAAAGAGCAAGGCCGAGCTCGACATCCGCGCCCCCAGCGTGCAGGCGCTGACCGGCGCGCTGTCGGGCGGCAACCAGCAGAAGGTGGCGCTGGCCAAATGGCTGGCGATGGACCCGCAGGTGATCATTCTCGACGAGCCGACGCGCGGCATCGACGTCGGCGCGAAATTCGAGATCTACCGGCTGATGCGCGCGCTGGCCGACGCCGGCGTGGCCGTGCTGATGATCTCCTCCGACATGGAGGAGGTGATCGGCGTCTCAGACCGCATCGCGGTGATGCATGAGGGGCGCATCTCGGGCATGCTGACGCGCGACCGCTTCAGCGAGGAGAACGTGCTGCTGCTGGCGATGGGGCGCGGCCTGGAAGGCGAGGGGCGCACATGAGTGCTTTGCCGGTCGGCCACCCCCTCCGGCCCTTCGGGCCACCTCCCGCATCGTGGTGGCGGAGGGCGGCACGATTGGCGCTCCTCCCTTCCCGCGAGGGAGGAGCGATGGGATACGGGTTTACCCCCACCCCTGACCCCTCCCCACAAGGGGGAGGGGAACCAGCCTGCGTCTCCCGCCAAGCGCCAGTCGTCGACGGTTTTGCTTGCCAAAGCGGCCGCAAGATCCCCTCCCCCTTGTGGGGAGGGGTTAGGGGTGGGGGTACGATACGGCGGAACTTCTTGCCGAGCGGGCTCGCCGAAAACGGCTTAACCGGAGAAGGAATCGAAGGAGTGGCGGCGTGAACAAGAAGGATCTCGGGCTGCTGGTGCTGATCCTGGTGGTAGGGCTCGGCGTCTATCTGCGCAATCCGCTGTTCCTGTCGCCCAACAATCTTGCCAACACCGCCAATTTGATCGGCCTGTTCGGGCTGTTCTCGATCGCGCAAGGGTTCGTCATCATCACCGGCGGCATCGAATTGTCGGTCGGCTCGATGATGGCGCTGCTCGGCGTGCTGTTCGTCGACATGGTCGGCCGGCTCGGCGTGCCCTGGCCGATCGCCGCGGCGATCGTCATAGCGCTGGGGCTGCTGCTCGGCCTGGCGCACGGGCTGCTGATCACAAAACTGCGCATGCAGCCCTTCGTGGTGACGCTGTGCGGCCTGCTGATCTATCGCGGCGCCTCGCGCGGCTATACGGCCGACGCCACCGCCGGGTTTCCGTTCGGCAGCACCTATCCCGGGCTCGACTTCTTCGTGGCGCGCCCCTGGGGCATCCCGACCTCGGTGTTCGTGCTGGCGGTGGTCGGCGTCATCGCCTGGGTGGTGCTGCACCGCTCGGTGTTCGGCCGCTATCTCTACGCAGTCGGCAAGAACGAGGAGGCAGCGAAGTTCTCGGGCATCCGCACGTCGGTGGTGATCGCCGCAGCCTATGTCATCTGCGCCGGGCTGACGGCGATCGCGGCGATCTTCCTGGCCATGTACACGCGCTCGGTTTCGCCGTCCTCGCACGCCAATTTCTACGAGCTCTACGCCATCGCGGCGGCCGTGCTGGGCGGGTTTTCGCTGCGCGGCGGCGAGGGTTCGATCGTCGGCGTGATCCTCGGCACGATCCTGCTGCAGGTGCTGCAGAATCTCGTCAATTTGCTCGGCATCCCGTCGTCGCTGAATTTCGCCGTGATGGGCACGGTGATCCTGGTGGGCGTTCTGGTCGACCAGCAATGGGGCCACTTCCGCGAGCGAAGGCGCATCCGCGAGGCGGCGCGAAGTTCGCTCGAGCAGCCGGCGGAGTAGGAGAGCGGCGGGGTTCGCATCTCAGGTTGCGTCCAGCGCCCTCGTGGTTCGACAAGCTCACCATGAGGGCTATTGGAACGGCTGCGCTGATTGTTCTGCGTGATCAGCCCAAACGACAGTTGTGGTGGGCGAGCCTATCAGTAGCCCTCATGGTGAGCTTGTCGAACCACGAGGGCGCTGGACGCGATTTGAGATGCCCTCAGGGCGATCGCATATGAAAACGATGAGATTTTTGTCGGCCTGTACCCCCACCCCTAACCCCTCCCCACAAGGGGGAGGGGGACTCGGCGGCCGCTTTGCAGAGCAAAATCGCCGACGATTGGCGCTTGCCGGAGACGCCAGCCGGTTCCCCTCCCCCTTGTGGCAGGGCTGTCCGGGGAAAGTCATGCATAGTGGAAAGCCATCTGGTTTGGCGAGCATCGGGGTCTTCTATGGCTCGGATTGACGGGCGGCGGGCGTTCGATGGCGGCGATGT
>NZ_PXYK01000043.1 GCF_003012745.1 Kumtagia ephedrae | reverse complement strand
TCAGGCGGCCCCGGGTCTCGCGCTCGGCCCGCTCCAGAAGCGCGTCGGGGGAGGGCCTTATATCGGCGTGATCGTCGTCAGGCATGGGAGCGCTCCTGGCCGGTCATGCGACGCTGGCGGCGGCAGGGCAATTGCCAGAAACGGCGAGACATCTCGCGGCGATGATATCCTTGAAGGCGAGCGTTCCTTCGCACCCCCCTCTGTCCTGCCGGACATCTCCCCCGCAAGGGGGGAGATTGGACTGCCGCCTTGCTTTCGCCAATCGCCCGCGTCGACGATTGGCGAAACGATGGAAACTGCCAATCTCCCCCCTTGCGGGGGAGATGTCCGGCAGGACAGAGGGGGGTGCGAAGGAACGCTGCCTCAAGGAACGGCCCACATAGCAAACAGCCTCGTTTGTTACTGGGCAGATTGCGCAGCATCCAGCGCCAAGTTCAACTGCAGCACGTTGACGACCGGCTCGCCGAGGAAACCAAGCTCGCGATCCTCGACATGACTGTCGACCAGCGCGCGCAGCGCCGCCTCGTCCATGCCGCGGGCCCTGGCGACTCGCGGCACCTGGAAATAGGCGGCGTCCGGCGAGATGTGCGGGTCGAGCCCGCTGCCGGAGGTCGTCACCAGTTCCATCGGCACCGGCGCGGGCGGGTTCTCCGCTTTCAGCTTGTCGGTGTCGGCCTTGATGCGCTCGATCAGCTTCGCGCTGGTCGGACCGAGATTGGAGCCGCTCGAGGAGGCGGCGTCGTAGCCGTCGCCGGCGGCGGACGGGCGGCCGTGGAAATAGCGCTCGCCGGTGAATGCCTGGCCGATCAGGGCCGAGCCTACCACCGTGCCGTCCTTTTCCACCAGGCTGCCATTGGCCTGATGGGGGAAGAGCGCCTGGGCGATGCCGGTCATGCCGAGCGGGTAGACGAGGCCGGTGATGGCGGTGAGGGCGACGATCATGACGATCGCGGGTCTGAGCTGTTTCAGCATGGGAGCGGTCCTTATACGAGGCCGAGGGCGGTGATGGCGATGTCGATCGCCTTGATGCCGACGAAAGGCACCACGATGCCGCCGAGGCCGTAGACGAGCAGATTGCGCGACAACAGCGCGCCGGCGCCGATGGCGCGGTACTTCACGCCCTTCAGCGACAGCGGGATCAGCGCGACGATGATCAGCGCGTTGAAGATGATGGCCGACAGGATGGCGCTCTGCGGGGTCTCCAAACCCATTATGTTGAGCGCGCCGAGCTGCGGGTAGAAAGCCAGGAACATCGCCGGGATGATGGCGAAATATTTGGCGATGTCGTTGGCGATCGAGAAGGTGGTCAGCGCGCCGCGCGTCATCAAAAGCTGCTTGCCGATCTCGACGATCTCGATGAGTTTTGTCGGGTCGCTGTCCAGATCCACCATGTTGCCGGCTTCCCGCGCCGCCACCGTGCCGGTGTTCATGGCGACGCCGACATCGGCCTGGGCCAGCGCCGGGGCGTCGTTGGTGCCGTCGCCGCACATGGCGACCAGCTTGCCCTTGGCCTGCTCCTCGCGGATCAGCGACAGCTTGTTCTCCGGCGTCGCCTGGGCGAGGAAGTCGTCGACGCCGGCTTCGGCGGCGATGGCCGCCGCCGTCATCGGATTGTCGCCCGTGATCATCACCGTGCGGATGCCCATGCGGCGCAATTCGGCGAAGCGCTCGCGGATGCCGCCCTTGACGATGTCCTTGAGGTGGACGATGCCAAGCAGGCGGCCGTCGCGCACCACCGCCAGCGGCGTGCCGCCGGCCTTGGCGATCTCGTCGGCGATGGAGCGGATGTCGCGGATCGCCTCGCCGCCGACGCGGTTGCCGCCGGCGGTGACCGTTTCGTCGATGTGCTTCAGCACCGCGTCGACGGCGCCCTTGCGGATGGAGGAGCCGTCGAAATCGACGCCGCTCATGCGGCTCTGCGCCGTGAACGGCACGAAGGCGGCGTGCAGGCTGCCCATGTCGCGGGCGCGGATGCCGTATTTCTCCTTGGCGAGCACCACGATCGAGCGGCCCTCCGGGGTCTCGTCGGCGAGCGAGGCGAGCTGCGCGGCGTCCGCCAGCTCCTGCTCGCCGACGCCGCGGATCGGGCGGAACTCGGTCGCCTGGCGGTTGCCGAGCGTGATGGTGCCGGTCTTGTCGAGCAGCAGCGTGTCGACGTCGCCGGCGGCCTCGACGGCGCGGCCGGACATGGCCAGCACGTTGAAGCGCACCAGCCTGTCCATGCCGGCGATGCCGATGGCCGACAGAAGCGCGCCGATGGTGGTGGGGATCAGCGTGACGAACAGCGCCACCAGCACGATCACCGGGATGTAGCCGCCGGCATAGGAGGCGAAGCTCGGGATGGTGGCGGTGGCCAGCACGAAGATCAGCGTCATGCCGGCGAGCAGGATGTTGAGGGCGATCTCGTTGGGGGTCTTCTGGCGCTCGGCGCCCTCGACCAGCGAGATCATGCGGTCGATGAAGGTCGAGCCGGCGGCCGCGGTGATACGCACCTTGATCCAGTCGGACAGCACCTGCGTGCCGCCGGTGACGGCCGAGCGGTCGCCGCCGGATTCGCGGATGACGGGCGCGGATTCGCCGGTGATTGCGGCCTCGTTGACCGAGGCGACGCCTTCGATCACCTCGCCGTCGGAGGGGATGATGTCGCCCGCCTCGACGATGACGACGTCGCCGACCTTCAGGCTGGTGCCCGGCACCAGCTTGAACCTGGCGCGGTCGCCATTGGCGAGCAGCCTGGCCTGCGTCTCGGTGCGGGTCTTGCGCAGCGAGTCGGCCTGCGCCTTGCCGCGGCCCTCGGCAACGGCCTCGGCGAAATTGGCGAACAGCACCGTGAACCACAGCCACAGCACGATCTGGAAGGAGAAGCCGAGACTTTCCCCGCCCGTGGCCAGATCGCGCAGGAACAGGATGGTGGTGAGCGCCGACACCACGGCGACGACGAACATCACCGGGTTGCGGGCGAGGCTCCTGGGATCGAGCTTGCGGAAAGCGTCGCCCAGGGCGGGAACGAGGATGCGGGCATCCATGATGCTCGCGGTCTTGGAATGGCTCATCGTGAAGCTCCAGCTTCGTAGGTTCTGTGTGTGTCCGGCCAGCCGAGGAGGTGCTGAAGTCCGCCGGAGAGCAGCCACAATGCGATCAGCGCGACGGCTATCAGCAGGAAGGTGGATGCCGTCGGGAAGGCGGGTGGCGTCGCGTCCTCCTCGTCGGGAGGAGGACGCCGCTTGCCGCGGGACGGGACTGGCGGCCGGACCATGGTCGGGTCTCAGAAGGTCTGCCCGAGCAGCATCGCCAGATGCTCGACGATCGGGCCGACCGCCAGCGCCGGGAAGAAGGTCAGGCCGCCGACGATCAGGATGACGCCGGTGAGCAGCCCGACGAACAGCCCGCCGTCGGTCGGGAAGGTGCCCGCCGAGGCCGGCACGCTCTTCTTCATCACCAGCGAACCGGCGATCGCCAGGGCCGGGATGATGATGAGGAAGCGGCCCATCAGCATAGCGAGGCCGATGGTGATGTTGTACCAGGGCGTGTTGCCGGTCAGCCCGCCGAAGGCCGAGCCGTTGTTGGCGGCGCCAGACGTGTAGGCGTAGAGGATCTCCGAAAATCCGTGCGGGCCGGGCGTGCCGATGGAGGCGACGCCGGTCGGCAGCACCACGGCGATCGCCGTGAAGATCAGCATCGCGGCGGGCAGGCACAGGATGCCGAGCACCGCCATCTTGACCTCCTTGGCCTCGATCTTCTTGCCGAGATATTCCGGCGTGCGGCCGACCATCAGGCCGGCGACGAAGATCGCCAGCACGACGAACAGCAGGATGCCGTAGAAGCCGGCGCCGACGCCGCCGACGATGACCTCGCCGAGCTCCATGTTGATGAGCGGGATGAGGCCGCCGAGCGCGGTGAAGGAGCCATGCATGGCGTTGACCGCGCCGCAGGAGGCGGCGGTCGTGATGGCCGCGAACAGGGCGGACGAGGCGATGCCGAAGCGGGTCTCCTTGCCCTCCATGTTGCCGCCTTCCAGGCCGAGCGCATGGACGAGCGGATTGCCCGTGGCCTCCGCCCAGTAGCAGACGGCGACGCCGGCGATGAACAGCACGCCCATGGTGGCGAGGATGGCCCAGCCCTGGCGCTCGTTGCCGACCATGCGGCCGAAGACGTTGGTCATGGCGGCGCCGATGGCGAAGATCGACACCATCTGGATCAGGTTGGAGATGGCGTCGGGGTTCTCGAACGGATGCGCCGAGTTGGCGTTGAAGAAGCCGCCGCCATTGGTGCCGAGCATCTTTATGGCGAGCTGCGAGGCGACCGGCCCGAGGGCGATGGTCTGCCGGGCACCCTCTACCGTGGCGGCATCGACATAGGCGCCGAGCGTCTGCGGCACGCCGAGATAGACGTAGACCAGCGTGAGAACGATGCAGAGCGGCAGGAGCACGTAGAGGGTGGCACGGGTCATGTCGACCCAGAAATTGCCGACCGTCTTGGCCGAAGCCCGGGCGAAGCCGCGGATCAGCGCCACGGCGATGGCGATGCCGGTGGCGGCGGAGACGAAGTTCTGCACCGTCAGTCCGGCCATCTGGGTCAGATACGACATGGTGCTCTCGCCGCCGTAGTTCTGCCAGTTGGTGTTGGTGACGAAGCTGACGGCGGTGTTGAAGGCGAGCTCGGGGCCGACGGCGCCCATCCCCGCGGGATTGAAGGGCAGGGAGCCCTGCAGGCGCTGCAGCAGATAGAGCAGCAGGAAGCCGGCGAGATTGAAGAACAGCATGGCGGCCGCGTAGGTCGTCCAGTGCTGCTCGTCGCGCTCGCTCGTCCCGGCGGCGCCGTAGAGCAGGCGCTCGAGCGGGCCGAGCACAGGCGACAGCAGCGTGCGCTCGCCGGAGAAGACGCGGGTCATGTAGCCGCCGAGCGGCTTCACCAGCAGAACGACGATCCCGCAGAAGACGAGGATCTGGATCCATCCGTTGAAGGTCATGGGAATGGCTTTCGAAAGCGAACGTCAGAAGCGTTCGGGTCTGACGAGGGCGTAGGTCAGATAGACGAGGAGGAAGAGCGTGACCGCGCCGCCGAGGATGTAGTCGATGAGCATGGCGGCCTCCTCAAAGCCTGTCGCACAGGCTGGTGTAGGCGAAGGACAGGGCAAAGAAGACGATGCCTATCCCGATCATGATTGCGTCCATTTCCATGGGCTCCCTGGTGAAGCTTCGGAGACTTGCGATGCGGGCGGCCGCGTTGACGACCCGGCAAGCTCCGCCTGCCCGCGGCCGGATGGCAGGGGGCAGCGTCGGCGGGAATATGGTCGCGAGCCGCATAAAGGTTCGAGACAGGCGGCAGGGGAAAGAAATAGGAATTTTATAAAGATCGGTGGCGTCTGGAACGGCACCCGCTTCCTACAATCCCTGATTTTCAGCTTAAGCATTCCCTTACCTGGGGGGAAGAGCTTGCGTGCGAGCGCGGGTTGCGACAGTCTTGCGATGAGCTTGCCGGGTCGCAACCTGGTTCCCAGCGGAGGGGGTGATGGGGCCCGATACATCTGATATCGAAGCTTTGACTGTCACGACAGATGATGTTGAGAACTACGCGCGTCACTGGCTCGCCATTGTCCTGAATGCGGTACAAAAAATTGGCAGGCTTTCTTTGCGCGCCGCGATCCCAAAAAGGTGAAATGCAAGAAGCCTTGAGATCAACTTTTCCGGATGAAAAGTTACAATACCACCTCGTCACCTATGCCGTGGCGTGCGGCAACTGTGGCTACGTTAAGAATTACGCAGGCGACAAGGTTGCTGAATGGGCGGGCAAGAATGAGCGCACATGAGCCAGACCGTGGTTCAAACGTCCGTCAATTCCCCGCTCGCTTGAAAGGTGGCGGTGGCGACGATACATCTGATGTATGGAAGCGCGCGTCGAACGGCTGGAAGCCGACATGAAAGAGGTCCGAACGGATCTGAAGGCGATCCGGATCGACCTCGCTGAGATGAAGGACAAGCTTACGGGCCTGCCTTCGACCTGGCAAATGATCGGGATTTTTGCGACGCTTATCGCCCTGCTGCTTGCGGGGAGCGGTGTTCTGTTCGGCATCTTGCGGTATCTCGGCGCCTAATCCGAGTTCGCCAATCGTGGCTGCCTACCGCCCCGCAACAAGTCGGGCCAGCCATTGGATGTGCATGTGCCCCAATCCTTGTCTCCGGCACCAGCCGGCACGACACGTAACCGCCGCGGCCGGCAGTCGCCGCAATCGCGCCCGCGGACGGTTTCTGGCCGATCCGGACGTTGCATGGCATGATCGTCCGGCGGCAGGCAGATGATCAGCTCAGGAGTGTCCGATGACCACAGTGACGATCACCGTGGACGACCCCGGCGGCGTCGACACCAACAGCATCTTCGCAAGCACGGCGCCCTATTCCGTCGAACAGGCCCGCAGCGAGAATGCCGGCACCACGGGACGGTTCTATTTCGAGCGCTATGTCGACGGCGTCGTCGACTATACCAAGCGCCTGCTCTTCATCGCCACGGGCAACGGGATCGAGCCGACCGGCGAAGAGGACCTGCGCGGCAACGTCAGCGCCGTCAACTGCTATCTCGCGGATGAAACCGGCGCCAGCAAGCAATGGGCCCATGTGACGTTCGCGCTCGACGGTCTATGGACGCAACGGGGCGGCGTCACCCTGGAATCGTTTGCGATGCTGACACCCGACACGCTGATGGGGCGGGTCATGCAGGGGTCCAGCGCAAGCCTCGTGCTCATCGGCAATGTCGGCAACGACACGCTGCGCGGCAGCTTCCTCGACGACCGGCTGCAGGGCGGGAAGGGCGCGGACAGGCTGATCGGCGGTGAGGGGACCGACATCGCCGACTATTCGACGTCGGACCTCGGGGTGACGGTCAATCTGGCCACCGGCGCGGCGAGCGGAGGCCATGCGGCGGGCGACCGCTTCTCATCGATCGAGAACGTCGCCGGCTCCGCCTTCGCCGATACGCTCACCGGCGACGACAACGCCAATTTTTTCGACGGCGGCGCCGGGCTCGACGTGATCGATGGTGGCGGCGGCGACGACTTCATCTTCGGCCGCGACGGCGGCGGCACGCTGCGCGGCGGCGCCGGCAATGACCGGATCGACGGCGGCGTCGACGCGGACACCATCCATGGCGGCAGCGGCAATGACGAGCTTCGCGTCGGCGGAGGCAGCAATTACGGCTATGGCGAGGACGGCAACGACATCCTGCTGGGCGACGCCGGCATCGACCGGCTCTATGGCGGCGCCGGGTCCGACCGGCTGAACGGCGTCTCCGGCAACGACATCCTCGACGGCGGCAGCGGAGCGGACACGATGTCCGGCGGGGACGGCGCAACTCAATACTTCGTCGACAATGCGGCCGACGTCGTCGACGATTTCGTGCAGGGCGACAACGACACGCTTTTCGCCAGCACCAGCTACGTCCTCAAGGCGGGATCGGCCATCGAGGTGATGAGGACGACCAGCACCGTGAGCACCGCCGCGCTGAACCTGACGGGCAATGCGTTCGCGCAATCGATCACCGGCAATGCCGGCGCCAACGTGCTGCATGACGGCGGCGTGGGCGGCGCCGACCGGCTGAGCGGGCTTGCCGGCAACGACAGCTACATCGTCTACAATGCCGGCGCCGTTATCGTCGAAGCCGCCTCGCACGGCACGGCGGATCGCGTTTCGGCCGGCGTCGACTACCGGCTCGGCACCGGCGTGCATGTCGAGGTTATGGCGACCACCTCGTCCGGCAGCAAGGCCGGCGTCGACCTGACCGGCAACGAGTTCGCGCAATCGATCACCGGCAACGCCGGCGCCAACCGGCTGGAAGGCAAGGGCGGCAACGACACGCTGCGCGGCCTGGGCGGCGCCGACACCTTCGTCTTCGCCACGGCGCTCGGCAGCGGCAATGTCGACACCATCGCCGACTTCAAGGCCGTGGACGACCGCTTCCTCCTGTCGGACGCCATCTTCACGGCGCTGGCGCCAGGCGTGCTGTCGGCGGCCGCCTTCCGGGCCAACACCACCGGGCTGGCGCAGGATTCTTCAGACCGCATCATCTACGAGACCGATACGGGCGAACTCTACTACGACGCCAACGGCAGCGCGGCCGGCGGCGGCGTTCTGTTCGCCAGGCTGACACCAGGTCTGTCGCTCACCAATGCGGATTTTGCGGTGGCGTGAGCATTGAGTAGCAAAAACCTCGGCGGCCGAAGTTGCCCTGTCTCACACCTGTCCCGCAAACCTCTACGCCCGCTAAGCTGTGCGTTTCGGGATAGGGCCACACAGTTGCGTCCGCTCTGGCTATCGCAGTGGCGGCTCGGAAACTGACCATATCTTGCACTGGCTGCGTTTGAATGCAGCTCGCCCACCCTTGGACCGGAAGGTCACAGATCGACCATCGGCAAAAATCAGAGTGAGACGGTCCGAATTTTTCAGACTTTCGAACATCTCGCGGAAGTTGTCAGCGCATGCCCGGCAATCAATTTCGCCAATTCCTTGGCTATTAATCATGATCTGATATTCTTCGTCGTCCGTGACTGCCCGGACGATTGAGTTAGGAGGGGGAGGGCGGTCCCGAATGCTCATGAAGAGCGCTACACCATACTGTTTGACGCCAGTGTCGCAGCTGATGTTGAGTTCATTGCCGGGTCCATGCTGGAGCCGATATTCAGCGTAGCCTTGCCCGAAACCGATCCGCCAATCCCCTACTCGTTCTCCGACCGCCTCCCCCACAAGCATCAGCAGAAGGAGACAAGAGACCGCTGCCGTTTTTCGTCGAAGCATCTTAGAGAAGGCCTCCCAAGTCCGCTTATGTCATTTTGGAGAGCGGGTCTGCAGCCTGCTGGCTCCGATCACTTTGATATTATTCAAATTCGATCAAGATTATCCAAACTCGATTGAGAGCAGATTTTCGCCACGCGTCTTGAAGCGGTAGAAGGTCTGCGGCTCGCCATGGTTGCACGGCCCAAAGATTACTTCGGCATCGTCCGGCAACTCGGCGATTGCGTCTCTCAGATCGCCGACAGTCAATCGGCCGTCGCCACTTCCAGAGATCACCGTCCCGGATGCAACGTGCTGTCGGTTGTAGTTCGGTCGTTCCGTCACGATTCCCCTCCGCCTGTTTGTTAGAACGGAAATGTTTTCGCGTCGGCGGCGTGCAGATGCAAGTCCCCTTGCTGGGCAAAGCGACGGCAATCCGTATCGCGTGGGAGGCCCTTAAACTGATCGACCGTCCGCAGCCGCCAAGCACTCGCAGACGAACGATCCAATGCCATAGACGTCTGCGATCAAGCCAGTAACGTGACAAGCGGTAAGCTACCCGCCAACCATTTGATTTGCTGGTGATCCCGACAGGAATCGAACCTGTGACCTACAGATTAGGAATCTGCCGCTCTATCCTACTGAGCTACGGGACCAGCCGGCACGACACATAACCGCTTTGGCCGCGTTCGCCAACTGTTTCCGTCGCGCTGTGCGACGCGGGTCATTGTTGCAGTTTCATCTCCTCCAGCCTGAGGGACAACACCTCTCTTCCGGCCTGACGAACGACGAAGGCCACGGGAGGGGGTAAGGGCGCGGGGCGCCCCGGTGCTTCAGTCGGTCGGGCCTCAGCAGCCGGCAAGGGCGGCCTTGCGGAAGCGGGGCGTTTTGGATATGGAGGCCGCGCATCGGCGGAGCGCGCGACAGCGCCGCCAAAACACCATCATTCCAAGGCTTCTGCGAGCCCAGGACAGTCGAACGGGGCACCCGCTTATCCATGGCGCGCATCGTGATGAAGTTCGGCGGGACCTCCGTCGCCGACCTCGCCCGCATCCACAACGTGGCGCGGCACGTCAAACGCGAGGTCGACGCCGGCCACGAGGTCGCGGTCGTCGTCTCGGCCATGTCGGGCAAGACCAACGAGCTGGTCGGCTGGGTGCAGGGCATGCCGAAGGCGACCGGCGCCAACAGCCCGTTCTTCGACGCGCGCGAATACGACGCGATCGTCGCCTCGGGCGAGCAGGTCACGTCGGGGCTGCTTTCGATCGCGCTGCAGTCGATGGGCGTCAACGCCCGCTCCTGGCAGGGCTGGCAGATCCCTATCCGCACCGACGGCGCGCACGGGGCGGCGCGCATCGCCGAGATCGACGGCTCGTTCCTGATCAAGCGCTTCGGCGAGGGCCAGGTGGCCGTCATCGCCGGCTTCCAGGGGCTGGCGCCGGACAACCGCATCTCGACGCTGGGGCGCGGCGGCTCCGACACCTCGGCGGTGGCGATCGCCGCGGCGGTGAAGGCCGACCGCTGCGACATCTATACGGATGTCGACGGCGTCTACACCACCGACCCGCGCATCGAGCCGAAGGCGCGGCGGCTCGACCGCATCTCCTTCGAGGAAATGCTGGAGATGGCCTCGCTCGGATCGAAAGTGCTGCAGGTGCGCTCGGTCGAGCTGGCCATGGTGCACAAGGTGCGCACCTTCGTGCGCTCCTCCTTCGAGGACCCCGACGCGCCGGGCATGGGCGACCTTCTCAACCCGCCCGGAACGCTGATTTGCGACGAGGATGAAATCGTGGAACAGGAAGTCGTCACCGGTATCGCCTATGCCAAGGACGAGGCGCAGATCTCGCTGCGACGCGTCGCCGACCGCCCGGGCGTCGCGGCCGGCATCTTCGGCCCGCTGGCCGAGGCCAACATCAATGTCGACATGATCGTCCAGAACATCTCCGAGGACGGCAAGTTCACCGACATGACCTTCACCGTGCCGTCGGGCGACGTCGCCAAGGCGCTCAACGTGCTGGAGAAGGGCAAGGCGACGGTCGGCTTCGACGTGCTGCAGCACGACGAGGGCATGTCGAAAGTGTCGGTGATCGGCATCGGCATGCGCAGCCACGCCGGCGTCGCCGCCACCGCCTTCCGGGCGCTGTCGGAAAAGGGCATCAACATCCGTGCTATCACGACCTCCGAGATCAAGATTTCCATCCTGATCGACGGCGCCTACACGGAACTGGCGGTTCGTACTTTGCATTCCGTCTACGGCCTCGATAAGCATTAGGACGGAAGATATCCGGCGAAGGATTCGCGGCCAGGCCGGCGGCCGGGCCGCCGATGCCTGTTTGGAACGGAGCCCAGATGCGTGATTCGGTCGTAGGGCCACGCGTATTGCTGAGACGGCTGCGGGAGCTCATGGCGGAACCGCTCGGGCCGCAGGAGCGGCTCGACCAGATCGTCCGCGACATCGCCAAGAACATGGTCGCCGAGGTCTGCTCGCTCTACGTGCTGCGCGCCGACTCGGTGCTGGAACTCTACGCCACCGAGGGCCTGAACCCGGGCTCGGTGCACCTGGCGCAGCTGCGCCTCGGCCAGGGTCTTGTCGGCACCATCGCGGCGAGCGCGCGGCCGCTCAACCTGTCCAACGCGCAGGAGCACCCGGCCTTCGCCTACCTGCCGGAGACCGGCGAGGAGATCTACCACTCCTTCCTCGGCGTGCCGGTGCTTCGGGCCGGGCGCACGCTCGGCGTGCTGGTGGTGCAGAACCGTACGATGCGCACCTACCGCGACGACGAGGTCGAGGCGCTCGAGACCACCGCCATGGTGATCGCCGAGATGATCGCCACCGGCGACCTCGCCCGGCTGTCGCGGCCGGGCATGGAGCTCGACCTGAGACGGCCGGTGTCGTTCACCGGCGTCGCCTTCAACGACGGCGTCGGGCTCGGCCATGTCGTGCTGCACGAGCCGCGCATCGTCGTCACCAACCTGTTCAACGAGGATTCGGAAGCGGAGATCCGGCGCCTCGACGCGGCGCTGGGCTCGCTCAGGCTGTCGATCGACGACATGCTGTCGCGCCGTGAGGTCGCCTTCGAGGGCGAGCACCGCGACGTGCTCGAGGCCTACCGCATGTTCGCCAACGACCGCGGCTGGGTGCGGCGGCTGGAGGAGGCGGTGCGCAACGGCCTCACCGCCGAGGCGGCGGTCGAGAAGGTGCAGAGCGACATGCGGGCGCGCATGCTGCACATGACCGACCCCTATATGCGCGAGCGCATGAGCGATTTCGACGACCTCGCCAACCGGCTGCTGCGCCAGTTGCTCGGCCGCTCGCCGGACGACGTCGCGGCGGCGCTGCCGAAGGATTCGATCATCGTCGCCCGCTCCATGGGCGCGGCCGAGCTGCTCGACTATCCACGCGACAAGCTGCGCGGCGTCGTGCTGGAGGATGGCGCCATCACCAGCCATGTAGTGATCGTGGCGCGCGCCATGGGCATCCCCGTGGTCGGCCAGCTCAAGGGCGCCGTCTCCATGTCGGAGAACGGCGACGCCATCATCGCCGACGGCGAGGACGGGGCGGTCCACCTGCGGCCGCAGCCCGACGTCGAATCCGCCTATGCCGAGAAGGTGCGCTTCCGGGCGCGCCGGCAGGAGCTCTATCGCGAGCTGCGCAGCAAGCCGTCCACGTCGAAGGACGGCGTGCACATCGACCTCCTGATGAATGCCGGGCTTGCCGTCGACCTGCCGCAGCTTGCCGATTCGGGCGCGGCCGGCATCGGCCTGTTCCGCACCGAGCTGCAGTTCATGGTGGCCGCCACCTTCCCGCGCGCCGAGGCGCAGGAGCGGCTCTACCGCGACGTGCTCGACATCGCCCGCGGCAAGCCGGTGACCTTCCGCACCATCGACATCGGCGGCGACAAGGTGCTGCCCTATTTCAAGGGGGCCGGCCAGGAGGAGAACCCGGCGCTCGGCTGGCGCGCCGTGCGGCTAACCCTCGACCGGCCGGGGCTGCTGCGCACCCAGATGCGGGCGCTGCTGCGCGCCGCCGGCGGGCACGAGCTCAAGGTCATGCTGCCGATGGTGACCGAGCTCGGCGAGGTGGCGCAGGCGCGCGAGATCATCGACAGGGAGGTCAGGCACCTGTCGCGCTTCGGCCACCTGCTGCCGACCAGCCTGAAGATCGGCGCCATGCTCGAGGTGCCGTCGCTTTTGTTCCAGCTCGACGAGCTGATGGAGGCGGTGGACTTCGTCTCGGTGGGGTCGAACGACCTGTTCCAGTTCGTCATGGCGACGGACCGCGGCAACAGCCAGCTTGCCGACCGGTTCGATCCGCTTTCGGTGCCGTTCCTCAGGGTGCTGCGCCGGATCGTGGAGGCGGGAAAACGCGCCAACCGGCCGGTGACGCTGTGCGGGGAGCTGGCCGGCAAGCCGATCTCGGCAATGGCGCTGGTCGGGCTCGGCTATCGCTCGATCTCGATGTCGCCGGCGTCGATCGGCCCTGTGAAAGCGATGCTGACGGAGCTGCCGGTCGGCGAGCTCACCGCCTTCATCGACGAGAACCTCGCCGGGAACAGCGCCCGGCTGCCGATGCGCGCGCTGCTGCAGACTTTTGCGGACGATCGGGGGATACCGCTGTAGGCAGTCGCAACCCGATGCTTGAATATCCAGAATATATGGATATTATCCATATAAATGGATTGATCGAGCCATGCGCGAATTCAGCACCGTCGAACTCACCCAGAAAATCGGCGACGTGACGCATCTGGCGCGCAGGGAACCCGTCGCGATCACGCAGCACCGCAAGCCGCGCTTCGTGCTGATGAGCATCGAAGACTATGAGCGCCTCGTCCGCCGCGGCGATACACGGCAGGCCTGGACGGCCGCCGATGTGCCGGACGAACTGGCCGGAGAGATAGAAGCGGCGTTGGAAGCGTACGAAGCCAAGCCCTGAAGATGGGCTTCGAAGAGCTTCAACCGGCGTTGAGCATACCGCTGTAGATGCAATGGACGAAGAGCCCATGGCAGCCAAGGTTGGTTTGTACTTGACTAGCGACGACAGCATGCACATATGGCAAGTGGAGGCTTTGGACGCGGGAACGCGGACATTGCCTTTTTCTTTATGCCATCTGGGCAGGCGCGGGACGAAGGTCGTCGATAACCTTGTATCCCCATACCGTCCTGGTCTCCGTCTCATGCCGGAACCGCAGCGCCAGCACCTCCCGGACCACGGGCGCCAGTTCCTTGCGGCATTCTTTGGTCATGCCTTTCAGCCGTAAGCCCCAACTGATCGCGTAGGCGATTATATCGGCAAGCTGTACCAACGTTGTGAGATCGCTATGCACGAAGAAGGGCTCGGGGATGATGAGCCGGGATCGCGCGCGACCGGCGCGGGTCTTGATAAAATAGCTTGCGACTTGGCCAAGGAGGACATGGCTGGCGCTTTTGTCTAGTTCATCGAACACCAGATATCCCATCGGGCCATCCGTTTTGGTGCCGAGAAACGCATAGAAGCGCTCGAACAGATAGGCGTAGTCCTTGCGGAGCGACGTCGATTTTTCCGGCCTGGGCGCGGACTGCGGCACGATGGAGGCAAAGGCCTGAGCGCCATGCTGTCGTGCCAGATGCAGCGCGAACGAGCAGTAAGCAATCTTCGCCTGACCCAGAGCGGTCAGCCGTTCGCGTGTAACCGCCGTACCGTCTTCCAGAATTTCCTTGGCCAGTTGACGCCTCCTCCCCTGCGGGATCGTACTAAGCTGCGCTGCATGCTTGAAAGCTCGCCGATCCAGTAGTTTTTGAGCTTTGGCTTCGTTGCCGTAAGCATCGAATAGGCGCATGCCGAAGTGATGTTCTTGCGCATCCGACAACTGTCGGATCAAGGGCCAAATCTGTCGATCCTCGACCGCGAGGCCGGCGAGAACCTCGTATGGCGATTGCCTTTGATCTTGGCCTGACTCGTCGATAAATAGCGCCCAGCTCATAATCGATGCCCTAGCGGTGCGGATCGCTGGAAGCAATCGACCCCAGACACTTACAACCTTTGAAATTGGTATGACCCCACTTCCCCAAGACCGCATGGACCAGGTCGTCAAGCGCTTCGAGATGCTCGAAGCGCAGATGTCGGCGGGGCCGGAGCCGGACGCCTATGTGAAGATGGCCTCCGAATATGCCGAGTTGCAGGAGATGGTCGACAAGATCAGGGGACTGCGCGCTGCCCAGCGCGAGCATGCCGACCTCGCCGGCCTGCTCGCCGACAAGGCCACCGACGCGGAGATGCGGGCGCTGGCGGAGGCCGAGCTTCCGGATCTGGAGGAACGGATCGAGGGCCTTGAGAAGGATATCCAGATCCTGCTGCTGCCCAAGGACGCGGCGGACGAGCGCAACGCCATCCTGGAAATCCGCGCCGGCACGGGCGGCGACGAGGCGGCGCTGTTCGCCGGCGACCTGTTCCGCATGTACGAGCGCTACGCCGCCGCGAAGGGCTGGCGCGTCGAGGTCGAATCGGCCAGCGAGGGTGAGGCCGGCGGCTACAAGGAGATCATCGCCACGGTGTCGGGGCGAGGCGTCTTCGCCCATCTGAAGTTCGAATCGGGCGTGCACCGCGTGCAGCGCGTGCCGGATACCGAGGCGAGCGGGCGCATCCACACGTCCGCGGCGACCGTCGCGGTGCTGCCGGAGGCCGAGGAGGTGGACATCGAGATTCGAGCGGAGGACGTCCGGATCGACACGATGCGGGCATCGGGTGCCGGCGGCCAGCACGTCAACACCACCGATTCGGCCGTTCGCATCACCCATCTGCCGACCGGCATCATGGTGGTGCAGGCGGAGAAATCGCAGCACCAGAACCGGGCGCGCGCCATGCAGATCCTGCGGGCCCGCCTCTACGACATGGAGCGCACCAAGGCGGCGACGGAGCGCTCCGAATCACGGCGGCTGCAGGTCGGGTCCGGCGACCGCTCGGAGCGCATCCGCACCTACAATTTCCCGCAGGGCCGGCTGACCGACCACCGCATCAATCTCACCCTCTACAAGCTCGACCGGGTGATGATGGGCGAACTGGACGAGGTGATTTCCGCCCTGATCTCCGACCACCAGTCGAGGCTGCTTGCTGAAACCGGGACGCATGGCTGATTCCGGTCCGACGACGCTGGACGACCTGCTGCGCGCCGGCCGCCAGATGTTCGCCGCGGCGGGCGTGGGAGATCCGGCACTGGACGCCAGGCTGCTGGTCGAGCATTTCACCGGAACGACCCGCGCCGACGCCATCACCGCGCCGCAGCGGCGGGTCGAGCGCGAGTTCGCCGACCGGGTGTGGGCGGCTTTCGAGCGGCGGCGGAATGGAGAGCCGGTGCACCGCATTATCGGCCGGCGCGGCTTCCACGGCCTCGACCTGCTGGTCTCGCCGGCGACGCTGGAGCCGCGGCCGGACACCGAGACGCTGGTCGATTCGATGCTGCCGTTCGTGCGCGAGGTCGTCCGCCGCCATAGCCGCTGCCGCATCCTCGACCTCGGCACCGGCACGGGCGCCATCGCGCTGGCGTTGCTGTCGCAGGTGCCGGAAGCGACCGCCATGGGCGTCGACCGCTCCGAGGGCGCCTTGGCCACGGCGGTGCAGAACGCAGGCGATCTGGGCCTTGCCGGCCGCTTCACGCCGCTCTGCTCGGACTGGTTCGAAAATGTTTCGGGGCGATGGGATGTAATCGTCTCCAACCCGCCCTATATACGCAGCGACGGTATTGCCGGCCTGGCGCGGGACGTGCGCGATTTCGAGCCGCCGAGTGCGCTCGATGGAGGTCCGGACGGGCTTGATGCCTACCGACAGATAGCCCGCCGAGCACCGGAATTCATCGACCCAGACGGCCGAATCGGTGTGGAAATCGGTTTCGACCAGAAACAGGATGTTACGGCGATCTTCCTCGCCGCGGGCCTGGAAGCGAGCGGTTCGGCGAAAGATCTCGGCGGCAACGATCGCGTTCTGATCTTCGCCTCTGCAAGTCCAGGGAAAGCAGGTACTTGACGGAAGCCGTGGAAATATCGCTTGGCAATCCGGAAGAATGCGGATAGGGTCCGGCCACCGGATGAGACGAAGCAGGCAGTGCTCTGAACAGTTCGGTTCCCTGAGAAACAGACTGCCTACTCGCGCAAAACGATGCTGGCGCTTCGTAACGGGGATCGTCCGGATCGTGTCATGGACACCGAACAGGATGGCATGTGACGCCAACGCAGCCTATGCGGGCGAACACCGTCGGAGGACTACGAACCGGACGGCTTGCGAAGCCACCCGTTCGTGAATGATTTTTCTAAGTGAAGAGAGTCTGATGAGGCCACAACAGCAGAACAGACGCATGCGCGGTCGCAACAATAGCGGCGGCGGCAATAACAACAATAACAACAACAACCGCAGAGGACCCAATCCCCTCACGCGGAATTACGAGAGTAACGGCCCGGACGTGAAGATCCGCGGCTCGGCGCAGCAGATCGCGGAGAAATACGCGACGCTTGCCCGCGATGCCCAGAGCTCCGGCGATCGCGTCATGGCGGAGAACTATCTCCAGCACGCGGAACATTACAACCGCATCATCGCCGCCGCCCAGGCGCAGTTCGCTTCCCAGCAAATCCAGACGACCCGCGACGATCTCGACGACGATCTCGACGAGGCCTCCTATGGCTTCGAAGGCGGGGTCAACGGCGGCGAGACGCATGCGCCGGCCCCGCAGCAGGCACCGGCCCAGCAACAGCAGCCGCAGCAGCAGGCGCAGCCTGTGAACGGCTCGGGACCGCAGCCGATCATCGAGGGCGTGCCCGCCGAGGTGGCGCTGAACAGCGAGCCGGCCGGCCAGCATTCGGGTGGCGGCCGCCACCGCGACCGGCGCCGCCCGCACAACAACAACGCGGTGAACGGCAATGGCGCCGCCGCCCCCAGGCCGGAGCAGGCTACGGAAGAGGCACAGGCTTCTGCCGCCGAAGCGGCGCCGGCACCCGCCGAGCAGCCGCAGGCGGCCGAGTCGCTGGCCGCCGCAGTAACCGAGACCCCGGAGCCGCAGGAGAAGCCGCGACGCGGCCGCCGCCCGCGGCGGGCCGCGGCCGATACGGCGGCGCCGGAGGGCGGCGACGGAGAGGCAGCGCCGGCCGAGGGCTGAGCCCACGATCCCAGCTTCCGAAAAACAAGGCGGCGAAGGTGAAATGCCTTCGCCGCCTTTCTTTTTCGGCGCGGATCAAAGTGCCTTGAGCGCTGTTGCGACAATACCCATATCGGGTTCAAACTGATCCTGCCTCGCGACGAGGGGGGTCGTCATCTTGAGCCGAACCGGTGCCGCAAAGCGGGCCGGGGACGGAAAGGAGACAGGTATGAACATCGAAAAATATTCCGAGCGCGTGCGCGGTTTCATCCAGTCGGCACAGACGCTCGCACTTTCCCGCAACAACCAGCAATTCACGCCCGAGCACATTCTGAAGGTCCTCATCGACGATGAGGAAGGTCTTGCCGCGTCGCTGATCGAGCGTGCCGGCGGCCGCGCCCGCGATGCGCAGGCCGGCGTCGAGGCGGCGATCAACGCGCTGCCGCGCGTCGAGGGCGGCAACGGCCAGCTCTACCTGGCGCAGCCTCTCGCCAAGGTCTTTTCCACCGCCGAGGAACTCGCCAAGAAGGCCGGCGACAGTTTCGTCACGGTCGAGCGGCTCCTGCAGGCGCTGGCCATGGAGAAATCGGCGAAGACTTCGGAGATCCTTTCCAAGGCGGGCGTCACGCCGCAGGCGCTGAACGCCGCCATCAACGATATCCGCAAGGGCCGCACCGCCGACTCCGCTTCCGCCGAGCAGGGTTATGATGCGCTGAAGAAGTACGCGCGGGATCTCACGGCGGACGCCAGGAGCGGCAAGCTCGATCCGGTGATAGGCCGCGACGACGAGATCCGCCGCACCATCCAGGTGCTTTCGCGCCGCACCAAGAACAACCCGGTGCTGATCGGCGAGCCCGGCGTCGGCAAGACGGCGATCGCCGAGGGCCTGGCGCTCAGGATCGTCAACGGCGACGTGCCGGAATCGCTGAAGGACAAGCAGCTGATGGCGCTCGACATGGGCGCCCTGATCGCCGGCGCGAAATATCGCGGCGAGTTCGAGGAGCGGCTGAAGGCCGTGCTCAACGAGGTCACCTCGGCCGACGGCCAGATCATCCTGTTCATCGACGAGATGCACACGCTGGTCGGCGCCGGCAAGGCGGACGGGGCGATGGACGCCTCCAACCTGTTGAAGCCGGCGCTGGCGCGCGGCGAGCTGCACTGCGTCGGCGCCACCACGCTCGACGAATACAGGAAACATGTCGAGAAGGACGCGGCGCTGGCCCGGCGCTTCCAGCCGGTGTTCATCGACGAGCCGACGGTCGAGGACACGATCTCGATCCTGCGCGGCCTGAAGGAGAAATACGAGCAGCACCACAAGGTGCGCATCTCCGATTCCGCGCTGGTGTCGGCGGCGACCCTGTCGAACCGCTACATCACCGATCGCTTCCTGCCCGACAAGGCGATCGACCTGGTCGACGAGGCCTCGGCGCGCCTGAGGATGCAGGTCGATTCCAAGCCCGAGGCGCTGGACGAGGTCGACCGCCGCATCATGCAGCTCAAGATCGAGCGCGAGGCGCTCAAGCTGGAGAAGGACGAGGCGTCGAAGGACCGGCTCGTCCGGCTCGAGAAGGATCTCGCCTCGCTCGAGGAGGAGTCGACCGAGATGACGGCGAAGTGGCAGGCCGAGAAGCAGAAGCTCGGGCTGGCCGCCGACCTCAAGAAGGAGATCGACGAGGCCCGCAACGAGCTCGCCATCGCCCAGCGCAAGGGCGAGTTCCAGCGCGCCGGCGAGCTTGCCTATGGCCGGATCCCGGAGCTGGAGCGCAAGCTCGTGGAAGCCGAGGCGCAGGATGGCCCGGAAAATGGAAAAGGCGGCGGCATGGTGGAAGAGACCGTGACGCCGGACCATGTCGCGCACATCGTGTCGCGCTGGACCGGCATCCCGGTCGACAAGATGCTCGAAGGCGAGCGCGACAAGCTCTTGCGCATGGAGGACGAGCTCGGCGTACGCGTCGTCGGCCAGGGCGAGGCGGTGCAGGCGGTTTCCAAGGCTGTGCGAAGAGCACGGGCCGGGCTCCAGGACCCGAACCGGCCGATCGGCTCGTTCATGTTCCTCGGCCCGACCGGCGTCGGCAAGACCGAGCTCACCAAGGCGCTCGCCGACTTCCTGTTCGACGACGAGACCGCGATGGTGCGCATCGACATGTCGGAGTTCATGGAGAAGCACTCGGTCGCCCGGCTGATCGGCGCGCCGCCCGGCTATGTCGGCTACGAGGAGGGCGGCGCGTTGACCGAAGCGGTGCGGCGGCGGCCCTATCAGGTCGTGCTGTTCGACGAGGTCGAGAAGGCGCATCCGGACGTCTTCAACGTGCTCCTGCAGGTGCTCGACGACGGGCGACTGACCGACGGCCAGGGCCGCACGGTCGACTTCCGCAACACGCTGATCGTCATGACCTCGAACCTCGGCTCCGAATATCTGGTGAACCTTACCGAGGATCAGGATGTCGATCTGGTTCGCGACGACGTGATGAACGTGGTGCGTGGTGCGTTCCGGCCGGAGTTCCTGAACCGCGTCGACGAGATCATCCTGTTCCACCGCCTCAGACGCCAAGACATGGGCCGGATCGTCGAGATCCAATTGAAGCGGCTGGAGAAGCTGCTCGTCGACCGCAAGATCGCGCTCGACCTTGACGACGAGGCGGTCGAGTGGCTGGCGGCCAAGGGCTACGATCCCGCCTATGGCGCGCGGCCGCTGAAGCGGGTGATCCAGAAGGAGCTGCAGGATCCGCTGGCGGAAAAGATCCTGATGGGCGAGATCCGCGATGGCTCGACCGTGAAGATCACCGCAGGATCGGACCGGCTGAACTTCCGGGCGAAGGCGGGAGTGGCCGCCGGCGAGGAAGCCGAGGCGGCGTAGGCAATGCCCCTACCTCCTCTCGAGGGGAGGTAGGCCGGCGAGCAGGCCGGATAGGGAACTTCATCACGCGGGATGCCCCGTCGGAAGGCGGGGCATTTCGTGACGGCATTGGACCGAGTAAATTTCCGAACGATCATGGCTGGCTGCCTGTCTCCTCATGGCGGCCGGAGAGCAGTTTTGGCCCCGCCCGAAGCTGCTCGCTCGGACCCTGCTTGAGGGCGTGGTGAGGAGTTGTTAGGTGCCCGGACGCCTGCCGTGGTATGCGGCTCGCTCACAGAGACCATGACCATGATGCCGACCGACGACGCAGGCCATACATCCATGCCGGCTGCCATTCACCGTTCCCTTGCTTCCGCGCTCGCGGCGAAGGGTTATAGCCAGCTGACGCCGGTGCAGGCCGAGATGGCGACCGGAGGCCATGGCGAGGCCGACCTGCTCGTCTCGGCGCAGACTGGTTCCGGCAAGACGGTGGCCTTCGGCATCGCGATCGCGTCGACGCTGCTCGGAGGCGCGGCGCGGTTCGGCGAGGCGGGTCAGCCGCTCGGCCTCGTCATCGCACCGACGCGCGAACTCGCCATCCAGGTGCAGCGCGAGCTCGACTGGCTCTACGCGGCGACGGGCATCCGGACTGCGACCTGTGTCGGCGGCATGGACATGCGCGGGGAACGCCGCGCGCTGGAGCGCGGCGCGCATCTTGTCGTCGGCACGCCGGGACGCCTGCGAGACCACATCACCAAGGGTGCGCTCGACCTCGGTGCGTTGCGTGCCGTGGTCCTGGACGAGGCCGACGAAATGCTCGACCTCGGCTTCCGCGAGGATCTGGAATTCATCCTCGGCGCGGCACCGCACGAGCGGCGTACGCTGTTGTTCTCGGCGACCGTACCGCGCGGCATCGCGGAACTCGCCAAAACCTTCCAGACGGACGCAGTACGCATCGCGGCCACAGCCCCGACCGGGCAGCACGCCGACATCGAGTATCAGCTGATGCTGGTGCGGCGCGACGAACGCGAGCACGCCGTGATCAACACGCTGCTCGGTTCCGATAGCACGAGCGCTCTGGTATTTTGCCACACGCGCGAGGCGGTGCGTCACCTCACGGCTCGTCTGCTCAACCGCGGGTTTTCCGTCGTCTCTTTGTCGGGCGAGATGGCGCAGTCGGAGCGATCGAATGCATTGCAGTCGATGCGCGACGGTCGGGCGCATGTCTGCGTTGCGACCGACGTCGCGGCGCGTGGCATCGACCTGCCGAATCTCGACCTGGTGATCCATGCCGATGTCCCGAGCAATCCGGCGACGCTGCTCCACCGGTCAGGAAGGACGGGTCGCGCCGGTCGCAAAGGCGTCTGTGTGCTGATTGTTCCCGAAAACAGGCGCGGTGCGGCGCAGCGCGTACTGGCGCTCGCCAAGCTGACGGCAACCGTGCGCGCCGCGCCGGGCATCGCCGAGATCGAGGCGCGCTACCGTCGCCAGATTCTCGACACGGTGCTTTCCGCCGCCGATTCGGACGAGGCGGAGACGGCCTTCGTAGCGGAACTGCTTGGCCAGGCGTCGCCCGAGCGGATCGCTGCCGCCTTCCTGCGCCAGCAACTCGCCGCCCGGCCCGTGCCCGAGGATCTTTTGCCGCTGCCGGTCGGCGAGATGCAGGCAAGGAAGGGAAAACGCGACAAACGCTTCGAGGAGGAGGACGCTCCGGCTCCGGCGCGCGAGGGGCGCGGCCCGGATATGGAGGGCGGCGTCTGGTTTACGCTGTCGCTCGGAAGGAAACAGCGCGCCGATCCGAAATGGCTACTGCCGATGATCTGCAAGGCCGGCGGCGTGTCGAAGCGCGACGTAGGGTCGATCAGGATCGACGACACAGAGACCCGCTTCGAGATATCGGCCGAAAAGGCGGCGGATTTCGCCGAGCGGATCAGGCAGCCGGGCAGCTGCGAGCGCGGCATCGTCATCGCGCCGGCCGGCGAGGTGCGCGCGGAGCACAGGCGGCGCAAGCCTCAATCCGGCCCTGGCGGCAAGCCGGGACAAAAGCCGCTGCGCAAGTCGCATCGGGGCAGGGGCACGCCCGCGGCGCCGGTAGGCAAGCCCAAAGGCAAGAAGCCGAAACGTCCCACCTGACGCGTCGGTGCGGCGCCGTTCAGCTACGCAGGCATCGTCCGCTTCGATGAGCAGATGCCGCCGATAGCTTGGGTGGATGGGTCCGGCCGTTTAATACATGACCGTGTTGAGCGTGACCTGGACGGCCGAACCCGCCTCGACCTCAGTGCTGCCGCGCGCCAGCAGCCAGCCATCGGCACGCTCCAGGCGGGCAACGATGCGCAGCGTTTGCGAAGCCGCGGGGCTGACGGGCGGGGCAAGGGAAAAGGCGATCGCCTTCGCGCCGCCGTCGCTTTTGAGGCGCGTTGCCGCTGCCCGGCGTTGCGTTTTGTCCTGAGCGGCATGGTCCTCGAGATAGATTTCGAGATCACCTTTCGGGATGACCGCGCCGCCCGCGAAGGTGACCTCGCCACGGATATGCGGCGACTGCGCAGCGACCGGCACTGCCGCCGCGGCGACGGCCGCGGCCGCGGCCGTGATCAATACCGTGCGGCGGTCGGTCGGACGCTTCATCGCACACTCTCCATGGTCGTCCGGCAAGGCCGCGAGGCGGTGCAGGCGGTTCGATTCGTCAAAAGCATCTGTAGATGTAGGGCCGGGTGGGGCGCCGGAAAGCGCCCCACCCGCGGTCTGTCAGATGATGACGAAGTCGGCCGCCGAGAGATTCAGATTCGCGTTCAGCCGCGCGAACTGAATGGCTTCGATGTCTCCGACGCCATCGGCGTCGTAGAACAAGGCGCCGCTGTCGGTATCGTAGATGATGCGGTCGTCGGCATCATGCGCGGCGCCCGCCGCACTGCCGAAGAATGCGCCCAAGGCGAGAGCCCCGTCGCCACCCACGGCCTCGAAGATGAGGTTGTCCAGCAGGATGGTGTCGTCGGCGACGTCGAAGTCCGTGACCCGGTCGACATTGCCGTCGCCGAGCGCCGTCGAGAAGCGGAAGAAGTCCTCTCCCGCGTCGCCGGTGAGCCTGTCGGCCGCCAGGCCGCCGTCCAGCAGGTCGCTGCCGCGGCCGCCGGTGAGCGTGTCGGATCCCGCGATGCCCGGCTCAGCCGGGGCGGGTGGGAACTCGACCGAGACGTTCAGCTCGTAGGTAGAGCCCTCCGGCACTTCTTCCGCCCAGCCGTCGCCGGGCGCGTCCGGCGACCAGCTGCCTTCCAGAATGTAGTAGGTTCCGGTTTCCTGGACGACGAAGACCGTGCTCGAATCCCGGTTGCTCGTGGAGCCGGGGTCGCCGCCGCCATCATCGTTCTGGGCGACGATATTGCCGTCGCTGTCGAGCAGCCTGACCCAGCTGTCATGGACATTGGGATCGGCAATTCCATCGATGTCGATCGAGATGACCGTGCCGGCCGCCAGGTCGATGCTGTAATACCCGCCCTTGCCGTTACCGGTGGCGTTGACGGTCGTGTGAAGGACGGTCGTCGAATCGAAGATGTCCGGATCCTCGGCCAGCGAGAAATTGTTCGAGATGTCGAAGGCGGTTGCGATCGAATTGTTCGTCGCGTCCGCGCCGAGCGTGGCGTAGCCGGTGCCCATGCCCGGCCGTGGCGGCGCGTCGCCCTGATAGGCGAAATCGCCGAGCAGCGTGTCGTCGCCGCGGCCGCCGTCGATCCTGTCGTCGCCGCCCTGGCCGGTCAGCACATTGGCCGCGCGGTCGCCGGTCAATCGATCGTCGAAACCCGAACCGGCAAGATTTTCGATGGAGACATATCTGTCGCCACCGGATCTGCCGCCGGCGAGGCTGAGCCTGACCCCGCTTGTCGCGTCGGCGTAGTCCGCCGTGTCGCTGCCGGCACCGCCATTCAGCCTGTCGGCGCCGCCGCCGCCGGTCAGCGTGTCGTCTCCATCGCCGCCCGAGAGCTCATTGGCCTGGGCGTCGCCGATGAGATGGTCGTCATGGGATGAACCGACGGCGTTTTCGAAGCCGGCGAGGATGTCGTGCCGGATCGTGGTGCCGCGTCCGACAATCTGCACCGGGCCATCGCCGTCGCCGCCACTGGCCGTGCCGTCGGCGAGATCGACCGTCACGCCGGCGGAGCTGCCGGCGTAGACGACCGTATCGATGCCGTCGCCGCCATCCAGATAATCCTGCTCACTGCCTCCGATGATGGTGTCGTTGCCGCCTTCGCCGTACAGGATGTCGCCGTCACGGCCGCCATCGAGGATGTCGTCGCCGTCGCCGCCGTTGAAATAATCACCGCCGCCCTGGCCCCAGAAATGGTTTGCGGCTGAGGTGCCGATGAAGCGGTCGATGCGGTCGTCGGACCCGATCAGGTTCTCGATGCTGTAAAAAGTGTCGCCGGAGCCGGTGCCGCCGCTGGCGACGTTCGTGGCAAGGTTGACGAGCAGCTGGAAGGGGCTCTCCTTGCTGTAGTCGACCGTATCGACGCCGGCGCCGCCCCTGAATATGTCGATACCGTCCTGGCCGCTCAGCACGTCGTCGCCGCGGCCGCCGTCGAGAATATCGTTGCCCTTGCCGCCGAGAATGGTGTCGTTGCCGCGGCCGCCATAGAGCGTGTCGTTGCCGTCATCGCTCTCGGTCTGGTCTTCAAGATCGGCGACGTCGATGGTGTTGTTGATGTCGCGGCTGGCGAGCGAGTCGCGGCCGCCGATGATCAGGTCGTCGCCGCCCTGGCCGAAGATGGTGTCGTCGCCGGCACCGCCGTCGAGCGTGTTGTTCCCGTTGTCGCCGAAGATGATGCTGGTCAGCGTGTTGTCGCCGACGCTGGGCGCGGTGTCGTCGCCGCCGTCATCACCCGGTTGCAGTGTCGACTCGTCGGCGTAGATGATGGTTTCGACATTGGCGATCTTCCGGATCCTCAGGTCCCTGGACAGGAGGATGACCGTGTCGTTGCCGCCGTTCGCCTCCTCGCGCACGATGTCGTCGAGGGAGTCGACGAAATAGGTGTCATCGCCGCCGTTGCCGGCCATGCGGTCGCCGCCGCCGCGGCCGTCAAGCACATTGGCGCCGTCGTTGCCGATCAGGATGTCGTCATGCCTGCTGCCGATGCCGTTCTCGACGTAGTAGTCGGTCTCATCGGCATTGTGCCCGGCGAAGATCGACACATTGTTGCTATGGCCGTTGACGCTGGAGAACTGGCCGGGGCGCAGGTCGAGGATCGTGCCCGCCGTCGAGCCCGAGAAGTCGATCGTGTCGGTCCCGCCGGTGTCATGGATCACAAAACCGATATCGTGCTGCATGCCCGAGGCGGTGAGCCGATAGATATCTTGCGTGCTGCCGAAGCCGTAGACGTTGTCGCCCGTGTTGAGGTCGATGTGCTGGTAGGTGCGCACGCCGTTCTCGTCGACGGTCGAGAAAAAGCGGCGGATGACGGCCTCGATGTCGGCGACCAGCGGCGTTGACGCCGACCAGCGGGTAGGTTCGCCGACGTCGATCCCGTCGAAATAGGACATGACGCTGTATTGCTGGCGGTCGTAGATCCAGGTCGCGTTGTTCAGATAGTTGATCTGCACGCCGCCGGGACCGCTGTAATTGTAAAGACCGGGATGGTTCAGGCCGAACTCATGGCCGAATTCATGGATGAAGGAATCGAACACATAGCCGCCGATATCCGTCTTGTTCGGCTCGGTGTCGTGGAAACGCTGGCCGATGCTGACGTAGCGATTGGCTGAATAGGCGCTGCCGTCATCTTCTTCGCCCAGTTCAGGGCTGACGACCTCCATCCAGTCCGTTTCAGGATTGAACGGCGCATCGTCGACGATCTCGAACTGCAAGGGAGTGACCGCTGCCCACGCTTCCAGGGCGCCGATCGCGGCGGCCTTGTAATCCGGGTGATCGTTGAGTTCGTGAAGGTTGATCCTCAGCGTGCCCTGAGCGATCTCCGGCGTCAGGCTACGGTTCAATGCCCCAAGATAGTCGAGAAAGGATTCATAATCCTCGCTCTTGCTGTAAGGATTGTCCGGCGTCTGGTCGTTGACCCACCATTGATCGCTGGTTTGGCTTGGATGCGGCATCGTAGGGTTCCTCCGACGGCTGTGCGCAGCTCACGGCCATGCCGTTTTCAGCTGCCAGTTTCCACAGGCATCGCGTGCGGCTGCCTGTCAGCCCCGTCACCCTAGGCCCGGATAGTGTTGTCGGAATCCGCGGCTGTCTACCCTAAAAGACGGGCTGGGGGATGACGCTGCGTCAGCTTTGGAAGCGCGGCGACCGTTCCTGGTCAGGCGATGAGCTGCGGGATCGCAGCCGCGATCCCGGTGAAGAGCGTGGCAAGAGCCCTCCATGTGTGCGAGAGACTGGGCCCATGACGCTCGCCGAATACAATGCCTTCTGCGCCACGCTGCCCGCGACCACGCATGTGGTGCAGTGGGGCGGTGCGCATGTGTGGAAGATCGGCGGCAAGGTTTTCGCCATCGCCGGCTGGAGCGACGGGGAAGCGCTCGCCGTCACCTTCAAGGTCTCGGAAATGGCCTTCGACATCCTGAAGGAGCAGCCCGGCTGCCGGCCGGCGCCATATCTCGCCTCGCGCGGCATGAAGTGGATCCAGCGCTGGACCGACGAGACGATGGACGACTCGGCGTTGCGCGACTATCTGCGCGAAAGCCGGCGGCTGGTGGTGCTGGGACTGACGAAGAAGGCGCGCGCCGAACTCGGGCTGACGCAACTGTGATCGGCGCGGCCCGGCTTCGCCGTGAAACGATGCCATCTTCATGCCCGGTTCATATCGGAACCAATAGGATGGATACCGATTGCACCCGCGAACCCTTGATTCGCTGAACCGGAGACATCGAGCTAACATGCTGCGCAGGCTGATCCTCATCCCGGCCGTTGCATTGGGCTTCTCGGCGACCGCGGCGGTCGCCTCGGAAGGAGCCGATCCGTGGGAGCGCCAGTCGCGCCCATCGCCCCGCGCCGACGACGGCGGCGTCAAGCTCGCGCAATACCGGGACGCGGAGGTCTATTACGACGGCGACGGCAACCGCGTCATCGTCGATGCGGTGACCGGCGAGGTCATCGCCGTGCAGCCGCGCCGCTTCAACGAGCGGCGCGAGCAATTGCGGGAGCGTCGCCGCGAGATCCGCCAGCAGGACCGTTACTATCTCGACGACCCCGAGGACATGGCGCGGCTGCGCCGCGACGAAGCACGCGAAAGGGGGCGGGCGCCGGCCGGCGACTACGGCTACGACGATCCCTATTATGCCGAGCCGGCTTATCCGGAGGTGGACGACTACCGCCGGCGCGACGAGTTTCCCGAGGCGCCGCAGGGGCCGGGCGCGGCCAATGGCGAACCGCAGGTCACCGCGCGCGGCGGCGAGATCGAGCGCCGACCGCTCGACGGCCAGGTGAGCTCCGCCGAGCCGGAGATCACCGGCACCATCACCCCGCCCGGGCTGCCGACCATCAGCGAGCCGGCGGCCCCGCCGCCGCTCAACTTCACCGCCCGCGAGGACGTCGCGGCGCTGCAGGTGCTGCTCGACAGGGCAGGGGCCTCGCCCGGCGTCATCGACGGCAAGTTCGGCTCCAATGTCGACAAGGCGCTCGCCGCCTACAACGAGCTCACCGGCCAGAACCTGCGCTCGACCGACGCGGCCGGCATCAAGGCGGCGCTCGCGGCGACGGGCGGCGATGCGTTCGCGCTGTACGAGATCACGCCGGCCGACGCGGCCGGGCCGTTCATCGCCTCGGTGCCTGCCGACTACAGCGAGAAGGCGCAGCTCGAGCATATGAGCTTCACCTCCGTCACCGAGATGCTGGCCGAGCGCTTCCATATGGACGAGGGCTATCTCAAGGCGCTCAACCCGGAAGCCAATTTCTCGCGGCCTGGAACGCGCATCCGGGTTGCGAATTTCGGCGCCAACGCAACGGCCAAGGTCGCCCGCATCATCGCCGACAAGGGCAAGAAGCAGGTGCGCGCCTACGATGCGGGGGGGAAACTGGTCGTTGCCTATCCGGCGACCATCGGCTCGGCCGACACGCCTTCGCCGACCGGCATCCATGCCGTGTCGCGCGTCGCCGTCAATCCCAACTACACCTACAATCCAAAACTCAATTTCAAGCAGGGCAACAACGACAGGGTGCTGACCATCCCGCCGGGGCCGAACGGCCCGGTCGGCTCGGTCTGGATCGCCCTCGACAAGCCGACCTACGGCATCCACGGCACGCCCGATCCGTCGAAGATCGGCAAGACCGAGAGCCATGGCTGCGTACGCCTGACCAATTGGGACGCGCAGGAACTGGCCAAGCTGGTGTCGGCCGGCGTGATGGTGGAGTTCATCGATTAGCGCAGCCAGCTCGCCGGCCGCGCGCCCTCAACCCCAGCAAGGGAGGTGAGGGCGTAGGCGGCGACACGCCCGAGATTGGAATTCAGGACCTTCGGTATCTATCCGCCCAAGCCGACGGTCGCGACCTTCAGCGGGCTCTGCTCTTCCTCGAGCAGCTTGTCGATGCGTTCGCGCTCGGCGTTGAAGCGGTCGAGATCCTCGCCCTTCAAGGTGCGGCCGCTGGGCAGGCGCACCCGCAGCGGGTCGACCTTGCGGCCGTTGACGATGAGCTCGTAGTGGAGATGCGGGCCGGTCGACAGGCCGGTGGTGCCGACGAAGCCGATCACCTGTCCCTGGCGCACGCGGGCGCCCGGCTTGATGCCGCTGGCGATGCCGCTCTGATGGTTGTACGAGGACTCGTAGCCGTTGGCGTGACGCACGATGGTCTGGCGGCCGTAACCGCCGGCCCAGCCGGCCTTCTCGACGACGCCATTGCCGGCGGCGATGATCGGCGTGCCGCGCGGGGCCGCCCAGTCGACGCCGGTATGCATGCGGGTGATGCCGAGGATCGGGTGGTTCCGCCCGCCGAAGCCTGAGCGGAACACGCCGTTGGGAACGGGCTTGCGCAGCAGGAACTGCTTGGAGCTGCGGCCCTCTTCGTCGAAATACTCGACCGAGCCGTCGTCGAAGGCGAAGCGGTAGAATTTCCGCGTGGTCCCGCCGAAGCTCGCCGACACGTAGAGGAGCTGCGAATCGTCCGACACCTGATCGGACTCGTCCGGCTGCGAGAAGAAGACGTCGAGCTGGTCGGCCGGATTGAGGCGCGACTGGAAGTCGACGTCGGAGGCCAGCAGCTTGATCAGCTGACGCGTCATCGAGCGCGACATGCCGTAGGAATAAGCCGCCTGGTAGATGCCGTCATAGGCGGTCGGCAGACTGCCGCGCGCCGTGACGATCGGAGTGTCGTCGAAGGCCGTCTGCAATCCCGGGTTCGGCTCGGCCTCGGCGGTGGCGACGATCTGGCTCCTGTCGTTGACGGCGACCGTCAGCAAATGGCGGGTGTGGTCGTAGACGCCGAGGCGGACCATGCGGGCCTCCTCGCCGCTGATCTCCAGACCGGCGGTGAGGACTGTCCCGGCCTTCAGCCGGGTGGCGTTCAGCCGCATGGCCACCGCCTTGGCCATCTCCCTGGCGTCGTCGCCGGCATAGCCGGCCTCGGCGAGCGCATCCTCGATCTCGCGCTCGCTGTTGAAGGGAATGAGGTCCTCGGCATAGGCGAGGTCGTTCTCGGCCGAGGTGCTGCGCGGCGTCACCGATACGTTTTCGGGGACGACGCGGATGCCGTAGGTAAGCGCCTGACCGGCAAGGGAGTCGCCGAAGCGCTGCGGATCGACGTAATGCAGTGCCGCGACGCGGATCGCGCCGTCGGTGAGCGCCGAGCCGGTGGTGCGCACGACCTCTTCCACCTCCGCGGCGGTGAGGTCGTTCTTCTCGTCGAAGGCGGCCGTGCCGATCGGGAAGTCGACCGTCTTCAGGCTCATCTCGCTTTCGACCTTCGAGCCGTAGATCTGACCGGTCATGGCGGAGGAGGCGGCATTGGCGGCGCCGTCCTCGGCGAAAACCTCGAGCGGGTCGAAGGGCGGATAGCTGCGCGTCGTCTTGTAGCTGGCGGCGAGCGGCATCTTGATGCGTACGAAGGGCATGGTGCGCACCACGTCGCGGTCGCCGACCCGCGTCATCATCGACACTTCCATGCGGCGGCGGTTCTTGGCGCGGGCAACCTGGCGCGGCGGCACCAGCCGCGCCGTCTTGGCCTTCTCGCCGCCGTCGTCCTGGCCGACCGAAGCGATGTCGGCGATCTCGGGCGGGGTGGCGAGCTGCTCGCGCCCGTCCAGCGCCACGATCAGCGCCACGCCCATCAATATGGTCGAGGTGACGCCGGTGAGAAACGTCCCGGTGAGCCAGCGGGCGGAGACCTCGCGCCGGTCGGGTGGACCGCTGCGCCCGTCCGCGATCAGCGGCGGGTCGTTGCCCAGCTCGGCTATGGTCGAGTCCGTTTCCTGCATTCCAGCGGGGAGCTTCTTTCCGATGGCAAATCGCTTTGTCGTTCAATGCCACGAACAATTGCCCGTCGCGGCGCCGCAAGTCAACGAAGGCGTCCAAACCGGACGGCGCCTTGCCCGCGCTTCCTCATGAATGACGGAGATCCAGGAGACGCCTTCAAAGACATGCGGCGCGGAGAAGTGGGCGGCCAATACGGCCGCAATAGGGCTCTGCCGCGCGTGAGGCGCTGCCATCGGACTTTTTCGGGGGATAAAGGTTGGGCGGTCGCCAGGGCATCGATGGCAGGGGTCCCGCAGGGTGTTCCGACTGCCGCGGCTGCGCCCTGTCCAGCGACTTGCCATTCCTGTCGATCACTCGGGCCGTGGGAAGGGTGATCCCCGTCCGCGGGCGTCCGAGCGGATCGTTGTGCATGTCACCCCAAATGCGCCGGCGAAGACGAGGGCGGCAGCGTTCCCGGGGGGAGGTTTATGGGGGGTGGGGACAGGCCCCGAAGAGCTGACGCAGGGGCCGCAACAGGTGCCGCGGACTGTCGCAAAAAATTCAAAAAACTTCCGAAACGCTGTTGACACTTCGGAGAGCCGGCGACTATATACGCCTCACCAACGAGGGCGGCGCGCCGCTGGCGACGAAGAAGTTCGCTTATGAAACTGCCCTCGACGAAATCAAAGAGAGCCGCGTGAGCGACACTCTGACGGGTCCGGAGCCAAAAGCGAACCGACCCATGACAGCGCGTTTGAGCGATGTCCGTTCTTTGACAATTGCATAATGAAGAAAGAGAAACGTGGGCGGCAGAGTCTGCTGAGCGCGTATCCCTTTGGGGATATGGGTTCGAACGAGACTTTGGCGGTACACGTTTCGTATGAGAATAA
>NZ_PXYK01000042.1 GCF_003012745.1 Kumtagia ephedrae | reverse complement strand
CAACGCGCCCGACCGGGCTGCGCAACCCCGACCAGCTCTACCCGGTCGGGCGCTCAACGTCGTGCACCAAAAGGGGGTCAAAATTGGACGCCGATCCGGGGTCAGTTTTGCAAGCCGTTTGACAGATTCGTGCCACAATCCTTCAAGCATCGAAGGAGATGACGATGCAGCAGATATTTGCAGTCCTCGGCTACATGACGGCACTCTTCGCGTTCGCAATAATTGCCGGTCTGATCGCTAGGCGCTTCGGCTGGGATACCGAACTGAACAAGTGGATACACCCAACCCGACAGTTCAATGGCTGGCGCAAATTTCTGGAACGAGTAGGCGGGGCTTTTTCTTTATGTCTCGGCATGTCATCCTCACGAGCGGGGGCGCAGTGAGGGACATCAAATGAATCAGCGAAACTGGATTATCGCGGCCGCTGTCGTGATCATTCTTATCATCGGCTACTTCATGATGATGCCTGGCGCCGAGGCACCTATGGAAACCGCCGCGCCGCCAGCGACCACGGAACAGCCGGCCCAGCCCGCGCCCGCTCAATGATGGCTTCATTCGAATAGAAGAATCAGCCCGTGCCCGGTTGCGGAGACGTGGCCGGGCCTTTCGCCGCATCGAAAACGGGCAGACCGACGGCAGTCAAGTAATTTCCCGTTGAGCGTCGGTGCGCCGCGACAAAACAGCGGACAAAGTGGCGACGCCAAGGCGACTAGCCGGTTGCTGCGTGCTGGAGCGCAGAGATGACTTGGTCGATGCCCTCGACAACTCCAATCGTGTGCATAGGGCCAATACTGTCCTGGGCGGCTGCGAGCGTGTGGATTCTGGTGTAGTTCGCGAAGGTGTCGACGGCGACAACGTGTGCCGGATTGATATACACCCTGACGTTGGCCGGCAGAGTTCGCGTGAAGAGGGCAAAGCGCATTTTTCGGCTCCCCTCCAAAATTATCGCACGAACTATTTTCGCAGGAAACGATTGGCACCGCAATTGGCACCGGACGCCTAACTATCGATCGGGATTAGGGAGTACAAAACACCCCCTACTGTGCCTTGGAATCCAGGAAACCTACGACATTGGGTGACTGCGCGGGACACATCGGGATGGCAGAACCCGGATTTTAAGTCCCTTGCGTCTACCGGTTCCGCCACGCCCGCTGGCGCACCAGTGGTATAGCACCCGCCGGCAAACGCAACCCTGTCCGGACCGTCGAGCTTGGCATGGGCGCTCGCCCTATCGGGCGAAAGCCCGTTTGGCGATGCGGCGGATGAAGGCTTCGACGCGGTCGGGCGCGACGAACTGCGGCATGTGGCCTATGCCGTCGAGCAACTCCAGCTCGAAGTCCTTGATCCGCCCGGCGAGCGGCAGCGCGTGCTCCTCGTGGCGGATGACCTTGTCGGCGGTGCCGAACAGCACGCCGACCGGCCGCCCGATCTCGCCGAGCCGCGCCTCGTAGCGGCCGAGTTCGCGCTCCAGCGCGACGAAATCGGCCACCGTCGCCTCGAAATGCGCCGGCCGCAGCCCGAGAAGCCCGCCGCCGGCGACGATGTAGTCCTTCGGCGTCGCCTGCGGCCCGAACACGAAGGCGAGCGTCTGCGGCGCGCGCTTCAGCGCCATCGGAATCGCGACTGTGTGGGCGAGCAGCCTGCGTCGCAGCGGCGAACGGATCGAAAGCGCCGCGAATTCGGCCGGCACGCTGTCGGCCTGATGGGTGAGCGGTGACAGCAGCGCCAGCCCGCCGACCTTTTCGGGATGGTCGAGGGCGAGCGCCAGCGCGACCGCGCCGCCGAGCGAATGGCCGACGACCAGCGGCTGATCGAGCGCCAGAGCATCGATGAAGCCCGCCACCGCTTCAGCCTGCTGGCTGAGCCGGCCGTCGGCGCCGGACGCGCGCACGGAATAGCCAGAGCCCGGACGGTCCAGCGCCACGACGCGGAAGTCGCCGGACAGCCGGTCGAACAGCGTGTGGCGAAAATGGTGGAGCTGGCCGCCGAGCCCGTGCAAGAACAGGATCGGCCGCCCCTGCCCCGCCTCGACATAGTGGATGCGGTTGCGGCCGACCTGGACGAAGCCGCCGCTCGGCGGAATGCGGCGCTCGGCCTCCGCAGCCAGCCGGCGCGTCGCCAGCACAAAATAGCCGACGGCCAGGAATGCCGTCAGCAACAAGGCACCGGCAAGCCAGCCCAGGAGGTCGGTCATCGTGTCGCCTCGCGCGCATGCACCGAGGCGACACTATTGCGGATTTGCGCTCGGCAAAGCCCCTCTCCTGCGATTTCCAGCACTTAACCGCGCTTTTCTCCTCGCCTCGCGGGATCGGCGCTCGGTCAGGATGTCGAAAATCGCTGTCTCCCCCGCAACGAGGGGGACGAAGGCGGCGCTCGGCCTCGCCGCCAGCCCCGGCGCCGAAGACTGGTTTCGGCAAACGAGCAAGCCGCCGGCGACGACGCTCACCCGTGCAGCCTGGCCGCGATTTCGGCGACGCGCTTGCCCTGGAATTTCGCCCCTTCCAGCTCCTGTGCGGAAGGCTGGCGCGAACCATCGGTGTCGGAGGTGGTGGTCATGCCGTAGGGCGCGCCGCCGCGCACCACGTCGTTGCCCGACTGACCCTGATAGGCATAGGACAGCGGCACGATGATCATGCCCTGGTGCTGCATGAAAACCTGGGCATTGATCAGCGCGAGTTCGGCGCCGCCGTGCTGCGTCGCGGTCGAGACCATCACCGAGCCGACCTTGTTGATCAGCGCACCCTTCGCCCATAGCGGACCGGTCTGGTCGAGGAAATTCTTGAGCTGCGCGGCCATCGAGCCGTAGCGCGTCGATGCGCCGAGAATGATGGCATCATAGTCCGCGAGTTCCAGCGGATCGGCGATCGGTGCGTCCTGATCGAGCTTGTAGTAGGCGGCCTTGGCGACCTCGTCCGGGACCAGCTCGGGAACCCGCTTGATCGTCACGGCGGCGCCGGCCTCGCGCGCGCCCTCGGCGGCGGATTTCGCCATCTGCTCCATGTGACCCCAGCTCGAATAATAAAGCACCAGCACCTTGGCCATGATCTTCTCCTTCAACGCGTTCGGTTTCGACTGCGACGTTGCACCGTGGCCAAGATGGAGCCATCCGGCGTTCATTGAAAGCACCCCATCCGCCGACGGACCGTTCACCGATCGCGAACCATTGCCGCCGCGCCCTCCCCGCTGTATTTCCGGGTGCCAAACCAACGGGGCGCCCATGACCGACACCGTCAGCGCAGCGATGCTCGTCATCGGCGACGAGATTCTTTCCGGCCGCACCAAGGACCGCAACATCGGCCATCTCGCCGACATCATGACGGCGATCGGCATCGATCTTAAGGAAGTGCGCATCGTCGCCGACGACGAGGGCGACATCGCCGACGCGGTGAATGCGCTGCGCGGGCACTATACCTACCTGTTCACTACCGGCGGCATCGGGCCGACGCATGACGATATCACGGCGGATTCGGTGGCGAAGGCGTTCGGCGTGCCCTGCGAGCATGACGCAGCGGCGCTGGCGCTGCTCGGCGCGCATTATGCCAGGCGAGAGATGGAATTCACCGAGGCGCGCAGGCGCATGGCGCGCATGCCGCGCGGCGCCGTCCATATCGACAATCCGATCTCGGTCGCGCCGGGTTTCCGCATCGGCAACGTGCATGTGATGGCCGGCGTCCCGGCGATCTTCCAGGCCATGCTCGACAATGTCCTGCCGACGCTGAAGACCGGCCAGAAACTCCTGTCGGCGACCGTCCACTGCCCGTTCGGCGAGGGCGTCATCGGCGGCCCGCTCGGCGGGATCCAGAAAGCGCATCCGAACACGATCATCGGCTCCTATCCGAAATATCGCGACGGTTCCTTCTGGACCGAACTCGTTGTACGCTCCCGTTCGGCGGAGGCGCTGGAGGCTGCCCGCGCCGCGGTGGAGGCCATGGTGCAGAGCCTGACGCCCGCTGCGTGAGGCGGGGCAAATCGGAACCCGCTCCGTCCGCATCGCGTTTCGACGCAAAGGAACAAAGGAGCGCGCCATGATCTACAAGACCATCGCCGTCATCCTCCAGGGCAAGGAGGACGCCCAGCGCGTGCTCGATTGCGCCGTCCCGCTCGCGCAAGCATGGGGCGCGCATATCGTCGGCATCCACGCGGAACCCATTCCGGTCGCCTACAGCGCGGCGGTCGGCTTTCCCGACGTCGCCGTGATCGAGACCGCCACGCAGGCCGCGGAAGAGCGGACCAGGCAGGTGGAAGGCCTGTTCACCAGCCGCATGAAGGCCGACGGCCAAAGCCACGACTGGCACGGCGCGCGCAGCTTCTCCGGCGACAGCGGCTATGCCTGCGCGGCGATCGCGCGGGCGGCCGACCTGGTGATCGCAGCCCAGCACAATCCGGACTGGGCTTCCGACGACACGACCGGAATCGAGAGCGTGCTCTACGAGGCCGGGCGGCCGGTGCTCATCGTGCCGCATTCCGGGGCGTTGACCACGAGCTTCTCGCGCGTGCTGATCGCCTGGAACGGCAGCCGCGAGGCGGCGCGCGCCGCCTTCGACGCGCTGCCGCTGATCGAGGAGGCGGAGGCGACCGAGATTTTCGTCGTGGACCCGCCAGCCGAGGGCGACGACCTGGCGGCGAGCGCCTCGGCCCTCGCCGCGGCGCTGTCGCGCCACGGCGCCGAGGTGACTGTGGCGACCGACCAGTCGCGCGGCCGCCACATCGAGGAGGTGATCCGCGACCGCGCTGCCGCGACCGGCGCCGACCTTCTGGTGCTCGGCGCCTACAGCCATTCCTGGCTGCGGCAGCTGCTGTTCGGCGGTATCACCCGCACCGTGCTGCAGTCGATGCCGGTCGCCTGCCTGATGTCGCGGTAGCGCCCAGACATGGCGGCGCTTGCCAAACGGCTGCATTCGCCGCTAATGCAGGCTGCATTCCAATCTTCGACGCGCGCGGCGCGTCCGGCGGAGTGCGCTTGCCATGTCCCTTCCAGAAAAGGCCTTTCCCGTCTCGTGGGATCAGTTCCATCGCGATGCCCGGGCGCTCGCATGGCGGCTGGCGGGGGCCGGCACGCAGTGGCGGGCGATCGTCTGCATCACCCGTGGCGGACTGGTACCGGCGGCCATCATCTCGCGCGAGCTCGGCATCCGCGTCATCGAGACGGTGTCGGTTGCCTCCTATCACGACTACACCTCGCAAGGTGAACTCGCCGTTCTCAAGGACGTGACGCCTTCCCTGCTCGAGAAGGACGGCGAAGGCGTGCTGATCGTCGACGATCTTACCGATACCGGCAAGACCGCCGGGATCGTGCGCGCAATGATGCCCAAGGCGCATTTCGCCACGGTCTATGCCAAGCCCAAAGGGCGTCCGCTGGTCGACACCTTCGTCACAGAGGTGTCGCAGGACACCTGGATCTACTTTCCCTGGGACATGGGCTTTACCTATCAGAAGCCGATCGCCGACGATCACGTCGGCTGAACCTTGACGCGGAACGAGGCCAATACCACATTTGCGTCATGTCTTTGCGCAATTTTTACTTTTATTACGGATGATTAACTCTACTATTGTTGAGACGGCAAACGATTCCCGGGCAGGCGGCACTCTTGGAGATGTTCATAGGCCATAGCGCGCGAAGCTACTTCGCAGACAGGATACGGCGGCTCCTCGGCGGCGCGCCTTGCCGTGTCCAGGTCGCCGCGCTGCCATGGCGCAAAGGGCCCGACGGCGTCGAGGTCATGCTGATCACCAGCCGCGACACCGGGCGCTGGGTGCTGCCGAAGGGCTGGCCGGAAGGCAACGAGAAGCTCTGGGACGCGGCGGCACGCGAGGCCGGCGAGGAGGCCGGGATCGAGGGCGCGGTCGCCCCCGCCGAGCTCGGCCGCTACTACTACGCCAAGGCCATGCCCTCCGGACAGGCGAAGCGCTGCGAGGTGCATGTCTTTCCCATGGAGATCGACCGGGTGAAGGACAGCTGGCCCGAGCGCAAGTCGCGACGGCGCCAATGGTTCTCGCCGGACGCCGCAGCCAGCAGCGTGCGCGAGCCCGACCTTGCCGACCTGATCGCCCGCTTCTGCAGGAATCCGAGGGCGACGGCCGCCTGACGACGGCCTGCACGCCTTCGGAACCTCGCGATCACGAAGCCGTTGCCCGACGGACTTGCCGGCCCGGAGCCTGGTCGCAAAAAAGTTGCGGGCTTTCCGGATGGATCGTGCGGCGAAACAAAAAACGGAGCAGGATGGATGGCTCCATTCCTATTCTCCTGCTGTAACTGAAGAACTGCGCCGCCGATGCGGCTGATGGCCGACGGCGGGGAACGACACGATGACGGACAGCCGCGCGGCCGAGCGCAAGACGACGCTGGACAAGGACTTGGCCAGGCTCGGCGAGCTGGGCGAGGCCACCAGCTTCGTTTCCAGGCGCCTGGTCGCACCGGGGCTGGCGCTGCTTTTCATGGCGCTGGCGGCCTTCGCCACGTCGATGGTCACCGGCGGCGAGATGCGCACCCTCGCCATCATCGCGGCGGCGGCGCTCGCCGCCTACATGGCGCTCAACATCGGCGCCAACGACGTCGCCAACAATGTCGGCCCGGCGGTCGGCGCCAAAGTGCTCACCATGGGCGGCGCATTGGCCATGGCCGCCGTGTTCGAGGTGGCCGGCGCCCTGGTCGCCGGCGGCGAGGTCGTCGAAACCATCTCCAGCCGCATCGTCCCGCCGGCGAGCGTCGACGGACCGACCCTCGCCCTTCTGATGCTGGCGGCGCTGCTGTCAGCCGCACTCTGGATAAACGTGGCGACCTGGATCGGCGCGCCGGTCTCGACCACCCATTCAATCGTCGGCGCGGTGGTGGGAGCGGGCGTCGCCGCGGCCGGCTTCGCCTCGGTCGACTGGAGCGCGATCGCCGCCATTACCGCGAGCTGGATAACGTCACCGATTCTTGGCGGCGTCATCGCCGCCGCCTTCCTCGCCTTCATCAAGACGGCGATCATCTATCGAGAGGACAAGATCACCGCGGCGCGCCTCTGGGTGCCGCTGCTGATCGCCGTGATGGCCGGCGCCTTCGCCATCTACCTCACGCTGATCGGAAACGTCGCGAACCTTTCCGGCGGCACGACGGCGCTTATCGGCCTCGGCGCCTTCGTGCTCGCTTGGGTGGCTGCGCATTTCTACGTGCGCCGGCTGTCGGAAGGCATGGAAAACCGCCGGCAGTCGCTGAAGCGGCTGTTCACGGTGCCGCTGATCATCTCGGCCGCCCTGCTCTCCTTCGCCCACGGCGCCAACGACGTCGCCAATGCCGTCGGGCCGCTCGCGGCGATCGTCCGGGCGGTCGGCGACGACGGCGGAGCGGCCGGGACGACGCCGATCTGGGTCATGACGATCGGCGCCCTCGGCATCTCCTTCGGCCTGCTGCTGTTCGGTCCGCGCCTCGTGCGCATGGTCGGCCAGGAGATCACAAAACTCAATCCGATGCGCGCCTTCTGCATCGCGCTCTCGGCGGCTCTCACCGTCATTGTCGCGTCATGGTTCGGCCTGCCGGTCAGTTCGACGCACATCGCCGTCGGCGCCGTGTTCGGCGTCGGCTTCTTTCGCGAATGGTATCTGGCCAATTCGGTGCAGCGCCGCCGCTATCTGCAGCGCAGGGCGGCCGAGCGCGCAGCTGGCCTGCCCGACCTCTCCGGCGCGCAGCCGGAGGAAACGCCCGGCAAGGCAAAGACCGGAAAACGGGCCGCGCAGACCGAGATCACCCGCCGCCGGCTGGTGCGGCGAGCCCATGTGCGCACCATCGTCGCCGCCTGGGTGGTGACGGTGCCGGTATCGGCCTCCCTCGCGGCGGCGATCTTCGCCTGTCTCGCCACTCTGGCCTGACGCAGGCCGGCGGCTGGCACGGCGCGAACGCTTCAGCCCTTCTCAGACGACGAAGAGGTCGGTGTTGCTCAGCGATATGCCCACGGTGACGGTGGCGAAATGGATCGCCGCACTCGAGCCGTCGCCGTCAGAATCGTAGCTCAGCGCACCGGTCGTCGGATCGTAGAGGATGCGATGATCGGCGCTCGTCGCCTGGTTGCCGACATGGAAGGCCGAGGCATCGAGAACGCCCGCCGACAGCCCTCGGAAGATCGTACCGGCCAGCTCGATCCTGTCCTCGCCCGGAGTGAAGTCGACGAGGGTATCGACATTGTCCGGCCCGAGCGCCGTCGAGAACACGAAGGTGTCGGCGCCGCCCTCGCCGATCAGCGTGTCCGAGCCGCCGCCGCCGTCGAGCCGGTTGATGCCTTCGTTGCCGCGGATCTTCTGCACGAACTCGTTGCCGGTCAAGTTGACCGCATAGGTGGCGCGAAGCGACGTGGTGTTGAGCAGCTCGACATGCACGCCTTCGGCGAGCGTGTAATCGACGCCGGCGGCAACGCGGTCGGTCCCCTGCCCCGCCAGCTCGATAATGACGGTGTTGCTGTTGTAAAGGATATAGGTGTCGTTGCCGTCGCGGCCGATCAGCGTGTCGGCGCCGCTTTGCTTGGTCACCGGGTCGACGCCGCCGTCATGCAGGATGTTCTTGCCGTTATTGCCGATGATCGTCTGGGCGAAGGTATTGCCGGTCAGGTCGATCGCCTTGGTGCCGTTGGCATCGGTGGTGGTCAGCTTCTCGACCTCGACGCCGACACCGAGCTTGTAGCTAACCCCCGCCGCCATATGGTCGTAGCCCTCGCCGGGCTTCTCCACGACGACGTCGTTGGCGTTGTAGACGGAGTAGACGTCGTCGCCGGCGCCGCCGAGCAGCGTGTCCGGATTGGCGTAGCCGCCGCTGTGCAGCCAGTTGTTGCCGGCATTGCCGATGATGGTCTGCGAAAATTCGTTGCCGGTCAGCCTGATCGGGTTTGTGCCGGTCGCATCGGTGGTTTGAAGGATCTCGACCGACACGCCGGCCGCCAGCTTGTAGCTGACCGACGCCTCGACGCGGTCGTTGCCCTCGCCCGGCTTCTCGATGATCACGTCGCCGGCATTGTCGACACGATAGACGTCGTCGCCGAGACCGCCTTTCAGCGTATCGGCGCCGGCGCCGCCGTCGAGCACGTCGTTGCCGCCATTGCCGGTCAGCGTGTCGTTGCCGTCACCCCCGGAGAGGCGGTCGGCGTGGTTGCCGCCGTAATAGGTATCGTCGCCGGGCGTACCGATCGTGACGATCTGCGGAATCTCGGAGATCGGGATCTCGGTCGTGTTGGAGCCGACGACGGTGCCGGCGGGATGCGAGGAATCCGTCCCGGCCATCACGCGGCCGCGCAGGTCGGGCAATTGAAACTGGGTCACCCCGTTGCCGCCGTAAGCGGCACCTATGACGGCATACAACACCGTGAACGCCTGGATCAACAGGGTAGCGCCGTTGCAGAGCATCCAGCCGTCCGGCACCTGCGTCCCGGCGAAGGCGACGATCTCGCCGATGAAATAGCCGTCCTCCGGTGCGTAGCCGGAGTCGTCCCGGCCCGGAAAATAGTCGTTGGAGACGTTGATGATGTAGTTGAGCACGAGTCCTGGCGCGCGATTGTCGAGAGGCTGGCCAGTACCGCCCATCTCCACGGGCATGTTGTCAGTCGAAAGCCGTTGGTATTCGGAGCCGACCCGGGTTCCTGCCGTCAGCGTATCCGAGGCGCCGACGACGCTGCGGCCGCGCAGATCCGGCAGGGCGAAATTGGTCGTGCCGTCGCCGCCGTAGTGGTTGCCGAGCACCGCGAACAGCGCCTCGTTGCCGGCGATCGGCAGCACCTGCCCGTCGGCCTTGACATAGCCGCCCGGAACATTGTCGCCCGCATAGCGGACCACCTCGCCGAGCATGTTGTGCGTGCCGTCGACACGGATAAGGTAGGTCACGGCAAGGAATGGCTGGTGATTGTCGACCTGCAGGCCGAAGCCGCCGGACGAGTCGGGAAGGTGCCAGCGGGACAGCCAAGTGTTCTCCCCGCCAGACTGATTCCCGTTGACCCAATTTGTCAGACCGGGCCCGCTTCCCGCGCCGACCGCCACGTGCATGCCGAGATCGGGCAAGGCGAAAGCCATCCCGCTGCCTCCATAGGTGCCTCCGAGGAGGGAGTGGAGGGCGCTGTACTGCTGTGTCGAATAAAGCGCGTCGCCCGACAGTGCAGGCGTACCGAACGGTTGGAAGTCGCCGGCAAAGGAGCGGATCACGCCGAGCGTCATCAGGCCTTCGGCGCCGTCGTCGGGAAACACGCCGTAGAGGCCCATGAAATTGCGGGTGACCAGGGTTTCCTGGACATTGTTGATCGGCATGCCTTCCCGCCTTTCCTAACGTCATCGCCGGCCGGGCCGACGTTGCACGGCGGACGCTGCCGCCCAGCCGTCCGTTCCGAGGGGCCTTTAAGAGATGCCGAAAGGATAGAAGCCGGCGACCGCCGGAAAAATACGGCATCTGCCGTATTTCAGCCGGCGGTTGCCGCGCGCTGCCTTCGACCGCACCGTATGCACGGACAAGATCGCCGGACGGTCGAGCTTGAGCGGCGAAACGTCAGCCGAGGTCCAACCGCATCAGCGGCCGGCCTGCCTTGCGCTCGGCGGCGCGGGCGAAACCCGCCTTCTCGAACACGCGCGTCGAGCCGACGAACAGGCCGACCGAGCGCGAATCGCGGGAATGGTTGATCGGGCAGGCTTCCAGCAGACGCGCGCCGTTCTCCCGCGCGAAACCGATGCCGGCCGCCACCAGCCGGTGCGACAGGCCCCTGCCCCGCGCCGAATTGCGGGTGAAGAAGCAGGAGATCGCCCACACGCCGTTGTCGTAGGCGTCTTCCGTCGCCAACGGCGCCGAGACGCGGCCGGCATTGTTCCACTCCGGAACGTCGGCGCGGGGGCCGATCTGCATCCAGCCGACTGCGGCATCGCCGTTGAAGGCAAGCAGGCCCGGTGGCGGCCCGGCCTCGATGCGGGCGCGGATGTGGTCCTTGTTGCGCTGCCGGTCGTTCTCGCGGCGCACCGCCGGCCGGAGGCGGAAATGCGTGCACCAGCAGCCGTAGCATGCGCCCTGCTTGCCGAAGAGATCCTCAAAGGCCGGCCACAGCTCGGGCGTCAGCGGTTTGATGACTTCGGACACGACTCCTCCTTACCGCGCGCCTTGCGGGCGCCGTCGCGCTGATCTATCATCCCGCCTGTTCTCTTTATGTTCGCATTGGTGGCGATGCCTGTCAACGACCCGGAGCATGGCTTCTGCCGCGATTGCCTGACGCCCCAGTCCGGGCGAACAATGCGCTGTGCCGGTTGCGGCAGCCCGCGACTCGCCCGCCATGCCGAGCTCTACCGGCTGCCGCTCGCGCATATCGATTGCGACGCCTTCTACGCGGCGGTGGAAAAGCGCGACAGGCCGGAGCTGCGCGACAAGCCGGTGATCATCGGCGGGGGAAAGCGCGGCGTCGTCTCCACCGCCTGCTACATCGCCCGCATCAACGGCGTGCGCTCGGCCATGCCCATGTTCAAGGCACTTGAGGCCTGCCCGCAGGCGGTCGTGATTTCGCCCGACATGGAGAAATATGTACGCGTCGGCCGCGAGGTGCGCGCCATGATGCAGGCGCTGACGCCGCTGGTCGAGCCACTGTCGATCGACGAGGCGTTCCTCGATCTCGGCGGTACCGAGCGGCTGCACGGCCGGCCGCCGGCGCTGGTGCTCGCCGATTTCTCGCGCCGCGTGGAGAAGGAGATCGGCATCACTGTCTCGGTCGGCCTGTCCTACTGCAAATTCTTGGCCAAGATCGCCTCGGACCTGAGGAAGCCGCGCGGCTTCGCCGTGATCGGCGAAGAGGAGGCAGTGCCCTTCCTGGCGGGCCAGCCGGTGACGCTGATCTGGGGCGTCGGCAAAGCCTTCGCCGCGGCGCTGGAACGGGACGGCATCCGCATGATCGGCCAGTTGCAGGCGATGGAGCGCGGCGACCTCATGCGCCGCTACGGCGTCATGGGCGACCGGCTCTTTCGCCTGTCGCGCGGCCAGGACGACCGCCGGGTCCACCCCGACGGCGAGGCCAAGAGCGTCTCGGCCGAAACCACTTTCGACGCCGACCTCGCCGCGATGGCCGATCTGGTGCCGGTGCTGCGGGCGCTGTCCGAAAAAGTGTCGGCCCGACTGAAAAAGGCCGACATCGCCGGCCGCACCGTCGTGCTCAAGCTGAAATCGCAGGATTTCAAGATCCGCACGCGCAACCGCCAACTCGCCGACCCGACGCAGCTCGCCGACCGCATCTTCCAGGTCGGCCTGCAGTTGCTGGCCAGGGAAGCCGACGGGACGCGCTACCGCCTGCTCGGCATCGGCGTCAGCGATCTTTCCGACGACGGCCGCGCCGATCCGCCCGATCTGGTCGATGAGCAGGCACGCAAGCGCGCCATGGCGGAGGGCGCCATCGACCGGCTGCGCGACAAGTTCGGCCGCACGGCGGTAGAGACCGGCTACACCTTCGGCAAGGGCCGCAACGCGCACCCGCCGGAGCATCTGGAGGATTGAGCGACAGGGCATGGGCAGGTGCCTCGACGGCTCCGGTCTTGTTGCCGCCCCGAGGCGGCACGGATAGGATCGTCCGACAGCAGCGACAGGAGCGGCAGAGATGGTGACACGCGGCTTCGGAGGACGGCGGCCGCCGCGCGAACAGGCGGAGCGCCTGCCGCCCGGGCAATACCTTACCGAGGATTTTCCGGTGCTGTCGGCCGGCCCGACGCCGCAGGTGCGCCTCGAAGACTGGAGTTTCACGCTCAAAGTCGGACCGAAGCCGGTGGCCGAATGGGACTGGGAGGCGTTCAATCGCCTGCCGATCAGCCGCATGACCCGCGACATCCATTGCGTCACCGCCTGGTCGAAATTCGACACCAGCTGGGAGGGCGTGCTGGTCGACGACATCCTTGCCGAGGCCGGCATCGAGGCGCCGAAACCTTATACGCTGGCGCATTGCTTCGACGGCTACACCACCAATGTGCCGACCGCCGATCTGGTCGGCGGCAAGGCGATGGTGGCGATACGTTTCGAAGGCGAGCCGATTTCGCCCGACCACGGCGGCCCCGCGCGGCTGCTGGTGCCGCATCTCTACTTCTGGAAGTCGGCGAAGTGGATCGACGGCCTGCAGTTCATAGATCAGGATACGGCCGGCTTCTGGGAGTTGCGCGGCTATCACCTCTACGGCGATCCCTGGCGCGAACAGCGCTATACCGATGACTGATGGCGGAGCGGAGCCTGGCACGGTCCGGGCGGCGCGCTGGCAGCCCTCCACCATCAAGCGGATCGTTCGGCAAACGCCTCGCGTCACCAGCTTCTTCCTGTTGCCGAGGACGCCTTTTGTCTGGCGGGCCGGGCAGCATGCCGACGTCCGGCTCACCGCCCCGGACGGCTACACCGCGCAGCGCAGCTATTCGATCGCCGGCGCGCCGGAGGCCGGGCCCGAAGTCGAGCTTGCCGTCGAGCGGCTGGAGGACGGCGAGGTCTCCTCGTTCTTTCACGATGTCGCGGCCGTCGGCGACGAGATCGAGATCAAGGGCCCGCTCGGGGGTCATTTCGTGTGGAATGCTGCCGACGGCGGCCCGCTGCTGCTCATCGGCGGCGGCTCAGGCGTCGTGCCGCTGATGAGCATGCTGCGCCACCGCGCCGAGCGGGCGGCGCATGTGCCGGTAGCGATGCTCTATTCGGCGCGAGCCTGGGACGAAATCATTTTTCGCGACGAACTGCTCGATCTGGATGGGAAGGTCGGCCTTTCACTGGCCTTCGCGCTGACGCGAGAGCCGGCGCGGCGTAGCCAGGACTTTTCTCGGCGCATCGACCCGCCGATGGTTGCGGCGGTTCTGGCCGCGCTTTCCGAAGGCCCGCGGCTCGCCTTCGTCTGCGGCGCCAACCGCTTCGTCTCGGCCGCGTCCGACGCCCTGATCGCGGCAGGCATCGACCCACAGCGCATCCGGACCGAGCGTTACGGGCAGTAGCGTCCCTACCTCGTCCGACCGTGGCTGGTGAGGATCGTCAGCACCTGCACGCTTTCCGGCAGCTCGACCAGGAACTCAGCGTCACGCGGCAGATGGTGGATTTTTCGCGGATCGCCGCCGGTGAAGCGTGCCATCGCCTCGACGCTTTCCCAGTAGGAGATCGTCACGAACTCGCTCTCCGTCGCGCGATCCTCGCGAAAGTTCTGGACTCCCAGCGCCTTCTCCATCAGCGGCTTGATGCCGGCTTCGTGGAGATAGTCCTGATAGGCGTCGGCGATGTCGCGGCGTGTGCGCCCACGCCAGATGCGGGCAATCGTCGGCTTTCCATCCATCGCGTGATGCCTCCATCGCTGCACCGCGTCTGAGATAAGGCAACCCAGCGGGGCTTCAACCGATGTCCACCAATGCTCCTGACAGGTTTGTTGGAGGGCTCCGACAGTGCTCGCGCCCCACGAGCAGGGGGCTCCGATCTGACGCCGTTCGGCAGCGGCGCAGCATCCGCCCCGGGAGGCCCAAAACGAAAAAGGGCCGCCGGACTTTCGCCCGGCGGCCCTTTCTATCGCTCTGTCGACCGCCTTACTGCGCGGCGTCGACCATCTCGGTGAGCATCGGCGTCGCCGTCTCCGCGCCGGTCGCCTTGCGGCGCTCGTCGAGGATGAGCTCGTCGCGCGAGGTGGCGATGCGCCGGATGGCGCTCATCTGGCCGCCGGTGCCGGCCGGGATCAGCCGGCCTACAATGACGTTCTCCTTCAGGCCCTGCAGCGTGTCGACCTTGCCGGCAACCGCCGCCTCGGTCAGCACGCGAGTGGTCTCCTGGAAGGAGGCCGCCGAGATGAAGGACGGCGTCTGCAGCGAGGCCTTGGTGATGCCGAGCAGCACCGGCTGGCCTTCCGCGGGCTTCTTGCCTTCCTCGACCAGGCGGTCGTTGACCTCCTCGAGCTCGATCGCGTCGACGTGGTCACCGGGGATGTAGGTCGAATCGCCCTGCACCGTGATCTCGACCTTCTGCAGCATCTGGCGGACGATCACCTCGATGTGCTTGTCGTTGATCGACACGCCCTGCAGACGATAGACCTCCTGGATCTCGTTGACGAGGTAGGAGGCCAGCGCCTCCACGCCCTTGATCGCCAGGATGTCGTGCGGCGCGGGGTTGCCGTCCATGACGTAGTCGCCCTTCTCGATGGCGTCGCCGTCCTGCAGATGGAACGGCTTACCCTTCGGGATCAGGTATTCGACCGGCTCCAGCGTCGAATCATGCGGCTCGATGATGATCCGGCGCTTGTTCTTGTAGTCGCGTCCGAAGCGGATCGTGCCGTCGATCTCGGCGATGATAGCATGGTCCTTCGGACGACGCGCCTCGAACAGCTCGGCCACACGCGGCAGACCGCCGGTGATGTCCTTGGTCTTGGCGCTTTCCATCGGGATACGCGCCAGCACGTCACCAGGACGAACCATCGAACCCGGCTCGACCGAGAGGATGGCCTCGACCGAGAGCAGGAAGCGGGCGTCGCCGCCCTTCGACAGCTTGCCGACCTTGCCCTTAGGGTCGAGGATGCTGATCGCCGGCTTCAAATCCGAACCGCGCGGCGTCGAACGCCAGTCGATGACCTCGCGCTTGGTGATGCCGGTCGATTCGTCGGCCGTCTCCTGCACGGAGATGCCGTCGACCAGATCCTCGTACTGCACCCTGCCCTCGATTTCGGTCAGCACCGGACGGGTATAAGGATCCCATTCGGCGACACGCTGGCCGCGCTTCACCTTGTCGCCCTCGTCCACGAACAGACGCGAGCCGTAGGTGATGCGGTGGGTCGCCCGCTCCTTGCCGCCCTCGTCGAGGATCAGCACCGCCATGTTGCGGCCCATCGCCATCAACTGGCCGTCGGAGTTGCGCACCACGTTGCGGTTGCGGACCGTCACCGTGCCCTCGTAGGAGGCCTCGATGAAGGACGAGTCAACCACCTGGGCGGTGCCGCCCATGTGGAAGGTACGCATGGTGAGCTGCGTGCCCGGCTCGCCGATCGACTGCGCCGCGATGACGCCGACGGCCTCGCCCTGGTTGACGGGCGTGCCGCGGGCCAGATCGCGACCGTAGCAGACTGCGCAGACGCCGACCTTGACCTCGCAGGTCAGTGCCGAGCGGATGCGTACCGACTGGATGCCGGCCTTCTCGACCAGCTCGATGTCGCGCTCGTCCATCAGCGTGCCAGCCTTGACGATCAGATCGCCGGAAACCGGATGGTTGATGTCATCGAGCGCGGTGCGGCCGAGGATGCGTTGGCCAAGCGTCGCGACGACCTGGCCGGCATCGACGATCGGCTGCATGGTCAGGCCCTTGTCGGTGCCGCAGTCTATGGCGTTGACGATGCAGTCCTGCGCCACGTCGACCAGGCGGCGGGTGAGATAGCCCGAGTTCGCCGTCTTCAGAGCGGTGTCGGCTAGACCCTTGCGGGCGCCGTGGGTCGAGTTGAAGTACTCGAGCACGGTGAGGCCTTCCTTGAAATTCGAGATGATCGGCGTCTCGATGATCTCGCCGGACGGCTTGGCCATCAGGCCGCGCATGCCGGCGAGCTGACGCATCTGCGTCGGCGAGCCGCGGGCGCCCGAATGGCTCATCATGTAGATCGAGTTCATCGGCTTCTGGCGGCCGGTCTTGTCGAACTCGACCGCCTTGATGCGGCCCATCATCTCGTCGGCGACCTTTTCCGAGCACTTGGCCCAGGCGTCGACCACCTTGTTGTACTTCTCGCCCTGGGTGATCAGGCCGTCATTGTACTGCTGCTCGTACTCCTTGGCCTGCGCCTCGGTGTCGGCGACCAGCTTCGCCTTGGTGTCCGGGATCACCATGTCGTCCTTGCCGAACGAGATGCCGGCGCGGCAGGCATGCGAGAAGCCGAGCTGCATGATGCGGTCGCAGAAGATGACCGTCTCCTTCTGACCGCAATGGCGGTAGACGGTGTCGATCATCTTGGAGATGTTCTTCTTGGTCATCTCCTGGTTGGCGGTCTCGAACGGCACATTGGCGTTCTTGGGCAGCAGCTCGCCGATGATCATGCGGCCGGGCGTCGTGTCGTAGATCTTCGACACCACGTTGCCGTCCTTGTCGACCGTCCTGAAACGGCCCTTGATCTTGGCGTGCAGTGTCACCGCCCTGGTCTCGAGCGCATGCTGCAATTCGCCCATGTCGGCGAATACCATGCCCTGCCCCGGCTCGTTCTCGTTGACGATCGAGAGATAATAGAGACCGAGAACCATGTCCTGCGACGGCACGATGATCGGCGCGCCGGAAGCCGGGTGCAGGATGTTGTTGGTCGACATCATCAGCACGCGGGCTTCGAGCTGCGCTTCGAGTGACAGCGGCACGTGGACCGCCATCTGGTCGCCGTCGAAGTCGGCATTGAAGGCCGTGCAGACCAGCGGGTGCAGCTGGATCGCCTTGCCTTCGATCAGGATGGGCTCGAATGCCTGGATGCCGAGGCGGTGCAGCGTCGGCGCGCGGTTCAAGAGCACCGGATGCTCACGGATCACCTCGTCGAGGATGTCCCAGACCTCCGGCTTCTCCTTCTCGACCAGCTTCTTCGCCTGCTTGACGGTGGACGAATAGCCCTTGGCGTCGAGGCGGGCGTAGATGAACGGCTTGAACAGCTCAAGCGCCATCTTCTTGGGCAGGCCGCACTGGTGCAGCTTCAGCTCCGGACCGGTCACGATAACCGAGCGGCCGGAATAGTCGACGCGCTTGCCGAGCAGGTTCTGGCGGAAGCGGCCCTGCTTGCCCTTCAGCATGTCCGACAGCGACTTCAGCGGGCGCTTGTTGGCGCCGGTGATGACGCGGCCGCGGCGGCCGTTGTCGAACAATGCGTCGACGGCCTCCTGCAGCATGCGCTTCTCGTTGCGGATGATGATGCCCGGCGCGCGCAGCTCGATCAGCCGCTTCAGACGGTTGTTGCGGTTGATGACGCGGCGGTAGAGGTCGTTCAAGTCCGACGTGGCGAAGCGGCCGCCGTCGAGCGGAACCAGCGGACGCAGGTCCGGCGGGATGACCGGGATGACCTTCATGATCATCCATTCCGGACGGTTGCCGGACTCCATGAAGTTCTCGACAACCTTGAGACGCTTGAGAAGCTTCTTCTGCTTCAACTCCGACGTCGTCGAGGCGAGATCCGAGCGCAGCTCGCCGGCGATGGTGTCGAGCTTCATCTCGGCAAGCAGCGCATGGATCGCCTCGGCGCCGATCATGGCGGTGAAGCTGTCCTCGCCATATTCGTCGACGGCGATCATGTACTCCTCTTCCGACAGGAGCTGATGCTCCTTCAGCGCGGTGAGGCCCGGCTCGGTGACGATGTAGTTCTCGAAATAGAGGACGCGCTCGATGTCCTTCAGGGTCATGTCGAGCAGCGTGCCGATGCGGCTCGGCAGCGACTTCAGGAACCAGATGTGGGCGACGGGAGCCGCCAGCTCGATATGGCCCATGCGCTCGCGGCGAACGCGGGAAAGCGTCACCTCGACGCCGCACTTCTCGCAGATGACGCCCTTGTACTTCATGCGCTTGTACTTGCCGCACAGGCACTCGTAGTCCTTGATCGGACCGAAGATGCGCGCGCAGAACAGGCCGTCGCGCTCGGGCTTGAACGTGCGGTAGTTGATCGTCTCCGGCTTCTTGATCTCGCCGAACGACCAGGACAGGATCTTGTCCGGGCTGGCGAGCGAAATCCGGATGGAATCGAACACCTGGGCCGGGACGTTGTTGTTGAAGAGATTCATGACCTCTTGGTTCATGCCGTTCTCCTTCTCGGGACCGGGGTCCCGTTGAAATTCTCGGGGCGATATCGCCCTCTTCCGATCCGTCCGGCGCCCGCCGCCGCGCACGCTATCGGAGGATCTTTTGCGGCCGGTCTCCCGGCCTCGACTTGACGGCCCGCCGCGGAGCCTGGCCCCGCGGCGGAATCCTGCCGTTACTCGGCCGCGTCGCGCACCCGCGGCGCCGTATCCTCGACCACGCTGTTCTCCAGCTCGACGTTGAGGCCGAGCGAGCGCATCTCCTTGACGAGCACGTTGAAGCTCTCCGGAATGCCCGCCTCGAACGCGTCGTCGCCGCGCACGATCGCCTCGTAGACCTTGGTGCGGCCGGCCACGTCGTCCGACTTCACCGTCAGCATCTCCTGCAGCGTGTAGGCGGCGCCGTAGGCCTCGAGAGCCCACACCTCCATCTCGCCGAAGCGCTGGCCGCCGAACTGCGCCTTGCCGCCCAGCGGCTGCTGGGTGACGAGCGAGTACGGGCCGATCGAACGGGCGTGGATCTTGTCGTCGACCAGATGGTGCAGCTTGAGCATGTAGATGTAGCCCATCGTCACCTTGCGATCGAACGCCTCGCCGGTGCGCCCGTCATAGAGAGTCGACTGGCCGCTGGTGTGCAGTCCGGCCTGCTCGAGCATCTCGTCGATGTGCGCCTCGTGCGCTCCGTCGAACACCGGGGTCGCGATCGAGACACCGCGCCGCATCTGCTCGCCGAGACGCACGATCGACTCGTCGTCGAAGCGACGCACCGGCTCGTTGCGGTCGTTGTCCGGAATGATCTCGGCGATCGTCTCGCGCAGCGAGTCGATCTTGCCGCCCGCCTTGTAGGCGTCGAGCAGCTCGCCGATCTTCCGGCCCATGCCAGCGCAAGCCCAGCCGAGATGCGTCTCGAGGATCTGACCGACATTCATCCGGCTCGGCACGCCGAGCGGGTTGAGCACGATGTCGGCGTGGGTGCCGTCCTCCAGGAACGGCATGTCCTCGACCGGCACGATGCGGCTGACCACGCCCTTGTTGCCGTGGCGGCCGGCCATCTTGTCGCCGGGCTGCATCTTGCGCTTCACGGCGACGAAGACCTTGACCATCTTCATGACGCCGGGAGGCATCTCGTCGCCGCGCTGCACCTTCTCGACCTTGTCCATGAAGCGCTGTTCGAGCGCCTTCTTGGACTCGTCATACTGGCCGCGCAGGGCCTCCAGCTCGCGCTGGATGTCCTCGCTTTCGACGGCGAACTGCCACCATTGCGAGCGCGGATACTCGCCGAGCAACTCCTTCGACAGAACCGTGCCCTTCTTGAAGCCCTTAGGCCCCTGGATGGCATCCTTGCCGGCCAGCATGTCGCTCAACCGCGCATAGACGTTGCGGTCGAGGATCGCCTGCTCGTCGTCGCGGTCCTTGGCGAGCCGCTCGATCTCCTCGCGCTCGATCGCCATCGCACGCTCGTCCTTTTCGACGCCGTGCCGGTTGAACACGCGAACCTCGACAACCGTTCCATAGGTCCCGGGCGGCATGCGCATGGAGGTGTCGCGCACGTCGGACGCCTTCTCGCCGAAGATGGCGCGCAGCAGCTTCTCTTCCGGCGTCATCGGGCTCTCGCCCTTCGGCGTGATCTTGCCGACCAGGATGTCGCCCGGCTGCACTTCCGCGCCGATGTAGACGATGCCCGCCTCGTCGAGGTTCTTCAGCGCCTCTTCCGACACGTTCGGGATGTCGCGCGTGATCTCCTCCGGCCCGAGCTTGGTGTCGCGCGCCATGACCTCGAACTCCTCGATGTGGATCGAGGTGAAGACGTCGTCGGCGACGATGCGCTCCGACAGCAGGATGGAGTCCTCGTAGTTGTAGCCGTTCCACGGCATGAAGGCGACGAGCACGTTGCGGCCGAGCGCCAGATCACCGAGATCGGTGGACGGGCCGTCGGCGATGATGTCACCCTTCTCGATCCGGTCGCCCATCCTGACCAGCGGACGCTGGTTGATGCAGGTGTTCTGGTTCGAGCGCTGGAACTTCATCAGCCGGTAGATGTCGACGCCCGACTTTCCGGGAACCAGGTCCTCGGTCGCGCGGATGACGATACGGGTGGCGTCCACCTGGTCGACGATGCCGGTGCGGCGCGCGGCGATCGCCGCGCCCGAGTCACGGGCGACGATAGGCTCCATGCCGGTGCCGACGAACGGCGCCTCGGCGCGCACCAGCGGCACGGCCTGGCGCTGCATGTTCGAGCCCATCAGCGCGCGGTTGGCGTCGTCGTTCTCGAGGAACGGGATGAGCGCGGCGGCGACCGACACCATCTGCTTGGGCGACACGTCCATCAGGTCGACGTTCTCGCGCGGCGCCATCATCACCTCGCCGGCATGCCGGCAGATGACGAACTCGTCGACGAAGCGACCCTGCTTGTCGAGTTCGGCGTTGGCCTGCGCGACGAAGTGCTTTGCTTCCTCCATCGCCGACAGATAGACGACGTCGTTGGTCAGCGTGCCGTCGACGATCTTGCGGTACGGGCTCTCGATGAAGCCGTACTTGTTGACGCGGGCGAACGTCGCCAGGCTGTTGATCAGGCCGATGTTCGGGCCTTCCGGCGTCTCGATCGGGCAGATGCGGCCGTAATGCGTCGGGTGCACGTCGCGCACCTCGAAGCCGGCGCGCTCGCGGGTCAGGCCGCCCGGCCCGAGCGCCGACAGGCGGCGCTTATGGGTGATCTCCGACAGCGGGTTGGTCTGGTCCATGAACTGCGAGAGCTGCGAGGAGCCGAAGAACTCGCGCACGGCGGCGGCCGCCGGCTTGGCGTTGATCAGGTCCTGCGGCATGACCGTATCGATCTCGATCGAGGACATGCGCTCCTTGATCGCCCGCTCCATGCGGAGCAGACCGACGCGGTACTGGTTCTCCATCAGCTCGCCGACCGAACGCACGCGGCGGTTGCCGAGGTTGTCGATGTCGTCGATCTCGCCCTTGCCGTCGCGCAGCTCGACCAGCGTGCGCACCACCGCGATGATGTCCTCCTTGCGCAGCACGCGCACGGTGTCCTCGGCGTCGAGGTCGAGGCGCATGTTCATCTTGACGCGGCCGACGGCCGACAGGTCGTACCGGTCGGCGTCGAAGAACAGCGAGTTGAACATCGCCTCGGCCGTCTCCAGCGTCGGCGGCTCGCCCGGGCGCATGACGCGGTAGATGTCGAACAGCGCGTCCTGGCGGCTCTCGTTCTTGTCGACGGCGAGCGTGTTGCGGATGTAGCCACCGATGTTGATGTGGTCGATGTCGAGGATGGAGAATTCCTCATCGCCGGTCGACAGCAGCACCTTCAGCGTCTTCTCGTCGATCTCGTCGCCGGCCTCGAGATAGATCTCGCCGGTCTGGAAGTTGACGATGTCCTCGGCCAGGTAGCTGCCGAGAACGTCCTCGTCGGTCGCCTTGATGGCCTTCAGGCCCTTGTCGGCGAGCTGGCGGGCCTGGCGCGCGGTGATCTTCTTGCCGGCTTCGACGACAACCTCGCCGGTATCGGCGTCGACCAGGTCGTTGACCGCCTTCAGGCCGCGGAAGCGCTCGACATTGTAGGGAATGCGCCAGTGGTCGCCGGCACGCTTGTAGATGATCTTGTTGTAGAAGGTCGACAGGATCTCCTCACCGTCCATGCCCAGCGCCATCAGCAGGCTGGTGACGGGGATCTTGCGGCGGCGGTCGATGCGGGCGTGCACGACATCCTTGCTGTCGAACTCGATGTCGAGCCAGGAGCCGCGATAGGGGATGACGCGCGCTGCGAACAGCAGCTTGCCGGACGAGTGCGACTTGCCCTTGTCATGGTCGAAGAAGACGCCCGGCGAGCGGTGCATCTGCGAGACGATGACGCGCTCGGTGCCGTTGATGATGAAGGTGCCGTTCAGCGTCATGAGCGGCATGTCGCCCATGTACACATCCTGCTCCTTGATGTCCTTGATCGACTTGGCGCCGGTGTCCTCGTCGATATCGAACACGATCAGGCGCAGCGTCACCTTCAGCGGCGCGGCATAGGTGAGGTCGCGCTGCCGGCACTCGTCGACGTCGAACTTCGGCGCCTCGAACTCGTACTTGACGAATTCGAGCATCGAGGAGCCGGAAAAATCGGAGATCGGGAAGACCGACTTGAAAACGGCCTGCAAGCCCTCGTCGGCACGCCCGCCCTTCGGCTCGTCGACCATGAGGAACTGGTCGTAGGATGCCTTCTGCACCTCGATCAGGTTCGGCATCTCCGCAACCTCGGGGATGTTCCCGAAGAACTTGCGTACGCGCCTGCGGCCATTGAATGTCGCGGTCTGGGCCATCGTCGCTCCTTGCTCGCTTGGGGCCGGCCTGCCGGCCTGCCTTGCATCTCGTGACCGCAAAGTCCGCGGTCAGTCCTAAAACGGGTGAAAACCCGTTTCCTGAAAGCCGCTTGCGGCCTTCAGGAAAGAGGTTTTCGAACGCATGCCCCTGCCATGGGGACCGGCGGACGGATGCCCGTCCGCCGGCAACCATGCACTTACTTCAGCTCGACCTTGGCGCCGGCAGCTTCCAGCTGCGCCTTGATCTTGTCGGCGTCGGCCTTGTTGGCGCCTTCCTTGACCGGCTTCGGAGCGCCCTCGACCAGGTCCTTGGCCTCCTTGAGGCCGAGACCGGTGATCGCACGCACTTCCTTGATCACGTTGATCTTCTGTGCGCCGGCATCGGTGAGGATGACGTCGAACTCGGTCTTCTCCTCGGCCGGAGCGGCAGCGGCGGCAGCGCCACCGCCGGCAGCGGCCACGGCGACCGGGGCAGCGGCGGAAACGCCCCACTTCTCCTCGAGCAGCTTCGACAGCTCGGCGGCCTCGAGCACGGTCAGGCTCGAGAGGTCGTCTACGATCTTGGTGAGATCAGCCATTTTTCAGTTCCTTTTGAAAGTTCGAACAGGTGTTGGTGATAGCGAGGAACGGCCTCACGCCGCTTCGTCCTTCCGGGCATAGGCGCCGATGACGCGCGCGACCGAAGCCGCGGGTGCATTGACGACCTGGGCGATCCGGGTTGCCGGCGTGGCGATCATGCCAACCAGCCTGGCCCTGAGCTCGTCGAGCGAGGGCAGCGAGGCCAGAGCCTTGACGCCGTCCGCATCGAGAGCGGTCTTCCCCATCGCGCCGCCGAGAATGACCAGTCTGTCATTCCCCTTGGCGAAATCGGAGGCGACCTTCGGTGCCGCAACCGGATCTGCCGAGTAAGCGATCAGCGTCTGTCCCTTGAACAGATCGATGATGCTCTCGGATTCCGTGCCCTGAAGAGCGATCTTGGCGAGGCGGTTCTTCGCGACTTTGACGGTGCCGCCGGCAGATCGCATCTTCCCACGAAGATCGTTCATCTGCGCAACGGTGATACCGGCATAGTGGGCCACGACGACCGAGCCGGCGCTCTTGAAAGCGTCGTTCAGACCCGTGACGAGCTCGCGTTTCTCCGCTCTATCCACTGCCTATCTCCAGTTGACCTCACCCTTTCGGGCTTGGTCGGTTGCCTTTTGCCGGGCGGGCGTCCAATTTCTGAATCACCCGAACGACGCTCGAGGATCCTGCCCCCTTTCGCCAAGCCGACGGGCCGAAGCCGGCCGGCACGCGGACAAAAGGCACACACGGTTCGAACCTTCCATCAGGGTCTTGCAAGACCCGTTTGTCCGGTCGTCACCCGTCTCATGCAGGCCCAAACGAATTAAGGCTGAGCCGCCTGCAATCTCGGACAGGATAGTCCGGAAGCGATCTTCTGCTTCCAGTATCCGGGCCGGCGTGCGGCCCGGAATTCGTCGGAAGGCTGGGCCTTTGCGGCCCGGCCTTCACGCAAAGGATCAGGCGGCGCTGAGGCTCGCCAGATCGACCTTGAGGCCGGGCCCCATGGTGGAGCTCACCGACATCTTCTTCATGTAGACGCCCTTGGCGCCCGTCGGCTTGGCCTTGTTGACGGCGTCCGCCAGGGCCCGCACGTTCTCTTCAAGTGCAGCCACGTCGAAGGACACCTTGCCGACGCCGGCATGCACGATGCCCGCCTTCTCGACGCGGAACTCGACGGCGCCGCCCTTGGAGGCCTTGACCGCCGCCGCGACGTCGACGGTCACGGTGCCGACCTTGGGGTTCGGCATCATGCCGCGCGGGCCGAGCACCTTGCCCAGACGGCCGACCAGCGGCATCATGTCCGGCGTGGCGATGCAGCGGTCGAAGTCGATCGTGCCCTTCTGCACGATCTCGACCAGATCCTCCGCACCGACGATATCGGCGCCGGCGGCCTTGGCCTCGTCGGCCTTGGCGCCCTTGGCGAAGACGGCGACGCGCACCGTGCGGCCCGTGCCGTTCGGCAGGTTGACGACGCCGCGCACCATCTGGTCGGCGTGGCGCGGATCGACGCCGAGATTGAGCGAGACCTCGACGGTCTCGTCGAACTTCACCGCGGAACGCTCCTTCAGCAGCTTGATCGCTTCATCGAGAGCGTATGCCTTGTTGCGGTCGAGGCCCTCGCGGGACTTCGCAACGCGCTTTGCTACCTTTGCCATCGTCTCAGCCCACCACTTCCAGGCCCATCGAACGGGCGGAGCCTTCGACCATGCGCATGGCGGCTTCCACATCGTTGGCGTTGAGATCCTTCATCTTGGCGGCCGCGATCTCGCGCACCTTGTCGCGGCTGATCTGGCCGGCCTTGACCTTGCCCGGCTCCTTGGAACCCGACTTGAGATTGGCGGCCTTCTTCAGGAAGTAGCTCACCGGCGGCGTCTTCATGACGAAGGTGAACGACTTGTCCTGGTAATAGGTGATCACCACCGGAATGGGCGAACCCTTCTCGAGCTCCTGCGTCTGGGCGTTGAACGCCTTGCAGAATTCCATGATGTTGATGCCGCGCTGACCAAGCGCCGGGCCGATCGGGGGCGACGGAGTCGCAGAACCCGCGGCAACCTGGAGCTTGAGCTGGCCCGCTACTTTCTTAGCCATCTCTTTCCTGCCTCTGTTTCATGCCGGCCATCGCCGGCGGTTTGCAGTCTGGTGGTGCGGAAGCCACGGCCGGCTAATGCCGCCTTTCCTCCCACCGCGAACGAGGAGCGCTGCCGCCCTCGCCGCCCCGCCTCTAGCGGGGCATCTCCGGTCAGCCCTTCTCGACCTGACCGAATTCCAGATCGACGGGCACGGCGCGCCCGAAGATCGAAACTTCCACCTTGAGCCGCGCCCGCTCGGCATCCACTTCCTGGACAAAACCGTTGAAGGACGCGAACGGCCCGTCGGAGACGCGCACCTGCTCTCCAACCTCGAAGATGACCGAAGGCTTCGGCCGCTCCACGCCCTCCTGAACCTGGTGCAGGATGCGCTCGGCCTCCTTGTCGGTGATGTGCATCGGCTTGGCCGTATGCTTGTCCTCACCCAGGAAGCCGGTGACCCGCGGCGTGTTCTTCACCAGGCTGATCACCGGATCGGTGAGCTCGGCCTTGAGCAGCACGTAGCCCGGGAAGAATTTCCGCTCGGCATCCACCTTCTTGCCGCGGCGCACCTCGACGACCTTCTCGGTCGGCACCACGATCTGCTCGATCTTGTCGCTCAGGCCCTTCTGCTTGGCCTTGTTCTCGATGTCCTCGGCGACCTTCTTCTCGAAGTTCGAATAGGCATGGACGATGTACCAGCGCGCCGCCATCAAAAATTCTCCGTATACGCAGGTATCAGCGGCCGAGGCCGAGGATCAGATCGATGCCCAGGGCCATCAACTGGTCGGCAGCGAAAAAGAAGATCATCGCGATGATGGCGAAGATCACGACCATCACGGTCGAAATCAGGGTCTCGCGCCGCGACGGCCAGGTCACCTTCGCCGTCTCGGACCTCACCTGCTGAAGGAAGGTGAATGGATTGGTGATCTTCGATGCCATCTGCCGCTCTGTCTCGAGAGATCCGTTGGTTCGGATCTCCTGGATGTTCCCGTTGCCGGGAGAAATCGATCCGGGCGGTGACGTCGGCGCCAAATCAGCGCCTCGTTTTCACCCACGCGATTTAGACGCGTACAGCCAGCTTCCCAGCTCCACGCGTCGCGTGCCCGTCTGTCTACATAGAGCCGATTCCCGCTCCACGCAAGTGGCAAGCTTCGGCTCTCTCACCAAACGCCGCATCGGAACCATCCAGTCGTCCCGTTCCGGCTATGTGGCCGTTATGCCCGAAAACTGACCTTCTTGCAAGATGGCCGGCGTTTCGGCCACGGCATTGAACTCGGGTTAACGGCGGTTTCGGGATTGCGGGCGGTCTGATTCTGTTGGCGGCAGTGATTCGGAGAGCGCTGCCATGCCTGAGACGACCGAGAAGCCGCGGCTGCTTCTGCACCATTTTGCGCTGATCGAGGACGACCGCGAGCCGTGGCGGGTGGCGCACCCGCTGCCGGAGGTGCTGCTTGTGGTCGTGTGCGGTACGATCGCGGCGGGCGATGACTTCGAGGACATCGCCGATTGGGGCGAGGACAATCTCGCCTTCCTGCGGCGCTTCCTGCCCTATCATCACGGCGTTTGCGGCGCGCGCTGGCTGCGCATGCTGATGAACCGGATCGAGGCCGGCCTGTTCGCCGACTGCTTCCGCGCCTGGGCGGCGGCGCTGCGGCCCGGCGTGCCGGACCTGGTGGCCATCGACGGCAAGACCGCGCGTGGCGGCCATGATCGCGACAGGGGCGCGCTGCGCTGCACCTGGTCTCGGCCTTCGCCACGCGCGAGCGCCTGGTGATCGGCCAGGAGGCGGTGGCGGAAGGAATCTGCGAGCAGGACACGATCCCGCTGCTGCTGGAACGGCTGGCCGCCGCCAAGGCGCTCGACGGCGCGCTCGTCACCATCGACGCCATCGCCTGCAACTGCAAGGTCGCAAAGACGGTCGTGGACGCCGGCGCCGACTATCTCATCGCCGTGAAGGCCAACCAGCCCGGCCTGTTCGCCGAGATCGAGCGCTTCTTCGACGATCCGCTGTCCCCGCCGCCGGACAGGTTCGCCGACACCGACAAGGGCCACGGCCGCGTCGAGGAACGGCGCGTCGCCGTCTCAACCCATGTCGACTGGCTCGCGGGACAACGAGGCTTTCCCGGCGAATACCGCCTGCCCCGGGGTCGCGGCGATCGTCATGGTCGAGGCCGCGACCTTCGGGAGGGCAACGCCACCAGAACCGCCGCTTCTACGTCTCCGCGCGCGCCATGATCGCAAGCCGCAGCCGCCATCCGCGCCCACTGGGCCATCGAGACCTCGCTGCACTGGGTGCTCGACGTCACCTTCCGGGAGGACAAGGCCAGAGGCCGTACCGGCCACGGCCCCGCCAACATGGCCGTCGTGCGCCACTTCGCCTTCAATCTCTTGCGCTTCGTCAACGACAGCCGATCCATCAAACTGCGCAGAAAACGCGCCGCCAGAAACAAGCAATACCTCGAGACAATCCTCCAGCCGTCACCGCGTTAACCCGGATTCACTGCCGTGAGGTGATGTCGGAGAGACGTCCATGACCAAGCGCGGCTCGTCTCCTCACCAGCGTCGGGAGGTCTATCCTTCCAACTCCGGCGGATGCCGTTCAGATCGGGCGAGGCCGGCGCTCGAACGCCATCCTTCCATGATCTTCCAACCTCGGCCGAAACCCCATGTGTCCAGCGACGCCTTGACCCGGCGTGCATAGAAAACCGCAGCCACCACCGGCGATCCGGACTGAGAGGCACATCCAGCCGGGCATCCTACGATCACCGCGTCGCGGCTGAGCGGCATCGCGGCTCTGAAGCCGTCAATCCTTCGTTAACCACACAACCCGGGCGGACCAGAAGGCAGTGCAGGGATGCATTGACTTTAGAACAAATTAAGAACAAAGTATAAACATATCCAAAACAGGAGGGATTGATGACCGATTTCATCCAGGATGTCGTGTCTCTGGTCTCGATGAGCACCTTTCTGATCACCGTGTCGTTGTGGATCGGCGCGCTCTGAAGATCTGGCCCGCCGCGTTACGTGGGCAGCCGGCTAGTCGCCGAGCGCTGCACCTTCGCGCCGCGGGTCGGCACCCCCGACGAGGCCGGCCGGCGTCCAGGCGATCCCGTGCAGGCCGGAGTTAAGGTCCTTTGCCGCCACCGTGAAGCCGAGCGCCGTAAGATCGTCGGCGAGGTCTTCGGCCTTGGTACCTTTCTCGATATCGTAGGGGCCGAACCGGTTCACCAGATGCGGCATGGCGATCGCTGCCTGCATGTCCATCTTCCAGTCGATCAGTCCAATCAGCGTGGTGGCGACATAGGAGATGATGCTGCTGCCGCCGGGTGAGCCGAGCGCGAAAGCAGGCTTGCCGTCGCGAAGCACGATCGTCGGCGACATGGATGAGCGCGGGCGCTTGCCCGGCTCGACGCGGTTGGCGACGTTGTGGCCGCCCTCGACCGGCGAGAAAGCGAAGTCGGTGAGTTGGTTGTTGAGCAGGAAACCGTCGACCATCAGCCGGGCGCCGAACCCATTCTCGATCGAGGTGGTGACGGAGGCGACGTTGCCGGCCGCGTCGACGACGACGAAATGCGAGGTCGACGGCATCTCGGCCGAGACGCCGTCGAGCCTGAGTTCGGCCTTGTCCCAGGGCGGCTCGCCGGCCGTCGCCTCGTCTTCGCCGAGCGCGGTCGGCCGGCGCAGCAGGGCCGAGCGGTCCCTGAGATAGGCCGGGTCGAGCAGGCCTTTCGGGATGGAGACGAAGTCGCTGTCGGCGAGATAGCGCTCGCGATCAGCGAAGGCGAGGCGGGTGGCGTCGCCGATCAGGCGCCAGCTTTCCGGATCGTCGGCGCCGAGGGTGGTCAGATCGAACGGCTCGAGCATGCCAAGAATCTGGCCGATGGCGAAGGCGCCGGAGGAGGGCGGTCCCATGCCGCAGACCTCGTGGCCGCGATAGCGCGCGCAGACGGCCGGCCGCTCCTTGACGCGGTAGGCCGCCATGTCACGGCCGGACAGCAGGCCGGGATTTTTCGGATGCGTGCGCACGGCTTCGACGAGACGGGCGCCGATCCGCCCGTTGTAGAAGGCATCGGCGCCGCCGTGGGCGAGCGCCTTCAGCGTCTCGGCATAGGCGGGATTGGCGAGCCGGTGGCCGGCCGGCAACGGCGCGCCGGCAGCGTCGAAGAAATAGGCGCGGGTGCTGGGCTCCAGGTCGAGCCGCCCCTTGTCCTCCGCGATCGCGGCGGCAAGCCGCGGCGACACCGCGAAGCCGTCATCCGCCAGACGGATCGCCGGCTCGAACAGGGAGTTCCAGGGGCGGGTACCATACCGGCGATGCACGGTCTCCAGCAGGCGGGGCACGCCGGGAACGCCGACCGAGCGGCCGCCGACCACCGCGTCGAAGAAGGGGAGCGGCTTGCCGCCGGCGCCGCGAAAAAGGTCCGGTGTGGCTTCGGCGGGTGCCGTCTCGCGGGCATCGAAGGTAGTGAGTTCGCCGCTTGCCGCGTCGTACCAGACGAAAAAGGCGCCGCCGCCGAGCCCGGACGATTGCGGCTCGACAAGGCCGAGCACCGTCTGCACGGCGACCGCCGCGTCGGCGGCGCTGCCGCCGGCGCGCAGCACGTCGAGCCCGGCCTGCGCGGCGAGCGGATTGGCCGCGACCACCATCTGGTGCTTTGCCGTGACCGCGGCAGCCGCGCGGCTGCCGGTCGCCTGCTCCGGCTGGACGAGGTCGGTCCCCTGCTGAGCGCCGGCCTGGAGCGGCAGCAGCGTGGCGAGCGCCAGGGCCGGCAGCAGGCAGGAAAGACCGGCCCGCCGCATGTCAGCCGGCCAGCCGCTGCGGTTCGGAGGCCACGTCGGCCACAGGGCCGAACACGTTGCGGAAGGCCGCCTTCAGCCCGACGTCGAAGTCGTGCATGGTCACGGGCAGGCCGAGATCGACCAGGCTGGTGACGCCATGATCTGTGACGCCGCACGGCACGATCCCGGCAAAATGCGTGAGATCCGGCTCGACATTGACGGCGATGCCGTGAAAGCTCACCCAGCGACGCAGTCTTATGCCGATCGCCGCGATCTTGTCCTCGGCGGGCGTTCCGTCGGAGAGCGGCGGTCGGTCGGGTCTCACCACCCAGACGCCGACGCGGTCCTCGCGTCGCTCGCCGCGCACATTGAAGGCCGCCAGCGCGGCGATGATCCATTCCTCCAACGCCGCCACGAAGGCGCGCACGTCCTCGCGCCGCCGCTTCAGGTCGAGCATGACGTAGGCGACCCGCTGCCCGGGCCCGTGATAGGTGTATTCGCCGCCGCGGCCGGCCTTGAAGACGGGAAACCGGTCCGCATCGATCAGATCGCGCGGCTCGGCGCTGGTTCCGGCGGTGTAGAGCGGCGGGTGTTCGACCAGCCAGACGAGTTCGTTTGCCCGGCCTTCGCGAATCGCGGCGGCCCGCGCTTCCATGACGGCAAGGGCCCGCTCGTAGGGCGTCAGCCCCCGCTCGACCAGCCATTCTACCGGCGGCGCGCCGGGAACGGGCAGAAACGACGTGGCGATTTCGCTGCGCTGCATGGGCTGATCCCTTCCCTTCTATATGGACGGGTCGGTCGAAAACGTCCAGTTGCTCGGCGCGTTGGCGGTTATTCTCGGCGGGCGCCCTCATGGCCGGTGACCTTCGGTCGGGGTATGCACCGCGCATCGGAATTGCCGGTGTTTCCGACACTTGCGGCGGCTGTGGAGGAAGCCGCCGAAATCCGTCCCGGCGCCCTTGTTTCGCCGGAGGCTATTTGCTAAAGGCCCGCTTGCCGGTTCTGACCGGCCCTTTCGTGACGTGCGGTCGTGGCGGAATTGGTAGACGCGCAGCGTTGAGGTCGCTGTGGGGCAACCCGTGGAAGTTCGAGTCTTCTCGACCGCACCAACGATCTTCAGGGATTGAAGAGACTTCTTTCTGTTTTCATTGTGCCTTTGCGGACGGCGGTAGGTGGAAATACCGCCGACCCGGATGGCGGCTGCTGCCGTCTGCCGCGGCCGTGCCTCAGCCACACACCGCCGGGCTTAACGCCGATCGACGCCATTAGGGCGATGTAAACCATGTTTGGTCCATAGGTCCTCCGTTACTGGGGACAGACCTGATGGCACGCAAGCAGTCCTTCGTTGGCGAAAAATCCGCATCGAGCCGGCGGGCGTTTCTTGTCGGCACCGCGGCCTTGGGACTCGCCGCCTGCTCGCGCTCGCTCGATCCGGCCGAACTCGGCCTCGACACTGCCAGCACCGGCTCGATCCGGCCGAAGATCAGCGTCGACCCGGCCGTCACCAATCCGGGGGTGATGTATGCCGCGGTGACCGAGGGTCCGTTCGTGCTGCCCGAGATCCCCTACGAAAAGATCCCGCGCGCGTTTCGCCGGCAGATCGTGCCTGACCCGACCGGCGAGGCGCCTGGCACCATCGTCGTCGACCTCAACAACCATTTTCTCTATCTCGTGCAGCCGGGCGGCGACGCGCTGCGCTACGGCGTCGGCATCGGCAAGGCCGGTTTCGAGTGGTCGGGCCGCGCCAACATCCAGTACAAGAAGCAGTGGCCGACCTGGACGCCGCCGCGCGAGATGATCGCCCGCAAGCCGGAAGTCGCCAAATGGGCCGGCGGCCAGCCGGGCGGCCCCAACAATCCGCTCGGGGCCCGCGCGCTCTACATCTTCAAGGACGGCGTCGACACCGGCTACCGCATCCACGGCTCGCCCGAATGGTGGACCATCGGCCAGAATATGTCGTCGGGCTGCGTGCGCATGATCAACCAGGACGTGATCGATCTCTACAACCGCGTGCCCGGCAAGACGACGGTCGTCGTCGGCTGAAAGCGGCCGGCCTTAGATCGGTCGGCGAGCGCACGCCTTCCCCGCAAGCGGACTTCACGCGTCGGGTGCCGGGCTGCACATCTGCAGCCGGTCGCCGTCGGGATCGCGGAAGCCGGCGAAGGTGACATAACCCGGGAACACCTGCGGGTCGTCGCAGTCGACGCCGCGCTCGCGCAGGTCGGCGACGGCGGCATGGCAATCCTCGACGTCGAACACCACGGTGGTGCCTGCCGACGGCCGCCAGCCCGGTCCGGCCGGCACCAGTGCCAGGTTGCCGCCGCCGTCGCGACCGGTCGAAAACTCGATCCAGCCGGCTTCTGGCAGGTCGTAGAGAGGCTCTCCAAGTCCCAGCGTGTCGCGGTAGAAACGGCGCGAGCGGTCGAGGTCGGCCACGGTGATCGACACCACGTTGATGCCCTTGAACAGTCTGGTCATCCGGTTCTCCCGAGCTTGCCGGCGAGGCTTGCGCCTGCCGGCAGAATACCTATCTGAACGGCTTCCTGCACGATCGCCGGAGACCGACAGCCTGCAGCCGCCCGCCATCGGGCGGATGGGCGAAAACCCCTTGTCTTTTGCAGCCTTTGTCGCTAATCGGCCCCATCCAAAGCAGACCCACGAGCTGACGCCAAGGAAAGAGCAGAATGGCCAAGAGCAAATTCGAGCGGACGAAGCCGCATGTGAACATCGGGACGATCGGCCATGTCGACCATGGCAAGACGTCGCTGACGGCTGCGATCACCAAGTATTTCGGCGAGTACAAGGCGTATGACCAGATCGACGCGGCGCCGGAGGAGAAGGCGCGCGGCATCACGATCTCGACGGCGCATGTGGAATACGAGACGGCCAAGCGTCACTACGCGCATGTCGACTGCCCCGGCCACGCCGACTACGTGAAGAACATGATCACCGGTGCTGCGCAGATGGACGGCGCCATCCTGGTTGTGTCGGCCGCCGACGGCCCGATGCCGCAGACGCGCGAGCACATCCTTTTGGCCCGCCAGGTCGGTGTTCCGTCGATCGTGGTGTTTTTGAACAAGGTCGACCAGGTCGACGATCCGGAGCTCCTGGAGCTGGTCGAGCTCGAGGTGCGCGAGCTCCTGTCGAAGAACGAGTTCCCGGGCGACGACATTCCGATCATCCCGGGCTCGGCGCTTGCCGCGCTGGAGGATTCGAACAAGGAGATCGGCGAGGACGCCATCCGCAAGCTGATGGCGGCGGTCGACGACTACATCCCGACGCCTGAGC
>NZ_PXYK01000041.1 GCF_003012745.1 Kumtagia ephedrae | reverse complement strand
ATCAAAGGCCGAATACATGACCGCTCCAGACTTGCGCCGTAACTGCCATTTGCCTCTTGCCCAAGCGGGGCCGTCCATACATGACGACGCAGAGTTGTCTGCCGCTCCGATACAACTCATATGCGATAGCCCTGCGTGGACCAATGTGGTTGTTCGGACGCAGATCAAGCCACTCAGGGTTGTGGAGGATGGCGGAGTCGCCGAAGTTTCGACTGGCGAACCGCCGCACGACGCTCTAAAGTTGCAATCAGGTCGGCGTGACGTCCGGCGCGTTGCAATGACAGTCCAGCGAAAGAGCCCCCCGAGAACCCGGTTTCCCGTATGACGAGCACGACCTCCGGCCCCAATGACGGGCCGGACTCTGGACCCGATCATCGCATTACAGTGGGAGGCATCGTCGTCGATCCATTGCTGGTCCTGGTGGCGGGAAAGTCGCGGATCAATGCCGTGGTCGTGTCCAGGATCGTCGAGCGCTGCGGGCTGCGTCCGGTGATGGAGCAGCCGGAGACGGCCTTCCGCTCGCTCAGAGGCGTTCTGCCTGCCCTGGTGATCCTCGACGGCGGCACGGCGAACGCGGATTGCGCGGAGCTGATCGAACCGCTGGCGCGCGCCCGGTCGGCGGCGGGGCGTCCGACGCCGGGGGTCATCCTGCTGTCGACGGGCAATTTCGACGCGATCGACCCTGCTCGCGCCAAGGTGATCGACGCCGTGGTGTCGAAGCCGATCCTGCCGGAGGTGCTGCAACCGGTGGTGCGGCGGCTGGTCGGCGCCGAGTGATCCCCCCTTCCCTTCCGCAAATCGGCACGGCTATACTTCGCGCATCCGCAACCAACTGGTGATTGATGCCGCCTGCAAAGAAGGAAGCCCGCCCCACCGGCCGCGCGGGACGCGTCCGTGTACCCGCCTACGTCAAGAACCTCCGCGGCGTCACCGCCTGGAAGCAAGTCAGCGAATGGTTGGAATGGCGCAGCATCGAGGACATCGAATGCATCACGCCCGACCAGGCCGGCGTCGCCCGCGGCAAGATGATGCCGTCGAAGAAATTCACCTCCAACACGTCCCTGGCGCTGCCCTCGGCGCCGTTCATGATGACGATCTCCGGCGACTATCCGGAAGACGGAAACGGTTTTTCCTATCCGGAGGATGACGGCGACCTCAAGCTGGTTCCCGACCTGTCGACCCTCTCCGTCGTGCCGTGGGAGGAGGATCCGACCGCGCAGGTGATCTGCGACCTCGTCCACCAGGACGGCCGCAATGTCGAGTTCACGCCGCGCAACGTGCTGAAGCGGGTGGTCGCCGCCTACGGCAAGCGCGGGCTGAGACCGGTCGTCGCGCCCGAGATCGAGTTCTACCTGGTGCGCAAGAACCCCGACCCGGACTATCCGCTGGTGCCGCCGGTCGGGCGCTCGGGCCGGCCGATCGGCGGCGGCGCCGGCTATTCGATCGCCGGCGTCAACGAGTTCGACGAGCTGATCGACGACATCTATCATTTCTCCGAGAGCCAGGGTCTGGAGATCGACACGCTGATCCACGAGGAAGGCGCCGGCCAGCTCGAGATCAATTTGCGCCACGGCGACCCGGTCGAGCTCGCCGACCAGGTGTTCATGTTCAAGCGCACCATCCGCGAGGCGGCGCTGAAGCACGACACCTACGCCACCTTCATGGCCAAGCCGATCCAGGGCCAGCCCGGCTCTGCCATGCACATCCACCAGTCGATCGTGGACAAGAAGACCGGCCGCAACGTCTTCACCGACGAGACCGGCAAGGAAACCGAGGCGTTCCGGCATTTCATCGGCGGCATGCAGAAGCATGTACCCAACGCGCTGGTGATGTTCGCGCCCTACGTGAACTCCTACCGCCGGCTGACGCAGGCGGCGTCCGCGCCGGTCAACACCAAATGGGGCTACGACAACCGCACCACGGCCTTCCGCGTGCCGCGCTCCGATCCGGCGGCGCGGCGCGTCGAAAACCGCATCCCCTCCTCCGACGCCAATCCCTATCTGGCGCTTGCGGCATCGCTCGCCTGCGGGCTGATCGGCATGACGAAAAACATCGAGCCCGACGCGCCGGTCGGCACCACCGTCAACGAGGACGAGATCGACCTGCCGCGCGGGCTGCTGGAGGCCGTCGACCTGTTCGAGAACGACGAGGACCTGCGCGACATGCTGGGCAGTTCCTTCGCTTCCACCTACGCGGCGATCAAGCGCGCCGAGTTCGAGACCTTCATGGAGGTCATCAGCCCGTGGGAGCGGGAGTTTTTGTTGTTGAATGTTTGAAAGGGGGAGCGAATAGCGAATAGGGAGTAGCGAATAGAACGCCCGCTTGCCGAACTCGCTATTCACCTTCTACTCGCTATTCCTAATTCCTATTCGCTATTCGCTACTCCCTATTCGCTTTGGTCATGCCATACCAATCCCCCATCTCCCCCGGCTATTCCTGGTACGAGGCCACCGTCGGCGAGCGGCCGGACTATCCGGCGCTGGACGGCGACCGGACGTGCGACGTGGCGATCATCGGCGGGGGGTTCACCGGGCTGTCTGCGGCGGCGCATCTGGCTAAGGCCGGAGCGAGCGTCGTGCTGATCGAGGCGCATCGCTTCGGCGACGGCGCATCGGGCAGGAATGGCGGGCAACTCGGCACCGGGCAGCGCGGCTGGGCCGAGGACCTGGAGGCGGAGGTCGGCTTCACGCGGGCGAAGGCGCTGTTCGATCTGGCCGAGGAGGCCAAGGCGCATCTGCTGGAGTTCGCTTCCGTCCACGAGATCGACATCGACTTCATGCCGGGGCAGATGTCGGTGGCGCACAAGCGGCGCTATGTCGACGACTACAGGAAGCATGCCGACATCATGGCCGAGCGCTTCGGCTATCCGCATGTCTCCTTCATGGACGCCGCCGAGACCGCCGAGCGCCTCGGCTCGACGCATTATTTCGGCGGCACGCGCGATACCGGCACCGGACACATCCATCCGCTGAAGCTGGTGGTGGGCACGGCGAAGGTCGCGGCGGCGGCCGGGGCGGCGCTGTTCGAGAAGACGGCTTCGACCGGGATCAACTCGTCCGGCGGCAAGGTGCGGGTGACCACGGTCCGCGGCACCATCACCGCCGACAAGGTGCTGATCGCCGTCAACGCCTATGGCGGCAACCTCGAGCCGGTCAGCGCGGCGCATGTGATGCCGATCGGCTCGTTCATCGGCGCCACCGCGCCCCTGCCGGCCGACAGCCCGGTGCTGCCGGGCGGCGAGTCGGTCGACGATTCCCGCTTCGTGGTCCGCTATTTCCGCAAGTCGAAGGACGGGCGGCTGCTGTTCGGCGGGCGCGAGGTCTATGCCGTCAACGACCCGAAGGATATCCATATCCACATCCGCAAGCAGATCGCCGAGCTCTATCCGGCGTTGAAGGACGTCGAGATCACGCATGGATGGGGCGGCTATGTCGGCATCACCATGCCCAGAAAGCCGTTCGTGCGCGAGGTGATGCCGAACGTGATCTTCGCCGGCGGCTATTCCGGCCACGGGGTCATGCTGTCGAACTTCGTCGGAAAACTCTATGCCGAGACAGTGGCGGGAAACCGCGACCGGCTGAAGCTGTTCGAGGAATTGAAGGTGCCGGCCTTCCCCGGCGGCCGGCGTTTCCGCTCGCCGCTGCTGTTCCTCGCCCTCAACTGGTTCGCGCTGCGCGACCGACTTTAGCGCGGGCAACCGCCGGGGCGTCCGGGCGCCGCTCGATACCATCGATCCCGGCAATCCTTAATCTTAACAGGGGTACGGTGCCATGCACGGTTGCATCTTCGTGCATGAACGGTTTATTCAGGATGCGTCGCCTTCCTGCCACGTTTTGGTGGAAAGACGACATCGGGCGTAGAGAAGCCACAATTCTCGCCCATGCTGGTAGGACCAGTCTGTTCGGGGAGGAGAGTCGGGCTGGCTTCTCTGGTTACCGGGAAAGTTCCCGGCGTCAATGCATTCCAAAAGCGCACAACCGGGCGGAAATTCGGGGCGCGGAGAGGGTTACGTTGAAGAGCTGGTTCGGCTCCGGCAAACCGAGGGCCAGACGCGTATCGCTGGACTTGCACTACGGTGCGCGTACATCGGTTTGGAGCGAAATCGTCGCGCGGTCGCATCTGATCGTCGCAGCCATCGGAACAGCGTCGCTGCTCGGCCTGGCCGGGACGGCGATCTGGCTGGCCCTGCCGTCGGACGCCGACGGCCGCCTGGTCAGTCCCGCGGAGGCGGGGCAGCGCATCGACACGATCGCCGCAGGCCCGGAAGACACCGGGACGGCTGCCGCCTCGGCGGCGACAACCGCGCCGGAGGCCAAGGCGGCTCAGCCGGCGACAAATGTCGCGGCTTCCGCGCCGGCGCCTGCCATACAACCGTCGAATCCGTCCGCCGGGCAGTCGGGCAAAGCGGCAGCGATCGCCGATCCGGTTTCCGCGCAGGCCGCCGCGACAGCGCCGGACCAGCCGGACGAGGCGGAGGTCGAACCGCTCGCGTCCAGCGATCCGCGCTGGGTCGATCCGGCCAAGGCCGGCGGGGCGGCGAAGATGGCCGGCGATCCGGCCAAGCCGGCGGCCTCTCCCGCTCAGAACGGCGCGAGCATCGTCAACGCCTATGCCGGCACCGACGCCGCGGACCAGGGCGCCACGGCCGCCATCCCGGCTCCGAAACCTGAAGCCGAGGCGAAAGCCGCGGAGACGAAGGCGACAGCCCGGGCGGTGCGCACGCTGCGCGCCGTGACCATGCGGGCGCGGCCAAACGACCGCGGCAACGCGCTTACGACCGTTCCGGGCAGGACTGAGGTGCAGGTCGTCTCCTGCGACCGCTGGTGCGAGGTAATCTACAAGGGCAAGCGCGGCTTCGTCTTCCGCCGCTTCCTGGTCAACAACGGGCGTTAGCGGCGCCGTTCGGGTGCGTCCTTCGGGCTCGCCCGCCGAACGATTTGACTCAAATTGCAGAAGCCTGCGGGCTCGCACTTCAAGATGAGGAGAGGCGGGCCTGTACGCCAATCTTCAGCGTCGTGGCCGATTTCTCATTGAGTTTGATCTCTCGCCGGCACGCCCTTCCTCATGCTGAAGTGCGAGCCCGCTAAGCCTCGACGATGTAGCGAAAAGAGCTTTGCGGGCAAGCCTCAACGGACGCACCGAGGGTCGGTCGTCCTAAGCTGTTGCACCTCACGCCGCGAACGCGCTGGCGCCGTGGTCGGCCCGCCCGACCATCTGCCGGAAGCCGGCGAACAGCTCGCGGCCGAAGCCGTGCTCGTTGGCGCCGAGGTCGACGTCGGGCGCCGCGCGCGCCGCGAGTTCCGAGGGCGGCACCAGCACCTGCAGCAGGCCGGCTTCGGCGTCGAGCCGGATGAGGTCGCCGTCGCGGATTTTTCCGATGGTGCCGCCGTCCAGCGCCTCGGGCGTCACATGGATCGCCGCCGGCACCTTTCCGGACGCGCCCGACATGCGTCCGTCGGTCACCAGCGCCACATGCCGGCCGCGGTCCTGCAGGATGCCGAGCACGGTGGTCAGCTTGTGCAGCTCCGGCATGCCGTTGGCCTTCGGTCCCTGGAAACGCACCACGGCGATGAAGTCGCGGTCGAGCCGGCCCGCCTTGAAGGCGTCGTTCAGCGCCTGCTGGCTGTCGAAGACCAGCGCCGGGGCCTCGACGATGCGGCGCTCCGGCTTGACCGCGGAGGTCTTGATGACCGCGTGGCCGAGATTGCCCTCCAGCACCCGCAGGCCGCCGGTCGCCTGGAACGCCTTGGCGAAGGGCGCCAGCACCTTGTCGTCGCCGCTGACGGCGGGCGCGGCCTGGCGCATGACGCTGCCGTCCTCGGCCAGCCGCGCCTCGACCGTGTAGGCGCGCAGCCCTTCGCCCCAGACGGTCTGCACGTCCTCGTGCAGCAGGCCGGCGTCGAGCAGCTCGCGGATCAGGAAACCCATGCCGCCGGCCGCGTTGAAGTGGTTCACGTCGGCGAGACCGTTCGGATAGACGCGGGCGAGCAGCGGCACCGCCTCCGACAGGTCGGAGATATCCTGCCAGGTGAGCTTTATGCCGGCGGCGGCGGCCATGGCGATCAGGTGGATGGTGTGGTTGGTCGAGCCGCCGGTGGCGTGCAGGCCGACGACGCCGTTGACGATCGAGCGTTCGTCGATCATGCGCCCCACCGGCGTGTAGGCGTTGCCGAGCGCGGTGATCGCCAGCGCCCGCCTGGCGGCCTCCCTCGTCAGCGCGTCGCGCAGCGGCGTGCCGGGATTGATGAAGGAGGCGCCCGGCGTGTGCAGGCCCATGATCTCCATCAGCATCTGGTTGGAATTGGCGGTGCCGTAGAAGGTGCAGGTGCCCGGCCCGTGATAGGACTTCGATTCCGCCTCCAGCAACTCGGCGCGGCCGACCTTGCCCTCGGCATAGAGCTGGCGGATCTTCGCCTTCTGGTCGTTGGGGATGCCCGACGTCATCGGCCCGGCCGGGATGAAGACGGCCGGCAGATGGCCGAAGCTGAGCGCGGCGATGACCAGCCCGGGCACGATCTTGTCGCAGACGCCGAGATAGACGGCGGCGTCGAACATGTTGTGCGACAGGCCGACGGCAGCCGCCATGGCGATCACGTCGCGCGAGAACAGCGACAGCTCCATGCCGGGCTGGCCCTGGGTGACGCCGTCGCACATGGCCGGCACGCCGCCGGCGACCTGGGCGATGCCGCCTGCCTGCCTCGCCGCCTCCTTGATGAGGGCGGGATAGGTCTCGAACGGCTGATGCGCCGACAGCATGTCGTTGTAGGAGGTGATGATGCCGAGGTTCGGCACCGTGTCGCCGCCGAGCGCCACCTTCTCGCTCGGGCTGCACACGGCGAAACCGTGGGCGAGGTTGCCGCAGGACAGGATTGCGCGGTTGGCGGCCTGGCCGGCGGCGCGGCCAATGCGGTCGAGATAGGCTTCGCGCGTGCGCTGCGAGCGGTGGCGGATGCGCTCGGTGATGGCTTGGATGTCTTTCCTGGCGGTCATGGCGGTCATTTCCTCTTCGGCTTCCGGCGTTCCGTGGGAGGCGGAGCAGCCGGTACGGTTCACGGCGCCCAGAACACCTCGACCGGCCTTTCCGCGTGCTCCAGAACGGCGCGGATGGGCAGGTCTTCGCCCTTGAGCGCGGAGGCGAGCACCGCGCGTTTGGCCTCGCCCTCGATGTGCAGGGCAAGGAAGCGGGCGCCGGCGAGGGCGGGCATGGTCAGCGTCAGCCGCGGCTCGCCGCCGCTCGGAGCATGAACGGGCGCGACCAGCGTCTGGTTCACGGGCGCGAGCAGATCGGCCAAGGTCGGCGCATCGGGGAAGAAGGAGGCGGTGTGGCCGTCGCCTCCCATGCCGAGCACGACCACGTCGAAGGGCAGGCCGAGCGCGCGCGCCGTCTCGTCAGCCAGTTCGGCGGCCGCCTCGACGTCGGCGGTGTCGCGATATAGCCCGGCGAAGCGCGCCGCCGCGGCCCTGCCCCGCAGCAGATTTTCCTTTGCGAGCCGGGCGTTGGAGCGCGGCGAAGCCTCGTCCACGAAGCGCTCGTCGACAAGGGTGACCGTGACCCGGGACCAGTCCAGATCGCGATCGGAAAGCGTGCGGAAGAACAGCGCCGGCGTCGTGCCGCCGGACACCGCCATCACAGCCTTGCCGCGCGCCGACAAGGCCTCGGCAAGAACCGACACGACCTTCTCCGCCAGGGTTTCCGCCAGCACCTGGCGTGACGGAAACTCCCGCAGCGCGACCTCCACCTCCCGCATCGCCGTCAGCTTTCGTGCCAGGTGCGGCCGTCGCGCTCGATCAGCGCGATCGACGCCGACGGCCCCCAGGTGCCGGCCGTGTAGCCCTGCACTTCCTGATTGCTATCGGACCAGGCGTTGAAGATCGGGTCGATCCACTTCCACGCCGCCTCGACCTCGTCGCGGCGCATGAACAGCGTCTGGTTGCCACGGATCACGTCCATGATCAGGCGTTCATAGGCGTCCGGATTGCGGTCGTGAAAGGTGTCGGCGAAGCTCATGTCGAGGGCGATGTGGCGCAGCCGCATGCCGCCCGGGCCGGGATCCTTGATCATGATCCACTGCTTGACGCCCTCGTCGGGCTGCAGCCGGATGACCAGCTGGTTGGCCTGGATGCGGCCGGCATTCTCGCCGAAGATCGAGTGCGGGATCGTCTTGAACTCGATGACGATCTCGGAGACGCGCGCCGCCAGCCGCTTGCCGGTGCGCAGGTAGAACGGCACGCCGGCCCAGCGCCAGTTGGCGATCTCGGCCTTGATGGCGACGAAGGTCTCGGTCGTGCTGCCGGGATTGCCGAGCTCCTCCAGATAGCCCTTGACCGCGCCGCCCGAGGAGGCGCCGGCGCGGTACTGGCCGCGCACCGTCGACTTCGGCGCTTCGGCGCCGTTGATGCGCTTCAGCGAATGCAGCACCTTCAGCTTCTCGTCGCGCACGGCATTGGCGTCCATCGAGGACGGCGCCTCCATGGCGACCAGGCAGAGAAGCTGCAGCATGTGGTTCTGCACCATGTCGCGCAGCGCGCCGGCCTTGTCGTAATAGGTGACGCGGTCCTCCAGCCCGACCGTCTCGCCCACCGTGATCTGCACATGGTCGATATGCGCCGAGTTCCACAGCGGCTCGTACAGCATGTTGGCGAAGCGCAGCGCCATCAGGTTCTGCACCGTCTCCTTGCCGAGATAGTGGTCGATGCGGAATATCTGGTGCTCGCCGAAATCGGCGCCGATCTGGTCGTTGAGCGCGCGCGCCGAGGCGAGGTCGCGGCCGATCGGCTTTTCCACGACGATACGCGAGTTCGGCGTGATCAGCTCATTCTCCCTGAGCTTGTGCGAGATCTCGCCGAACAGCGACGGCGCGACCGCCAGATAGAAGGCGCGGATCGCGTCGCCGTTGCTGCCGAGCGTCTTCTTCAGCCTGGCGAAGCCGTCGCCGCTGACGGCGTCGACCGGCACGTAGGAAAGCCGCTTCAGGAAGGTGTCGAGCTCCGCCTCGTCGATGTCGGCTTCCTTGACATGCTCGAGGATCGCCTTGCGGGCGAAGTCGCGGAAATCGGCGTCGCTGAGCTTGGCGCGCGACGCGCCGATGATGCGCGTCGGCTCGGAAAACTGGCTCTGGCGATAGTAGAGCGCCGGCAGCAGCTTGCGCTCGGACAGGTCGCCGGTTCCGCCGAAGATGACGAAATCGAACGGGGCTACGGGGATGAGCTGACTTGTCATGGTGATTCCGTACGTGCCGGCGGCGTGTTGCCACCAATGTAATCTAATCGATTTAAGCCTGCCAGCGTCACGGTGTCACAGGCGCTCTAGCGTGGCTGGCTCATGCGCGGGAACACCGTGGTGGTGTCCTTCCAGCACGGGCGCGGTTGCAGCATAGTAGGCCTGTCAGCGCAAGCGCAAAGGCAAGCAGCGGGAAGAAGGTGGGGCAAGGGAGCACTATGGATCGCTTGAAGGACAAGGTCGCGATCGTCACCGGGGCTGCCTCCGGCTTCGGCGAGGGCATGGCGCGCCGCTTCGCCGAGGAGGGCGCGAAGGTGGTCGTCGCCGACCTCAACGCCAAGGGCGCCGCGCGCGTCGCCGAGGAGATCGGCAAGCAGGCGATCGCCGTCACCACCGACGTGTCGCAGCGCGCCGAGATCGATGAAGCCGTCTATGCCGCAAAAAGCGCCTTCGGCCGTGTCGACGTCATGGTCAACAATGCCGGCTACACGCACCGCAACGGCGACCTGCTGGAGGTCGACGAGCCGACCTTCGACCTGATCGCCGCGATCAATATGAAGGCGATCTATTTTTCCACCCTCGCCGTGGTGCCGATGATGGAACGCCAGGGCGGCGGGGTGATCATCAACACCGCCTCGACCGCCGGGCTTCGCCCGCGGCCGGGGCTGACCTGGTACAACGCCTCAAAGGGCTGGGTGATCACCGCGACGAAGTCGATGGCGGTCGAGCTGGCGCCGAAGAAGATCCGCGTCAACTGCCTCTGCCCGGTGGCGGGCGAGACCGGCATGCTGGCGCAGTTCATGGGCGAGGACACGCCGGAACGGCGGGCGCAGTTCAAGTCGGTGATCCCGCTCGGCCGCTTCTCGACGCCGCTCGACATCGCCAACGCGGCGCTGTGGCTCGCCTCCGACGAGGCGGCCTTCATCACCGGCGTGGCGCTGGAGGTCGACGGCGGCCGCTGCGTGTGATCGACCGCCGAGCAAGCTCCCGTCGGTTCGAGAGGCAATGCTGGCCGGGAATGTCTCAGGCCCTGGCATCTCCAACCGAAGCGAAAAATTCCTCCGGCCCCTCGACCTCCACCAGCTTCTTCCTGTCGATCAGCCAGAACCGGTCGCCGACCGCGCGCACGAAGCTGCGGTCGTGCGAGACGAGCAGGCAGCTCGCCTCGTGCTTCAGCAATTCCGCCTCCAGCGCCTCCTGCCCGTCGATGTCGAGATGGTTGGTCGGCTCGTCGAGCAGGTAGAAGTTGGGGTTGGTGAGGCGCAGCACCAGCATACCGAGCCGCGCTTTCTGGCCGCCCGACAGGCGACCGGCCGGGCTCTCCTGCATGTCGATGTTTATCCCGACGCCGGCCAGCAAGCCGCGGGCGCGCTGCTCGCCGAGCTCGAAGCGTCTCGAGACCACGCCGAGCGGCGTGTCGCTGTCGGCAAGGTCCGCCAGCGCCTGGTCGCCATAACCCAGCACCAGCGACGGCGTCGCCTTGACGCCGGCCGGCGCGTCTTCGGGTGAAAGAATCGCCTGCCGGATCATGTTGACCAGCCGTGTCTTGCCGGTGCCGTTGCGGCCGAGCAGCACGACACGGTCGCCCTGGCGGATCCACAGTTTTCCGGTGCGGAACAGCAGCGTGCCGTCGGGCGTGGCGACCGGAGCATCCTCCAGCGTGACCAGCACTTTGGCATGCGTGCCGCGATTGGCGAGCTTCACCGCGCCGGCCGAGCGCTCCTGGTGCGCCGGCCGCGCCGCTTCCTCCAGTCTTTCGGCGCGCTGCTTCAGCTGCCTGGTCTTCACCACAAGCAGGTCGCTGCCCGAATTGATGCCGATGTTGTTCAGCTTGGCGGCCTGCCGGCGGAGCTGCTGGGCGGTCTTCATGTCCTTCTGGAACCGGCGTTCCTCCGAGGCGTCGATCTCGTCGAGCGCGGCGCGCGCCCTCGCATAGGGCAGCGAAAAGACCTGCGAATTTTCCGGCCGCAGGAACAGCGTGCGGTTTGTCACGGCGTCGAGGAAGGCGCGGTCGTGGCTGCAGATCAGCACCGGGACGTCGCGCGGCAGGGCGTTCAGCCAGTCTTCCAGCTGGCCGATGCGGGCGAGGTCGAGATGGTTGGTGGGCTCGTCGAGCAGGAGCATGTCGGGCTCGGTCACCCAGACGCGCGCCAGCAGCGCCAGCCGCTGCCAGCCGCCGCTCACATGCGCCAGCGGCCGACGGCGCATGTCCTGCGGCACGTCGAGCGAATCGAGCACGATTTCGACCCGCCAGCTTTCGCTTTCGGCCTGCTCCGCCGGCAGCGCAGCGAGCACCGCATCATAAAAGCTCGCAGCAAGCAGGCCGGCCGGCACGTTCTGCTCAACATGACCGATGCGCAGGCCGCGCGCCCGCGTGACGTCGCCGGAAGTCGGCTCGAAGGCCCCGGAGACGGTGCGCAGTAGCGTCGACTTTCCGCGGCCGTTGGCGGCGACGATGCCGAGGCGGTCGCCAGGTTCGACGGACAGGTTGAGGTTGGAGAAAAGCGGCGCGCCGAGTGTCACGCCAAGGGATCGCAGATTGATCAGTGCCATCGTCGTTCTCTGGTCTACCGGACCTTCTCCCGCGGCCGCTCGGCGGACGCATGTTTTGGGAGGGACAGAACCGGGTGACTGTCACGATGCCGGCGCACGAGCTTGAAGCCGGCGCGGCATCACCACGAAGGGCAGACCGGAAGGAGATGCGAAGAGGCGATCGTCTCTGGTCAGCCCTGCAAACGCATTTGCAGGGCCTCGACGGGGCCACGCTGGCGATGATGCCGGAAGAACGTCACGCAGCCCTCCTTTCTCGACGGGTCGATACGGCAGTCATAGCCGCGCCGGCGCCGACATGCAATCGCGGCTGCGACCTTCAACAAGGGTCCGAACAGAGAGCGCCGCCTGGCTGGTACCTCAAGGCCGCGTCTGGCGCCCTCGTGGTTCGACAAGCTCACCATGAGGGCTGCTGGGAGGTTGCGCCAAGCGCTACCACTGATCCGCCGCAGCGACAGCAACGACAAGCGGAAGCCTATCAGTAGCCCTCATGGTGAGTGTCGAACCACGAGGGCGCCAGACGCCGGTCGACTTCTCAACCCATCATCTTCAGAGGGCTTGCATCGCCCTCGGCACCCATCCTCGGTGTGCGGCGGAAGCGCTGTTCGGTGACCTCAGTACCCCACTGGCCGCCGACGAATTCCTCGACCAGCGTGAAGCCGAAATCCTCGTAGAGCTTTCGCGCCGCCTCGAGACCGCGCAAGGTCCACAGGTCGACGTGGCGGAATTGCCGGCGGTCGCAGAAGGCGATGGCTTCGGCGAGCAGCCGCCTGCCGACACCCAGCCCGCGCAAGGCATCGTCCATGACGAACCAGCGCAGATGACCGGCGCCGTCGCCCAGGTCCTCGCCGTCGATGGCGACGCTGCCCATCACCCGGCCATCCCGCAGCGCCACCCACAGCCCGTTCGCCGGCCGGTCGAGCCGTTCCGAGAACTCCGCCATCCCGCTGGCGACCTTCGCCTCGAAGAAGCGGCCGAAGCCATAGGGTTCGACATAGTAGCGGCCGTGCATCTCGGCGACGCGGCCGATGACGCCCGGCACGTAGCCGGCGACGATGTCGACGCCGGATGCCCCAGCCTGGCCGCCCTCCCCCCGGCGCGCCGCGGCCAGCGCGTCCGCATAGGCGCCGAGGCCGGCGACGACGGTCCGCCGCTGTTCCTGCGACAGATGGCCGAAGGCGCCGGAAACCTGGCCGTGGCCGAAACTGTCGATGCGCTCCAGCATCTTTCGGCCGCGACCGGTCAGCGACAGGATCTTCGAGCGGGCGTCGTCGGGATTCTCGCGCTCCTCGATCTCACCGGAATCGACGAGCTTGCGCAGCAGGCGGCTGACGCTCGACTTTTCCAGATCGAGGATTTCGCCGAGCGCGGCCGCCGTCAGCTTTCCACGGGCGCCGATCTCGATCAGCGCATGCACCGCCGATATCGGCAGGCCGGTGGCGCCGACCGTGGGCTTCATGAAGCCGAGCTCGCGCACGATGCGGCGCGAGGCGTCGCGAACCTTTTCGATCGGTGACGTTTCCCTGGCGTGGATCATGGCCGCTTTCCTTTCCGGTTTTTAGTTGTATCATACAACTTTATCGATGCAAGCCGTAGCGGCAAGGGAGCGGATGATGGCCGTCATAGAGCAAAGCGCGAGCATGCCCGGCGGGCGCGGAAAGCTGGCGGGCGACGTCTGCCTGGTGACCGGCGGAGGCAGCGGCATCGGCCGCGCCGCGGCGTTGCGGATGGCGGCCGAGGGTGCGGCGTCGATTGTCGTGGCCGGCCGCCGCGCCGAGGTTGGCGAAGCGGCGGCGGCCGCCTGCCGCGCGGCTGGAGCCGAAGCCCTGTTCGTGCCGGCCGACGTGACCGACGAAGCCGATGTCGCAAGGCTGCTGCGCACCACGGTCGAGCGGTTCGGGCGGCTCGACGTCGCCTTCAACAATGCCGGCCACCAGGAGCGGCGGCAGCCGCTCGAGGAGCAGACGGCGCAAACCTTCGACGCCGTGTTCGACACCAATGTCCGCGCCGTGTTCCTGTGCCTGAAGCACCAGCTCGCCGTCATGCTGGCGCAGGGCGGCGGCCGCATCGTCGTCAACGCCTCGGTCAGCGGCGTGCGCAATCCCAATCCCGGCTTCGCGCTCTATTCGGCGTCCAAGGCCGCCGTGATCTCGCTGACCCGCTCGGCGGCGATGGAATGCGCGCCGCGCGGCGTGCGCATCAATGCGGTGGCGCCGGGCCGGGTGGTGACCGACATGATGGTCACGGCCGCCGGCGGCACCGGCGGCCTCGACGCGGTCGCCGCCGGCCTGCCGCTGCGCCGCATGGGCCGGCCGGAGGAGGTGGCGGAAGCGGTGGTCTGGCTGGCGTCGCCGGAGTCGGCCTATGTGGTCGGCCATGTGTTGGCTGCGGATGGCGGGTTCCTGGCGGCGTAGGACCGCAAGGCGGGCAGGCAGGCGCATGTGAGTCTACCCCCACCCCTAACCCCTCCCCACAAGGGGGAGGGGAATGCTGCTGCGTCCCGCCAGGCGGCAATCGTCAACGGTTTCGCGCGGCGTAGCGGCCGCAAGATCCCCCTCCCCCTTGTGGGGAGGGGTTAGGGGTGGGGGTTCAAGGCAGTCGATTTGCTCGCCAGTTGCCCTAGCCTCGATGGTGTGCCTCAGAGGGGCGGACGGCGCGAACAAAAGCTGACGAGTCAAACCCAGGTGCCGTCGATACGATCCGGCGACCCTCTCAATACGTCGTCCGCCTTTCCTCGCTCGGCGGGCGGCCGAATTGCAGGCGATAGCTCTGGGCGAAATAGGAATGCGAGGTGAAGCCGGTGGCGATGGCCACGTCGAGGATGGGCATGTTGGTCTGGCGCAGCAGCTCTCGCGCCCGCTCCAACCGCAGGCGCATGTAGTAGCGGCCGGGCGTGACGCCGAGATGGCGCAGGAACAGCCGCTCCACCTGGCGCACCGACAGGCCGGCGGACTTGGCGAGCTCGACCGCCGAGAACGGCTCGTCGAGATTGTCGGCCATCAGCTCGGCGATCTTCTTCAATTTCTCCGACTTGCCGGAGAGGTCGCGCTCCGGCCCGACCCTCTGGCGGTCGCCGGCCGAGCGGATGCGCTCGTGCTGGAACTGGTTGGCCACCCCGTTGGCGATGTTGACGCCATGATCGCGGCGGATGATCTCCAGCATCAGGTCGATCGAGGTGGTGCCGCCGGCGCAGGTGTAGCGCTTGCGGTCGATCTCGTAGACGTTTCCGGTGCACTGGATGTGCGGGAACTTTTCCATGAAGCCGGCGCGGTTCTCCCAGTGGATGGTGCAGCGGTGCCCCTCCAGCTGCCCGGCCTCCGCCAGAAGGTAGGAGCCGACCGACAGCGCGCCGAGCGCGCCGCCGCGCCGGCCCAGGCTGCGCAGGGCGGCCAGCACCTTGCTCTTGCCCGGGAATTCGGTGGTCAGGCCGACGCAGACGAACAGGATGTCGACCGGTGGCAGGTCGGCGACGCTGTAATCGATCTTGAGCGGCAGGCCGTTTGAGGCCATGACGGCATCGCCGTCGGCCGAGACCGTGGTCCAGCCATAGACGTCGCGGCCGAGCAGACGGTTGGCCGAGCGGAAGGCGTCGATGGCCGCGGCAAGCGAGAACATCGAGAACTTGTCGACCAGCAGGAAGCCCAACTGCCGGCCGGCTTGTGGATCGTCGGTCATGGCCGGCCTTCTACAGAAACGCCCTCTCGGCGCAAGGCATGGTAGAGAGCGAGTAGGGAATAGCGAATAGCGAATAGGATTTATGCGTTCTTACTATTTACTATTTACTATTCGCTATTCGCCACTCGCTATTCGCCGTCAGAACGCCGGCCTAGGCCGGCCCGCGGCGAGGCTGGCCGAGACCAGGGTGTTGGCCATCAGCAGCGCGATCGTCATCGGCCCGACGCCGCCAGGTACCGGCGTGATGGCGCCGGCCCTCTCCGCCGCCTCGCCATAGGCGACGTCGCCCACCAGCCGCGTCTTGCCCTCGCCCTTCTCGGGCGCTGCGATACGGTTGATGCCGACGTCGATCACCGTCGCACCCTCTTTCACCCAGTCGCCGCAGATCATCTCGGGCTTTCCCACCGCAGCCACCAGGATGTCGGCGCTCCGGCAGAGAGCCGCCAAGTCCTTGGTGCGGCTGTGGGCGATGGTCACGGTGGCGTTGGCGGCGAGCAGCAGATTGGCCATCGGCTTGCCGACGATGTTGGAGCGGCCGACCACCACGGCATTCAGCCCGGACAGATCCTTGCCGCGCACCCGCTCGATCAAAAGCATGGAGCCGGCCGGCGTGCACGGCACGAAGGCGGTGGCGAGCTCGCCGGTGCCGAGCTTTCCGACATTGACGAAATGAAAGCCGTCGACGTCCTTGTGGGGCGAGATCGTCTGGATGATGCGGCCGCTGTCGATATGCTCCGGCAGCGGCAGTTGCACGAGAATGCCGTGGATGGCCGGATCGGCGTTGAGCGTCTCGATGAGAGCGACCAGCTCGGCCTCAGCCGTGTCGGCCGGCAGCGTGTGCTGGACCGAGTGGAAACCGCACTCCTTGGCCTTCTTGCCCTTCGAGGCGACATAGACCTGGCTGGCCGGATCCGCGCCGACGATGACCACGGCCAGCCCCGGGACGATGCCGGTCCCGGCCCGCAGCTCCGCCGCCAGCCGCTTCACCCGCCCGACCACATCCTCCGCGACCGCCTTGCCGTCGATGATATCAGCCATGATTCCGCTCCCGACACGCGACTGCGGCAGGCATAGTCAACAACGGCACCGGCGCGATTTCGCCAAAGCGGCGCGGGGTGCCGCAATCCTGCTACGGCCGGACTTCGCGCGTTCAGAAATAGCGGCGGCGCGAACGGGAATCGGCAAGCTCGCGGATGGCCTCGCGGAACTCGCGCAGGCTGGAGCGGATCTCGTCGATGGACGATTGCGCATCCACCGGCGCTTGCGGGTGAGCCGCCTGCGGTTGCTGCGGCGCCTGCGGCTGCTGCCCCGGCATCGGCTGCGCGTAATAAGGCTGGGCATAGCCCGGCTGCGGCGCGTAGTGCTGCGGCGGATAGGGCGGCGCATAACCGGCCGGCGGCTGCGGCCAGGCCGGCTGGGCGGCATAGGGCATGGCGGCGGGCTGCTGCGCCGGCATGGGCTGCGCGTAGTAAGGCTGGGCATAGCCCGGCTGCGGCGCATAATGCTGCGGCGGATAGGGCGGCGGCGCATAGCCGGCCGGCGGCTGCGGCCAGGCCGGCTGGGCGGCATAGGGCACAGCGGCGGGTGCCGGCTGCTGCGCGGGATCGTAGGGAGCATGCGGCATCGGATAGGGGTGCATGGCGGTGTCTTTCGGTGAGACGGGGGACGGTTCGGTCTGGTCGGCTTCGGCAAAGGGTTCCGACGGTGGCCGGTCGGCGGAGACAGGCTCCGGCGCGGAAGCCAAGGCGTTCCGGCCATCATCGGCCAGCCCGCCGTCGTCCTGGTCGAACATGGTCGCGGTGCTGCCGCGGCGCCACGATCGGGCGGGCCGGCGGCCGCGCACGCGGTCGCGCAGCGCCTCCGCCGTGCCGCGCAGGCCGCCCATGCCGACACCGGCCATCAGGCCGAGCAGAGCGCCGGCCATGGCGATGGTGCTGCGCGACGGCGGCTCGGATTCGAGCGGCGGAAAGGCCTTCGAGATGACGCTGATGTTGGCGCTGTTGATGCCCTGCTGCTCGCCGGTCTCGCGCGCCCTGAGCAGGAACGCCTCGTAGACCGCGCGCTTGGCGGTGGAGTCGCGCTCGAGCTCGCGCAGCGTCACCAGCTCGTTGCTGAGACTGCCCTGACGCACCTTGAGCTGGGCCAGCCGCGCGGACAGCTCCTGCTCGAGCTGCACGGCGCGCCTGAGCTCGGTCTGGGTCGAGGTGGAGATCCGCCTGATCTCCGCATCGATGAGGCCACGCGCGCCGCTGAGCTGCGATTCGACGGCCTGAAGCTGCGGATGCCTGGGGCCGAGCCGCACGGCCATTCTGTCGGCCTCGCCCTTCAGCGCGGAATACTGCGCCCGCAGCTCCTGCAAGGTCGGCGAGGCCAGCTCTTCCGGCAGCGCCCCTCCGAGGACCGCGTCGGCGTTGACGTCGCGCGTCGAGGCCGCCCTGGCGTTGAGCTCCAGCGTGCGGGCGCGCGCCGTCGACAGCTGGTCGTTGAGTTTCAGGATCTCGTCGTCGGTGATCAGCCGGCCCTGGGCGTCGATGAGGTCGTTCTCGGCCTTGAAGGCCTCGACCTTGCGCTCCGCCGCCTCGACGCCGGCGCGCAGCTCGTCGAGCTTGGAGGTGAGCTCGCCTGCCGCCCGCCCTGCGGCATTCGACTGGAGCTGGCCGTAGCTCTCCAGGAACACCTCCGTCATGGTATTGGCGATCAGCGCCGATTTCTCGGGGCTCTGGGTGGTCGCCGCCACGACGATGACGAAAGTCTTGCCGCGGCGCTCGATCGACAGCGACTTCGCCAGATTGATCGAGGCCAGCGCATGGCGGCGGCCCGGATCGTCCTCGCCGTCGCGGGGGAAGATCAGCGAGCGCGCCGACGAGATCAGGCTACCCAGGCTGACGCCGCCGCCCTGGCCGTTGAACTCGGGATCCTCCGCGAGGTTCAGCCGTTCCACCACCTTGGCAATCACGGTGCCGGAGGTCAGGATGCGCACCTGGTTCTCGACGATCGCCAGCGTCGCTTCGTTGGAGATACCCGACTGCGTCAGCTCGCGCTCGACCAGATTGAGGTCGCGGGGATCGGCCAGCAGTTCGGCCGACGAATAATACATCTTCGGCGTGTTGAGCGCGATCAGCACGCCGAGCAGGGCGCCGATGACGGTCGTCGCCACGATCAGCCATTTCGACCGCATGATGCCCGCAAGCACGATGGCCGGGTCGATCAGCGGCTGCCACAGGCCGGCGGCCTCGGCGGCTTCGGCCGGAGCGAGCGGCTCGACAGCCTGCCACCCCGGCTCCGGTGGCTCGCGGCGCGGTGCAACGGCCTCGGCGCGGGCCGGCTCGGCAGCCGCGGGCATCTGCTGGACGGCGGGGCGTGCGACCGGCTCGCCACCACCGGCGGGCCTTTCCGCCACGGCGGCGCGTTTCGGTTCCGCATCGTGTTTCGGCTGGGCATCGCGCCAGGACGACACCGCTGGTGCCGGGGCCGGCACGGCAGGCGCGGGTTCCGGCGCCGGGCGCGGCGGAGCGGGCTTCAGAAGAGACGGCTCGGCCTTCACGGGAAAAGGGCCGGACGGCGACGGCTCCGCCGGGACCGCCTCCAGCGCATGCAGCAGCGGCGTGTCGCGCGCGTTCCGGCGCGCACGTGCCAGGCGGTGCCGGGTGACGGCGTCCTTCTCGGCGCGGACCTCGGCGATGGCACGCGCCAGTCGCGACGGTTCGGCCGCCGGCTCCTCGCGCAGCGCATCGCCGAGCGACAGCAGCGACCGCTCGCGCCCGGGAGAATCACTGTCGTCGTTGTACAGCATGAATTGTGCGCTTTTTCATTCGGCCGGCGGAACGGATGGTCGATCCGTTAAGGGACGTTAAAGCGACATGGGAAACAAATCGTTAACCGCCCGCAATCTGCGGTAGCAAAAATAGGCAAATAGTCCTACAGAGCCCCCATCAAGAACCCCAAGCTCCATACCGCAGGTGCTTGATCTTGCGTATGTCTTTGTCCCGAAACCACCGCCTGCCGTCGGCTGCATGCGTCGGAGCGGCCGCCGCGGCCGAGTTTGCAAGAACGGCAAGTTAATCATTCGAGGCTAGCCTCGCAGGCAATGGCCGGTTCCGTGGAGAGCTCGCGAAGGCGCACCCTGTCGCGCGTGGCGGCGCTCCTGTCGGAGCGCAGGGGCCTGCTGCGCGACTATATGGCGGCGATCAGCGGCGCCGGCGGGCGGCTGGTGTTCTCGCTGGCCTATTTCGTCTTCCTGGCCAACACGCTGTCGCTCGCCGACTTCGGCGTGTTCGCCACGGCATCCGCCGCCGGCGTCATGCTGTCGCGCATCCTCGGCTTCGGCTTCATCTCCACGCTCTACCGGGTGGCGACCGTCAAGCCGCGGCTGATCGGCACCTTCACCGCCGGCTTCCTGCTGATGGCGGTCTTGTCGCTGCCGCTGCTGGCTGCCGGAAGCTGGCTGGTGCATGCGCTGTTCTTCGGCGCCACGCTGGCGCTGCCGATCTTCGCCGCCGTCATCGTCGCCGAGGCGCTGCTGTGGCGGCCGGTCGAGCTGGCGATCATCGTCAACAACGGCCTCGGCGCCTTCGGCCGCGCCTCGCTGCTCACCATCCTCGGCACGGCCATGCGCGCGCTGGCCGCCACGCTGTTCATGCTGCAGGCCGACGCCTCGCTGGCACACTGGTCTCTCTGGTATCTCGGCGCCAATGCGCTGGTGGCGGCGATCGCCTTCGGCTTCTTCTACCCGCGCCAGCGGCTGCGTTTCGAGCCGCGCCTCTACTGGCGCCGGCTGTCCGACTCGCTGGCGATCGCCGGCGCCGAGATCCTGTTCTACCTGCAGATGGAATTCGACAAGTTCATTGTGCTCGCGATGGGCGGCGCGCAGCTTGCCGGCATCTATGCCGTCATCATGCGTCTGGTCGACCTGACGGCGATCCCGATCCGCACCTTCACCATGATGCTGGTGCAGAAGATGATGCGCACGCCCGCCATGCTGTCCAGCCTGAAGCTGCGCGGCGGCATCGAGCTTGCCGTGTTCTGCGTCTCCACCGCCGCGCTCTGCGCGCTGGCGCTGGTGCTGCACTTCTTCCCCAACGCGCTCGGCCGCAACATCGCGCAGACGGCCGGGCTGGTCATCCTCGCCTTCGCCATTCCCGGCGCCCGCAACCTCGTCGAATACCAGGCCGAGCTGCTGTTCGCGCGCGGGCAGACGGTGCTGCGGGCCGTCAACCTGGCGCTGCTGGGGGCCGCCAAGGCGCTGCTGCTGGCCTTCGCCCTGTCGGCGACCAGCAATGCCGGCGACCTGATCTGGTCGCTCAACGGCGTCTTCGCGCTGCTCTATCTTGTATCGGCCGCCCTCACCTATTCGGCGCTGCGGCTGCCCGCCAAGCGCGCCTGAGGCTTCAGCTCTCGAGAACCAGCTTGCGGAGGCGTGCGACGTCGGTGCCGATGAAGGACTGCATGCCGACGGCGACCTGGCCCGGTGCCATGCCGGCGACGAAGGCGCGGAATTCGTCGTCGGACATCGGCTTGCCGTACCACAGCACGTTGCAGAATTCTTCCGCATCGTGGAAATGGCCTTCGCCGCCGATCACCTCGTCGACGTAGCGGCCGTAGATCATGCATTCGGAGAATTTGCGGGCCGCACCGACCGCCGCCACCCAATGGCGCCGGTTGACCCGCTCGATGTGATCGCACATCGCCAGCACCGTTTCGCGGTCCCAGGCGATCAGCGTGGTGATGTAGTCGTGGCCGACGCCCTCGAGCGAGGCCAGCCCGAGCAGCTTCGCCGCGTTCACCGACCAGATGCGCTGCTGGACATGGCCGTCCAGCCCCTCGTTGAAGAGGTCGTGGTCGCGGCGGAACAGTCGCGTCCTGCCGTCGCGGCGAAAGCTCGAAAGGTCAAAGGGCCGCAGGAAGGCGACGTCGGAATCGCAGAAGACCAGCACCTCCTCCGCGACGTGGCGGGCAATCGCGATGCGGCGCAGCTGCTGCACATGCCAGCCGCGCAGCGGCTGGGTGCGCAGGCTCAGCCAGATGCGGCGCCGGAAGCCGCTCAGCGGATCGTCGAACGGGCGCAGCCAGCGGGGCAGGATATCACGCTCGTCGACGACCGTGCGGCGCGGCGTCTCCAGCCGCCGGAACAGCGCGACGTCGCGGCCTTCCACCAGGATGTAGTGATGCGCCATTCCGGCGACGTGGCGATCCGCCGTCTCGCAGAGCAGCCGGCATCGCTCGAAGTCGGGCGCATAGCTCGCCGTCACCATCACTGCCCGCGAAGCCTGCGCGGGCCTTGCGGCGAGCGGGATTCCGGTGTCCTGCGGATCGACGCGCGTGTTCACAGCGCCGCCTGCCGGCCCAGAAGCTTGTCGCGCAGCACCCGGGCGATGAACAGCGGATTGCCGACGACATAGCGCCGCCAGAGCCGCACCGGCTCGAGCGTCAGGCGGAACAGCCATTCCAGGCGGAGCTTGCGCACCAGCAGCGGCGCCCGCGGCACGGAACCGCTCATGAAATCGAACAGCGCGCCGACGGCGATCGGCAGCGTGCAATGCTCCCCGGTGAGATTGCGCCGGATCCATAGTTCCTGGCGCGGCACGCCCATGGCGACCAGCAGGATGTCCGGCCGCAAGGTGCGGATGCGCTCCAGGATCTGCTGCTCCTCGGCCTCGGTGAAATAGCCGTCATTGACCAGGACGAATTCGTGCCGCGGCATCAGCCGCGCCATGTTGCGCACCGCGCCCTCGACATTGTCGGCCTTGGCGCCGATCAGCCCGACGGTCAGCGGCCGCGCCGTCTCGCGCAGGAAGCCGGGCACGAAATCGGTGCCGTTGAGATTGGCGGGGAACGACGTGCCGTAGAGCAGCCTGGCGGCGATATCGACGCCGATGCCGTCGGGAAGGATGAGGAAATCCTCGAGCGCTGCAGCGAACTCGCCGTCGGTGGTGGCGAGATTGGCGTTGTGGGCATTGAGGAAGCTGATGCGGGTGAAGCGGTCTTCCTCGATCAGCCGTTGCAGCAGTCGCACCGCGTCATCCCAGCCGATGCTGGCGACCGACACCCCCAGGATCGTCTTCCAGCTCCTGACGCCGAACTGGGCGAATGCGGCATGGACGTTCACGCGCAGGCCTCCTGTCCGACCGAGCCCAGCGCCGCGAGGCCGCGCGCGATGGCGCGGTCGAGCGCCGCGCGCTGCGCCTCGTAGAAGCCGCGGCCGTCGACATGGCGCGGCCCGGCCGCGACGGCCTTCCGGAGCGCCGCGGCGAATGCCCGCGGGTCGTCGGCAACGACGCAGTTGGCGGGCTTCTCGGCGATGCCGCGCAGCGCGCTCGACGTGGCGACCGAGGGCAGGCCGAGCTCGAAGGTCTCGATGGTCTTCAGCTGCACCCCGGTGCCGCCGCGGCTGATCAGCGGCACGCAGGCCGCTCGGCGGATGAAGTCGTGCGCATCGGGCACGCGTCCGACGAAGCGCACGCCAGGTTGGCTCGAGGTGAGGCCGGCCGGAATGGCTCCGGCGATGCGAATCCTGAAATCGTCCGGCAGATGCGGGACGACCTCGTCGAGGAACCATGACAGACCGACGCGATTGGGCTGCCACGTCCAGGTGCCGATCAGCGCTGCATCGCAATCGATCTCCCGGCGGACCGGCGCCAAAGGCGGCGTGCCGCGGGTCACCAGCGGCAGCGCCGCCGAGCGGCCGTCCGTAGCCACGCCGAGGGCGGCGCGGTCCTCCTCCGAGAGGGTGAAGACGAAGCGGGCGCGACGGCACAGCCGGGCCTCCAGGGCTTCCAGCAGTTGCGCCTCGCGGCGGAACAGCAGGCGCTGGAAGGCGTCGGGGGCGCTGTGCGCGTTCTCGCGGGCCGACTGCGCCTCGACATTGTGGGCGACGAACAGGGAAGGCCGGTCCTCGAAGCAGCGCTCATAGGCGCCGGCCATCTGAACGGAATTGAGGACGTAGCCGTCGACATGGCCGGCCCGGCGGATCGCCGCGCGCACGGCATCGGCGCCCGGCCCGCGCAGCTTCGCCGAGGCGAAGGTCGAGCCGCTGCGCACCGCTTCTGCGAGCCACCGTACCTTCTGCATCGAACTCGCCGTCTCGTTGCGCACGTCAACGGAGCCGAGCACGATGGTCTGATCGGGGTCTGCCGGCAGACTGCCCGGCCAGGTGAAGCCGAGCACGGTCACCCGCGCGCCGGCGCGCCGCAGCGCGTCGACGATCGCCGCATTGGCAATCTCGTAGCCCGAACCGAGCGACCCGTCGGGCACGATCGAGGTGGCGAACAACAGATGCATCGGGGCCTTATCAGATCGATATTACCAGATGGCGCCCAATCGTTGACAAAACACGCATATAGTCGCGCAGCCGCGGGCGATTGCAGCCCACACCGTCCAAGGTGTTTAACGAATCCTTATGGCGAAGAATGCGATGACTGCGCGCACCAGCAGCATGCGGACGCGCCAGCCTTGCAGGACAGTCTCATTACCCTCGTGGCGACATCGCCTCACCTCGATCGCGCCGCGATCGACATCGCCGTGACCGTGCCGACGTTCCGCCGGCCGCAGCAGGTGCTGGAGACGCTCGATTCGCTCGCCGCGCAGCGGACGACGCGCCGTTTCGCCGTCATCATCATGGAAAACGACGCGGAGGGCCGGCAGGGCGCCGAGGCGGTTGCGCCGCGCCTCCTGTCCGGCGCCTTGCCGGGCCTGGCGATCATCGCGCATGAGCGCGGCAATTGCTGCGCCTACAATGCCGGCTGGCAGACGGCGCTGGAGCAGTTCCCAAACCTGAAGGCGGTCGCCGTCATCGACGACGACGAGATCGCCGATCCGGACTGGCTGGAGCGTCTTTGCGAGGCGGCGCAGGCATTCGGCGCCGACATCGTCGGCGGGCCGCAGGTGCCGGTGTTCGCCGAGCCGGCGCATGCGCATTGGGCCGAGCATCCGGTGTTCGCCCCGCCCTACCGCGCCAGCGGCCGCGTTCCGGCCCTCTATTCGTCCGGCAACCTGTTCGTCACCCGGCCCGTGCTCGACGCCATGGAGCGGCCATTCCTCGACCTCAAATTCAATTTCATGGGCGGCGGCGATTCCGACTTCCTCAGCCGCGCGGCGCAGCGCGGCTTCCGGCTCGCCTGGTGCGCCGAGGCGACCGTGCACGAGACGGTGCCGGCGCGTCGGGTCGAGCAGGACTGGATCCGGGCGCGCAGCCTGCGCAACGGCGTGATCTCGACGCTGGTGGAAAAGAAGCGCCGCGCCGGCACGCCGTTCGCAAGCGTCAAGGTCTTGCTGAAGAGCCTGGCGCTGCTGGCCGCCTCGCCGCTGCGCGGCGCGATACGCCTCGTGCGCACCGGCTCGCCGTCGATCGGGCTCTACCCGGTCTATGTGGCGGCAGGGCGGGTGATGGCCGAATTCGGATACGCCAATGAGCAGTACCGTCAGCCCGAAAAGAACTGACGGACCGGCCCTGCCGGCCTGGCTCTCGTCCGCCGGCCTGCCGACGGCGATCGCCAGCGGCATGCTGGCGATGCTGATGATCTCGTTCCAGCCGTTTCAGCCGGGCGGGTCGGGCTATGTCGCCGGCGGCAACATCGTCAACCAGCTCGGCTACGGCACGCTCGGCGCGATCTCGATCGCCTCGCTTGCCGCCTTCGCCACGCCGCGCGTGATCTCGGCGCTGTTCAGCCCGTCGCTGCTCGTCCTGTTCGGCTTCTTCCTGCTGTCGGTCGCCAATTCGCTCGATCCGTCGGCCGCGGCGCGCGCCGCCTCCTTCACCTTCATCGGCATTCTCGTCGTGGCGACGGTGCTCGCCATCCCGCGCGACGCCGACGCCTTCTCGACGGCGCTGGCGGTGGCCGGGCTGGCGACGGTGGCGCTCAGCTATGCCGGCCTGGCGCTGTTCCCCAACGAAGCCGTGCACACGACCGCCTCGGCGGAGCCGCAGCACGCCGGCCTGTGGCGCGGCGTCTTCACCCACAAGAACATCGCCGGCCCGGTCATGGCCTGCCTCGCCTTCTGCGGCCTCTACCTGTTCCGGCGCGGGCGGCGCCGGAGCGGCGCGATCCTGTTCGCCGGCGCCATGATCTTCGTGCTCAACACCGGCTCCAAGACCGCCGCCGGCCTGGTGCCGGTCGCCATGATCGTGGTCGCGCTGCCCGGCCTCTACGGCGTGCGGCCGCTGGTCGCCCTGCTGTTCTGGCTGACGGTCGCCGGCACGGCGGTGGCAACGCTCGGCATCGTCTTCATCGACCCGTTGAGACATCTCGCCGCCCAGCATTTCCCCGACCTCACCTATACGGGGCGCACCACGCTGTGGGAATTCTCCGGCGAGATGATCGTCAAGCGGCCATGGACCGGCTACGGCTACGAGAGCTTCTGGCAGACGCCGCTGCTCGAGAACAGCAGCCAGCCTTTCGACCGGGACTGGGACATCCGCGACATCGTCCACGGCCACAACGGCTACATGGACATCGCCGTCTTCATGGGGCTGCCGGCGCTGTTCGTCGCCGCCTGGGCCTTCCTCGTCGTCCCGGTGGTCGACTTCCTGCGCATCCCGCGACTGCGCGAGAACGTGCTGCTGGGCGACCTGTTCATGATGATCCTGCTGTTCACGGCGCTCAACGCCTTCCTCGAAAGCTTCTTCTTCCGCCGCGCCGACCAGGTCTGGCTGTTCTTCGTCTTCGCCGTCATCGGCATGCGACTGGTCGCGCGGTTCCCGATCGCGGGCACGAGGCCGGCAGTTGCCAGGCCGGCCGCGGCCGCCGCCGCTCGTGCCGGCTTGGCGCGGCGCTGAATCCCCGCTAGACGCGAGAACGCGGTGGCGGCCGCCGCATTTCGCTCAGCGAGGGAATTGGATCATGACCATCGGGACAGTGCTCGTCGGCTGCGGCAACATGGGCTACGCGATGCTCGCCGGCTGGCTGAAGGCAGGCCGACTGGCGGCCGCCGAGATCTTCGTGGTGGAGCCGAGCACGGAGCTGCGCGACCGCGCCGCGGCGCTCGGCGTGGCGACCGGCGCGAGCCCGGCGGAGATTCCGGCGAACGCGGCGCCACGGCTGGTGATCCTGGCGGTGAAGCCGCAGGTCATCCGCGAGGTGACGGCCGAATACCGGCGCTTCGCCGACGGCGGGACGGTGTTCCTGTCGATCGCCGCCGGTACCCCCATCGCGACCTTCGAGGCCGTGCTGGGCGCTGCCACGCCGGTGGTGCGCTGCATGCCGAACACGCCGGCGGCGATCGGCATGGGCATGATGGTCGTCTTCGCCAACCGCCAGGTGCCGGCCGCCGAGCTCGGCTTCGTCAAGGATCTGCTCGCCACCAGCGGCGCCGTCGCAGAGATCGCCGACGAAAGCCTGATGGACGCCGTGACCGCCGTGTCCGGCTCTGGTCCGGCCTATGTGTTCCACTTCATAGAGTGCCTCACGGCGGCCGGCGAAGCGGCCGGGCTGCCGGCCGAAACGGCAAAGCTGCTCGCCATGCAGACCGTCCTGGGTGCCGCAAGCCTTGCCGCCGGAAGCAGCGAGGAGCCGGCCACGCTGCGTCGGCAGGTGACCAGCCCGAACGGCACGACGGCCGCCGCCCTTGCCGTGCTGATGGGCGGCGACCGGCTGAAGAACCTCGTCGCCGAGGCGGTCGAGGCGGCACGGGCAAGGTCGGTGGAACTTGGTAAGTAGCGCCGGCGATCCCACAACGGCCGGCCACTTAAGCAGCCGGCATCGTGGAAATGCCTCTCATGCCGGCGCGCGGCTTCCAACGTTCTTCGCCACGCTCCTCGTCGTCCGCAGCGAAGCAAGGCTGTCCGCCAGCTTCCTCGACAGGCGCTGGAAGGGCCGCTCGACCAGGAAATGGCCGGCGAGCGCCGTAGCGACGACGAGGACGATCATCACGGCGACCATGACCGTGCCGAAAATCGCGCCGCCGACACCGAAGCCGTAAAGCTCCGAGCCGCCGAGGGAGAAAGTGCCCACCAGCTCGGTGCCCGTGACCTTCTGGGCCAGGCTCGCGACATTGATCATCCGGCTCTGCACGAAGATGTGCACGAGATAGATGCCGTAGGAGAGGGTGCCGAGCCAGAAGAACAGCCGCGTCCTGAGCACCCGGCTGACCAGGCCGCGCTCATGGGCGAAGATCCACAGCACGACCGCGAACAGGAACGGCGCGGCCACGCTCGCCGGCCCGCGGCCGACGGCACTGACGAAACCGACCACGGCCGCGACGGCGAGCACCTCGGCAACCGTCCACATTGTCGAGGGCTCCGATCGCACGGCACCTTGCCCCCTTGCGCGCAGCAGCCCAGGGCCGGCAAGCTGACAAAGCAGCGCGCCGAGGGAGAAGCCGTACAGGCACCTGACGAAGCCGAGATCCCAGGTGGCGTCCATGTAGTCCGGCGAGAAGGCATAGATCACTGCCGGGCCCGCGACGATCGCGGCGATGAGGGCCACCCAGATGCCGCGCCCGAGGATCAGGACGGCCGCGCCGAAAAGCAGGTAGGTCCAGAACTCCGCCGAGATGCTCCAGCTCGGCCCGTTCCAGGTGAGCCGGTCCTCGACGCCGAGGCCGTTGAGCAGCTGCAGGCTGTTGAGCAGCTCGCGCAGGCCGGTGGCTTCGGTGAACGGCGCGGCACCGTCGCCCTGCAGCGCCGGGACGGTCCAGCGGAGCGTCTCGAAGGCGACGAAAAGCAGGAGGACCGCCGCGTGCAGCGGGTAGATGCGGCCGGTCCGGAGAATGGCGAAGCGCATGTAGTCGAGCCCGGTCCCCAGCCTGTGGCAGTAGCCATGCGCGATGACAAAACCCGACAGGACGAAGAAATAGTCGACGAACAGATAGGCGTTGCGGACGAAAAGGCTTTCGGTGATCGGGCCGGCGGCCGGAAAATGCATGAGTGCGACCAGCAGCGCGCAGATGCCGCGCCAGGAATCGAGCGCCTCGAAGCGGATGCCGGCCGCTTGCGGATCGGCATGTCTCAATCTGGCACGGGCTCTCGTCACGATGTCGGTCATTTGCCGCTTACTCCTGCCGCCTTGGCACGGCCCAGCCACAACGCGGCCGCCGCCGGGAGTCGCGGTGCAACAGCCGTGCCAGGTGGTTCGGAGGATTAGCGGTAGAAGCGTTCGGATCGGATTTCAGCTGGACTGTGCGCCATACAGCATCTCGTCCTGCAGCCGGCGCAGCTCGTAGAGCCGCGTCGCGCGGTCGGGCACGGCGTTGTCGGCGGTGAGCAGTTCGCCCTTCTTCACCGGCTTCAGCACCTTGCCGCCTTCGAGCAGCCCGACCGGAACGGCCTTCTGCGCCCGCGCCTCGGCCACCGCCATGGTCCATGAGCGGTAGCAGGTCTCGCCGATCGCATCGAAGGTCTCGCCGGCGGCAAGATCGCGCTTGGCGAGCGCACACACCTCCGCCACCGGGCGCGGCAGCGGCACCATGTCCGGCTTGCCGTGCAGCATGATGCGGGCCGCCGTCAGCGGCACCTCCAGCGAGGTCAGGTGGTAGGGCCGGAAGAAGGCGTAGTAGGGGCCCTTGCCGACATGCAGGTCGTCCATGCGCTCGATGACGCGCGGATGCGTCGCCTCGACGACGACGAAGACGCCGGGGGCGACGCCCTTGCCGACGGTATAGTCGACGACGCCCTTCCTCGACAGGAGGCCGCCATGCTCGCGCGGGATCAGCACGCGCGCCAGATCGTCGCGGTCGGCCTTCGGCCCATGCATGCCGGGCACGTCGGGCACCAGCCCGGTGGCGTTGGCGATCGCCGCCATCTCGACCATGGTCTTGGAGCCGTCGACGAACTCCACCAGCATGCGCGGGTTCATGTTGCGCCGCTCCGCCTCCGCGCGATAGTCGTCCGGGACTGCGTCGTGGTTGAGCGGGTTGTTCTTGCCCTTTCCGGCCGACACGATGGTGTAGCCGAGCGCGCTGGCGAACTCGATCAGTTCCATGCAGGAGGACGGCTCGTCGCCGGCGCCGACCGAATAGACGACGCCAAGCCGGTCGGCCTGGCGCTTGAGATAGGGGCCGATGGTGACGTCGGCCTCGACATTCATCATCACGACATGCTTGCCGTGCTCCATCGCCATCAAGTCGAAATCGGCGGCCACGCCGGGCTTGCCGGTGGCGTCGATGACCACGTCGATCAGCGGGTCCCGCACCAGCAGCTCGTTGGACGTGATGGCGATCTTCCCGCTCTCGATCGCCGCCGTCACCTGCGAAGCCGTGCCGGCCTCCGCCGCCATTGCCTCGTCGCCATAGGCGATGCGGATCGCCGCGCGGGCGGTGTGCGGCCGACGGGTGGAGATGGCGCAGACCTCGACGCCCTTCATCAGCATGCCCTGGGTGACCAGATCGGTGCCCATCTCGCCGGAGCCGATGACGCCGATGCGGACCGGACGGCCGCTGTCGGCGCGCTCCGCCAGTTCGCGCGCAAGGCCGGTGAGCGCAACATTGGTCATAGGCAAAAATCCGGTTCGATCTGATCCCGCGTCCGGGCGTCGCGGCTGATAACAGCCAACCGCCCCTCGATGTCAACGGCAGCAGGAAATGGCGGCTTTTTTCCGGTCCGATACCATCTCGCCCTTGTCAGACGTCCTCCTGCTAATTAATTAGGTTTCTAACCATGTTCAATCTAACCATGTGACTCCTATGGATGTGACGGCCGCCCGAACGGCCTTCGTCGACCAGTTGACGAAGGTGAACCGCAAGATGCGCACGCTGTTCGATGCGCGCGTACGGTCGCAGGGGCTGACGCTGTCGCGGGCACGGCTGCTGATGCATCTGGCCAAGCAGGAAGGCGCGACCCAGAGCGAGCTCGCAGAAGCGCTGGAGGTCGAGCAGCCGTCGATGGTCAGCCTCATCGACGCGCTGGAGAAGAAGGGCTTCGTCACGCGCCAGTCCGTCGAAGGCGACCGGCGCGCCAAGCGCATCTTTCTCACCGAAACCGCGCGGCGCGAGGCCGAAACCATTCTCGACTACGCCGACGAGCTGCGCGAGCAGGTGCTCCTCGGCGTCGACGAGCGCGACCTCGAGGTTGCGACGCGCGTGCTGACGCAGGTGGCGCGCAACGTCGGCGCCGCCGGCTGATGCGGGTCGGCCACGATGTCCGGCATACAAGCCATGCAACGGCGAGAATCGGCCGATCCGGCAGCGGAGCGGCGGCAAGCGCAGGCCGCCGTCCCGCAGGCTGACGGGCAATCCGCGTCCGCCTCGCAGCCTGCGACGCCCCCGCCCTTCGTGCCGATGCATCCGGCGCGCGCCGGCGCTTACATGCTGGCGTCTCTGCTCCTCGCTCTCAGCCAGGGGCTCGGCATGAACCTGATCACCGCCAACATCCCGCAGATCCAGGGCGCGATCGGCGCGACCACCAACGAGGCGACGTGGATGGTCGCCGCCTATATGGCGCCGAACGTCTCGCTGTCGCTCGCGCTCATCAAGATCCGCACCCAGTACGGCCTGCGCAACTTCGCCGAGCTCAGCATCCTCGGCTTCGTCGTCGCCTGCCTGCTCAACCTGTTCATCAGCGACCTGCCGTCCGCCATCGTCGTGCGCTTCATGAGCGGCATCGCCGCCGCGCCGATGTCGACGCTCGGCTTCCTCTACATGCTCGAACCTTTCCCGCCGCATCTGAAGATGCGGATCGGCCTGCCGCTGGCGCTGACCAATATTTCGATCGGCGCGCCGGTGGCACGGCTGATCTCGCCGGCGCTGTTCGACATCGAGGGCTGGCATGGGCTGACCGTGCTCGAGCTCGCCCTGGCGATGCTCGCCTTCTGCCTGGTCTATCTGCTGCCGCTGACGCCGCCGCCGCGGGCCAAGGTGATCGAACGGCTGGACGTCGCCAGCTACCTGCTGATCGCCACCGGCTTCGGCGCAACCGCGATCGTGCTGGTGCTGGGCCGCCTCTACTGGTGGTTCGAGGCGCCGTGGCTCGGCGAGCTGCTGGCGCTGGCCGTCGTCACCGTCACAATTGCCGCGGTGATCGAGCTCAACCGCGCCAATCCGCTCATCGACGTGCGCTGGCTGACCAGCCCGGCCGTGCTGCATTTCACCGGCGCCCTGCTGATCTTCCGCATCGTGCTGTCGGAACAGACCACCGGCGCGTCCGGCTTCTTCCAGGTGCTCGGCCTCAGCAACGACCAGACGACGACGCTCTACTGGATCATCCTCGCCGCCACGATCGCCGGCGGCCTCGCCTGCACCGCCGTCATGAAGCCGGGCCGCGAGCCGCTCATCCATATGGTCGCGCTCGCCCTGCTCGCCGTCGGCGCTTTCATGGACAGCCAGGCCACCAATCTGACCCGGCCGTCGCAGATGTTCCTGAGCCAGGCGATGATCGCCTTCGCCGGCGCGCTGTTCCTGCCGCCGGCCGTGGCGAGCGGGTTGATGTCGGCGCTGAAGAAGGGACCGAACTACATTCTCAGCTTCGTCATCCTGTTCCTGACCACGCAGAGCATGGGCGGCCTGCTCGGCTCGGCCGTTTTCGGCAGCTTCATCACGCTGCGCGAGAAATTCCACTCCAATCACCTCGTCGAGCATCTGGCGCTCACCGATCCGCTGGTGGCGCAGCGCGTCGCCCAGCTCGGCAACGCCTATGGCCGCACCATCACCGACAAGACCCTGTTGAGCGCCGAGGGCATCGCCGCGCTAGGTCAGCAGGCGACGCGCGAAGCCAATGTGCTCGCCTACAACGACGCCTTCCTCATGATCGCGCTGATTGCCGTCGCCGCGCTCGCGGCGCTCCTGCTCCATCTCGCCTACGACACCATCCGCAACCGAACCGCTGTCTCCCCGGCAGCTTCGCAAACCTGACGACGACGTTACGCCCATGCCCAAGCTGTTCCGCTCCGCCGCAACCCTTCTTGCCATCGGCCTTGGCGCCGCCGGCCTGACGCTGGTCCTCTATGCGTGGCGTCTGCCTCCCTTCACATCGACGGTCGAGACCACCGACAATGCCTATGTGCGCGGCCAGGTGACGATCATCGCGCCGCAGCTCGCCGGCTATGTCGCGGAGGTGGCGGTGCAGGACTATCAGCAGGTGAAGGCCGGACAGCTCCTGGTGCGGCTGGACGACCGCATCTTCGCGCAGAAGCTGGAGCAGGCGCGCGCCACGCTGGCCGCCCAGAAGGCGGCGCTCGCCAATTCCGAGCAGCAGCGGCTGTCCGACGAAGCCCGCGTCAGGGCCAGCGAGGCGCAGGTCGAAGGCGCGCGGGTCGCCCTCGACGTCGCCCAGTCCAACCGGGCGCGGATCGAGCCGCTGCTGAAGCGCGGCGTGGTCACGGCGAGCGAAGCCGACAAGACGCGCTCAACGGCCGACCAGGCTCGGGCCACCCTGACGCAGATGCAGGCCGGGCTGGACGTGTCGCGCCAGGAGCTGCAGGCCACGATCGTCGGGCGCCGGTCCCTCGAGGCCGCGGTGGAAGGCGCGGAAGCGGCCGTGCATCTGGCGGAGATCGACCTGCAGAACACGTGCATCACCGCGCCGCAGGACGGCCGGCTGGGCGAGGTCGGCGCGCGGCTCGGCCAGTACGTCTCGGCCGGCACGCAGCTGCTGGCGATCGTTCCGGAAAAGATATGGGTCATCGCCAATTTCAAGGAGACGCAGCTCGCCGGCCTGAAGATCGGCCAGCCGGTCAGCTTCCGCGTCGACGCCCTGCAGCATGCGGAGCTGACCGGCAGGATCGAGCGCTTCTCGCCGGCGGCCGGTTCGGAATTCAGCATCCTGCGGCCCGACAACGCCACCGGAAACTTCACGAAGGTCGCCCAGCGCCTGCCGATCAGAATATCGATCGACCCCGACCAGCCGCTCGCCGGCACGCTCGCGCCGGGCATGTCCGTCGTCGTCACCGTCGACACGGCTTCCCTGCCGGCGACGGAGGTTGCGATCCAGTGACGGCGGCAGGCGGCCACGCCTTCGCTGCTCGGACGATCGGCGGGATAGCGTGTCCACGCCAAGGTTATCTCTGGAAAATGGTGCTGCCAGAGAGGATTGAAGCCTTCCGCACCACCAATCAGGCACTGAAAACATTAGGTTTTCCGCGCTTTCACGCCGCCAACCTGTAGCACCCAACCGTAGCAATCGCAAGGTTGCTGCTTAACGCCAGCTACAGGACACCACCATGAAGCGTAAGTCTAAACGTCAGCAACAGGCCGCTTTCGAGGCCACCCCGCTCATCACCCCCGAGCGGCTCCGCGCCTTGCCGCAGGAAATTTTCAACCTCGCCGCATGCCCGCCCTGGGTTGGCAGCGTCTTCCTCTTCTCAACCAATCCGGACGATGAGGAGGACACCTCTTCCATGCAGGCCATCATCCCGGTGGGAGGCGTCAACCCAGTAGTGGTCAAAATGAGCACCCTCGCCGCTGCGGTCCTCTTCGAGCTAAGCCGCTCCGGACACTCCTTCGCGGCCAACTCCAATCACGGTACGCCGCCGAAGGTCTATCTCAAAATGTCCTTTCGAGGCGCTGCCCACCTCAACGTGAATGCCCGCCGCATCCTTTTCGGGGCCGTGGCAGGCGAGGCGACCAAAGCGCTCTGGCAAGAGCACGACCTTGACCCCGAGAACACTTACGTCGAGCCGGACCCGCATCCGCGCAACGATTCTCGCGCCGTGGCTCTAGAGGAGGTCGAGCGGCTTGTGGCGAGGCGCCAAGCGGATGGAACGTGGCCCGAAGCTCACTCCGCCAAAGCCTATCTGGCTAATCTCGGGCTCCTCTTCCGGCTCCTTGACGAGTCCGCAGGGCTCTATGACGACGATCTTCGGCAGCTATTCGATTGGCTGGATGAAGATGACGCCGAACCCGAAAACGACAACTGAGCGGCGTGCCTCCACCCGCTTGGCTAGCAACATGGAGCGCGGCCTTTAGGCTGGTCTCCGTAACCCGGCTGGCCAACTCCCCCAAGGGTCACCTTTCCGAGAGGTCACTCTAGAGGCGGCGGCAGAGCGGTTCCCCCCGGTGCCCCGGATGGGACCCAAAGCGTTCCATGATGTCACCCCGTTCGCGCATCCCGCCCGGTCTGTCCTTGGTCCGCCTCCGCTCTGCCGTCGCCTCTGCTCTGTCGTGGTTCGGTCCTGCCCACTCATCGCTGCTGCCAATAGGGCAAGGTTCTGTCAGGATGCTCGCGTTGTCAGGTTCTAGGGCAAAAGAGACTGCCACTAGGGTTGACATTGACTTTTGGCAGACTCATGTTCTAGCTTCTAGAGGCTATTGGCAGCATTGGAAGGAAGCCAGCGACATGTTGACGGGATACGCAAGGACTAGCACCACAGACCAGACGGCCGGGCTTGATGCCCAGCTTGAAGCCCTCAAGGCGGCAGGATGCGAGCGCATCTTCAAAGAGCACGCCTCCGGGGCAAAGCAGCGGGACCAACTTGACGAAGCTCTGCGGTTCCTCCGAGAGGGCGATACGCTGGTGGTGACGAAGATGGACCGGCTCGCCAGAGACCTCCGCTCCCTCCTCGACATTGTGAAGGACCTTGAGGACCGGGACATCGGCCTGCGCATCCTCGACTTTGCCGGAGAGACCATCAACACTCGCTCCGCAACCGGCAAGCTGCAACTCGCCATGTTCGCGGCCTTCGCGGAATTTGAGCGGACCATGATGCTGGAGCGCCAGCGGGCCGGCATAGAGAAGGCGAAGGCGGAGGGGAAATATACGGGCCGTGCCCCCAAGGCGATGAACCAAAAGGACAGCATCAAGGCGCTTGCTGCGGAGGGCCTCACGCGGGCCGCCATCGCCTCCCGTCTCGGGGTCAGCGAACGAAGCGTCTACCGCGCCCTTGCATGAGAAAGGATCGAATGAACGCCATCAATCATCACCAACACCAAGCCGGACCCCGTTGTGCCATCCTCGGGTGCGGCAGGCCCGTAGCCGCCCCGAAGCACCGGCCTGTCCAGCAATTCCATTGCGTCTACCACGTTCAGCGCAAAGCCCGGCACGGCTCGCATTGGCATCCGGGCTATCGCGCGGCCGACCTCAAGCCCTACGTGAAGTGCGCCGAAAGCTGGCTCAAGGCCAACGCCGGGCACCCTCTCGCCTTTGCCGCTTGGCAGGAACTCAACGTCAAGCTGGCGATGGCAGGGCCGGTAGACCCCGCAATGAACCTGAGGGGACGCTCACCGGCCTATAGGGCGCAAGTGGCCTTTGCGCGGCTCCGAGAGGCAAACATCAACCCGGATCGCCTCATCGCCATCTGTCTCGCAACGGCGGCATTGATCGAGGACGACAGGGGCTCCCACCGTGTCCGCGAGTTCCGCATTGTGCAAGCCGCCAAGGCCGTTCACAGGCTCGCCAGCGGCACGCATCGCAGTTGGAACATTGAGACCCGAGACGGTCGCATGGTGCCCTATACGCTGCATGCCTATCCGCGATCCTCCGGGCTGGTCATGCGGCGGCTAGGGGAGGCGCTGGAGAAGGCCTGCGAAGGCCTGGCCTCAGTTGCCATCCCCGCCATCATCGCCGCCAGAAGGCATCGCTACGGGCCGCATCCGTCGCACCTTCCGGGCTGGCGACAAGCGCCCATGAAGTTGCCGACGCGGCGGGTTGGAGAATGATAGCGGCAACCACACAAACGAGTGACCTACTTGGGCTTCTGCATCAGCGTATGTTGGCGCCAGGGCGGCATTGGGCGGCGCGGAAGGGAGCTTGACGTCAGCGACAGAAAGCGGCCGTGCGGCTGCTCGAAGTCCTCGCTCACGGCGCTTCTCTGCGCCTGCTTTCGGCCGTTCCGGTGAGTGTTCCTTAGCCCGCCCCATATGGCTTCTGGTGGGCCTCCTGGTCGGCTCAAAGAGGCCTTCCCCGTGAGCCGCCTTCAAGCTGAAGAGGGTGAGGAAGGAGATACCGATCAATCCTCCTCCGACTTCTGGTTCAACCCATGGCTTGCCTGTGAGGGGCCGCTCTTAGCTCCCTGGGTGGATTGCGTCACGACGCTCTATTTTGAAGCCCAGCCGAGAGCGCGACGCCCCAAAGCCGACCAAGTGGAAAGGGTTCGTGCAGTCGTCTCCACCATCATCGCCAATCTCTTTCAGTTCCACCGGAGCACCCATAAAGCCGACCGTATAGCCGTGCCCGTTAAGCACACCACAGGCTCCCGCTATGACCGCCCAGGCTTCCGCCAGCTCGGCCCGGTAATCGACGCCATGGCGGCCAAAGGTCTCCTCATCAAGCACCCCGCGCATTTCCATAGGCGGCGCACCGGGATAGCCGCCAAGGGGGATCTTCTAGCCGCCCTTATGGACCCCGGTGTTCGCCACGAGGAAATCAAGGAGCTTGAAGGCCGCGAGGTGCTGATCCTCAAGGCTCGCATGGGGCGCGGCCCAAAGGGCAAGCCGCTGCCGTCCGAATTGGTCGACTACGAGGATACCGCCGAGACCAACGCAATGCGGGAGGAGGTGATGGAGATCAACCGCTTCCTCGCCTTCCAATGTATCGAGCTTCATGGCGAGCGGCAGGCTGTCAAACGGCTTGCAAAACTGACCCCGGATCGGCGTCCAATTTTGACCCCCTTTTGGTGCACGACGTTGAGCGCCCGACCGGGTAGAGCTGGTCGGGGTTGCGCAGCCCGGTCGGGCGCGTTGAT
>NZ_PXYK01000040.1 GCF_003012745.1 Kumtagia ephedrae | reverse complement strand
AGCCAGGGGATGGACAGCATGCCGCCGTCTAGGCGCGGGGCGAGTGGGCGGGTGTCGATGCCGGGCACGCTCATGGGAACGCGACCGCCATTTTGCGGGACGGGCGCCGGCGCTCCTTCGCACCCCCCTCTGTCCTGCCGGACATCTCCCCCGCAAGGGGGGAGATTGGCAGCTTCGGTCTTGCCGCTTCACCCCCAACATTGGTGATTGGCGAAAACCGGGCGGACGGCCAATCTCCCCCCTTGCGGGGGAGATGTCCGGCAGGACAGAGGGGGGTGCGAAGGAGCGAAAACATCCTCACCCCCGCATCATCAGCTCGACGACGTCGGCGCGGTGCAGCGCGCCGGCGGTGCGGCCCTCGCCGTCCTCGACGCGCAGCAGCTCGGCGCCGGCGGAAAAGCGCGGCGCGGCCTCGGCAACCGTCGCGCGGACCGGCACGGCGGCGCCGTTCAGGCCGGCCGGCGCCGGCTTCATGATCGAACCGACCTTGACCACCTTTGCCTTCGGCACGGCACGGGTGAATTCGGCGACATAGGGCGTGGCAGGGTTGAGCACGAGGTCCTCCGGCGTGCCGGCCTGGACGATGGCGCCATCCTTCATGATGGCGATGCGGTCGGCCAGCCGGATCGCCTCGTCGAAATCATGGGTGATGAAGACGATCGTCTTCTTCAGCACCGCCTGCAGCCGCATGAACTCGTCCTGCATCTCGCGGCGGATCAGCGGGTCGAGCGCAGAGAACGGCTCGTCGAGGAACCACAGCTCCGGCTCCACCGCCAGCGAGCGGGCGATGCCGACGCGCTGCTGCTGGCCGCCTGAGAGCTCGCGCGGGAAGAAGCTCTCCTTGCCGGCGAGCCCGACCAGCTCGATCATCTTCTTCGCCCGCGCCTCCCGGGCCGGTCGCTCGAGGCCCTGGACCTCCAGCGGGAAGGCGACGTTGGCAAGCACGCTGAGATGCGGCAGCAGGGCGAAATTCTGGAACACCATGCCCATCTGGTGGCGCCGGATCTCGATCATGCGCTTTTCGTCGGCGGCGAGCAGGTTCTCGCCGTTGAACAGGATCTCGCCGGCGGTCGGCTCGACCAGCCGCGACAGGCAGCGCACCAGCGTCGACTTGCCCGACCCGGACAACCCCATGATGACGAATATCTCGCCCTCGTTGACCGCGAGATCGACGGCGCGGACGGCGGCGATCAGCTTGACCGCGGCGATCTCCTCAGGCGTCGCCGATGTCCTGCCGCCGGCAAAAAACTCCACGGCCCCGGAGCCGAACAGCTTCCAGACGTTGCGGCAGACGAGCTTGGGTTGATTCTTGCTCATTGGTAGGAGCGCCGGCGTTCCTTCGCACCCCCCTCTGGCCTTCCGGCCATCTCCCCCGCAAGGGGGGAGATTGGCAGTTGCATCCTAGGCGCTCCTTCTGCCTCCTCGGTGATTGGCAGGCACCAGGCGGCCGGCTGATCTCCCCCCTTGCGGGGGAGATGGCCGGAAGGCCAGAGGGGGGTGCGAAGGATCACGGCTTCTGCCACGCTAGCGACCGAACCTCGATCTGACGGACAACCACCCTACTTCTTGATCCACTCCGACAAGCGCGGCTCGTTCTTGCCCATCCACTCGGCCACGACGTCGCTCACCTTCTTGCCGTTGAGGTCGACCTCGGTGATCATGGCGCCCATCTCGTCATTGTCGATGGAGAAGGCCTTGATCGCCTTGTGGGCGCCGGGCCATTTGTCCTTCACGCCGGCCCAGCCGACCTTCCAGATCTCGCCGTGCGGCTTGCCGCAGTCGTAGGCCATGTCGGGATTGGAGCCCCATTTGGGATCGCCGTAGCATTCCTTGGTGTATTCGGGGAACGCCACCCACTCGCCCTTGTATTTGGCCGGCGCCCAGTGCGGCGCGTAGATCCACAGAAGGATCGGCGCCTTGCGCTGATAGGCCGATTCCAGCTCGGCGAAGAGAGCGGCGTCGGTGCCGGCATGCACCACCTCGAAGGGCAGGTCCAGCGCCTCGACGCGCTCGTCGTCGAAGCCGCCCCAGGTCACCGGCCCGCCGAGATAGCGGCCTTTCGGCGCTGTCTCGGCGGTGGAGAAGGCCTCGGCGCAGGCCTCGTCCTTCAGGGCCTCCCAATTCGGCAGCCCCGGGCATTTCTCCTTCATGTATTCGGGATACCACCACTCTTCCTTGGCTTTCATGCCGGTCGGGCCGAAAACCTCGGTCTTGCCGGTGGCGGTGGAGGCGTCCATGGCGTCGCGGCCCGTGGTCTCCCACATCTCCATCGCCACATGCAGGTCGCCCGTCTCGAGCCCGGCGAACTGGGCGAGATAGTCGGCCTGCACGTATTCGACGCTGTAGCCCGCCTTCTTCAGCACCTCGCCCATGATCTCGGTGGTGATGAGCTGGCCCGTCCAGTCGTGCAGCGTCAGCTTGATCGGATCGGTGGATTCCTGGCCGGCCGACGGTCCGGCGGAGGCGAGGAAGGCGGTCGCGCAAAGCGCAAGCGCGCTCGCCGCCCACCTGGTCATGCGTATGTCGTGAGGCATCTGAAGTCTCCTGCTCACCCTCTGGCTTGTTCTTTTTGATGCGGAGGCGCGGAATCGCGGCTTTCAGCGAGATGCCGGCGCCGTCCTGCGCAGCACTTTCCGTCACGGCATGTCGGATTGTCAATGAAGCGCTGTGGCTTTTTCTGCCGTTTTGCCCGGATTGCTCCGTGTATCATCGACAGGTGCGGAAAATACGGTCACGGCCTTCCAGGCTGGTGTCTTTCCCACAGGAGTTGCAAATCGGCTCCGCCTGCGCTCCAATGAGCTGGGGAGGAAAATGCACGGCTGCGCGGCCGTAACGGTCGAGCGGGTGCCTCGGCGAGGCCGATGCAAAGGATAGGGGTGCATTGCGACCCGTTTCGCCCTATAAGATGGAACTGTGATTTGCGACGCTGCCGACGAGCGGCGACGGCGTCTCGTCGGGCTTGCGCTTATACTGTCGAGATTTTGACAAACTCGACAGGCATTTGCGGCGGGTCGAAGGGGAGGTTCCCTGTGGTCAACAACCGGACGGCTCACACGTGAACGAAACCGACACCATAGACGCGATTGTCGAAGCCCTGCGCTCCGACCCCACCTTCGGCGATGCATTCGCCCAACCCAAGGCCGCAGCCGGCGATTCAGCCGGCCGGGCCGTCGGCACCGAACAGCCGGACGCCCGACCGGTGCCGCCCGCCCAGGCGGCAGCCGCGGCGCCGAGCGCGCTGGAGATGCTCCGATCGACCCTGTCCGAGCGCAGGCCGGCGCCGCCGGCCGTGGCGGCGGCGCCTCAACCGGCGCCGCCTGCCGACAGGACCGTTGCGGCGCCCGCCATCGCGACGGATGCGCGGTCGCTGCAATCGCTGCAGAAGCCGCTTTTCGGCCTGGCCACGCCCAAGCTGCCGGAGCCGAGCCGGGGCGCGGCGTCTCCCGCCGTTGCACCCGTGGCCGCGAATATCCGCCCCGCCGCGCCCGTGACGGCGGCGCTTTCGGCCTCAACCGCCGTCAGGCCGGCAACGCCCATGCCGGCAAAGCCGCTGCCGGGGCTTTCGCCCGTGCCGGCGGCAAGTCTGCCCGCCGCCCGTCCGGTCACGGCTCCCCCGCCATCTCCCATCGCCGGCGGTCCCGCTCCTGCGCCCAGGCCCGTGACGCAGGCTCCGCCCACTCCGGCCGCTCCGCGCGCCGATGCGGCCGCGCCGAATGCCGGCACGGCTGGCAGTCCGGCGCCGTCCCCGCAGGCGGCCAGGCCGGCGATGCCGGTAGCCAAGCTGGAAGTGGTGGCCCGCAACGACAGTGCTCCGGCGCCGAGACCGGTCGCTCCGAGCAGCCCGGCTCAACAGTCGGAGAAGCGCGAGGCCGCGCCGGCGCCGTCCACCGCCGCTCGTCCCGCGCCGACCTCGGGGGATGCGATTTCCAAGCCGGGCGAGGCGAAACCATCGCAGGCGCAAGACGGCGCGCCGGCGAAAGCCGCCGAGGCTGCCGGCGCCGTTCGGGCCGTCGCGCCGGACAGCGTGCCGGCGCAGAAGGCTGAACCCGCCAAGCCGCAGCAGGCGCCGGCCGCAGTCACGCCTGCCCCGCCGAGGCTGCAGGTGGTCAAGCCGGCTGACGCCGCCGCGCCGGCCGAAGTGAAGCCTACCCCGCCCGGCAACGATGGCAAGGCGGCAACGGCAGCGCCGGCTGTGGTGCCGGCCAAGGCGGCAGCCGCCGCACCGGCCGCCGAAGCCAAGCCTGCCGCCCCCGTAGCGCCGGAAAATCCGGTGGAGACGAAGTTCAAGGGTGCGGAAGCCGCATGGCGGCGGGCCGGAAACGATGCCGCCCGTGTGCTGTCGGCCAGGAGCGACGGGGACTCGGCAGACCCGACCGATCGCCTGGCGCAGGAGAACCTCGAAGCCGCTCTGATCAAAGCCGAAGAAGGCTGGAAAAAGGCCGAGATCCATCAGGCGGCCGCGGAAAGGGCGCTGGAGGCGACTGGAGCCAAGCCGGCACCCCAGGCGCAGGCGCGAATGGTGGCCGCGCGAAAGAAGACGGAACTCGCCTTCAAGAAGGCCGGTATGGATATGATGCCGGCGCCGGTGGTTGCGAAAGCGCCGGCTGTCGGGAAAGCACCCGTCGCGCCCAAGCCCGTAACTCCGGCGGAGGCGCCGCCGCTTCAACCCGCGCTCGACAAGATGTTGCCGGTCGCCGGGTCGAAGAAGGCCAGGCGCAGCCTGAGCCCCACCCGTCTGTCCTTCCTGCTCGCGGTGATCCTGCCTGTCTTCCTGGTCGGTCTCTACTATCTTTTCATGTCGTCCGATCAGTACCGTTCCGAGATGCGTTTCGCCGTGCGCGGCACCGAAACGTCGTCGCTCGAGAATCTGGGGCTCAACGCTCTGACCGGCTCCACCACGCAGGCGGCGGACGCCTATATCGTGATCGACTACATCCACTCCAAGCAGGTGCTGCTCGACATCCAGCAGAAGCTCGGAATCGATGTGCGAAAGTTCTTTGCCAGGCCGGAGATCGACTTCGCCTATCGCATCGATCCGAACATGCCTCTGGAGGAGTTCATAAAATACTGGCGGTGGATGGTCGATGCCAGCTACAACTCGACCACGGCCATCACGACGTTTCAGGTTACGGCTTTCAACGGCGACGACGCTGCCGAGATCGCCCAGGCCGTGCTCAAAGTGTCCGACGAGTTGGTCAATGAGCTGTCCACCAAGGCTCGCCTCAAGCTGATCTCGAATGCCCAGGCGGAGGTGACGCGGACTGAAGATCGTCTCGTCCTGGCGCGGCAGGCGGTCGCCGTGTTCCGCGATCGCGAGCAGACAGCGAACCCGACCATGATCGCGGAATCGGACCAGGCTATCCTGCAGGGCATCGAAAAGACGATCATCGAACTCAAGTCGCGGCGGGCATCGCTGCTGTCGTCGGTCGATTCGAACTCACCGTCGGTGCGCGTGCTCGACCGCCAGATCGCCTCCTACACGGCGGAACTGGAGGAGAAGCGCCGCGGCATCGGCTCCGGAGGGCAGGGGACCGGCGATCGCACGCTGACGACGCAGTTGACGGAGTACAACGCGCTGTCCCTGGAACAGGAGTTCGCCGAGAAGGCCTACACCACCGCGCTCGCTTCCCTGGAGACCTCGCAGGCCGAAGCCCGCAAGCAGGATCGCTATTTCGCCATCGCGGTGGAGCCGAACGTCCCGGAGGTCGCACTGTATCCGTTGCGGCTGGTCAACACGTTCATCTGCCTCTGCATCCTGTCGATCGTCTGGCTGATCGGCTACCTGATCGTGCAGGCGGTCCGCGATCATACGGTGTAGACGAGAGCGACATCGATGCGGGCCGGCTGCGACGGCCCGCATCGCATCGCTGGAATATCGAGTACCGGCACGCTGAAGCCATGATCCATCTTGAAAACGTCTGCAAATCCTATCCGGCCCGGATGGGCCGCAAATCCGTCATCAACGATGTCTCCATCGATTTCGTGCCGGGTCGAAACACCGCGATCATGGGCGGCAACGGTGCGGGGAAATCGACCCTGATGCGGCTGATCTCCGGAGCGGAGGTCCCCGACAGCGGCAAGGTCGAGCGCAGGGCCTCGGTCTCCTGGCCGCTCGGCTTCAGGGGCGGCCTGCACGGCTCGCTGACGGGCCGTGAGAACCTGGCCTTCATCGCGCGCATCTACGGCCGCAACTATCCCGACCTGCTCGATTTCGTCGAGGATTTCGCCGAGATCGGCAACTACATGCAGCAGCCGGTGCGCACCTATTCCAGCGGCATGAAGGCACGCCTGTCCTTCGGCGTGTCGATGGCGATCCAGTTCGACTACTATCTGATCGACGAAGTGATCGCCGTCGGCGACGTCTCCTTCAAGCGCAAATGCAAGATCGTGCTGTCGGACAGGCTGAAGGACTCCACGGTCCTGCTGATATCCCACAGCACCTCCATCATGAAGGAATTCTGCCAGCACGGCGTCGTCATGGAGAATGGCAGGCTGCTGGAGTTCGGTTCGCTCAACAAGGCGATCAAATACTACGAGGCCTCCCAGGGCGGCGCCTGAGCCGAAATTGCCCGCGTCGTCGACCGCCGCTCGCCGTCGTTGCCGGGCTCATCGACCTGCGCGCAGCCAGGCGAGCGGTGAAAGGAACAGCCGCTCGATGCGCGCGCCCAGCCGCAGCGCCTTGTGGGAGGGCGAGATGGCGCCCTCGCCGCTCTCGCGCCACCTGACGAGACTGTCCACCGCCTGCTCCGGCGTTATGAAGCGCCCGCTGGTCCGGCTGACATAGGTCGGATAGAGGATCAGGCAGCCGGCCACCAGTTCGTCGAGGCAAAGCCGTCGGGTGCGCCGCTCGACCGGCACGACATCGCTGGTCAGTCCCCACCCGGAATAGAAAGGCTGCCCGTAGCAGGTGACGCTCCTGCCGCGGATCAGCGCCTCGAATCCCGTCAGCGAGGTCAGAAGGTGCACCTCGTCGACATGGTCGAGCATCTGCACGACCGAGCCGTTCATGACGATTTCGTCGCATTCCTGCGCGGCGCGGGCCTCGTCCTCGCCCTCGGCGCGCAGTCCGGCGACGACGTCGGGATGCGGCTTGTAGACGATATGGGCCTCCGGCCGGTCCTTCCGGACGGCCCGCAGCAGGTCGATATTACGGCGGATTCCGGGCGCGCCGAAGCGGATCGAGGCGTCGCTCTCGACCTGCCCGGGTACCAGGATGACGGGCCCCCGCGTGTCGGGACGCTTCCAGGGCTGGGCATCGAGATTGTACTTGCTGAGCCGTTCGGCGACGAGCCGTTCGCGCAGCGCCCTTGCCCGGCTCAGCAGAGCGGGGTCGAAATCCGTCGTCATCAGGATGTTCTCCAGCGCCGACGGCCTGCTGGAATCATAGTAGATGCCGACCGGATCCAGGGCCAGCGACAGCGATCGGCGCAGCTCCGCCCCGAGGCCGACGGAGCGGAGAAAACCGTCCTCAACCCGGATCAGCGTCGCGTCGTCGGGAACAGAGGCATCAGGGACGTTCCCCCAGATTGCGACTGTGGCGCCACTCGGGATCTTGTGGCGGCGTTTCGGAAAATCGAGGCGGGTGCCCGCCATGAAGTCCCGGATCATCGGCCGCTTCCATGCCGAGAACCCTGCTGCATGGAGTGTTTCGGGAAAGCGCGAGCGCATTTTTCGCTGTTGCGCCAGGTGCTCGATGACGGCTTCGACTTCGCACCGCTTGCCGCTCTCTGGATCTATGTAGCGCGGATACGAGACCAGCGAGGCGTGTACAAGTTGCTCCAAGCTCGCCTTGCCGCGACGGTCGGGCGACGGGATCGTGTCGACAGTAAGGCCCCAACCGGCGTAAAACGGCATTCCGAAGCAGCGGACCGGCTTTCCCCAGATCAAGGCTTCGAAGCCCACCTGCGATGTGACCGTGTAGACGGTTTCGGCCCTTTCGATCAGGCCCGCTGGATGGCAGTCGGCTGCGAGAACCTCAAGCCGAGGAAGCTGTTTGATCGACCTCAGGTTGAAATGCCCCCGCTTCGTGCCGGCCCAGACGTCGGGATGGGTTTTCACGAGTATCGTGCTGTCCGGATTTTCGCGGATTGCCGCTTCAAGCATGCGCTCAAAGCTGGAGACGTCGGCCAGGCCGAACTGGATGGAATGGTCGTTAAAGGTCTGATCTATGACAAGAACGAAACGTTGCGGCAGGATGCCATCATAGTCGCGCGCCTTGTTGTATTTGGAAACGCGTCCATCGCGCCATGCGTTCATGATCCGCGTGGCCCGTTCGGTTTGGGCTGGGGACAGTGGCGTTGCGATCAGTCTTTCGAGCGTAGAGGGCGCGGTCGCGTCATAGTAGATGCCGATCTCGTCGACTACGATGGACAGCGGCGAATCCTCGCTTCCAGACCCGACCGAGCGCAGGAATCCGTCCTCGAGTGCCACGAACGGCAGGCCAAACTTCCCGGCGATCTGCTGCGCCCTTTTCGACGTAGGCTTCTTCCCCCATCCAGCAAGCTGGTCGCAACTCCCGACGTCATCGCGCCAGAAGGAACTTATCCGGCGCTTGAGATAAACCGTGTCCGCGTCAAGAAATTCCGAGATTCGCTCGACTTTCGTCAGCCCACGAGAGGTCAGCCCGATTGTACGACGCGGGTGACCGCTGACCAATCCGGGCATAGCAGCGGAGGGCTCGTCCTGGACCTGTCCCGCGCGAGGGCTGGGGGCCGACTCACCCGCCGAATCCGGCAACATCGATACGCGCGAATGCATAAGCCGGCTCAATTTCTCCTACTGCGCGGCCTGCAGGTTGGGCGCGGCAGAACTGGCGTCGGTCGCAAGGATCTCCTCCGCCAGCAGTTCGATGTTGCGGTCTCCTTCCGCCAGATAACGCTCGATGTCCTCGCGAAACCACCAGGGCGGAAGCAACCTTTTGTTGGTGATCTGCCTAGCATGATAGCGATAGTCCCGGGCGACACCATCGCCGCTCATGAAGCTGAGCCACGCTGCCGCTCGTCCCTTCAAGTCCGGCGCGACGATTGCCTTCTCCTCAAAACGCAGCAGCCGCCTGAAATGGTCTCGGCTTTGCGGCACCGCATGGCCTATCGGATGGTCGATCGGTGCAAAGTGTCCACTTAGCACGCACGGTATGTCGAGCACGCCGAGTTCGACGGCGCTGGTCCCGTTGTAGACGACGCCGAGATCGATCAGGCCGAGGAGATCGTGGACATCGAACCAGCGATGGCCGAGCAGGATGACATTGTCCGGAAGGTCGCAGTCTATGAGATCGGGAAAGTGCTCGGTCATGAACAGACCTATCTCATTGCGGATCTCATGGGGATGCGGCTTGATCAGAAGCAGCGTGTTGCTGTCGCGTACCGACTCGATCGCGTGGTTCAGCCAGTCCTTCATGTTTGCATGCGCCGGACCGCCGTCGAATGGAACGGAGGAATCGCAGACGACCTTGCCGAACAGGCAGGCGACCTTGCCCCCGCGCTGGCGCCACTCAAGGATTCGGTTGACGCATGCCGTGGCCTCCGGAAGTCGTTCCGACAATCCCGCCGTCGCGCGCCGCGCACGGATTATTTCCTGCACGGCCTGGAGCAGTTCGCCGCCACGTGCCTGGTTTTTCTGGTAGAAGGCTTGGAATTCACCGGGTTCGGGAGCGCTGGCAGTGCGCAGGGTCCGATGACGGGTCATGTTGCGCAGTGCCATTCTCGTCGAAACGGGTTCGTTGAAGTTGGCAAAATAGTTCTGGTACCCATTGGTCGCGTGGATGCAGAAATAATCGTCCGGACTACCGAACTCCTCCAGGTAGAACCGAACCATCGCCTCAGGTAGCCGGGCCTGCTGCAGCACGAGGAAACCGCAACGCGCGCCGTCAGCGACGAGAGTGTCCCTGATCTCTGACAGCAGGATGGCATGGATCTTGGTCCAGTGGACAAGCCGGTCCAGGAAAGGTTTGAGTGCAGGGCAGGTGAAGACGGCGTGATAGCGCCTTCGGTTGATTGCCGCTTCCTCCCACAATATGTGATCCAGGCTGATCGCATTCCAACGTAGGCGACCCTGTTCGACGTCCGCCTCGAATCCCGAAATGTCGGGGAACGTCTCGGCGACGCGGGGATCGAAGCGTCCGTCTGCCGTAAGACATCCTAGAAAGCGGTCGATCTTGGCGTTGCCGGTCGGCTCCAGCGGCAGCACCCCCTTGGTCAGTGGGACGATCGCCCATCCGTGTCGTTTCATCTCCATGAGCACGACCAGCGGATATTGTCGCATCTGTGAAACGTTGCGCGGCGCGAGAAAGATCACGCCGCGTGGTTCGGATGGCTGGGGAAAGGCGGCGAAATATTCGGCGGTTTCGGCGGCGAACTGCAGCTCTCCGGCGCGGCGGATCTGCGACCAGCTGAAATTGGGATCGATCGATCCTGGGTGCCGCAACGCCTCTTCATGGATGGCGCGCACCAGTTCGGCTGCACGTGCGAACTGTCCCTCTTGTTGGAGGACATGCGCATATTGCAAGCTCGCTTTGCTGAGCTTGAGCCGCTCCGGCAGACGGTCGAAGAGGGCATGGGCCAGATCGTAGCGCCGGACATGCCGCGTCCAGATGAAATATTCCCGTATGTCCGATACGGCCTGAGGGGCTCGGCGCGCCTTCGCGACAAGCGCGATCGTTGTGCCGATATATGCATCGGTCTTGTCGTCCACGAGCGCGTTGCAGGCGGACCACAGCGCAGTTACGGCGGCAGGTTTCCCGGCAAGATAAAGCAAGGAGCGTTCCAGCCGTTCAACATCCGCTTCCAACTGCAATTGCCTGGCGATCCGCAACGCCTCGGCAAGCTGACGTGCGTTTGCGCGCATTGCGCTCGAACCTGCCCGGCTATCGATATAGGAGAATTCGGCCAATCGTTCCCATCGCGGCCTGAGTTCTTCGAAACAGGCTCGCGCGGCATCATAGGCGGCGCGATAGCTGACGATGGGACGCCGGGCTTCGCGCATCATGTCCCGCACGACCTTGAACTTGGCGAATAGCCCGTCCGCATCGTCGAAATCGCGTTTGCAGGCTTCCAGGTAGCGCTCGTGCTGGCGGCCCTGAATCAATTGCTCGGAAAAAACGAGCATCTGCTCGGGATCGGGAGACTGTCCGTCGGGATAAGCATCGCTCGTGGAAGCTCTGTTGTGCGCCGCCGCGAATGGAGCGAGACCGTCATACCTCACCCATTCGGGCGTGCCGATGCTGCCGTCGGACCAAGTCGCCTCGTCACGCGATATCCAATCAACGACACGCCAGGCACTCTCGAGCCTCTTGTAGCGGCGGTCGATCCGTTCAGTGAGGATCCCTGACGCCGTCGCTTCCTGGCATCGCCGGATCGCCGCTGTGACCAGATCATGGGCGTTGGAGAGATCGCCGCCTTTCGCCAGCGAGGCGCTCCGCAGATAGATGAGAAACGGGCTATCAGGATGTTTGTCGAGCGCTTTTCCCGCGGCTAGGGCGAGTTCGTTCCTGCCTTCGTCCGTAGACAGCAGCTCACGAACTCTGCGTGCTGCGGAAAGGGGTGCGGCGCGGTTGAAGCGCTCGAACTCGGCCATCGCCTCCAGCAATTGCGGCAAAACGTCGTGGTGAGCGCCCTGACGGCTACGAAGCGTCATCAGGCCGGCCTGGTAGAGCTTTTGGGTTCTCCGTAGCCCGAGCGCCTTCAGGCCAAAACCGACGGTCGCTTCGGTTTTCGGGCGCGCATTGGTAAACTCAGCCAAGCTCTGCACGATGCGTTCGTGCGAGGCGGTCCAGGCTCCATAGAGTTCCAAGGCGTAGTGCTCGATGCCGAGTTCGGTCAGTAGCCGATCGCGGCCGGCGACAAAACGGTAGCGCCAATCATGCCGAAGCCTGCCACGTTTCGGCTTCGCATTAACAACCGTCATGAAACGCTCCACTCCCGCGACCGATTTTCGTGGGTTGCACGATATTTCGGCTAGCCGGCCACTTTCGCAGGGCGGACAAGCGATAGCAATCGGGTCACGATCAACGCCTTCATTCATTTACCGCAACCTCGCCCGGACGGTTCCGGTCATGCCACTCTGCCGATCCTGCGCTCCAGCGAGAGTGCTTAGTCATATCCCTCCGAAAGTCAAACGATGCAATCATCTGCGTTCACCAGCCGGACATGAAGTGACATGGTCGTCCTGGACACGGTTTCACCCATATTTGCATGCTACGTGGACCTTGACTGCCCGATTATACGCAGACTATGACAGCCACGCTGCCGCTCGACGACTTCCGAGGGCTGCGCCGCCAACTTTCGATGACCTCTGGCGTTCGCCTGCAGGCAGGAGATAGTGTTCCCGGTGAGAATTGCTGTCACTCGAGCATCCGGTCGCGGCGGCTGGCGAATCGCGCGGACAAGGACGATCGTCTCGCCCGCTTGGTGGACGGTGCCTGCGTGAGCGGCGAGCCGTCGGTCATCTTCCGCTGCGACGTGAGCCCGAAGATCGGCATCGGGCATCTCATGCGCTCGCGCACCTTCGCCGCGGAACTCCGGCGCGCCGGCCAGCGCTGCGTCATGGTCGGCCCGTCCGTCGATTATCGCTCCGACGTCGACGCCGCGCTGTTCGATGCCTGGATCCCGGTGCCTGAATGGGAATCCGGGGAGAGCGACGCGGAGACTTTCGTCTCCCTGGCGCGTGCCCATGGCGCGCGGCGCGCGGTGATCGACGACTACCGCGCCGACGAGACCTTCCAGGAGGTGCTGCGGGACGCGGGCCTCGTCTGGATGCAGCATTTCGATTCCAGCAAGCCGTACCGCTTCTGGGCCGACATGATCGTGCACGGCAGCCCGTCCGAGACGGCCGAGCGCTGGCGCCCCTTCCTCCTCAATCCCGACACCGAAATGCTGTTCGGTCCGGCTTATGCGGTGCTCAGGTCGGAGTTTCCGCCGCCGCATCTGCGGCCGAACGGGCGCGTAGTCGACAGGGTCCTGGTGTCGTTCGGCGGTGGCAACGATCAGGGCGCGGTCCTGCTGACGCTCGAGGCGCTGCTGGGGCGGACCGCCGACACCGTTCGCCTTGCCGTCATGTCGGGGTCACGAAACCCCAACAATCAGGCGATACAGGCATGGATCGACCGGAATGCCGGGAATCGCGTGACGCTGCATGTCGAGCCGAAGGACATTGCGGGGCTGTTCGCAAGCTGCGATCTTGCGGTGCTGGGCGGCGGCATCAGCATCTATGAGGCGGCTTCCTGCGGCCTGCCGATGCTGGTGATGGCGCTGGCCGACAACCAGCTTCGCCAATGCGACGCCTGGGAAAAGCTGGGCGCCGCGGTGTTTCTGGGACCGCGTGCCGAAGTCACCACCGGCCTGCTGGCGGATCGGGCGCTCGAACTCATCGCCGACCGCGAGCGTCGCGCTTCCATGTCGGCGGCCGGCCGTGATGCGGTGGACGGCCGCGGTGCGAGCCGGCTTGCCGAGCATTTGCTGAGGGAAAGACGGAAATGAAGAACGGCACTGCCATCGTGCTCGGCGCCAATGCGGGCCAGGCCGACCTGATCCGCTATCTCAAGGAGCGCGACTGGACCGTCACGGCGGTATCCGGGCGGCAGGTCGGCGACCCCGGCGAGACGCTCGCCGACGATTTCGAGAAGCTCGACATCCGCGACATCGACGCCGTCTGCAGGCTGGCGCGCGCGCGCCAGGCGGAAATAATCTACTCGATCTCCTCCGACGTGGCGATCACCGCTGCGACCGAGGCGTCCGAAAAGCTCGGCCTGCCGCATTTCTTCGACAGCGGCCTGGTCGACGTCTTCAACAAGAAGCCGCTGCTGCGGGAATTCCTGAACAGCCGCGGCCTCAGCCCCGTGGCCTTCGCGGAAGTGGCTTCGGCCGACGAGGCGCGCGGCTGGAACGTGTTTCCCTGCGTGGTCAAGCCGACCGACGCGCAAGGCCAGCGCGGCGTCACCAAGGTCCTGGAGAAAGGCGATCTCGCCGCGGCGGTGGACGAGGCGATCGCCGCCTGCAAGGAACCGCGCCGCGCCATACTGGAAGCCTTCCTCGAAGGTGTCGAGATTTCCTGCAACGTGCTGGTCAGCGACGGCGAGCTCGTGGTCTCCGAGCTGTCGGAGCGCCTGGTCCACACCGGTCCGAATTTCGGCATCCCGGTCGGCCACCTGATCCCGATCGTCAACGTCCCGGAACACCATGTGAAGGCCGCGGCCAAGCTGGTCGAGGAGGTCACGCGCGCGCTTCGAATCGAGAACGGCACGCTCTACTATCAGATGATCGTCACGCCGGACGGTCCGCGCATCGTTGAGATCGCGCCGCGTCTGGACGGGTGCCACGTGTGGCGGCTGATCAAGGCGGCGCGCGGCATCGACTTCCTCGACGGAGCGGTGCGACGGCTTCTCGGAGAATCCGTGCCGAAGCAGCAGGGACGCGAGGAGCCCGGCGCCGTCTACGAGCTGATGTTCCAGCAGATGCCGCCCGGACAGGCGTTCGACAAAAGCCGGTTCCCGGTGCCGGCGGACGCGCTCTATCATGAATACCGCTACGCGGACGGGCAGCAGGTGGTGCCGGTCAATGGCCGGCTCGAAGTGGTTGGATATTACGTGCGGAAGCGCTGAAGAGGCTGCTTCGGCCAGCTGAAGCATGTCGATCCCGCGGTTCTCGGATCGCGACATCGCGCGAATTGAGGAGGCGACCATGAAAATTGTGGTGACGGGCGCATCCGGCTTCATCGGCCGCTATCTGGTGGAGACGCTGCTGCAAGCCGGCCATGACGTTGCCGCGCTCGGGCGCGGGGGACCGTCTCGCGCCGCGCAAGACAGCCGGCTCACGATTCGCGCGACCGACTATTCCGAGGAGGACCTGAAGGCCCGGCTCGACGGCGCGGCGGCAGTGGTGCACCTCGCCGGCCGGCGCATGACCCGGGAGGACGATCCGAACCTGCTGGCGCCGTTCGTAGAGCCGAACGTGCTCGCGGTGGAGCGGCTGATGCGCGCCGCCAGGGCGGCCGCGGTTCCGAGCGTCGTGCTTGCGTCGACCATCGCCGTCTATTCGGCGGGCAACGAGGTGCCTTTCCGCGAGACCGAGGTGCCGCAGCCGCTCAACGCCTATGGCCTGTCGAAGCTGATGGGCGAGCAGGTCGCAAGCCTCCATGCCCGCGACGGCAAGCCGCGGCTTACCAGCCTGCGCTTCGCCGCCGTATACGGTCATGGCGAGAAGGGCACGCCGGCGCTGATGCGCTTCGTCAACGAGGCGCGCGACAAGCGCACGCTGACGCTGCAGGGCAACCGGCTGGTGAGCGTCGACCAGCTCTATGTGCGCGACGCCGTCGGCGCGATCCTAGCGGCGCTCGACGAGCGCAACCCCGGCGGCACCTTCAACATAGGCTGTGGCGAGGCCTACACGGTCGCCGAAATGGCCGAGACCGTGAATGCGGTGTTCGGCAATGCCGGCAACCTCGACCTCGGCACCTCGCACGAGGCACCGGCGCGCAGGCCGCGCGTGGACATTGCGCATGCTGGCGCGGTCCTTGGCTGGCGGCCGCGCTACAACCTTGCCCAGGGATTGGCCGATTTCCTTGCCACATGGGATAAAGCCTGAAATGGGTGACGCCGATCCGGAACGGGCGGCCGGTCGGCGCCAGCACCTTGGAAAAGACTCCACAGCCCCCGAGAGACAAAGCTCATGGTCCGTCTGAAACAGATCCTTTTCGCTGGCACCGAGCGGGCCAACGACCCGTCGCCCTTCATCATCGCGGAGATGTCCGGCAATCATAACGCCTCGCTCGACAAGGCGCTGGCAATCGTCGATGCCGCCGCGGCATCCGGCGCCGATGCGTTGAAGCTGCAGACCTACACGCCCGACACGATGACGCTCGACGTCAAGGAGGGCGAGTTCGTCATCACCAATCCGTCCTCGCTGTGGGCCGGCCGCGACCTCTACAATCTCTACAAGGAGGCGCATACGCCCTGGGAATGGCACAAGCCGATCTTCGACCGCGCCAAAAGCCACGGCATGCTGGCCTTCAGCTCGGCCTTCGACGATACCTCGGTCGAATTCCTCGAGACGCTCGACGTGCCGGCCTACAAGGTGGCCTCGTTCGAGTGCGTCGACATTCCGCTGATCCGCAAGGTCGCCTCGACCGGCAAGCCGATGATCATCTCGACCGGCATGGCCACCATCGCCGAGATCGACGACGCGGTGACGGCGGCGCGCGAGGCCGGCTGCAAGCACCTAGTCCTGCTCAAATGTACCAGCTCCTATCCGGCCTCGCCTGAGAACTCGAACCTGCTGACCATCCCGCATCTGGCGAAGCTGTTCGACTGCGAGGCGGGTCTCTCCGACCACACCCTCGGCATCGGCGCGGCGGTCGCCGCGACGGCGCTGGGCGCCGGCGTGATCGAGAAGCACTTCATCATGGCGCGCTCCGAAGGCGGCGTCGATTCGGCCTTCTCGCTCGAGCCGCACGAGTTCAAGAGCCTGGTCGACGAGGTGAAGACGGCGCAGGCGGCGCTGGGCTCGATCTTCTACGGGGCGACGGAGTCCGAGCAGAAGGGACGCACCCGCAGGCGCTCCCTCTACGTGACCAGGGACATAGAGGCGGGCGGCGAGATGACGGCCGACAACATCCGCAGCATCAGGCCGGGTCTCGGCCTGCCGCCGAAATTCTATGATGCGCTGATCGGCCGGCGTGTCAGCAAGGCGGTCAAGAAGGGCACGCCGGTGAGCTGGGATCTTCTGGGGTAAGCGCCCGTTCCAGGCCGATGGACCGCAGGCCACTGCCGCTCGTTAGCCGGCTGCCTGCGGTCGGGCGGACTCCGGCGTCGTCTCGGTTGACGACCGCGCATCCACCAGGCCCCCCGAGCGGAGACGCAAAAAAAAAGGGCCGCCCGTCGACCGGGCGGCCTTTCTTTGTTTCGACGGCGTGTGGGATCAGAAGCCGGCTTCGGCCAGCAGTCGGCGCAGGCCGTCGGCGTCGAGCACGTCGTGGTTGGTGTCGCTGGAATAGGAGAAGCGGTCCGGCACCCGGGTCGCGCCCATCGTCTCGGTGAGCGATTTGCGGGCAAAGTCGTCGAAGGCCGGCTCGATCGCGTAGCGGCTGCCCAGATCGACGGTGATGTAGGCGTCATCGACCGAGATCATCACCTCGTGCAGCTTTTCGCCAGGGCGGATGCCGACGTTGTAGGTCTTGCAGTTCGGAGCGAGCACTTGTGCGAGCAACATGATGTTCACGCTCGGGATCTTGGGCACGAAGACCTCGCCGCCCTGCATGATCGGGAAGCTGGACAGCACGAAATCGACGCCCTGCTCGAGCGTGATCCAGAAGCGGGTCATGCGCTCGTCGGTGATCGGAATGTCGGCGTTCTGCTTGGCGAGCGCGGCGAAGAACGGCACCACGGACCCGCGCGAGCCGATGACGTTGCCGTAGCGGACCACCGAAAAACGGGTCCTGCGGTTGCGGCCGACGAGATTGTTGGCGGCCACGAACGACTTGTCCGACGCGAGCTTGGTCGCGCCGTAGAGATTGATCGGATTGCAGGCCTTGTCGGTGGAGAGGGCGACGACTTTTTCCACATCGTTGTCGAGCGCGGCGGCGATCACGTTCTCGGCGCCCATGATGTTGGTCTTGATGCACTCCATCGGGTTGTATTCGGCCGCCGGAACCTGCTTAAGGGCGGCCGCGTGAACGACGAAATCCATGCCGCGCATGGCCATCCGCAGGCGGTCCTGGTCGCGCACGTCGCCGATGAAGAAACGCAGCGCATGCAGCTTCTCCTTCGGGAACTTCTGCCGCAGGGCCTGCTGCATTTCGTATTGCTTGAGCTCGTCACGCGAGTAGACGACGATCCGGTCCGGCGTGCTGGTCGTCAGCACCCGTTCGATGAAGGCTTTGCCGAACGAGCCGGTGCCGCCGGTGACGAGAATGTTCCGGTTGTTCAGGTCGATAAGCTGCATTATCTTTCCCATCTTTTTGGCAGCCTCTGCACTCAGAAGCATCGACTGCCCGGGTTATGGACATGGGTCGCGGGTGCCCCAACCCCGACGTGATCAACGGGGGACGTTCAACAGCGGCTCGCTGCCAAAGTCAATATGCGGCATAGCCGAAGATAAAGATTTGTATCGACAATCCGGTTTTCGTTCAGTTGCGTCGTTAGGGCACGAGAAACCCTTGACCTTCCGAAATGCTGTGGCAATAGTCCGGCCGGTTTTCTTGCGTTGTGTCATATTTCTGACGAAACGCGTGGTTCAAAAGCGAATCGCATTGGCGCTGCACCCGGCGTTGCCAGATCATCGTAGAGTTTGTCCCAAACAAGGCGGAGCCCGACGGAATGATACCCTATGGCCGGCAATCGATCAGCGAAGACGACATCAAAGCGGTCGTCGACGTCCTGCGCGGCGACTATCTGACCACCGGACCGGCAGTAGGGGCCTTCGAGGCGGCACTTGCTGAAAGTGTAGGCGCAAGACACGCCATTGCCTGTTCCAACGGCACGGCGGCGCTGCATCTGGCCAGTCTGGCCATCGGGCTCGAGCCCGGCGATCAGGTGATCGTCCCGTCGATATCCTTCGTGGCGACGGCCAACGGGCCGCGGCTCGTCGGTGCCGAAATCGTCTTTGCCGACGTCGACCCGGACAGCGCGCTGCTGACCCCCGCGGCGCTCGAGGACGCCATCTCCCGGGCCGATCCGCAGCGGCTGAAAGCCGTCTTTGTCGTCCACATGGGCGGCAACCCGGCCCCCATGGCGGAAATTTCCGCGATCGCGCGGGCCCGCGGGCTTAAGGTGATCGAGGACGCCTGCCATGCGCTCGGCACCGAGGCGGAGGACGGGCGCCCCTGGCGCGTCGGCGACTGCGCCTTCTCCGACTGCGCGGTGTTCTCGTTCCATCCGGTCAAGACGATCACCACCGGGGAGGGCGGTGCGATCACCACGAACGACGACGGACTGGCACGCCGCATGCGGCTCGAGCGCAACCACGGACTGGAGCGCGAGCGCGAGGGTTTCGGCAACGAAGCGCTGGCTTTCGACACCGACGGCGCCACAAACCCGTGGTACTACGAACTGACGAGGCTCGGGCTGAACTATCGCCTCACCGATTTCCAGGCGGCGCTCGGGACGACGCAGTTGTCGCGGCTGCCGGACTTCCTGCGGCGCCGGCGCGCGCTGACGGCGCGCTACCGCGAGGCGTTCGCCCGGCTGAACGACGATTCGCTGAGCCTGGTGCCGGCCCCGGCCAGCAGCGATCCGGCACTGCACCTGATGGTGGCGCTGGTGGACTTCGATAGGCTGGGCATAAGCCGGGCGAAGTTCATGAACAGGCTGCGCGACAAGGGCGTGGGCACGCAGGTACACTACATCCCCATCCACCGGCAGCCTTATTATGTGAAGGCATCGCCTACGCCCGAACTGCCCGGCGCAGACCGCTATTACGCGCGCTGCCTGTCCCTGCCGCTTTATCCGGACATGACCGAGGCGGACGTGGACAAGGTGGTGGAAGCGGTGCGGGCCGTGGCGCAGGGCTGACGGCCGCGCCCATCCAAGCGGCTCGGCGACGTTCGTGTTTGCCGCCGGCGCGTCGGCGGCGATTTCGAAGCCGTCGCACAGCCGATTGTCGAGAATTCTGTCCTGATTCCCGGTTCTCCGTCGTTTTTCCAATCGAGGCAGAGCGCTTCCTGCTCTCATTATCGATGATCTTGCAGGTGCCGGATTGCAGTCCGCCCGCCAAGGCGTCTAGAGTGAGGTTCGGGACAAGGAGCGGCCTGCGTGCTGAACAGGGCGGAGCTTGGCAAGGAAGCGGACGTCGTGCGGGCGCTCGAGGAGGACATCATCTTCGGGCGGCTGGCGCCGGGCACCCGCCTGGTGGAGGACGTGCTTCTGGCGCGCTTCCCGGTTTCTCGCCACGCCATCCGCCAGGCGCTCTACCAGCTTGAGCGGCTGGGCATCGTTACGCGCGAGCGCAACAAGGGAGCGACGGTGCGGCGGCTGGCGCCCGACGAGGTGCTCCAGATCTATGCCGTGCGCGAGATGCTGCAGCGCCAGGCGGCCCTGATGATCCCGCTGCCGGCGCCGGCCTCGCTGATCGACGAGCTGACGGAGCTGGACCGGGTTCACGGCGAACATGTCGAAAACGGCAGCCTGCGCGGCATCCACGAGGCCAACGACCGTTTCCACCTCGCTTTGTTCTCCGCCTGCGGCAACAAGTACCTGGTCGAATCGATCGAGCACTACATGGAGCTCAGCCTTCCGGTTCGGGCCAAGTCCCTCGCCGACCGGGAGCAGCTGGAAATATCGCGCCGGCATCACCGCATGATGATCGAGGCGCTGGCGGGCAGGGACAGCTGGGTGCTGGCGCAACTCTGCGTCGACCACCTGCAGCCGAGCAAGCAGCTCTATCTGGAAGGCATCGGCAGGGCCGGCGAGACGTAGCCGGCATTCGGGATCGATGGCCGGCGGTCTGCAATCAAGGGAGACAGGAATGGGCAAGCGGATCATGTTCACGGGCGGCAGCGGCAAGGCCGGCCGGCATGTGGTGAACTATCTGGTCGAGCGCGGCCACCAGGTGCTTAATCTCGATGCGAAGCCGCTGGACCATCCGGATGTGCGGACCCTGATCACCGACATCACCGACAGCGGCCAGGTCTTCAACGCGCTGTCGAGCTATATGGGCAGGCACGAGTTCGATCCGTCGCTGCGGCCGCAGCCGGTCGATGCCGTCGTCCATTTCGCCGCCATTCCGCGCATCATGATCACGCCCGACAACGAGGTTTTCCGCATCAACGCGCTCGGCACCTACAACGTCGTCGAGGCGGCGGTGAAGCTCGGCATCCGCAAGATCGTCATCGCCTCCAGCGAGACGACCTACGGCCTGGTCTTCGCCAACGAGCCGCGCGATCCCAGCTATTTTCCGCTCGACGAGGACTACGACGTCGATCCCATGGACAGCTACGCGCTCTCCAAGATCGTCAACGAGCAGACGGCGCGGGCGTTCGCGGCGCGCAGCGGCTTCGACATCTATGCGCTGCGCATCGGCAACGTCATCGAGCCGCACGAATACGAGCTGTTCCCGAAGTGGTTCGCCGACCCGGGGTTCCGCAAGCGCATCGCCTGGAGCTACATCGACGCGCGTGATCTCGGCCAGATCGTCGACCTGGCGGTGGCGAAGGACGGCCTCGGCTACCAGGTGTTCAATGCCGCCAATGACGACTGCTCGTCCGACCTGCCGACCAGGGAACTGCTCGCCCGCTTCTATCCCGGCGTGCCGCTGAAGCGCGAGCTGGGTGAATACGAGACGCTGCTGTCGAACCGCAAGGCCAGGGAGGTGCTCGGCTTCCGCGAGGCGCACAACTGGCGCAAATATGTCCGGCCGGCCTGACCCGGCCTGCCATCGAGCGCATGACGGCGGGACGCCACCGAGGCGGCGCCGATTTCAGGAGGAAACGACATGAGCAGCGACACCGGCGAACGGATCGGCTTCATCGGCATCGGCCTGATGGGCCACGGTATCGCCAGGAACATCGTCGAGAAGGGCTATCCGGTGACCTTTCTCGGCCGCGCCAAGCGCGCGCCGGCCGACGACCTCGTGTCGCGCGGCGCAGTCGAGGTCCGCTCGGTGGAAGAGGTGGCGGCGGCCTCCACCGTAGTCTTCCTGTGCGTGACCGGCTCGCGCGAGGTCGAGGCGATCGTGCGCGGCCCCGGCGGCCTGAAGGGCGCTTTGAAGCCGGGGTCGGTCATCGTCGACTGCTCCACTTCCGATCCGACCTCGACGGCCGCGCTGGCGGCGGAACTGGCTCCGCTCGGCATCGAGCTTGCCGACGCGCCGCTCGGCGGCACGCCCAAGGAGGCCGCGGAAGGCAAGCTCAGCGCCATGGTCGGCGCCGGCGACGCGGTGTTCGCCAGGCTGCGTCCGGTGATCGAGACCTGGGCGGCCAAGGTGGTGCATATCGGCGTCACCGGCGACGGCCACCGCATGAAGCTGCTCAACAACTTCCTGTCGCTCGGCTATGCGGCAATCTATTCGGAGGCGCTGGTGCTGGCGCAGAAGGTGGGCATTTCGCCGGCGCGCTTCGACGCGGTGATCCGCGGCGGCCGCATGGATTGCGGCTTCTACCAGACCTTCATGCGCTGGACCCTCGAAGGCGACCGCGACGCACACAAGTTCACCATCGCCAACGCCTTCAAGGATCTGAAATATCTGGAATCGATGGCGGACGCCGCCGGGCTGATCAACCCGCTCGGCAACGCCGCGAAGAACGCCTTTGCCGTGGCCGTCGCCGCAGGCGCCGCCGACGAGTTCGTGCCGATGCTGCCGACCCATGTCGGCCGCCTCAACGGCGTCGACCTGGCACCGCCTTCCAGCGAAGGCCCATAAGCCGATCGATCCCGGGCGGGCTGCTTGGGATCGTCATCGAGTGCGGGCGCGGGTTTCGCCGCCTGCATCGTCAGTCGTTCAGGCGGCGCCCCGGTGACTTCATCACCGGAGGCGCCTTTGCTTGGTCGCGAGTAGCCTTGGACGACGGTCCACCGGCCACAGCCAGCTGCCGCCGGAGAGCACCGCGTGCCTGACGCTCCCCCTTGTCGAGGGAGTGCCGGGCTCGGGGAGGGGAGGAAACGACGGCCGAGGACGGCCGCCGATCGGGTTACTTCCGTTCCATCAGGAACCAGGTCGCGTCGTCGCGCGGGAAAACCGGATCCCGCCGGTAAACGAAGCCGTAGTCCGCCAGGCGGAAGTTGGGGTGCCTGTCCATGAATTCGCCGGCGAAATCGCGCTTGAACAGGCGCTGGTCGTGCCCGCGATAGTCGATCGTGACCGGCACCGGGTTATAGTATTCCGAGATCAGCACATATTTCCTGCCGATCGCCGCCATCTTGTCGTAGACTTCCGGAAGCCGCTCAGGGTTGATGTGGATCAGCACGCCCTTGGTGAAGACCAGGTCGACATCGCCGACGCTCGCCGGATCGATCTCGAGAATGGACCCGTTGATGACGCCGGGAAAATCCTTCACGGCGTTGGCATGGGCGGTCTTGTTGATTTCCACGCCGCTGATCGTGCTTCCCGGCTTCAACAGTTTGAGCGCGCGAAGATTCTGGCCGATATTGCATCCGAGCTCGAATATCGATGAAACATCGTATGCCTTTGACAGGATACGCGAGAACATCGCCAGTGTCGCGCTGATGTCGTAGCGGTTACGGTTGACATACTCGTCACCGAACTCGCCGGCCCAAAACTGTTCCTGTTCCGTCGCGAATTGTGTCACTGGGAAATCCTCAAGCGTTGATGATAGGACTTTTTTGCGTCAGCAAGGGTATCTATCGCTAACGGGCGACGCCCGGCAGCCACATAACCCAAGATCAGAGGTTTGTCATCCTCAAGTTCGGCGTAGACGAGATTTCCTCGTTGTTGGCCGAAAGGCGGTGAAAGTTCAATAACAGCTCGGCCTCTGCCCAATCCTCCAGAGTATCGATGTCACGAGCCCGGTTCTGCGGAATCATAATCGGCACGGAGCGATGCCCATACATCAATCCGTCATCCATGAAGGGCGCGCGAGCACCCCAATAAAACTGGCCAACGTCATAGAAGCATTCTTCGAGGTCCTGTGATCGTGTAAACCGATGCTCGGGATTGAGCATTTCCACTCCGCCTGCGGCGCTCCGGCGGAGCGCACGCTGGATGGGCGATGGAAAGTGCGTGGCGGCGAAGGCGAAATCCGTTTCCGGCCGCGACAGCGCGTCGAAACCGGCCCGTAAATCGTCGACGGCCAGGAAGGCGGCCGTCGCGAGAATACAACAAGCGAAAGCGACCGGTCTGTCATAATGCTCTTCCGCGGCGGCGATCGCATGCTTGATCACGGGACGCAGCGGTGTGTGATCATCGCTCAGACTGGCCGGCCGCACGAACGGACGGAGCGCTCCGGCTTCTGCCGCAACGGCTGCGATCTCGTCGTCGTCCGTCGATACGACGACGTGGTCGAACAGGCCGCTCTTCAACGCTGCGGCCACCGGCCAATGGATCATTGGCCGGCCGCCGAAAGGCCGAATGTTCTTGCGCGGAATCCGCTTGCTGCCGCCGCGCGCGGGAATGATGGCCAGTATCTGTCCTTGTGGCACGCGACGGCTCGTCCCTGCTGTCAACGCACGAAGTCGTAGTGGATAAGCGACGAGGGATTGAGCACGTTGGCCTGGCCGTTGAAGTCGTATTCCATTCGCCTGACGCGGATCGAGCCCTCCTTCTCCAGGCCCTTTACGATGCGAAGCAGATTGGTGTTGTAGTTGAGCCGCCAGGACCACCAGGCGGCATTTTCGGCGACCGACTCGATGTTGCCGGCCAGCGCCTTCTCGCCGATGCTCTCGAAGAACGCATCGTCATGATTTTCGCGCTTGTTCAGCAGCTCCGGCTCCCGCTGCCAGCCAACGGGCTCGAAATGCACCACGGTGACCTCGTTGGCGATTTCCTTTAGCTGGCTGAAGAGAATCGGATTGATGGCGTCGACCTGCTCGATCGAGTGGGACGTGAACAGCAGGATATGGCCCTTCTGCCGCTTCAGGAAGGTCACGTCCGGGTCGCGGAAATCGAAGTTGAACGCGCGATAGGCCATGTTGGGTTCGGTGCCCGCGATGTACCGTGCGCAGATCTGGCCTTCCCGCGTGTATTCGCCGCCGTAGTAGATCAGCTTTTTCGATCTGGTGGCGCCATGCGCGATGAACAGCTGGAAGAGGTTCGACGACCAGCCGCTGCCAAGCTCCATGATACCGGTCGTGTCGCGCCGTATCAGCTGGGAGAGATAACGGATCTGGCTGATGTGACCCAGCGCATATTTTCCATTGCGGACGTCCGGATAATAGAAGCCGTCGCCCAGGTCCTTGCCCTCATTGCCGAGAATTTCGCCGCCGATGTTTTTGACGATGTCCTTGACGACGTAGTAGCGACCCGGATCCTTTCGCGAGATGTTCAGCTCCCGCAGCTCCACGAGCAGGGATGACAGGTGGTCGTTGGGACGGTCCTTCAAGAAGCGCTTGGCGACCGTGAGTACGCTCTTCCAGCCCTTCTCCTGGCTTGCCTTGCTCCGGGCAGTGCCTTTTGTTGCGACTTTTTCCGCGAGGGCGTCTTCTTTTTCAACCACGGATGCTTGCGACATCATATGCTCCTGACAGACAGATCATGAATTGCGGATGCCGGCAGTGCGCCGGTTGGCGAAGATCAAATTCGGGGTTCGTCGAGGATGCCGATCGCGCGCTTGGCCAGGATCGACGCCTGCGCATCGCCATGCTTCACGTACGACTGCATATCCTCGTCTATCCAATAGGGTGGATAGACGACTTTGTTCGTCATCGGCCGGGCATGATAGCGGTAGTCGAGAATGAATCCCGACATGCTCATATAGTGCAGCCAGATCGCCGCCCGCGCCCGCATGTCGGGCGCGGCTTTCGCGCGTGACTTGAACCGGAGCATGTTTTCGTATTGCCGGCGGCCTGTCGGAACCAGATGGCCGAGCGGATAGTCGATCGGTCCGAAATGGCCGCAAAGGACGGTCGGTATCTCCAGCAGCGCCATTTCCACCGCAGCCGTTCCATTATAGAGCAGCCCGAGGTCGACAAACCGCTTGAGCGACTGGATGTCGAACCATCTGTGGCCCAGGATGATGACATTATCCGGGATGTCGACCTTGATGAGGTCGACGAAATACTCGTTGAGGTAGGTGCCGATCGACTCGTTCAGTTCGTGCGGGTGCGGCTTGATCAGAAGCAGGGTGTCGGTGTCGCGCACCGCCTCGATGCTGTGATTGAGCCAGTCCGAGAGATCCTTGTGGGCGGGACCGCCGTCGAAGGGCACGGCCGAATCGCACACCACCCGGCCCAACAGGCAAACGACCTTGCCGCCCTTGGCTCGCCACTCCATGATCCGCTTCTCGCAAGCCTCGACGGCCGGATCCGGATTCGATTGACCGGCCGTCGTCCGGCGAATGCTCGCCACGGCTTCAATCCGGGTAAGGACATCGGCGATGTTCTTCTTGTGGAGCTGGTAATAGCTTTCGAAGAACTCCGGTATGGGCATGCTCGATGCCCGCACATGCCGGTGTTTCGTCACGTTGCGAATAACGCAGCGCGTCGAGATCGATGTCTGGAAGTTCTTGAAGTAGTTCTCGTAGCCGTTCGCGGTATGCAGGCAGAAGAAGGTGTCCGGATCGCCGAATTCGTCGCAGTACGAACGAAACAGCGACTCCGGCAGCCGTGAATTGAAGAGCGTCATGAAGCCGCAGCGCAGGCCCATGGTCGAAAAATGCGCCCGCGCATAGGCCGCGGCCTTGGCGTAGCGTTGGGTCCACAGGCACAGGCCGTCCAGATAAGTCGAGAGTGACGGGCAGGTCAGGTCGATATTGAAGGCCCGGCGGCCAATTCGGGCATCCTCCATCATGGAGTGCGACAGATCGATGTTGCCCCAGCGCAGGATACCCTTCTGGGGTTCGGCCTTGAAACCCTCGAGAGCGGGAAGCTGCCACTCTGCCTCGGGCCTGAAACTGTTCTCCAGGGTAATGCAGCCGTGCAGCACGTCGATGCGCGGATTGCCGGTGAGCTCTCGCGGCAGCAGTCCCTCGACCAGCGGAATGACGGCCCAGCCCCGCCGCTTCAGCATCATCAGCACGACCAGCGGGTATTTCCGCAACTGGTCGATGTTGCGGGCGGCAAGCAGCATCACCCCGACAGGATTTCTGGGCTGCTTTTCCTTCAGGTAGAAATTCGACGTCTTGCGCAGGAAGTCGAGCTCGCCGTAACGGCGCACCAGGTTCCAATGGTTGAACGGGGTCAAGCTCGACGGTTTCGCCAGCATGTAGGCATGGACGCGCTTGATCAGGTGGAGCGCATCGGTAAAGCGGCTTTGCCGTTGCAGGATATTGACGAAATAGAGGGCTGCCGGCGACCCCTGCAGGGCCGGCTTGAGCTTCCGGAAGACCTTTTCGGCGTCCTCGAACTCGCGACACAGCATCGCCCATCGCAGGAATGCCTTGAGCTCGCCCTCGCTGGAAGGCAGGCCCTTGATCTCGCGGCGCAGCTTCAGCGTAACCGGCTTCCACACGTCGAGATTTTCCGACACCAGGGTAGGCAACGCCTGCCACCGGAACGGTTCGAAGCTCTGCCACCTTACGATCTCGAGCAGCTTCGTCTTCAGCTTCTCCGTTTCCGGCGCGCGTCGAAGCTTGATGCATAGCTCGAGGGCGAGGTTCAGCGTCTGGATGGCGAGTTTTCTGTGTTTGTCCTCGGGATAGTCCGCTTCTGCCGACGCAAGGACGCGATCGATCCCCTCCTGGACCTCGTCATAGCAGCGATGGGCGACCCCGTAGGCGTGATGGTAGGACAGCTGGCGCCGCGTGGCGTGGCGCAGCATCTCCTTGATCGTCTTCAGCTTGACGACGAGCGCCGGGCTGGCATTGAAATCGGCAAGGCAGGAATTCAGGTACCGCTCTTCGTCGCGGGCCTGGAGAAGCGGTTCCTTGAAGTTCAACGACGCGCTCTGGTTGTCCGTGCCTTCCCGCGCGAAACTGTCTTCAAGCGCGAGCGTCGCGTAGCTCGAGCCGCGCTCGTTATCCAGCCAGAGCATCTCCTCGCGGGCGATCAGGTCGACTACCCGCCAGGTGCCGCTCAGCGTGTCGAACTGGCGCTTGACGGCCTTGCTCTCCGCCGCCGAACGCGTGGGCTGCGCCGAAAGCGCCCGCAGCTTGTCGCTGAGCATGGCGCTGGCTGACGCGGGGTCGCCTGCCTTTGCCGTTGTCACGGCGTTCAGGTAGAGCAGGAACGTGCTGTTCGGCATCTTCTTGAGCGCGGCCGCCGAAGCGTCGCGCAGGCGAACCCGCCCGGCGTCGCTGACCAATTGCCGAGCAAGGAGGTCGCCTACGGTGACAGGCATGTTCTTGCCGATCACCTCATACCTGGCCGCCAGATAGAGCAACCGCGGGTAGTTCCGTTTCCTCAGCGGCAGTTCGATCAGATTGTTCAGGTGGGCAAGGCGCAAATCGGTGATGCGCTTGTCGCTTTCCGTTCCTTTCCAGGCACGCGAGACCAGCGAAAGCAGGCGGCGGTCGGCCTGCCTCTGTGCTGTGATCCAGGTGAGCAGTTGGCGCGCTTCCGCGTTGCGGCTGACCTTCAGCAGCAGTTCGACGCTCCATAGCAGAGCGGAATAGCCGAAGGTCGATTTGCTGGCCGCCACCGGCGGTTTGCCGGAAGCTGGACCCTGTGACGCGATATTGGACGATGAGATCGACACGTCGACAAGGGTCCCTTGAAGGTTGATGCCAGCGCGATGCGGATAGCGTGGACTGAGAAGCCTGTCCACCCTCCAGGACGGAATTTCATCAAAACATCATGTTGCTGGTGATAATTCTTCGCTCTGGTGCAAGGTGGGCATCCGGAAAAATGAGATGATCGGCCCGCGTAGCCCGTCTCCTGCGGCCGATTCTTGTCTTACGGGTATCCCTCTTTTGGGCGACATCATGGCGAGAGCTGCCTGCTACTTTGCAAAACGGTCCACTGCGGGCGTTTGTGTTGATATAGGGTCGTGTTGCAAGTCGCGCCGCCCGGCCGCATCGCGGCACGGTGCAAGCCGTTGCGGCGCGGCCGCTGGCGGCGCGCCGAATGCAAATGGCAACATGGTCGCCGAATTTTGGCGCAAACAGGGCGGTCGTTTTGCGCATGTCCGAAGCGGCAACCGCGGCTCGACACTAGCCCGGTCTGGCGGAGCGAGGGCAAGACAAAGACCGTCGCGCTCGGCCCGTCTGGCCTTGTCGGTTGCGGGGATTTCCTCAGATCAGAATTTGCATCGTTCGTAGGTGAAGGAGGCATCCGGAAAGAGCGTCTCGAAGCGCTCGAAATGATCGGCGTCGGTCATCCGGAACGAGGCGGAGATGCTGCTGAACATCACCGCGTCCGAGCAGCCGAGCAGCACGCTGATGTGGTCCTTTTCCTGCCTGATCTTCTCGACAGTGCAGGACTGCTCGGGCGTGGTTATGGTTTTTCCGGAAACGATGAGGCCGGTATCGATGGAGGAGTCGCGGTCGACGAACTCGACCTTGCCGCCGCTTTTCTTGAAGGCCTCGGAGCAGCTGGCGCCTTCCATCACCCAGGCGCCCTGCATCTGCTCCAGCGATGCCGCCGCGACCGTCGCCGAGAAGAAGAGGGCCGCGCCGGCGGCGGTCAATCCGCGAACAACATGACGGTTCATGAAACACCTCACCTGATACGAGCGTGCGTACTATTGCCGCTGCCGTGGGCAAAGTCACTCCCCGGAATTTCCGCGTGGGCTTCGTGTTTCCGCTTCCGCCGGTCGGGGCACGCGACTGCGGCACTGGAGTTCGTGCTGCTTGCACCGATGTTCCTGCTGCTGCAGCTCGGCAGGATCGCCCCCGGCGTCCCCTTCGGTGCCAGTCACGCGCTGCAGCAGATATCCGCCCGCCGCCAGCATGGCGTTTATCGGCATCGACAAGACGGAGCAAGGCCCTCGCCTGCGGCCGACCGCTCTGGAATTCTGCGCACTTCAGGAAAAGGAAAATGGTGCCCAGGGGCGGATTCGAACCACCGACACGCGGATTTTCAGTCCGCTGCTCTACCAACTGAGCTACCTGGGCTTTTCCTTTGAACGGCGGGCGCCGATCCGCGGGAGCGCCGGTGCGATCCGGCGAAAGCGGCTGGGTTATAGCATGGGATTTTCGGCTGTCCAGCACCGGCGGGAAGGAAAATGGACGTTCGCCGCGTCGCGGGCGGAGGCCGCTGTTCCGGCACCTCCCGAACCGGCGGACACTAGGCGTTGGCAGTCGCCACGGCCGTTCGCGCCGGCGGGGAGGACCGGCCTCAGCCCGGCTCGCCTCGCTGCGGGTCGTCCTCCTCTTCCTCCTCCTTCACCGGGATGGCGTAGGCGCCCGATAGCCAGCGGTTGAGGTCGATCGCCTTGCAGCGCGGCGAGCAGAACGGGTAGGTCTCGCGCGCCGAGGCCCGGCCGCATTCCGGGCATGGCCGCTTCGGCCTCAGGGGCTCGATCTTCGCGCTTTCGTTTTTCATCATACCCTGGCTGATCAGGCTCGAGCCGCTGGCCAGTTCACATAGGGCTTGTAGCCGTCGGCGGCCAGCAGCCCGAGCGTCTCGTAGAGCGGCAGGCCGACGACGTTGGTGTAGGAGCCGACCAGCTTGACGACGAAGCTGCCGGCCAGGCCCTGCACGGCGTAGGCCCCGGCCTTGCCACGCCATTCGCCGGAAGCAAGGTAGCCTTCCAGCTCCTCGCGCGAGAAACGCTTGAAGCGCACCCTCGTTTCCACCAGCCGCTGCCGGACCTTGCCGGCCGGCGTGATCAGGCAGACGCCGGAATAGACGCGGTGCGCCCGCCCCGACAGCAGCTTCAGGCAGTTGGCGGCTTCCTCGGTCAGTTCGGCCTTGGGCAGGATGCGGCGGCCGACCGCCACCACCGTGTCGGCGGCGAGCACGAAGGCGTCGGCGAGATCGGCATCGCCCTTGAGCGCCTCCCATGCCCTTTCCGCCTTGGCGCGCGACAGCCGCTTGGCCAGCGAGCGGGGATGCTCGGCACGCTGCGGCGTCTCGTCGACATCGGCCGGAAACACGCGGTCGGGCTCTATGCCCGCCTGCTGCAGGAGCTCGATCCTGCGGGGCGAAGCGGATGCCAGAACAAGCTTCGGTAGGGTGCTCATGGGAAAAGCCGGAGCCGACCGGCGAAATTATTTGAAGCGGTAGGTGATGCGGCCCTTGGTGAGGTCGTAGGGGGTCATTTCGACCAAAACCTTGTCGCCGGTGAGAACGCGGATGCGGTTCTTGCGCATGCGGCCGGCGGTGTGGGCGATGATCTCGTGCTCGTTTTCGAGTTTCACCCGGAACATGGCATTCGGGAGCAGTTCCGTGACCACGCCCGGAAACTCGAGGACTTCTTCCTTCGGCATTCGTTACCTTTTTCTTGGATGGTGCTTCCGGAGGACTGGTCCGGAAAAATTGCGCGGAACCTATATGATTATCGGGCCTTTGTGAACACGCATATTCTTGGCCTTTCAGGCGCCGAACCGGGCGGCTATGCGGGCCTTCAGGCGGTCGCGCACGTCCCGGTAGGCGGACAGAATCTGGTCGCGCGTGCCGGTGGCGGTGGTCGGATCCGGTGTCGGCCAGTATTCGACCTCGACCGCGAGCGAGCGCGTCAGCTCGAGCGCGGCATGGTGCGCCTCCGGCGCCAGCGTGACGATCAGGTCGAAATAGTCGTCCTCGAGGTCGTCCAGCGTCTGGGCGCGCCGCTGCGGCGCTGCCAGCCCGTCTTCGCGAAGGACGGCGTCGACGAAGGGATCGGGCTCGCCGCGGCGCACGCCCGCCGATGCGACGTAGATGGTTTTGGGCAGCAGCCTGCGGGCGACCGCCTCGGCGATCGGCGAGCGCACCACGTTCATGCGGCACATGAACAGGATCGAGCGGGGCAGGGCGCTCACGTCGGGGCTAGCCGCGCCAGTGCAGAACGCAGATCAGCGTGAACAGCCGCCGCGCCGTATCGAAATCCACGTCGATCTTGCCGGACAGCCGGTCGCGCAGCGTCTGCGAGCCCTCGTTGTGCAGGCCGCGCCGGCCCATGTCGATCGCCTCGATCTGGCTGGGCGTGGCCGAGCGGATGGCCTCGTAATAGCTTTCGCAGATCAGGTAGTAGTCCTTGACGATGCGGCGGAACGGCGTGAGCGACAGGATGTGGGTGATGACCTCGGCGCCGTCCTGGCGGGCGACCGCGAGCACCAGCCGCGAATCGACCAGCGACAGCCTCAGCCGGTAGGGTCCGCAGCCGTCGTCGCTGACCGGCTGAAAGCTGTTCTCCTCGATCAGGTCGAAGATCGCGACGGCGCGCTCGTGCTCGATGTCGGGGGTCGAGCGGCCGATCGATTCGTCGAGCTCGACGTCGACCAGCCTGGAGGTCCTTGCGTCGCGCCCGCGCATGGTCATCCGTCGTTCAGGCGGATGGCGACGGAGCGTGCATGCGCGTCGAGCCCCTCGGCCTTGGCGAGCGCGATCGCGGCCGGCGCCAGCGCCCGGAGCTGCTCGGGACCGACCTTCAGGATCGAAGTCCGCTTCATGAAGTCGAGCACCGAGAGGCCCGACGAGAAGCGCGCCGAACGCGCCGTCGGCAGCACATGGTTGGAGCCGCCGACATAGTCGCCGATCACCTCGGGCGTATGGCGGCCGAGGAACACCGCGCCGGCATTGGTGAGCCGCTGCAGGAACTTCTCGGCCCCGTCGAAGGCAAGCTCGACATGCTCGGCGGCGATGCGGTCGGCAAGCGGCAGCGCCTCGTCCAGGGTCCCGACCAGGATGATCGCGCCGAAATCGCGCCAGCTCGCCGACGCCGTCTCGGCGCGCGGCAGAAGCCGGATCTGGCGCTCCACCGCCGCCTCGACGGCGTCGGCGAAGGCGGCGTCGTCGGTGATCAGGATCGACTGTGCGCCGCTGTCGTGCTCGGCCTGGGCGAGCAGGTCGGCGGCGATCCAGTCCGGATCATTGGCGCCGTCGGCGATCACCAGCACTTCCGAGGGGCCGGCGATCATGTCGATGCCGACGGTGCCGAACACCTGCCGCTTGGCCGCCGCCACATAGGCGTTGCCGGGGCCGACGATCTTCGCCACCGGGCGGATCGTCTCGGTGCCGTAGGCAAGTGCCGCGACCGCCTGCGCGCCGCCGACGCGATAGATCTCGTGCACGCCGACAAGATCGGCGGCGACCAGCACCAGCGGGTTGATCGTGCCGCCCGACGGCGGCACCACCATGACCAGCCTCGGCACGCCGGCGACGATCGCCGGCATCGCGTTCATCAGCACGGAACTCGGATAGGCGGCGGTGCCGCCGGGCACGTAGAGGCCGACCGCCTCGATCGCCGTCCAGCGCGAGCCGAGCTCGACACCCAGCGAATCGGTGTAGCGGTCGTCGGCCGGCCGCTGACGCTTGTGGTGGGCGAGAATGCGGTCGCGCGCGAAGGTCAGCGCCTCGACGGTAGCGGCATCGGCCTCCTGGTAGGCGCGTTCGATGTCGGCCCGTGTGACGGCCAGACCCGTCTTGCCGAGGTCGGCCCGGTCGAATTTTTGCGTGTAGTCGAGCAGCGCGGCGTCGCCGCGTTCCCGTACCGCTGCGATGATGTCGCGCACGATGGCGTCGACATCCGGCGAGACCTCGCGCTTGGTGGTCAGGAAGCGGGCGAAGCGCTCCTCGAAATCGGCTTCGGAGGTGCGGAGGGTCGTGGCCACGGCGAGGCTCTCATATCCGGTGTTTCGGTCGCGAGGACGCTTCCCACGCGCCGCCGAGATCGGCAAGCCGCGCCTCGATGCACTCGACCTCGAGGCGGATCGCGCCGCCGCCCGAGAACACCAGCTCGATGGTTCCGCCGGGCGCTTCGGCCGGATGGAAGCGCAGCGCCAGCAGCGCCAGCACGTCCTCCGGCTTGCCGCGCGCCACGCCGGACGCCTTGACCGCGCCGACCCGCTCGAAATGCAGCACGCTACTGCGCCGCTGCGGCCGGTCGGGGAACAGCCCCGCCTGCGTCTCCCAGGCGAAGCGGTGGATCGGCACCACGAAACGCCGGTCGCGCTGGTGGAACTTCAGGTCGCCGACCTTGGTCACCGCGTCCTGGACGTGCGCGGAGATGACGTTCAGGTCCTCTTCGTCGAGGGCGGCAAGCTTGAGCTGGTCCATGTCCGGCGCCCGGATTGCGAGTAAGCGTCGGCCTAACTATGCACTCTTGCCGACCCGCGCAACCATTGTGGCGGGGATCGCGGTGCGCTGCCTAGGACGACAGCCGCTCGATCACCGCGCCGCAGCCCGACAGCTTCTCCTCGAGCCGCTCGAAGCCGCGGTCGAGATGATAGACGCGGTTGACGATTGTCTCGCCTTCGGCGGCGAGGCCGGCGATCACCAGCGACACCGAGGCGCGCAGATCGGTCGCCATCACCGGCGCGCCCTTCAGCGTGTCGACGCCCTCGACGGTGGCGGTCTGGCCAGAGAGCGAGATTTTGGCGCCGAGGCGGGCCAGCTCCTGCACATGCATGAAGCGGTTCTCGAAGATGGTCTCGGTGATGCGCGACTTGCCCTTGGCCATGGTCATCAGGCCCATGAACTGCGCCTGCAGGTCGGTCGGGAAGCCCGGGAAGGGTTCGGTGGTGATGTCGACCGGCTGGATGCCGTGGCCGTTGCGCTTGACGCGGATGCCGGAATTGGTCGGCACGATCTCGGCGCCGGTCTCGGCGATGATGTCGAGCGCGCCCTGCAAGAGGTCGGGCCGGGCGTTTTCCAGAAGCACGTCGCCGCCGGCCATCGCCACCGCCATCGCATAGGTGCCGGTCTCGATGCGGTCGGGGATCACCTTCTGGCGGGCGCCCGACAGCATCTCGACGCCGTCGATATGGATCGTCGAGGTGCCGGCGCCGGTGATCTTCGCGCCCATGGCGTTGAGGCAGTCGGCGAGGTTGACGACCTCCGGCTCGCGCGCGGCGTTCTCCAGCACCGTCTCGCCGCGGGCGAGTGTGGCCGCCATCATCAGCACATGCGTGGCGCCGACGGACACCTTCGGGAACACGTAGCGGTTGCCTTTCAGCCGGTTCTTGGCCTTGGCGAGGACATAGCCGTTCTCGACCTCGATCTTGGCGCCGAGCGCCGCGAGGCCTTCGAGGAACAGGTCGACCGGCCGCGTGCCGATGGCGCAGCCGCCGGGCAGCGACACCTTCGCCTCGCCCATGCGCGCCACCAGCGGGCCGACCACCCAGAAGCTCGCCCGCATCTTCGACACCAGCTCGTAGGGCGCCGTGGTGTCGACGATGTTGCGGGCGGTGAAGTTGATGGTGCGCGAATAGCCTTCCTGCTGCTTCTCGCGGCGTCCGTTGACGGAATAGTCGACGCCGTGGTTGCCGAGGATGCGGATCAGCTGCTCGACATCCGCCAGATGGGGCACGTTCTCCAGCGTCAGCGTGTCGTCGGTGAGCAGCGAAGCGATCATCAGCGGCAGGGCCGCGTTCTTGGCGCCGGAGATCGGGATGCGCCCGTTGAGCTCGTTGCCCCCGACCAGTCTGATGCGGTCCATGAAGATCACTTTCCCGGCGAATCGGCCGGCATTTGGCGAGAATTGTACAAAGCGCAGGCTCTAGACGATAGAGCCGCACGGTTCAAGAAACGGCATGCCTGCCCCTGCGTCCGCCCGGCGCAGCATGATGCCGCCGGCCGATTTACGAATCCTTATCCCTCTTCGCGGGCGCGCCGGACGCCTCTCCCTTGCCGGCGTCGGCCGCGGACGACGTGTCGCCGGCGCGCCGCGAGCGCGCCTGCGCCTTGCGCTTGGCCAGATTGGCGCGCAGTTCCTCGGCCAGGCGCGCCGCCCGGTCCGGCTTGGCGGGAATGCTCCCGCTATTTCTGCTTGTCCCCATTTCCGTGCTCGCGATCAGCCCGTCCCGGCTGTAGCATGTCCGACGGCAGAAGGACCTGAAAAATGCGGCCCGGACATGACGCCGCCCGGGCGACAACATGGCATCGCAAGATGCCTTGCGCTTGCCGTTCCCATGTGGCAGAAGGCCCCGCATTCAACGGGCTGCCGTAGCTCAGTGGTAGAGCACTCCCTTGGTAAGGGAGAGGTCGAGAGTTCAATCCTCTCTGGCAGCACCATTCTTCCGGCCTGTAGCATCAATAACTTAGTGTTTTCCGTGGCTTCCGTCAATGCGGACTGCTATGGGATGGCGTTAGGAATGGCTAGCAGGCGATGGCGAATGCGTGGGCTCCACAAACGCAAAGGCTCGAACGTTTGGCAGGGTCGATTCCGAATCCCGACTGAGATTTGGCTACGCCGTGCCGAATTGCAGACGTTGGGCGTCAGTGACGTTGGGGGAAGCCAAGAGTTTTCCTTGTCGCTGGGGACGGTAGATCGGGACGACGCCGAAGCCGAATACAGTAGCCGGCTGACCGCTTGGCACGCCAGGATGGCTGCATGGGAGGGGCTGTTGAGGGCCGGCCCTGAAGCTTTGAGTGATCGCGACGCGCTAGCCGTGGCAACGCTGGAGGCCGCAAATCGCTTCGAGCGTCACAAGCACAATCCCAGTGACGCACCCGAGTTTGCCGGGCTCACGGTGCTGCCGCCCCATCTGCGTGGCCTTTCTCATGGGGAACTCACACAACTCGCAACCTTGCCTTCTGACGTGCGCCAAGCAGCGTTGGAGGAAGTAAGGAGGCTCGGAGAGGGTCTGCAAAGCCCCGAGGAAGCGGAGCGAGAACACTGGCGCAACCGGCTGGAAAAGGGCGAAGGCTTGCTCGGCCTCTTCCCCATCCTTAGGGCAAAGTTCTTCCTGAGCGGAGAGGCCACCCAAGGGGCCGTGACCGATGCCGCTTTGAAGCTTGCCGGGGTGGAGACGGTAGATTGGCACTCTCGGCATAAAGTCAACATAGCCGGGATGAGGGTTGAGGCCAAACTGGCCGAAGCGCTGGAGATATCGCGTGGCAGTCTTCAGGACCCTCCGCTGGTCGCAGAGGCAAAGGCGGCCGAAGCGGTGTTCGCGGCAAGGAGCACGCCGGTGTCGGTCGCCAAATCTGCCACTCTGTCGCTGTTCGATTTATTGGACCACAAGGCTAAGACGCGGACAATCAAGACCAAGACTATCAGCGATGACCGCTCGTATCTGCAAAAGTTTGCGAACTTCATCAGGCACAGCGATGCTCGCAAGGTGACGAAGGATGACGTTCGGCGCTGGCGCGACCACCTCATAGGGACCGGCCTGTCACCCAAGACCACCAACGACAAATATCTTTCTGCCCTGCGTTCGGTGCTGGGGCATGGCGTTAAGGAGTTCGACCTTCCCACCAACGTCGCCGCAGGCATCCGGGACAAACGCGAGCCGGACGCGCCGAAAGGGTCAAAGGGCTATAGCGAAGAGGATGCGCTTAAGATTCTCGCTGCAACCTTTGAGGGCACGAAGAAGGAAGGTCTCTCGCTTCCCCATAAACGGGCACTGTTCTGGGTGCCATGGGTGCTTGCCTATACGGGTCTTCGCGTCAGTGAGGTAACCCAATTCCGGGGCATCCATCTTCGAGAAGAGCGTGGCATTCCCTTTCTCCTCATCACCCCTGCGGATGGCAGTACCAAGAGCGGTAAGGCATGGACCGTTGGCATTCATGAGCACCTCATTGACCTCGGCTTTCTCCATATGATTCGGCGGATGGGCGAGGGCCCAGCCTTCTACAAGCCGTATCCAAAGGGAACCGACCTCTCCAAGCTTGGCGCCAAGCATCGTGCCAAAGAGGTGGGCACGCGGGTTGCTGACTGGATCACTGAGGAGCTTGGCATTCCGGCTCCGAATGGTCGTCCGAACCATGCCTGGAGGCACCTCTTCACCACGCGAAGCCGAGACCCCCGATGGAGACTTGATAAGGAGACCCGCGACTACATGATGGGGAGCGGCCCGGTAGATGCGCGGGAGGACTATGGGGACTGGACCCCTGCCGTAGTCAACGCAGAGATCAACAAGATGCCTCGCTTCGAGGTGAACGATACCGGCTGGCGACCGGAGTAAGGGGGAAGCGGATGAGCGGTCTATCGAAAGCAGCCCAATGGGCTCTGCCCGTTAGCATACTGGTGGCTACCGGCGTGTTTGCCACGATGTTTCGCTATGAGGTGCATGCCGATATGCCTAGCCGCCTTTTCTTCGTGCAGGATCGGTGGAACGCTTCCGTCAGCCTGTGCGGCGGCTCCAAGTGTCTTCCGTTCCTTGCGGGCGGCATGGAAGTTATCCGAAAGGCAGACGTTGCAGATGCGAAAGCGTCCGAGGAGCTTAACCGATTGCTCAAGCAATAAGAATGCAGGCTCTACTCTGCAGGTCCGATAACGATGGCCCATTCCGCACCGTTGTCGTGTTGACTGATATTCACGTTACCAACGGGGGGATTGAAGAACATGTGCCACGTCGCGGTGTCTGCTTTCATTTCGTAACCGTTGGCATTAAGAAATGCATAGATTTCATTGGCGAACGTCATCGATTCCGTATTGCCATTCATGCCCATGACGGAGACCGGTCGGTCCTTCGGTAGGTCCCGCAGCAAACCAGCCTTCATTTCGTCGCTCATCCGACGCTGAAGAGGCTTATGGAATTCATGGCCTATGCGATTAATGCCGCCCGAAATGTCCCCGGTGGTGATGTTGAAATCGCCGCCGCTCCCACCGCCGCCAACTGGTTGCTTCTTGCGAAATGGCCACAGCATCAACGCGCCCCCGCCCACCAAGAGAAGAAGGCCGACCCCAAAGGCGATGCGGGCGGGCGTCGGGGAGTAAGATCGGCGCATAAGCCATGATGGCCGTGCCACCAAGCCCCGCAAATAGGCCAGCCCAAGCTACAGCCCGCATCGATTCGTCCTACAACTTAACAATAGCACATCGCGTGTCAGCCTGCCGAGTGGCCCAGCCCAATGTGGTATTCGCGTCATGCGATGCCCGGCTTGTCGAGGCTCGCCATCCATCTAAGGAAAGCTCCACCCTGTGATACGACAAGTACTGCCAGATGGAATGGGGGCTCTATGGGTTCCTCCTCCTTCTGGCCGTGGCGATAAAAATGTGCCCCATCAACCCAGTCTGTCAAAGCTGCAATCATTTTGCTGGTAACATTCTTAGCCACTGCGTCTGCCCCAATTTGAGCAAGCGCGAAAGTTCGAAAACTCTCAATCTCTCTTGAAGCAAGCTTGTTCGGAGCCCCGGGAGCAACGAGCTTAAAGAGCGTCTCCAGGGCAAGAAACACCTCTCGTATCGCCGCTTTGCTTTTGCTGTTCGCGCCCCCTAGCAGTTCGACTGCATTTTCAAAGTGCTCCAAGACAGTCGCGTACCGGGCGGCGGACAATGCCGCAACTGTCGCTGCTGATGTGCGAGAAAACTCGGGATCGACAAACGGATGGACGCCGCCCTCAGCGTCAACTTTGTAGGTTAGATGTTCTTCGTTTAGAATTCGGTTTACCTCACGAATAAAATAAACATTGGCATTGCCGACAAGATTTCTGCTAACAATTGTTATTGCATCCAAGACATCATGGATCGTGCAATTGGCAAAAAACCGCTCCAAGTTGCTGACATTTTCTCCCAACTCTCTCGTTAAAGCTCTCTCCAGAGCTTCGTAAGTGCCTCGTGGAGTCTGATCGCCGAAGGCCACGTGGCTAACGAGTGCCGATATTCTCCTGCGAGCTTTCTTGCCGTCAGGTTGCCTTTCGCCCTTCTCCACATAATTAAGGGTGAACCTCTTTCCCAAGGGTTTTGCCGGGTCCTTCACAGACTGTACTCCAAAAAGACTCAGATGCTTCCCTAGTACAACGATTGCCCCCCAGTTTCAGCAGGCTGTTTTCGTCGGCCACAGGCGGGTTGTTATATTGCCTTCCTCACCACCTGTATCTCCCTCCCAGTCACCGCAAGGCTCGCCTTCCTCATTGCTTCTCTCACCTCCTCCTCCCGTGAAGCCGGCACCTGCATGCCATCGTGCTGGGGCAGAGCGGGGATGCGCTGTCGCATGAGGTCGAGGAGCACGGCCACCATGATGCGGCTTTCAAGGGCCATGAGGTCCAGCGCGAAGTCCGTTCCGAAGAGCGGCACCAAAGCGGGGTGCTTCGTGGCGACGGCATCGCGAAGACGCCTTGCGGTCCACCCCGGAGGCAACTTCTCTTTCACCTCAGGCGATAGCCTTTGCATCTCCGCCTTGGTCGACAGGAGCGCCGAAAGCCCCGCCTTTGCGCCGGCTCTATGCTCCTCCAGACCCGGAATGGCATAGAGGTCGCCTTGCGGGGGCTCAAGGCCCAGGTGAAGATAGGCCAGCCGGGGGAACATGCTGGCAAAGTCCAGGTCAACGATGGGCTCACCATTGATGCGGAGGCCGCCCCGTTCTTCCTTCGGCAGATTGACCCAGAAGGCGCCATAAAGCCGCCCATGTAGGTTGAACCGTGGCGGGGCATTGTGAGACCGCAGGAGAAAGCGCCTGGACAGCGTGACGTTAGCCTGCCTGTGAACCGGCGTGCAAAGTTGACCCCCTAGGCGGGGTTATCGGCGTCCAAAATTGACCCCCCTCATTGGTTCGTTCTGCGACCATCCGTTCGGTTTTTCGAGCGGATGGAGAGGGGATGAAGTCG
>NZ_PXYK01000039.1 GCF_003012745.1 Kumtagia ephedrae | reverse complement strand
TGGGCGAGGAGGCGGTTCTGTGCCGCCACTGGGCCGAGGGTTCGGCCGGCATCGAGGCGCTCGCCAACAAGGTGGTGCAGCTCGCCGAGAGCGGCGCCTCGCAGTTCGCGCCGCTCTATGCCGACGATGTCCGGCTGTTCGACAAGATCGACACCATCGTCAAGCGCATCTACCGCGGCTCGGAGGCGATCGCCGACAAGAGCGTGCGCGACCAGCTGAAGGCATGGGAGGACGCCGGCTACGGCAAATTGCCGGTGTGCATGGCGAAAACCCAGTATTCGTTCTCGACCGACCCCAACCTCAGGGGCGCGCCGACCGGCCATGTGGTGCCGGTGCGCGAGGTGCGACTGGCCGCCGGCGCCGGCTTCGTGGTGGCGATCTGCGGCGAGATCATGACCATGCCCGGCCTGCCCAAGGCACCATCCTCCGAGAAGATCTTCCTCAACGAAGAGGGGCAGATCGAGGGGCTGTTCTGAGGGGCCGTGCATGGCGGCGCGTTCTGCCGCCGCCATGCGTCGTCACCGATGAGGCCGTGGTCGGAACCGTGGCTGCGCCTGGGCGGTTGTGGACGAAGGAGGCGCCATGCCCCAAATCCATGCCGCGACGGAACGAGCCGGCGGCGAAAGCCCGTTTCGGCTGATCCAACCGATGGAGGCGAAGCTCGTCGAGGCGCTGCCCGACGAGCCGGGATGGCAGTTCGAGCCGAAATGGGACGGTTTCCGCTGCATCGCCTACCGCTCGGGCGACAATGTCGATCTCAGGGCAAAATCCGGCAAGCCGCTCGGCCGCTTTTTTCCGGAAGTGGTGGACGCCATCCGCTCGTTGACGGCCGGACAATTCATCGTTGACGGCGAACTTGTCGTGACCGAGCGCGGTCACCTGTCCTTCGACGCCTTGCAGATGCGGCTGCATCCGGCGGAGAGCCGCATCCGGAAATTGTCGCGCGAGACGCCGGCCACCTTCATCCTGTTCGACATGCTCGGCACGGAACGCGGGTTTTCGCTGCTGACTTCTCCCCTGACGCGCCGCCGCGCCGAGCTCGAACGGTTCTTCGCCGCAATCGCCGGCGCACCCGGCTTCCGGCTGTCGCCGATGACGCGGGACAGGCGCGTCGCTTCCGGGTGGTTGGACCGCGCCGGCGGCGCGCTCGACGGGGTCGTCGCCAAGCGGCTCGGTGGGCCCTATGAAAGTGGCGAACGGGCCATGCTGAAGGTCAAGCGCCTGCGCACCGCCGACTGCGTGGTGGGCGGCTTCCGCTACGCCGCCAACGCCCGCCATGTCGGCTCGCTGCTGCTCGGCCTGTTCGATCGCGCCGGGTTGCTCCATCATGTCGGCTTCACTTCCTCGATTGCTGCCGAGGAGCGCGCATCCCTGACCGCAAGGCTGGAAACGCTGAAGGGCCCGCCGGGCTTCACCGGCAACGCCCCCGGCGGGCCGAGCCGCTGGTCGACCGAGCGCTCGGGCGAGTGGGAGCCGCTGCGGCACGAGCTGGTGGTCGAGGTGCGTTACGACCACGTGACCGGCGACCGTTTCCGCCACGGCACAAAACTGCTGCGTTGGCGGCCCGACAAGGCGCCGCGGCAATGCACGTTCGAGCAACTCGAGCGCCCGGCCAGCCCGGGAAAACTTGTCGAGGACGTGCTTCGCCCCGCCGGTGAGCCATAGCCGGCCAAACGCGCCGTTGATGGAGCGACGGGTGCCCCTGCAATACGGACCTAACCCGAGATCGCCTGCCGCGCCTGGTCTTCCAGCCACGCCGCCATCTTGCGGTAGGGCACCGGCCCGTAGCTGATGCGGGAGACGCCGAGCTCGGCCAGCCGCCGGCGCGGCGGCACATGCGCCAGGGCGATGATGTTGACCGGCAGCGCCGTCGCCGCGCACAGTTTTTCGATCAGGCGCTCGTCGCCGAGGCCGGGCGCAAAGAAGCCGGTGGCGCCAGCCTGTTCGTAGGCGCCGGCCCGCTCGATCGCGTGGTCCAGCAATTCCGGGCTGTGCTCGTCCGGTTTGGCCTTCAGAAAAATGTCGGTCCGCGCGTTGATGTAGGCCGGGATGCCCGAAGCGTCGACCGCCTCCTTGATGGCGGCGATCCGCTTCACCTGCACCGCGATGTCGTGGAGGCCGCTTCCGCCGACGACCTGGTCCTCGAAATTGAAGCCGACCGCGCCGGCCTCGAGCGCCCGCATCGCCGTCGCCGCGACGGCCGCCGGCTCTACACCGTAACCGCCCTCCAGGTCGATCGTCACCGGCAAGTCGACTGCCGCGACGATGCGCCGGATGTTGTCCAGCGCAAGATCGAGCGGGATCTTTTCCCCATCGGCGAAGCCGAAGGCCGCCGCAACCGGCCAGCTCCCCGTCGCGATCGCCTTAGCGCCCGCCGCGGCGACGGCCTTGGCGCTGCCCGGGTCCCAGATGTTGTAGAGGACGACCGGATCGCCCTTCACGTGAAGCGCCCGGAACGTCTTCGCCTGTTCGATCTGCTTACTCATCATCATCGTCCCTGTTGCGTGCACTCGGCTGGGCCGAAACATGCCCGATGAACCGACTTTCCCGACAGCGTGTCAACGCGCTGACGGCACGGGTCGCTGGGCCAGGACGGTGGCCACATCGCACCGGCGGGGACTGTCATCGAACCGTCACCGGACCGTCATCGCGCTGCAACAGCGCACGCCCAAAGCGGTCGGGCATCCAGATTTCAGGGGAGACTCCATGTCCACGAAACCGCGCCTGCTCGCGCTGACGGCGACGCTGCTCGCCTCCGCCGCCTTGCCCGCCCATGCCGATATGATGTTCAACCGCGTCGCCACGTTCGCCGTGGCCGAAAACCTGCCGGAAGCCGACCGCAAGTCGCCCACCTCCTCCGAGATCATTGCCGCCAGCGAGGACGGCAACACGCTGGTCTATTCCGACAGCCCGCATGGCGGAATCGGCATCATCGACATCACCGATCCCAAGGCGCCGAAGGCCGGCGGCTATGTGAAGATCGACGGCGAGCCGACATCGGTTGTCGTGGTCGGCGGCAAGGTGCTGGCCGGCGTCAACACGTCCAAATCGAAGGCCGAGCCCTCCGGCAATCTGTCGGTGATCGATCTCGCCGGCAAGACGGTCGAAGCCGCCTGCGATCTCGGCGGCCAGCCGGACTCGGTCGCCGTCAGCAGGGACAAGGCATGGCTCGCCATTGCCATCGAGAACGAGCGCGACGAGGACTTGAACGACGGCGAGATCCCGCAGATGCCCGCCGGCAACCTGAAAATTCTTCCGCTGAAGGACGGCGTGCCGGACTGCGCCGGCATGAAGACCGTCGAGCTCACCGGGATCGCCGAGGTGGCGCCGGAGGATCCCGAGCCGGAATTCGTCTCCTTCAACGACGCCGGCGAGATCGCCGTGACGCTGCAGGAGAACAACCACATCGCCATCGTCGACGCCCCTTCGGCCAGGATCGTCGGGCATTTCTCGGCGGGATCGGTCGAGCTCGATAAGGTCGACACCAGGAAGGACGGCGCCTTGTCCTTCGACGGCCAGGTCAAGGCCACGCCGCGCGAGCCCGACGCGGTGAAGTGGCTCGACAACGACCGGCTCGTCGTCGCCAACGAAGGCGACTACAAGGGCGGCACGCGCGGCTTCACCATCTTCAGCAGGAAGGGCGAGGTCGTCTACGAATCCGGTCCGGCTTTCGAATACGAGGTCGCAAAAGTCGGCCACTATCCCGAGCACCGCAACAAGAAGGGCAACGAGCCGGAAGGTCTCGAGGCCGCCGCCTTCGGCGACGACAACCTGTTCTTCGTCGCTTCCGAGCGCGGCTCGCTGATCGGCGTATACAAGGACACCGGCGCGGTGCCGGAATTCGCGCAGGTGCTGCCGTCCGGCATCGGGCCGGAAGGGCTGGTCGCCATTCCGTCGCGCAACCTTTTGATCACCGCCAACGAGACCGACCTCGGCGAGGACAACCTCGCTCGTTCGCACGTCATGGTCTACGAGCGCGCCGAAGGCCCCGCCACCTATCCGATGATCGTCGCCCAGCCGAACGAGGATGGTACGCCGCTCGGCTGGGGCGCGCTCTCCGGCCTCGCCGCCGATCCGGCGGCTGTCGGCAAACTCTACGCGGTGTCGGATTCGGTCTATTCGGCGGCCCCGTCGATCTTCACCATCGACGCCAGCCAGACGCCGGCCCTCATCACCGGCAAGACCGTCGTTACCCGCGGCGGCCATCCGGCGCAAAAGCTCGACCTCGAAGGCATCGTCGCCGACGGCGAGGGCGGCTTCTGGCTGGCCAATGAAGGGGATAGCGCCAAGATGACGCCGCACGGCATCTTCCATGTCGACGGCAACGGCGCGATCGACAAGGAGATCCCGTTTCCGGCCGCGCTGCTCGCCGGCGAGACCCGCTTCGGCCTCGAAGGCATCACCACCATCGGCTCGGGCGACGAGCTGACGCTGGTGATGGCTGTCCAGCGCGGGTGGAAGGATGATCCCAAGGGCCAGACCAAACTGCTCGCCTACAAGCCGGCGACCAAGGAATGGTCGGCTGTGCGTTATCCGCTCGACGCCACCGAGGCCGGCTGGATCGGCCTGTCGGAGATCACCGCCCATGACGGCAAGCTCTACGTCATCGAGCGCGACAACCTGATCGGCGACGCGGCGAAGGTGAAGAGGCTCTATGCGGTGTCGCTCGACGCCTTCAAGCCGGCGCCGCTCGACGGCGAATTGCCGGTGGTCGACAAGACGCTGGTGCGCGACCTGCTGCCCGACCTCAAGTCGGCGACCAACGGCTATGTGGTCGACAAGATCGAGAGTTTCACCATCGACGCGGCCGGCAACGCCTTCGTCGTCACCGACAATGACGGCGTGGACGATTCTTCCGGCGAGACGCTGTTCCTGCGGCTCGGCACCATTGCCGCGGTGAATTGATCGCCATCGGAGCGCGGCGGCTCCGGCCGCCGCCCTCCCCTTGTGCCCCGGCTGGCCCACCCGATGGCATGGCACGGCCGTTGCGGGCCGCTTCCGGACCGGCCATTGTCGCCCGGCTTTCGTCGGGTGACACCAATGCAGAAGAGCATCGAGACCATTTTGGGCGACACCGAGGGCGTCGCCTACTTCTTCCCCGTGTTCCGCTTCGAGGGAACGGACGAAGCCGCGCCCGCCGCCTACATCCAGGCGGCGCTGCATGCCGGCGAGCTGCCCGGCACCGTCGCCGTCGACGCGCTGATGCCGCTGCTGCGCAAGGCCGAGGCGGAGGGCCGGCTGCGCGGCCGCCTCACGGTGGTACCGCATGCCAACCCGGTCGGCCGCGCCCAGTACCACTTCGGCCAGATCCAGGGGCGCTTCCATCTCGGCACCCGCGACAACTTCAACCGGCATTTCCCGCTGCTCGACCGGCCCGAGGCCGCCCTGGCAGAGAGCGCGGGCGGCACGGTGGACCAGCGGCTGAAGCAGCGGCTGGTCGCCCTGTCGATGGGGCACGACATCGTGCTCGACCTGCACTGCGACGACGAGGGCGTCGACTATCTCTACGTGCCTAGCACGCTCTGGCCAGCCATGGCCGACTGCGCCGCGGCGATGGGCGTGGCGGCGGTGATCCTGTGGGAAGGTTCTTCCGGTGCCTCCTTCGACGAAGCCTCCCTGCATCCTTACCTGCTGATGCCTGCGGGCGAGGCCCGTCTCGACCGCCGGGTCGTGACCACGGTCGAATATCGCGGCCTGCTCGATGTCGACCGCAAGCTGGCGTCGGCGGATGCCGAAGGGCTGTACCGGCTGCTCGTGGCGCGCGGCGTGATCGAGGACCCGACCCTCGCCTCGCCCGGGCCGTTTGCTGGTCGGGTCGCGCCGATCGACCACATCGACGTGGTGACCGCTCCATGCGCCGGCGCCATCCTGTTCGACGTCATCCCCGGTGACCGGGTCCGGCGCGGCGACAGGCTGGCCACCATCGTCCAGGCGGCCGGCGAGGACGGCGGCTGCACCGACGTGTTCGCGCCGCAGTCGGGCACCATCCTCACGCGCGTGTGCCGGCGCACGACCCATGCCGGCGAGGATTTGTTGAAGCTGGTGGGCGACGGCCCGAGCGCGACCGCGCGGCAAGGCGCGCTGGAGGACTGACCGGTCACGAGCCGCGACCGACAAGACACCGCCATCGGGCCACCTGTCCCTGCCCCTTGTGGGCAGGGCTATCGCATATGAGTTGTATAGGAGCGGCAGACAGCTCTGCGTCGTCATTCCGGAGCCGCGCAGCGGAACCCGGAATCCAGAGTGCCGACGCTGCTCGAAGTTCCTGGATATTTGCGAGGTCTCGCTTTTCCTTCGACACCAAACGCTCTGGATTCCGGGTTCCGCTGCGCGGCCCCGGACTGACGATCATCATCGGCATATGCGATTGCCCTCTGCCCCGGGAACGGCAAACATCATCCCAGCCTTCATCCTCGCCACGCTGCCCTTCGGCCCTGGCCATTGAATCTCCCTTGCGGGAGAAGTGCGGGAAGCGGGGCGCGGGGCCGAGCCTCTCTAAGTAAAGTACGTGGCGCGGTGACCCGCGCCCCGCCGGCGTTCTTGCCCGTCCGCTAACCCGCATTCGCGCGACCTTCGCGGCTGGGGCCCGGGTCTCCAGCTCACGCCAGCCGCGCTACCGATTGCACGACCGACCCGGCGCCGACGCTCCCTCCTGATACCCGGTGCGCACCAAGTTCCCGCAGGAAGCGGCTTTCACGGCGAAATATAGGTGAGGCGGAAAGGGAGGGGATAAAATTTCGCGCGTGAGCGACGCCCGTTGTTTTCTTCAGCTTGGCGCGAGCCGGGCAAGTTCCGGGTAAGTGCCGGGGACAGTTTACTTTTTTCCGCAGAGGGGCACATCCGCTTCAAGGCTGACGCGGGCGGAAACAAAATAAACTGTCCCCTGCGGTTCCTGCGCCTCGCTCCATCCAGGCCATCTACAGCGCCGCCGCATAAGGCAAATAGCGCCCTTTTCCCGACCGCTTCGCCACATAGAGCGCATGGTCGGAATGGGCGAGCAGCGCGTCGGGCGTGAGGCCGTCCACTGGGGCCAAGGCGCTGCCGACGCTCACGCCGACCGACGCCTTGACTTCGGTGCCGATCTGGAAGGGAGACGACAGCTTCTCGATCAGCCGCCGCGCGACATAATCCGCCTCTTCCGGCGTGGCGTTGGGCATCACCACCACGAACTCGTCGCCGCCCGGACGGAACACCTGGTCGTGCGGGCGCACACCGCGCTGCAGCCGGTCCGCCACCCTGACCAGCAGCGCATCCCCGACGGCATGGCCGTGGCGGTCGTTGACGGCCTTGAAGCCGTCGAGATCCATGCTGAGCACGGCGAAGCTCTCGCGGCGCTGCGCACCCTTGGCGGAAAGGCCGGCGCAAAGCGCCGCCAGAGCCTCGGTGAGGGCTGCCCTGTTCGACAGACCGGTCAGCGCATCGGTGCGGGCAAGGTGCCGGTTGCGCATCTCGGCCCGCACCAGCCTGACATGGCTCTCGTAGTTGCGGACGAGGATGACGACGATGCCGGCGATGTGGAGCGGAAACTGCAGCCCGACGAGGAAGGCGCCGGGGATCGGCGAGAACAGCGTCGATACCGCAAACGGCAGGCTGACGCAGGCGATCGCCAGCATGGCATAACGCGGGGTGGCGGCGTTGCGCGACGAGATCGCCCCGACGACGGCCGCGACGTTGACGCCGGCCAGCATGGCCAGGGCCGGCGGGCCGGCGATCACGCAGGTTCCCGAGCCCAGGCCGAGAACCAGGCACCAGGCCGTCCCGGCTGCCATCAGACGGCGCACCGGACGCGGTGCGTGCGCGACCTTGGCCTTCTCGCACAGCTCGATCACCCGCAGCCGGAAGGCGAGCAGCGCGAGATCGGCCGCCAGCCAGTACCAGGGCCACACCTCGTCGGTGAGGACGGCGGCCGATACCGCGAGCATGAGCACGCTGACCGAGCCGAACCAGACGAACGCCTTGCGTTCGTAGAGCGTGTCGACCAGGCGGGCGCGCACCCTGGCGCTCTCCCGCGTGGGTGCCGACGACAGCCAATCGAAGGCGCGGCCGGCGAGAGCGGCGGCGGCCCGTGAAGCGCCCCGCAAGGTCATCGATGGTTTTCGATCCTCCAAACCATCCTTCATCACGAGGCGGCAACCGTTAAATTTGCTTTAGACCCTTCGTGACATCTCTAAGCATCGGCGCCGAAGATTCCTTCAAGGGACGAAAGAGAAGGATATGCGGGGTCAAATGGTGCCGGAATCCGCTTGCCCAGCCATCCGTTCGCAGCTATTGGAATCGCCATGCACATGCGTTCGATCAAGACCATCTGGTGGTGGGGCAGCTGACAGCGGCCCGACGAAGCGCGCATGCGTGACAAAAGGAGGTGGCCGCAGGAGATGTCCGGGCGGCCATTTGTTTTTGATGCCGGTCCGAACCCCTCGGCACAACGGATGGAGATGAGGGATGTCGGTCGAGATCCTCGACAACGGTGCCGAGAAATTCGTGACGGCGGGCGGCATAACGATCGTGCGCCAGCGCCACGACACGCCCTATGCCGGGGCCATCGAGGCTTATGTCGACGCGCTGGATAGCCGGCGCGGCGCGGTCTTCTCCTCCAACTACGAATATCCCGGCCGCTACACGCGCTGGGACACGGCGATCGTCGACCCGCCGCTGGTGGTCTCGGCACGCGGCCGCTCCATGCGCATCGAGGCGCTGAACCGCCGCGGCGAGGCGCTGCTGCCGGTGATCGCGCAGACGCTGCTCGCCGAGAAGGATTTGACGCTGACGCAGACCACGGCGCGCCGGCTGGCTCTGACCATCGCCGAGCCCGGCCGCGTCTTCACCGAGGAGGAGCGCTCGCGCGTTCCCTCGGTCTTCACGGTGCTGCGCGCGCTGACGAAACTCTTCCACACCGACCAGGATTCGAATCTCGGCCTCTACGGCGCCTTCGGCTACGACCTCGCCTTCCAGTTCGACCCGGTCGAGCAGTCGCTGAAGCGGGCGGAGAGCCAGCGCGACCTCGTGCTGTTCCTGCCGGACGAGATCCTGGTCGTCGACCATCATTCGGCGAAAGCCTGGCACGACCGCTACGACTATTCCAGCAAGGGTTTCGACACCGCCGGCCTGCCGCGCGAGGGCGAGGCCGAGCCGTTCCGCCCGGCCGACCGCATCCCGCCGCGCGGCGACCACGAGCCCGGCGAATATGCCGAGCTGGTCAAGAAGGCGATGGAAAGCTTTCGCCGCGGCGACCTGTTCGAGGTGGTTCCCGGCCAGATGTTCTACGAGCGCTGCGAGTCGCTGCCGTCGGAGATCTCGCGGCGGCTGAAGGCGATCAACCCGTCGCCCTATTCCTTCTTCATCAATCTCGGCGAGAACGAATATCTGATCGGCGCCTCGCCGGAGATGTTCGTGCGCGTCAACGGCCGGCGTGTCGAGACCTGCCCGATTTCCGGCACGATCAAGCGCGGCGACGACGCCATCTCGGATTCGGAGCAGATCCTCAAGCTGTTGAACTCCAAGAAGGACGAGTCGGAGCTCACCATGTGCTCCGACGTCGACCGCAACGACAAGTCGCGGGTGTGCGAGCCGGGATCGGTGCGGGTCATCGGCCGGCGCCAGATCGAGATGTATTCGCGGCTGATCCACACGGTCGACCATATCGAGGGGCGGCTGCGCGAGGGCATGGACGCCTTCGACGCCTTCTTGAGCCACGCCTGGGCGGTCACCGTCACCGGCGCGCCCAAACTGTGGGCCATGCGTTTCATCGAGAAGAACGAGAAGAGCCCGCGCGCCTGGTATGGCGGGGCGATCGGCATGGTGCATTTCAACGGCGACATGAACACCGGCCTGACGCTCAGGACCATCCGCATCAAGGACGGCGTCGCCGAGGTGCGCGCCGGCGCGACGCTGCTGTTCGACAGCGTTCCGGAAGAGGAAGAAGCAGAAACCGAACTGAAGGCCTCCGCCATGCTTTCCGCCATCAGGGACGCCAGGGCCGGCAACGCGGCGGCGGGCGACCGCAGCACCGCGCGCGTCGGCGACGGCGTCACCATCCTGCTCGTCGACCACGAGGACTCCTTCGTCCACACGCTGGCCAACTATTTCCGCCAGACCGGCGCGACCGTCTCGACGGTACGCACGCCGGTGGCGGAAGAGCTGTTCGACCGGCTGAAGCCGGATCTCGTGGTGCTTTCGCCCGGCCCCGGCTCTCCGAAGGATTTCGACTGCGCTGCCACGATCCGCAAGGCACGCCAGCGCGACCTGCCGATCTTCGGCGTCTGCCTCGGCCTGCAGGCGCTGGCCGAGGCCTATGGCGGCGAGCTCCGGCACCTGCATGTGCCGATGCACGGCAAGCCGTCGCGCATCCGCGTGTCGAAGCCGGGCGTCATCTTCTCCGGCCTGCCCAAGGAGGTGACGGTCGGCCGCTATCATTCGATCTTCGCCGACCCGGTTCGGCTGCCGGACGATTTCGTCGTGACCGCCGAGACCGAGGACGGCGTGATCATGGCCTTCGAGCACCGCAAGGAGCCGATCGCCGCCGTGCAGTTCCACCCGGAATCGATCATGACGCTGGGCGGCAATGCCGGCATGCGCATGATCGAGAACGTCGTGGCGCATTTGCCGCGCAAGGCCAAGGACAAGGCGGCGTGACTGGGCGGCAGCCTTCCCTCCCCCTCGAGGGGAGGGTGGCCGCGCAGCGGCCGGGTGGGGTCGCCACGGCAGCGCCCGGCGTCCCCCTGCATTCTGCCCGATGGTGCGAGGCCTGCCGCGACAATCCCCTCTGGCCATTTCCCGGCCATCTCTTCCTCGACTAGGCGCCATGCCGTCCAAGCAGCGCGTCACCTCCCTCGCCTTCTGGTCGATCGTCGTCGCATTCGGCGTGCTCGGCCTGAAGACGCTCGCCTGGCGGATGACAGGCTCGGTGGCGCTCTATTCCGACGCACTGGAATCGATCGTCAACGTCATCGCCTCGTTCGCCGCCTTCTGGGCGATCAAGGTCAGCCAGAAGCCCGCCGACAGCGACCACCAGCACGGCCACCATAAGGCCGAGTATTTTTCGGCGGTGCTGGAGGGCGTGCTGATCGTCGTGGCCGCGCTGATGATCGTGGCTGCCGCCTGGGACGCGCTGCTCGATCCGAAGCCGCTGCAACAGCCGTGGGAGGGTCTTGCGGTCAACGGCTTTGCCGCCCTGATCAACGCCGGCTGGGCATGGATGTTAATCCGTGTCGGCCGGCAGGACAGGAGCCCGGCGCTGGTCGCCGACGGCCAGCACATCATGACCGACGTCGTCACCTCGCTCGGCGTCATTGCCGGCCTCGTCGGCGCCGTGCTGACGGGCTACGGCATCCTCGACCCGCTGCTGGCGATCCTGGTCGCCCTCAACATCCTCTACCAGGGCTGGCAGGTGATCAGCGGCTCGCTGAGCGGCCTGATGGACAAGGCGGTGCCGCTCGAAGACAACATGCACATCCGCGCCATCATCTCGGCGAACTCCAGGGGCGCCATGGAGGTGCACGACCTGAAGACGCGCACCGCCGGCCGCGCCACCTTCATAGAGTTCCACCTGATCGTCGACGGCGACATGCCGGTGCGCGAGAGCCATGTCATCTGCGACCGCATCGAGGATGCGCTGAAGGCGGAAATCCCGTCGGTGCGCGTGCTCATCCATGTCGAGCCGGACGACGAGGCGAAGCTGCCGCCCGGAACCAGCGCCGTGCCCTTCGCCTGAACCTTGATCTGGATTACGCGTTGTCGCCGCATCAACGGAGGCAAGCGTCATGCAGTACCATCGCGGCAGACTGATCGACCACCTGCACCTGCATGTCAGGGACCTGGAAGCCAGCAAGGCCTTCTACAAGGCCGTTCTGGACGCACTGGGCAGCGGCGCCACGATCCAGGACGGGCCCGGCTTCTTCACCTTCGACGAGTTCTTCATCGATGCGGAGCCGGGGCACGGGCCGGCACCCATCCATCTCGCCTTCCAGGCCGGAGATCGCGAAACCGTGCACCGCTTTCATGCGGCCGCACTCGCCGCCGGCGGCCGCGACAACGGCGCGCCGGGCGAGCGCCGCTATCATCCCGGCTATTATGCGGCTTACGTGCTCGATCCCGACAGCAACAATGTCGAGGCAGTGAATCACGGCCCGGCGACGCGTTCCGCCGCATCGGTCGTGATTGAGGGCTGACGCCGTCATCCCCGCCGGCATCGGTCGCCGGCGCTGCGGCAGTTGGAAAAAAATGCTAAAAACGGCGCGGCGATGTCGGTTCCGGGCGCCGCCTTTCGTCCTCGCTCCGAAGAGCGAGGCCATCGCCTTCGCGGCCCGACTGGAGACGACGGCCGCCAGTGATCGCGCGGAGGACGTTGACGTGACACAGAAAACCCTTGTGCTTCTGGGAACCAAGAAGGGCGCCTTCATCGCCGAGAGCGACGGGCAGCGGAAAGGCTGGGAGCTGAAAGGCCCGTTCTGCGAGACATGGCCGATGAACCATGTCGTGGCCGATTCCCGCACCGGCACGATCTACGCCGGCGGCGGCAACGAATGGTTCGGCCCGGCGGTGTGGAAGTCGACCGATCTCGGGAAGACCTGGACGCATTCGAGCGAGGGGCTGGCCTACGAGACCGGCAAGGAGCCGGTGAAGGCGGTGTGGAGCCTGGCGGCGCGCAACGGCAGCCTCTACGCCGGCGTGCAGCCGGCCGGCCTGTTCCGCAGCGACGACGGCGGCCGGAGCTGGACGCACATGGAGGGCCTGCAGAACCATCCGACGCGCGAGCGCTGGGAGCCGGGCGGCGCCGGGCTGATCCTGCATTCGCTGGTGCCGCATCCCGAGGACGAGGGCCGCATCTGGGTCGGCATCTCGGCGGCCGGTGTCTTCTACACCGGCGATGGCGGAGAAACCTGGGAGCCGCGCAACCGCGGCACCCGCGCCGACTTCCTGCCCGAGGGCGAAAACTATCCGGAATTCGGCCAGTGCGTGCACTGCCTGGTGATGGCGCCCGGCACTGGGGAGCGGCTCTACCAGCAGAACCACTGCGGCATGTATGTCAGCGAGGATGGCGGCAAGGAATGGCGGAGCATCGAGGCGGGCCTGCCCTCGACCTTCGGTTTCCCTGCGGCCGCGCATCCCAGCGATCCCGACACGCTGTTCCTGCTGCCGCTCAACGGCGACTCGGCCGGCCGCTACGTGCCGGACGCCAGTGCCGCGGTGTGGCGCACCCGCGATGCCGGAAGGAGCTGGCAGGCGCTGCGCGAGGGGCTGCCGCAGAAGAACGCCTATTTCGGCGTGCTGCGCCAGGCGATGGCAACCGACCGGCTGGAGCCGGCGGGCGTCTATTTCGGCACCAGCTCGGGCTCGGTCTTTGCCAGCGCCGACGAAGGCGAGAGCTGGACGGCGATCGCCGAGCACCTGCCGACCGTGCTGTCGGTGGAAACGCTGGTGACCGACCGATAGCGGCAGGAGGCCCCGCGATGGACACGCTCCGAAACACCTGCCGCGTCACCGTGCGGCTGCCGGGACCGCTGGTGGACCTTTTCCCCGGATCGCCGCGCCGGCTGGAGGTCGAGGCGCGAACGGTCGGCGAGATGATCGATGCGCTGAACGCCCGCTGGCCGGGCATGCGCGACCGGCTGTGCGACACCACGCCGGCGGTGCGCCGGCACATCAACATCTTCATCGGCGGCGAGCGCGCGCGGCTCGACACGCCGCTGCGGCCGGAGGCCGAGGTATTCGTGCTGACGGCGATCAGCGGCGGGTAGGCACCGGCGGCCGCGGCGGCAGAGCCAATCGCATATGGAATTACCCCCACCCCTAACCCCTCCCCACAAGGGGGAGGGGGACTTGCTGCCGCTACGCCGCGCGAAACCGTTGACGATTGGCGCCTCGCGGAGAGCCAGCAAGATTCCCCTCCCCCTTGCGGGGAGGGGTTAGGGGTGGGGGTACCTCGCCGAGCAACGTGTCCGCAAACTCCTTATGCGATCGTCCTGTCCGGCGGAAGGAAATGCCTGCACGGGCTGACAGCCGGCCCCGCAACGGTCTAGAAGGAGCCATGGCCCCTTCCCCCGCCGCGCCGCTTCCAGGTCCCCTCACCAATCTGCCCAAGCCGCTGCAATGGTGCCTGCTGGCAGCCGGCTCGGCCGTTCTGTTGCTGCTGCTCACCGGCATCGACTTCCCCGCCGCCGCGCTGATCGGCCCTATGCTGATCGCCGTCTGCGCCGGCGCCGCCGGCGCGACGATCCGCATGCCGCGCCCGATCTTCGGCGTCGGACAGGCGGTGGTCGGCTGCCTGGTCGCCACCTCGATCGACATCACCATCTTCAAGTCCTTCCTGACCGCCTGGCCGATCATCCTGTTCTCGGTGGGCTCGACGCTTGTCGCCTCGAGCTTTCTCGGCTGGTCGATCAGCCGTCTTGGCATCCTGCCGGGCTCGACCGCCGTCTGGGGCTCGGCGCCCGGCGGGGCAACGGCCATGGTGCTGATGGCTGAGGCTTTCGGGGCCGACGCCCGGCTGGTCGCCTTCATGCAGTATCTGCGCGTCGTCATGGTGACGCTCGCCGCCGCCTTCGTGGCGCGGCTGTGGGTCGATGCCCCGGCGCCCGGCGTTCCGGCCCATGCCTGGTTCCCGCCGCTCGACTGGCCGGCGCTGGCCGCCACGCTGGCTGTCGCCGCCGTGGCCGGGTTCATCGGCAAGGCCGTCCGCCTGCCCTCGCCCTATTTCCTCGGCGCCGTGCTGATCGCCATGGCGCTGCATCTCGGCGCCGGCGTGCCGTTCCAGATCCCGGAATGGCTGAAGGCGGCGAGCTATGCGGTGGTCGGCTGGGCGATCGGGCTGAACTTCACCCGCGCCGTCGTGGTGCACGCGGTGCGCGTCCTGCCGCAGGTCACGCTGTCGATCCTGCTGCTGATGGCGTTCTGCGGCGGCATCGCGTGGCTGCTCAGCCACGAACTCGGCATCGACCCGCTGACCGCCTATCTCGCCACCAGTCCGGGCGGGCTGGATTCGGTCGCCATCATCGCCGCCGCGTCGAGCAACGTGAACCTGTCGCTGATCATGGCGTTGCAGTCGGCAAGGCTGATCTTCGTGCTGCTGTTCGGCCCGGCACTGGCAAGACTGGTGGCCCGCGCCGTGAAACCCTGACCGGGCGCCGTCAGAAAGCCTTGCTGAGGCGCAGGATCGCCAGCATCTGCATCGGCGACAGCCGTCTGAAGGCGACGTAGACCGGCTCCTCGGTGCCGTGAAAGCGCCGCTTGAACGCCGCCTGACCCTCCAGGTTGAAGATGCGGCGGTTGATCCAGGAGGACGAGAACAGCCGCCGCATCGCTCCGCGCAGCACGGCGCTCTCGGCAAAGCCGCTTTCCTCTATCGCCGCGAGCGGCGACAGGCCGAGCGTCACGAACGCCAGCCCCTCGTCGCGCAACCGGTCGGCGGCGAATTTTGTGAGGCCGATCTCGGCATGCGGCGTCGTGCCCGGCAGCTTGCGCTTGAACGAGGTGGTGTAGCCGACCGTGCGGCCCTCCTCGGCGACCGGGTCGAAGTCGAGCACGGCAATCGCCACGCCTTGCGGATCGATCAGCAGGAAGCGGCGCATCCCCGGGGCGAGCTGGGGCCGGAACGGCCGGTTGAGGAAGCGCATCTCGCGGTGGCTGACGATGCGCCCGGCCCGCCAGCGCTCCGAAAGCTGCTTGATCTGGTCGAGCGAGGCCTGGTCGCCGGCATCCTCGATGATCGCATAGCCGTTCTTGAACAGCCAGCGTTCGGAATAGCGCACCGTCTCGTTGCGGCGGCCGGCAAAGCTCTGCGGCGACAGCATCAGCCGCGTATCGACGCCCATGCGGTTGACCTTGTAGCCCAGCGCGGAAAGCTCCCGCGCCGTCGCCTCGCCGATCTGCACGAAGCACGGATTGCCGGCCGCGCGCACGAAGTCGCGGATCAGTTTTGCACGCGCGTCCGGCGCCGCCACCGGATCGGCCAGCGCCACCGCGCTGCCCATCTTGCTGCCGAAGGCGATGTAGCCGGAGGCATCGCCGAAATAGCGCAGGTCGTCCTGGACGGCGGTCGAATAGGCCAGCGAGAAATCGCCATGCCGGTCGACCAGCGTCAGCCGCTGCTCAAGCGACAGGGCGACCGCCGGAATGGCCCCGGTGCGGCGCTCCAGCACGGCGTCGACTGTCTTTCGGAGGGATGGCAACTGCCGGGCTTCCGGTCTCGGGGGGGTTATGGATTTGGCGGCCTTACCGCGCGAGCCGCAGATAATCCGATACCGGCCGGGTATCAAGCCAGCCGCCTTGCAGGACAGAACTCCGCAGACCCTTGCCTCTCCCCTCCCGCTCCTGTATCAAGCCGCCCATGAACCCGTCCGCGGACAGCGCAGCCCACCGCACCGGCGCCTTTGCGTCGGCGACCTTGCGCGCCCTCTCCTCCGCGATCCTGCTTCTCGGCCTTATCGGCGACCGCCGGGCCCGCTGAAGGAGCGCCCGGCGGTCGTTGCGCCGCCGAGGGCGGCTCAGCTCCTTGCCAGTCGCACTCCAGTCAGCAAAACACTTCAGAGCTTCGCCGGACGCCATGTCCGCGGCTGAAGCGCAGAGAGAAGCAAGATGAACCAGACCACCCGCATCCGCGCCGCGCACGGCATGCCGAACGCCGCGGCCAAATACGAACCCTATCCGCTCGTCGGCCTGCCCGACCGCACCTGGCCGTCAAAACGCATCGACAAGGCGCCGATCTGGTGCTCCGTCGACCTGCGCGACGGCAACCAGGCGCTGGTCGACCCGATGGGCCACGAGCGCAAGGCGCGCATGTTCCAGCTCCTGCTCGACATGGGCTTCAAGGAGATCGAGATTGGCTTCCCGTCGGCCTCGCAGACCGATTTCGACTTCGCCCGCTGGTGCATCGAGGAAGGCAACGTGCCGGACGACGTGTCGCTCCAGGTGCTGGTGCAGTGCCGGCCGGAGCTGATCACCCGCACCTTCGAGGCCTTGCAGGGCGCGAAAAACCCGATCGTGCATTTCTACAACTCGACCAGCGAGCTGCAGCGCCGCGTCGTCTTCCAGAAGGACGTCGCCGGCATCAAGCAGATCGCCACCGACGCCGCCAAGATGATCACCGACATGGCGGCCAAGTCCGGCGGCGGCTTCCGCTTCCAGTATTCGCCGGAGAGCTTTACCGGCACCGAGCTGGAGGTGGCGCTGGAGATCTGCAACGCCGTCGCCGAGATCGTGAAGCCGACGCCCGAGAACAGGCTGATCGTCAACCTGCCCTCGACCGTCGAGATGGCGACGCCCAACATCTATGCCGACCAGATCGAATGGATGATCCGTCATCTCGACAACCGCGACAACCTGATCATCTCGCTGCATCCGCACAACGACCGCGGCACCGGCATCGCCGCCACCGAGCTCGCCCTGATGGCAGGCGCCGACCGCGTCGAGGGCACGCTGTTCGGCAATGGCGAGCGCACCGGCAATGTCGACGTCGTGACGCTGGCGCTCAACATGTACACGCAGGGCGTCGATCCCATGCTCGACTGCTCCGACATCAACCGGATGAAGGACGTCTACGAATATTCCAACCAGCTCAAGATCCCCGAGCGGCATCCCTATGTCGGCGAGCTGGTCTACACCGCCTTCTCCGGCTCGCACCAGGACGCCATCAACAAGGGCATGAAGGCGATCAGGACGGCGAACAAGGCGCTGTGGGAAGTGCCGTACCTGCCGATCGACCCGCAGGATGTCGGCCGCAGCTACGAGGCGATCATCCGCATCAACTCGCAGTCCGGCAAGGGCGGCATCGCCTATGTGCTGCAGGCCGATTACGGGCTCAATCTGCCGCGCAGCCTGCAGGTCGAGTTCTCCAAGGACATCCAGGCGATCACCGACGCCGAAGGCAAGGAACTGTCGGCCAAGCGCATCTACGAGCGCTTCCGCGAGGTCTACATCGACCAGCCCGACGGGCGGCTTAAGTTCGTCGACCACCAGACCTATCCCGACACCGAGGTGAAGGGCCGGCGCATCGTCGAGGCGACCATTTTGGACGGCGGCAGGGAGGTGACGATCCGCGGCTCCGGCAACGGCCCGGTCGACGGTTTCGTCGACGCGCTGTCGCGGCATGTCGGGCTGGCCATCTCGGTGCGCGACTATTCCGAGCACTCCATCCAGCACGGCTCCAACGCCGCGGCGATCTCCTATGTCGAGATGGAGCATCCCGGCGGCACGCTGTTCGGCGCCGGCATCAGCACCAACATCGTCGGCGCCTCCCTCGAGGCGGTGGTGTCGGCGGTGAACCGCATCGTCGGAGCAAGGTAGGCCAACGGCGTCCCGTCCGCGGGTTTCAGCTCCCTCACCGCCGGGCAATCGCATACGAAAATTCTGGAAGCGTTGCCTAGCCCAATTACCCCCACCCCTAACCCCTCCCCACAAGGGGGAGGGGAACTTTGCCGCTGCCATGCCGCGCGAAACGATTGACGGCTGGCGCCGCTCGGCGATGCGAGCCAGTCCCCTCCCCCTTGTGGGGAGGGGTTAGGGGTGGGGGTAAGCCTTATGCCCGATTTGCTCGCATCTCCCCGGCAGGAAAGCGCCTACATCGAACGCGCTGGTTTCGGCGCAGGATTCTGTTAACTATATTGCTGACGCACGCTCGAACCGGAGCAGACCTTGGCGAACGACAGGGCCGACGGCCAGCAACCGGCCGCCCAGATCCGAAAACTGTCCGACGCGATCCGCGAGGTGAAGAACGCCGCGGCGGATCGCGACGACGTCGTCGTCGAGCTGCGCGAGGCGACGCGGGTCCGGTTGCAGCTCCTCGCCGCCGAGCTGGCGCCGGTCTTCGCCGAAGTGCCGGCCGACGTCGACTGCTTCGACTTCACCATCTCGTCGGGCCTGCAGCCGCGGCTGTGGATCGACGCGGTCAGCCACGTCGCCATGGGGCGCGACCGGCGCACCTACCGCTTCGTCAAGGATACCCGCAACGGCCGCGTGGTGCTGGCCGAATCACCGAAGATGCAGATTGTAGCCGACCGGGTGACCCGCTACGTCGCCGAGCGCATCGTTGAGCGTGAGCAGATGCTGGAAGGCGACATGAGCGCGGCGGTGGAGGGTGTTCTTGTCGCCCGCTCGCCGGAAGAGGCGGCGGCGAAGCTGCACGAGCGCAAGGTCTGGTCGACCGTGCTCTCCGGTGCGTGGATCTTCGTCACCGGCATCGGCTTCGGCCTCGCGGTCGCCATCGCGCTGCTGTGGGAGCGGCTCACCAGCGGCGTTCAGTAGCCTCGCTTTCGGCTGCGAGCCGGCGTGTCAGGAGGCGGCGTTCTCGAAGGGCGCCGGCGCGCGGCGCGGCGAGCCGAGGTCGAGCGTCTCGATCTCCGACACCGCGCCGAGCGTGTCCGTCAGCCCGTGCCGCGACAGCCCGATGTGCCAGGCGCCCGGCTCGCCGGAGATCTCGACCAGATTGTACTGCGCCGCCGGGTGCCGGCCGCCCGGCCCCTGCCCCGTGGCGGCCACGCCGACCACCGGGATCGGCTTTTTGCGCTCGCCGATCCAGTAGAGCGTGGGATCGTGCGAATGGCCGTGCAGCACCAGCTCGGCACCATGCGCCAGCACGGTCCTGTGGAAGTTGGCAATGCCGAACAGCCGCTTGTGCTGCTGCACGGCGGCGCGCACCGGCGGATGATGGATCATGATGACGCGGAAGAGTTTTTTCCGCCCCGCCTCGTCGAGCAGGCGCGCCAGCCGTGTCGCCTGTTCCTCGCGAAAAAAGCCGTTGGCCATGAACGGCGCGGTGGCGCGCGCCGTCGACACGCCGATCAGCGCCACCTGGCCGCGCACCCTGAGATAGGGAAAGGTCAGGCGCCCGACCGGCCCGTCATAGCCGTCGCCGCGCATCCACGGCGCCCACAGCCGGCAGGCCTTGTCGAAGGCGCCCGGCACATAGGCGTCGTGGTTTCCGGGAACCACAGAAACGTCTTCCGGCCGGCCCAACGTCTCCAGCCACAGCCGCGCCAGCTCCAGCTCGCTGTCGAGGGCGAGGTTGACCAGGTCGCCGGTGACGGCGAGATGGTCGGGCTTCTCCGCCCGGATCGCCTCGACGATGGCGCCGACCGTGCCCTGCGTCAGGATCCGGCGGCGGCTGCGGTGCCAGTTGACGTAGCCGATGACACGCTTGGAAGCGAGTTCGCGGTAGGATACATCGGGAAGCGGCCCCAGATGGACATCGGAAATATGCGCGAGCCTGAGCATCGACCTTTCTTACGGTACGGTTCCGACGCTTTCCACCCCCGGTCACGATGATGTCATCCGGCGAGGCGCGGTTCCGGCAGACCGGCTGGCCGGGGCTGCGCGCAAAACTGTTCCACCGCTATTTCCTGCTGCGCCGGGCGATGACGCTGGGGGTGCGCGGCATGGTCATAGACCGGGCGAACAACGCCGTCTTCCTCATCCGCCACACCTATGTTCCGGGCTGGCAGCTTCCGGGCGGCGGCGTCGAGCTCGGCGAGACGCTGGAGGAGGCGCTGACGCGCGAATGCCTGGAGGAAGGCAACATCGCCGTCGGCTCGCCTGTGCTGAAATCCATGCACTTCAACCGCAACGCCTCGCGCCGCGACCATGTCGCCTTCTATGTGATCGAGCAGTTCGCGCAGACCGGTCTGAAAAGGCCCGACCGCGAGATCGCCGAGGCCGGCTTCTTCCCGCTCGACCGCCTGCCGGAAGCGACCACGCCGGCGACGCACCGGCGCATAGCGGAGGTGTTTTCGGGCAAGCCGCCGTCGCCTTACTGGTAGTTCGACGCGAGCGTCCCCGCTCGCATGAGGGTGGCCCGTCCAGGCACCGCTGTCCGCGGAGCGGCTTGGCCGATCCGCCTCATCGCGCCGCCCGCAAACTGCCGCCGGCCTGTGCCGATGCCTCCCTTTCCGACGCTCGCAACACGCGCTCCAGCACGGCGAATATCCGGGCGTCGCTCATCTGGGCGACGTTGAAGCGCATGAAGCCGGTGGCGGTCTGCGAGACGCTGAAGACGTCGCCGGGCGCCAGCAAGACGTTCTCGCGCAGGGCGGCGCGGGCGACCGCAGCCGCATCGCGCCCGTCGGGCAGCCCGCACCACAGATAGAAGCCGCCGCGCGGCAGCAGCCAGGGCGAGATGCCGAGCATCCGCAGGCTTGCCGCCGTGTCGCGCCGGGCCCGGGCGAGCCGCCGCCGCAGCGCCTCCAGATGCTTGCGGTAGCTGCCGTCGCTGAGCGCCGCCAGCACCAGTTCGGCGGCGACGGGGCTGACGCCGCCGAAGCTCGTCGCCACCTGCAGGTCGATCAGCGCCTCGATCCAATCGGGACGCGCCGCGATATAGCCGCAGCGGATGGAGGCCGACAACGTCTTGGAGAAGCTGCCGATGCGGATGACCCGCGACAGGCCGTCGAGCGCGGCGAGGCGCGGCGACGGCTCGGGCTCGAAATCGGCGAAGATGTCGTCCTCGACGATCGTCATGTCGTGCGCCGCGGCGGCGTTCAGCAGGCGGTGGGCGGTCTGCGGCGAGAGCGTCGCCCCGGTCGGATTGTGCAGGGCGGAATTGGTGATGTAGAGGCGCGGCCGGTGCACCGTGGCGGCCTCGACGAAACGCTCCACGTCCGGTCCGGCCGGCGTATAGGGCACGCCGACGATCGTCGCCTGATGGGCCCGCAGGAGCGCCTGGAAGTTGAAGTAGCTGGGATCGTCGACCAGCACGGCGTCGCCGGGCCTGACCAGGAAGCGGCAGATGAGATCGATCGCCTGCGTGCCCGATCCGGTCAGCAGGATCTGGTCGGGGCCCGCCTCCAGGCCTTCGCCGGCGAACCGGCGCGACAGCAGGCGGCGCAGCGCCAGCGGCCCGCGCGTGGCGCCGTAGTCGGCGAGCACCGCGTCGTCGGCCCTGGCAAGGCGGCGGACGGCGCGGCGGAGCGCGTCGTTCGGCATCCAATCGGCCGGCAGCCAGCCGCAGCCGGGCTTGGCCACAGCCGGATCGGCATCCAGCGACTGGCGGGATACCCAGAACGGATCGAGCGCCCGGTCGAGCTTCGGGCCGGTCTCGGCCAGCGTGAGCGGCGGGGCGATGGTCGACACGTAGAAGCCGGAGCCGGGTCTCGCCCGGATCAGCCCCTCGGCGGCGAGCCGGTCATAGGCTTCGACGACGGTCGACGGCGACACGTCCATGACGGCGGCAAAGGTGCGGATGGAGGGCAGCCGGTCGCCGCTCGCCAGCGCGCGGCTCGCCACCCTGGCGCGGATCGCGGCCATTACCTCTGCCGTGCGTGTTCCCATTGGTCGTCCGCCACCCGTCATCGTATTGGAATAGTGAGCCATACAGTTTGGCGAAATTGTACTGAACTGTCCCTGTCGCCGCCAGCCCCGCGCGGCTACGAACAGTCCGAATCGAGGGCATCATGAAAGCGGCGACGGCAGGATGGGGCAGCGGGCTCCTCGGCGTGGTGATCTTCAGCGGATCGCTGCCGGCGACGCGGGTGGCGGTCGACGGTTTCTCGCCGATCTTCCTTACCTCGGCACGTGCGGTCATCGCCGCGCTGCTCGGGATGGCCTTGCTGTGGATGCTGCGGCAGGAGCGGCCGGCGCGGCGTGACGTCGGCCCGCTCGCCGTCGTCGCCATTGGCGTCGTGGTCGGCTTCCCGCTGCTGACGGCGCTGGCGCTGCAGCATATCACCGCGGCGCATTCGATCGTCTTCGTCGGCCTGCTGCCGCTCTGCACCGCGATCTTCGGCGTGCTGCGCGGCGGCGAGCGACCCAAGCCGGCCTTCTGGCTGTTCTCGATCCTCGGCAGCCTTCTGGTCGCCGGCTTTGCGTTGACGCAAAGCGGTCCGGCCTCGCTGACGGGCGATCTCCTGATGATCGCGGCCATCCTGCTGTGCGGGCTCGGTTATGCCGAGGGCGCCACGCTGTCACGGCGTCTCGGCGGCTGGCAGGTGATCTCCTGGGCGCTGGTGCTGTCACTGCCCGTCATGGCAGTCATCGGTCTGGCGACGCTTCCGGCGGACTGGAGCGGGGTCGCGCCGCCGGCCTGGTATGGGCTCGCCTACGTCTCGGTGTTCAGCATGCTGGTCGGCTTCGTCTTCTGGTATCGCGGGCTGGCGCTCGGCGGCATCGCCGGGGTCGGGCAGTTGCAGCTTCTCCAGCCCTTCTTCGGGCTCGCCCTGGCCGGACTGCTGCTCGGCGAGCCGGTCGCCTGGACGATGATAGCCGTGACCGGGCTGGTCGTGCTGTGCGTCGCCGGCGCCAAACGCTTCGCCTAGATCAAAGTCGGGGTGGCGGGCGCGCAGGAGCGGACGTCCGCAAGCTTTTTCACGAAGCCCCGGAACCAGGTCCGGCCTGACCTTTGTCCTTCAGCCCCTCGGCACGCAACCTGTCGAGCTTGCCGAACTCGGTCATGACGCTCACCAGCACGCTGGCGGTCCAGCCGAAGGTGAACAATCCCGACATCGCGATGATCGGGCCGATCAGGCGCCACTGCTCGGGTAGGCTGACGGTTCCCTCGCCGAGCGTCGTGTAGCTCTGGAGAACGTAGTAGTAGCTGTCGCGCATCGACGGGATGAGCCCCAGCAGCGAGACGGGAAGCGCCCACAGCAGCGTCTCGGCGAAATGCAGGGCAGCCAGGGCGCCGATGGTCAGGGCGAGCAGCAGGTTGACGCGCCAGTGCGGGGTGGCGTGGTCGACGTGGACCCAGGACTTGCTGAAGCGCTGGTTGATCGAGCGGATGCCCGCGCCGTGGACGAAAATGATCACCACCAGGGTCAGGGTGCCGAGAACGATCTCCAGGACCGGGTTCGGGGCCGAAAGCGCGTCCATCGTACGGCAAGTCCTTCTCTGGCTGGCAATCCGGATCGACACCCGCGAGGCCGTCCGATCGCGCTCGATGCTGAGGCGCGATTATTCCGGCATCGGCATGAGTCTGTCGACCACCCATCGGACACTATCCGCCGTGCGCTTGATAAGACGGGCCGCGTGGCTCCTGATAAGCGCTGTCCGAGTGTGCAATGCTGTCGTGCGTCGCGACACCGGTGATCAGGGCCTTCGGCGAGCCGCGAAGGCTCACCCGAACCGGCCGCGGTCGTGCGGGGCGGCATAGTCCAGCTCCGGCCCGACCGGCACGATGCGCGTCGGGTTGATGGTGGTGTGGCTGCCGTAATAATGCGCCTTGATGTGCTGCATGTTCATCGTGCCCGCCACGCCCGGCACCTGATAGAGATCGCGAAAATAGTTCGACAGGTTGGGATAATCGGCGATGCGGCGCAGATTGCATTTGAAGTGGCCGACATAGACCGGGTCGAAGCGGGCGAGCGTTGTGAACAGCCGCCAGTCGGCCTCGGTGATGCGTCCGCCGACGAGGTAGCGCTGCCGCGACAGCTTGTCCTCCAGCGTGTCGAGCGCGGCAAACAACTCGCCGAACGCCTCCTCATAGGCGTCCTGCGTGGTGGCGAAGCCGGCGCGGTAGACGCCGTTGTTGATGGCCGGGTAGACGAGCGCATTGATCTCATCGATCTCGGCACGCAGCGGCTGCGGATAGAAATCCACCGAGGCGTCGCCCCATTCGTCGAAGGCCGAGTTGAGCATGCGGATGATTTCCGGCGACTCGTTGGAGACGATAGTCTCCTGCCTGCGGTCCCACAGCACCGGCACGGTCACCCGCCCGGTGTAGTGCGGGTCGGCGCGGGTGTAGATCTGGTGCAGGAAGTCGAGGCCGTAGAGGCCGTCGCCGGTGGCGCCGTCCTCGGCGAGGAACGTCCAGCCGTCCTTGCCCATGAAATGGTGGACGACGGAAACCGACACGATGTCCTCGAGCTTCTTCAGCACGCGAAAAATCAGCGTCCGGTGCGCCCAGGGGCAGGCATAGGAGACATAGAGATGATAGCGCCCCGGCTCGGCCTTGAAGCCGCGCGTGCGGCCCGGCGCCGGGCTGCCGTCGGCCGTCACCCAGTCGCGCCACGGCGCGTCCGGACGCTCGAAGCGCCCGCCGGTATCGCGGGTAGAGTACCAGACGTCCCGCCACTTGCCGTCGACCAGCTGTCCCATGCGTTTCTCCTTTGCCCGACAGATAGGTCAGTGCGGCCGAAAGCAAAACCGCCGCCGGCTGAACACAGCGTCCTGCCGGGATGAACCGTCATCGAAAAATTCGCCGCGGCCGATGGACGACCGGCGAATTTGGTGCTAGCGGCGTTCGTCATGGCAACGTGCATGAAAATCCGGTTCGACCGACGACGAATGGGCGCCAGCGCTTGACGCGCTGACTGGCGAGGCTGCGCGCCGCGCAGCAAACCCTTCCTCGTACCGACCGGATGTCGCACATCATGATCCCTGCCGAAATTATCTTCATGCCGGAAACCCCGGCGCACGACCTCGAGATCGATCACATCAACGAAGAGGCCTTCGGGCCGGGACGCTTCGCGCGCGCCGCCTACAGGATTCGCGAGGGCGGCCCGCACGAGCGGCATCTCTCCTTCGTCGCGCTTAAGCGCAACGAGGTGGTCGCCTCCGTGCGCCTGACGCGCATCGCCGCGGGCGGCGGGCGGGCGCTGCTGCTCGGGCCGCTGGCGGTGCGCCCCGCCCACAAGAATCTCGGCATCGGCCGCAAGCTGGTGGCGGTCGCCATCGAGGCGGCGCGGCGGGACGGCGCCGGCGCCGTCATGCTGGTCGGCGACGAGCCCTATTACGGGCCGCTCGGCTTCAAGCGCATCCCGCGCGGGCAGGTCATCATGCCCCGCCCCGTAGACCTCGACCGCATCCTCGCCTACGAGCTCGTTCCCGGCACGGTCGAGCGGCTCAAGGGCGAGGTCCGCCACGAAGACACCGTGCGGGTGGCGCAGCCGGGGTGAACCGCCACCGCTTCGCCGAAACCCGCAAAAACGGGCTGCCATGGACATCGGCGCCTGAGGCTGCGTCCCATCCGCCATTGCGTGGCATGGGACGTGCCCATACGATGACGACCAGCATTCAAGGAGACGGTTCGGCATGGACATCAGCGGACAGACGGCGCTCGTCACTGGCGGCGGCTCGGGGCTCGGCGAGGCCACCGCAAGGGCGCTGGCGGCCAAGGGCGCGCGCGTCGCCGTGCTGGATATCGGGCTGGAGCGCGCGCAGGCGGTGGCCCGCGACATCGGCGGCATCGCGCTCGGCTGCGACGTGACCAGCGCCGAGGGCGCGGAGGCCGCGGTGGCACGGGCGGCGGAAGAGCTCGGCGGCGCCCGCATCCTCGTCAACTGCGCCGGCATCGTCGCCGGCAAGCGGACCGTTGGCAAGGAGGGTCCGCATCCGCTCGACCTCTTCCGCAAGGTGATCGAGGTCAACCTCGTCGGCAGCTTCAACATGATCCGGCTGTTCGCCGATCGCGCCGCGAAACTTGAGCCGCTCGCCGGCGGCGAGCGCGGCGTCATCGTCAACACCGCCTCGGTCGCCGCCTTCGACGGCCAGATCGGCCAGGTGGCCTATTCCGCCTCCAAGGGCGGCGTTGTCGGCATGACCCTGCCGCTCGCGCGCGACCTCGCCCGCTCCGGCATCCGCGTCGTCACCATAGCCCCCGGCATCTTCAAGACGCCGATGGTGGCCGGCATGCCCGCCGACGTGCAGGAATCGCTGGGAGAGGTGGTGCCCTTCCCGCCCCGGCTCGGCGAGCCGTCCGAATATGGCGCACTTGCCGTCCATATCGTCGAGAACCAGATGCTGAACGGCGAGACCATCCGGCTCGACGCGGCGGTGCGCCTGCCGCCGAAATAGCCGCCCTGGCGGCGGCTTGCGCCTGCCGGGCCCGCTCGATAAGTGGAGCCTCGACATCATGTTCGAGGGGGATGCGATGACCGACAAGCGCGACGTGCTGCGGCCCACCGACGACGAGGCGATCCGGCTGGCAAGGACGCTGCTGCGCTCGGCGCGTTTCGGCGCCATCGCCGTGCTGGAGCCGGAAACCGGCAGTCCGCTGGCCAGCCGCGTCGGCGTCGCCACCGACGCCGACGGCGCGCCGCTCATCCTGGTGTCCGGCCTCTCCGCCCACACGCGGGCGCTCGACGCCGACCCGCGCTGCTCGCTGCTGGTCGGCGAGCCGGGCAAGGGCGATGCGCTCGCCCATCCGCGGCTCACGCTCGTGTGCCGCGCCGTGCTGCTGGAAAAGGACACGCCGGAGCAGGCCCGCGCCGAGCGGCGCTACCTCAACAAGAACCCGAAGGCTAAACTCTACGCCGGCCTCGCCGATTTCCGGCTTTTCCGGCTGGAGCCCGAGCGCGCCAGCCTGAACGGCGGCTTCGGCAAGGCCTATGCGCTGACGCGCGAGGATGTCATGACCGTCAGCCCCGCCCTCGACGCCCTCGCAGCCTCCGAGCAGGGCGCGCTCGACCACATGAATTCCGACCACCTCGACGCCATCGGCCTCTATGCCGCGCATTTCGCGCGGGCATCCGGCGACGGCTGGACGATGACCGGCTTCGACGCCGATGGCATCGACCTCGGCCGCGGCGACGAGGTGCTGCGCATCTTCTTCCCGGCGCCGCTGCAGGCGGCGTCCGACCTGCGCCCCGCGCTGGTCGCGATGGCGAAGACGGCCCGGGCGGCGCTGGGCGCTGGAGCGCCGCAGGCCTGATCGCCGGGCATGGAACTCATCCGCGTCATCGATCCCCACGATCCGCGCGTCGCCGCGTTCCGCGACATCCGCGAGCGCGACCTGGTCGGCCGGCAGGGCCTTTTCGTCGCCGAGGGCAAGGTCGTTCTGAACGTCCTGCTGGGCGCGCCGGACTACGAGCTGCAGTCCGTGCTGCTGCTGGAAAGCCGCGTAGCCGGCCTGTCGGAGACACTCGCCCGCCTGCCGGCCGAAATTCCCGTCCATGTCGCCACGGCGGAGGTGATGAACGCAATCGCCGGCTTCCACATCCATCGCGGCATCCTGGCGCTGGGCCGGCGGCGCGGCGTGCCGACGGCGGCCGATCTGCTGGCGGCGCTGCCGCGGCGCACGCTGGCGCTGGTGCTGGTCGGCCTCTCCAACCACGACAATATCGGCTCGATCTTCCGCAATGCCGCCGCCTTCGGCGTCGATGCCGTGTTCGCCGACGCCTCGTGCTGCGATCCGCTCTACCGCAAGGCGATCCGCGTCTCGGTGGGCGGCGTGTTCCGCGTGTCATTCGCGCGTTTCGACGACATGGGCGGCTTTGTCGATGCGCTGGCCGCCAAAGGCATCGAGCCGGCCGCCCTGTCGCCGCGCGGCGAAACGGAGATAGGCGCCTTCGATCGGCCTGGTCGCCTGGCGCTTTTCCTCGGCACCGAGGGCGAAGGCCTGCCGGAGACGCTGATGGCACGCATGCGGACGCTGCGCATCGCCATCGCGCCGGGCTTCGACAGCCTGAACGTCGCCGCTACGTCGGCGATCGCCCTGCATCGGCTGGCGGATGTCGGGCGCTGAGGGGTTCCGGTGCCTATTCGGCCGCGACATCCACCGGAAGCGCTGCCAGCCTGGCCAGCATCGCCTCGGCCCGCGCGCCGCGCTCCGAGCGCTCGATGAAGCCGCCGCCGAGCACGCGGGCGTCGTTGCCGTCGTCGCCGTAGAGCACGCAGGCCTGGCCCGGCGCGATACCGGATTCGCCTTCCGCCAGTTCCACCCAGGTGGCGCCGCCCCGCCGGCGCAGCACGGCCGGGCGCGGCGGCCTCGTGGAGCGCACCTTGGCGAACAGCTCGATGCCGTCCGGGCCGATTGCGTCCAGGTCCTCGTCGCCCAGCCAGTTCATGGCGCGCAGATAGACTTTTCGCGTTTCCAGCGCCTCGCGCGGGCCGACGACGACGCGCGCCCGCTCAGCATCGAGATGGACGACGTAGAGCGGCTCGCCGGAGGCGATGCCGATGCCGCGCCGCTGGCCGATGGTGTAGCGCAGGATGCCCTCGTGGCGGCCGAGCACGCGGCCGTCGATATGGACGATGTCGCCCGGCGTCGCCGCCGCCGGCTTCAGCCTGGCGATGATGTCGGAGTATTTTCCCTGGGGCACGAAGCAGATGTCCTGGCTGTCCTGCTTGTCGGCGACGGCGAGGCCGAGTTCGGCGGCGATCGCCCGCACTTCCGGCTTCGGCATGCCGCCGAGCGGGAAGCGCAGGTAGTCGATCTGCTCCTGCGTGGTGGCGAACAGGAAGTAGCTCTGGTCGCGGTCGGCATCGACCGGCCGGTAGAGGGCGCGGTGCGCTCCGTTGGAGCGGCTGCGGATATAGTGGCCGGTGGCGAGCGCCGCCGCGCCCAGATCGCGCGCCGTCTCCAGCAGGTCGGCGAACTTCACCGTCTGGTTGCAGGACACGCAGGGGATCGGCGTCTCACCGGCGACGTAGCTCTCGGCGAAGGGATCGATCACCGCCTGGCGGAAACGCTCCTCGTAGTCGAGCACGTAATGCGGGATTCGAAGCGTCTCGGACACGCGGCGCGCGTCGTCGATGTCGCGTCCGGCGCAGCACGAGCCGGCGCGGTGCGTGGCCGCGCCGTGGTCGTAGAGCTGCAGCGTGACGCCGACCACGTCGTAGCCTTCGCGCTTGAGGATGCCGGCGACCACCGAGGAATCGACGCCGCCCGACATCGCCACGACGACGCGCGTGTCTTCTGGCCGTCCCGGCAGGTCGAGGCTGTTCATGGCTGGCTTCCAAGGTTTTCGGCCGGTCTTGTGCCGACACGGCCAATATAGGTCAAGCGGCGTCTTGCCGCCAGACCGGCCCCGACCTTGCAACCCCTTGAATTGGCTCGGCTGTCCGCCAGCTCCGGCGAATGGTTAAAATTGTCGGCCTGTCGGAAAGACTCCGTTGACGGACAAGCCGTTAGGCTCATTCGACGGCTTAGGCAATTTTTAAAGCTGTGGCGGTAGCCTGAACGCGATTAGGTCTGCGAATTATTTGTAGAGAGTACGATGACCGATCTTGGAAGGCCGCGCGTTAAGTATGTGATCGGGCCGGACGGCAGTCCGCTGACGATCGCCGATCTGCCCCCGAGCAACACGCGCCGCTGGGTCATTCGCCGCAAGGCTGAAGTGGTCGCCGCCGTTCGCGGCGGCCTGCTCAGCCTCGACGAGGCATGCCAGCGCTACAAGCTGACGACCGAGGAGTTCCTGTCCTGGCAGGCCTCGATCGACGAGTATGGCCTGGCCGGACTGCGCACCACGCGCATCCAGCAATACAGGCACTGACCCATCCTGCACGCCGGCATGAGGCGGCCCGGCACGCGCCAGGGCTGCCGAAGCGCTTCGCGGGGTCGTGGAATTGTGGCCACGATCCGTTGCCGGCGTGGCACGGCCTGCAGTGTCGCCTGCTAGCGGTTCGCAGGCGCCCGCTTGATCTGTGCCGAGGCGATCGCCGTCAGCACGACCGAGGCGGCGAAGAACCAGAGGCCGGGCTTGGTGAAGGCGGTCGCCAGCCCGCTGGTCTTGGCGGCGAAGACGACGAGCGCCACCAGCACGACATCGAGCATCGACCAATTCGCCAGCGCACCGAACCAGGCGGGGATGCGCGGGGCATGCGGCGACGCATAGGCCGCAAGGTGCAGCAGCATCAGCTTCAGCGCCGGGAACACCAGCGAGAACAGCGCGACGAGCGCTGCGAGCAGCACGTCGCCCTGGTTCCACAGGCCGGTGAAGATGCCGATCAGCGACGGTTCGTCGGTGAAGAAATAAAGGCGGTCCACCCGGATCAGCGGCATGACGACGCCGAGCGCGAAGAAGACCGTCGCGAAGAACAGGATCAGGGGGAGCAGAAAAGGCAGGGCTCGCGTCATGTGCCTGCTTTAGCCGATCCGCTCACGGCCCGGAAGCGGAGCGGCGCGCCCTGTTTGCAGAGCGCGGCGGGCGCCTCAGCCGATCATGGCGCTGCGGCCGTGGCCGTCGGCCTCGCGCATCTTGCTGTCGCGCGATTCAAGCATCTGCGCCTTGTCGAGTTCGGCCTCCGCCTCGCGCAGCAGGGCGAGCGCGGTGGTGCGCTGGTCGGCGAGGTCGGCCTGCGAGTTCTTCAGATTGTCGCGGCGCTGGCGTGCCGCCTTGGCGAAGGTCGGGTAGGCGAAGTGGTTGACGTCGGTGATCCCGGCCTTTTTCTCCTCGGCGGCGATCTGCAGCTCGAGGTCGCCGGCCATGCGTTCGAATTCGGCGATCATCACGTCGAGCTGTGAGAGTTGCCGGCGCTTCTCGTTCACCTGGAATTGCTTCAGCCGAACGAGGTTCTCACGTGACTTCATGTCCCAACACTCCAGAACGCAACACCGGATACAAATCGTTTGGTCCGAGAAACTGCCCCCGCACCAGCCACTAGGCGGCGAAGGGAAAACAAAATCCTAAGAATCCTACCCGTTGGTAACCATTCGTTTACGGGCATTGTTAATCATACGCGGCAGGGCTTAAGGCACGGTAAAAAAATCCGGTCCTTTCTGGCCGGGCGGAACTTCAAGAGTCACGGGCGGACTTCGTGAGTCAAATGAGTCACTTGCGTCGATGTGTTAAGGTTCGACAACGGCCTTAATGAGCGACGATTCACGAGCGGAATCAAGTGAGTGCACCCAAGAGCTGACGGGCAAAGTTGTGGCTTGCCAACTGGAATCATGTTTTGTTAACCATTCGCTGGCAGCTTTGGGTTCAGGCAATCACTGCTCCGGCACCGCGTGGCGCCCGTGGCCGGTGCAGCAGCAGAAAAGGGGATATGGATGCGCGTTCTGCTGATTGAAGACGACAGTGCGACGGCCCAGAGCATCGAATTGATGCTGAAGTCCGAGAGCTTCAACGTCTACACGACGGATCTCGGCGAGGAGGGCGTCGACCTCGGCAAGCTCTACGACTACGACATCATCCTGCTCGATCTGAACCTTCCCGACATGTCGGGCTACGAGGTGCTCCGCACACTGCGGCTCTCCAAGGTGAAGACGCCGATCCTGATCCTCTCCGGCATGGCCGGCATCGAGGACAAGGTGCGTGGCCTCGGCTTCGGCGCCGACGACTACATGACCAAGCCGTTCCACAAGGACGAGCTGGTGGCGCGCATCCACGCCATCGTCCGCCGCTCCAAGGGCCACGCCCAGTCGGTCATCGCCACCGGCGACCTGATCGTCAACCTCGACGCCAAGACAGTGGAGGTCGGCGGCCAGCGCGTGCACCTGACCGGCAAGGAATACCAGATGCTGGAACTGCTCTCGCTGCGCAAGGGTACGACGCTCACCAAGGAGATGTTCCTCAACCATCTCTATGGCGGCATGGACGAGCCGGAGCTGAAGATCATCGACGTCTTCATCTGCAAGCTGCGCAAGAAGCTCGACGCCGCGTCCGGTGGCCAGAATTTTATTGAGACGGTGTGGGGCCGCGGCTACGTGCTGCGCGAGCCGGAAGAGATGCGCGAAATCGCCTGAAAACGCTGCCATATCCCGCAACAAAGCCCGGTATCGACCGGGCTTTTGTCGTTTTTTCGGGAAGGTTTCGTCGAATTATGCGGCCGACGCCGCGGACTTCGCCTCGCCCATCGCCCGGAAGCGCTCCAGGAGCTGGGCGCGGTTGAACGGCTTCAGGATGTAGCTTTGCGCCCCGGCCCGTTTGGCGCGCATGATGGCGGCGACGTCCATTTCGGTCAGGCAGATCGCAATGTGCGGGACGATGGCGCTCGGGATGGCGCGGATGCGGCGGATCACCTCGATGGTCGGCAGATCGGGAAGGGCGGAATCCACCACCACGATGTCGGGCATGTCGGCCTCGCACATCTCGATCGCGTCGAGGCCGCTGGCGGCCTCCACCAGCATCAGGTCGGGACCGTTCAGGATGCGCTTGGCGACCTTGCGGATGACGCTGGAGTCGTCGACGAACATGCATCGTTTCATGCGGGGTCCTTCTCGTCCGCGAAGGGCTTGCAAGCTGGCTTGAATGCGGCGCGTCGAAGGCTACGGCAGGCGGGTAAAGATACGGAGAATGGGCTGGGTAAAGTTTCCGCTAAATTGCGACCATCTCCCGGCACCGCCATGCCGGTGCCGGGGATCCGGGTGAGGCTTCCTGGCTATTGCGCGCGGGCGGCGGAGAAGACGATCTCGTCGGCCGTCGCATGGATGGAGATCGGCATGCCGGCCTCGCGTGCGAGAAGCAGGGTGTAGTAAGGCTGCACCGCATGCGCGTCGATCGCTTCCTCGGGCCGGCTTCCCGAGTGCAGCTCGAGGAATTTCGGCGGCACGCGCAGCATCGGCCCGCGCGCCGCGATGCTGAACCGCGGATCGCTGTCGCTGCCCTCCAGGATGACGCCGATCCTGCCGCCGCGCGGGATGGCGGCGTTGGCGACCAGGATCAGGTTGAGCAGCAGCTTGACGGTGTTCTTGGGCAGCAGCCAGCGCGGCCCGCTCCATTCGAAGTCGGGCTTCTCGTTCCGGAGGAAGGCGGTGGCGACGGTCTCGGCGTCGCCGGTGTCGATGACCATGCCCGCCGACCCGGCGGCGCCGAAGGCGATGCGGGCGAACTGCAGCCTGGCGGAGGCGTTGCGGGCGCTGGCGCGGATCAGGTTCATGGCGTCCTCGTCGGCGCCGCCCTCGTCCAGCAATTCGAGGCCGTTGTTGATCGCGCCGACCGGCGAGATGATGTCATGGCAGACCCGGCTGCACAGAAGCGCGGCGAGGTCGGTTGCGGAGAGGGTGAAGATGTCGGCCATCGAATGCTCGGTCCCCGGCGATCGCCCATTTTGGCGCAAGCCGCGATCACCGTGCCGGCCTGCCCGAATCAGTCTCACTCCCCGTCGCCGGGTATAAGGCACCCAGGCGTCTCGACCAAACCGGCCTGTCGGTAGAACGGAGCGCGGGCGGTCGCGAAAGCCGGCGCGAAAGCGCTCGTCCGGTCTTCGAACCGCCACGTTCATGTGAGAGCTTAATGGTTGAAAAAGGATTACGGCCTAGGCTGGCATGGTAAATCCGGACGCCGCCGGCAAGAGCGGCAACAGGCAGGGACGTCGGCGAAGGGCTCGCGGACGGAGTTACAGAAGCATGCTTTTCCGATTTTTCGAGCGGATCGTCTTCCGGTTCGCAGCCGTGGTCCTTGTGGCGGCAGGCGTTCTCGGCTTCGCCGCCTCGTCCTCCCACGCCCAGCAGGAATACACCGCCCAGGAGATCGTCGATTCGGGACACCGCTTCTTCGGCGCGACCTCGGGCGGGCTGGCGACGGCGGTCGAGAACATCTTCTCCTCCTACGGGCTGCCCAACGGCTATGTCCTGGGCGAGGAGGGGTCGGGCGCCTTCGTCGGAGGCCTGACCTATGGCGAGGGGACGCTCTACACCAAGAATGCCGGCGATCACAAAGTGTTCTGGCAAGGGCCGTCGCTCGGCTTCGACTTCGGCGGCCAGGGCTCGCGCATCATGATGCTGGTCTACAATCTCGACCAGATCGACGCGCTCTACCGGCGCTACATCGGCGTCGCCGGGTCCGCCTACATCGTCGCCGGCGTCGGCTTCAACGTTCTGAAATACGGCGACGTGCTGCTGGTGCCGGTGCGCACCGGCGTCGGAGCGCGGCTTGGCGTGAACGTCGGCTATCTCAAGCTGACGCCGAAGCCGACCTGGAACCCGTTCTGATCGCACGGTCTGCCCGATCGACCGGCTTGCACGCGGCGGCAAGCCGGCGTTAGGGAAAGGGCGGGGGCGAGGAAAGCCTCCGCCGTGCGTCATGGGGCCAGCCGTGATCCAGTCCATCCTGTTCTTCGCCCTCGGCTTCCTGTGCGCCGGCCTGCTGGCGCTGCTGATCGCGCCGGCGGTATGGCGGCGGGCCGTGCGGCTGACGCGCAAGCGCGTGGAAGCCTCGGTGCCGCTCACGCTCGACGAGATCCAGGCCGACCGGGACCAGTTGCGGGCCGAGTTCGCCCTGTCGACCCGCCGCCTGGAGATGAGCGTCAAGGAATTGCGCGACAAGGCCGCCGCGCAGCTGGTGGAGATCGGGGGCGGTCGCGAGGAACTGCGGCAGCTCGCGGCGGAGCGCGACGAGAAGGACCGTTCGCTTGGCGAGATCGAAGCCCGGAGCGACGAGCTGAAGGCTGAGCTCGGCCGGCGCCAGGAAGAGCTGGAGCAGCTGGCCGACAGGTTGGCCGAAACCGACCAGGCGCTGGCCGCCCGCGTCAGCGAGCTCGACAGACTGAACGGCCTCTACGAAACGGCGAATCTGGCTTCGGTGCATCGTCAGGCCGAACTGCTGGCGCGCGCCGGCGAGGTCGACAGGCTTTCCACCGATCTCGGCATGCTGATGGCCGAACGCGGCGGGATGGAAAAGCGCATCGGCGAGCTCGAGGCCGAGCTGCATGGCGCCCGAGACGCAGCGCGCACCGAGAAGAAGAAGGCGGTCGATCTGGAAAAGCGGGTCGAGCGGATGCTGGCGACGGTTGCCGATCGCGAGGAGGCGGTCGAGCGGCGCGAGAAGGATCTTGCACAGATGCGCGAGCGGCTGAAGGGGGAAACGACGCGGCGCGACGAACTCGACGCGCGGCTCACCAGGGCCCTCGACGAGAAATTGCAGCTCGAGGCGAGGGTGGCCGACCTCACCGCTCGCCTCGCGGATGGGAGGGCGAAAACGGCCGGGAAAGACGCGTCACCGGAAAAGCGCGGCGATCTCGAACAACGCATCGTCGCCCTGACGCACGAGAACGCGAAGCTGCGCGCCGACGCCGTGGCGCGCGACGGAGCCGGCGTCCCGCCAGGCGGCCAGGATGCCCGGTTGCGCGAGCAGATGAACGAGATCGCCGCCGAGGTCATCGCGCTGACGGCGCGGCTTGACGGGCCGGACTCGCCGATCCGCGCAGTGGTCGGCACGCCGGCCGGCAATGCCTCCCCCGACCGGCCGCTCAGCCTCGCCGACCGTGTCCGTGCGCTGATAGCCGGGCCGGCAGGTGCGAATTGAGGAGTTCGTCCTTCGAGACTCGCCCTCCAACGTCTGGTGACCGCCGTAGCGGCCCGCACCTTGCCGGCATGGTTTCAACGCTGAAGCGAAGTCGTCGAAGGCGAGCCTCGAGGTCGCACCGGCAATTCTTTCCCGCCCGCTCAGTTGTGCGCGACCGTTCCGGCGGTGAGGATGCGCAGCACGTTGACGCCTTCCTCGCCGCTGGTGCGCGGCGGCTCGCGGGTCTCGATGCAGTGGAGGAAATGCTGCAGCTCGCGCGTCAGCGGCATGCCGCCCTCGACCGGGACATAGGTCGGCTCGTTGGCGGTGGCCAGCCACTGCCCGCTGTCCTGCCAGACCTCGTGCTTGTAGATGGCGAGCTTCTTGTCCCACGGCTCGACGTCGTCGAACACCGCCATCGCCCTGGTGCCGACGACGGTCAGCCGCCGCTCGCGATAGGGGTTGAGCCGCGAGGTGAACAGGTGCCCGCGCAGGCCGCCCGGAAACAGCATGTGCAGGTGGGCGAAGTCGCTGAGATGGTCGAGCAGGGCGGCCCCCTCCCCGCGCACCTCCGTCGGCGCCTGCCCGGTGATCGCCAGGATCATCGACAGGTCGTGCGGGGCGAGATCCCACAGCGCGTCGTTCTCGGTGTGGAATTTGCCCAGGCCAAGCCGGTGCGAGTGGATGTATTTCACCGTGCCGAGCTCGCCGGCGTCGATCAGCGCCTTGAGCTTTTCGAAGGCGGGATGGAAGCGCAGCACATGGCCGGTCATGAAGATGCGGCCGTGGCGGGCGGCGGCCGCCACGGCGCGCTCGGCATCCGGCACGGTCAGCGCGATCGGCTTCTCCACCAGCACGTCCTTGCCCGCCTCGACGGCGCGGATCGCCTGCTCGGCATGGAACTGCGGCGGCAGCGCCATCACCACCGCGTCAACGTCGTCGCGCTGATAGAGCTCGTCGGGGGCGATTGCCAGGCAGTCGTGCTCGACGGCGAAACCTTCGGCGCGTGCCGGATTGGCATCGGAGACGGCCCGCAGCACGCCGAGATCCCTCAGCGTGCGGACATGGTTCGCCCCCCAGTATCCGCAACCAAGGACAGCGATACGCGGCTTCATCAAGTCATGAACTCTGGGCGGGCCCGGCCCGGCGGGTGGATTCGTCGGCGCAGACATAGCCACCGCCCGGCGCGAACTCAAGGGCGCCGCCGCGCACGATTGGTTTCAGCGCGAAAGCGCATTTCAACACAGGAAAGGCCGCTTGCGGCGCGCAAGAGCCGCCGCCGCTCGGCACGCGCGCGGCCTGGACCCTTCCACCCGCGGCTTTCCTCCGGACCGCGCGCCATCCTGCGCGGTCCCGTCCGGATGCGAGGCGGGACGCCTGGCGGCCGCGCAACCGGCCTGCGCTCGTCTGACCGGCGGCTCGCCGGAACCCTCGGCAAGCGGTTCCGCATCGTGCTGCGCAAAGCCGCAGTTTGCGCGCTTGACAGGTTCGGCCAACCACCCCTATACCCCCGCTGCCCTTGCAAGCGGCGCGCCAGCGCGCCGGGATGGCGGCGTGGCGGAGTAGCTCAGTCGGTTAGAGCAGAGGAATCATAATCCTTGTGTCGGGGGTTCGAATCCCTCCTCCGCTACCACCGACATGCACACCCGAGTTTTCAGGGTCTGCATGTGTGCCTCTCGACTGTATCGGTCTTCCGCTACCAAAAAATAGCGTGCCAGAGTAGCCTGGACTGATTGCCAGTCAAACTCGGACTCGAACTGCTGCTAGGCCCCCGTGGGGGAGCCATCGAGCAACGATATCGGTGCCTTGCAATGGGCTATAAGCAGCACGTTTATTATGGCAGCTCCGAACAAGAAGCCCCGGTGGCAATTCGATGTCTCCGGGCATTCATACGTGCTCTTTCGAGACTCTCCTTGGCCGGTCCGGTGACCTATTCGAAGCTGCTGGCCGTGGAAGGCAAGCCCGTGTCCTCTCCGGTGCTAGGAAGCATCTGATGCGAATGGGCCTAGGAAAGCAGGCGGACCGGGCAAAAAGCGGCGAAACGGAGATCAGCGGGAATCGAAGCCAACGAGCAGTAGCTGAACGTAGCCCTGTAGGCTGCGGGATATTAAGATGGTCGCTAGGTGGAGTGGCGATGAAGGTTGGGGGAATGGACTGTTCCAGGTTTGTCATCGCGATCCTGTGCGCCATTGCATGGAACTCCGCAGCCGCAGCTGCGGAAGTCAAATTTGTCGAAATTCCGGATGCTGTCGACTTCGTGATCATCAAGGGGGAGATCGTTCAAGGTGACAGCGAGCGGTTCCTCGACGCGGTCGGGAACCGCGAGAAGGTGGCGGTCTATCTCGAAAGTCCGGGCGGCCTGCTCCGTGAGGCACTGAAAATAGGGGCGGAAATCCGGTTGAGGAACTACGGCACCGTGGTCGACGCCGGCGATGAGTGCTTCTCGGCCTGCGGTTTGATCTGGGTATCTGGCGCCCGTCGGTACATGTCGCCCAAGTCCCTGATCGGGTTCCACGCAGCTTATCGCGAAGAGGCGGGCGAGTTTCGGGAAAGTGGGATGGCCAACGCCGAGATCGGGTCATTCCTGACGCATCTTGGGTTGAGGATAGAAGCCATCCGTTTCTTCACTGTCGCAGGTCCCAACGACTTCCTGCTGCTAACCCCGGCTCGGGCACGGGAACTCGGAATTGATGTCTTCCTGCTCGATGGCGGTGGTGTTGTCACGCCCGGCGATGCGCCCACAGGTGATCGCTATGCCGAACGATGGGTTCTCTACAGCATTCTGCGGTCGCAGTGCCAAGTGTACTTCCAGCCGGACATGGCTGTGATCGCAGTCGGATTGGAGGAAGCATTCGCCCGGGGCAATGAGGTACTTGGTGGCGAGCAGTGGGTCAACATATGGACGCGACTGCTGGACCAGTGGGTCGGCGAGATCCGGTCCCGAGGGCTGGTAGTGGTTTGTGTCGAGGCCGAGCAGTTCCTCCGCGACCAAGGACTGGAAACGGGCGTAGATGGCCCAAGCTTCGACTGCGCAAAGGCTGAAACTCCAACCGAGCGAACCATGTGCGCGGATCAGAAGCTGTGGGCCAAGGACCGGGCGATGAACTCGATCTACTTCTGGATTCGCGATAATGTGCAGGCGGATGTCCGGAAGGGCATACTGGCAGTCCAGCGCCACTGGCTGGCGGTCAACGATTGCGGCACTGACAGGGGCTGCCTGAATTCTGTATATGAACAGAGGCTGGAGGAACTGAAACTAGTGGTGATCCAGTAGATTTGAATGGCCATCCACTTGCAGCGGAGGACGAAGGCCTCAGCGGCTTTCCCCAATTGCCCGGAAGAGGAGTGTTCATTGACGTGAATCAAACCGGCGAAGCTTCCCCTGGCTCTAAGCTCGAGCAGGAGTTGAATTACGTGCTAACTTCGCTCCGGGACGAGATCGCAATGATCGACCTCCTCATTCGTCCGAGGCATGGGGAGAGTCCGGAATGGAGCTCTTACTCAAGAAGTATCGCCTCCTAAGGATCAGGATGGACGGCAATCGGAACCACCGAAGGCCCCGTATCCACATCGATTATCATCGAATCCCTCACCTTGCTTCGTATGCGACCAATGACGGCTGCCGTCTTGTGGGCGCGGGATGCTCCGACCGGGTAGTCCAACCATGGGTAGAGAAGAATCGAGTGCTCTTCATCAATGCGTGGGAGTGCCTGCCCAGCAGCGACGGTGTCGACTACACAGTTGTCGCCGAACGGGCAGGCCTTGCCCTAAACATTCCAGGACAGGCGGATTCGGTTGACCGGCGTTCGTCCTCCGTTAACTTGCCCTCAGGTTATCCGTGCATTCCGAGCCCAGAGCTGCGTCGAGGAAGATCGTGTCGTCCCCTCATGCGCAGCGGCGTCGATCTTACCTGCGCCGGGCGCGCGAGAAGCGGCTTCGCACCGCAACGGCCATCTTCGAAATGCGTCACCGACGCTGACATTTTTGCGTGCTGCCGCGCGGATTTGGGATAGCGACCTCTGCCAAAGGATGCCAATCTGCGCCAGATTGTTGCCGCCTCAACTGGAGCCTCCCATGTTTTCGACAATCCTGAAGGCCGCCGGCATCGGCCTCGCGATCGCCATCGCCTCGGTCCTTCCGGCCCAGGCCGAGCCGGTCAAGATCGGCAGCAAGAATTTCACCGAACAGTTCATCGTCGCGGAAATCTACGCCCAGGCGCTGGAGAAAGCCGGCATCGAGGTGCAGAAGCGCCTCAACCTCGGCGCCACCCAGATCGCCCACACTGCGCTGACCAGCGGCGAGATCGACCTCTATCCGGAATACACCGGGACGGCGCTGGCCGCGGTCGTGAAGGGCGAACTCACCAGCGACGCCGACAAGATCTACGCCGACGTGAAGACCTATTACGAGGGCCAGCTCGGCCTCACCCTGCTGAAGCCGACCGCCATCAACAACGGCTATGCCATCGTCCTGCTGCCGGAGAAGGCGGAGGAGTACAAGCTGAAGACGCTTTCCGACCTCGGCCCCGCATCGAAGGACCTGACCTTCGGCGCCGAAGGCACGTTCGGCGAGCGCAAGGACGGCCTGCCCGGCCTGGAGAGCGTCTACGGCATCAAGTTCAAGGAGTTCGTCAAGTTCGCCAAGCTCGGCATCCGCTACAGCGCGCTGACCAGCAAGCAGATCGACGTGTCCTTCGGCTTCTCCACCGACTGGCAGATCGAGGAAAGCAAGCTCGCCGTGCTCGACGACGACAAGGGGCTGTTCCCGCCCTACTACCTCGTGCCCATCGTGCGCCAGGATGCGCTGAAGGCCAATCCCAGGATCGCCGAGGTGCTGGACAAGATCGCGCCGCTGCTCACCAACGAGAAGATGCGCGCCATGAACGCCGCGGTCGAGCGCGACCGCAAGGAGCCGGCCGAGGTCGCCGCCGAATTCCTGGCGGCCGAAGGTATCTGACCTCCGAGCGACCGGCCCGCGCCCGGCGCGGGCCGGCGTTCTCCGGCGAGGGGAATGCGCATGACGGGCCGCGCGTGAAACCATCCGCATGACCTGGGCACACAAGAACATCGGCCTGATCGCCGAGGCCGCCGGCCAGCATCTGCTGCTGTCGTTCCTGTCGGTGCTGATCGGCTGCGCCGTCGCGCTGGTGCTTGGCATCGTCTCGGCGCGGCGGCCGCGCCTCTACGCCGTCTTCCTGACCATCGCCGGCATCATCTTCGTCATCCCGAGCCTGGCGCTGTTCGCCTTCCTGATCCCGGTCATGGGACTCGGCATGAAGCCGGCGCTGACCGGCCTGTCGTCCTATTGCGTGCTGATCCTGCTGCGCAACGTCGTCACCGGGCTGCGCAGCGTGCCGGACGACGTGCTCGACGCCGCCGACGGCATGGGCTTCAGCCGCTGGCAGCGGCTGGTGCGGATCGAGCTGCCGCTGGCGCTGCCGCTGATCGTCTCGGGCATCCGCATCGCGCTGGTCACCGTCATCGGCATCGCCACCGTCGCCGCCTTCATCGATGCCGGCGGCCTCGGCACCATCATCCTGCAAGGCATCGACCAAAGCTGGCCGGAGAAGATCATCGTCGGCGGCGCCCTGACAGCGGCGATCGCCATCTTCTTCGACCTCTCCATGACCTGGATCGAGCGCCGCCTGATGCGCTGGAGGCAGGCATGAACCTGCTCGGCCAGGCGATCGACTGGATCATCCAGAACCCGGAAGAATTCAACCGGGCGCTGGGCCAGCATCTGCTGATGTCTATCACCGCGATCGTCTTCGCGCTTGCCATCGGCCTGCCGCTGGCGGTGCTGATCCTGCGCCACGGCAGCATGGCGGCGGCCGCCATCAACTCGGTCAACGGCCTGCGCACGCTGCCCAGCCTCGCCATCCTCGCCATCATGATGCCCATCCTCGGCATCGGCCTGTGGCCGTCCATCGTCGCGCTGACCATCCTCGCTCTGCCGCCGATCCTCATCAACGCCTATATCGGGCTGCGCGACGTCGACGCCGACGTCATCGAGGCGGCGACCGGCATGGGCATGAGCGAGCGGCAGATCCTGCGCAAGATCCGCATCCCGCTCGCCGCGCCCGCCATGTTCGCCGGCCTGCGCACCGCCTCGGTGCAGGTGCTGGCCGGCGCGACGCTGGCGCCCTTCATCGGCGGCGGCGGGCTCGGCGACTTCATCGCCGTCGGCATAGCCGGCATGGACCAGGCGCGGCTGCTGGTCGGCGCCGTGCCGATCGCCCTGCTGGCGCTCGGCACCGAATTCCTGCTCGGCCAGACCGAGCGGCTGCTGTTCGGAGAAAGACGCGCCGCATGATCACCATGAAGAACGTCACCAAGCGCTTCGACGGCACCGGCGCCGCGGCCGTCGACGATCTCAGCCTCGACATCCCCGACGGCATAACGGTGGCGCTGGTCGGGCCGTCCGGCTGCGGCAAGACGACGACCATGCGCATGATCAACCGGCTGATCGAGCCGACCAGCGGGACGATTCTGGTCAGCGGCAGGGACGTGCGCGCCGCCGACGCCGTCGAATTGCGCCGCCACATCGGCTACGTCATCCAGCAGGTCGGCCTGTTCCCGCACATGACCATCGCGCAGAACATCGCCTCGGTGCCGCGGCTGCTCGGCTGGGACGCCGGGCGCATCCGCGCCCGGAGCAGCGAGCTGATGCAGCTCGTAGGGCTCGAGCAGAGCATGCTCGAGCGCTACCCGCGCCAGCTCTCCGGCGGACAGCGGCAGCGCGTCGGCGTGGCGCGGGCGCTCGCCGCCGACCCGCCGGTGCTGCTCATGGACGAGCCGTTCGGCGCCATCGACCCGATCGCACGCACTCGGCTGCAGAACGAGTTCCGGCAGATCCTGAAGCGTGTCAAGAAGACGGTCGTGATGGTGACGCACGACATCGACGAGGCGGTGCGGCTCGGCGACCGCATCGCCATCATGCGCGACGGCCGCATCGTCCAGTACGATACGCCGGAGACGATCCTGTCGCGGCCGGCCGATGGCTTCGTCGAGAATTTCGTCGGCGCCGACCGCGCGCTCAAGCGGCTGACGCTGTTTTCGACCGGGAGCATCATGACGCCCGGCACCGGCGATGCGTCGCTGCCGCGCGTCGACAAGGACGGCGACCTTCGCGACGCGCTGTCGGCGATCGTGGCGGCGAGGAGCACGGCGGCGGCCGTGGTGGACGAGGAGGGAAAAATGATCGGGACGATCACCCAGGCCGCGATCCTGGCGGTGTGACGATGGCCGGCATTCCGCAAACGCTCGCCATTTCCGGCGAATTCGCTGACTGGCCGCTCGACCAGTTGACGGCTGTCATCAAGCGCGCCGAGGCGGCCGGCGTCGAAACGGCGGTCCTGCCGGACACGATCCCGCCGGCGGAGGGCGGCGCCGGCTGGCCCGACGCGCTGATCCTGATCGGATGGCTTGCCGCCTCGACCGGTCGGATCAGGTTTCTCGGGCGTGTGTCGAGCCTCGGCCACCAGCCCTACAATCTGGCGCGGCGCCTCGCCTCGCTCGACCTGATCAGCGGCGGACGCGCCGGCTGGCTGATGGCCGACGAGGATTTCGACGCCGCCTTCGCCGCTTTCAGCGGCAAGGCCAGGCTTGAGGGCGTGGACCTGGCGGATCGCGAGAAGGAATTTGCCGCCGTGGTCGAAGGCCTGTGGCAGAGCTGGGACGCCGACGCGCTTCTGCTGGACAAGCAGGCCGGGCGCTTCTTGAGGCCGGAGGCCATGCACCCGCTCGACCATGACGGCGCGCATTTCTCCGTCCGCGGGCCGCTCAACGTGATGCGCTCGCCGCGCGGGCGGCCGGACCTGCTGCGGGAAGCCGACCTCGGGCCCGTCGCCACGGCCGAGACGCCGCGGACGGCATTCGCCATTCTCGACGGGAGCGCGCCATGAGGCAGATGAAGCTCGGCGCCTTCCTGATGCCGACCGGCCACCACATCGCCGGCTGGCGCCATCCGGCCGCCGCCGCCGATGCCGGCATCGACGTCCAGCATATGATCGGGCTGGCGCGAGCCGCCGAGCGCGGGCTGTTCGACCTCGTCTTCTTCGAGGACGCCGCCGGCGTGCGCGAGGCGCGGGCCGAGCTCGCCGCGCAGACGTCGCGCTCCATCGGCTTCGAGCCGGTCAGCCTGCTCGCCGCACTCGCCGCCCACACGTCGCATGTCGGCCTCGTGGCCACCGCCTCGACGTCCTACAACGAGCCCTTCGCGCTGGCGCGCGCCTTCGCCACGCTCGACCTGGTCAGCGGCGGTCGCGCCGGCTGGAACCTCGTCACCTCGGCCAGCGAGATCGAGGCGGCGAATTTCGGCGCGCAGGGCCTGCGCGCCCATCGCGACCGCTATGCGCGAGCCGGCGAGTTCGCCGACATCGTGCTCGGCCTGTGGGATCCGGCCACCCGCACCGGCACGCTCGGCCACGACGGCGAGAGTTTCGCCGTCCGCCAGGGGTTGGGCATTCCGGCCTCGCCGCAGGGCCGGCCGGTCATGGTGCAGGCCGGCTCCTCCGATGTCGGCCGTGACCTCGCCGCGCGCACCGCCGACGTGGTGTTCGTGGCCACCCAGACCTTGTCCGTCGCCAAGGAATTCTACGACGACGTGAAGGCGCGCGCGGCACGCGCCGGCCGCGATCCCGACCACGTCAAGATCATGCCCGGCGTCTCGCCGGTCGTCGCCGACAGCCGCGCCGAGGCGCAGGCGAAGTTCGACGAGTTGCAGGCGCTGATCCCCGACGATGTCGGGCTGGCGCTGCTGGCCAGCTATCTCGCCACCGATGCGCTGAACGGGCTGCCGCTCGACGGGCCGCTGCCCGAGCTGAAGTCGACCGAGGGCATGCAGAGCCGCCAGGCGCTGGTGGTGGAGCAGTCGCGCCGCGACGGCCTCAGCATCCGCCAGGTGGCGCAGCATTTCGCCGGCGCGCGCGGGCACTGGCGGCTGGTCGGCACCGCCGACGACGTCGCCGATCAGCTGGAGGAATGGTTCAGGGGCGGCGCGGCCGACGGCTTCAACGTCATGCCGGCCTATTTCCCCGGCGAGCTCGACAATTTCGTCGACCTGGTCATCCCGGAGCTGCAGCGCCGGGGGCTCTTCCGCACGGCCTATGAAGGCAGCACGCTGCGGCGCAACCTCGGCCTCGCCGCTTGAGCCCCCCGTCGCCGGCAGGATCCTCGACGATATCCGGCGGCTCGCACCATTCGAGCCGCGCGAGGACGAGATCGGCGACCTCGCCAACGCCTATCGCATCCAGGACGAGGTGACCGACGCCTTGCTCGGCGACCGGCCGGGCCGAAAGATCGCCGGCTACAAGATCGCCTTCAACCGGCCGAACTCGCTCGACTACTACACGCTGGCCGAGCCGTGCTTCGCGCCGCTGTTCTCCGACCAGATCCATCCATCGGGCATCGAGCTGCCGCTCGCCGCCTTCCGCGAGCTGGTCATCGAGCCGGAGATCGCGGTGCGGCTCGCCGCCCCGCTCGACGGACACGAGGAGCGCGCCGCCGTGGCCGCAGCCATCGCCGCCTGTCTGCCGGCCATCGAGCTGATGGACGTGCGCGGCGCCTTCGCCCACGATCCAAGTGCCGCCGCCGCGGTCGCCCAGCGCATCTACAGCCAGGGCGCGGTCCTGGGTCTGGAATCGCCGATCGGCTCCCCCGACCCCTCAGTCGTCACGGCGAGCCTCGACGTCGACGGCACCCGCCTCGGCGAAGCGACGGGTGCGGCGCCGCAGGACCCGATCGATGCCATTGCCTGGCTCGCAGGCCGCCTCGCCCGCGACGGGCGGCGGCTGGAGGCCGGCATGGTGGTGCTCACCGGCGCGCATCTGCCCGGCCATGCCCTTCCAAAGCGCTGCGAGGTCAGGGTCGGGCTTGCGCCGCTGGGTAGTGTCTCAGTGCGGGTTGTCTAGACTCTTTCATGATTTGACGGAAGCGTAGCCTGCGTTTGCGAAGTAGTTGTCGCATTCGCCGGGGTCGATGGTGGCGACGAGGTGGCCGATATGTCGCCATGTGTCCTCGATCGATCGTTTCT
>NZ_PXYK01000038.1 GCF_003012745.1 Kumtagia ephedrae | reverse complement strand
GCGACGCCGAAATCGGCGTCCAGCAGCAATCTCATCGACCAAACCCGACGCGATCGCCGCTCATCGGGCCGCGCCACACCTCAGCGAGACAAAACACGCCGCGAATGCCGGTAGTTCGAGGTGTCCAGTCGCCAGAAGGCGATTGATTTTTCTGCTTCATTGACGCTCAATCACCCTTGGGCTTGGCGATAAGTAAACAACAATGTCGCCATCTGGGGGCATGATGCTTGAAGACGTCAGCATTGCCAAAGTGGCGAATTATGGGGAGCAACCGCAGCATCTTGACGGTCTTCGCCAGATCAACTTTCTGTTCGGAACGAACGGATCAGGCAAGACGACGATCTCTCGGGTCATCGCTGATCCAACAGAACATCCGTCCTGTGCCGTGAACTGGCGCGGTGCTCGCCCCCTTGAGACACTCGTCTACAACAGCGATTTCGTTGACCGAAACTTCACTCCGCAATTGCGCGGTATCTTCACTCTGGGGGAAGTCCAGACCGACACGCTGGAGAAGATCGAGGCAGCCCGCGCCAAGGTCGCAGAGATCGAAATCCAGATTGGCACACTGAAAACAACCCTCGGCGCCGAGGATCACTCAAGCGGCAAGCGGGCCGAACTTCGCGACTTGCGCAATGCATTCGAAGAGCAATGCTGGAAGATCAAGACCACGCATGATCCCCATTTCCAGGGCGCATTCACAGGTTTGCGTAATTCGCGCACGAGATTCTGCGACAAGGTGCTCGAGGAGACATACGGCAATCAAGCGGCTGTTCACCCAGTCGACGATCTGAAGGCCCGCGCCCGAACCGTATTCGCCGAAGGGGTCGCTCGACTGGCGACCGTGCCAACGATTGCCGCAGAGGACTTGCTCGGTATCGAGCAGGAGCCCGTACTCGCCAAGAAGGTTGTCGGCAAAGAGGACATAGATATCGGAGCGCTCGTTCGCCGCCTCGGCAACAGCGATTGGGTGCGCCAGGGACTGCGATACGTGGAAGGACCGGGCACGCCATGTCCGTTCTGCCAGAAGCCGCTCGACGAGGAGCTTCTGGCCAAGCTGAACGCCTTCTTCGACGAAACGTACCTCGCCGACATCGCGGTGATCGCGGGCACCGAAGAAGCCTATCGCACTTTCGCCGACGCAATCCTGGCCACGATCGATGCCGTTCTCGCATCCGGGAGTCCGCATATCGACGTGGAGAAGCTGCGCCCCCTCTGCGATCGACTGCGCTCGCTCATCACCCTCAACAAGGGTCATATAGAACGGAAGCGGAAGGAGCCCAGCACACCGGTAAAGCTGGAGCCGCTCGCCGAGCCTTTGGCCGCGGTGGCCACCATCATCGAACAGGCGAACAGCGAGATCGCGAAACACAATGCCCTGGTCGATAATCTCGCCGCCGAGCGCAAGACGCTCAGCTCCGAGATCTGGAAATGCCTGACCGACGAGAAGAAGGACGTCATTGGGCAATACACGACTGCCAAGAGCAATCTCGACAAGGCCATCACGGGGATATCGACCGGGATCGAGACCAAGACACAGGCCCTGACCGCCGCTCGGGCAGCATTGGCCGACCTTGAAAAGCAGGTCACCAGCGTCCAGCCCACGGTCACCGAAATCAACGCGACCCTCGCGTCATTTGGCTTCACCAGCTTCAGGCTCGCGACAGCCGGCGATAAGCAGCAGTTCTACGCTATTGTCCGCGGCGACGGGAGTGACGCCCGGGAGACGCTCAGCGAAGGGGAACGCAGCTTCATCACCTTCCTGTACTTCTATCATCTGATCCGGGGCAGTACGTCCGCAAGCGGCGTGAACGCCGATCGCATCGTCGTCTTCGACGATCCCGTGTCGAGCCTCGACAGCGACGTGCTCTTCATCGTCAGCGCGCTCATCAAGCGCGTCCTGGCTGAAGCGGTGGACGGCAACGGACGCGTGAAGCAAGTCTTTGTGCTGACCCACAACATCTACTTCCACAAGGAAGTGTCCTTCGACCCGAAGCGGCAGCAAGGAGAACGCCGTACGCACGAGACGTTCTGGGTCGTTCGTAAAGCCGGAGCGGCCACGATCGTCGAAGGCCACCAGAGGAATCCGATCCGCACCTCATATGAACTGCTCTGGGCCGAGGTCAGGAATCCGAACCGATCAAACCTGACGATCCAGAATGTCCTGCGGCGGATCCTGGAGCACTACTTCACCATCCTCGGCAATATGGACAAGGATGCCGTCATCGCGAAATTCGAAGGACGCGACCAGCAGATCTGCGCGTCGCTGTTTTCGTGGATCAACGACGGATCGCATTACTTCGCGGACGACCTGTATGTTGCAGCCGATGATACGACCGTAGGCCGCTACCTTGCAGTCTTCAAGCTGATCTTCGAGTCGACCAACCATGGTGCGCACTACGAGATGATGATGGGACCGGAGGAAGCCGCGCCCGTCCCCAACGAGGAAGCTGCTGCGGTTGCCGTCGAGCTCGTGACGGAAGCTGCCGCGATTCACTCTGGCATAGAAGGATCAATAGCCACCGCGGAGACGCCTGAAGCGCGCTGTTAGGCATTTCCGCATTCGGAAACGCCTGAGGGAAGAGCGCGTCTTCAAGGGGTCTTTGTTCTGGAGTCCGATACGACGTCACGCGATTATAGGTACAGAAGGATTGCGGCAATCGTCTCGAAACCTACTGCGATCTCAAGGGCTTCTCGTCGGGCTACGGGTTCGAATTTAGAGGGCTATGGCGTAGACAAAGTTATCATCATCGCCCGGTGCGGCGCGCCAAATACCGTCGATTGCCCTCCACAATACGCTGTAGCCGCCGAACGTACGCCTATGCATAGAATGAAGGACAGTCGGTGCGCGAGATGGCGTAGAAACGACGGCGTTCGGCGGTGAAAAAGTTCGAATCGCTTACGGTCGAACTACGCATTTGGCTGTCCCTGACGTCGGAAATCTATGTGGCATCGCCCCATCAGCACGCTGTCTGAGGTAGCTAAATGTGTGAACGGGGCGGATCCAGGCGCCGACACCAATTCGCCGCTCGTGTAATCATCAATATTCGTCGAGTGCCTCCAGCACGAGTTCCGCCGTAAGCGCGCTGCTGTACTGCTGCTGGCCGGTGATGAGACGCCCGTCGCGAATGGCAAACGGTTCATTGGCGCCACGGCACAGGAAGCTGGTGCCCTTGATGCCAGCGGCCTCGCTCTGGATGGTGTAGTCGTTGAGCGTCATGCCGAAGGCGGCGTTGACCTGCTCTTCCTCCTCGTCGGTGAAGCCGGTCCATTTCTTGCCGTCAGCGAGCAGCTTTCCGTTGGACAGGCGCGTCCACAATAGAAGACCGGACCCGTGGCAGATCAGCGTGACGATCTTGCCCTTCTCATAGAAGGACGCGATCAGCTCATGCAGCGCTATATCATCCTTGAAGGTCAGCAGCGGACCGCCGCCGCCCGCCACCCACACCGCGTCATACTCGTCCACCGACACGGCGCTGATCGGCAGGGTGTTCTTCAGCATCGCCCCAAACTTCGCATGATGGACGAAGCCCAGGCTGATCAGATCGTCGGCATAGGCGCCGTCCGGCGTGCGTGGATCGCTGTGGGTGTCGAACATCACCTCGCCGCCCTTCGGCGAGGCGAGATCGACCTGATGTCCAGCCTCGGTGAACATCAGGAAGGCGCGCGTCATTTCCTCGGCGAAGAAGCCGACCGGAAAGCCCTTGAGCTCCGTCGTGTTGGAAACAATCGACAGGATGCGGCGTGGCTTGCGCTTAACGCCGATGCGGGTATCGATTTTCAGGTCTGATGCTGGCATTTGAAAGGGCCTTTTCTTGTTTCGTTTTGCAGGATGGCCGGAGAGCGCCTTGCCGTGGTCATGGTTGCGGCGCGCGGGAAGCGCCCATAAGCGTCGCACGAGGCTGCGATGGCCTCGGCATGCCCCCGAAAGCTATTTGTCAGCGATGCTATTTCAGCGTGAACGTGTCGGCACTGCACGCGCCCAAGGCGTCCGGACTGTATTTGCGCCAGTCGTCGATGCTGAGCATTCCGATGCGAACAGCCCCATCACCGAGCTGATTGCTCATATCCATGACGGTGAGCCATCGCACCGGTTCGTCGCAAAAACCGTTCTTTCCCTTGTTCTGCGAGAAGAACGCGTCGGCGTTGAGGACCTTGTATACGTTTCCGCCGTAGTCCGTGTCGTTCCCGTTGTTCCAGACGTCAGAATACTGGAGCGTCAGTTCCCCTTTAAGCTTCGAGAAACTCGCCGAGGTGCGACTGAGCTTCATCGTCGTCCCCAAGGTCGAAGACGTGCCATTGGACAGCGCGGAGTAGGACCGCACATTGTCGGTCGGCATGGGGTCGACTTTTGATTTCGCGGCGGCGCCGAAGGCCAACAGCAAGCCAACGGGAGCTGCGACGAGTATGCCGGTCAAAGTTCTGCTTCTGGATTTTGTCATGGACTTTCCTCTCTTGATCCCTATCCCTGAAAGCCGCCCGCTTCGAGAAACTCTGCTTCCAGCGCAGTTGTGGCGCGGCCCAGCATGAAATTGCGGTGCGGAAAGCGTCCAAAAAGGCGGATGATGTCGCAGTGGCCTTCAGCGTGATCGAGCCATGGCTGCCCCAATCGAGCATTGAGTTTCACCGATAGGTCCTGGTCGGCGATATCTTCCGAATGCGCGAAGGGTAGGCAGAAGAACAGCCGCAGATCCGGCTCGACCTGCTCCATGTGCCCGGCATCGAGCGCCAGACGGGCGTAGTGCCGCGCCAATGGGTCGGTCGCATACATGTGCGCTGTCCCGCGAAACGCATTGCGCGGGAACTGGTCGGTCAGGATCAGCAAGGCGAGCGCGCCTTTCGGGTTTTCGATCCAGCCGTCATGTCGCCGCGCCGCGACCGCCATGTGAAGATCGAAGTAGCGGTCCCGGAAGATGCGATCGAAACCCTCATCCTTGTCGAACCACCGACCTTGCGCCCCGGCGTCCTTCCAGAAGCCGACGACCTCCGAAATCAGCTCCTCGTCTCCTCGGGGGCGCATCCTGAGCGCGGCGATCATGATGAAGCCTCCCGCTCCGTAGGCTGGCCCTTGCCTGGAGCATTGCCATGGATCAGGTCGCGGCCGGCATAGATGCCGTCGGCGGTCTCAAGGGCGAAGCGCTCGGAATCGCGTTGGCGAACGTCCTCCATCACGCGCACGCGTTCCTCCTCGTCCACATCCATCATTTCAAGCGCCTTCTGGCCGAGTGCCAGCGCCGATTCGAAGGTCTCACGGATCTGATAGTCGACGCCTGCATGGATCAGTTCGATGGCATGCTCGCGATCGAAGGAGCGCGCCAGAACCGGCACCAGCGGGAACTCTGCCTTGACCAGCTCCGCGATCTTCAGACTCGCCTCGCGGTCATTGACCGCGATGACGACAAGGCGGGCGTCATGGGCGCCGGCGGCATGAAGGATGTCGAGGCGCGCGCCGTCGCCAAAATAAACCTTGAACCCGAAATCCTGCGCATTGCGGATGGCGTCCGTGTCGGTCTCGATGATGGAGATTGAGCAACCATTCGCCAACAGAGGCTGACTGACGATCTGGCCGAAGCGACCGAAACCGATCAGGAGCACGCCGGCTGATAAGCCTTCGGCGGCCTCGACCCCATCCATCGATGGAGCGGGCTTGGGTATCAACCGGTCGTGCAGGATGATCATCAGCGGGGTGACCGCCATCGAGACGATGATGGTCGCCGTCAGGATGGCGTTGGCCTCGCCGTCGATGATGCCGACCGATGCGGCCGCAGCATAGAGCACGAAGGCGAATTCGCCGCCCTGCGCCATCAGCACGGCGCGTTCGATCGCTTCCCGGTTGCCAGCCCGGAACAGGCGGGCGACCGCATAGATGCCAATGGTCTTCAGCACCATGTAGGCGATGACGGCGACGAGGATGAGGCGCCAGTTGGCGGCGATCACCGCAAGATCGAGCGACATGCCGACGCCCAGGAAGAACAGGCCGAGCAGGATGCCGCGGAACGGCTCGACATCGGCCTCGAGCTGGTGGCGGAAGGAAGATTCCGACAGCAGCACGCCGGCTAGGAAGGCCCCCATCGCCATCGACAGGCCGCCCAGTTGCATGGCGAGCGCAGCGCCGAGCACGACGAAGAGCGCCGCTGCCGTCATCACCTCGCGCGCCCTGGCCTTGCCGAGAATACGAAACAGCGGGTCGAGCAGATAGCGGCCGGCGACGATCAAGCCAAGGATCGACGCGAGGCCGATGGCGACGCCAGTCAGCCGACTGGTGAGCGTGGCGTTTTCGCCGCCGGGTGCCAGAAAGGCGACAAGCGCCAGCAGCGGCACGATGGCCAGGTCCTCGAGCAGCAGGATCGCGACGATCCGCCGGCCTTTCGGCAGCCCCATCGCACGGCGCTCCTCGAGCATCTGCATGACGATAGCAGTCGAGGTCAGCACGAAGCCCGTGCCCGCGACGAAGCTCTGAGGCACCGAATAGCCGAGCGTCAGGCCGACACAGGTGAGCAGCCCGATGCACAACGCGACCTGGAGAAGGCCAAGACCGAAGATCTCGCCCCGCATCGACCACAGCCGCGAGGGCTGCATCTCCAGCCCGATGATGAACAGGAACATGACGACGCCGAGCTCGGCGACGTGCAGGATTGATTGCGTATCGGAGAACAGGCCGACGCCGAACGGTCCGATCACTAATCCCGCGGCAAGATAACCGAGCACGGAACCGAGGCCGAGCCGCTTGAACAGCGGCACAGCGACGACCGCCGCGCCGAGCAACACGACGACCGGAATGAGATCGAAGCCGCCATGTGAGGCGGCCTCAGCGGCATGCGAAACAGCATCGGCGGCCATCGGTCAGCCCCTCGCCAATTGCCAGGCGACGAGCGCGGCGATGACAGCCGGTACGGCGAAGACGACGAGGAGGATCGGCAGTTCCTGCGCCACGGTGTAGCCAGCCTTGTTGACGCCGACCCACATGTTGACGAGCGCCACGACTAGCCAGACAGGCACGAACACTTTCGCCGCCGCAGCGACCCCGGCGACATCTCCGCCCCAGAGCTTCCCGAACAGGGCGAACACGCCGAGCAGAAGGACGCCTCCGGTGATGACAAGCAGCATGTGCATGTGTGGTCCTTCCCCTCGTGATGGCAAAAGAGCGGCCTGGCTTTATGGACAGGCCGCCCCGAACTGACTTGCCCGAGATCCTACTTGGTCGTGTAACCGCCATTGACGAGAATGGTCTGGCCGGTCATCCACCAGCCCTCCGAGACCATGAAGCGGATATAGGGCACGATGTCCCCGATGTCAGTCAGGCCGGTCTTGGAGAAGTTGGACAGCGCCGCCGCGGTCTTGTGATAGGCGACCGCATCTTCCCCCTCGGCCGGATAGAAGAAAGGGGTGTCCATCGGGCCGGGGCCGATCGCCGTCACCGAGATGCCGCGCTCGCCGAACTCCTTGGACGCTGCCCGCGTGAAATGCTCGACCGGCGCCTTGGTGCCGGCATAGGCGGCGTAAAAGGGCGTGTAGGCGCCGAGCAGCGACGTGACCAGCGTGCAGACCTTGCCGTTGTCGTTGAGATGCTTGCCGGCTTCCTTGAGGAAGAAGAAAGCGGTCTTGGAATTCACCGCTGTCATCTCGTCGTATTCCGCTTCCGATATTTCGACGATTGGCTTCTTCAACACCTTACCGACGGTGTTGATGGCGATGTCCGGCTTGCCGATGGCGGCGACCGCATCGGCGAAGAGCTTCTCCATCGCGCCCGCCGTGGTGAGGTCAGCCTGGAAGGCGACGGCCTCCGAGCCGGCGGCCTTGACGGCGGCGACGGTCGCGTCGGCATCGGCCTTGGTGGACGCGCTATTGTAGTGGATGGCGATCGCCTTGGCGCCGTGGGCGGCGAGATCGCGCGCGATCAGCCCGCCGAGGTTCTTTGCGCCGCCGGCGATGATGACGGTTTTGCCTTTGATGCTGTGGTCGGTCATGGGTGGCCTCCTTCGGAAGTACGGCGACCACACCGGCGGTCGCTTTCGTTGGGGAAGCATATCGTCTAGGATTGACTGATAAAGATGGTCATTCTGACATCACCTGTCAGAATATCGGCACAATGAAGGGCCGCTCTCACATTGGATCGTATCGACCTATTCCGCGTCTTCACCCGCGTCGTCGAATGTTCGAGTTTCACTCGCGCTGCCGACACACTTGGCCTCCCGCGCTCATCGGTGTCGGCGGCCGTGCAGGAGTTGGAGGGCCGCGTCGGCGCGCGCCTGCTTCATCGCACCACCCGCAAGGTCTCGCCGACGCAGGACGGCACGGCCTTCTACGATCGCTGCCTGCGGGTCATCGCCGACGTCGAGGATACGGAAAACCTCTTCCGGCAGACGGCGGCGCAGCCCTCGGGCAAGATTCGGATCGATGTCCCGGGTCGCATCGGACGTCTCATCATCGCGCCGGCGCTGCCGGAATTTCTCGATCTCTATCCGCAGATCGATATCGACCTTGGCGTCACCGATCGCGCGGTGAACCTGGTCGAGGACAGCGTCGATTGCGTGCTGCGCGTGGGGCCGCTCGACGATTCGGGACTGATCGCAAGGCCGATCGGTAGGCTGCCGCTCATCAATGTCGCCAGCCGCGCCTATCTGAAGCGCCATGGCAATCCCGAAAGCCCTGACGATCTCGGCGACCATTGGGCTGTCAACTATGCTTCGCCCTCCAACGGCAGGGTCGAAGATTGGGAATGGGTAGAGCATGGCGCGCTGCGCTCACTGCCGTTGCGTGGGCGCGTCACCGTCAACAGCGCCGAGGCCTATATCGCCTGTTGTCTGGCTGGCCTCGGCTTGATCCAGATCCCAGCTTATGACGTTCGCGCCCATCTGGAAGCGGGAGAACTAGTTGAGGTCATGCCGGATCACCGCGCGGAACCCATGCCCATGACATTGCTCTATCCGCACAGGCAGCATCTCTCGCGACGACTACAGGTCTTCGCCGATTGGCTTGAGGCGCTGCTCAAACGGCAGCTCTTGAAATAGGCGGCCTGCCGCAGTCCGATCGATGTTGATAACATTTGTGCGGCAATAGAGGGCGTTTGGCAGGTAAGCGGCTCTTAGAAATATCGAATCAGCAATGGGCGGGCCGTGCGAGGTGACGATGAGCACTATGTCTACGCCATCGCCCTCTAATGCCGAGCTTGGTCAAAATCGAACCGGTATCGAGGTCAATGTTCACCGTCGCGCTGGAGTAGCATCCGAGAGCGGAGCACCGATAAGCCGTAGCGCAGCATGGAGTGCGGTCATCAATCGGACGGGATCGGCGTGCCTATGACTGGACGGATATGAGCTAGGCAATTTAAACAAGTTATTAGTCGGAACTGTCATGTGACAAATCCCAAAGTCCGCCCGACCGGCATACTCGCTGCGTCGAAATTGCGGAGCTCGGCGCCCTAAACCTCGGCTTGAGCGCCCTCGGCATCACCCGAATCGCCAAGTATTCGCGATGGGCATTGGCGAACCGCTCCGAGAACAGCTTGTAGGCATCCAGCTTGGCTGGTCGGAACCGGAATGAGATAGCAATCAAAATAGGACATGGCTTTTCTCTCCACGCCCGTATTGTTCATTCTTGTAGGCCGCCCGATGGCCTTGGCTTACCTCCATGAAATCATCCGCCACATTGGCTATACCGCGGTGAAGGCTACTTCTTACTTCTGCCGCCCCAGCTCGATCTCCGATCCGTCGATGAAGATGCGGCCCGTCGGCGATAACGCCGCAATGAGGCGCGGCCGCGCACGTGCGCCGGTCTGCGGGTGGCGGCCATCGAGCGCGTCGACGCGGGCCGCGACGATGAGGTCGAACGGCAACTCGCCGGTCGAGCGGGCGAAGTCCTCGGCCGCCACGTGCCGGAACGATAGCCGGCCCGCTGCGATCTCCGCTTCCGATCCCGTCAAGGCCTGCTAGATGGCCCGGGCGGACCGATCGATGCCGAAGACATGCCCCTCGCCAATGCGTGACGCCATCGCCCTGGCAAGCACACCGGGCCCGCAGCCCACCTCCAGAACCCGCATCCCAGCGGCAAGCGGCAGAGAATTCAGTATATCGTTCAGTCGCGGCGATAGCTTGGCCATGTCCGGTTTTGCCTCAAATGTGGAGTCGGCCAGCGGCATTTCATCCTACAGGATCCGAACGGCGTGCTGATCGACATGAGCAAACCGATTCCGCTGGGCGGGCCTTCGCCGCGAAATGTAACACCTATGCCTGCCAGGGCTTTGAGACTGTCGGCAAACGGAGCGCTGAATGCCGCATATGCTGAACGATCCGACCGAACTTGCGACCCTGGTCGCCGCGCGTATGAAAGGGATGATTCGGCCCTTCATCATTGCTCTCGACGGGCGCAGCGGCGCGGGTAAGTCGACGCTGGCCAAGACGCTGGCGGAGATGTTCGACGCAGTCCTCATCGAGGGGGATGACTTTTATGCGGGCGGCACCAAACTTCGTGTAGACAGCCCGGAGGCGCGTGCCGAAGCCTGTATCGACTGGACACGGCAGCGGCCGGCACTGGAAGCCTTGCGGGCCGGGCGCGAGGCGATCTGGAGAGCCTTCGACTGGGAGACCTTCGACGGACGCCTGCGAGACCAGACGACCAGGCTGGTGCCGAAGCGGATCGTCATTCTCGAAGGCGTTTACGCCGCGCGCCCGGAATTGGCCGATCTGATCGATCTGCGCGTGATGCTGGTGGCGCCGGACGACGTGCGGATGGCTCGCCTCATGGCGCGCGAGCGGATCATCGGTCCTTGGGAACGGCAATGGCATCAGGCGGAGGATGTCTATTTCCGAAGCATCATGCCGCCCGCGGCCTTCGATGCGGTCGCCGAGTTTCCTGCATGATTGTCGCTCAAGCCGCTTAAAGGAAGCCGCCGGCGCGCCGCCCTCACGCCACTGGAGTTCATTCCCGAAGATCGCGCCCCGGATGATATGTGCCGGCTGGCCCGCACATACTGGATCAGCGAAGCGGCTGGGCCAACACAGTTCGGAGCGCTGATCGAGGTTCTGGCGCGGGGGCGCAGTACTCGCTCAAGCATTGGCATAGCGCCCAGGACGAACTGATCTATGTGCTGGAAGGTGTGACCACGCTGGTCGAGAGCGTAACCAAAACGGTTTTGCGCGCCGGCGACACCTCCGCCTTCAAGGCCGGAGGGGCGGTCGGCCATCACCTGCGCGATTGTAGCGATCGTCCCAGCCGGGGTCTTGTCGTGAACACGCGCGCCTGTCGACGCGATTACCTATCCCGACCACTTGGATCGCCGATCCAGACAAGATCATCGCCGCCCTCAGGCGCGGGCACCAACCCCCGGGACTCATCAGCTACGTACGGGTCATCGTGTGCCGTCGCCTCAGCGAACGTCAGGCTCCAGACCGTTATCAAAGGGGTAAAATCAGCCCGTCTGGACTGCCGGGAGGTACGCTTCCTCGCACCGGATCGATTCGAAGGAGAGGTCGGGATTGAACCGTCTGGTTGCTGACGGATTTCCGAAAAGGGATGATCTTCGGAGTGGCTGTTGCCGGTTGTGTTACTTCGTCGGCTGAGAGCGGGCGGTGAGCTTGTTTCCGTCCGGATCGCGAAGGTAGGCGACGAAGGCTCCGTTCGGGCGCTCGCTGGGTGGGCTCTCAATCGCCGTCCCACCATGCGTGGTGCCGGCCTCATGCCACGCGAGAACATGGTCACGGCTCGCCGCGACGATACCGATAGTCCCACCGTTGGCCGCCGTCGCTGGATTGCCGTCGATCGGCTTCGTGATCATTAGCCGACCGCCCTTGTGGACATAGATCAGCCTGCCTCTGGCATCCATCTCGCCCGGCTCACCTCCTAGCGCGGCGAATGTTGCATCGTAGAAAGCTCTGGCCCGCTCCAGGTCGTTGCTACCGATCATGACGTGCGTGAACATATTCTTATCTCCAAAGAGCTCCGGCGCGAGATAATCGAACGCGAAGACGAATTGTCGGCGGTATATGGCCTTCCTGAGGCCCGCTAGCTGGCCGGCCGTCTAGGCCAAGGATACGATCATGCCGCGCGGCGTTTCTGCGCTGGCGTAGGCTGGTCCGGCGCCTTTCTTTCGTCGATCCAGGCCCGTGTCTCAGACAAGAGTTCGCCCGACAGCGCGGGGGCATCAATCGACCGGGCGAGGATGAGCGCGCCGACCATCGCCGACCAACTGCCGATTGCTGCTCTGCGGCGTTTTGCAGAATCCTCTCCAGGCATGACGTCGGTAAGAGTGGCAATCTGCGCGGCGAGAACCTGTGCCATGGACGCGCGTGCCTCGGGAGCCTGTTGCCGCATGAACCCGGCCAGGGCGGCCATCGGGCAACCCAGATCCGGATGCTCACGGTGGGGCTCCGAGAGATAGGCGTCGATCCAGGCGCCGAGATCGTCGATCCCTGATTGGCTGCCTACGGCATGAGAGATGGTCTGGGCGACGAGATCGTCCTTTGACTGAAAATGCCCGTAGAAGCCGCCATGGGTCATACCGGCGGCCTTCATCACTTCGGCAACGCTCACTGCATCAAAACCCTTCTCACGGAACAGGCGTCCTGCCTCGGTCAGGATGCGACTGCGGTTCTGCGCCTTCTGCTCCTGGCTGACTTTCATTGCAGGTGGCCTCCGTTCGGCATTGACATTTTGATGATGGCTATCATATTTGGGGCATTGATGATATTCATCATGAATATAGTTTTGATGCGGCGAAAGGGCAATACCATGACCGTCAAACCATCCGTCCTCATTACCGGCGCCTCGACCGGCATGGGCGCGGCCTATGCCGAGCGCTTCGCACGGCGCGGCCATGACCTCGTGCTCGTTGCCCGAAACACCGCGCGAATGGAGACGGGGGCGGAACGGCTGCGAAGCGAGACAGGCGTCGGGATCGACATCATCGCGGCGGACCTCGTGAATCCGCAGGAGCGTGCAACGGTCGAGGCGCGGCTGGGCGAGGATGCGCGGATCGGAATCCTCATCAACAATGCCGGAACGAGCCTCGCGGGAACCTTCATCGAGCACGCCGTGGAGGACATCGACCGGCTTGTGGCGCTCAACACGACCGCCCTGGTGCGGCTTGCCCACGCCATAGCACCGCGCCTTGCGTCAGCGGGCGAAGGCGCGATCGTGAACATTGGTTCAGCGGTCGGCCTGGCGCCGGAATACGGCATGCCGGTCTATGGTGCGACCAAGGCCTTCGTCCTGCATCTGTCCCAGGCGCTCAGCCTCCAGCTCGGACCGCAGGGCGTCTATGTCCAGGCTGTGCTTCCGGCGGCGACCCGCACAGAAATCTGGGGCCACGCCGGGGTCGACGTCGACACGCTGCCGGCCGTGATGGAAGTGGACGATCTGGTCGACGCGGCGCTGGCTGGCTTCGATCGCCGCGAAGCCGTCACCATCCCGCCGCTGCACGACCTCGGACAATGGGAGGCCTTCGAGGCAGCCCGGCAATCCATGATCCCAGGCTTCGGACAGTCCCGGCCGGCCGAACGCTATCTGGTCGGCGCCTGAGGGCCGCTCGAGCCGAGCGAATTTAGATCATCAAAACGAAAGACCGCGACAATGACCGATACAGATCTGTTCAGCCCCTACGACCTCGGCGGCCTCACGCTTAAAAACCGCATCGTCATGGCGCCGCTGACGCGCAACCGCGCCGACGCCGGCCTCGTACCGAGCCCGTTTGCGGCGGACTATTACGCGCAGCGGGCGAGCGCCGGGCTCATCATCACCGAGGCGACGCAGGTCTCGAAGCAGGCCCAAGGCTACCAGAATACGCCCGGCCTCTATACGCCCGAGCAGGTTGCCGGCTGGCGCAAGGTGACCGACGCGGTTCATGCCAAGGGCGGTCGCATCTTCGTCCAGCTCTGGCATGTGGGCCGCGTGAGCCATGTCGATCTTCACGGCGGGGAGGCTCCGGTCGCGCCATCGGCGATCCGCGCCGAGACCAAGACGTTCGTGAACAATGGTTTCGCCAATGTGTCCGAGCCGCGTGCGCTGGTACTGACGGAAATCCCTGGCATCGTCGAGGATTTCCGCAAAGCCGCCGCCCATGCGATCGAGGCCGGCTTCGACGGGGTCGAAGTGCATGGCGCGAACGGCTATCTGCTCGACCAGTTCCTGCGGGAAACCGCCAATGTCCGCACCGATGCCTATGGCGGTTCGATCGAAAACCGCGCCCGGCTGCTGGTCGAAGTGACGGCCGCGGTGTCGAGCGAGATCGGCGCGCAGCGCACGGGCGTCCGCCTCTCGCCGGTATCGCCGGCCAGCGGCATCGTGCCGTCAAGCGACGAGCAGCCGCAATTCAACCACGTCGTCGACGCACTCGACGGTCTCGGCATCGCCTATATCCACGTCGTCGAGGGGGCGACGGGCGGGCCGCGCGATGCGACGCCGTTCGATTTCGATGCGCTGCGCCAGCGGTTCCGCAACACCTACATCGCCAACAATGGCTACGATCTTGAGCTGGCCAAGTCGCGTCTCAGCGAGGGCAAGGCCGACCTGTTCGCCTTTGGCCACCACTTCATCGCCAATCCCGATCTGGTCGAACGGCTGAAAAGCGGCGCGCCGCTCGCCCAGATGAACCCCGCCACGATCTATGGCGGCGGCGCGGAGGGCTACACCGATTATCCCTCCATCTCGGCTGAGGCGACCGCCGCCTGAACAGGTGGCCGTCGAACCCATCGAAGGAAGGATCTTTGCAATGTCGAGCAACAACCATCTCACCGCACCTACTCAGTTCGTCGAGGCGAACGGCATCCGCTATGCCTATCGCCGCTTCGGCGCCGAAGGCGGCACGCCGCTTGTGTTTCTCCAGCATTTCCGGGGCGGGATGGACCATTGGGACCCGCTGGTCACCGACGGTCTTGCCGCCAGCCGGCCGGTGATCCTGTTCAACTATGCGGGTGTCGCCAGTTCAACCGGCGAGAACGCGACGACGATCGACGGCATGGCAGATCACGTCGCGGTCTTCGTTAAGGCGCTTGGCCTTTCCATCGTCGACGTGCTCGGCTTTTCGATCGGCGGCTTCGTCGCGCAGAGCTTCGCCCATCGCTATCCTGAACTGGTCCGTCCCCTCGTTCTGACCGGCACAGGACCGCGCAACGGCGACCAGAATCCCGATCCGCGCATCTTCCAGGTCGCTGGCAACCCCGTTCCGACCGTCGATGACTTCCTGTTCCTGTTCTTCTCGCCATCCGAGGCGAGTCAGGCAGCGGGCCGCGCCTTCTGGGAACGCCGGCACGCGCGCCAGGACCAGGATCCGCCGTCCTCGCCCGAGGCCATGCAGGCACAAATGGCAGTGATCATAGAATGGACCCAGCCACGCGGCGAGCGCTTCGCCTATCTGAAAGAGATCGGTCAGCCGACGCTGGTGGTCAACGGCCATGACGACATCATGGTGCCGACGATCAATTCCTTCCACCTCCAGCAGCACATCCCGAATGCGCAGCTGATCGTCTATCCCGATTCCGGACACGGATCGCAATTCCAGTATCCCGAGTTGTTCGTGGCACACACCGGCCTGTTCCTGGACAAGGCGTGACGCTGGGTCGGAGACAGGTGCGGTGTCGGGCTTCGGCTCGGCGCAACGCTTCGATGCCCCTTCGACGCAACCCAATCGACGCCGTCATCGCATGCGCGCGGTGATCAACGACCCCAAAAGGAATAGCGCAATGACTTTCAAAGCACTTGTGGCCACGCGAGAGAACGAAGCGCTCTCGACGAAGGTGACCGACTTCCACGACGCCGATCTGATGCCGGGCGATGTCACGGTCAGGGTCGACTATTCGACCGTGAACTACAAGGACGCGGGCGCACTGAGCGGCCGGATCGACGTCATCAAGCAGTTTCCGCTGGTCCCGGGCATCGATCTTGCCGGTACGGTGGAAGCCTCGTCCTATCCCGGCATCGCGGTGGGCGACAAGGTCGTCGCGAACAGTTGGGGCCTCAGCCAGACCCACCACGGCGGCTATGCTCAGAAGGCGCGGCTGAGCGGCGACTGGCTGGTCAAAATCCCAGAACCCTTTTCAACGAAGGACGCCATGGCGATCGGCACGGCCGGTTACACAGCCATGCTGTGCGTGCTGGCCCTGGAACATGGCGGCATCACACCCGATCGCGGCGATATCATCGTCACGGGCGCCAACGGCGGGGTCGGATCGATCGCGATCGCGCTGCTCTCTGATCTCGGCTACCGCGTGGTCGCTTCGACCGGCCGTCTCGAAGAAGCTGACTATCTGCGCGAGCTCGGCGCGGCCGAAGTCATCGATCGCCGCACGCTTTCGGAGCCGGGAAAGCCGATCGCGGGCGAACGCTGGGCCGGTGCGGTGGACTCCGTGGGTAGTCATACGCTGGCGAATGTGCTGGCCCAGACCCGATATCGGGGCGTCGTGACGGCGTGCGGCCTGGCCCAGGGCCTCGATCTGCCCGCGACCGTCCTGCCGTTCATCCTGCGCAATGTCACGCTTGCCGGCATCGATTCCGTCAACGCGCCGCAGGAAGTCCGCATCGAGGCCTGGTCGCGTCTGGCCCGTGATCTCGATCTCAACAAACTCGCCCGCACGACGACGGTGGTCGGCCTCGCCGACGTGCCCGATATCGCGAGGCGCGTCCTTGAAGGCAAGATCCAGGGACGCACTGTCATCGACGTCAATGCCTGAGAATTCCGTCAGGGTTCTCGAACCGATGAGAGAGACAGCATGAAGGCCTTCATCCTCGACCGCTACGGCAAGAAACAGGCGCTGCGTCTCGGCGACATGCCCGAGCCCGTGCCCGGTCCCGACGACGTGCTGGTCGAGGTTGAGGCCGCCGGACTCAACCAGCTCGATTCCAAGATCCGGGACGGCGCGTTCAAGCCGATACTGCCCTACAAGCCGCCGCTGGTGCTCGGGCATGACCTGGCCGGCGCCGTCGTCAAGGTCGGCGCGAATGTACGGCGCTTCAAGGTCGGTGACGCCGTCTATGCCCGCCCCCGCGACGGGCGGATCGGCACCTTTGCCCAGCGGATCGCCGTCAGCGAATCCGATCTGGCGCTCAAGCCTGCCAATCTGTCGATGACGGAAGCGGCGTCGATCCCGCTGGTCGGGCTGACCGCCTGGCAGCTGCTGGTCGAGCGCGCGCAGATCAAACCGGGACAGAAGGTGCTGATCCATGCCGGATCGGGTGGTGTCGGCACCTTCGCCATCCAGCTCGCCAAGCATCTCGGCGCGACCGTCGCGACGACGGCGAGCGCCGCCAATGCCGCGATGGTGAAAGAACTGGGGGCGGATGTCGTCATCGACTATCGCAGCCAGAAGTTCGAGGAAGAGCTCTCGGGCTACGACGTCGTCCTCAACAGCCTCGACGCCGCGACGCTGGAGAAATCGCTGAGGGTCCTCAAGCCCGGCGGCAAGCTGATCTCCATCTCCGGCCCACCCGATACGGCCTTCGCCCGCGCCCAAGGCTTGAATGCGATGCTGCGGCTCGTGTTGCGCCTGATGAGTTGGGGCATCCGGCGCAAGGCGAAGCGCGCCGGTGTCGACTATTCGTTCCTGTTCATGCGCGCCAACGGCGAGCAGCTCGGCCGGATCACGAAGCTGATCGAAGACGGCACGATCCGCCCGGTCGTGGACCGCACATTCCCGTTCGAGAAGCTGAACGACGCCTTCGCCTACATCGACACCGGTCGCGCCAAGGGGAAGGTCGTCGTCACGCTGAAGTGACACGATACCGGGAAATAAGGATTCCACCATGGCCACCTACATCCGCAGTGCAGATTGGAAGACGGCACTCACCCGCCACGTCGAGGCTGCCGGCACGCGCTTCGCCTATCGCCGTCTCGGGCCTGACGCCGGCGTGCCGGTGGTGCTGCTCAATCACTGGGGCGCGAACCTCGACAATTTCGATCCCCCCATCGTCGAGGGTCTGGCGGCGGATCGGCCGGTCTATGCGCTCGATTACCGCGGCATCGGCAGTTCCGGCGGCACAGCGCCGCTCAGCGTCGCCGAGATGGCCGCCGACACGATCGCCACGATCCGCGCGCTGAGACTGACGTCGATCGACCTGATCGGCTTCTCGCTCGGCGGCTTCGTCGCGCAGCAGATCCTCCTCGACGCACCCGATCTCGTCCGCCGCGCCATCCTCGCCGGCACGGGTCCTGCGGGTGGTGCCGGGATCGAGCGGGTCGGCGCCGTATCGTGGCCGCTCATCATCAAAGGCCTCCTGACCTTCCGCGATCCCAAATTCTATCTTTTCTTCACGTCGAGCGCGGCAAGCAGGCGGGCGGCCAAGACATTCCTTGCACGGTTAAAGGAGCGCACCCGCGATCGCGACAAGGCGGTCTCCCTGACGGCCTTCCTGCGCCAGCTGAAGGCGATCAAGGCCTGGGGCCTCCAGGCGCGGCAGCCGCTGGATGCCGTCCGCACGCCCGTCCTCGTGGCGAACGGCGATCACGACATCATGGTACCGAGTGAGAACTCGTCCGATTTGGCGCGCCGCATCCCAGGGGCTGAACTCGTCCTTTACCCCGACGCCGGGCATGGCGGCATCTTCCAGTATCACGATGCCTTCCTGACGAAGGCCAAGGCGTTCCTGGCCGCCTGATAGGTGAGCCTCGATCCGACAGGAACACGGGCCGGCCTCAGAGCAGCGTTCACGTTCGCAAGCGTCCCTGGCCCCCCGCGGCGATGAGCAGTGAGCGCGGGTCGCGCAACCGTCATCCTGACGACGGTGCAGCCCGGGCCCGATTGAATGCCTTTGCGAAATCATCCGAAAAGATTTCAGCCAGGGCCAGGCGAAGATCGGCCGCCCTTTCAACGCCGTAAGCCGCCTCGAAGCGGTCCTGGGCGGAGCGCCAGAGATGGTGGGACGCGCTCAGCTTCTCCTGCCCGACCTCCGTCAGTACGACCCGGCGGCTGCGGCCATCGACCTCGTCACGCCGCACCACGACGTAACCGTCCCGTTGAAGCGGCTTGAGATTGTGGGCAAGAGCTGAGCGATCGAGCACCATCGCCTGCGCCAGCTCACTCATGGTGGGCTCGCCAGCGCGCGCGATATGCACGAGCACCGAGCGCTGCGAGACAGAGAGCCCACAAGGCGCGAGGACGGCGTCATAGAGCTGGGTGATCCGGCGAGTGGCCTTGCGCAAGGCCGCCCCATTGCAGATCAGCGGATCCTTCGCACGTTTCGATGCTTGCATCCCGGGCTCCGTCAAAACTGCGGTCGCATTCCAGCGCAATCGCGACGCTGGGTGATCAACAGCGGAACAGCTTGACTGATACTGGCATATGCACGCAAATGCGTCGACAGATGCGTGCATATGCCATTAACTCCGGAGGCTGATCGATGTTCTTTGTCCTCGCGCGCCTGTGACACAGCTGTCGTCGCTCCAGGCTGCCCCGGCGCTGCAGAAGGCCAATCCGCGCCTGCACGGCATGCTCCATGGCGCGATCGTGCCCACGCTGCTGCGGATGAGTTGGCCGAACGTCCTGATGATGCTGGCTCTGGCATCGACCGGCCTCGTCGAAGTCTGGCTGCTGGCTAAACTCGGGACCGACGTGCTGGCTGGCGTGGCAGTCGTCGTGCCCGTGCTGATGCTCATGCAGAACATGTCGCAGGGCGCTTTAGGTGGTGGCATCTCCGCGGCAGTGGCTCGGGCGCTGGGGTCCGGGAATGGCGCACTCGCGGACGATCTGGCGCGCCATGCAGCCGTGCTCAGCGCCGCTATCGGCTTGGCGTTCACCGTCCTGCTGCTGGCCTTCAGCGCACCGCTGTTCCGCCTTCTCGGTGCCGAAGGCGCATCGCTCGTGGCGGCGCAAGAATACGGACAGGTGGTCTTCCTCGGCCTCGTGCCCTTGTGGCTGATGAGTGCGCTGGCGAGCGTCGTTCGCGGCACTGGCAATATGCTCGTGCCGGGGGCCGTCATCTGCGGTGGCGCGGTGCTGCTGGTCCCGGTTTGCGCCGGCCTCATCTTCGGCTGCGGCCCCTTGCCGGCGCTTGGGGTCGCCGGTGGAGCCTGGGCATTGGTGCTGTATCAGCTCGCCGGCGCCGCCACTCTGGGCTGGTACTGCCTGAGTGGCCGCAATGTCGCGAGGCTTAGAGCCGGCCCCATGCGATGGAGCCCGATGCGGAGTATCCTGGTCGTCGGTGGCCTGGCCTGCCTCAACCCGCTGATCACTAACGTCCTGATCGCGTCGACGGCAGCCATCGTAGGCGCCTATGCCGGCACCGAAGCGCTTGCCGGCTACGCCACGGCGGCTCGGCTGGAATATCTTCTGATTCCGGTGGCCTTTGGTCTCGGCGCCCCGATGGTCGCCCTGGTCGGCGCGAATATCGGTGCGGGCCAGCCGCAGCGCGCCCGCAGCATTGCCGTCGCAGGCGGCTTGATAGCTTTCCTCATCGGCTCCGCCGTCGGCCTCGCGGCAGCGTTCTGGCCCGAAATCTGGCTCCGGCTGTTCGGCACGGACTCCCATCTGATCGAGACGGGCGCGCACTATCTCCGGATCGTCGGCCCCTTCTATGGCTTCTTCTCCATGGGCCTTGCCCTCTACTTCGCGTCCCAGGGAGCCGGGCGGCTGAAATGGCCGCTGCTGGCAGGCGCGCTACGACTGACACTCTATGCAGGCGTGGGCTGGGCCGCGCTGGCGCTGACCGGATCGCTGACCGTCTTCTTCGTCCTCGGCGCGGCCGCGATGGCGATCTACGGCCTTTGCGTCTTCTGGGCTGTCGCGTCGGGAAGCTGGTTCAAACACCGCAGGCAATAGCGGCGTGGGGCGACGCGCGCACCGCTTTCGACCACTCGGAATGGAGGATAGTCAGATGAGGATTCTGATGGTCGGGGCTGGCGCGATCGGCGGCTATTACGGCGCCAGGCTCCTGCAGGCGGGCGCCGACGTCACCTTTCTCGTGCGGCCAGGGAGACGAGCGGCGTTGGCTTCTCAGGGGCTGAGCGTGCGCAGCGAGCTGGGAGACTTCGACGGTCCCGTCAATGCGATCTCCAGCGACGAGTTGAAAACGCCGTTCGACGCGATCGTCCTGTCCTGCAAGGCATATGATCTCGACTCCGCCATTCAGGACATTCGGCCCGCGGTCGGGCCCGGCAGCGTCATCCTGCCGTTCCTCAATGGCTTTGGGGTCTATGATCATCTGGATGCCGAGTTCGGCCAAGACCGCGTGCTCGGCGGCGTTGCCTATATCGCCGTGACGCTGGGAGCAGATGGCGTGATCCGCCACGCCGGGACGAACGACGTCATTGTCGTCGGCGCCCGCTCGGCTGCGGGCGAACCAATGGCGGCCGCTCTCCACGGCTCGCTCGCAGAGTCGCCCGGCCTGCGCAGTCACGCTTCCGATGTCGTGCATGCGCTCTGGAACAAGTGGGTGATGCTGGCGTCGGGCGCCATGATGAACTGCCTGATGCGCGGCACCGTTACGGACATCGTGGCGCGACCCGTGACGGCGAACGCCTCATGCGGCAAGCAATGTCCGAATGCCGCAGCGTGGCGCAGGCCGAGGGGATAGCGCTCACGGCCGACGACGTACAGAAGCTGGAGGCGCGACTGCTCGACAGGAGCTCGGGGTGGGCAGCCTCCATGATGCGCGACATTGCCCAGGGCGCGCCGCGCATCGAGGCGGACGCGATCGTCGGCGACATGCTGGAACGTGCCGAGCGCCGCGGCCTCGATGCGCCGCTTCTGCGTACGGCCTTCTGCCACCTGCAGGTCTACGAAAGGCAGCGCCGACCGAAGCCTGAGTAGGACGCAGGGGGGTCCTGCGCTTCCGCGGCCAATGGCGGTCAGCCGATGCGTCGCAGCGTCGGCTCAGCCCTTCGATCGGATATGGAGCATTGGATAATGCTCGTAATGGCCGATTCCCTGCTGGACGATGGGATCGGCCGCGGTGATCGCGGCGATATCCGCATCATCCTCGATCCGGAACAGCGAGACGCCATACCCGCCGGCCGGGTCGATGACCGGGCCATGGGCGACGATCGTTCCCCGATCGAGCAGTTCGTTCAAGAAGTCGCTGTGCTTCGCCATCCACTGCTTTTCCTCGTCGTTAAGCGTCGAGAGGAAATCCGCTCGTGGCGGTATGTACTTGCAAAGATAATACTTCATCGCTTGACCTCCCTCCTGTTGTTCAGAAACGGGCATGTGTCCCGCACGGCCTGATCTCAGAAACTCTCCGACCATGGCCGCAAATCCAGCTCTTGTGTCCAGGCGCTGCGATGCTGATGGTGCAGGGTCCAGTAGGCGTCGGCGATCGCGTCGATGTTCAGAAGACCGTCCGGGCCACGGCTGTCCCGCAACTGCGGGCGCTTCGACAGCAGGCGCTCGCCGGCGATCCCGCCGTCAATCACCACATGCGCGACATGCACCCCCCAAGGGCCAAATTCGCGCGCAAGAGACTGGGAGAGGTTGCGAAGCGCGCCCTTCGCGGCACTGAATGGCGCGTAATTCGCCTTGCCCCGGAGGCTGCCGCTCGCACCCGTGAAGATGAGGCTCGGCCCATGGCTGAAGGGTTGATCGCGGTTCTGGCGGGCGAGCAGTGCGGGCAAGGCTGCGCGCGCCAGGTGGTAGGCTCCCAGCGCATGTTCGCGCCAATGCGCCTCGAATTCCTCCTGCAGCAACTCGAGGAACGGCGCGGGTCGATTGCTGCCGGCGTTGTGGACGGCGACCGCGAGCGGCGCCTGCTCCGCGGCGGCGGCGACGAAACGCTTCACATCTTCCTGGTTTGCCACATCGCCCGATGTCGCGCGGACGGTGATGCCATCGGCGTCCAACCGGGACCGGGTCGCTTCCAGCTTCTCGGCATTGCGTCCGGCGATCACGACAGGATAGCCCTCCCTGCCAAATCGGCGCGCGATGGCCGCCCCAAGGCCTTGGGCGGACCCGACACCGGCAATCAGGATACTTCCGCGGATGGCCGCGTCCCCTGGTTCCGAACTGGATATCATCTCGCTTTCCTTCTTCCCCCAAGGGCGGATCGCGATGCGGCTTTGGCGGCCGTCATTCGGCGTCACCGACCCGGACAATGAGCTTCCCGAAGTTTTGGCCGTCGAGCAGGCCGATGAAGGCTGACGGGGCGTTGTCGAGGCCGTCGACAATGTCTTCCCGGTAGCGAACCTCATCCGATGCGATCCAGGCGGAGACGTCGCGCAGGAAATCCGGATATTGGGAGACGAACTCGCGCTGGATGAAGCCCCGCAGAAGGAGGCTCTTGCTCAGGATCGCGCGCATCAGCCCGGGCAGGCGGTCGGGGCCGGGAAAGCTGTCTCCGGCATGGTTGTACTGAGCGATGAGGCCGCAGACCGGAATGCGGGCGAAGTCGTTGAGGAGCGGAAAGACCCCATCCCAGACCTTTCCGCCGACATTCTCGAAATAGACATCGATGCCGTCGGGACAGGCGGAGGCGAGTTCCGTGGCGAAGTCCGCAGAGCGATGATCGACCACGGCGTCGAAGCCGAGCTCGTCGCGCACGAAGGCGCATTTGTCCGCCCCGCCGGCGATGCCCACGGCCCGCGCCCCCTTGATCCGGGCGATCTGCCCAACCAGCGATCCGACCGGCCCGCTGGCCGCCGCGACGACGACGGTCTCGCCGGGCTTTGGCTGCCCGATCGTGAGCAGGCCGGAATAGGCGGTGAATCCGGGCATGCCGAGAATGCCCAGCGCGGTGGTGACCGGCGCCTGCGGCGGATCGAGCTTTCGCAATCCGCTGCCGTCGGAGACCGAGAAACTCTGCCAGCCGGAATAGGAAAGGACGATATCGCCCGGGGCAAAGTCGGGATGGCGGGACTGAAGCACCTGCGCGACCGTGCCGCCCTCCATCACGTCTCCGACTTCGACCGGTTTGGCATAGGACTTTGCGGCGCTCATTCGGCCGCGCATATACGGGTCGAGCGAGAGATAGAGTGTCTTCAGCAGAACTTCGCCTTCGGCCGGATCAGACGCCGGCCTGTCCTCGAAGCGGAAGTTCTCAAGCGTGGGCGTGCCCTCCGGCCTGGAAGCCAGGAGCACCCGGCGATTGAGATGCGGTGTTGTCGTCATGAGGCCTAACTCCCTTATGCGGCGGGCAAAGGCGGGCTCCGCACCCGCGCCCTGGCGAATTGCATCGGCTCGGCGGCCTACCAGCGGGGTGCTGCGTCCGCCAACTGAAGCTCCCCCCTGCCGAATGAAAAGTTCTCGTTGGGGATCGGGACGAGGGTGACGAAGATATCGTCCGGCGAAATGCCGACGGCCTCGACGACCAGTCGGTTGATGGCCGCCACCAGCTTGCGCTTGTCGTCCAGGGGACGATGCGTGCCGATCATGACGGTGACGATCATCGCATTGGCCGGATCGCGCTCCATGCCGAAGAATGTCGGATGGATGAACAGTTCGTCGGGGCCGTGCTCGCTCAGGATGACGAAGCGGTCGTCCTCCGGGATTCCGAGGCCCTGGACGAGGGACTGGTTGAGCGCGTCCGCAAGCGCACGCTTTTGCTCACGCGAGAAGCAACCTGCGGGAATATGGGCGTTGAAAACGGGCATGGCTGGTCCTTTCGCCGCGGGGATCAGAGCGTCTCGATCGCGAGCGCGATGCCTTGTCCGCCGCCGATGCACAGCGTCACGATGCCCTTCGACAGCCCGTCGCGCTTCATCGAGTAAAGGAGACGCGTGGTCAGGATCGCTCCTGTCGCACCGATGGGATGGCCATGGGCGACGGCGCCGCCTTCGACATTGACGATGTCCTCGGGCAGCCCGAGCTCCTTGATGATCGCGAGCGGCACGGCCGCGAAGGCCTCGTTGATCTCGATCCGCTGGATGTCGCCGAGCGTCCAGCCGGCGCGGTCGAGCGCCTTGCGCACGGCGGGAACGGGTCCGAGGCCGAACAGACCCGGCTCGACGGCGGCGACCCCGAAGCCCGCCAGACGGGCGAACGGTTCGATGCCCCTGGTCTCGGCGAAGCCGCGCTCGGCGACGATCATCGCAGCGGCGGCGCTGTTCAGGCCGGGCGCGTTGCCGGCGGTGATCGTCCCCTCCTTGCGGAAGGCGGGTTTCAGCCTGGCGAGCGTCTCTGCCGTCGTATCGGGGCGCGGCGCCTCGTCGGTGTCGAAGATCTCGGGTCCCTTGCGGCCCTTGATTTCGACAGCCACGATCTCGTCCGAGAATTTTCCGGCGTCCCGGGCCGCCGCGAAACGCTGCTGGGAGCGTGCCGCGAAGGCGTCCTGCGCCTCGCGCGTGATCTGAAGCTGTGTGACGAGGTCTTCGGTGTGCCAGCCGGAGTGCTCGCCTGAAAAGGCATCGTTAAGCCCGTCCGTCAGCATGCTGTCGAGGATCTGGGCGGGCCCCATGCGGTAGCCCCAGCGCCCGCTATCCATGAGATAAGGCGCGCGGTCCATGTTCTCCATGCCGCCGGCGATGGCGGCATGGCTCGCTCCGGCGGCGATCTCCAGCGCGGCGCTCAGGATCGCCTGAGCGCCGGAGCCGCAGACGCGGTTGACGGTCAGCGCCGGCACGGACACCGGCAGGCCGCCGCCGAGCGCCGCCTGTCTTGCCGGATTCATGCGGTTGCCGGCCTGGATGACGTTGCCCATGACCACCGTGCCGATGTCCTCTCCCGACAGGCCGGCGCGCTTGAGCGTCTCTTTCACGGCGATCGCCCCGAGCTCTGTGGCGGGCACGCCCTTCAGCGTTCCGTTATAGGCGCCGATGGCGGTCCGGACCGGATGGGCGAGGATGATGTCGGTGGTGCTCATGGGTTTCTCCCAATTGGAGTAGAATGCACGTCTCTCAGGCGACCGGAGCTCGAACACCTTGTGTGCCGGTCGGCACGGCCGTCCTTTTCGACCCGGCCGGGTCGAGGCTGCTGACACAATCGAGCCGCTCGATCTGTTCGTCCGAGAGCGCGACGGTGAGAGCGCCGAGATTGCTGGCAAGCTGCGCCACGGAGCGCGGGCCGATCATCGGGACCGCGCCGTGGCTGCCGGCCCAGGCGATCGCGACCTGGTCGGCGCTGACGCCATGCTCTCCGGCGATCTCCAGAACCGTGTCGAGGATTTTCGTGCGCTGCTCGGAGTTTTCCGGCTGGAACACCTTGCCGCCGAAGCCTTCGGCGCGGCCCTTTTCGCCTTGCCGATATTTCCCGGTCAGCATGCCGCCGCCCAGCGGTGACCAGGTGACGACGCCGAGGCCCAGCGCCTGCGAGGCAGGGAACAGGTCCGCTTCGGGCTCGCGATGGACGAGGCTGTGCTCGAACTGTGCCGCAGCGATCGGGACCGCACGGGTCAGCTCCGCCAGTGTGACCGCGCGCGCCAGCCGCCAGGCCGGAAAGTTCGAAAGGCCCGCATAAAGAATCTTGCCGGCGCGCGCGAGATCCTCGAAGCCGCGGACGATCTCCTCGGCAGGCGTCACATTGTCCGGCCAGTGCACCCAGTAGACGTCGATCCGATCCGTCTTGAGCCTCTTCAGGCTGGCCTCGACGCAAGCCGCCATCGCCTTGCGGCTGTTTCCGGTGACCAGACGGCCGGCATTTGGCGCATCGCCTCTAGTGAATTTCGTGGCCAGCACGAACTCCTCGCGCCGGCCCTGAAGCAGGCCGCCGAGGATCTCTTCCGACTGGCCGAACTGATAGACATCCGCCGTGTCGATGAAGTTGCCGCCGGCCTCGGCATAGGCGTTAAAGATCGCCTTGCTCGTGTCGGGGTCGGCGCCGTGCCCCCAACCAGTCCCGAAATTGCCGGTTCCGAGCGCGATCCGCGAGACCTGAAGCCCTGTGGTTCCGAAGGTCGTGTAGTCCATGGAGATGCCTTTCGTCTCTGGAAGGGTCAGGCCAATTGCGGTTCCGCGCCGCCCTGTGAGCGGCGGATCACAAAGACGGCAAGCGCGGCGACGAGGCAGAGGAGCCCAGCGATAAAGAATGCCGGCAGGTAGGTGGCGTAGACGTCGCGGGTCAGGCCAGCGCCATAAGCCGCGACTGCGGAACCGATTTGATGGCCGAAGAAAATCCAGCCGAAGACGATGGTGGCGTTGGGCCCGAACCGTTCGGTCGTCAGCTTGACGGTGGGCGGAACGGTCGCCAGCCAGTCCAGACCGTAAAAGACGGTGAACAGGGTGAGTTCGTAGAATCCGAAATCGGTGAAGGGCAGATAGAACAGCGAGAGCCCGCGCAGGCCATAATACCAGAACAGCAGCCAACGGCTGTCGAAGCGGTCCGACAACCAACCCGAACCAATCGTGCCGATGAAGTTGAACGCGCCGATGGCCGCCAACAGTCCCGCAGCCGTCACCGCAGCGATCCCGAAGTCGCCGCAGATGGAAACGAGATGGGTTTGCACCAAGCCTGTCGTCGTGGCACCGCAAATGAAGAAGGTGCCGAACAGTATCCAGAAGGTCCCGGTACGGGATGCCTCCCCGAGCACGCGGATCGGCGCAATCAAGGTGTCAACCCAAGACGCGTTGTGCGAGGCTGCGGCCGGCGCCTCGGTGGCGCCATAGGGCAGAAGACCGACATCCACCGGCCGGTCCCGCATCAGAAGCAGCACGAGGAGCGTTGCAACCGCCAGCATGGCGAGAAGTAGCCCCAGGGCGAGTCGCCATCCCCAGGCTTCGGACAGCGCGGCGAAGGCAGGCAGGAACAGCACCTGGCCGGTTGCGACGCTGGCGCTCAGCAGGCCGACTACCAGCCCGCGGCGGGCCACGAACCAGCGGGTAGCGACTGTCGCGCCGAGTACCATGGCGGTGAAACCGGTGCCCAGGCCCACCACGACACCCCAAAGCAGGAACAACTCCCAGAGGCTGGTCATGGCGAAGGAGCCAACGACGCCTGCAGCGATAAGAACAAGCGCGAAGACGCAGACACGCTTGACGCCAAAGCGATTAAGGAACGCGGCAGCAAAAGGCCCGACTGCGCCGAACAGCAGGAAGCGTACCGCGAAGGCAGCCGAGATGTCCGCGACAGTCCAGCCATACTCCCTCTGCAAGGGGCCAATCAGAACACCCGGCGCACCGACCGCGCTCGCCGCCACCATCATCGTCAGGAAGGTCACGGCGACGACGACCCACCCGTAATGGACCCCGCGCGCGGCAAGACGGTCCGGCAGGGGAGGTGATTGCGAGGATTGCGGCGTTGGACCTGTCACGAACGTCTCCAGACACGGGCATATGCCCGTTTATGGGCAAAAATCAGACGGAACGAAGTATCTCATGCAATGCGGTCACCTTCACGGGGCCGAGCTGGGTCTCGATCTTGCGTTGGCAGTCCTCCCAGAGCGGACCGGCCTTCTCGAGAATTTCGACTCCACGGGCTGTGAGCTTCACGGCGGCCTCGCGGTGATCATCCTCTCCGCGGTCCATCGCCGCCAAGCCGAGACGCTCTAAGACCCGAACATTGCGCCCGAGCGTCGATCGATCCAGCTCGACGCTCCGGGCCAGCTCCGTCAAGCTCACGGGCTGGCGACGCTGGATGGTTCGCAGCAGGGAGAACTGGGCGATGTTGATGCCCAGCGGCGCGAGCGCCCGATCGTAGACCGAGCCTATCCTTCGGGTCGCTGAGCGCAGCATGGAACAATAACAGCGAGACATGATACATGTATATACCCTCATTCGATGAATGTCGACCCGGCGACCGGCCCATGACAACGGCCGGCCATTCACTCTCCGCCGTCATTGGGCATCGGTGTTGCTTACCGGCGCCGGCGCGACACGAGATCGGAACGCCTCAATCTCGTCCTCAAGATGAAGGACGCGGCGCTCAAAACGTTGCCACCTCCCGTGCAAAACAAAACCTATACGTGGTGGGCTCTTACGCCGCATCGGAACGGCGTGATGGCCAAACCGGCAAAATCCTATGTGATTTTTCCGCTAGTTGCGCCAACATCAGAGGATCATTTTAGAGGGCTATAGCGTAGACGTAGTTCTCATCATCGCCCGGTGCGGCGCGCCAATTCTGTCATTTCCACCACGCCACCACCGAGAATTACCGCCAATCGCCGCCGGAACTACGCTTGCGCAAAGAGCGGGTAACAACCAGGGGCGAAAAGCGTGGTAACGGCGGTGATCGGCGATGAAAAGTTCGAATCGCTTACAGTCGAATGACGTATTTTGGCCCAAGGCGGAGCACGCATCGGCGTTGGATGGCAGCTTTGCGCCCCCAATTCAGTCGTTCGAGGGGATACCTAAGACACCCACAAGGGGACGTTTAACCGACTGCCTGCGATGCCTTTCTAGTGCGATGTGCCAAGGGCCTAACCTCGACTTTGAATGTTGGCGAGTTGCCATTGTCGTCGCCGCCCTTGCCGGTAAAAGTCGGGATGATAGTGGCAGCAGTCAAGATGTCGGCCTCGGCCAGGTTTTAGTTCTCCCGCTGTTTCGCAGCGTGCTTTGTCGAGTGGAAGCCGCTCAAGTTCGCTGATCTGGGCCTGTCATCCCTAGAAGCGTATAACCGCGCCCAATATCGGACCTTGCTGGATCACGTCATAGAAAAAACCGTCATCCTCATAGTCGACGGCGAGCGCCCTGTATCCGGTGACGATCGAAAGCCGCTCGCTCCACTGATAGCCGACCCCGCCCAGCAAATCCCAAGTGATGTCGGAGCTAGCACTGAAGCCGCCGATCATGCCCCATCCAGTCAGATACCAGGACGGGCTGATATCATAACGACCTTTGACGCCGATGATTGGGTCCACCCACGTGCTGCCGTCGCTGCCGCTGAATGCCGCGAGCGGGACATCACCCGCCGACAAGGCGACCTCAATGTCGTTGTCCACGCTCCAGATGCGGGCGCCCGCCATGAGGTCCACCGTTGCCTCGTTCGTCGCCAAAGCGCGATACTCGCCCATGAGCGTTGCCGTTAGGCTGCTCGTGGTAACGCCGCCGGAAAGAGCAACGGGAACCCCTCCAATCTCCCGCGTGATCGATTCGTCCGCCTCGATTTTTACGTAGACTAGGTCGCCGAACACACCCCAAGTGCCGTTGTGGAGCTCGGCCACGACCATGCCGCCGAAACGCAAATTGTCGAAAATATCGTCGAAGCTAAGATCGACATTGATCGGTTCGCGGCCGAAAAGCCCGACATCGCCTTCCAGTCCGGCACCCCAGAGATAGGGCGCCACGCTGAAAGTCCATTCGCTTGCTGGCGACGGTGCTTCTGAAGGTGCGTCGGCTGAAACATCTGCAGCTTTCGCGAATGTTGGGCCGAGCAGCCCCGCGATTCCCGCCAATGCCAAGATGAGGCTACGCATATTATTTGCTCCTGCCTTGGTCTCGCCCTCAATCGTTAGCACCCTACGGCCACTCAAAAGCTTGGCCAGGTACACTTGTGGCCACGAGCGGCTACGGACACAACAATCGATAGCTGCAGGTTATGACCTGCTGAAGTGGAACCTCAGCCGTCGCGCGAGGCGACGGGCTGAGGGCACAAACGTCAGCCGCCCGAGGTATCGGCCGGTCCATCGACCTCGAAGGGGTCCTTCTTCGCCGAAGGCGCGCTGCTTTCGGAGGGTTTCGTTCCCGGGATTAGCTCGAAGTCCGGGGGGAACACACTCAGAGTGCTCCTTACATCGTCGAAGAATTTGCGGTCGCCGTCAAAGTTCGCTTTCCCCGACGCCAGCAATTCGTCAAAGGTCGACCTACCACCCATGACCTGCTCCAAATCCGAACGATTGAGCGTGACGGTCAGGTCCGGATTCTTCGCAAGGTGACCCTTGATGTTGGTGAGCGTCGAATTGCTCATTTCGATGACGTAGTTCTCCCCGTTATCCGGCGTGACCAGATTGATAGTGAACTTCATTCCCTCGGCTTTCTTGGAATCCAAGCTGATGCCGAGGAAATCGAGCCACAGCCCGGTCGACATTCCCCGGATCACGTCTGGACCCGATTTGGGCGATGCGCCCCCAGGCACCCCCGAGCGCAGCTCATAGGCAGCCGCTAGAAAGCTGTTCCGAACGCTGGGGCTTTCCTTTTGATAGCCGATCTGTTCGTAGACGTCGGCCAGCAGGTCCTTGGCGGCCTGGTTTCCAGGCTCGGCGTAGACGAGCTTGTTGAGGATTTCCATCGCTTCAAGATACTTACCCTGATCGTGCAACTCCTTGCCCTTAGCCATGATCTTCTCGGCGCCGCCCATCATCTCGACATAAAGCGGAGCAGAGTCGCGCGGCGACAGTGGGATCAACGTAGCGGGATTGGCATCCCAGTAGCCAAGGTAACGGTTGATCACGGCGCGGCTGTTGTGTTCCTCCGAGCCGTGATAGCTGTGGGCTGCCCATTGGTCCTGCAAACTCTTGGGTAGTTTGTAGCTGGTGTGGATTTCGTTGATTGTCACCCCTTTGTTCGCTTGGTGCAGCACCTCATTATTGAGGTGCGCATAGACGTCGCGCTGGGTGCGCATCACTTCCTGAATACGGTCATTGCCCCAGCGAGGCCAACTGTGTGACGCGAACATCACGTCAGCTAGCTGACCGTATCGATAAAGCGCCGTATTGATATGCTTGGACCAAGCCAATGGATTGCGCACTAGCGCACCACGCAACGTGTAAATGTTGTGGATGGTGCCAGTAATATTCTCGGCAGCCCAGAACGCCTTCATATCCGGGAAGTAGGTGTTCATCTCGGCCGGCGCTTCGGTACCAGGCGTGTTCTGGAACTCCATCCTCACGCCATCGATCGTCAACTCCTCGAAATCATCCTCGATGTAACGGGTGGGTTCGATTAGACCTACATTGCCGGCGGCCGTGTTTTTGCCGATCGATTGGTCGACGTGACCGAACGGGCTGCGCGGTAAGAGAACACCATACTGGAAGAACATGCGCCGGGTCATGGCATTGCCCGCGTAAACGTTCTCGGCAACCGCATGCTCCATGAACCCGACTGGTGCAAGGATTTGGGCCTTGCCGCTCCTGACGTCGGCTTCGTCGACAACGCCACGCACGCCGCCGAAGTGATCTGCGTGAGAATGCGAGTAGACGACAGCCACCACCGGGCGTGTTCCAAGCTTCTCGTTTATGAATTCCAGCGCCGCCTTGGCGGTTTCCTTCGTGGTCAGCGGATCGAACACAATCCAGCCGGTGTCACCCTTGATGAAGCTTATGTTGGCGAGATCGAAGCCGCGTACTTGGTAAATCTTGTCTGGTACGACTTCATAAAGACCGTACGCCATGTTCAGGATAGCCTGACGCTGCAGTGAGGGGTGAATGCTGTCGAAATCCTTGCCCTGCAGCAGGAACTCGTAGCTCTCCATGTCCCATGCCACATTGCCGGCCTCGGCCATGATCTGCTTGTAGGGCGGGGCCGCGATGAAACCCCTCTTGGCTTCCTCGAAGTCGCGCTGATCATCCAATGGGAGCGTCTTGCGCTGCGCATTCTGGAAGTCGATAGTGAATTGCGAGGGCATTTTGCCCTTTGGGTGAAAGTGCTTTCCCTCCATCGCGCCGGGGTCTGCCAACACGCTGCCCTCGCCGGCGGCAAAGGCCAATTTGCAAGTTCCAATCAAGAGCGCGGCAAGCGCAACGACAAAACCATTTCTCCGAACGGTCATTTCATCCTCCCTGGGCACGTTGCTTGCTATAGCAGAGCAGTATCTCCGCAATCGCCCCCGACTGCCGCAAACAGTACTATAGCTGCGGTTGTTGATCTAGATTTATAACTCGCTTCCAAATAGAAACGCGAATCGCAGGTCGCGTGCTTGACGTGTCATTGTCGAGTCATACGTATTCGAGGCGTTTTAGAGTATTTCTAAATTCTTTCTTGGCCATATGCGACCTCTTCCCACGGCTCGCGGCTGGTCATCTAGGGCTGCCCTTCGCAAATGCATCCGGAAAGCAGACGGCCTGGTTCCGGCCAAAAACAGCCAGCCGGTAATGCGCCGCATATCGGCTGTTGATTTCAGCGTAGCCCCTGCCTGATAGCAGCCGTCGCCGGCGAGCATGGTGGAGATCGGTTGCGCCATAACCGGACATTCTTGGCGCTTCTTCGAAGCAGACCTTCAAGCTATCGACGGAGTCGCGCTTGAGCATCGCGATGACATTTCGCTCGCGCCCCGCAACTGCTATCTTGAAATCATGATGGGATATCCCTCAAGGACGTTGCTGCATGGGGTTGGGCTGCTGGGGGTCTTCCTCCTGATTTCCACGCTTGCGACGAATGCAGCAGATCCAAAACGCATACTTTTGCTGCACTCGTTCGGTCGTGATTTTGCGCCTTTCAGCGAGATGACCAAGAGCTTTCAGGCGGCGCTGATCAAACGATCACCGGATCTCCTCGATTTCTACGAGGCGTCGATTTTTACGGCGCGGTTTCAGGAGCCCGAGAACGAAGGCTCGCTCGTCGAATATCTGCAGGATGTCTTTTCCGGACGCAGACTCGATTTGATCGTGGCTCAAGGCGGGCCGGCGGCCGCCTTCGTCGAGGAGTACCGGCAGCAGCTGTTTGCCGACACACCCATGGTGATATCGGGTGTAGATTCAAGGCTGATGGAGGCTGCCGCCCTCACGCCCAATGACACCTTCATCGGGGTCAAGCTCGACCTTGCGGCCTTCCTCGAGAATATCCTGCGTGTGCTGCCCGAGACCAAGAACATCGCGATCGTCGTCGGCAATTCTCCAAACGAGCAATTCTGGGCACATGAGCTGCAGAACGAATTTCAGCCGTTTGCCGATCGCGTGCACTTCGAATGGCTGAACGCGTTGCCGCTCGACGAAATCCTGGAGCGGGTCGCAGACCTGCCGCCGCAGTCGGCAGTCCTCTATTTCATGCTGGCCGTGGATGGAGCAGGCAACGTGCACCCGCTAGATGTCGCCTTCACGCGGATACGCGAAGTCGCTGCCGTACCAGTCTTCGGCTATGGCGACTACCATTTGGGGCTGGGCTCGGTTGGCGGGCCTGCGGATCAAACCCAGGCCATCGGCGAGCAAACCGCTGACGCTGCGCTGCGTATCCTTGGCGGCGAGAAGGCAGGCGACATCAAGACCCCGCTGCTTGGACTGGGACTCCCGGTCTACGACTGGCGGGAATTGCAGCGATGGGGGATCGGCGAAGCCAGCCTGCCGCCGGGCAGCGAAGTTCGTTTTCGGTCACCGGGCGTATGGGAGCTCTATCGCTGGTACATTGTCGGGGCGATTTCGCTGATCGTCCTTCAGACACTTCTCATTGTGAGCTTTCTCGTGCAACGGGCCAAGCGACGCGCGGCCGAGATCGACATTCGCGCAAAGGAAGGCGAACTTCGCGTCAGCTACGACCAGGTTCGCCAATTGGCTGGCCGGCTCATCTATGCGCAGGAGGCGGAGCGGACCCGAATTGCGCGGGAACTCCATGACGATGTCGGGCAGCGCGTCGCGTCGCTGTCAATCGGATTGAGCAGCCTCAAGCGGCGAGTCCCGGATCCCGATGATACCGCGCGAACCGAGTTTTCTGGGCTTCAGCAGCAGGTCGTGGGGCTGGCGAAGGACCTGCGGGATTTGTCGCACGACCTGCATCCGGGAGCGCTTGAGCATGTCGGATTGCTGGAGGCGTTGCGGGGCCGCTGCGAGGAAATCGACGGTGAGTCCGGCACAAGGGTAGATGTCGAGGTCGCCGACGGATGGTCCGAACTCCCGGACGACATCGAACTGTGCCTGTACAGGGTCGCACAGGAAGCGCTTCGCAACATAACGAAGCATGCCCATGCCAGGACGGCCCGCATATCGCTTGCACGTCGGAATGGACAGGTCGTGATGCGGATCACCGACGACGGAGGTGGGTTCCAGGAGAATGGCTCGAACGGACAGCATGGGATCGGGCTGCTGAGCATGCGTGAACGCGTCAAAATGCTCGAGGGGAGTTTCGAGGTGGAGTCGTCCAGTCGAGGTACTATCACCACCGTCGTCATTCCGACGGGAGAGAGGCATTGAGACCGCGGGTGATACTTGCGGACGACCATGTGATGGTTGCTGAAGCACTTGGCCGGTTGATCGATGGGGTCGCAGATCTGGTTGGACGGGCCGCCGATGGGCAGCAACTCGTTGAGCAAGCGCGGCATCTTAAGCCGGACATCATTGTTTCGGACATCACCATGCCGGTGATGAGTGGTTTGGACGCACTGCGTCAGCTCAAGTCTGAGCACTCCAAAGCGCGCTTCATATTCTTGACGGTTCACACTGAGGCGAGCGTTGCTGCTGAAGCCATACGCGCCGGGGCATGCGGATATCTTCTGAAGGCGGCGGCTGGCGAAGAACTGCTTGAAGCCATACGCGCCGTCATGGCCGGCCGCATATATCTGACACCGCATATCGCGGGGGATGTCTTGCAGACGATTTCTGGGTCTGCCGATCGACAAGATCACCACCTTACCAATCGCCAAAGAGAAATCCTGCGAATGGTCGCGCAAGGCAAGCGCATGAAGGAGATTGCCGCTGAATTGAAGATTTCCGTGCGCACTGTCGAGGATCACAAATCGCAGTTGCTGCACGTCCTCGGCGTCAAGAGTACGGCTGATCTGATCAGATTTGCCGTGAAGCAGGGGTTCATTGCCGACTGACCTGGTTTCCGGGTTTTTCCCGAACCCTGATCCTGCGATTTGCCGCCCCCCAACCCCGTGATTTCCGGCCCGTCAACCCCGTGATTCCCACGCCTTGGTCTCGGGGGTTTCCCGGATGCGCCGGCCTGGCTGCTCTCGTAGCATCCAACGAGTAGCGGGCCCCATACTCAAGCCGAGAGAGACCTCACTTGCCACGCAAACGTCTCGTACTCGCGGAGGATCATGCTGAGATGGCTGAGCAGCTTCGATCCTTGCTTGTCGACTATGACGTCGACATCGTGCCGGATGGTGGGGGCTTGATTGCGGCAGTGAATGCAAACATGCCCGACATCATTATTTCTGACATCGCGATGCCAGGCATCAGCGGGCTGGTTGCGGCACGCAACATCCTCGCCACGCATCCGACCGCCCGCATCATCTTCGTGTCAGTTCGAGATGAGCCGGCCATTATCAAAAAAGCGGTCGACGAAGGAGCTGCCGGATATGTCGTGAAGTCCGATGCGGGCGACGAACTGCTCGCCGCAGTCCAAACGGTTCTTGGCGGTGGCCACTACGTTTCCTCGTCTGCGCGCACTGCGCTGAAAGGGCGGCCCTTGAGTTGATCTGGAAGCTTGGGTCGCGATGAAGCTTGCCAAGTCTCTGGCCCAAGCGTCTTGCAAGAAAAGCGTCTCAACGGAGGAACCTGATGAACAGAGCAACCTGGAAATCAATCGCACGCAGCACCACAGCGGCATCCGCTGTGGTGCTGGTCCTGACGATCGGCCTGGGAGCTTCAGCCACCCTTGCCTATGAGGCCGAGGCCAAGACACTTCTCAAGGCGATGTCCGACTATCTAGCCGCGCAGAAAACCGTTTCCTTTGCATACGACACGAATCTTGAGATCGTTACCAAGGACCACCAGAAGCTCCTGCTGGCCAGCTCCGGCGCGGTCGACCTGACCCGGCCCGACAAGTTCCGCGCCAGCCGCCACGGCGGCTTGCCGAGGTCGAGATGGTCTTTGACGGAAAGACGCTGACCCTGCTCAGCAAGGACGCCAATCGCTACGGCCAGGTCGACATCCCCGGCAATCTCAACAATCTGGTCGATGAGCTGAGGAACAAATATCAGCGGCCGGTTCCAGGCGCCGATCTTTTGTTATCCAACGTCTATGACGAGCTGATGCGCGACGTGACCGACGTCAAGGATCTCGGCAGTGGCGTGATCGGCGGGACGGAATGCGACCATCTGGCGTTTCGGACCAGCGAGGTCGATTGGCAGATATGGATCGCGCAAGGCGAGCATCCCTATCCCTGCCGCTATGTGATCACGTCCAAAGGGGTGGACCAAGGCCCGCAGTACAGCGTTCAGATCAGCGGCTGGAAGGCAGGCGATCAGGCGGCGCCAGGCGACTTTGCCTTCAAGGCGCCGGCCGACTCCACGAAGGTCGACGTGAAGGAGCTTGCCGACACCGATGAACTGCCATCGGAGTTTTCCGTAGGAGGTGGCCAATGACAACGATGAAGAGACTGAGAATCATACTGCTGTCCGGAGCGATCGGCTTCATCGGGCTCGAGACCTTTGAGCGGCCTTCGCTCCCTGGTGTCTCCGGCATCATTTCCACTGCGGAGGCAAGGGTCGGGCGCCCGCGCACGCCGGTGAGCGTTGCCGGAGTGGCGCGGCGCTCCGTCCGACGCTGCGCGGCCGGCGCGTACTGCTAGCGCAGGCGTATTGCCAAGCCTGCGGGCGGATTGGATCACCCGGCCAAAGAGGTTGATGATGAAAACCACAACTTGGATCGCTTCACTCTGCTACTTTGGAATTGGGCTGGCACAGGCAGTAGCCCAGGATCAGCAGACCTTCGAAACAGACCCAGGCGTTCTAAAAGAATTGGCGACTGGTGGCTTGCCTATGGGCCGCTGGAAGGAAGGCTTGACCTTCGAGGGGGTCGCACCAATGCCCTGGCTGAAGAGCGCATCGAACTGGTTCCCGAAGACGGAGGATGTTCAGCCCGAAGAAATCCGCGTGACGTTCATGGGAAGTTCGCCACTGCCTCGACCTGGGCAGATGGGCACTTCAGTTTACGTCGAACTCGGAAACGGAGACAACTTCATCTTCGACATGGGACCGGGCTCGATCGCCAACTACCTGGCGGCGGGGGTGCCGCTCAATCGACTGAACAATATCTTTCTAACCCATCTGCACTGGGACCACGTGGCCACGGTGCCCTATGCCTACATGTTCGGCGCATGGGCAGGCCGCTGGCATGAAACATTCCGCATCACCGGACCGTCGGGCAGCAAGCCCGAGTTCGGTATCAGCCACATGATGGAGCACATGAAGGAGATGCTGGCCTGGCATCGCGCAAGCTTCGACACTTCGCCGATCGGCAAAGGCTTCGACATGGAAGTCAAGGAGTTCGATTTTCGCGACGATGGCGGCGTGGCGTATGAGAAGAATGGCGTCAAGATCACGCATTGGCGTCAATCGCACACCGAAGACGGAGCATCAGCCTATCGGCTCGACTGGAACAGCATGTGCGTCGCCTTCACCGGAGACGGTCGTCCAAACTCGCTCACCATCAAATACGCCAAAGGGTGTGACGTGGTCATCACGGAAGTCCAGGTCGAACTGGTAGCGATCAGTTCTACGGTGGCAGGCGTACTGCCGGTGATTGCCCGCAACACCATCGACTCGGCTCACAACCCTGCCTACGCCGCCGGATACCTCTTCAACGAGGTGAAGCCGCGCATGGCGATGACTACACATATGAGCTACGACCCCTACGCAAACGCCGAGATGCTTTCCCAGATCCGCTATCACTACAAAGGACCTTTCCATTTCGGTGCACCGGATATGGTGGTGGTGAACCTGACAAGGGACAAGGTCTGGGTACGCGACGGCATAGTGCCGGATTACCCAGCCTCGGCGCCGCCGAAGTTCGACATTGCCGGGATGGGCGGGCTGGTCATTCCAGCTCCGCACATCAAGCGTCAGGACATCCAGGAACAGTCGATCAGAGATGCCGAGATTCCGCCGGAAGTTTACTACCCGGAAGGCTTCAAGCCGGAACTGATACCGTACTGGCCGACCGAAAAGGACATCTTCATTCCGGCCGACAAAGTGCCACAAGGCATGTGGTTGAAGGGCAAGGCAACTGAGAAGCCGTGAGCCGACCCCATGCGTCCCGCGAATTTAGCGCCGATGTCCGGCAGACAGGCACGTCTCATGAAAGTTCTACGTGAGCCCTTGTTTCATTTCGTTGTGGCGGGCGTGGTGCTATTTTCAGCCTATGCATGGCTAGATGGCAGCAGGCCGGTTGCGGATGGTGTCGAACCCGTGCGGATCGGCAAAGGCGAGATCCAGTGGCTGAAGGAAACCTATTCCAGCCAATGGCTCAGGCCGCCGGGTGCCAATGAGCTTCAAGGGCTGGTGACCAATCTGGTTGAGGAGGAGTTGCTTGCCCGCGAGGCGCAGGCCATGGGCCTCGGAGATGATGACACGATCATTCGTCGCCGGCTGGCCCAGAAGCTGAAATTCCTCGTCGAGGATACGTCGCGGCTGGCTGAGCCGACAGACGCAGAGCTGCGCCGGTATTTCGAAGCGAATGCCGCACGTTTCGAGGATAGCCCTCGGGTGTCGTTCTCCCAGATCTATTTCAACCCGGAAAACCGCAAGGATGCGGCCGAGGACGCTGGTCTCGTCCTTGCAGAGCTGAACGCTGATGCCGGCGCCGATGCGGCGGAACTCGGGGACAGGTTTCTGCTCGAAGCAGAGATGACGCGTGCCGACCGGCAGGCCATCGCCAACGTGTTCGGAGACGATTTCGCTGATGCGCTGCTCACCGTCGAAACAGGCAAATGGAGCGGGCCGCTAAAGTCAGGCTATGGCACGCACCTCGTTTTCGTCAGCGCAAAGGAGACAGCCCGAAAGCCAGCGTTCGAAGCGGTTCGTGACAAGGTGGTTGCGGAGTGGCGGCGCGAAAGCGAACAGAAGGTGAGCGCGGACTATCTTGCACGGCTGCGCCAGAAATACGGGGTGGAGTTCGACGACAGCGTCAGGGCGATGCTCGAGCCTCAACCTGCGGCAAAGGTGGCGGCGCAATGACGATGTTGCCCCGCTTGCTCGTCCGGTTACTGACCATAGCCTCGATGGTCGCCAGCCTGCTCGGGGCCGCCGCCGCCCATGAAGTTCGACCTGCCTATCTCGATATACGCGAGGAGACGCCCGGCGTGTTCAGCGTATTGCTCAAGACGCCTATGCAGGGCGATGCACGGCTGGCTTTGTCCGCTGCATTTTCAGGCGATCTGGTGAAGCTCACGCCTGTTATGTCGCGCCCGACAGGCGACGCGATGCTGCAGACCTGGCAGATACGCGCCCTTGAGCCGTTGGAGGGCCAGAAGGTATCGATCGACGGCTTGCAGAATACGATGACCGATGCGCTCGTCAGGATCGAATTCCTCGACGGCTATGTCTGGCTGGAAAAGCTGACGCCGGGCAAACCCGGCGCGACGATTCCTGCCACGCAGAGCAGATGGACTGTGGCGAAAACTTATGTCGCCAGCGGCATCGAGCATATCCTTTTCGGCTTCGACCATTTGTTGTTCGTCGCCTCCCTGATGCTGATCGTGCGGGACTGGCGCATGCTGGTGAAAACAGTCACGGCATTCACGGTGGCGCATTCGATAACGCTCACTTTCGCCACGCTCGGATGGGCAGCGCTATCCTCCGCACCCGTCGAGGTGATAATCGCGTTCAGCATCGTGCTCGTCGGGGCGGAGATCGTCCGCATGGAGCGCGGCGAAACAAGCCTGACCATCACCTGGCCGTGGGTCGTGGCTTTCGGGTTCGGGCTCTTGCATGGATTCGGGTTTGCGGGCGCGCTGGCGGATCTCGGCCTGCCGCGCGGCGACATTCCGCTCGCGCTGTTCTCGTTCAATGTCGGCGTCGAACTCGGGCAGCTGATATTCATCGCCGCAATTCTGGCGGTCGTCGCCGCCGCAAGACAGTTCTTCACGATCCCGCGGCAGGCCGTCATCGCATCTGCATACGGGATCGGCACGATCGCGGCATTCTGGGGCGTCGAACGGCTCGATGCCATGCTGCGAGCGGCGGGATGATGAGACGTTGGATCGGATAATCAGAAAGCATGCGCGGAACGTGGCACGGCCGCGAAACGGGAGGAAATGATCATGACCGGCAAAGGCTACACCCTGAAAACGGCACTCTTGCGCAGCGCCGCGGCTGTCGGATTGTTGGCGGCGCTTTCCCTGCCATCACTGGCACAGGAAACCGTTCACACGGACATCGGCGATTTCGACAAAACCACCGGCGCGAAGGTTTATCCTACCAAACGCCCCTATTCGCCTTGGGCAGGCAGGAGCTTCCCAACGCGGCCACTGTTTGGGGACACGCATCTCCATACGATGCTTTCCTTCGATGCCGGTGCGTTCGGCGCCCGGCTAGGGCCGCGCGAGGCTTACCGGTTTGCCAAGGGCGAAGAGATCGTTTCCTCGACGGGCCAGCCTGTGAAGTTGGCACGTCCCCTCGATTTCCTCGTGGTGACAGATCACTCGGACAATATGGGGTTCTTCGGCGATTTCCTGGCTGGAAAGCCTGAAATACTGCAGAACACGCTGGCCCGCAAATGGAACAATATGATGCAATCGGGGCAAGGAGCAGAGGCCGGCTTCGACATCGTCACTACCTTTGCGCAGGGCAAGTTTCCGCCAGAACTCCTGTACCAGCCTGGGACGCTGGCCTACCGCTCTACATGGCAGAGCATTATCGCTGCGGCAGAAGAGGCGAACGATCCTGGCCGCTTCACGGCCGTCATCGGCTATGAGTGGACGTCGCTCGACAAGGGCAACAACCTGCACCGCAACGTGATCTATCGCGACGGGGGCGAGAAAGCAGGTCTGATGGAGCCCTATACGACCCAGCCTCCGCTCGGCAGCAACAATCCGCGTGATCTTTGGAGATGGCTGCACAACTACGAGGACAAGACCGGCGGCGACGTCCTTGCCATTGCCCACAACGGAAATCTCAGCAACGGCACGATGTTCCCGATGATAGAATCCTTCACCGGCAAGGAGATTGATCGCGAATACGCAGAGCAGCGCGCACGTTGGGAGGTGCTCTACGAGGCGACGCAGATGAAGGGTGACGGCGAGAGCCATCCAACGCTATCACCCAACGACGAGTTCGCGAACTTCGAGACGTGGGACAAGGGTAACCTCGACCTCAGCGAGGCCAAGAAGCCGGAAATGCTGGAGTTCGAGTACACGCGCTCGGCGCTCAAGAACGGCCTTAAGCTGGAAGCCAAGCTCGGCATCAATCCTTATAAATTCGGACTGGTCGGCTCGACTGACTCGCATACCGGTTTAACCACTGCGGACGATGACAATTTCTTCGGAAAAGTCTCCTCTGGGGAACCTAGCCCGGAACGCACGGCCCACCCGTTCGCGACGAACGCCAAGCTTGGCTTGAAGATCATGGGTTGGGAAACGACGGCGTCGGGCTATGCAGCTGTGTGGGCTCAGGAAAACACACGCGCCTCCATCTTCGACGCCATGCAACGCCGCGAAACCTATGCCACCACGGGGCCGCGCATGCTGGTCCGCTTCTTTGGTGGCTTCGACTTCACAGCCGAAGACGCCAATTCTAGAAATCCGGCCCTTGCCGGCTACAGCAAAGGTGTGCCGATGGGCGGCGACCTGACAGATGCACCGGCGGGCAAGGCTCCGACCTTCCTGGTTGCGGCGCTGAAGGATCCGATCGGGGCGAACCTCGACCGCTACCAGATCGTCAAGGGCTGGCTCGATGCGGCCAGCGAGGTTCACGAGAAGGTCTACGATGTCGCGTGGTCGGGCGATCGTAAGCCCGGCACGGACGGCAAGGTGCCGCTGGTCGGCGACACGGTGGATGTCCAGAACGCCACCTGGACCAATACGATCGGCGCTCCGGAACTGATCGCTGTCTGGACCGATCCCGAGTTCGATCCGGCGCAGCGCGCGTTCTACTACGGCCGCGTCATCGAAATCCCGACCCCACGCTGGACAGCCTATGATGCTAAGTACTTTGGCCTGACCATGCCTCCGGAAGTGCGGATGACGACCACGGAACGCGCCTACACCTCGCCGATCTGGTACACGCCAGCTGAGTGATTGATGTGCGACCAAAGTTTGTGCCCGCCGCGGCGCGTAACGCTCAGGGAGGAAAGTGATGATCAGGGTTTTGACGCCATTTGTGGCAATATCGGTTGCGATGTGGGCGAGTTCGGCCCTCGCGCCGACCCGGCCCTGCCGGAAGTGCCGCCCGAATTGCCGCCGGAAAGCGGCTGGACCTTTGCCGTCGCGCCCTATGTCTGGATGGCAGGGATCATAGGAACGGTCGCGCAGTTCGGCGCGCCGCCCATCGACGTCGATGCTTTATTTCAGTGAGTTACGACCGATCTTCCTCGCTTAATTTAGAGGGCTATAGCGTAGATGTATTTATCATCTTCACCTGATACGGCGCGCCAGATACCGCCGATTACCCTCTGCAGTACGCTATGGCCGCCGAAACTACGCCCATGTGAAGAGCGGGAAATGGCCTGGGTGTGAAAAAAGCATATAAACGGCGATATGTGGCGGTGAAAAAGTTCGAATCGCTTACGGTCGTTGGGTCGAGTTTTGCTTTTGAATGGCCGTTATGCGCCCGATATATCGGTCGTAGCGGTGATCCTGCGGTTTCTGAAAGCTGACATCTCGGAGTCGTGTTGCGCGATTTCCGAACATCGTCGCCGACCGGGCGCCAGGCTCCTGCTCCGGCTACGCTGGCATTCCTCTGAGCAATAAACCTCCGCGGTGGAGGGCTTATCCGCTTATCCGAAGATCGAGCTGTCTTCGACAACCAGGACGACTGCTATGCTGTTATTCATGGCTCACTCGGGTAAGGGCGGCGTTTCCGTGCCAAGGTGTAGATATTCGGAGGCAATTGTTCCTATGCGACCGTAGAACTGTCGGTTCGAACGCCGGCGTTTTCCTGGTGGCTGATTTTGACGGCCGTGCCGGGGCCCGCATCACTCACTTGGATTCCGCCCTTTAGGTTCTTTGCAAGAGCCTCCACAATGCCAGTCCCTAGTCCCGCCTTTGGTGCATCATTACCCGCAGGGATGCCGATGCCGTTGTCGGTAACCGAAAGGGCCCAGTCATTGCCGGACGATCGATAGTCGATCACGATGGTGCCGGTTCGCTCATCGGGGAACGCGTGCTTGAGGGCGTTGATGACAAGCTCGGTCACGATAAGCCCCAAGCTGACGGAAACGTCCGCTTCCACTGCGCTGTTGTCGACCGTCACCTGAATCGAGAGCCGATTAGGGTCCGCTATCATAGACGCGCCAAGACTTTGGCAAAGCTGAGTCAAATAGGTACGAAGTTCGACGGTGCCGCTGTTGGACGTCGAGAGTTGCTTCTGCAGGGCTGCAATCGACATGACGCGGTGATGGGCGTTGTGGAGATGCCCGCGCGCTTCTTCCGACTGCACCCGACGTGCGCTCTGCATGAGAACGCTTGCAATGATCTGCAGGCTATTTGCCACCCGATGCTGGACCTCCTGCAACAGGATCGCTTTATCGCGAATGAGATCATCTTTCAGTCGAGCCTCGGCGCGCGCGTCCGTCACGTCGGTGACGGCCAGCAGGAGGCGAATGTGATCCGTGTCGCCGTCGTCGAGCGTGCGAGCGTTGACGACCAGGTTCCGTGTTTTCTGCTTTGGCCGCTTGAAGTCGATCTCGTAAGCTTCGATCTGCGCACTTCCTGAGACGGTAGCCTTGAGCAGTGACGCAAGCTTGGGCATCGCCCATTCGCCGTTGCCAAGTTCGCTGAGGCGTTTACCGGGAACAGTCGCTGGGTCGACCTCGAAGGCGCGACAGAACGATGCGCTCGCCGCAATGACCTTCTGGTCGTCGGACAGGAAAAGCAGCGGTTCGTTCGACGATACCACAACGGCAAGCGTGCTCGCCGCCTCGAAATGCACAGTCGGTGTCTTTGGCATGAAGAGGCCCTCAAGGGCCGGAGACTCACGGAGCGAGCCATCACTCGGCAGGAACGCCGCCGAGCCGGAAAGACGAACTCGACGAATACACCCTATCACGCCCCGTGCATGCCAACACCATACTAAATCCTGCGCGAGTCAGATCGATGTCGGAAAAGCCTCGCGCCGCCGCGAAAGTCTGGAGCGACCCAGGCGCGCATGACGTTCCCGCACGAGGATGTGGAACGGCAACTGACTGAGCGACAACAGAACCGCCGCTCCGGGTTGCGAAGCAGCGGTGGCGGTCTGTTCCAACTTCGACCAGGGTCAACAAACGGCGAGCAGCACTGCCACGTCGTCTGCGCCAAGCCTTGCTCCCATGGCGGAACCTTTTGCTGCCCCACGTGTTGGTGAGATGTCCCCACCCTTTCCGTGTGTACGCCGGCGGGGCGCGCTATCAGCGCAGAAAGCACTCAGATGAAATTCATTCAGCGCATGAACGAGCAGCCCTCGTCTTGGCTCCTGCTGTTTGGCACAATAGCTATCCTTGGCTACCTTGTGTATCTGGTCGGCAATGGAATGACCTGGTAGCGCTCCTATGCCAATAAAGCGCGCCATTCCGGCGCACGTTCGTGCAGCCATCGCTACCTTCCTGCACCATTGTCAGAGTGATGCGGCGCCGTTTGCCGGAACTGAGGCTCTGGGCGCAATCCGAACGATGTTTCCTGAGCTGGATATCTCGGATGCCGATCTGGAGGACGCGATATCCGGAGAGGCCGCAAATGCCGGCTTCGATGTTGGTTGCGAAACTCGAACAGGCTCGGCTCGTGCAAAGCGGAAAGCGCTTGAACGTTGGGATAATGAAGGCGGAGCAATTGGGAAAACCCCTCGGATGGAGACCTTGCAGCGGACCGATAACGACGCGAACGGCACGCGGCGGAAGCGTGAGATCGGGAAAGACGGCAATATTTGATCACGGACCGGACTGGAATCAGCTCATTCGCTGCACCGTGACGCTAAATCGCCCGGATGATGGCGAAGATCAAAACAGCGTCGAGAAGGCACTCCGCCAGGAACGCAGGTGGTAGCAAGACTCGCCAGTCGCCCAAAACCAACCCAAGGTGTTGTCATGCACGGTTTAAGCCTCTGGAGATCCGCTACGCCTTGCGGATCCAAGACAACGGGACACGGATGGTATTCGACACGTTTACCGACAAATCTGCCGAGATTGGCGACCGACTGACCACAGAGATGCAGAGGAACGATGCCGAGGAGATCACGGAGGTCCTAAACCTCCTCCATCCCGCGAACGACAAAGGGACGATTCACTAGCGAAGGCTGGATCCCATCAAAGCCTCTCGATTTACCGCGAATCCCTGATCAGTTTCGCTCTGCAGAAGAAAATGCCTAGCGAACTTTGAGTGCCACCGCCTTTTGGATGTCAGCTCCACGGTAAGGGAATTTTATGAGCAAACAGCGCCGCACGGATTCCCGGAACGCCGCCGAAAAATATGCACCAACGCCTCAGGGGTCGTCTCTGCTCTACGGCCTCATCGCGGTGGTTCTGCTCGGAGCGTCTCTCTGGATCATCGGTCGCTTCTACGGCTTCAGTTTTCCGGATCACCCCACTTTCCTTGTCACTGGGAGTGTTGTCGCCTTCTGTGGCGGCTTCATCCTCAGACGGGTCCGGAGGCATCGTCACGACGTTGCCTATGTGAAAGAGTTCAATAAGCGAAGCACACGGTGATGGGACCGCATCGATGAAGCTGACAGTCCATCACAAGACGACGTATCGCTACTCACGTCCCGTCGTGCTCCAGCCCCACCGTATCATGCTCAGGCCACGCGGCAGCCACGACATCGTGGTGCTGGCGAGTTCGCTCAGCTGCTCGCCCAAGGCGGAGTTGGACTGGACACAAGATGTTTTCGGCAATCTGATCGCGACTGCGACGTTCTCGCATCCCACGGCCGAACTCGAGATAATCAATGATCTGACTGTCCGGCAATCGGCGGCGGAATGGCCGATTTTCCGGATCGCACCAGAAGCACATTCGTTTCCGTTCGAATACTCACCCGACGACCTCGCCGCTCTTGGCACCCTCGTTGTCTTTGAACACGCGGACCCGGAAGACAGACTGGGAGCGTGGGCGCGGGGCTTCATTCGCGGCGCGTCGACAGATACGTTGTCTCTGCTGAAGGATATCAATGCCGGCATGCTCGATGCAGTGGCTTACCGGACTCGCGACGAGGAGGGTACGCAGACGCCACTCGAGACACTTTCTCTTGCCAGTGGCTCCTGTCGCGACATCGCCGCGCTCTTCATCGAGGCTGTTCGTCATCTCGGCCTCGGGGCTCGAGCAGTCTCAGGCTACCTCTTCGATCCCCACGCATCTCCGGGTACGCAGGGCGCGACTCATGCGTGGGCCGAAATTTATCTCCCTGGTTCGGGGTGGATCGCCTTCGACCCGACACACCGCCGAGTGGGGAACGCTAATCTCGTTCCGATAGTGGTGGCTCGCAGCAATCGACAGATCATGCCGATCATCGGGGGCTATGTCGGCCTGCCGGAGGATTTCATTGCCATGGACGTGACCGCACATGTCGCGCGGGAGAGATAGTCACAGATCTCGGCGCTGGCTATCACTGATCGCGTCATCTAACCAACGGCTCAGTTAGCCGTCGAAGACCGAGAGCATGGCGGGTGCGCCGTGTAGCTTGGTAGGTTCAAGGGCCGCATTCTTGGGAAGGATTTTGCCCCTGCCAAGGACCGGATAAGGGCTGCACGGCGCATGATGTTTGACAGATCAGTCGAGCAGATTTTGGGAATTGGCGCACTTTTGCTTTTAGGCATTGGCTGCATTGTCGTGCTCTGGCCATTCCTCTCCGCATTGATCTGGGCGGCGGTGCTCTGCTTCTCCACCTGGCCAATCTACACTTGGTTGGAGCGACTTCTAGGAGGAAGGAGGACGCCGGCAGCGCTTCTCATGACCCTGATTGTAGCAGCTGTTGTTGTGGCGCCGTTTGCCATCTTGGTGGCAACACTGGCCGATAGTGTGGCGACCGTGGCCCAGGCCGTGAACAACCTGCTTGAACAAGGCCCACCTGCGCCGCCCGCCTGGGTGGCCGAAATCCCGTTCGTAGGTGAGCGCCTGGCACTTTACTGGCAGGGCCTGGCCTACAATGCGCCCGCCTTCCTCGTCGAGCTGACGAAGCTGATACGTCCTGCGACCGACATCGCGGTGGCCAGCGGTGCGGTTCTGGGCGTCGGACTCCTCGAACTGGCACTGAGCGTGTTCATCGCGTTCTTCTTTTATCGGTACGGCCGCCAGATGGCAGCTTCCGTGCGCGGCAGTTCCGAGCGGATCGGTGGCACTCGCGCACGGCGTCTGCTCTTGGTTGCCGGCTCAACAGTCACGGGGGTGGTTTACGGCGTGATCGGGACGGCTATTGCGCAAGGACTGCTGGCGGGGCTTGGGTTCTGGATCGCAGGTGTGCCTCAGACCCTACTGCTCGGCTTCCTCACATTCCTTTTATCCTTCGTGCCCGCCGCTCCTCCCCTGGTCTGGGGGTCTGTCGCACTATGGTTGTTCTTTCAGGGCGAGGTCGGCTGGGGCATCTTCGTTGCGGGTTGGGGTTTGCTGCTGGTGAGCAGCATCGACAACCTGTTAAGGCCTTATCTTCTAACGCAAGCGAACAGCTTGCCCGTACTGCTCAGTTTCTTCGGCTTCCTAGGCGGCATTTTGGCCTTCGGCTTCATCGGTGTGTTCCTCGGCCCGGTGCTATTGGCGGTGGGATACAGCCTGTTTCTTGAATGGCAGGCGGCCGACAGAGAAGCGTAGGCACGCGCCGAAAGGATGAGTGGGATGCCTATCGCTATACGAGGAAGCGGCGAACCGGCGCGTCCCTCGGCAGCCGTGCGGCTGTCTCCCTTGCCATGGTGCAGTGCAGCAACGATATTGCTCCAGGTGCGTTGGAAAGACCGCCGTCCAATTCCGGGCGCCACAACAGGGACAGCCCCATTGCGAAAACTCTCAGACACAATCGCGCGGCTCGCCGCGTTACAGGCCCGGAACACTGCCCTCAAAGATTATAGCGGTGCGGCCGGTCATCTCCAGGCGCTGACCAGCTTCGGCTCCAACCCCGGCACCTTAAGGGCGATGTACCATCTTCCGCAGAATCTACCCCAGGGCGCACCGCTTGTCATCGTGCTGCACGGCTGCACCCAGACTGCAACCGCCTACGATCACCACTCCGGCTGGAGCAAACTCGCCGCTGAAGCAGGCTTTGGCTTGCTTTATCCCGAGCAGAAGCGATCCAATAATCCAAATCTCTGCTTCAACTGGTTCCAGCCTGCAGATGCCCGACGGGACGCTGGCGAAGCACTCTCGATCCGCCAGATGATAGAGGCGATGGTTGTCATCCATGGCTTCGACCGAGATCGCATCTTCATCACGGGGCTCTCGGCGGGAGGCGCAATGGCTGCGGTCATGCTCGCAGCGTATCCGGAGGTCTTCTCTGGTGGTGCCATTATCGCCGGACTTCCTTACGGCAGTGCGGCGACGGTGCCCGAGGCATTCGATCGCATGCGCGGGCAAGGCGGCCCATCTGAACAAGATCTGCCAAGTGCTGTCCGGAGTGCAGCGAAGCACCGGGGGCGTTGGCCGAAAGTATCCATCTGGCATGGGACGGCGGACCGCACCGTTTCGCCTTCCAATGCGGAGGCCATCGCGACACAGTGGCGAGGCGTTCACGGGCTTGAGAGGACGCCGACACGTTCGCAGAGGATAGGTAAGCTCGCAAGAAGGGCCTGGTGCGATCGTGCCGGGGACCCATTGATCGAGATCAACATGCTTCAAGAGATGGGACATGGCACGCCGATCGGCGATGGCCTTGGGATTCCAGGACCTTACATGCTTGATGTGGGAATCTCGTCAACAAGGGAGATCGCACGCTTTTGGGGGATTCTGGATAGCGAAAGAAGCGTGTCCACGACTTCAAGCCACGAACGGCTTGTCGGCTTTCGTCAGCCATCTCGCTCTCAAGAGCAAACTCTCAAGGAGGCGCAGACCAGGCCGGCCGATGCGGCTACCTCCTCTCAGTGCACGACTGCCGCCGCGCCGGGAGTGAAAAGAATCATTGAGGATGCCCTGCGGGCAGCGGGCTTGATGAGCTAGTAATCCCGCAATCGCCGGACAGCCAGTCACTATGATCGCTGCCTCTCACGTTGTGGATTGCAGAGGTTTCATGCAGCTCACGACGACACTCGCAGCGGCTTGAAGGTCGGCTTCTGAGGCTAGGAGCTGCCATTCCGGCATCGGCCCCGTCTCGGTGGTTCGAGAACGAGCGCTTCCAGCCCATGAGCCGCCCGGCAGCTCGGCACCCCTGAATCGCCATTGACTAACCGTTGACGGAAGGTCGCGACCCAGCCCTAGGCAGTCCTTGTGAGGGACGATCATCGTCATCTGTCAAACGGCTTGCAAAACTGACCCCGGATCGGCGTCCAATTTTGACCCCCTTTTGGTGCACGACGTTGAGCGCCCGACCGGGTAGAGCTGGTCGGGGTTGCGCAGCCCGGTCGGGCGCGTTGATT
>NZ_PXYK01000037.1 GCF_003012745.1 Kumtagia ephedrae | reverse complement strand
CGTCCATGGCGTCGCGGATCGCCTCGATCATGGTTTTGCGGGGCATCAGAAAGCCTCCGCGCGAGGTGAAGAGACTGTTGCCATGTGTCGAGAGACGGCGCCTCTTCGCACCCCCCTCTGTCCTGCCGGACATCTCCCCCGCAAGGGGGGAGATCGGCTGTCATCGACGGCTTCGCCAATTGCCAGCGTTGCAGAACAAGCGCCGACAGGCGCGGCCAGCCAATCTCCCCCCTTGCGGGGGAGATGTCCGGCAGGACAGAGGGGGGTGCGAAGAGGCGCTGCCCTGCCCACGATTCCGCAAATGCCGACCATGCCCCTAAACTCCCGCCTGCTGGCGCTGGCGCCTCAGATGCGGCGGCATCTCGGCGTAGACGCCCTCGAACATGTCGCGCACCGACGGCTTTCCGCCCGCATGCAGCGTGCCGTGGCTTTCCGCCTCCTTCTGCGCCGATATCACCGCGTCCAGAATCTCGGCCTCCGCCTGCTTGTGGCGCTCCTCCGACCAGGCGCCGAGCTTGATCAGATGCGCCTTCAATCTCAGCACCGGATCGCCGAGCGGCCAGACGGACGACTCCTCCTTCGGCCGGTAGGCGGAAGGGTCGTCGGAGGTCGAATGCGCGCCGACGCGGTAGGTGACGTATTCGACCAGCGTCGGCCCGAGATTTTTGCGCGCCCGCTCCGTTGCCCATTTGGCGACCGCGTGCACGGCGAGATAGTCGTTGCCGTCGACGCGCAGCGCCGGGATGCCGAAACCCAGGCCGCGCGCGGCAAAAGTGCCGGAGCCGCCCCGCGCAATGCCCTGGAAGGTCGAGATCGCCCACTGATTGTTGACGATGTTGAGCACCACCGGTGCGCGGTAGGTCGAGGCGAACACCAGCGCGGCATGGAAATCGCTCTCGGCGGTCGAGCCGTCGCCGACCCATCCCACCGCGATCTTCGTGTCGTTGCGGATGGCAGACGCCATCGCCCAGCCGACCGCCTGGATGAACTGCGTGGCGAGATTGCCGGAGATCGAGAAGAAGCCGAAATCCTTGGCCGAATACATGATCGGCAGCTGCCGGCCCTTCAGCGGATCGCGCTCGTTGGAATAGATCTGGTTCATCATCTCGACCATCGGGTAGCCGCCGGCGATCAGCAGGCCGGCCTGGCGGTAGGTCGGGAAGTTCATGTCGCCGGGCGAAAGCGCCTTGCGGAAGGCGCAGCTCACCGCCTCCTCGCCCATGTGCTGCATGTAGAACGAGGTCTTGCCCTGGCGCTGCGCCATCTGCATGCGCGCGTCGAAGGTGCGCAGCGTCATCATGTGGCGCAGGCCTTCCAGCAGCTCGGCATCGGTCAGCGTGCCCGCCCACGGGCCGACCGCCTCGCCCTCGCGGTTGAGCACCCGGATGATCGAATAGGCGAGCTCGCGGATGTCCTTCGGGTCGACGTCGACTGGCGGCAGCGGCACGGAACCGGCCTTGGGGATGGGCACGTTGGAGAAATCGGGCGTGCCGCCGGGCCGGACCTCCGGCTCGGGCACATGCAGGCTGAGCGGCGCGCCTTGCGTCATAAACACATCCTCCCGCTGCGAACAGGCCGTAAGCCGCAGCCTGCCCCCAAAACGCCCGCAATTGCAACGCACCTCGCGCAATTGCGATTGCGCCGGGCGAGCGAGCCGTTATCTCATCGGGAGCGTAGTCGATGGCGGCCGAAAGTTCTTTGCGATGATGAGCTTGCACGAGCAATTTGCGGTCGGCGACGGCTTTCGGGAGTTTAGGGAAGTTACGCGCGCGCGCTCCCTCCCCCTCGAGGGGAGGGTGGCCGCGAAGCGGCCGGGTGGGGTCGCGGGCAAAGTGCTCGGCAGCAAAGGAACGTCGAGCACTGCCGCGGCAACCCCTCCCCGTCTCACCAACTCCACTTCGTTTCGTTGGTTCGCCACCCCTGCCCTCATGGGCAGGGCTATCGCATATGAGTTTACCCCCACCCCTAACCCCTCCCCACAAGGGGGAGGGGGACCGGCTGGCCTCTCCGCTATGTACCAACCGTCAACGGTTTCGCATGGCACGGCGGCCTCAAAATCCCCCTCCCCCTTGTGGGGAGGGGTAAGGGGTGGGGGTACGAAGCAGCGAAGTTCATCGCCGTTTGCCATATGCGATTGCCCGGCCCTCAAGGGGGAGGGTCGGCCGGCGGCTCCGCCCCGCCACTCCGTTGGACCGGGAGCCTCCACGTGAGCGCCCCCGGCACCGCCTCCTCCACCCGCGAGCGAGCCTCCTCGCAGCGCGGCTTCCTGCGCACGCTGCGCCTGTGGAGCGGGCTGGTGCTGTTCTTCTACGCCACCATGCACTTTCTGAACCACGCCTTCGGCATCCGCTCGCTGGAGGCGATGGAACGGGCGGGCAAGGTGCTGCTCGATCCGTGGCAGAGCGTACCAGGCCTCGTCCTGCTCTACGGCGCGATGATCGTCCACGCGGGGCTCGGGCTCAGGGCGCTCTACCGCCGCCGGCACCTGCGCATCCCCGCGACCGACGCCGTGCAGATCGCGCTCGGCCTGGCGATCCCGCTGCTGCTGATGGCGCATGCCGCCGCCATCCGCACCGCCGAGATCGTCTACGGCGCGCAAATCGACTTCGACCGGGTGGTCTACCAGCTCTGGGTGGCCAGCGAGTTCGGCCTGCCCAGGCAGTTGCTGCTGATGCTGGTGGTGTGGGTGCATGGCTGCATCGGCGTGCGCGCCTGGCTGCGCAGCAAGAGCTGGTATCCGCGTGCCGTACCGCTGCTGGCGGCGCTCGCCACGCTGGTGCCGGCGCTGGCACTGCTGGGTTTCGTCAATGCCGGGCTCGACATGCGCGAGCTGGCGGCGGCCGGCGGGATGGCGCTGCCGCCAGGCGTCTCCGATCCCCCGGGCAGCCCGCAGGCCGCGGCGACGGCGGCGGTGAACCGCGCCGTGGACTGGATGACTGTCGCCTATGTCGCGCTGGTCGCCGGCGTATTCGCGGCACGCGCTATCCGCGACTGGCACGCCGCGCGGTTCCGGGCGGTGCGGCTCACCTATCCCGGCGGCCGCGTCGTAACCGTACCTGTCGGCTTCAGCGTGCTGGAGGCGAGCCGCTGGGCCGGCATTCCGCACGCTTCCGTCTGCGGCGGCCGCGGCCGCTGCTCGACCTGCCGCGTCGACGTGGTGGCCGGCGGCGACACGCTGTCGCCGCCGACGCCGGAGGAGGCCCGGCTCCTGTCGCGCATCGGCGCGCCGTCCTCGGTGCGGCTCGCCTGCCAGATCCGCCCGGAGAGCGACGTCGCCGTGGTGCCGCTGGTGCATTCGGCCGCACCCGCAAGACCGCGCGAGGGCGGCCTCGGCGGCGGCGCGGGAGGGCGCCGCGAGACCGAGGTGGCGGCACTGTTCGTCGACCTGCGCCAGTCGACGCAGCTCGCCGACGACCGCCTGCCCTACGACACGCTGTTCATCGTCGAGCGCTACATCAAGACCGTCGCCGCGGCGGTGCGCGACTGCGGCGGCCATGTCATCAACATCGCCGGCGACGGCGTGATGAGCGTGTTCGGCACCGACGGCCCCGCCCACAACGCCGCGCGCGACGCCTTCCGCGCCGCGCTGAAGCTGTGGGAAGACATCGACGCGCTCAGCGATGACCTGCGGATGGAGCTCAGCGAACCGCTGCGCGTCGGCATCGGCCTGCATGTCGGCGTCGCCGTGGTCGGCATCGAATGGGCCGGCGGGCTGGAGGGCACCCCCTTCCTCGGCGACACCGGCAACGTCGCGGCGCGCCTGGAGGCGCAGACCAAGCGGCTCGACGCCACGCTGGTGGCTTCGAAGGAGGCGGTGCTGCTGGTGGCCGACGACGGCGACCTGCCCGACTTCTCCGCCGTCATGCTGCCCGGCAAGCAGGAGCCGGTGGAGGCGGCGAGTTTCAGGGAGAGCGGGGAGTTGCGGGCGCTGCTCAAGGAGCGGGCGGCGGTTGGATAAGGTCCGCATTGGCGGGAGGTCATCTTCCAACTTGGAGCGTCGAGCTCTTTCGCACCCCCCTCTGTCCTGCCGGACATCTCCCCCGCAAGGGGGGAGATTGGCCGGCCGCTTTGCTTTCGCCAATCTCCAACGCCGCAGAATGCGGGCGGACAGCGAAGCTGCCAATCTCCCCCCTTGCGGGGGAGATGTCCGGCAGGACAGAGGGGGGTGCGAAAGAGCGCGACGCGACCTGGCGACAACAAAAAAGCGGAGCAAATTGCCCCGCTTTTGAGATGATCCGTCAGCCGACGGCTTACGCCGGCAGGATCGCCCCCTCCAGCGTGGTGAGCTGCTGCAGGAATTCTTCAGCCTTGGTACGCGAGGCGTGGTCCTTGGCGTCGGCAAGGTCCTCGCGCGCCTCCTGGATGCGGCGGGCGATGTCGGCCTTGTCGATGTCCTTCACCGGCACCGCCGATTCCGCAAGCAGCGTGCAGCCGGAGGGCAGGATGTCGGCGAAGCCGCCGAACACGACGTAGCGCTCCGGCGAACCGGAGACCGGGTTCACGGTAACCACGCCGGGCTTGATGGTCGACATCACCGGCGCGTGGTTGGCCATGACGGTCATCTCGCCTTCGGTGCCCGGGATGACGACGGATTCGACGTCCTCCGAAACCAGAAGGCGTTCGGGGGAAACGAGTTCGAATTTGAATGCTTCAGCCATGGCAAATTAGCGAATAGCGAATAGCGAATAGCGAATAAAGTTCGCACTCGGCTGCCGCTTAGATCTCTATTCGCTACTCCCTATTCGCTATTCGCTCAGATCACGCCGCTTCCGCCGCCAGCCGCTGCGCCTTCTCGACCGCCTCCTCGATGGAGCCGACCATGTAGAAGGCGGCTTCCGGCAGGTGGTCGTATTCGCCGTTCACCAGGCCCTTGAAGCCCTTGATGGTGTCGGCGAGGTCGACCAGCTTGCCCGGCGCGCCGGTGAACACCTCGGCCACGAAGAAGGGCTGCGACAGGAAGCGCTCGATCTTGCGGGCGCGCGCCACCGTCAGCTTGTCCTCTTCCGACAGCTCGTCCATGCCCAGGATGGCGATGATGTCCTGCAGCGACTTGTAGCGCTGCAAGGTCTGCTGCACCTGGCGGGCGACCTGGTAGTGCTCCTCGCCGACGACCATCGGGTCGAGCATGCGCGAGGTCGAGTCGAGCGGGTCGACCGCCGGGTAGATGCCCTTCTCGGCGATGGCGCGGTTGAGCACGGTCGTCGCGTCGAGGTGGGCGAAGGAGGTCGCCGGCGCCGGGTCGGTCAGGTCGTCGGCGGGCACGTAGATGGCCTGCACCGAGGTGATCGAGCCGGTCGTGGTGGTGGTGATGCGCTCCTGCAGGGCGCCCATGTCGGTGGCGAGCGTCGGCTGGTAGCCCACGGCCGAAGGAATGCGGCCGAGCAGCGCCGACACTTCCGAACCCGCCTGGGTGAAGCGGAAGATGTTGTCGACGAAGAACAGCACGTCCTGGCCCTGGTCGCGGAAGTACTCGGCGACGGTGAGGCCGGTCAGGCCGACGCGGGCACGCGCACCCGGCGGCTCGTTCATCTGGCCGTAGACCAGCGCTGCCTTCGAGCCCTCGCCGCCGCCCTTCTTGTTGACGCCGGACTCGATGAACTCGTGATAGAGGTCGTTGCCCTCGCGGGTGCGCTCACCGACGCCGGCGAACACCGAGAAGCCGCCATGAGCCTTGGCGACGTTGTTGATCAGTTCCTGGATCAGCACGGTCTTGCCGACGCCGGCGCCGCCGAACAGGCCGATCTTGCCGCCCTTGGCGTAGGGCGCCAGCAGGTCGAGCACCTTGATGCCGGTGATCAGGATCTGTGCCTCGGTCGACTGGTCGACATATTCCGGGGCCGGCTGGTGGATGGCGCGGAATTCGGTCGCCTTGACCGGGCCGGCCTCGTCGACCGGCTCGCCGATGACGTTGATGATGCGGCCGAGCATTTCCGGGCCGACCGGCACCGAGATCGGGCCGCCGGTGTCGGCGACGGGCTGGCCGCGCACCAGGCCTTCGGTCGAATCCATGGCGATGCAGCGCACCGTGTTCTCGCCGAGATGCTGGGCGACCTCGAGCACGAGGCGGTTGCCGACATTGTCGGTCTCCAGCGCGTTCAGGATCGCCGGCAGGCTGTCCTCGAACTGCACGTCGACGACGGCGCCGATGACCTGACGCACCTTGCCGGTCGCGCCGTTTGCGGCCGTCACCGGCGTCCTCGCCTTCACCGGCGCGGCCGGAGCGGCCTTCGCCGGAGCCTTGGTCGCCGCGGCCTTGGCCGGGGCCGCCTTCGCTGCGGCAGCCTTTGCCGGGGCCTTGGCCGCGGCCGGTGCCTTGGGGGTCGCTGCTTTCGCCATTTTCGTTACCCTTTTCGTTCGATTGTGTCGCGTCGGCCCGCCGTCACGCGGCGGCCGCGGCTAGAGCGCCTCGGCGCCCGAGATGATCTCGATGAGTTCCTTGGTGATCTGCGCCTGGCGCTGACGGTTGTAGGTGATCGACAATTTGTTGATCATGTCGCCGGCATTGCGCGTGGCACTGTCCATCGCGCTCATCTTGGCGCCCATCTCGCCGGCCGCGTTCTCCAGCAGCGCGCGAAAAATCTGCACCGCGATGTTGCGCGGGATCAGGTCGGAGAGGATCTCGCCCGGCTCTGGCTCGTATTCGTAGACAGCGCCGGCATCGCCCTCGCCATTGCCGCTGGCCACGGCGGCGGGGATGAGCTGCTGCGCTGTCGGGATCTGCGAGATCACTGACTTGAACTGCGAATAGAACAGCGTCGCGACGTCGAACTGGCCTTCGTCGAAGAGCTGGATCACCTTGCGGGCGATGGCGTCGGCATTGCCGAAGCCCAGCGTCTTGACCTCGCGCAGGTCGACGCGATCGATGATCAGATTGCCGTAGTCGCGGCGCAGGATGTCGAAACCCTTCTTGCCGACGCAGATGATCTTCACCTGCTTGCCGGCCGCCAGCAGCTTGCGGATGTGGTCGCGGGCGAAACGCGCGATCTGGCTGTTGAAGCCGCCGCACAGGCCGCGCTCGGCCGTGCAGACGACGAGCAGGTGCACGTCGTCCTTGCCGGTGCCGGTCATCAGCGCCGGCGCATCGCCGCCGCCGCCCACCGCCTGGGTGATGTTGGCCAGCACCGCCGCCATGCGCTGCGAATAGGGCCGGGCCGCCTCCGCCGCTTCCTGGGCGCGGCGCAGCTTCGCCGCGGCGACCATCTGCATCGCCTTGGTGATCTTCTGCGTCGCCTTAACCGAGGCGATGCGGTTGCGTAGGTCCTTTAGCGAAGGCATGTCGCCCGTCCGTCCCCGTCAGTCTCAGGCGAAGGTCTTGGCGAAGGCGTCGATCTGCGCCTTCAGCCTGCCGCGCAGGTCATCCGACAGCGCCTTCTCCTTGCGGATGGCGTCGAGCACGTCCTTGCCGTCCGAGCGCATGTGGGCGAGCAGGCCCTGCTCGAACTTGCCGACCTGGGCGACCGCGAGCTTGTCGAGATAGCCATTGACGCCGGCGAAGATCACCGCGACCTGCTCTTCCGTCTTCAGCGGCGAGAACTGCGGCTGCTTCAGGAGCTCGGTCAGGCGGGCGCCGCGGTTGAGCAGGCGCTGCGTGGCGGCGTCGAGGTCGGAGCCGAATTGCGCGAACGCGGCCATCTCGCGATACTGCGCGAGCTCGCCCTTGATCGAGCCGGCGACCTGCTTCATCGCCTTGACCTGGGCGGCCGAGCCGACGCGCGACACCGACAGGCCGACGTTCACGGCGGGGCGGATGCCCTGGAAGAACAGATTGGTCTCGAGGAAGATCTGGCCGTCGGTGATCGAGATGACGTTGGTCGGGATGTAGGCCGAGACGTCGTTGGCCTGCGTCTCGATGACCGGCAGCGCGGTCAGCGAGCCGTTGCCTTCCTCGTCGTTGAGCTTGGCGGCGCGCTCCAGCAGGCGCGAGTGCAGGTAGAACACGTCGCCCGGATAGGCTTCGCGGCCCGGCGGGCGGCGCAGCAGCAGCGACATCTGGCGGTAGGCCACGGCCTGCTTCGAAAGATCGTCATAACCGATCAGCGCATGCTGGCCGTTGTCGCGGAAATACTCGCCCATGGTGCAAGCGGTGAACGGCGCCAGGAACTGCATCGGCGCCGGGTCCGAAGCGGTGGCGGCGACGATGATCGAATATTCAAGGGCACCGCGCTCTTCCAGCACCTTCACGAACTGCGCGACGGTCGAGCGCTTCTGGCCGATGGCGACGTAGACGCAGTAGAGCTTCTCGCTCTCGGGGCCGCTCTGGTGGACCGCCTTCTGGTTCAGGATGGTGTCGAGGATGATGGCGGTCTTGCCGGTCTGGCGGTCGCCGATCACCAGCTCGCGCTGGCCGCGGCCGACCGGGATGAGCGCGTCGATGGCCTTGAGGCCGGTCGACATCGGCTCGTGCACCGACTTTCTGGGGATGATGCCGGGCGCCTTGACGTCGACGCGGCGGCGCTCGGTCGCCTTGATCGGACCCTTGCCGTCGATCGGGTTGCCGAGCGCGTCGACGACGCGGCCGAGCAGCGCCGGACCGACCGGCGCGTCGACGATGGCGCCGGTGCGCTTGACGGTGTCGCCTTCCTTGATGTCGCGGTCGGCGCCGAAGATGACGACGCCGACATTGTCGGCTTCGAGGTTGAGCGCCATGCCGCGGATGCCGCCAGGGAACTCGACCATCTCGCCGGCCTGGACGTTGTCGAGACCGTAGACGCGGGCGATGCCGTCGCCGACCGACAGAACCTGACCGACCTCGGAGACCTCGGCCTCCTTGCCGAAATTCTTGATCTGGTCCTTAAGGATTGCGGAAATTTCCGCGGCGCGGATGTCCATCAGCCGACCTCTTTCAGTGCAAGCTTGAGCGAATTGAGTTTTGTTCTGAGCGACGTGTCGATCTGGCGCGAGCCGAGCCTGACGACGAGACCGCCGAGCAGCGACGGATCGACCGTCACGGAAATGGCGACGTCCTTGCCGGCCACGCCCTTGAGCGCCGCCTTGAGTTCCGTCTGCTGCGCCGCCGTGAGCGCATGCGCCGAGGTGACCTCGGCGGCGACCTCGCCGCGCGCCTCGGCGGCGATGCGGCGGAACGCCTTGATCATCGACGGCACCGCGAACAGGCGGCGGTTTTTGGCGACGACCTTGAGGAAGTTGCCGACGAGGCCGGTGATGCCCGCCTTGGCGAGGATCGCCGAGATCGCCTTGAACTGGTCGTCGGCCGAGAACACCGGGCTCTTGATCAGCCGATCGAGATCCTCGCTGCCGGCCAGCAGCGCCTCGAAGCGGCCGAGATCGGCCTCCACCTTGTCGACGGACTTCGCCTCGGCGGCGAGATCATGCAAGGAAGCGGCGTAGCGTTCGGCAACCCCTGAGACTGGCGAGCTGGACTTTGCCACGGGCGGTCTTTTCTCTTGGTCTGAAAGGCCGCGGGATTATCGGCGCGAGTCTGGGCGACTCTGGCTAAACCTTTGGCCTTGCTGCAATTTTGTCGTCGGCTGGTCTGCGCAGGACGCGTCCCCCCGGTCGACAGCCGCCCGCCGTCTAGCATACGCCTACGATGACCGCAACACGTTGCCGGACAAGCTTTTGAACAGATTGTCGCAGCCGCGGAAAAGCGCCGGCGATTCAGGACACCAGGCCGAAGGCGAAGGCGAGCGGCAGCACCGCCAGCACCGCTTCGACGATGAGCGAGACCCAGTTGTAGAGCGTATTGCCGCGGTCCGACAGCATCGACACGATGCGGCCGAAGGCGGTGAACAGCCAGGACAGGCCGAGCGTCATGTAGACGAAGGGCTGGGCGAGCAGCAGCGCGCAAAGGCCGACGCCGAGATAGAAGCCGGCCATGGTGGCGCGCGACTGCGACACCGCCTCCGGATGGGCCTCGGTGGTCTGCAGGCGCAGGATGCGCAGGGCGATGCGCGGCGCGAAGAACATCAGCAGGCCGAACAGCACGGTGACCGCGGCGCTCGTCCACGCCAGCCACTCGCCGTTGGTCGTCGGCCACGGAAATCCCAGCTCCATCCCGTCCCCTCGCGGCTGCATCTGATTCCGCGCGGATAGTAGTTGCGCGGGTCGCAAAGGGAAACGGGGTGTCGGCCAATTATCAGCGGTCCGGAGGTCAGCCGCACGATGATTGTTCAGCAACGGCTCTGCCTCGGGTGCGATGTTTCAGAGCAGATGGAACAGGATAGGCACGAGGCCTGCATCCTTCAGGTACTCGATCGCCTCGATGGCCGGAAAGGCGAGGAGAAAGAGCAGTCCGTCGAGGAAGGTGCGCCTGAGCGCAACCGGCGAGAAGGCGACTTCCCCGGCTTCGCGATAGATCGAGGGCTTGGGCCAGAACAGCGGCGTCTCCCGTACATACTCGCGGTATCGGTCACCGAACAGCGCTTCGAGATGCCGCGCCTCCCTGCCGGCAGTCGCGACGAGCACCAGATAGACGGCGAGGCCAAGGACCAGCGTCAGCACCAGCGACCCGACGAACACCCCGATGCCGATCGCGCCGATCGTGGAAAAGAAGTAGAGCGGGTTGCGGGTCATCGAGTAGGGGCCGGTCGTCACCAGCTCCCGGTTCTTCTTCGAGCCGATGTAGAGGATGCTCCACATCCGGCCGGCGATGCAGATGAGAACGAGTGCCACACCGATCTGCTCGAGCGTATCGTTGCCGTCGCCGGAGAACGCGGGATGCATGGTGGCGAGAGGCGCGGCAAGCAGCAGGACTCCCGCCTGAAGAATCCTGATGCGTAATCTCTGGTTGGCGGGCTGGTACTGCATGCGGGCATCCGATCAGGTGATGATTTTCGCTGATCAGCCGGCTTTGGAGCTTTTTTGCGGCGCAGCAATCGCCTTGCTGGAACGCGAACGCATTTCGCAGGACCGGAACGGAGAAGCGTGGCCATCGCAGCGGCGGCAATGGCAAATCCGCGGCCCCGATCCGCCGCTCCGGAAACGCTAAGGCAAATCGCCGCCGTCTATGCCGATGACGTGGCCGCTGACGTAGGAGCTGGCGTCGCTGGCCAGGAACAGCACGAGCGACGCGACCTCCGCCGGGGTGCCGACGCGGCCGGCGGGATAGGGCGCGATGAGCTGCTCGGTGGTGACGTTCCAGTCCCGGCGGACCCGTTCCAGCATCGGCGTCTCGATGGCGCCCGGCGCGATTGCGTTGATGCGGACGTCCTTTCCATACTCCTGCGCCGCCGAGCGCGTCATGTGGATCACCGCGGCCTTGGAGGCGCCATAGGCCAAAATGTTCGGCAGGGCATGCCGCCCGCCGATCGAGGCCATGTTGATCATCGAGCCCTTCGAGCGGACGAGATGCGGCAGTTCGTACTTCATCGACAGGAAGACGCCACGCAGGTTGGTCGCGATCTGGTCGTCGAAGCCGTCGACGGCGGTGTCCTCGATGCGGGCCGGCGGCAGGTCGATGCCGGCATTGTTGAAGGCGATGTCGAGGCGGCCGAAACGTGCGACGGCGTCGCCGACGAACCGCTCCGTCTGCGCCGCGTCGCGCACGTCCGATCTGAGGTAGACGACGTCGCCGCCGGCGGCCCGCACCTCCGCTTCCACCTTGGCGCCGAGCGCCTCGCGCCGACCGTTGAAGGCGACTTTTGCACCGGCCGCAGCTAGGGCCGCGACGGTGGCGGCGCCGATGCCGGAGGTGGCGCCCGTGACGATGGCGACCTTGCCGGCGAGGGCGCCGGCCGGTTGCGCAGCCGCCGTCGCAGTGCCCGCCGCCGCGCCGGCCGCCACGAGGCCGGCCAGGACACCACGGCGCGGGATCGATATCGCTTTGTCCGACGAAACCAGCATGGTCATCTTTCCTTCTCCCTTGAGACGCAAGGGCAATCGCATATGAGCTTACCCCCACCCCCAACCCCTCCCCACAAGGGGGAGGGGGACTGGCCGGCATCACCGCAAGGCGTCAATCCTCGACGGTTTCGCGCGGCATGGCGGCCGCAAAGTTCCCCTCCCCCCTGTAGGGAGGGGTTAGGGGTGGGGGTAAACTCACATGCGATTGCCCTGCTTGAAGCACCATGACGGTAGCCGGCCGCCGCGACGGGAAAAACCGGCTCTGGCTTTTCGAACCTTTAAGTCTGGCTTTAAAATGCTGCCATGAGCGCCACCGATCCCTTTGCCGGTCTCTCCTCGTTTCTGGCCGTCGCGCGGGAGGGCAGCTTTTCCGCAGCGGCGATCCGGCTCGGCGTCTCGCCGGCGGCAGTCAGCCAGGCGGTGAAGGTTTTGGAGGCACGCCTCGGCACGCCGCTTTTCCTGCGCACGACCCGGCATGTCGGCCTCTCGGAAGCCGGAGCCGCGCTGCTGGCGCGGGTCGGACCGGCGGCAACCGAGATCGCCGCCGCGATCAGCGACACGGTCGACATGGCTGGGGAGCCCGCCGGACTGTTGCGCATCACGGTGCCGCGCATCGCCGTGCCGCTCGTCGTCGAGCCGGTCGTGCCCGCTCTGCGCCGCAGTCACCCGAGGGTTGCCATCGAGGTCTCGGTCGACGACGCGGCCGTCGATCTCCCCGCACGCGGCTTCGACGCCGGCATCCGCATCGGCGAACTGGTGGACGAGGACATGATCGCCGTCAGGCTGAGCCGCGACATCGCCTGGTCGGTCGTCGCCAGCCCCGATTATCTTGCCACGCACGGACATCCCCACGTGCCGGAGGACCTGGTCCGCCACGAGGCGATCCGCTATCGCTTCCCGACCTCCGGGACGGTGTACCGGTGGGAGTTCGAGCGCGACGGCCGGGCCCAGTCCTTCGATCCGCCCGGCGGCATCATCGTCAATGACGGGGCGCTGCTCGCCTCCTTCGCCCGCGCCGGCCTCGGACTGGCCTATGCGGCTGACATCACCGTGGAAGCCGAGCTGCGCGACGGCCGCCTGGTCCGGGTGCTCGAGCGGTTTTCACCGACGTCTCCCGGCCTGTTCCTGTATTTTCCCAGCCGCGCCCAGACACAGCCGAAGCTGCGCGCCTTCATCGACGTGGCGCTCGAGGTGCTGCGCCGGACCGGCGTCCGGCGGTGAAGCCGCACCTTGCCTTTATCCCAGATCCACAGGCGTCCGGGTCTGCAGGCCGGGCTCCGTCCAGTCGGTCGGACGCACCACCATGCGGTGCACCCTCGGCGGCTCCGTGCCGCTGTGCAGCGCCTGGATGCGGTCGGCGACGCCGGCGTCGGCCTGGGTGCGCCGCTGGTTGTGGCGGACGTAATCGGTCCAGGTCGGCACATGGTAGGATTCGATCCACACCTCCGGCTTCTCAGTGTCGCGCAGCAGCTCCCACTGGCGGGCGCCGTCGCGCCGGCGGATGCGGCGGCGCTCATGCATGGCTTCGAGGAAGGCGCGCGTGTCCTCCTCGCGGATGATGTATTCGATCAGCACCGCCACCGGGCCGCTGCGGCCGCGCAGGTCGAGCGCGACATGCGGCATCTGCCAGCGGCCGAGCGGGTCGAGATTGTCCGGCGTCTTGGCCGGCAGCGCCAGCCAAAGCCCGATCGCCGCGCCGCCCAGCATCAGCACGGCCGCCGACAGCAGCGCCGCGTCGATGCCGTAGCGGTCGGCGACCACGCCCCAGATCCAGCTTCCCAGCGCCATGCCGCCGAAGGTGGCGGTCTGGTAGAGCGCCAGCGCCCGCCCGAGCACCCAGCGCGGCGTCGACAATTGCACCGTGACGTTGAACATGGCGAGCGCCAGCACCCAGCAGACGCCGCCGATCGCCATGCCGAGACCCGCAATCCAGGCGTTGGGGCTGAGCGCAACGGTCGCCGCGCAGACGGCGAAGCCGATGAAGGCGGCGCGCGCCACCGTCTCGTTCGACCATCTTTCGCGCGCCCGGCCGCCGAGGAAGGCGCCACCGATGGCGCCGATGCCGTAGCAGCCGAGCATCAGGCCGTAGAGCAGCGGCCCGCCGCCCGGCAGGTCGCGCGAGGCGAGCGGCAGCAGCGACAGCACGACGATCGCCGTGAAGCCGAAAGCGAAGCCGCGCAGCAGCACCTTTTCGATATGCGGAGACATGGCGACGTAGCGCAGCCCCGCCGTCATCGCCGAGCCGAGCGTTTCGGGCGGCAGCGTCGACACCGCGACCGCCGGCTTCCAGCGGCCGATGGCGAAGAGCAGCGGCAGATAGCTGAGGGCATTGACGGCGAACGCGGCGGCCGCGCCGAAGCTCGCCACGATGATGCCGCCGATCGCCGGCCCGACGCTGCGCGACAGGTTGAAGTTGACGCTGTTGAGCGCCACCGCCGACGGCAGCACGCTGCGCGGCACCATCTCGCCGACGGAGGCCTGCCAGGACGGGTTGTAGAGCGCCGTGCCGCAGCCGATCAGGAAGGTGAAGCCGAGCAGCAGCCACGGCGTGATCACCCCGGCATAGGTGCAGGCCGCCAGCCCCAGCGACACGACCAGCATGAACACCTGCCCGATCAGCATGACGCGGCGGCGGTCGAAATTGTCGGCGATGGCGCCCGACGCCAGCGAGAAGATCATGATCGGCAGCGAGGTCGAGGCCTGCACCAGCGCCACCATGTCGGCCGAGCCGGAGATGGAGGTCATCAGCCAGGCCGCGCCGACCGCCTGGATGAGGCCACCGAGATTGGAGGCCAGGCTCGCCGCCCACACGCCACGGAAGACCGGATAGCCCATGGGCGCCAGGGACGATGGTCGCTCGGTCACCGGCAGCTTTCCTCCTCGTGGATGACGGCGCGTTGGCGTGTCATGATGTCATAGCGTCTTCAGGCTAGGCGTGGAACCCGCTGGCCCAGAACGTCGGGCGATCCTAACCGTTGCGCCCTTGACCGCCGGGCAAGCAGATGGCGCAGCACGCCGCACTGGCAATTTTTGTGCGGCGCAATATGTGTTGCAGTGCAGTATCCCGGACAGAAGGACCGCTTCCATGCCTGCCGCCCAGACCCCTCCCCGGACCGCCGTCGTCACCGGCTCGACCTCCGGCATCGGCCTCGCCATCGCAAGACAGTTCGCCGCCGAGGGCTGCAACCTGGTGCTGAACTCCTTCAGCGACAGCCCCGGGGACCACGCGATCGCCGACGGCCTCGCCAGGGAGCACGGCGTCAAGGCGATCTACGTGCAGGCCGACATGTCGAAGCCCGAGCAGTGCCGGGCGCTGGTGGCGCAGGCGGCCGAGGCGTTCGGCACGGTCGACATCCTCGTCAACAATGCCGGCGTCCAGCATGTGGCGCCGGTCGAGGAGTTCCCGATCGCCAAATGGGACCAGATCATCGCCATCAACCTGTCGTCGGCCTTCCACACCGCGGCCGCGGCGATCCCGCTGATGAAGAAGGCCGGCCACGGCCGCATCGTCAACATCGCCTCGGCGCACGGGCTGGTCGCCTCGCCGTTCAAGTCGGCCTATGTGTCGGCCAAGCACGGCATCATGGGCCTGACCAAGACCATCGCGCTGGAGGTGGCGCGCGACGGCATCACCTGCAACGCGGTGTGTCCCGGCTATGTGCTGACCCCGCTGGTCGAGGCGCAGATCCCGGACCAGATGAAGGCCCACAACATGGACCGCGAGACCGTCATCCGCGAGGTCATGCTCGACAAGCAGCCGACCAAGGAGTTCGTCACGGTCGAGCAGATCGCCGCCACCGTGTCGTTCCTGTGCTCGCCGGCGGCCGCGCAGGTCAACGGCACGCACATCTCAGTCGACGGCGGCTGGACGGCGGCGTGAGGCCCCTTCTCCTTTCACGGCAGGGCAATCGCATATGGAAGTTCTGGAAGCGTCGGCCGGCGGGTTACCCCCACCCCTAACCCCTCCCCCTCGAGGGGGAGGGGAACTTTGCGGCCGCCATTGCCGAGCGAAATCGTCATCGATTCATGGCTGTCTCAACTGCGGCAAGATCCCCCTCCCCCTTGAGGGGAGGGGTTAGGGGTGGGGGTAACTCCATAGGCGATTGCCCAGCCGTTCACGGGGGGAAAAAACGCTCCGCGCCGCCGCGCCAGCTGGTGAACAAGGATGCAGCATGACCGCCAACGGCAAAACCCCGGCGAAGAAGCCGATCAACGTCGCGCTGCAGGGCGGCGGCTCGCACGGCGCCTTCAGCTGGGGCGTGCTCGATCGGCTCCTGGAGGACGGCCGGCTCTCCTTCGACGCCGTCTCCGGCACCAGCGCCGGCGCCATGAACGCCGTGGCGCTGGTCGACGGCTGGATGCGCGGCGGACCGGAAGGTGCGCGCGAAAAACTGCACGACTTCTGGAAGGCGGTGGCGCGCAACGGCCGCTTCAGCCCGATCCAGCGCACGCCCTGGGACATGCTGCTCGGCAACTGGTCGGTGGAGAACTCGCCGGGCTACTACTGGTACGACATGATGAGCCGGGCGTTCTCGCCCTATCTGGTCAATCCGCTCGACATCAACCCGCTGCGCGACGTCGTCGAGGCCGAGATCGATTTCGACAGGGTGCGCGCCTGCCGGGCGATCAAGGTTTTCGTCTCGGCCACCAATGTCGAGACCGGCCAGATCCGCGTCTTCAATCCCGACGAGATCACCGCCGACGCGGTGATGGCCTCGGCCTGCCTGCCGCAGCTCTTCCGCGCCGTCGAGATCGACGGCGTGCCCTACTGGGACGGCGGCTATGGCGGCAACCCGGCGATCTTCCCGTTCTTCTACGCCAACAGGACCGAGGACGTGCTGCTGGTGCAGATCAACCCTGTCGTGCGCGAGGGCACGCCGCGCAGCGCCAACGAGATCCAGAACCGCATCGACGAGATCACCTTCAACGCCGGGCTGCTGCGCGAATTCCGGGCGATCGCCTTCGTCAAGGAACTGATCGCCGCCGGGCGGCTGCCCAAGGATGAGTACCGCGACATCCGCCTGCACCGCATCGACGCCGACGAGGCGTTCAGGGAACTGTCCGCCTCCTCGAAGGTCAGCGCCGAATGGGCCTTCCTCGAATATCTGCGCGACCTCGGCCGCAACGCCGCCGGCGATTGGCTGGAGGAGCATTTCGACGCGGTCGGCGAGCGCCCGACCGTCGACCTCGAGGCTTTCCTCGTGCTGCGCCCGCCCGTCGACCGCAAGCCGGGTCCGGGCAGCCGCGTGCGCGCCTTCCTCGCCAACCGCCCGAAGCCGGGCCCGGCGCGGCGGCGTTAGCGCAGGACTGGAACCGTCGATCCCGCCCCTCACCCTTACCGGTAGGGCAATCGCATCTGAGTTTACCCCCACCCCTAACCCCTCCCCACAAGGGGGAGGGGGACTGGCTGGCATCACCGCAAGGCGTCAGTCCTCGACGGTTTCACGCGGCATGGCAGCCGCAAGTCCCCCTCCCCCTTGTGGGGAGGGGTTAGGGGTGGGGGTACGAGGCGGCGAAAGTCCTCGTCGAGGGGCAGCGCAAGCGATGCAAAGATGCGCCTTACCCCTGAAGCGCCGCCTCGACGATCCGCACCAGGCCGCGCAGGGCCTTGCGCTGCTGCTCGGGCGCGGTGAGGCGCGACTTCATGCCCTCGATGCCGTCGAGCAGGAACTGCGCCAGCATCTCGGCGGACAGGTCGCGCGCCGACAGGTCGACGCCGCTGCGCCGCACCTCCTGTTCGATCGCGTCGCGCATGATGCCGGCAAGGTCGCGCTTCCACGACAGCAGCAGGTCGGCGGCCAGGTTGCTCTTGGCGTCGAGGATGTCGGCGCCGTGCGGCGAGGCGGCGATCTCGGAGAACACCGAGATCATGCACGCGTCGATCGCGGCAAAGATGCGCTCGCCGAGGCTGCCCTCGGCCTCGAGCGCCAGGCGCGCCTTCTCGAACGACTCTTGCACCAGCTTCGCGGCGAGCGCACGGTAGATGTCGGCCTTGTTCTTGAAGAGGAGATAGAGCGCCGGCCGCGACATCTCCGCCGCCTGGGCGATGTCGTCCATGGTGGCGCGCGAGAAGCCGTAGGCGAGGAACACCTTCATCGCCGCTTCGAGGATGCGGGTTCGCTTGCCCTCGTCGGCGGAAGCGCCGGTGGAGGTTGCAATCTCGGCTTGGCGAGGCTGTCTTGACATTTGGACGAATTTTGTCAGATTGTTCTCAGGAGTCAATTCCGCCTGTCATACAGGCCGGCACGAGGATTTGCCAATGCGCCTGATCGTCGATGGAAAACCGATGGAGATCGACGCCGATCCCGACATGCCGCTCTTGTGGGCGCTGCGCGACATCGCCGGCAAGACCGGGCCGAAATTCGGCTGCGGCATCGCCATGTGCGGCGCCTGCACCGTGCATGTCGGCGGCGTCGCCGTGCGCTCCTGCTCGCTGCCGCTCGGCGATGTCGACGGCGAGGTGCTGACCATCGAGGGGCTGGCGCAAGGCGGCAAGCTGCACCCGGTGCAGCAGGCCTGGCTGGAGGAGCAGGTGGCGCAGTGCGGCTACTGCCAGGCCGGCCAGATCATGAGCGCGGTCGCCCTGCTCGACCAGGTCGCCGAGCCGAGCGATGCCGACATCGACGAGGCGATGGCCGGCAATCTGTGCCGCTGCGGCACCTATCCGAGGATCCGCGCCGCCATCAAGAAGGCGGCCGCCCTCAAGACGGCGGGGATCTGAGGATGAGCCGTCTCGGAAAGATCACCCGCCGCGCCCTCCTGTTCGGCGCCGCCGCCGTCGCCGGCGGCGCCGCCTTCGGCTACTGGTACGTCGCGACGCCCTATTCCAACCCGCTGGAAGGCGACCTTGCCGACGGCGAGGCGACCTTCAATCCCTACGTCAAGATCGCGGCCGACAACACCATCACCGTGATCGCACCCCGCGCCGAAATGGGCCAGGGCATCTCGACGACGCTTGCCGCGCTGGTGGCGGAGGAGCTCGACGTGCCGCTGGAGGCGCTGACGGTCGAGCACGGGCCGGCCTCCTGGGCCTATTACAATGCCGCCATGCTGGAGGAAGGCGGCGCGTCCGCCTTCTACGACGAGAGCACGACCGCCGAGATCATGCGCTCCGTCATGGGCCGCGTCAGCAAGGTCTTCGGCCTGCAGGGCACGGGCGGGTCGTCCTCCACCCGCGACGGCTTCGTCAAGATGCGGCAGGCCGGCGCCGCCGCCCGGTCGATGCTGGTCGCGGCCGCCGCGGCGCGGCTGAAGGTGCCGGCCGGCGACCTGAAGACGTCCGCCGGCAGCATCGTGCACGAGGCGTCGGGCCGGTCGCTGACCTATGGCGAAGTGGCGCTCGACGCGGCGAAACTGTCGCCACCGGCCGATCCGCCGCTCAAGGACAGGTCGGCCTGGACGCTGCTCGGCAAGCCGCAGCAGCGCGTCGACATGCTGGCGAAGGTCACCGGCGCCCCGATCTTCGGCATCGACGTGACGCTGCCGGACATGCTGTTCGGCACAGTCAAGCTCAGCCCGCGTTTCTGGGCGGCTCCGACCAAGGTGGATCTCGCGGCGGCCGGGAAAATGCCGGGCGTCGTCAAGATCGTGCCGCTGGCGACGAACTACGGCCACGGCTTTGGCATCATCGCCCAAAACACCTGGGCGGCGTTCAAGGCGGCCGAGGCCATCGAGGCCGAGTGGGACGCGCCCGAATATCCGCCGGACAGCGCGGCGATCGCCAAGGTGCTGAGCGACGGCCTCGCCTCGCCCGACGGTTTCGTCATGCGCGACGACGGCAATGTCGACACCGCCTTCGCCGACGCGCCGCGCGAGAAAGTCGTCGAGGCCGATTATTCCGTGCCCTACCTCGCCCATGCAGCCATGGAGCCGATGAACGCAACGGCGCGCTTCAAGGACGGCGTGCTGGACCTATGGGCCGGCAACCAGGGGCCGACCATCACCCGCCGGCTGTGCGCCGATGCGCTCGGCATCGAGCCGGACAAGGTCACCGTGCACACGCCGTCGCTCGGCGGCGGTTTCGGCCGGCGCATCGAGGTCGACTTTTCCCTCTGCGCGGCGCTGATGGCCAGGGAGGCAGACGGCCGCCCGGTCAAGGTCGTGTGGACGCGCGAGCAGGACATGCGCCACGACGCCTACCGGCCGGCCGCGGCGGGACGGCTCCAGGCGCGGCTGGGCGACGACGGACTGCCGGTCGCGCTCGACATGAAGATTTCCGCGCCCTCGATCATGGCCAGCACCGTGCGGCGGCTGTTCCCCTCCATGTCGGCGCCCGGGTCCGACAGGACCATCGTCGACGGCGCCTGCAACCAGCCCTACACGATCCCGAGCTACCGGGTGACCGGCATCGCGGCACCGGTCACGGTGCCGGTCGGCTCATGGCGCTCGGTCGGCTGCTCGTTCAACGGGTTTTTCCACGAGGGTTTTCTCGACGAGATAGCGGTCGCCGGCAAGACCGACCCGGTCGAGCTGCGCAGGCGGCTGATGGCCGACTTCCCCGCCGCCGTGAAGGTGGTGGAGAAGGCCGCCGAGATGTCCGGCTGGGGCACGCCACCGCCCGCCGGCAAGGCGAAAGGCTTCGCTTTCACGCTGTCCTTCGGCAGCTGGGTCGCCGAGGTCGTGCAGGTCGCCGACACGCCGGACGGCATCCGCATCGAAAACGTCTGGATCGCCGCCGATGTCGGCACCGCGCTCGATCCCGGCATCATCGAGGCCCAGCTAGTGTCCGGCGCCATCTACGGCCTGTCCGCGGCGATGGGCCAGGAGATCACCTTTGCCGACGGCATGGTCGAACAGTCGAACTTCCATGACTTCGACGCCATGCGCATGCCGCAATGCCCGCGCTTCGAGGTCGCCATCCTGGAGAATTTCCACAGGATGGGCGGCGTCGGCGAGATCGGCACGCCGCCGGCCGCGCCGGCGCTCGCCAACGCCGTGTTCGCGCTGACGGGAAAGCGCATCCGGGCCCTGCCGCTGGCCAAGGAAGTGACCTTTGCGTGAGCCATGCAATAATATTGCTGACGGCTGCTGCCATGATGCAACCTTGCGGCAATGCGCTGCGCAGAGGGTGCTCATGGGCGCAAGGTTGAATTCTGCAGGCTCGTCTTGATCGGTTGATAAAAAATTCTCACTTTTGGGTGAGAGCTAGATGTTGTACGTGTCCGGCGCTTTCCCGGTGGCCTCCGACCGGGCGTGTAAGTGCGGCCATGCGTACCCATATGCGGTGCTGCGACTGCGGGGCTGGATCGGCAAACGGAAGCTATGATGTCGAAGTTTAGATTCCACAAGCTGGCGGCGGTCGTCGTGCTGATCGCCTTCGCCGCATGGATGGGAACCGGCAAGTTCTCGTCGGTCGGCAGCGCCGCCGAGGAAGCCGAAGCGAAGCAGGCCGCGGCCGAAGAGCCCGCCGCGCCGCTGCGCACGGTCGCCGTGCTGACGCCGCCGCGCGTCCAGCATGCCCGCGCCATCCGCGTCTCGGGACGCACGGACGCCGAGAAGCGCGTCATCCTCGCCACCCGCGTCATGGGCGTCATCGAGCAGCTGCCGGTGAAGCAGGGCGAGCGCGTCGAGCGCGGCGAGCTGGTGATGCGGCTCGGAGCCGCGGACAAGGAGGCGCAGATCCGCATGGCCGAGAGCGTGGTGACGCAGCGCCAGGCCGAGGCCGACGCCGCCGAGCGGCTGGTCAAGGGCGGCAACGCGCCCAAGCTGCAGGCCGACCAGGCGCGCGCGGCACTTGCCACAGCCAAGTCGCAGCTCGAAAACGCCAAGGCCGAGCTTGCCAATTACGAGATCTACGCGCCCTTCAACGGCCTCATCGACCGCGTGCCCGTGCAACGTGGCAGCGCCATCCTCGCCGGAGCGGAAGTGGCGACGCTGATCAACCTCGACCCGCTGCTCGCCATCGGCGAGGTCAGCGAGCGCGACCTGAAATACATCCGCGTCGGCAGCACGGCGGATATCCGGCTGGTCGACGGGACCACCGTCGACGGCACGCTGCGCTACATCAGCCGCGACGCGACCTCGGCCACGCGCACTTTCCGCATCGAGGTGGCGATCCCCAACGAGGACAAGACGCTGCCGGCCGGCATGACCGCCGAGATCGTATTGCGCGGGGAGCCGACGGACGCGGTGGTATTGCCCCGCTCGGTGGTGACGCTCTCCGATGCCGGCGACATCGGCATCCGCGCCGTCGATGGGCAGGACAAGGTCGTGTTCTTCCCGATCGACATCGTCGACGACACGCCGAACGGCCTCATTCTCGCGGGCATCCCGGCCGACGCCCGCGTCATCGTCGCAGGCCAGGACCTCGTCGCCGAAGGCGTGCAGGTCAAGGCGGTGCAGGCCGACGAGGCGACCATCAAGAGACTGGCCGGCGCCGACGCCGACATCAACTAGCGCCGGGACGGCAGGGACGAGAACGTCATGGACATCGTCAAGCTTGCCATACGCAATGCGCGGCTGACCCTTTCGGTGCTGCTGTTCCTGGTGATCGCCGGGGCGCTGGCCTACCAGTCGGTGCCGAAGGAGGCCGAGCCGGACGTTGCCATACCCATCATGTATGTCAGCCTGGTCTACCAGGGCATCTCGCCGGAGGACGCCGAGCGCCTGCTGCTGCGGCCGGTCGAATCGCAGCTGAAGAGCCTCAAGGGGCTCAAGGAGATGAAGTCCAACGCCTACCAGGGCGGCGCCAACGTCATCGTCGAGTTCGATCCGTCGGTCGACCTTGGCGATGCGCTGATCGACACGCGCAACAAGGTGCAGGACGCCAAGCGCGATTTGCCGACCGGCGTCGAGGAGCCGACCGTCAACGAGGTCAACCTCTCCGAATTCCCGGTGGTGTTCGTCACGCTGTCCGGCGACATCCCCGAACGCCTGCTGACCGCGGCCGCAAAGACCCTGCGCGACCGCATCGAGGAGGTGCCGGGCGTGCTGGAGGGCGAGATCCAGGGCTCGCGCGACGAGCTGGTCGAAGCCATCATCGATCCGATGCGCCTCTCCTCCTACGGGCTGCAGCTCGACCAGCTCATCCAGGGCATCGGACAGTCCAACAGCCTGGTCGCGGCCGGCGCCATCGAGGGTTCGGAAGGCAAATATGCCGTCAAGGTGCCGGCGCTGATCGAGACGCCGCAGGACGTCGCCAACCTTCCGGTCGTCGCCGGGCAGGACGCGGTGGTGCGCGTGCGCGACGTCGCCACCGTACGCTCGACCTTCGAGGACGCCGAGACCATCGCCCGCATCGACGGCAAGAGCGCCATCACCATCGCCGTGAAGAAGCGCATCGGCGCCAATGTGGTCGAGACCATCGAGGGCTCCAAGAAGGTCGCCGAGGAATTCGTGGCCCAGAGCCAGAAGACGCTGCCCGACCTCAAGGTGTCCTACACCCAGGACAAGTCGGTCTTCGTCAACCAGCTGCTCAACGACCTGCAGAACCACGTGCTGATCGCGGTCATCCTGGTCTTCGTCGTCATCCTCTACGCGCTGTCCGGACGCGCCTCGATGCTGATCGGGCTGGCCATCCCGTCGTCCTTCCTGATGGGCATCCTGCTGCTCGCGCTGATGGGCTACACGATCAACATGATCGTGCTGTTCAGCCTGATCCTGGCGGTCGGCATGCTGGTCGACGACGCCATCATCGTCACCGAATATGCCGAGCGGCGCATGTCGGAAGGCATGCACAGGGCGCAGGCCTTCGAGGAGGCGGCCAAGCGCATGGCGGGCCCGGTGATCGCCGCGACGCTGACGCGCATCGCCGCCTTCTCGCCGCTGCTGTTTTGGCCCGGCGTCGTCGGCGACTTCATGAAATACCTGCCGATCACGCTGATCGTCACGCTGGCCGCGTCGATGGCCTATGCGCTGATCTTCGCGCCGGCGATCGGCGCCATGATCGGCAAGGCGCCGCTGCACGAGGAGCACGAACGCCGCGACGGCGTCTACATGGCGGTGGTCAAGACCGCCGTGCACTGGCCGATCACGGCGCTCGTGCTGACCGTCCTGCTGCTCGGCGGCGGCATGTACGCGTATGGGCTGTACGGCAAGGGCGTCGAGTTCTTCCCGCAGGTGGAGCCCGATTACGGCCTGCTCTACGTGCATGCGCGCGGCAACCTCTCGCTCGAGGAGATGGACGCGGCGACCCGCGTCGCCGAGCAGCGCATGCTGGGCTGGCCGGGCATCAAGTCGGTGCTGACCAAGGTCGGCAAGACGCGCGGCGGCGAGGACATCCCCGAGGACGTGGTCGGCGTCATCAACTACGAGTTCATCGACTGGCGCGAGCGCAAGTCGGCGCACCAGATTCTGGACGATTTGCGCGTTGCCATGGCCGGCATCCCCGGCGTCGACGTCGAGGTGCGCGTGCCGGATGCGGGCCCGCCGACCGGGAAGGCGATCCAGGTGCAGCTCTCGGCGACCGACCCGACGGGCTTGAACGACTATGCAAGGCAGGTCGCCGCCGCGGTCAGGAACGTGCCCGGCGTCATCGACCTGTCCGACGGCCTGCCGCCGCCCGGCGTCGACTGGGCGCTGCAGATCGACCGCTCCAAGGCGGCGCAGTACGGCGTCTCGCCGGTGGCGGTCGGCACGGTGGTGCAACTCGTCACCACCGGCCTGAAGCTGACCGACTACCGGCCGCCGGGGGCGGACGACGCCGTCGACATCCGCCTGCGCCTGCCCGAGGATCGCCGCACCCTGTCGGCGCTGGACGATTTGCGCATCGAGACCGCGCAGGGCTCGGTGCCGATCTCCAACTTCGTCACCCGCAAGCCGGAGCTCACCGTCGGCATCCTCAACCGCATCGACGGCAAGCGCACCATCACCATCCAGGCCAATGTCGCCAGCGGTTTCCAGGTGGCGGAGGTGCAGGCGGCGGTGAGCAAGGTGGTCGGCGACATGGCCAAGCCCGGCGTCGACTGGAAGCTGGCCGGCTCCAACGAGGACAGCGCCGAGGCCGGCGCCTTCCTCATCAATGCCTTCGGCGCGGCGATGTTCCTGATCTTCATCGTGCTCCTGGCGCAGTTCAACAAGTTCACCAGCGTCGTGCTGGTGCTGACCTGCGTGGTGATGGCGATCGTCGGCGCGCTGCTCGGCATGCTGCTCACCGGCCAGACTTTCGTCATCGTCATGTCCGGCATCGGCTTCATCGCGCTTGCCGGCGTCGTGGTGAACAACAACATCGTGCTGATCGACACCTATGACCGGCTGCGCGAGGAAGGCTGGGAGAAGGAGGAGGCGGTGCTGCAGACCTGCCGCGAGCGTGCCCGGCCCGTCGTGCTGACGGCCGCCTCGGCCATCCTCGGCGTGCTGCCGATCGCCTTCGGCCTCGGCCTCGAGATCTTCCACCAGGAGACGACGATCAACGCGCCGTCGACGCAATGGTGGATCGCGCTGTCGTCGGCGATCGTCTTCGGCCTGTCTTTCGCCACGGTGCTGACGCTGATCGTCACCCCGTCGATGCTGATGGTGTTCACGCGCAGCAAGGACAGCAAGGTCTACGCGTTCTTCCGGCGGCTGTTCGGCCGTGACCGGAAGGCCGCGAAGGCTGCGGAGCAGACACCCGTGCCGGCCGCCACCGCCTTTCCCAAGGCGGCCGAATAGCGGCCGCGGCGAGCAAGCCCGAGCGGGCCGGCCGCGTGCCGGCTCGTCGAATTCCTGGTTGTCGATGTTTCCTGCGCCGACCTGCGGTGGAACCCGCGGGTCGGCAAAGCATTGTCATAGCATTCAGCCGTTTAGCGGAGGGCAGCAATGACCCTGACGACCATCCTGATCATCATCCTCATCCTGATCCTGCTGGGTGCCATTCCGACATGGCCGTATTCCCGTTCCTGGGGCTACGGGCCCTCGGGAATCGTCGGCGTCATCCTGGTGATCCTGCTGATCCTGGTTCTGATGGGACGAGTATGAGAAAAGAGCGAATAGGGAATAGCGAATAGCGAAAAATCCCTGCACTATTCCCTATTCGCTATTCGCTCTTTCCATGATCGAAATCCGCCGTGCGGACGAGATTGCCCATCAGGCACACCACCACCAGCAGGCCCGACAGCACCACGAAGATCGGCGAGAAGCCGGTGCGCTCGGCCACGAAGCCGATCGCCGACGGCGCCAGCAGGATGCCGGAATAGCCCATCGTGGTGACGATGCTCATGCCGGTCGACGACGCCATGCCCGGCTGGTTGCCGCCGGCCGAGAAGATGATCGGCACGACGTTGGCGATGCCGATGCCGGCGACCGCGAAGGCGGCGATGACCAGCCAGGGCGGCGTGGCGAGGCCGGCGACCAGCATGCCGGCGGCGGCGATCAGGCTGGAGACGCGCAGCGTGGCCACCGCGCCGAAGCGGTTGCGCACGCCGTCGCCGAGGAAGCGCATCAACGCCATGGCGCCGGCGAACAGGCCGAAGGCGAAGCCGGCGGTGGCGAGGTCGGTGCCCCGTTCCTTCTGCAGATAGAGCGCCCCCCAGTCCAGCACCGCCCCCTCCGGGATCATGGAGAACAGCGCCATCAGTCCGATCAGATAGACGGTCGGCGACTTCGGCAGCACGAACTTGCGGTGATGGTGCTCGGCATGCGGCTTGTCGGCGATCACGCTGCGCGCCGCCACGGCGAGGATGGCGATGGCCACGACCGTCACCCCGATCGCATGCGTCACATGGCCGTAGCTCTGGATGATCAGGCCGCCGGCGCCGCCGCCGAAGAAGCCGCCGAGGCTCCAGAAGGCGTGCGACGACGACATGATGGCGCGCGACATGTGGCGCTCGACCACCACCGCATTGGCGTTCATGGCGACGTCCATGCCGCCGATCAGCCCGCCGAACAGGAACAGCGCCACCGCCGCCAGCGCCACGTTGGGCGCAAGCGCCACGGCGAGCAGGCTGAACGCCGCCACGATGGCGAAGCCCAGCAAGACCTTGCGCGAGCCGTGCCGTGCCATCAGGTAGCCCGACCACGGCATGGCGGTGACCGCGCCGAGCCCGAACAGCAGGATGAGCAGGCCGAGCGTGAACTCGCTGATGCCGAGGCGTTCCAGGAACACCGGAATCTGCGGCGCCCAGCTTCCGGTCAGGAAGCCGTTCATCAGGAACATGCCTGCCACCGCCCAGCGGGCGCGCCGGCCGGTCCGGGTGGTGTTGGAAGCGTCCATGCCGCGCCTTTCCGCCAATTGAAAGTCGCCGGAAATTAAATCGATTCAAGATCAAGTCAAGCAGCCGGCTCCGGACTGCGCGGAAGAAAGCGTTGGGCCACGCATCGGCTGTGGAAAGGAGCGAGACGGCAACCGCGGAGCGGGCCTGCCCGGGCAACGACTGCCTCCGCGAGGCGCGCGGGTCATCCCGATGCCAAAAAAAAAAGACCCGGCCGGAGCCGGGTCAAAGGCAGGCGGCGACATGCCGCCCGACGGGAGGATGCGGCGCGGCCGGAGCCGCGCCTGATTGGCTTACGAGTGGTAGGCGACCTCGCCATGCGAGGTGAGGTCGAGGCCCTGGCGCTCGGCTTCTTCGGCCGGGCGCAGGCCGACGATGGCGTCGACCACCTTGTAGAGGATCGCCGAGATGACGCCGCACCAGACGATGGTGACCACCACGGCCAGGATCTGCGTCCACACCTGGCCGCCCATGCTGACGCCCTCGGCATAGCCGATGCCGCCCAGCGAGGAGGAGGCGAAGATGCCCGTGCCGATGGCGCCGACGATGCCGCCGATGCCGTGGATGCCGAACACGTCGAGCGAGTCGTCGTAGCCGAGCTTGATCTTCACCACCGCCACGAAATAGTAGCAGATGGCGCTGGCGATGGCGCCGAGCACGATGGCGCCGACCGGGCCGACAATGCCGGCGGCCGGGGTGACCGCCACCAGGCCGGCGATCATGCCCGACACCGCGCCGAGCATCGAGGCCTTGCCGCGGGCGAGGCTTTCGATCACCACCCACGCCAGGATCGCGCCGGCGGTCGCGGTGAACGTGTTGATCATCGCCAGAGCGGCGCCGGCATTGGCCTCGAGGTTGGAGCCGGCGTTGAAGCCGAACCAGCCGACCCACAGCATGGAGGCGCCGACCATGGTCAGCGTCATCGAATGCGGCGCCATGTTGTCCTTGCCGTAGCCGGCGCGCTTGCCGATGATCAGCGAGCCGACCAGCGCGGCGATGCCGGCATTGATGTGGACGACGGTGCCGCCGGCGAAGTCGAGAGCGCCCCAGTTGAAGATCAGGCCGCTGGCGTCCCACACCATGTGGGCGATCGGGAAGTAGACGAACGACACCCACAGGATGGTGAACAGCACGACCGCCGAGAACTTGATGCGCTCGGCGAAGGCGCCGATGATCAGCGCCGGCGTGATGCAGGCGAAGGTCATCTGGAAGACGATGAAGACGTATTCAGGCAAGACGACGCCGTCGGTGAAGGTGGCGGCGGTCGTCTCCAGGTTGACGCCGGACAGGAACAGCTTGCCGAGTCCGCCCCAGTACGGGCTGGTGCCGCCGCCGAAGGCGAAGGAATAGCCCCACACCACCCACACGATGATCACCACTGCGCAGATGGTGGTGCACTGCATCAGCACCGACAGCATGTTCTTGGCGCGCACCAGGCCGCCGTAGAACAGGCCGAGGCCGGGCAGCAGCATGAACAGCACGAGCAGGCTCGATACCAGCATCCACGCCACGTCGCCCTTGTCCGTGACGGCGGCCGGCGCGGCCGCGGCTGCATCGGCGGCCGCGGGCGCCGCCTCCTGGGCGAAGGCGGCAAGCGTGCCGAGAGCCCCGAGCGCGACCGCGCTCGCCAGGGCCGTGCGCGCCACCGGCGCGATTCTTTTCAAGAGGTCCATTGATGTCTCCATAAAACTGGTGGCGTGCTTCACAGTGCGTCGGTGTCGGTCTCGCCGGTGCGGATACGCACGGCCTGGTCGATCGAGTAGACGAAGACCTTGCCGTCGCCGATCTGGCCGGTCTTGGCGGCCGAGGTGATGGCTTCTACGGCCTTGTCGACCATGTCGGAGCCGACCGCGACCTCGATCTTGATCTTCGGCAGGAAGCTCACCGCGTATTCGGCGCCGCGATAGATTTCCGTATGTCCCTTTTGACGCCCGTAGCCTTTGACTTCGGTGACGGTCAGGCCCTGGATCCCGACGGCGGTGAGCGCCTCGCGCACCTCGTCGAGCTTGAATGGCTTGATGATTGCCATCACGATTTTCATAAGGTTTCACCCTCTGCTTGCGGGACCCCCGCGTTGCGTGCCTCGGCCGGTTGCCCCGCGGACAGCCGTTGAGTGCAAAGGGCAATTCAAGCTCCGTGCCAATTGCGCGAGCACAGGGTTAACACATTGGAAATACTGGAAAACACCACCCGGGCCGAGGCGGGAACGGGATTGCGGCAGCATTGTGTCTGCCTAAAAACTATTCAAATTTTGAATTTTGCCTAGATTTTAGACGGCATTCGCAGGCGGATGAGGCCTTCCTGTGCCACCGAAGCAATCAGCATGCCGTCCGGAGAGTAGAGCGCGCCGCGCGTGAAGCCGCGCGATCCGCCCGCCGACGGGCTGTCCTGCGTATAGAGCAGCCAGCCGTCCAGCCGCACGTCGCGATGGAACCACATGGCATGGTCGAGGCTGGCTGCCTGGATGTCGCGGTCGAACACGGCGCGGCCATGCGCGAATGTCGAGGTGTCGAGCAGCGTCATGTCGGAGAGATAGGCGAGCACCACCGCCCGCAGCGCCCGGTTGTCCGGCACCGGACCGGTGGTGCGGATCCACACATGCTGCACCGGGGCCAGCTTCTCGCGGCTGGTGTAGTGCTCGAGGATGACCGGGCGGATGTCGAGCGGCCGCTCGCGCGACCAGTAGCGGCGGATGCCCTCGGGCACCGCCTCGCCGAAGTCGCGCAGGATCTCGGCCGGCGTCATCAGCGTCTCGGGCGCCGGTACGTCGGCGGGCATGGCGATCTGGTGGTCGAGGCCCTCTTCGGCAAGCTGGAACGAGGCTTCGAGCGAGAAGATGGCATGGCCATGCTGGATCGCCACGACGCGCCGCGTGGTGAAGGAGCCGCCGTCGCGGATGCGGTCGACCTCGTAGACCACCGGCGCGGACGTGTCGCCCGGCCGCATGAAATAGCCGTGCAGCGAGTGGACATGCCTTTCGGGCGTGACAGTGCGCTGCGCCGCCACCAGGGCCTGGGCGATGGTCTGGCCGCCGAACACGCGCTGCCAGCTCTCCTTGGGGCTGCGACCACGATAGAGATTGTGTTCGATCTCCTCCAGGTCGAGAATGGAGAGGAGCTCCTGCATGGCGGCCGACATCGGACGGTCTCCGGAACGGAATAATGACAGTCGGGTTGCAACAACAAACGGCGGGCAAGTCAAGCAGGGCGGCGATCGGGAAAGGACCACGGCTATGCGCAACGACAAGGCGGACGAAGGCCCGGCACTGGACGTGCTGGTGGCGGGCGCGGGTTATGTCGGGCTGGCAGTCGCCGTCTCCATCCGGCAGGCGCGGCCCAATCTCAAGGTGGCAGTGGTCGACGCCGCCCCCGAAGGCGCATGGCAGCGCGACGGCCGGGCCTCCGCCGTCGCGGCCGCGGCCTGCCGCATGCTGGGCCATCTCGGCTGCTGGGGCGAGATCGCGCCGCATGCCCAGCCGATCACCGACATGATCGTCACCGATTCGCGCAGCAGCGATCCGGTGCGGCCGGTGTTCCTCACCTTCGGCGGCGAAGTCGGCCCCGGCGAGCCTTTTGCCCACATGGTCGCCAACAAGGTACTGAACGGCAGCCTGCGCCGCCGCGCCGCCGAGCTCGGCATCGACCTGATCGAAGGCGTCGCCGTACAGGCATTCGAGACCGGCATCGGCCGGACGCTGGTGCATCTCGCCGACGGCGTCACCCTGCGCACGGCCCTGCTGGTCGCCGCCGACGGCGTGCGCTCGCGCCTGCGCGACATGGCCGGCATCAAGACCGTGCACTGGGACTACGGCCAGTCCGGCATCGTCTGCACCGTCGCGCATGAGCGCCCGCATGGCGGCCGCGCCGAGGAGCATTTTCTGCCGGCCGGTCCCTTCGCCATCCTGCCGCTGATGGGCAACCGCTCCTCCATCGTCTGGACCGAACGCACCGCCGACGCCGAGCGGCTGGTGGCTTCCGACAAGTTGGTCTTCGAGATCGAGCTGGAGCAGCGTTTCGGCCTGAAGCTCGGCGAGATCAAGGTGGAGGACAAGCCGCGCGCCTGGCCGCTCGGCCTCACCCTGGCGCGCGACTTCGTCAAACCGCGTTTCGCGCTCGCCGGCGACGCCGCCCACGGCATCCACCCGATCGCCGGCCAGGGCCTCAACCTCGGCTTCAAGGACGCCGCCGCGCTGGCCGAGACCGTGGTCGAGGCAGACCGCCTCGGCCAGGACATCGGCGGCCTCGACGTGCTGCAGCGTTACGAGCGCTGGCGGCGCTTCGACACGGTGCAGATGGGCGTCACCACCGACGTGCTCAACCGCCTGTTCTCCAACGACTTCGCGCCGCTCAGGGCGCTGCGCGACGTCGGGCTTGGCATGGTCGACCGCATGCCGCGGCTGAAGGACTATTTCATCCGCCAGGCCTCCGGCCTGACCGGCGACACGCCGCGGCTGCTCAAGGGCGAGGCGATCTGAGCGGGGTCCCCGTCAGACGACGAGGAAATCGCCGACGGTGATGGGGAGGCCCGGCGACACCCCGGCGAACTCGACCGCAAGCCCAAGGCCGTTGCCGTCCGCATCGAACAGCAATCGGCCGTTGACCGAATCATGGATGATGCGGTGGTCCGCCGTCGTCGCGGCCGTGCCCTCGAAAAAGGCGGCCGCCGAAAGCGCGCCGAGCGACAGGCCCGTGAACACCCCGTTGTCGAGATGTACGAGGTCCTCTCCGCTGACGAAATCGGCAAGCACGTCGACATTGCCTGGCCCGAGCGGCGTGTCGAAGACGAAGACGTCGGCGCCGGCGAGCCCGAACAGCGTGTCGTTGCCGCCGCCACCATTGATCACGTTGGCGCCGGCATTGCCGTAGACGCTCTGCCCGAACGCGTTGCCCGTCAGGTTGATCGGCGAAAGCCCTGCAAAATTCGTGGTGCGCAGGCTCTCGATCTCGGCGCCCGCGGTCAGGACGTAGCTCGTCCGGACGGCGACGATATCGAGCGCGCCCTCGTTGACCGCCTCGACGATGACGTCGGCGGCGGAATTGACGATGTAGACGTCGTTGCCTTCGTGCCCGACCATGCGGTCGCCGCCGCCACCGCCGTCGATCCAGTTCCTGCCGGCATTGCCGTGGATGACCTGGGAGACGGCGTTGCCCGTCAGGTCGATGGCTGTCAGTCCACCGACATTGGTGGTGGTGAGCTTCTCGATCTGGGCGCCGGCCGAGAGACGGTAATGTGTTCCCGTCGCGACCCAGTCGTTGGATCCGTTTCCCGGCCCTTCGACGACCACGTCCGACGCCTCGTAGACGTAATAAAGATCGTTGCCGGCGCCGCCTTCCATCCGATCGACGCCGCGGCCGCCATGCAGCACGTCGTTTCCGGCCCCGCCATGCAGCGTGTCGTTGCCGCCGAGCCCGCTTACCGTCGCCCCCTCGACACGCGCCGTGAGCACGTCGTCGCCGGCGGTTCCGGCGATCGGGCTGTCGCGCGCATCCCAGATGGTGGTGAAGACGTCGGTATCCCCGCCGCCCTCGTCCCTGACGAACGAGATGAGCAGGCGGCCGTCGCCAAGCACCGTGATCTGCGGCGACGACAAGGTGCCGGCCACATTTGCCACGATGAATTCGCTGCCGTTGGCAGAGGCGTCGTCGTCGAACCGCTGTCCGCGGATCGCCCCGGTTTCGGTCTCGTGCCAGACGACCACGAAGCCGCCGTCCGGCATTGCGACGATGGCAGGCTCCGTCACGCCCCCGGCCGTGGTGGCGAAGGCCGGACTGTCCGTCTCCGCGACCGGGCTCCCGCCGGCATCGTAGACCTTGATCAGGATTCCAGGCCCGCCCTCCTCAACGTTCTCCCTCTGGAAGGCGACGGCGAAGCCGCCGCCGGCCAGCGCCGCCACCTTTGCCGGGCCGAATTCGTCCGCGTTGTCGGAATCGATCAGGACGTCGGTGACGAGGGCTCCTGCGGCCGTGCGTATCTGCGCGCGGACCTGGGTCGCCCCGCCGGCGGTCTCGACCTCGTAGACCACAACGAAATTGCCGTTCTCCAGCGTGGTCGTCTCCGGATCGCGGCCGACGCCGGCCGTGCCCTCGACGGTGAAGGCAGGTCCGATGACGCCGGCCGAGACGATGTGGCCGACGATGTGCTCGTCGACGCCGTCCGACTGCTGGTAGACGACGGCATAGCCGCCGGAGACGGCGGTGATCGAGGGCTTCGTGTCGTCGACGAACTTCGGGCCGCCGGGAGACTGGCGGAAATCGTCATCCGATACCTTGACGCCGTCGGCATCGAAGATCTCGACGATGATGTTCTCTCCATCCTCGAACAGCGGATCGCCGAAGCTCTTCATGGCCACCGCGAAACCGCCTCCCGGCAACGCGACGATGTCCGGCTGGCTCTGGTCGTAGTCGAAATAGACCTGGTTGACGACGAACTCGCTGCCGACCTTCGTGCCGGTTGCGTCGAAGACCTGGCCGACGATATCCTTGGGGCCGAGACCGACGCCGAAGGTGTTGGTGTCGTCCTCCCAGACGACGACGAAGCGTCCGCCCCCGATGGCCGCGACCTGCGCATTGCCCTGGCCCGACAGCAAGCCCGCGAATGGATCGTCGATCGTGTCGGTGGTATTCGCCTGAGTAGCGCCGCTCCAAAGCGTCGGTGTATCCGGCATGGCAAGTCCCCCCAAGACAACAGCCGCCGGCTTCGGCAGCATCCCCCAGGTCCGGAGACTATTTCAACTTAGGGCAGATGGACAAGCCACGGGCGCAGGTCAGCCCCACTGGAACAGGCGATTGCCTGACGGCGCCGCTGTTTCTATTGTCCGCCGCCATGAGCCTCGAATCCGTCCGCGCCTTCTTCGCCGAAAAAGCTCCCGACATCGCCGTCATCGTCACCGAGAAAAGCTCGGCGACGGTGCAGCTGGCGGCGGAGGCGCATGGCGTCGAGCCGGCGCAGATCGCCAAGACCATCTGCCTGCGCGTCGGCGACCGGGTCATGCTGGTGGTCGCCGGGGGCATGGCCCGGCTCGACAACCGCAAGTTCAAGGATGTTTTCGGGGGCAAGCCGCGCATGCTGGAGGCCGCCGAGGTGACACAGCTCACCAGCCATCCGGTCGGCGGCGTCTGCCCCTTCGGCCTGCCGGCACCGCTGCCGGTCTATTGCGACGCATCGCTGAGGCGCTTCGACGAGGTGGTGCCCGCCGCCGGCGCCACCAACGCCGCCGTAAAGCTGTCGCCGCGGCGCCTGGCCGAGCTGACCGGCGCCGAATGGGTGGATGTGTGCCAGTAGGAGAGGCTCGGGGGCGGAACCGTTTGCCTGATCTGCCCGACAACCCGAAGCGCGTTCGCCGGGACCTGCGGTCGAGACGGCGTAAGCGCAGGGGACAGTTTACTTTTTTCGGCCCGCGCAACGTCTGAACCGCCGCGGCCTTTCCGCCGAAAGAAAGTAAACTGTCCCCGGCATCTACGCCGTCACGAGCCCGGAATCCTGTAGATTTCACGCACCTCGATCGTGCCGAGTTCCGCAAGCGGTACTTCGCCGGCGATCTCCAGTGCCTCGTCGAGATCCCTGGCCTCGATCATCAGGAAACCGAGCAACTGCTCCTTGGTCTCGGCGAACGGGCCGTCGGTGACCAAAACCTTGCCCTTGCGGCGGCGCACGGATTTCGAGGTCTTCACCGATTGCAGCGCCTGCGCCACGATCAGATGGCCGCTGGCCTCCAGCGCGCGGTCGTGGGCCAGCGAGGAGGCATCCACCTGGGCCAGCCCCTCCTGCGTCAGGTCGCGGAGCTTCTGCTCTTCGCCGTAGACGAGACAGACATATTTCATGGCCGGTCTCCTTCCTGCTCGATTGTCATGGTGTCCGCGATGCGGCCTGGCGCGGCATCGTGGCCGGTCGTCGCGGCGATGTGAAGCCCCGTGACGACCGCGGCGATCACGCCGAGCGCCAGCAGCAGCCGGCCGCCGCCGTCCAGCGCCGCCGATAGCAGGTTGAGGGCATCCGGCGCCGGATCGTCGGCGCGGCGTCGGCGGCGCGGGTCGGGAAACAGGACCAGAAAGGCGAGCATCTGCACGGCAACCTCCATCGAAAACTGGCATTTCGATCCGAGGACGAGCCGGATTTCGCCGAACCGACATTTTTTCACGCGCAATTTTCAGAATTTTTGAGGTCTTCCCGGACGATTTTCCGCTCTTTTTTCGCGGGCGGAGAGCCCCGCCAAGCCGTTCGGCCAAAAGACTGTCATGGCGCTGACCGCCGGCCGCGCTATAGTCGGACGAGGCCGCCGCGGCGGCTCGCCAACCTGAGCAAGGGAGACCATCATGGACCGTCACGCCACCGCCGTCTGGAAGGGCACGCTGAAGGAAGGTTCCGGCACGATCGACGCACAGAGCGGCGCGCTGCAGGGCCTGCCCTATTCCTTCAAGGGCCGCTTCGAGGACGAGAGCGGCAAATCCGGCACCAATCCGGAGGAGCTGATCGCCGCCGCCCATGCCGGCTGCTTCGCCATGCAGCTGTCGCATTTCCTCGCCGAGAACGGCACGCCGGCCGAAAAGCTCGACGCCAAGGCGGTGGTGACGCTGGTGCCGGGCACCGGCATCACCGGCAGCGCCATCACGCTGGTCGGCACCGTGCCGGGGCTCGACGAAGCGAAGTTCAAGGAACTGGCCGAGAAGGCGAAGGGCGAATGCCCGGTGTCGCGCGCCCTCGGCTCGATCAAGGTGTCGCTCGACGCCAGGCTCGCCTGAGCCTGCCGACCGATCCTTGGCAGCAGCGGCCCGCCCAGGCGGCGGGCTGCGTTGTCACGCCGCCCGCTCCAGCGCCGCCTCCTCCGGCTTCCCGGCCCGCCCGCCGGGCCCGGCCTTGCGGAAGATGAGCATCATCACCAGCGCCGCCACGATGGTGAGCAGGGCGGAGATGGCGACGATCAGCTCGAAGCCGCTGACGAAGGCCTCGCGCGCCGCCGCAAGCAGCGTGCCCTCGATGCCGTCCGGCAGCTGCGGGGCGACGGCGACCGCCCCGCCCAGCGTGTCGCGGGCCGCCCGCGCCGCCTCCTCCGGCACCACGTCGGGGACGGCGCCGACCATCATGCCGCGATAGATCGCCATGCCGACGCTGCCGAGCACGGCGATGCCGAGCACGCCGCCGAATTCCGCGCCCGTCTCCGACAGCGCCCCGGCCGCCCCGGCGCGCTCGGGCGGGGCGGCGCCGACGATGAGGTCGGTGGTGAGCGTGAACACCTGGCCGAGGCCGAGCGACATGACGACGGTCGCCGCCACGATGACCGCGAGGCCATGGCTGCCGCCCACCTGGGTGAGCAGCAGGAAGGAGACGGCCGCCAGCATCAGCCCGCCGGCGATGACCTTCGGCGCCGGAATGCGGCTCACCACGCAGGCCGTCGTCATCGAGCTGACGACGAAGCCGAGCGACGACGGCAGCGTCCACAGCCCGGCCTCCAGCGGCGACAGGCCGAGCACCAGCTGCAGGTACTGGGCGATGAACACGAAGGGGCCGAAGGCGACGAAGCAGGCGATGATGTTGACGCCGAGCGCGGCGCTGAAGGTGCGCGAGCGGAACAGGCTGAGGTCGAGCAGCGGATCGGCGAGCCGCCGCTGCCGCACGACGAAAACCGCGCCGATCGCCAGCCCGGCGAGGATCGACGCGACCGAAATCCAGGCGACGCCGTCGGAGGCGATGTGCTTCAGCCCATAGACCATGGCGAGCACGGCCAGCAGCGACAGCGCGGCGCTGGCGATGTCGAGCCGCCCGGCCTGCGGATCGCGATATTCCGGCAGCAGGATCGGCCCGACGATCAGGAGCAGGACCATCACCGGCACGGCGAGCAGGAACACAGAGCCCCACCAGAAATATTCCAGCAGCACGCCGCCGAGCAGCGGCCCCATGCCCGCCCCGACCGAATAGCTGGTCGCCCACACGCTGATGGCAAACGTCCGCTCGGCCGGGTCGTGGAACATGTTGCGGATGAGCGACAGCGTCGACGGCGCCAGCGTCGCCCCGGCGATGCCGAGCAGAGCGCGCGCCGCGATCAGCATCTCCGCGGAGGTGGAGAAGGCGGCGATCACCGAGGCGATGCCGAACAGCACCGCGCCGGCCAGCAGCACCTTGCGGCGGCCGATGCGGTCGCCCAGCGTGCCCATGGTGATCAGCGAGCCGGCGATCAGGAAGCCGTAGATGTCAACGATCCACAGGAGCTGCACCGCGCTCGGCTTCAGGTCGGCGACGAGATGCGGCACCGCCAGATTGAGCACGGTGAGGTCCATCGTGTAGAGCAGGCACGGCAGCGCCAGCGCCACCAGCCCGATCCACTCGCGACGCGTCGCCTTGGCTGGAACTACGGTGGCCATGATTGTCTCCGATGGTTGGCTGCGGCTGCCGGCGCCCGCACGCTGAAGACGTTCGCCGCCGGCGCGTGCCGACAGCGCTCATACGTTTTCTAGAAGCTCAGCTACGGTTTAGGTCAAGTCGACGGCGCGAGCTCTCCTGACAGAGGGGGTCGGGAGCGTGGAGACCGGCGGTTACGCGCCTTGAACGACGAAGCCCACCTATGGTGTCGCGGCAGGCCGCAACCGCAGCGGCCTAAGGAGAGCAGCCTTCTACGCGCCGCCGCGCAGCGCCTGGAGTTGCGCGGCCAGCTCGGCCACCTTCTCCTCGAGCGCGCGCACGCGCTCTTCAAGCTCGGGCGAGCCTACGGACGAAACCCGCAGCGGTTCCGGCGCCGCGCTCGCCTGGACATCGCCCGACAGCAGGTGGGCAAAGCGCTCCTCGCGCTGGCCCGGGGCGCGTCCGAGCTCCTTGATCAGCGGCGGCCGCCGGCCGATCAACAGGTCGAGGTCGTCGCGCAGGTTTTCGACGGACTGGTAGCGCGCCATGCGCTCGGTCCGCGCCAGGAGTTCGTGCGCGGTCTGCGGGCCGCGCAGCATCAACAGGCCGATGATCGCCGTCTGCGCCGTGGTCAGCGAGAAGCGCTGCGCCATCTGGTGCTCGTAGCGCTCGACGCGCGACGCGAATATCTGGCGGACCAGCCCCTTCTGCTCCAGCTGCTTGAGCGCCCGGTGCACCTCGACCTGCTCCAGGGCCATGACGGGATCGCGCGCCGTCTTCTGGTTGGCGGCGGCGTGGGCGGCGTTGAGCGTCAGCGGATAGATGTCCGGCGTCAGCTCCTTCTTCTCGATCAGGCAGCCGAGCACGCGCGCCTCGGCGGGGGTCAGGATCGGCAGGTCACTGGTGGTGTTCATGCCGGCGTTTCTCGCAAAATGCCGGGCGGGCGGCAAGGGGAGAGGATTTCGTCAGAAATCAGAGTGGTGCGAAGCGCTCCAGCACGCGCTCCGCATGCAGGCGGACCGCGGGATCGGCCGAGGCGGCAAGGTTCATGATCAGCCGGCGATAGTCGGTTACGTGAAACGCCACGTAATCGTCGGCGACGGCGGCTGCGAAGCGATCGCGCTCGTGGCGGTGGGAAACGATCTTCTCAGCGGTTATCGGGCGGCCGTCCGGCCGGGCTTCCGGTTCGGCGTGGAGATAAACAAGAATCGCGCGCTTGCGGCGTTTTCGCGCTTGTGTCGCCAGGCCAAGCGCATGCTTGACCAGCTGCACGGCATCTAACGAAGCGTACAAGCCGCCTGCGCTCATCAAAAGATCGCGCTGAGCCAGGAATCGCTCCATGTCCGTACCCCAGACCGGCCGGAGATAGGCGGACGAGAACCCTGCGCGCTTGCCGCTTCGAAATGGCTCGTAGCGTTTCGATTCGATTGCCACGATCGCATCGGCGGTCTCGACGACCGCATCCAGCCAAGGATGCAGACCTCCGCGCCATGGGAAACGAAGGCATTGTTCGAGGCGCAGTGTGGCAGGCCCCGCGACCTCCAGGCCGAGCGCCTCCAGCAAGGGTTCGGCCCGGTCGAGGAAGAAGCCGAGCGCATTGGCTGCAAGGGCCGCGGAGGACTCCGGGTGCAGGAATTTGCCGTCAAGCTCCCGGCCAGGCGCCAGGCGATAGAATTCGAGGATGCGGGCGCGATCGAGATGCGGCAGCAGCCCGCCGGCGCCTGCGTTCGGACCGGGCGCCTCTCCGCTCAGACCCGCCGCTCCACCATCATCTTCTTGATCTCGGCGATGGCCTTGGCCGGATTCAGGCCCTTCGGGCAGGTCTGGGTGCAGTTCATGATGGTGTGGCAGCGGTAGAGGCGGAACGGGTCCTCCAAGTTGTCGAGCCGCTCGCCCTTGGCCTCGTCACGCGAATCGATCAGCCAGCGATAGGCCTGCAGCAGCACCGCCGGCCCGAGATAGCGCTCGCCGTTCCACCAGTAGCTCGGGCACGAGGTCTGGCAGCAGAAGCACAGGATGCACTCGTAGAGGCCGTCGAGCTTCTGCCGGTCCTCGTGGCTCTGCCGCCACTCCTTGGCCGGCTCCGGCGACACCGTCTTGAGATAGGGGTCGATCGAGGCGAGCTGGGCGTAAGCCACCGTCAGGTCCGGCACCAGGTCCTTGACCACCGGCATGTGCGGCAGCGGGTAGACCTTCACCGCCCCGGAGATGTCGTCCATGCCCTTGGTGCAGGCGAGCGTGTTGCCGCCGTCGATGTTCATGGCGCAGGAGCCGCAGATGCCCTCGCGGCAGGAGCGGCGCAGCGTCAGCGTCGGGTCGACCTTGTTCTTGATCCACAGCAGCGCGTCCAGCACCATCGGGCCGCAATCGTCGAGATCGACGAAATAGGTATCGACGCGCGGGTTCTCGTCGTCGTCCGGCGACCAGCGGTAGATGCGGTACTCGCGCAGATTGGTCGCGCCCTCCGGCTTCGGCCAGGTCTTGCCGGGATTGATCTTCGAGTTCTTGGGGAGGGTGAGTTCAACCATGGATCAGTGCTCTCTCGGCAGAGGAGAATCCGCGAGCGGCCGCAGCAATTGTTCATACCGCGTGGTGGCCACCTTGGCGATGAATCGGTCGTCCGCGGTCAACAGGCATCCCTCCGGCAAACTTGCCGCCAGGACCAGGAACATGCAGTCGTAGACGGAATGTCCCAACTCGCGAGCCATACGGAGCGAGTCCAGCACCAGATCGGACGCAGGAGACAGGTGCTTGAAAAACAAGGGCAATTGGCGCAACGATTCTTCCGCCTGCTCGGAGCCGATTTCGCCGCTGCGTTGCCTGCGCCAGAGCACGTTGGCCGCCTCTGCGATTGCAAAATCAGGTGCCGCAAGATCACGCTCCGGGTGCAAAAACTGTCGGGCAAGATCGTGCCCAGGCTCGTTGATGAACCACTTCACGATGACCGATGTGTCGACCACGATAATCATTCGTCGCGATCTCGATCCTCGCGGACGAGAGCCGTGCTGTCCGTCCGCACACGGTCTTTTGGCGTCATGGCCGCGATACGATCGGCAATGGCGAGACGGTCGACGCGCACTTCCTCGGCGAGCGCCGACCTTATGATTTCCAGAGCTTCCGCCTCGACGCTGCGTTTATGCACGTCGGCCAGACGGGACAGCCTGGAGACAAGCGTTTCATCCTCGATGCGAATGTTGATTGCATTCATGACGATTGCTCCTCGAAATCGCTCTCGTCGCCAGTCCCGGCCACCAATATTTGGCGACGATCGGCCATCTTGGAAAGGGTAGACGTCGTAATCGCCGTCTGCCTGCCACCCTTGAAGCCGAGCTTGTCGGGCGCGACCCGGTCGAGGGATGCAAGCATGAGCTTAACCATGACCGGCCCCTTTCAGCGCGTCGTAAGTGGCGAATATGGAAGGGGTCGGCGCCACGGTGCTCATCAGCGCCGTTCCCTTCATGGCAAGCTTGGTCAGCCCGACCTTTAGCTGGTTCGCAGCCCGGCGGGCGCGCATGAGCGGATGCCGCAGCGCCAGCGCGAGCTTCTCCGCCAGCTTCAGATGCGGCCGCCTGATGGTGCTGACGGCCTCCTCGACGGCGCGGCCGCTATCCTCGAGGAAGTCCAGCGGCATGCCGAGCGCCGGATCGGCCTGCAGGTAGCGGATGCCGCGGCGTCCCCACAGGAAGGCATCGGCCAGCGCCGCCTTGCGCGGCAGCTTCTCCAGCAACCTGGCCGCCGCGAGAGGCGTGACCAGATAGGCGGCCGAACCGGCCACCGCCGCATACAGGACGTGCAGGCCCTGCTCGCCCAGCATTTCCACCGGCTCCTGGGAGATGAAGCGGGGTCTGCCGCGGGTCTCCAGATTGACGACCACGGCGCCGGCCAGCACGCCTGCCTCCCTCAGGAAGGCAGCCGTTTCCTGCGCCAGCACGAGATCGTCCTCGATCACGACGACATTCCGCCCGAGCTCGACGACGCGCCGCCAGCACGCTGCATGGCTGAGCAGGCAGCCGACCTCGGAACGGCTCAGCGGGCGATGCCACCGGTAGGCATGGCGCTCATACTCCGCCTGCGCCAGCAGGGCGCCGTCGACCGCCGCCACGCGCTCGAACGCCAGGCCGAGCCGGGCCGCCTGGGATTTCTGGAACGCCAGGCGGCCGGGCGAGCGGTCGAGGTTGATCACGAGGACCGGACACTGCCCCGCCTCGCGGTCGACCGTGGCTGGATCGGGCTCGCTCATCTCGCCTCAATACACCCGCGCCTTGGGCGCGATCTTGGCCGGGTCGATGCCGCCTTCCGCCACCGGCAGCAGCGTCTCGGTATGCACCGGCCGGTAGCCGAGCGTCACCGTGCCGTCGGGCGCGAGCCACGACAGCGTGTGCTTGCGCCAGTTGACGTCGTCGCGCGCCGAAAAATCCTCGCGGGCATGAGCGCCGCGGCTCTCCTTGCGCGCTTCGGCGCCGTAGACCGTGACGATGGCGTTCGCCATCAGGTTCTCCAGCTCCAGCGTCTCGACCAGGTCGGAGTTCCAGATCATCGAGCGGTCGGACACTTTTATGTCCTCGAGTTCGTTCCACACCGCCGAGATGCGCCTGCAGCCCTGCTCCAGCGTCTCCTGGGTGCGGAAGACGGCGGCGTCCTCCTGCATCGCGCGCTGCATCTTCTCGCGCAGATAGGCGGTCGGCGCCTTGCCGTCGGCATGCCGCAGACGGTCGAAGCGATGCATGATCCTGTCGACCGCCGCCTCGTTGACCGGCGGGATCGGCGCATTGCGGTCGATCACCTGGCCGGCGCGGATCGCCGCGGCGCGGCCGAACACCACCAGATCGATGAGCGAGTTGGAGCCGAGCCGGTTGGCGCCGTGCACGGAGGCGCAGCCCGCCTCGCCCACCGCCATCAGGCCGGGCGACACGCGGTCCGGATCGTCGGCGGTCGGGTTGAGCACCTCGCCCCAGTAGTTGGTCGGGATGCCGCCCATGTTGTAGTGCACCGTCGGCAGCACCGGGATCGGCTCGCGGGTGACGTCGACGCCGGCGAAGATCTTCGCGCTCTCCGAGATGCCCGGAAGCCGCTCGTGCAGCACGGCCGGATCGAGATGGTCGAGATGCAGGAAGATGTGGTCCTTGTTCTTGCCGACGCCCCGCCCTTCGCGAATCTCCAGCGTCATGCAGCGCGAGACCACGTCGCGGCTGGCCAGGTCCTTGGCCGACGGCGCGTAGCGCTCCATGAAGCGCTCGCCCTCGGAATTGACGAGATAGCCGCCCTCGCCGCGCGCGCCCTCGGTGATCAGGCAGCCGGCGCCGTAGATGCCGGTCGGATGGAACTGCACGAACTCCATGTCCTGCAGAGGCAGCCCCGCCCGCGCCACCATGCCGCCGCCGTCGCCGGTGCAGGTATGCGCCGAGGTCGCCGAGAAATAGGCGCGGCCGTAGCCGCCGGTCGCCAGCACCGTCATCTTGGCCGAGAAGCGGTGGATGGTGCCGTCGTCGAGGTTCCAGGCGACGACGCCGGTGCAGGTGCCGTCCGGCTCCATGATCAGGTCGATGGCGAAATACTCGATGAAGAACTGCGCATTGTTCTTCAGCGACTGGCCATAGAGCGTATGCAGGATGGCGTGGCCGGTGCGGTCGGCCGCCGCGCAGGTGCGCTGCACCGGCGGGCCGTCGCCGAACTGGGTCATATGGCCGCCGAACGGCCGCTGGTAAATTTTCCCCTCCTCGGTGCGCGAGAACGGGACGCCGTAATGCTCGAGCTCGTAGACGGCGGCCGGCGCCTGCTGGACCATGTATTCCATGGCGTCGACGTCGCCGAGCCAGTCCGACCCCTTGACGGTGTCGTACATGTGCCACTGCCAATTGTCCGGCCCCATATTGGCCAGCGAGGCGGCGATGCCGCCCTGCGCCGCCACCGTGTGCGAGCGCGTCGGGAACACCTTTGTGATGCAGGCGGTGCGCAGGCCCTGCTCGGCCATGCCGAGCGTGGCGCGCAGGCCGGCGCCGCCGGCACCGACGACGACGACGTCGAACTTGTGGTCGACGAAGGTGTAGCCCTTGCCGGCGGCGGAAGATGAATTGGCCACGGATCAGCCCCCGAATGCCAGTTTGAGCAGCGCGAACAGCGACGCGATGCCGACCGCGAAGGAGAAGAAGGTGTTGAGGATCAGCAGCGCCAGCTTGCTGCCTTCGCCGTGCACATAATCCTCGATGATGATCTGCATGCCGAGCCGCATGTGGTCGAGGCTCGCGACGATGAACGCGGCGGCGGCCAGCGCGACCAGCGGCTGCGACAGCGAGGCCCGCACCTCGGCATAGCCGGCGCCGCGCAGCGACAGCACCCAGCCGACCATGAACAGCGCCAGCGGCACCAGCGCGATCGCCGAAAGCCGTATCCGCCAGAAATGGCCGGTGCCCTCCTTGGCGGAGCCGAGGCCCCGGACCCTGTTCAGCGGCGTTCTCATATCGGCCATGTCGATCACCCGATCAGGAAATAGGCGAGCCAGACGAGCACGGTGAGCAGCACCGAGCCCGCCAGCGTCGCCCAGGCAAGCATCGAGGCGGTGTGCTTCTCCAGCCCCGCGCCGGTGTCCCAGATGAAGTGGCGCACGCCGCCAAGCAGATGGTGGAACAGCGCCCAGGTGTAACCGAACAGCACCAGCAGCCCGAACCAGGAGCCGACGATGCCGTGCACGATTGCGAACTGCCGCTCCGAGGTGGCGAGCGCGATCAGCCACCAGGCGACCAGCAGCGTGCCGACATAGAGCGCGCCGCCGGTCACCCGGTGCAGGATCGACATCGTCATGGTGATCTGCCAGCGGTAGACGGTGAGATGCGGCGACAGCGGCCGCGCGCGCGGCGCCTGGCGGGTGGCTGGTGCTGGGCTCATGGCTTCCCCGTATTCGTCGCCGATCCAATCGCGGCAACGGCAGGGACCGTCGCAGGCGCGACCGAGGCAGTGCGTACTTAATGCGTTTTTTGCAGTGCGTCAAAGCCAAAAAACCCTTTTCCTGCATTGCTTTAGTCATAGAGAATGAGCAATCGGGGGTTCAATCGGTTAAGCTGACGCTGCGTCCGCTTATCCGCCTCGCGCGCCGACGTTAACCATGTTCATCGATAGGCGGGCGGCGACGCCGCCGACCTCTTAACAAAGGTTAAGAAAGCGTTAACTCTGCGAATCGAGGAGGACTGTCCTCGAACCAGGGAGAGCATGATGCGTCTCGGATATAAGCTGGCCGGAGCCGCGATGAGCGCGGCGCTGGCGCTTGCGGTGGTCGCGCCCGCCCCCGCGTGGGAGCGCGACAGGGTCTATGCCGACAGTTTCGGCAATCTGGTGATCGAGAGCGCCGCCGGCTATAAGCGCATCCTCGTCGGCGAAGGCCACGAGGCCGAGCGGCTGGCCAGCTATGTCGGCGCGGGTCAGCCCGAGGTCGCATATGCCGACGAGGATGGCGCCTATTCCGACGATGTGAACAACGGCGCCGCACTGGCCGGATGCTACCGCCCGCCGGTGCTGGTGAAGGGCCGCAGCTACATGTACGGCTTCGACCAGGGCGAGATCCCGCTGCAGGGAGGGCCCTGCCGCTGAGGCGGCGCGTCGGCCCTCTTTCGGTCATCTTTGTCCGGCCAAGCTCCGCACGCAGGCGTTTAGGAACGGTTAACCATCGATGAGCCACGCAGCCCAGTCCCGCCGGCTGAAGGACCATATCGCCGGCCTCGAAACCATGACGCGCTTCGTGCTCGCCACCCTGGCGCTGGCGAGCGGCGTCTACACCTATCTCGGCGTGCGCAGCCTGCTCGACGGCTCCGCCACCGTGGTCTTCTTCGCCGCGGTGATCTACTCGGCCTCCGTGTCGGTCGCCATGTACGGCTTCTGGACCTATCTCATCCGCTTCCTGCCGGAGATGCGCGACGGCGGCTCGCGCCTGGCGCTGCTCGCCATCATGGGCGTCGGCTCGGCGATGATCATCGCCATGTCGTCCTGGCTCAATGCCGCAGCGCTTGCCGGCTCGGCGGCGGTCGAGCAGCACCTGGCGCTGACGCTCGAGGACTACACCGCCGACCTCGACCAGGCGCACGGCAACGCGCTGGGCACGCTGTCGCTGCTGCCCGACATCCAGCGCGCCGGCGAGCGCTTCGCCCGGCTGGCCGCCGACGAGCAGAATTCCGGCGCGCTTACCGGCACCTCCGGCTCGGGCAGCGTCGTGCAGCTGCTCAGCCAGATGTCGGCGCAGATGAAGGAGCTGGAGACGACCATCCAGGCGTCGCGCGAGCCGATCCAGAACGCCTTCGAGCAGGGCCAGAAACATCTCGCCACGATGCGCGGCCTGGTGTCGGCGCCGGGCGCGATCGAGCAGCGCTCCGACAAGTTCGCTGCCGAATCGGTGGCGTTGTCCGGCGTCATCGCCTCGCTCGAGCAGACCTCCATCGCCGCCTCTGTCAGCCGCGCCGCCGCCGACCTGTCGGTCGGCTTCATCGCGCCGGTCGCCGACGGCACGTCGCCGGATCTTGCCGGCAGGCAGGACCAGGTGATGGCGACCATCCGCGGCTCGGTGGCCGCGCAGTCCAAGGCGCTGTCGGACGCGGCCGCCGAGATCCTCAACCAGCCGAAGGTGCCGGAGCGGCGCTACGTGCCGCTGACCTCGGCGGAAGCGGTGCTGCGCTATGCCGGCGACTTCATCCCGAGCTGGGCCGGCGCCATCTCGATCGACCTGCTGCCGGCCGTGCTGGTCGGCATCATGATGGTGGTGCACGGCGTCATGCGCCGCGGCGAGGACGACATGGAGGAAGCCGACCGGATCACCGCCGGCGACATGCTGCGCTCGCTGAGATACAACGACCTGTTGCAGGCCCGCGCCCGCCCGGTCGAGGTGGAGACGCCGACGCCGGAACCTGCTCCGGTCCACCCGCCTGTGGCGGAACCGGCGGCCGCGGACGTCCAGCCGCGGCCGGACGTGGCGGCAAGGCCGATCGCCGCCGAGAACGTGACGCCGCTGTCGTCGCTCTCCGAACGCAAGCGGGTCGACCCATGACGATGCCGGTCGAACGTGCGCAAAACCGTCTGCCCGACGATGCGGTACCGCGGCCGAACCCGATCGTCCGCTATCTCTCCCGCTTCGACGACGGCGAGGTGTTGCGCTGGGCGTTTCGCGGCCTGCTGATCGGTACCATCAGCGTGCTGGCGCTCGACCTGCACGACCTTGCAGAGCGCAACGGCTGGTCCTTCGCCGAGAGCGCCGAGCCTTCCATGGCGGAACCGGTGCTGCCGCCAGCGGTCGAGGTCGGCATCCCGGCGCCGGCGACCGACCCGCGTCCGTTCGTGACCGCCGATCCGGGCCGTCTCGGCGAACCGATGGCCTTCACGCTGCAGGCCGGCGGCCGGCTGGAGGCGCAAGGCAGCATCGTCGCCGGCACGGCCGACCGCTTCGCCGCCGAGATCGCGGCGCGCGGCGAATATGTGAAGACGGTGTCGCTCAATTCGCCGGGCGGCGCGCTCGAGGACGCCATGGCGATGGCGCGGCTGGTGCGCGAGCGGGGGCTGGATACCGAGGTCGCCGACGGCGCGCTCTGCGCCTCCTCCTGCCCGCTGGTGCTGGCGGGTGGCGAGCACCGCGCGGCGGGAAGCAAGGCGGCGATCGGCGTCCACCAGTTCTACGCGGCGACCGCGTCGGCGGCCGAACCGGCGCAGGTCATGGCCGACGCCCAGATGACCACAGCGCGCATCTCGCGCCACCTCGCGGCAATGGGCGTCGATCCCGCGCTCTGGCTGCACGCGCTCGATACGCCGCCGCGCGCCCTCTATTATTTCTCGCCTGAGGAGATGACGGGCTACCGGCTGGTCACGGAAGCACGGAAAATCGCAAAGAAGAAGTAGCGGTCGGTCAGCCGGTCTGCAGGCCGCGGGTCGGTTCGATCGTCGCCAGCCGCGCCACGCGCACGCAGTCGCGGCCGGCCTTCTTGGCCGCGTAGAGCGCTTCGTCGGCCCTTGCCATCAGCGACGACAAGCCTTCGGAGGGCAGCAGTTCGGCGACGCCGAAGCTGGCGGTGACCCGCGCGGCGGCCGGCAGGCCGCCGATCGGCAAGGCGGAAAAGGCGCTGCGCGCGCCTTCCGCCAGCAGGCGCGCCGCGACCAGATTGGCGCCCGGCAGGACGATGGCGAATTCCTCGCCGCCCAGCCGCGCGGCGATGTGCCCCGTTCCCGTCGCGCTCTGCAGGAAGCTGGCGAAAGCCTGGATGGCGCGGTCGCCGCTGGCGTGGCCGTAGGTGTCGTTGACCACCTTGAAGTGGTCGAGGTCGGCAATCACCAGCGCGACGGGCATGCCCTGGCGGCTCGCGTGCTCCAGCGAGAGCGCCGCAAGCCGTTCGAAGCCGCGGCGGTTGAGCAGGCCCGAAAGCGTGTCCATCTCCGATTTGGCGGTGACTTCAGCCAGGATGTCGCGGACCAGGATGATCAAGGCGAGCAAAGCGACGCCGATGCCGAAGATGGCGCCGAGGCTCTGCGAGATCATGGCGTAGTCGGTCTTGAGATAGTCGCCGACGCTCGCGCCGGTGCCGCCGGCAAGCTGCATGAGGAGCGGCTTGGCGAGAAAGTGCAGCGCGCTGGCCGCCAGCGCGACCTCGAGCACCCTGTCCAGCCAGGCGCGCGCGGACGATCGATGGATGATCCAGACGCCGATCGCCTGCATGACGAAATAGGGTGCCTGATAGACGAACATGCGCAGGATCGAGCCGCGCGGCATGCCCTGGATGGCGGCACAGGCCACGACCGACAGCAGGAACACCACGGCCATCAGCCGCCATGGGACGGCGATCCTGTATTTGTGCGCCAGCCCGACATTGAACAGGGCAAAGCTGGCCAGCGCCACCGAGAAGGAGAGAACCGCCACGATGCTGCCGCCGGCAAGCATGAAGATGGCGAACTCGATGCCGAAATAAAGCGCGCCAAGCATGTAGCCGAAGGCGAACCAGCGTGGCGCCGCCGGGTGTGTATCGTAGAGCGCGACGGCAAGGAACGACGCGGCGAACAGGCCCGCCACGACGAAGTTGATCGCAAGAATGAAGCCCGCTCCGCTCATCCTATCTAAGCCAGATGCTGTCCCGCCATTGCCTCCGCATAAAGGCACGATCGGCGTAACAGGACGTAAACGGGCGACGAGGCGTGGCATCCCCGAAACCACGGTGGTTGCCGGTCGTTCGCGGCCCAGGCGCGCCGAATGCGACGCCGCTCATCCCGCTCGCCCCACTGGGGATTGAAATGTCTCCGGGGTGGTGAATTCGGGATGCAGGTAGGCGACCCGGACCCTGTCGCGGCCCGCCCGCTTGGCCTGCAGCAGCGCGGCGTCGGCGCGCTCGAGCAGCATGTCGAAACTCTCGTCGCCGGCCCGCGCGGTGACGCCGAAGCTGCAGGTGATGCGACCCAGGCCCGGCTTTACTCCGTCCAGCGCTCCGCCGGACAGGGCGGCACGAAGGCCCTCCGCCAGCAGGCGGGCCGCGGCGAGGTCGCAATAGGGCATCAGGATGGCGAACTCCTCGCCGCCCGTGCGTGCCACGGCGGCCCGTCCGGCCCCGGCCTGCTTCAGCAACTCGGCGAAGGCGACGATGACCGCATCGCCGGTGGCGTGGCCATGGGTGTCGTTGACGGCCTTGAAGCGGTCCAGGTCGGCGAGCACCAGTCCGAGCGGCACCCCGCCGGACCTTGCCGGCTCGAAGAACGGTTTCGCCTTCTCCGCCAGGCCGCGGCGGTTCAGCAGTCCCGACAGCGCATCGGTCCGCGATTCCGTCCGAAGCTCCTGCATGATGTCGATGGCGACGGCGGTAAGCAGCGTCAGCGCGATCGCCAGCGACGACACGATTACCGACAGGCTGGTGGTCAGCCAATAGGCCGAAGTGGTGAAGGAGACCTGCCCGACCGTGCCGGGATCGAACAGCGCCACCGCGGCGGGGCGGAGGAAGAAATCGAGCGCCCGCAGCCCCGCCAGCCACAGCAGCAGCCGGTCGATCGGCGCGGGGTTGACCGCCTGGCGCAGTCTCAACACTCCGGCCACGCACATGACCCCCAGGGCGCCGTTGACGGCAAAGACACGAATGACGAAGTCGGGTTCGACGAGGAGGAACCAGGCGAAGACGGCCATCCCGGCAACGGAAGACGCGAGCAGCGAAACGTACGGTACCCGCAACCCCTGCCGGGCGACGACGGCGCCGATGAACAGAATCACCGCGACGAAGAACAGGACGTTGGAGACGAGCTTTGACAGCTCGAATCCCAGGCCCATCTGAAAGCCCTGCAAGACGAAGCCGAAGGCGATGAGCCCGTAGCTGACGGAAAACTGCAGCACGTAGCGACGCTCGCGCCGCACCAGCCACAGCACGAGGAACGCGGTCGACAGGACTGCCGACAGCGCCGGGTTGATCAGAGAGATGAAAAGTCCCTGGTCCAACGCCGCTCCGATGAGGATTCCGCAAGGGAAGACCTTAGAAGAGAGCGGCAAAGAAGAGGTTAAGCCGTCGCTTCGCCTACCCTAGGGTTGTGGAAAGCGGGTCGGGTTGGACAGGAGAGGCGGCGCCTCCTCGGGCGCCGCCTCCCAGGATCACCGCCAATCGCGGATGTCGACGAAGCGGCCGGCGATGGCCGCCGCCGCCGCCATCGCCGGCGAAACCAGGTGGGTGCGGCCCTTGAAGCCCTGGCGGCCCTCGAAATTGCGGTTCGAGGTGGAGGCGCAGCGCTCGTGCGGCTTCAGCCGGTCGTCGTTCATGGCAAGGCACATGGAGCAGCCCGGCTCGCGCCAGTCGAAGCCGGCTTCCTTGAAGATCTTGTCGAGGCCTTCGGCTTCCGCCTGCTCCTTCACCAGGCCCGAGCCTGGCACGATCATGGCGTTGACCGTGGGCGCGACCTTCCTGCCGTCGACCACCTTGGCGACGGCGCGCAGATCCTCGATGCGGCCGTTGGTGCAGGAGCCGATGAAGACCCGGTCGAGCGGAATGTCGGTGATCTTCGTGCCCGGCGTCAGGCCCATATAGTCGAGCGCGCGCTTCTTGGAGTTGCGCTTGTTCTCGTCCGCGATCTCGTCCGGGTTCGGCACCACGCCGAGCACCGAGGCGACATCCTCCGGCGAGGAGCCCCAGGTGACGATCGGCGGCAGCTTCGCCGCGTCGAGCACTACCACCTTGTCGAAATGCGCGCCCTCGTCGGTGTGCAGCGTCTTCCAGTAGGCCAGCGCCTGGTCCCAGGCCGCGCCCTTGGGCGCGCGGGGCTTGCCTTCGACGTAGGCGAAGGTCGTCTCGTCCGGCGCGATCAGGCCGGCGCGGGCGCCGCCCTCGATCGACATGTTGCAGATGGTCATGCGGCCTTCCATCGACAGCGCGCGGATTGCCTCGCCGGCATATTCGATGACATAGCCGGTGCCGCCGGCCGTGCCGATCTCGCCGATGATGGCGAGTATGATGTCCTTGGCGGTGACGCCCTCCGGCAGCTGGCCGTCGACGCGCACCAGCATGTTCTTGGCCTTCTTCTGGATCAGCGTCTGGGTGGCGAGCACATGCTCGACCTCCGACGTGCCGATGCCGTGCGCCAGCGCACCGAAGGCGCCATGCGTGGACGTATGGCTGTCGCCGCACACGATGGTCATGCCGGGCAGCGTGAAACCCTGCTCGGGACCGACGATGTGGACGATGCCCTGGCGGACGTCGTTCTCGGAATAATATTCGACGCCGAAATCGGCGGCGTTCTTCGCCAGCGCCTCGACCTGGATGCGGCTTTCCTCGTTCTTGATGCCGTGCTTGCGGTCGGGCGAGGTCGGCACGTTGTGGTCGACGACGGCGAGCGTCTTCTCGGGATGTCGCACCGTGCGCCCGGTCATGCGCAGGCCCTCGAAGGCCTGCGGGCTGGTGACCTCGTGCACGAGGTGGCGGTCGATGTAGAGCAGGCAGGTGCCGTCGTCCTGGCGGTCGACCACATGGTCGTCGAAGATCTTGTCGTAGAGGGTGCGCGGTGCGCTCATTTGCGTAAATCCGTCGATCTGGGAAAAGCTATGGAGGGCCGGCCGCGGCCGGAGACGTCTCGGTGTCAGCCGAGTCGGGCAAGCAGCGCGCCCGAGATGCGCGCGAAGAACCGTGCCGGCAGGCGCTTCTTGTCCTGCAGCACGAAGCCCTTGTAGCTCGGATCCCCGAACAGCTCTTCCATGCCGCCGCTCATATCAAGCTTTTGGGCCGGCGGCAATTGCGGCGCGCGGGCGGCTGTCGGGCGTCTGCTAATCCTTCCGCCGGTCGTGCGGCTGGACGCGGCTGGGGTCGTCGCGCTTGTTCTCGACGGCGCGCGCCGGCTTCTTGCCGTCCTCCTCCGGCCGCTCGAAGTCCTCGCCCTGGTTCAGGTCCATGCTGCGCTCGAAAGCATAGAGAAGCACGAGCACCGCAAGTGCCAGCAGCGTCGAGAACAGCGCGACCTGCCAGAGCCCGAGGCCGCAGGCGACGCCGATAGCGCCGGCCAGCCACATGCCGGCGCCGGTCGTCAGCCCGTGCACCTCGCCGCGCGTAAAGATGACCACACCGGCCGCCAGGAAGGCGACCCCGGCGGTTACCGCCTCGACCACGCGGATCGGGTCGACCTTGACCGCATCGCCCAGCGTGTCGGTGGTGAACATCGGCGCATGGATGATCTCGATGGTCAGGATGGCGAAGGTCGCCGCCGCGACGCAGACGAGGATGTGCGTGCGCAAGCCCGCCGGCCGGTTGCGCCATTCGCGCTCGAAGCCGATCGCTGCACCGAAGCCGGCTGCGAGCAGCAGCCGCGCCATGATCACGGTGAAGGGCGTGTAGGTGGGATGGCCGAATTCCTCGACGAGCTGTTCCATGAAACCCCCAGGTCCGGTGCGCGATAACGCCGGCGGTGGCAGGGGGTTCCGATGGACGGCTGAGCCGCATGAGCTTCAAGATCGGAAGGGGGCGCACATGACACAAGACTGGCTGCCCGGCGACGCGCGATCGAACCTACCGCAAAGAATAGGACAACACATACGGAATCACCCCCACCCCTAACCCCTCCCCTCAAGGGCAGGGCTGTCCGGGGAAAGTTATTGGTGAATCGAAATGCCGCAGGCGCATGCCCCGAGAGACGGGGATTTTCCGTCTACCTTCTGGTTGTCGAGACTCAGAAAGGGACGGGGCATGCGCTTTGCAT
>NZ_PXYK01000036.1 GCF_003012745.1 Kumtagia ephedrae | reverse complement strand
GCCGGTACACCGCGCCAGTCTGTTCATGCATGACCAATCACTCCAAAGGATGTGACCAGTCATGAATCACGGCAAACCGCGGCAGGAAATCAAAATCTCAATACGTTAACCTGAACTCGCTGCCGTGCCGTAACACCCAGGGCAATTGCAAATGGAGCTACCCCCACCCCTAACCCCTCCCCTCAAGGGGGAGGGGGATCTTGCCACTGCTGTGCGACACATGAATCGGTGACGATTTCGCTCGGCATGGCGGTCGCAAAGTCCCCCTCCCCCTTGAGGGGAGGGGTTAGGGGTGGGGGTACGAAGCGGCGCAAGTACTGTCGTTTCTCATATGCCCTGCCGTAACACCGGCGAAGCCGCCCTGCCCTACGCCGCCGGCTTTGGCTCCCGCGACGGCGCCAGCCGCAGCAGCCAGTCCGAAAGCCGCTCCATGTAGACGTAGATCACCGGCGTGATGAACAGCGTCAGCACCTGCGACACCAGCAGGCCGCCGACCACGGCGACGCCCAGCGGCTGGCGCAGCTCGGCGCTGGCGCCGGCGCCGAGCGCGATCGGCAGCGTGCCCATCAGCGCGGCCAGCGTCGTCATCATGATCGGCCGGAAGCGCATCAGGCAGGCGCGGTGGATCGCCTCGTCCGGCGCCATGCCCTCGCGCCTGAGATTCAGCGCCACGTCGACCATCATGATGCCGTTCTTCTTGACGATGCCGATCAGCATCAGCATGCCGATGATGGCGATGATCGACACGTCCATCCCGGCCAGCATCAGCGCCAGCAGCGCGCCGACCACCGCCGACGGCAGGCCGGTCAGGATCGTCAGCGGGTGGACAAAACTCTCGTAGAGGATGCCGAGCACGATATAGATGGTCAGGATGGCGCCGCCGATCAGAAAACCCTGGTTGGCCAGCGAATCCTGGAAGGTCTTGGCCGTGCCGGCGAAGGTGGTCGAGATCGTCGGCGGCATCCCGATCTGCTGTTTCAGCGCGTCGATGCGGGTGACCGTGTCGCCCAGCGCCACGCCTTGCGGCAGATTGTAGGAGATCGTCACCGCCGGCAGCTGGCCGAGCTGGTTGACCGTCAGCGGCCCGGCGGTGCGCTCGACCCGGCCGAAGGCGCAGATCGGCACCAGGCTGCCGCTGGCCGTGCGCACGCGGATCGACTGGATGCGCTCCGGCGTCCAGTCGATGCGTGGATCGAGCTCCAAAATCACCTGATAGCTGTCGGCCGAGCCGTAGATGGTCGAGATCTGCTCGGTGCCGAAGCCGCCATAGAGCGTCGAGCGCAGCGTGTCGGCGTCGATGCCGAGGTTCGCCGCCTTGTCGCGGCCACAGCGTCAGCCCTGGATTGGGCACAGTCGCCTTGACCGCGAAGGTGCCGGAGGCGGTGTCGACGCTGGAATCGATGAAGTCGACGGTGCCGGTGCCGATCGGCGTGGGATCGTCGTCCTTGTGCAGCATCACCGTCGGCGGTGCCGGCGAGGCAAGCCCTTTCTGCAGCAGGCCGAGCTCCTTCTCGGGCAGATCGAACTGCACCTCGAGCGGGTCCATCTGCGTGATCGTCACCAGCGCGGCGACCGCCGTACCGCCGGTGTTCGGACCGACAAGATCGCCGATCGTCGTGTTCACCTGCCCCAGCCGGCCGGCGATCGGCGCGGTGATGGTGGCGAAGCCGAGCTGCACCTTGTCGGCGTCGAGCTGCGCCTGGTCGGCCGCCACGGTGGCGGCCGCCGACTTCTCCGCCGCAAGCGCCTGGTCGTAGGACTGCTGCGTTCCGATCCTGGTGGCGACGAGGTCCTTGGCCCGCCCGAGGTCCGCCTGGGCGCTGACCAGCAGCGCCTGATCCTTGTCGAGCATCGCCTGGTCGCGGTCGACCGCCGCCTGCAAGGCGCGGTCGTCGAGCTGCAACAGCACGTCGCCGGCCTTTACCATCTGGCCGTCCTTCACCTTGATCGCCGTCACCTGGCTCGACACCCTGGCACCAATCTCCACCACCGCCGGCGAGGTGACGAAGCCGATGGCGTAGCGGCGGATCGGAAAATCGGCCGTGCTGGCGACGGCGGTGGTGACGGTCGCTGCACGCGGGCCCTGGTGGCCTGCGTCCGCCGCTCGGACGCCGTGGTCCGTTGCAAGAAGCCGTGACGTCCTGTCGGCCAACCCCGGCGTAAGCACGAAGGCCGCGCCGACGGCCCCGGCGAGCAGGAGGATCGAGAACAAACCCTTGTGGCGCATCGTTCCGGGACCCCGCGATCTGGCGGTCGGCAAATATCTGCGCCAGGGTCATTACCCCCCGATAGATAGTCGCGCCGAGGGGCCGGACAGCGGCCGGAACCCTACATTAAGAACATTTAATGGGCGGTGAGCCGGGCGGCGTCACCTCAGCATCGGCCAGAGAGTCGCCGCCAGCAGCAGGCCCATCGCGATGTTGAACCACTTCAGCCGCATCGGATCGGCGAGAAAGCCGCGCAATGCCATGCCGAAGCCGGCCCAGGTCGAGACGCTCGGGAAATTGACGGCGGCGAAGGCGAAGCCGATCACCAGCACCGAGAAGAAAGGCTGCGCCGGATTGGTGTAGAGCGACATGGCGCCGACCGCCATCGCCCACGCCTTCGCGTTCACCCACTGGAAGGCAGCCGCCTCCAGGAACGTCATCGGCCGCGACTTGCCATCGACGCCGCCCAGCGTCCGCGACATGGCGATCTTCCAGGCGAGGTAGAGCAGGTAGGCGCCGCCGGCGACCTTCAGCACCAGTTCGAGCGCGGGAAACGCCTTGAGCACGGCGCCGAGCCCGAAACCGACCGCCAGAAGCAGCACCAGAAAGCCGATGGCGATGCCGGCCATATGCGGGATCGTCCGCACGAAGCCGAAATTCACGCCCGACGCCAGCAGCATGAGATTGTTCGGCCCCGGCGTGATCGAGGTCACGAAGGCGTAGACGATCAGGGCGAGGAACGTATCGAAGGGCATCGGGGACAACATCTGTAAATATGTCAGTGACACTGTCCCATTTCCGGTGGCCTGTCGATTTCCAACTTGTAATCGGGACAAGATTTCGGCCGGCCTGCCCCGACACAGTCGAGCGAGCCGCCGCGGAAAGGCAGCATCGACTTCGCCGATCCCGGCCGGCCGTGCTAACAGTGTCCGCATGCGGCCCGAATCCGTCGACTCGATCCTGGACTGGTTGGCTGAGGCCGGTTTGGCCGGAGCCGACGAAGCCGCGCTCGTGCGCGGTTTCTCGGAACGATGCATCGCCGCGGGGTGCCGGCTCAGCCGCGGCCTAGTCATCATCGACACGCTGCATCCGCTCTATGAAGGACGGGCCCTGATCTGGGAAGACGACCCCGCCGCCAATCTTCGCGACAACGAATTCCAGCCTGTCCGCGACGAGGACGAAAGCTGGGAGAACTGGCAGCGCAACCCATTCTTCCACATGTTGCGGGACGGCCAGGTCTACATGCGCTGCCGCCTGGTCGAAGGTGGGCCTCTGGACTATCCGCAGTTCGAGGAGCTGCGCCTGGCCGGCCAGACGGACTATCTCGCCGTCGTCCATCGCTTGCGCGACGCGCCGAGCGTGGAAGACGCGGACGGTTTCTATGCCAGATGGACGACAGCCGCGCCGCAGGGCTTCAGCGACGCCGACATCGATGCCCTCAAGAGGCTCACCACGCAGCTTGCGCTGGCGCTCCGGCTGGCGGCCCAGACGCGGCTCGCCGGCACCCTGGTCGAAACCTATCTCGGCCGCGACGCCGGCCGCCGGGTGCTGCAAGGCGGCATCGTTCGCGGCCGCGTCGAGAAGATCAGCGCCGTCCTGTGGTTCTCCGACCTTACCGGCTACACGCGGCTTTCGGAGGAGCTGCCGTCGGAGCAGATGATAACCCTGCTCAACGACTACGCCGAGGCGGTGATCGGCTCCGTGCACGACGCCGGCGGCGACGTGCTGAAGCTGATCGGCGACGGCGTGCTGGCGATCTTCCCCGGCCCCGATCTGAAGGAGGCCTCCATGGCAGCGATGGCGGCCGGGCGGGCTCTAGGGCAAAAACTGCGCAACCTGGCCGAGCGGCGCACCGCCGAGGGGTTGCCGGCCGCGAACGTCCATCTCGGCGTGCATTTCGGCGATGTCTATTACGGCAACATCGGCAGTCCCGACCGCCTCGACTTCACGGTGGTCGGCTCCGCCGTCAACGAGGTGAGCCGCATCGCGGCCATGTGCCATTCCGTCGATCGCCGGATCCTGTGCTCGTCCGAATTCATCGAGCTCTTGCCCGAGGCGGAGCGGTCCAACTTCGTGTCGGTCGGGCGCTTCGCGCTGCGCGGCGTCGGCAGAGCCCGCCATCTCTACACGCTCGATCCGGCGATGCTCCAGTACCGATAAGCATGTCGCCCGAAAGTGGGAACCGGTTTCGGGACCACGACATGCGTAGACACAAAGGTTAGAGCACGTCGGCATGAATCCGATTGGACGCGACGCGCTTTAGCGGATTACATCCCCTGCGGGCCGCGGTTCATCGCCGCCACGCCGGTGCGGCACACCTCGACCAGCCCGAGCGGCTTCATGATGGCGATGAACTGCTCGATCTTGGCCACCGCGCCGGTGATCTCGAAGATGAAATGCTCGGTATTGGCGTCGATCACTTTCGCCCGGAACGCCTCGGCCAGCCGCAGCGCCTCGACGCGATCATCGCCCTTCCCCGTCACCTTGACCAGTGCCAGCTCGCGCGCCAGCGGCTTGTCCTGTCCGAGCTCGCCGGCCCGCACCGACAGGTCGACGACGCGGTGCACCGGCACGATGCGCTCGAGCTGGTGCTTGATCTGCTCGAGCACGTGCGGCGTGCCGCGTGTCACGACGGTGATGCGCGACAGGTGCCTTTCGTGCTCGGTCTCGGAAACCGTCAGGCTTTCGATGTTGTAGCCGCGGCCGGAGAACAGGCCGATGACCCGCGCAAGCACGCCCGGCTCGTTGTCGACCAGCACCGACAGCGTATGCGTTTCGGGGCGCTCCGTCTCGCGGGCGATGAAATAAGCGGAGCCGGTGGGCTGGAGGTGGGGGTTCATGCGGTAACTCTCTGCGCTGCAGTTAAGGCGTGACGACTGGAATTGCGCCGGCGATCTTCTTGGCCCGCCGCTTGAAGTCAATGTCGAAGCTGGCCAGACCGTCGCATCCTTCCGAAGCGTGAAGGTGCATCGCATCGGCAAAATCCAGTCCCGCGCCGTGCGAAGTGATCACATCTGCAAGGCCGCGGCGATCCGAAAAGCTGATGTTGGCGCTGGCGAGGAGTGTCGCGAAAGTGCGGTTGATGTGGCTTCTGTCGAGTTTCATGATGCTGCGAAGCAACCATTCCGTCTCCAGAAGTACTGAGTCCGGGACAAAAATTTCCTTTTCGCTCAATAGCATGCGAGATCGTCGCGCCTGCTCGGACCCATCGTCGACCAGGGCTCTTGCCAGGACATTCGTGTCAACGGCGAGTGGCATTGAACCTCCGAGCCGCCTCTGCCAGCATCGCGCGGTCAATCTCTTCATCGGTTGGGAAAGGCCGTTTAATCCGAACGACATGTTTGAGGAATTCGCCCGCCGGAACCTTCGGATACCTCAGGTCGAAATCCTCAACTGGCTGTACGAAGAAGCCGCGCCCCTGCGGAACGAACTCGACCTCGGTGCCGTCGGTGATGCCAAGGCCCTCCCGTATCTGCTTTGGAATCACGACCTGTCCTTTGCTCGACACCTTCGCCCTGACGTTCATTGCAACCTCCAAGTAAGACACGGTAAGAAAATACATCTTACCGCGTCTTACTTCAACCTACACCAACTCCCGCCCCTTGGCGTCGATGGCGTTCGCCACCGCCTCGTCTGTCGCCTCGTCGGGCAGCAGCATCTCGTTATGCGCCTTGCCCGACGGGATCATCGGAAAACAGTTGGCCAGGTTGGCGACGCGGCAGTCGAACAGCACCGGCTTCCTGACGTCGATCATCTCCTTGATCGCGTCGTCGAGATCGCCCGGCTTCTCGCAGCGTATGCCATGCGCGCCGAAAGCCTGCGCCATCAGCACGAAATCCGGCATCGCCTCGGTGTAGGAATGCGACAGCCGGTTGCCGTGCAGCAGCTGCTGCCACTGCCGCACCATGCCCATGTACTGGTTGTTGAGGATGAAGATCTTTATCGGCGCATCGTACTGCACCGCGCAGCTCATCTCCTGCATCGTCATCTGCACCGAGGCGTCGCCGGCGATGTCGATGACCAGCGCATCGGGATGGGCGATCTGCACGCCGAGCGCGGCCGGCAGGCCGTAGCCCATGGTGCCCAGGCCACCGGAGGTCATCCAGCGGTTCGGCTTGTCGAAATGGAAATGCTGCGCCGCCCACATCTGGTGCTGGCCGACTTCCGTGGTGACGTAGACGTCCTTGTCGCGCGTCAGCTCGTAAAGCCGCTGGATCGCGTATTGCGGCATGATGACGTCGTTGCTGTTCCTGTAGGCCAGCGAATCGCGGGCCCGCCAGCGGGCGATCTGCTCCCACCACGGATGCAGCGCCTTCTTGTCGGCCTTGGCGGTCGCCCGCCACAGCCGCACCAGATCCTCCAGCACGCGGCCGACATCGCCGATGATCGGAACGTCGGCGCGCACGTTCTTGTTGATCGAGGACGGGTCGATGTCGATGTGGATCTTCTTCGAGTTCGGCGAGAACGCGTTGATGCGGCCGGTGATGCGGTCGTCGAAGCGCGCGCCGATGCACAGCATCACGTCGCAGTCGTGCATGGCCATGTTGGCTTCGTAGGTGCCGTGCATGCCGAGCATGCCGAGCCAGTTCCTGCCGCTGGCCGGATAGGCGCCCAGCCCCATCAGCGTCGAGGTGATCGGAAAGCCGGTGAGGTCGACCAGCTCGCGCAGCAGATGGCTCGCCTCGGGACCGGAATTGACCACGCCGCCGCCGGTGTAGATGACCGGCTGCCGGGCGGACGCCAGCAGCGCCACCGCCTCCTTGATCTTGTCGAGGTCGCCCTGCACCTTCGGCTGGTAGCTGGTGCGCGGCGCCGTCTGCGGCGGCGTGTAGACGCCCCTGGCGAACTGCACATCCTTCGGCACGTCGACGACCACCGGTCCCGGCCGCCCGGTCGTGGCGACGTGGAACGCCTCGTGGATGATCGAAGCGAGCTCGTTGACGTCCTTGACCAGCCAGTTGTGTTTTGTGCACGGCCGGGTGATGCCGACGGTGTCGCATTCCTGGAAAGCATCGGAGCCGATCAGCGAGGTCGGCACCTGCCCGGTGATGCAGACAAGCGGGATCGAATCCATCAGCGCGTCCTGCAGCGGCGTCACCGCGTTTGTGGCGCCGGGGCCGGAGGTGACCAGCATGACGCCGGCCTTGCCTGTCGAGCGCGCATAGCCCTCGGCCGCGTGCCCCGCCCCCTGCTCATGACGGACCAGGATATGCTGGACATCCTCCTGCTGAAACAATTCGTCGTAGATCGGCAGCACGGCGCCGCCGGGATAGCCGAAAATATGCTCGACGCCGTTGTCCTTGAGCGCCTGGACCACCATCTCGGCGCCCGTCATCTCGCGCCTGCCGCTCTCGCCCTTGGCCGTGCTCGTCATCTCGAATATCCCGTCTCTTCCGCCGCTGTCGGCGCTGCTGATCGTCTAGTCGTATCGTGGGCAATAAAAAAGGCCCCCGGGAGGGAGCCTGCGTTTAGCGCATGGGAGGACGTCGCCCGGCGGTTACACCGCCTTGCCCATGCGCATTCCTACGAGAATGAGGATCGTCTTCATGGGCGCGGACAATAGGGCCGGTTGTACCTTGCGTCAACAGGGTTTTGTCACAGCTTCGGATCGGCTTTTGCGGGATGCGGCCGTCACGCCGAAGCGCCGATCCGCTTCCAGTAGACCAGCGTCCCGGTCAGCCCGCCATGCGGCTTCAGCGCGAAGTCGGGTATCTCGCCGGCAAGCCGGAAGCCGAGCTTTTCGTAAAGCCGCCCTGCCCCGTTCTCGGTCGCGGTGTCGAGGACGAGCAGCGTCCTGCCGCGCTCCAGCGCCAGTCGTTCCGCGGCATGCATGAGTTGCAGGGCGACGCCCCTGCCGCGGAAATCCGGATGGGTCATCAGCTTGGCAATCTCGGCCCGGTGCGGCTGGTTAGGCGGGAAATCCAGCAGCAGCGTGACGGTTCCCGCCAGAACGCCGCCGACCCAGGCGCCGATCACGACGCGTTCGCCGCGCCCGGCGGCCGCCAGCGACGTCTCCCAAAAGGCATCCGCCGCCTCCGGCGCAAGCGGGTGCATGAAGCTGACTGATCCGCCGCCGGCAACCACCGCGACGAGAATCTCGCTCAGCCGCCGCTGGACGTCGGGCAAGGCCGTCAACGCCTCGATCGCGATCGGCGCCTCCGGCCCGTCCGCGGCCTGCTCCAGCAAAATATCATCCGACATGCTTCACCCGTCTCCGTTTTCGTGACCGCTTGGTCTCGCCGATACGCGCCGCGTCCTCCGCTTGCAGATGCCTGCCGCGCTCCAGCAGTTCGAGGGTGTATTCCTCATAGGTGAGCCCCAGCGCTTCGGCCTTGGCCAGCCTGAACAGCGCGATGTCGCGCGACTTCGGTTTCCAGGCGGCGTCATGCGCGCGCTTCCACTGCAGGAAGCGATGGGGATCGCCGCCCTTCCAGGGCGCCCCCTCATAATCGTCGAGCGGCGGCCCCAGATTGTCGCCGATGCGCCTGCGTTTACGCATCGTCAGCGCCTCAGCACGACCACCAGATAGACGGCTGGCGCAGGCCCCGGAGCATGGAAGGTGCAGTCCGTCGGCGGACCGAGCTCCAGGCAGTCGCCGGCATGCATCTCATGCACGAGCGAACCCTCGTGGAAGTCGAGCCGCCCGTCGATCAGCCAGATCAGATGACGGACGAAAGTGTAGGACGCCGCGGGAAAGCTCACCGACTGCCCCGCCGGCATCTCCACCCGGATCAGTTCCAGCGGACTGTCCGACGACGGCGAGACATGCCGGCGCACATAGCCGGTGGCGGGGTCGCGCCATTGCGGCTGCTCGGCGGCGCGCAAAAGCCTGCCCTGCGCCTTCTCGGCCCTGGCGATCAGCGCCGACAGCGTCAGGTCGAAGGCCGCGGCGATGCGCACCAGCAGGGCGGCGGTCGGGCTGGTCTCGCCGCGTTCGATGGCGCTCAGCATCGCTTTCGAGACGCCCGAGCGCTGGGCGAGATCGGCGAGCGACCAGCCGCGGCCGCTGCGTTCAAGGCGGATGCGATGCGACAGATCGGCGGAAGGATCGTCAGAAGAAGAAGACATTCGTCCAATATATCGGACGAATATCCATCATGGAAGCCCTGCTCGCCGAACCGTACCGCTGCAACTCTTCCTTGTAACGGACCTGAAACAAAGAGCGCGCTCATCCGAAATCAGATCGAAACAGAACGAAACGATAGAGGCGCCGCGGAACACGCCGACCGGCAGGCCCTGAATCGACGCGGGGCGGCGCCGGGAAATCAGCCGGCAAGCGGTCGCAACGCACCGACCGCAACAGACGAGGGGAATATCGGGGCCGCGCGTCGCAACGCGGCGATCGACGAAGACGTCGGAAGGCCGACGATAGTCGCTTTCATTTCCGGCCGCCAGGAGCGGCAGACGAACGTGCCCCGGATCGAGCGGGCACGCTTTTCCAAGTGCAACCACGAACCGCTCCGCGCCTCAAGGCGCGGGACGATCTTTGTCATTGAGGGAACCAAAGATGGCCGTCACCAGCACCTACCAGACCAACGTCACCACCAGCCAGTTCGCCGCCAACAGCTTCACCACCGGCGACCAGTTGCTGCCGCAGGTGACGGGCCTTTCCAACGGCGGCTTCGTCGTCGCCTATCGTAGCGGCGCCGTCGGCGCCGGCACCGTCCAGGTGGATTTCTACGACGCCAATCACAACCGCATCGGAACGTATCAGACTCCCAATGACGGGCCGATCTCGGCGATGGGCGCGCCGCAGGTGATCGAGCTGGCCAGCGGCGGCGTCCTGGTCGCCTGGAAGGAGAGCGGCGCCGGGCTGAAGGGTCATATCTTCTCGCCGCACGGCCAGCCGTTCGGCGACGAGATCGTGCTGACCACGGGCACCGGCGGAGAAGACTTCCAGTTTGCCGCGCGGCCGGACGGAGGGTTCGTCACGACGCACACCGTCGACGGCAATGTCTATCAGCGCGTGTTCGACAACAACGGCGAGGCGGGCGGCGGCTTCCAGGTGAATGCCGGCCTTCCCGGCGACCAGATCGATGGCACGGTCGCCGTGCTCAGCACCGGCGGCTACGTCGTGACCTACACGGATACCGGCCCGACCGAGCAGACCATCCGCGCCCGCATCTACAATGCCGACGGCACCACCAAGGTCAACGACTTCGTGCTGGCCGACATCGGCGACAACACACAATCATCTGTCGTCGGGCTGGCGAACGGCGGGTTCGCAGTGGCCTACAAGGACACCGGTTGGCCTGGAGCCGATACCGGCAACAGCGCAATCACCCTGCAGCTCTTCAACGGCAACGGCACCAATGTGACGCCCAATGTCCACATCCGGGTCAACACGCCTTCCGCACAGATCGAAGGCGATCCGGATATCACCGTCCTTGAGAACGGCTTCATCGTCGTCTCCTGGACGAAGCAGCTGAGCGCCGGCGATCACGACATCTGGGCCCGCGTCTATACGCCGGCCGGGGCAGCCGTCACCGACGCATTCGCCGTCACCGCCTCCGGCGACCTGGACATCCGCTCGTCGGTTTCCGCCCTGCTGTCCGGCAGCTTCGTTACGGCCTGGCAGGACAACACCACTGACGGCAGCGGCGGCCAGATCAGCGCACAGGTCACCGAGATCGTTCGCACGACCAACGGCGACGACTCTGCCGATGAAATTTTCGGCGATGCCCTCCGTGATGTCATCTTTGGTCACGGCAACAACGACAAGCTCGACGGCTTCGGCGGCGACGACTCCATCGAAGGCGGCTTGGGCAACGACATAATTGCCGGCGGCAACGGCAACGACGTCCTACTTGGCGGCGCCGACGACGACACCCTCTTCGGCGGATGGGGCGACGACTCACTCTGGGGCGGATCAGGTATCAACACGCTGACCGGCGGCATCGGCAATGACTTCTACATCCTGGAGGGCGATTTCGACACCATCATCGAGACCGCCGGCGGCGGCACCGACAGCGTCAAGGTGTTTGAAAACTACGCATTGGCCGACGACGCCGACATCGAAATTCTGGCTGCCTACCTAGCCAAAGGAGAAGACGACCTGAAGCTCACCGGCAATGCGGTGGCGCAGACCATCACCGGCAACTACGGCGACAATGTTCTCGACGGCAAGGGCGGGGCCGACAAGCTCCTAGGTCTGCTCGGCGACGACACCTATTATGTCGACGACGCCGGCGACATAATCGTCGAGGCAACCGGCGGCGGTTCCGATACGGTTGCAGTCAGCGTCAGCTACGCGCTCGGCGCGGACGCCGACATCGAGTTGCTGCGCACGACCTCCAACGCTGGCAAGGTGGCGATCGACCTCACCGGCAACAAGCTGGCGCAGACGATCACCGGCAATGCCGGCGACAACATCCTGCATGACGGCGGCGCCGGCGCGGCCGACACGCTGAAGGGGCTGGGCGGCAACGACACCTACCGCATCTTCAACGCGGGAGACGTCATCGTCGAAGGCGCGGGCCAGGGCACCGACAAGGTGATCGCCGCCGTCGACTACAAGCTCAGCGCCGGCGTCCATGTCGAGATAATGCAGACCAACGGCAGCGCCGGCAAATCGGGCATCGACTTGACCGGCAACGAGTTCGCCCAGACCATCACCGGCAACGCCGGCGACAACCGGCTGGAGGGCAAGGGCGGCGCCGACACGCTGACGGGCCTGGGCGGCAAGGATACCTTCGTCTTCGCCACCGCGCTCGGCGCCGGCAACGTCGATACCGTCACCGACTTCAACGTCGCCGACGACCGCTTCCTGCTGTCGGACGCGATCTTCAAGGCGCTCACCCCCGGCACGCTTGCGGCCGCGGCCCTCCGGGCCAACACGACGGGCCTGGCGGCGGACGCCAGCGACCGCATCATCTACGAGACCGACACGGGCGAGCTCTATTACGACGCCGACGGCAACGGCGCCGGCGCCGGCGTGCTGTTCGCAAAACTCGACATCGGCCTCAGCCTCACCAACGCGGACTTTGCGATCGCGTAATCCCTACAAGGCTCAACCTCGGCCGAAGGCTCCGGCCGAGGTCATTGTTGGTCGCCAAAGAACAAAACATGATCAAAATTCCATGCAAGCAATTGGCATGGAAGAGAAAGAAAGCCGCCTGTGGACGGCAAGCGCAGAACAACCATCCCCCACTGGAAGGCGTGCGGAAGGACATCCCTCGGTTGCGAGACGAGTTCGGGGCAGAGGAGTAACATATCGACTGCAGGCGAATGAAACTTCCATGCGCGTCTATCGTATCTGGGAAGAACGGCACCTGTTCCGTCGTTCATACGTCTTGATACGGCCTTATCGGCCGATCGATTTCGGATAGGTCAAAAAAAGCAATTCTGGGAGGACAGCATGGCCGACATCACCCTTGGCTCCGGCGACCAGACCTTCGATTTCTCTTCCGGATCGGGCGCCAATACCATCCTCGATTTCCGCTCCCGCTATTTCAGCGCCGTCCTGACCGGCGCCAACGAAGTCCCGGCGAATGCCAGCACCGCCACCGGCACCAGCACGGCGGTGCTGAATTTCAACCAGGACAGGCTCGACATCGACGTCAGCGTGCAGAACCTGAGCACCAATGCGATCAGCGGCCATATCCATCAGGAAGTCGCAGGCAAGAATGGCGGCATCGTCTTCAACCTCACGCCACCGTCGGCGCAGACCTTCGACATCTCCAGGACCTGGGACATTCCGATCACCGCGGTCGACGACCTGTTCGCCGAGGGCCTCTACGTCAACATCCACTCCTCGAAGTTCGCCGGCGGCGAGATCCGCGACCAGTTGCGCGCCGACAAGGGCGACACCGGCGCCGACGCCATCGATCTCACCGACTTCAACGTCGGCACCTTCGACGCGCTGCTGCATGTCCTGTCCGATACGGCTGGGGGCGCGGCGATCACCATCCGCAACAACGGCGTGGCCGACGTGCTGACGCTGGCCGACATCGAGGTCTCCGACCTGCAGGCATCGTTCTTCAAGTTCGCCGGCAACGTCAAGGAGACCATCAACGGCGCCGCCGGCATCGACGACCTGTTCGGCGCAGGCGGCGACGACACGATCAACGGCCTCGGCGGCGACGATCACCTGCTCGGCGAGACCGGCAACGACACGCTGGTCGGCGGAGCCGGCGGCGATCACCTGCATGGCGATGCCGGCAGCGACACGGCGAGCTATGCCGGCTCGAACGCCGCCGTCAGCGTGAACCTGTGGACCGAGACCTATTCGGGCGGACACGCGGCCGGGGACGAACTGTTCTCGATCGAGAACCTCACCGGTTCGTCGCACAACGACACGCTGGTCACCAACGATCTGAACAACAAGATCGTCGGGGGAGCCGGGGCGGACTCGATGAAAGGCCTGCACGGCGACGACTCCTATTTCGTCGACAATGCCGGCGACACGATCCTGGAGGCGGCCGGCGAAGGCACCGACACCGTCGCCAGCAGCGTCACCTACGTGCTCACCGCCGGCGCCGCGGTCGAGACGCTGCGCACCACTTCGAATGGCGGCACAGGTGCGATCAACCTGACCGGCAACGCCTTCGACCAGACCATAATCGGCAATAACGGGACCAATGTCCTGAAGGGCGGCGGCGGCAAGGATACGCTGCAGGGGCTGGGCGGCAACGACACCTATCTGATCTACACGGCGACCGACAAGGTTCTGGAGACCGCCACCGGCGGCACCGTCGACAAGGTGGCGGCAGCCGTCTCCTATACGCTCGCCGCCGGCGTGCATGTCGAGCAGATGAGCACCACCTCGGCGGGCGGAACGTCGGCCATCAATCTCGGCGGCAACGAGCTCGTCCAGATGATGACCGGCAATGCCGGCGCCAACCGGCTGGAAGGCAAGGGCGGGGCCGATCAGCTGCGCGGCCTCGGCGGCGCCGACACCTTCGTCTTTGCCACCAAGCTTGGCGGCGGCAACATCGACGCCATCCTCGACTTCAGCGTGCCCGACGACCGCTTCCTGCTGTCGGACGCGATCTTCACCGCGCTGAATCCCGGCACGCTCGCCGCCTCCGCCTTCCGGGCGAACACCACCGGCCTGGCCGGCGACGCCACCGACCGCATCATCTACGAGACCGACACCGGAAAGGTCTTCTACGACGCCGACGGCACCGGGGCCACGGCCGGCATCCATTTCGCCACGATCACGGCCGGACTGGCGCTCACCAACGCCGACTTCTCGGTGGCTTAGACCTGCCCTGCGCCGGCTGCCGCCCCACCACGGACGCGGGGCGGCAGCCGGTTTCGCACGAGATCCTCATGCTTGTTTCGGCCGTGGCGCAGTCGAGCCATACGGTTTCCATGCCTCCCCGCGGGAGAACTACCGGCAGCGCCATGGCAGCGGCGTGAACTGTCACGCACATAGCTCTTGATCCAAGCCGATCCCTCATCTACTGGGCTTTTGGTCCGCCGTCTGGACGGCGACGCGAGACGTGCACTTGGTTGCACCCATCGGCAGGCAATGCTCTGCCTGGGCAACGCCGCCGGTGTCGTTCCGAAATTGGTTGGGGTTTGATCGTTTGAACGGCTCGCTGGGGAAGGCTGAGATGTCCATTCGAGTTCTCGCGGCAAGACCGGCGCGCGGCGGCGGGTCGAGCCCGGAGGATGCCGCCCGCATAGAGCCTGCCGCCGGATCATGGTGCATCCCCTGCCGGTCCCGGTCGGGAGCGTCGGCGTGAGTTCCGCCCTCCTCGAGGCCAGCCCGGTCGAAAACGGCACCAGCGACCCAGTCACTGCCAACAGGGCCTCCGGTGTCCAGCGCATCGACGGCCTGCTCACGCCGAACAGATGGTCCGACGGCTCCATCAGCTACAGCGATCCGAACGCGGCCTCCGACTATGGCGCCGACCATCCCGAGGCGTTCAGCAACTTTTCCCAGTTCACCGCACGGCAGATGGTGGCGGTGCACTTCGCCCTCGATACCACGATCCGGACCCAGCCGAGCGGCGCGGCCGGCTTCTCCGTCGAAGGTTTTACCGGCCTCAACGTGAGCTATGCGGGAGCAGGCACCGGCAACGCGACGCTACGTTATGCCAATACGAGCAATCCCAGCACCGCTTATGCCTACTATCCGACCGCGCAGAATTATGGCGGCGACAGCTTCTACGGGCGCTCGGGCGACTTGCCGACAGCCGGCAATTACGACTGGCACACCATCATCCACGAGACAGGCCACGCCCTGGGACTGAAGCACGGTCACGAAACCGGCGGCTTCGGCGCGCAGCCGGCCAACCGGGACTCGCTCGAATACAGCGTGATGACCTACCGCACCTTCATCGGCGACGACACCAGCGGCTATAACTACGAGACGTGGGGCGCGCCGCAGACCTTCATGATGGACGACATCGCCGCCCTGCAGCACATGTATGGCGCCGACTACAGCACCAACAGCGGCGACACCGTCTATTCCTGGAATGCGAGGACCGGCGAAACCTACGTCGATGGAAAGCTCGCCATCGACCCGGGCGGAAACCGGATCTTCCAGACCATCTGGGACGGCGGCGGCAACGACACGTACGACCTGTCCGGCTACACCAGCAATCTGGCTGTCAGCCTGACCCCGGGCGGCTATTCGACGTTTTCCAACGAGCAGCGCGCCTATCTCGGCGGCGGTCCGAACGGCGGCTATGCGCGCGGCAACGTGTTCAACGCCTTCATGCACAAGAACAACCCGGCGTCGCTGATCGAGAATGTCGTCGGCGGTTCGGGGGCGGACAATATCAGGGGGAACGCCGCGGCCAACCGCCTGGATGGCGGAGCGAACGCCGACACGCTCATGGGCCACCTGGGCAACGACACCTACATCGTCGACAACATCGCCGACATGGTGATCGAAGCGGTCGGCGAGGGTATCGACACCGTGCTGGCCTCCGTCTCCTGGGTGCTCGCGGCCGCCGCCGAGATCGAGTTCCTCAAAACCCTGTCGCAGCCGGGCACGACGGCGATCGCCCTGACGGGCAACGAGTTCGCCCAGACCATCTTCGGCAATAACGGCGCCAACATCCTCGACGGCGGGGGCGCCGCCGACACGATGCAGGGTCTGGCCGGCAACGACACCTATTTCGTCGACCATATCGGGGATATCGTCATCGAGGCCGTCGGCGACGTCGCCGACATGGTCGCCACCCGGATAAGCTATGCGCTCGCCGCCGATGCCGAGATCGAGACGCTGCGCACCACCTCGAACGGCGGCACGGGAGCGATCAAACTGACCGGCAACGCCTTCGAACAGACCATCGTCGGCAATAACGGCGCCAACACGCTGAAGGGCGGCGGCGGGCTGGACACATTGTCGGGCCTCGGCGGCAACGACACCTATCTGGTCTACACCGCCACCGACACGATTGTGGAGACCGCTACCGGCGGCGCCCGCGACAAGGTGGCGGCGGGAGTCTCATACACGCTCAGCGCCGGCGTCCATGTCGAGCAGATGACCACCACTTCGGCGGGCGGCACCGCGGCGATCAATCTCGCCGGCAACGAGATCGGCCAGACGATCACCGGCAATGCCGGCGCCAACCGGCTCGAGGGCAAGGGCGGCGCCGACCAGCTGCGCGGCCTCGGCGGCGCCGACACCTTCGTCTTCGCCACGAAGCTCGGCGGCGGCAACGTCGACGCCATCCTCGACTTCAGCGTGCCGGACGACCGGTTCCTACTGTCGGACGCGATCTTCACCGCACTCGATCCCGGCACGCTCGCCGCCTCCGCCTTCCGGGCGAATACGACCGGACTGGCCGACGACGACACCGACCGGATCGTCTACGAGACCGACACCGGGCACGTCTTCTACGACGCGGACGGCAGCGGGGCCGCGGCCGGCATCCATTTCGCCACCATCACGGCCGGGCTGGCGCTCACCAACGCCGATTTCTCGGTGGCTTAGGCCCGCCCCAGCCCCGCTCCGCCTGATCCCGAAAAGTTGCAGACTTTTCGGAGAAAGATCATGCGGCAGAACAAGGAGATCGAGCGGAATGCGGTCCATCCCGATCGTATTCCGCTTTGGACGGCGGAGCCGCACCCGGCCTGCGGCATGCACCAGCCGGCGCGAACGGAGCGCCGCGGCGATAGCTGCAACTTGAACGATCGCGTTAAGACTTTCTCGACCAACCCCTCACACGCCACCTTAACCCGCCATCTCTAGGGTTTTCAGAACACGGGTGTGCGGGGACGGCACGAAGCATGTATGTCGAGGATAATCGGTCCGCCGGGGAAGGCACGGTGCAGGAACGGCGCGACGCATCCCAGAACGACAAGCGCATCCTCGGCCATGTGGTCCAATGCGACGGCGCCCGCGCGACCATCGCCGCCTTTGCCGACACCGAGGACGGCGCCGTGACGGGCATGTGGACCGTCGGCAAGATGATCTCGATCAATCTCGGCCCGATCCGCACCGTCGGTCTCGTCTATGCCATCGGCAAGCAGGATCGCGCCTGGAATACCGGCGACAAGAACCCCATCGAGGTGAGCGTCGAGCTGGTCGGCGAGGTGCGTGACAGCGAGCCGCCGGCCAAGCCGGTCTTCGATCGCGGCGTCACCCAATATCCGCATATCGGTGCAATCGCCCACCGCATCCGCCAGCGCGACCTGCAGGCCGTCTACGATCTCGCCGGCCGGCGGGCGATCACCATCGGCGCGCTGTCGCAGGACGAGGCGATCGAGGCGCGCATCGCCATCGACGACACGCTCAGCCGGCATTTCGCCGTCGTCGGCACCACCGGCGTCGGCAAGTCGACGGCGGTCTCGCTGCTCCTGCGCAAGACGCTGGAGGCCAAGCCCGACCTGCGGGTCCTCATCCTCGATCCGCACAACGAATTCGCCGATGCGCTCTCCGAGGTCTCCTACCGGATCGACACCAACAGCCTCGAGCTGCCCTTCTGGCTGTTCAGGCTGGAGGAGCTCGCCGAGGTTCTGTTCCGCGGCCGCGAGCTGGTGGCGGAGGAAATCGAGGTGCTGCGCGACCTGATCCCGGTTGCCAAGAGCGCCTACCGCAACGCCAATTCCGGCGGCGTCCTGCGCCGCGGCCAGGATGCGATGACCGCCGACATGCCGGTCCCCTACCGCATGGCCGACCTGATCCGGCTGATCGACGAGCGGACGGGCCTGCTGGAGAGCAAGCACGACCGGCCGGTCCTCAAGGCGATCCGCGCCCGCATCGAATCGGCGCTCGCCGACCCGCGCTACCGCTTCATGTTCGCCTCGCGGCTGATCGAGGACTCGATCCACGAGACCATCGGCAGGATATTCCGCGTACCGAGCGGGGGACGCCCGGTCACCTGCTTCGAGATGGCGGGCCTGCCGTCGGAGATCGTCAATGCGGTCTGCTCGGTGCTGGCGCGGCTCGCCTTCGATCTCGCGGTCTGGAGCGAGGGGCGGCTGCGCATGCTGCTGATGTGCGAGGAGGCGCATCGCTACATGCCCGCCGACCCGCGCCTCGGCTTCACGCCGACCCGCCACGCCCTGTCGCGCATCGCCAAGGAGGGCCGCAAATACGGCTGCTACCTGGGTGTGGTCACCCAGCGCCCGGGCGAGCTCGACCCGACCATCCTGTCGCAATGCTCGACCATCTTCGCCATGCGGCTCGCCAACGAGCAGGACCAGGCGATCATCAAGTCGGCCATGGCCGATTCCTCGACCTCCACCCTCTCCTTCCTGTCTTCCATGGGCCAGCGCGAGGCGATCGCCTTCGGCGAGGGCGCGGCCACCACCATGCGTTTCAAGTTCGAGCGCCTGCCTGCCGACCGCATTCCCGGCGCCCGCAAGGATCACACCGTGGAGGCCATGCCGGCCGACGGCGAGATCGACCTCGGTCGCATCGTCGATCGGCTGCGCAACCTTCACCGTCCGCTCGCCGCCGCCTCGACCGTGGTCGAGCCGGCGCCCGCCGGAGTTCAGCCCGGCGATCCCGGATATCGCCATCCGCCGTCCGCCGGCCAGCGCCCGGTGGTGGTCGAACGGGAAGAGCCCAGGCTGGACGTCAGGAACGCCGCTTTCGGCCTGCGCAGCAGGTAGGCGGCCTCACCCGCTGCGGCGGCTATTCGCTTGTCAAGACAATTGCTTGCAGCCGCCGGCCGACTCGACGCACGAACTGGCCCGCCTCACGCGCTGACGCGGTTGCGGCCCTGTTTCTTGGCCTGGTAGAGCTGCTGGTCGGCGCGCCGGAAGAATTCTTCGGCGCTCTCCTTGCGGTCCCACACGGCAAGCCCGACGCTCGCGGTGATCCGCAGCCGCACATTGCCCGACAGGATCGGCATGTTGGCGATGCCGCTGCGGATGCGCTCCGCCAGACGGCTCAGGCTTTCCACGTCCATGTTTGGTGCCACTACGGCGAACTCCTCGCCGCCGAGCCGCGCCACCACGTCGTGATAGCGCGTCATGTCCTTCAGGCAGCCGGCGACAGCGCGCAGCACCTCGTCGCCGACGTCGTGGCCATGCGTGTCGTTGACCTGCTTGAAGTGATCGAGGTCGAAGACCATCAGCCCGACCGGCTTGTCGATCTTGCTGAACTCCTCGAGATATTCGGTCAGCGCCTCGTCGAAATAGCGCCGGTTCTGCATGCCGGTGAGCGCGTCGGTCAGCGCCGCCTGCTCGAGCGTCTCGGAGCGGGCGCTGAGCGTCTTGGTCATCGCGCGCAGCTTGCCCTCCTCCTTCACCTGGGTGCGGATCAGCGGGTAGATGAAGAAGATGCCGAAGAACAGCGCCGTGGCGATCAGCACGCCGGTGGCGAAGAGCAGCCGGTTGAGCAGGGCGAAGTCCTGCATGCGTCCCGGCTGGTAAAGATCCGCCACGTCGGAGCGAAGAAGACCGTAAGCATACAGGATCAGCGCCCCCGCCGCGAGGATCACGACGATGAAGACGAAGAAGGCAGATTCTGACTTGTGGAAGCGCATCATCTCTCCGCACAGGCACCGACCAGCTTATCGCAGTTTCGGGCTTACGGAGCGTTAATGGCAGGCGCATGTAGCATCGCTACCACAACTTCTTATTGCGACACTTCGGCACCCTGCCCGAGCATTTCCACGACTTTCCGCGGATCGGCGACGCGCTGCCATTCCGGCCCGAACTGATTTCGGAACCATGTCGCCTGACGCTTCGCATATTGCCGGGTGGCGATCTTGGCGCGCAGGATGGCCTCGTCCTCGGAAACCTCGCCGGCGGCGGCCGCGGCGAGCTCGCGCACGCCGATCGCCTTCATCGCCGGCAGCCCCGGATCGAGGCCGAGAGCCGTCAGCGCACGCACCTCCTCGCGCGCGCCGCAATCCAGCATGCGATCGAAGCGGACCTCGATGCGCCGCACCAGTTCCGCCCGGTCGGGCTCCAGCACGAACAGCCGGGCCGTGCCGATATCCACCAGCGGGCGGCTCGCCGCGCCCTGCCAGTCGCGGATGGAACGCCCCGATGCGTCCAGCACCTCCAGTGCCCGCACGATCCGTTGCCCGTCGCCCGGCTGCAATTGCGTCGCCGTCTCCGGATCCCGCCGCGTCAGCAGGGCATGCAGGGGCTGCGCTCCCTCGTCGGCCAGCCTGCCGCGCCAGTGCTGGCGGACGGCCGCCGGGATGTCCGGCATCTCCGACAGCCCGTGCAGTAGCGCGCGGAAGTAGAGGCCGGTGCCCCCGACGAAGACGGGCACCCGCCCCGCCAGCGCACCGCCGTCGGCGAGCCGCCGCACGTCGCGCAGCCAGGCTCCGGTCGAATAGGATGTCGACGGATGGACATGGCCGTATAGATGATGCGGCACGCTTCCCAGGTCTGCTGTCGACGGCCGCGCCGTCAGAAGGTCGAGGACCGCATAGACCTGCATGGAATCGGCATTGATGATGGCGCCGCCGAGCCGGTCTGCGATGTCGAGCGCCAGCGCCGACTTGCCGCTGGCGGTCGGGCCGGCTATCAGGATCGCGCCCTTGAGCCGTCCGCCGACTTCCTCCTGACCGGGTCCCTGCATGTCGCTTGTCGCCACCTTGATCTCGCACCCGGCCCGACCTGCCGTGACGGGTCCGCTGGTGGATATGGCATCGCGCGCCCTCCAGGCAACAGGCAGAAGCTGGCTGGCCGAGGAGATCGCCTGCGATCTGGCGCTGCCCGACGGTTTCGACGGCGGCTCGGCCGTGCTCGATCTGCGCGCGGCGCTGGCCGAAAGCCGCGTCGACCTCGTCGTCCAGCCGGCCGAGGGAAGGCGCAAGCGCCTGCTGCTCGCCGACATGGACTCCACCATGATCGACCAGGAATGCATCGACGAGTTGGCCGACGAGGTCGGGCTGAAGGCGCATGTGGCCGCCATCACCGCGCGCTCGATGAATGGCGAGATCGCCTTCGAGCCGGCATTGCGCGAGCGCGTCGCCTTGCTCAGGGGCCTGGAGATCGGCGTCATCGACCGCATCATCGCCGGCCGGCTGACGCTGGCATCCGGCGGCCGCGAGCTCGTCGCCACCATGCGCCGCGACGGCGCCTGGACGGCGTTGATCTCCGGCGGCTTCACCGCTTTCACGTCGCGCATCGCCGACAAGCTCGGCTTCGACGAGAACCGCGCCAACCGGCTGATCGAGGCGGACCGCAAGCTGACCGGCGAGGTCGCCGACCCCATCCTCGGCCGCGAGGCGAAGGCGGACGCGCTCCTCGAGATCGCCGCGCGTCTCGGCATTTCGGCCGCCGACGTCGTCGCCGTCGGCGACGGCGCCAACGATCTCGACATGCTGGCGCTCGCCGGCACCGGCGTGGCGCTGCACGCAAAACCGTCGGTTGCCGAGAAGGCGCGCATCCGCATCGACCACGGCGACCTTACTGCCCTGCTCTACATGCAGGGTTATGCGCAGGCGGATTTCAGCCGATGACGCCGCTGCGCACGCAACGCCTGATCCTGCGCAACTGGCTGGAGAGCGACCGCGACCTCTTCCACCGCATCAATTCCGACGATCGGGTGATGGAGTTCTTTCCGTTCCGCCGCGACCGCGCCGCCAGCGACGCGATGATGGACAGGATGCACGCCGGGATCGAGGCCGACGGCTACGGCTGGACGGCGGCCGAACGCATCGACACCGGCGAATGCATCGGCTTCATTGGCCTGCACAAGGCCGAAATCCCGGGCATCGCCAAGCCCGGCGCGCATGAGATCGGCTGGCGGCTGGCACCGGAATTCTGGGGCAAGGGTTTCGTGACGGAAGGGGCGGCCGCCCTGCTCGACTTCGCCTTCGAGGAGCTCGGCCTCGACGAGGTCATCTCCTTCGCCGTCTGGAACAACGACCGTTCCACCGCGGTGATGAAGCGGCTCGGCATGCGGCGCGATGGCGACTTCGACCACCCGCTCGTGCCCGACACGCATCCGCAGCTTAAGCGCCACGAGTTATACAGGCTGGCGGCCGAAGACTGGCGTCAGCGACGCCGGTAGTCACCGCCAGTTAGCTGGAAGTTCATCCCCGGTTTCCGGTGGACCGTCAGGCACTCTCTTCAGCACGTCCGAAAAATCCTCGACAGAAGCCGCTCCCGCCTTCCGCCGCAGGAAATCGGCGGCCGTCTCGACCGCCCCTACCTTTTGAGCGACTGCCGAAGCTATCCACTGGTTCAACGATACGCCGTCTGCCTTGGCGAGGCGAGCGGCGGCTTCCTTGATCGACAGCGGGAGCTTCAAGGGGTAGGTCGCTTTGCTCATATCCGTAGTCCTTTCAAGAGTTCGGCCGGGCCAAGGACCTTGACGTCAAAACGATCTGCCGCGACGCCAAAGTCCCGACGATTATGCGTCACCAAGGCATCAGCTCTGCCGTTGATCGCGGCTTCCAGCACCATTTCGTCCTTGGGATCGTTTAGCTGAGGACGCCAGAGAAAATGGACATCGACGGGTTCCGATAGCAGAGCCAAGCCCGCCAGGAAACGATCCAGTTCCAAAGAAGACAAACCATGGACCGCGCACTGATCCGGACGCATCAACACCGCTTCGTATTCAAGGAAGAGGACTGTTGTTACCAAGGGGCATAGCCCGCCGATCCGCAATCAACTTCAATACGGCGAACGAAGCTCCGCTACGACTACGCAATCCTGCCGTCACGACGTTTGTGTCCAGGACGATACGCTTCATACGCCAACATAGCACATCCCATGGGATGTTTAAGACGCTGCTGGGCGCGAAAACCTCAATCCATGCGCAGCGTGACGAAGCGCAGCTCGCCGCTCTTCGACGACAGCATCAGCAGCGCGTTCTTGCGGCCCTGGTCCTTCAGCGAGGCGATCCGGTCGACCACGTCCTTGGGCGTCGACACGGATTCCTGGGCGATCTCGGTGATCACCTCGCCGGCGAGGATGCCGCGCTCGGCGGCGATCGAACCCTGCGCCACCTCGGTCACGAGCACACCCGACACGTCGGCGGCCACCTCGAACTTCTTGCGCGTCTCGTCCGTCAGCTCGCCGACGGTCATGCCGAGCACGCTCTGCGTGGCGACCGCCGCCGGATCGTCCTGATCCTCGGGTTGCGCGGAAGCCTGCTTCTCGCCGTCCTCCAGCCGGCCGAGCGTCACCTTGACGGTCTGCTCGACGCCCTTGCGCACGATGATGACGTCCACCGCCTTGCCCACCGGGCTCTCGGCGACGACGCGCGGCAGGTCGCGCATCTCCTTCACGTCCTTGCCGTCGAACTTGATGATGACGTCGCCGGGCTGGACCGTGCCGTTGTCGACCGGCCCGCCCTTGATGATGCCGGCGACCAGCGCGCCGGTGGCGGTCTTCATGCCGAGGCTCTCGGCGATCTCGTCGGTCACCGGCTGGATGCGCACGCCGAGCCAGCCGCGCCGTGTCTCGCCGAACTGCCTGAGCTGGTCGACCACGCCGACCGCCAGCTCGGAGGGGATCGAGAAGCCGATGCCGATGGAGCCGCCCGACGGCGAGATGATCGCCGTGTTGATGCCGACGACCTCGCCGTCCATGTTGAACAGCGGTCCGCCGGAATTGCCGCGATTGATCGCCGCGTCGGTCTGGATGAAGTCGTCATAGGGGCCTGCGTTGATGTCGCGGTTGCGCGCCGAGACGATGCCGACGGTCACAGTGCCGCCCAGGCCGAACGGGTTGCCGATCGCCATCACCCAGTCGCCGATACGGATCTTGTTGGAATCGCCGAACTTCACCGCGGTCAGCTTCTTCAGCGTCGGATCGACCTTGAGCACGGCGATGTCGGTCTTGGTGTCGGTGCCGACCAGCTCGGCTTTCAGCTTCGAGCCGTCGGGGAAGTTGACCTCGATCTCGTCGGCGTCGGCAATCACGTGGTTGTTGGTGACCAGGATACCCTGCTCGGCATCGACGACGAAGCCGGAGCCGAGCGATTGCACCTTCTGGGCACCGCCGGGTCCACCCTCGCCTTCGCGATTCTTGAAGAAGTCGTCGAAGAAGTCCTGGAACGGCGAGCCTTCCGGAAGCTGCGGCATCGGCACGGCGTTGGGCGCCTCGGTGCCCTTCACGTTCTGCGAGGTGGAGATGTTGACCACTGCCCCGAGCAGCCCTTCGGCCAGATCGGCGACGGATGCCGGCCCGTGCGTCGGGGCGAGCGACGGCGCTGCCGGAGGCTGGACCGTCGGCGCTTGTGCCGCCGCCGGCTGCTCCTGCGCGAAGGCCGGCGGCGTGAGGGACGGGACGGTCAACGCTCCGGCCAACAGCATGGCTGTCGTCAAGGACAGTCGCCTGCGTATGGCCGAACCGACGGACGCTGCGCTCATGAACATGGTCTCCGGAGAATTGCGGGGCCTGCCCGGCCGAAAAGGCCTGACGGCCCTGCGATGCTGCTTCGGACCGTGGTCAAGAAATAGGGCGTGTTTGCGGCCGTGCCTATCGGGAAAATGACAAAGTTGCGTTACCCGCGCACCAGCCAGACGATGCCGACACCGGCGGCGATCGCCACCAGTCCGCCGACGCGCAGGCTGTTTTCCGGCATCGAGAGGACTTCGGTGGCAAGCCGCTTCGCCAATCCGGGAAAGCCGCCATAGACCAGGCCCTCGACGACGAGGACCAGGCCGACGGCGGCGAGAAAATCGGCCATGCGCCGTCCCTACTGGACGGCGCCGGTGGTCGAGTTCCCGTTCGACGCAGGCTGCGCCGGAGTGGCCGAGCCGGGCTGGGCCGCAGTCGGCTGGGCGGCCGGGCCGCCCTGCGCGTTGTTGAAGTAGCGGAAGAACTCCGAGTCCGGCGACAGCACCATGCTGGTCCCGTTGCCGTTCAGGCTGGTCGCATAGGCGCCCATCGAGCGGTAGAACTCGAAGAAGCCGGGGTCGCGCTGGAAAGCGTCGGCGAAGATGGCGCTTCGCTGCGCCTCGCCCTCGCCTCGCAGGATTTCCGATTCTCTTCGGGCTTCCGCGACCGTTTCGACAACCTCGCGGTCGGCACGGGCGCGGATGCGCTGCGCCGCCTCGTTGCCGCGGGCCCGCAGCCGCTCGGCCTCGGCCAGGCGCTCGGCCTTCATGCGGTCGTAGGTCTGCTGCGACACCTCCGCCGTCAGGTCGGTGCGGCGGATGCGCACGTCCTCGATCTCCAGCCCGAGCGAGGTCGCGTCGGGACGAAGCTGGTCGCGCACCTCGCGCATCATCGAGGCGCGCTCCTCCGAGAGCGCCGCCTCGAAGCCGCGCAGGCCGTAGACGCGGCGCAGGGCCGCGTCGAGACGGGTGCGCAGGCGCTGCTCGGCCAGCGGCACGCTGCCCGAGACCGCCGCGCGGAACACCCGCGGATCGCTGATGCGATAGGCGATGAAGGCGTCGACCTCGTAGAACCGGCCGCCCGACACCTGGACGCGGATGTCGTCCAGGTCGAACCGCATGACGCGGTCCTCGATGATCTGGACGTTGTCGGCCTCCATGAAGGCGAACGGCGCCTTGAAATAGATGCCCGGCTCCGTCTTGACGTCGACGATCTCGCCGAAGCGCAGCACGATCGCCTGCTCGCGCTCGTTGACCACGAAGATCGACGAGTAGATCAGGAACAGGATGACGATGGCGACGACGCCGATTGCTGCAAAGCGGTTCGACATCAGTTCGCTCCTCCGGTGGCGGCGCGCCTCTGCAGTTCAGGCAGCGGCAGATAGGGAACGACGCTCTGGCCGCTGCCCTGTTCGACGATCACCTTGTTCGTATCCCGCAGCACCTGCTCCATGGTTTCGAGATAGAGGCGCTTGCGCGTCACGTCCGGCGCCTTGGCATATTCGTCGTAGACCGAGATGAAGCGCTGCGCCTCACCTTCGGCTTCCTGCACGATGCGGTTCTTGTAGGCGGCGGCCTCTTCGCGGATCTGCGCCGCGTCGCCGCGCGCCGCGCCGAGCTTCTGGTTGGAATACTGGTTCGCCTGCTCGACGAAGCGGTCCTCGTCCTGCTCGGCGCGCTGCACCTCCTCGAACGCGTCGGCCACCTCGCGCGGCGGCGCGGCGTCCTCGATGGAGATCGCGTTGACGTTCAGCCCGGCCTGGTACTCGTCGACCGTCTGCTGGATGATGCCGCGCACCGCTTCGGCGATGCCCTGGCGGTCGTCGCGGAAGATGTCCTGCGCCGGCCGGCGGCCGACCGCCTCGCGCATGGCGCTCTCGGCGACCTGGCGGATCATCTCGTCGGGCTCGGCGACGTTGAACAGATAGGCCTTCGGGTCGGAGACCTGGTAGGCCACCGAGAACCGCACGTCGACGATGTTCTGGTCGCCGGACAGCATCAGGCCCGACGGGGTGCCGCCGGTGCCGCCGCCGATATTGATCAGCTTCTCGGCGGTGTTGGCCTTCTCGACCGTCTCGATCGGCCACCAGTGGAAATGCAGGCCCGGCCCCGACAGCTCGGCCTTCGGCCTGCCGAAGCGCAGCTCGACGGCCATTTCGTCCGGCTGCACGGTATAGACCGACTGGAACAGCCAGAACACCAGCAGCACCACGCCGATGATGACGAACATGGCCGGATTGGCGGCGCCGCCGCCTGGCAGCGCGTTCTTCAGCCGGTCCTGGCCGCGGCGGATGATGTCCTCCAGATCGGGAGGCGAGCCCTGTGGTCCGCTAGGGCCGCGCGGCCCCTGCCCCCAAGGGCCGCCGCCGCCGCCATTGCCGCCGCCGCCCCACGGGCCGCCGCCGCCGCTCTGATTCTTCCAGGGCATCGAGTTCCTTCCATGTCGGTCTCCGGGCGGGGAGCCCGGCAGGCGTATGAAGACGTTGGTCCTTGTATAGGATCGCCGCGCCACGCTTTCAACGCAGGCGGACGCGGTAAACGCCTTGCTCGCCTACAAAAAGCGGTGACGGACGGTGCTCCTCCTCATTGCATCTTCGCACGGCGCACGTAAACAGCATAGCGTGTTGCATGGCTGTCCTTGTCGCCGGCGGGAACGGATTCGGAGGAAACCGCCTGCCAGACCGTCGGATCGATGCGCGGAAAGCTGGCGTCGCCCTCGAATGCGCTCTCGACATGCGTGAGCTTGAGCTGGTCGGCGATCGCGATCGCCTGCCGGTAGATCTCGCCGCCGCCGACGATGCAGATCTCGTCGGCGCCGACCATGCAGCGGCCCTTGGTCGCAGCCAGCTTCAACGCGTCCTCCAGCGAGGTCACCGTCTCCGCTCCCTCGGCGCGATAGGCCGGATCACGGCTGATCACGATGTTGAGGCGGCCCGGCAGCGGACGCCTGGGAAAGCTCTCCCAGGTCTTGCGGCCCATGACGATCGGCTTGCCCATGGTGCCGGCCTTGAACCGCTTCATGTCGGTCGACAGCCGCCAGGGCAGGCCGCCGTCGCGCCCGATGACCCCGTTCTCGGCAACCGCCGCATAGATGGTGACCTGCATCAGCCGCCGCTCCCCGTCCGCGCGGCCGCGGGCTCTCCGCTTTCGCCCGGCCAGCGCTTCAGCAGCAGGATGTCGATGTCGCGCTGCGGATAAAAATCCTTGGCCGACATCTCGAAGGTGGTGGGGCCGGTCTTCCTCACGCCGCTGCCGCAGAAGCTGATCAGCGCGGTCGGATCGCCCTTGTCGACGGTCAGCCTGAAGTCGCCGATCGTGCCGTTGGCCCAGTTGCCCCCGGTGGTCAGCACGTATTCGATCCGGTTCTCGTAGAGTGCCGGTTCGCCGTCCTTCGCGGCCGCGGCCGCTTTCGCCACCGCCCGCTCGAAGGCGGCATCGATGCAATATTTTGCTTTGTAGTCTTCATAGACCTCGCCACCCGGCTTGCCGCCGGTAAGGAAGCTGAGCCCGACGGTGCTGCCGACGCTCGGCTTGTAGCGGTGCGACACGCGCACGTCCGCATTGGCGGGGAACCGGCTGCGCCACCAGTAGACCGACTGCAGCCGCCAGAAGGGTGAACGCACCTTCTTCCAGCCCGAGCCGTCGTCATATTCCTCGACGACGATGATACCGCGGTCGATCCAGTCGGCCGCCACCGCATCAGGTATCTTGGCGAGCGCTCCGCTCGCCGCATCGCCATTGGGATAGAGCGGCACGCCCTGCGCGACGAGCTCCTGCGTGACGTCGATGCCGGCGGCGAAGGCGCGCTGCTGCAGCGCGGCCTCGACCGGCTTGCCGTCGACCGAAACCTCGAAGCCGAGAAAATTCGCATCGGCATCGTTGGGGATCGCCGGCATGGTGTAGGGATTGCCGTCGATGTCCGGCATCGGGAAGGCGACGATCGTGTCGACGTCGGCGTCCGTCTCGTTGCGGAACACATAGTCGACGCGCACGATCTCCTCGGAGATGAACAGCTCCTCCTTCTGCATGGCGATCGCATCGGTCCGGGCGAGGATCAGCCCTCCGGTTCCGAGCTCAGCGGTGGAATCGTTGGCGAGGGCCGGCGCCGCGCCGGACAGCAGGCCGGCAAGCACGATCCCGGGAACAAGCGGACGGAACATCGATACCTCTCGTGAAGCGCTGCCGGTTGTCGGGAATTATGGCAAGTCGCCGGCCCGAGCAAACCGGCGCCGGTTGGCGCCCGCTTGCCCGCTCACACCGCGATCGGCGCCTTGATCGCGGGGTCGGCCACATAGTTCTCCAGCGAAAAATCCTCGTAGCGGAAGGCGAAGAGATCGCGCACCGCCGGATTGAGCCGCATCGTCGGCAGCGGCTTGGGCGTGCGCCGCAACTGCTCGCGCGCCTGCTCGAAATGGTTGGCGTAGAGATGCGCGTCACCCAGCGTGTGCACGAAATCGCCGGGCTTGAGGCCGGCCACCTGCGCGACCATCAGGGTCAGCAGCGCGTAGGAGGCGATGTTGAAGGGGACGCCGAGAAAGATGTCGGCGGACCGCTGGTAGAGTTGGCAGGACAGCTTGCCGTCGGCGACGTAGAACTGGAACAGGCAGTGGCATGGCGGCAGCGCCATGGCGTCCACCTCCTCCGGGTTCCAGGCCGAGACGATCAGCCGCCGCGACGAGGGGTTCTTGCGCAACTGGATGAGAAGCTCGGCGATCTGGTCGATCTCGCCGCCGTCGCGCTTCGGCCAGGAGCGCCACTGCTTGCCATAGACCGGCCCGAGATCGCCGTTCTCGTCGGCCCATTCGTCCCAGATCGTGACGCTGTGGTCGTTGAGATATTTGACGTTGGTGTCGCCGGCCAGGAACCACAGAAGCTCGTGGATGATCGACTTGAGATGCAGCTTCTTGGTGGTGGTGACGGGAAAACCCCGGCCGAGGTCGAAGCGCATCTGGTAGCCGAACACAGAGCGCGTGCCGGTGCCCGTGCGATCGGGGCGGTCGGTCCCCTTGGTCAGGACGTGGTCGAGGAGGTCGAGATACTGGCGCATCGGCTTTCGGCTGATTCTTTTCCGGCCGACAGGATACCCCACCTGCCCGCCACAATCACCGCCCCCGCCCGGAATTCCCGGTGAATGTCGTATGCCGCTCGACCTATGGGAGGCTCACCCCTGACCACCGGCGTCCCGTCATGGATGCGACCCATCCGGTTCGCCGGGGCCGTATATTCGAGCCGCGCGATCTCGCTATCCGGCGAGCGGAACGAATCCACGCCGGACCGGTTGCGGTAGGAGGCCCTCCGGGGCAGCAAACGGAGTTGAATTGCCATGGAAATGCTCTGGCTTTTCGTAGTGGCATGCGGACCGGTGATCCTGGGACTGCTGATCGCGTATGCGCTGATGACACGCCGCCGCCGCGGACCGGCGGAGCGGCGGGCTACCGAGGAAGCGACCGCGCGTCTTTACGGGACGAGCACAATCGCGGCGCTGCAAAACGCGGATGATCGCCCATCCTGTCCGGTAGGCGCCGAACGAAGGCGCCAGCCGCGCGGCCGTCAGCGCAGCGCAATCAGGAATCCCGCGCGGAATCCCGGTTGAGCATCATGCGGCGGAAGCTCATGGAGATATGCGCACGCCTGATATGGCCGATCGATTCCAGGTCGCCGATCTCGGCGGCCGCCAGCACCTCCGCCATCTCGTTGCGAAATGCCGTGAACTCCTCGACCAGACCGAGCTGCGGCATCATCTTCAGCACGACGCGCGCCACCTGCACGTAAAGCCGCTCGCTGACCTCGCGCAGCGGCTGGTTGCCGGTGATGGCGGTGATCTCGGCGACGAACTCCATGTTGAGGCGCAGGAAGACGCGCTGGTCCGGGTTGAGCAGCGCCGCGTCGCAGCGAGCGATCAGCGCCCGGATGCGGTCGAGGTCGGCCGCCGTGCGCGGGATCGGCGACAGCTTGCCGGTCAGCGTCGCCAGCTCCAGCCGCAGGTGATAGACCTGCTGCAGCTCTTCGATGTCGACGTCGGTGACGATGGTGCCGACGCCGTGCACCGATTGCACCAGCCCCTCCGACTCCAGCCGGGCCAGTACGCGGCGCACCGGGGTGCGGCTGATCTCGAACTCCTGCGCCAGTTCCTCCTCCGACAGCCGGCTGCCCGGCGGATAGTCGAGCACGCAGATGCGGTCGCGCAGGATGCCGTAGATGCGCTCGAAGCGCTCCCTCACCGACGACGGCCGGACCACGGCAAGCGTCTCCGCCTCGAGAACGGCCTCCTCTCCCAGCGTCATCCCGCCTCCAGAACGGCATTGAGGAACTGCCGCGTGCGCTCGTTCTTCGGCGCACCGAACAGCTCGGCCGGCGGCCCCTGCTCGCAGATCTTGCCCTGATAGAAGAAGCAGACGCGGTCGGAGAATTCCCTGGCGAAACCCATCTGGTGCGTCACCATCAGCATCGTGAGGTCATGCTCGCGTCCGATCTGCCTTATCACCTGCAGCACTTCGCCCACAAGCTCCGGGTCGAGCGCCGAGGTCACCTCGTCGAACAGCATGATCTTCGGCCGCATGGCGAGCGCGCGGGCGATGGCGACGCGCTGCTGCTGGCCGCCGGAAAGCTGCGAGGGATAGTGGTCCTTCTTCTGCGACAGCCCCACCATGCCGAGCAGCTCGGCGGCGCGCGCCTCGGCCTCCGCCCGCTTCATGCCGAGCACCGTCACCGGCGCCTCGATGCAGTTCTGCATCGCCGTCATGTGCGGGAACAGGTTGAAGGACTGGAACACCATGCCGATCTTGCCGCGCACCCGGCGCACATGCGCGAGGTCGGCCGGTACCAGCTTGCCGTTGCGCTCCATATGGGTCAGCGGCTCGCCCTCGACCCAGATGACGCCGTCGTTGATCTTCTCCAGCGTCATCAGCATCCGCAGCACCGTCGTCTTGCCGGAGCCGGACGGGCCGATGACAGAGACCTTCTCGCCGCGCATGATGTCGAGGTTGAGCCCGTCGAGCACGGTCAGCGGGCCGTAGCGCTTCGACACATTGTCGAAGCGGACCATCGGTTGGTCGGTCATCGCAGGATCCTCCTGTTGAGCAGGCGCTCGATGAGACGGATGAGCGCGGCCGATATCAGGCTCATGACCAGGAAGAACACGCCGACCAGGGTGATCGGCTCGGTGTAGCGGAAAGTTTCCGAGCCGATGATCTTGGCCGTCTGCATGAGCTCGAGCACGGCGATGGCCGACAGCAGCGGCGTCTCCTTGAACAGCGCCACCAGATAATTGCCGAGCGCCGGCACCACCGGCGGCACCGCCTGCGGGATGATGATGTCGCGGAAGGTCGTCCACGCCGACAGATTGAGGGCGATGGAAGCCTCCCACTGCCCGCGCGGGATGTTGTCGAAGCCGGCGCGGTACACCTCGGAGCAATAGGCGGCGTAGTGGATGCCGATCGCCAGCACGCCGGCGGTGAAGGCGTCGAGCACGATGCCGAACTTCGGGAAGACGAAATACAGGAAGAAGATCTGGATGAGCAGCGGCGTCGAGCGGATCAGCTCGACCAGCACCGAGATCGTCCAGGCCGTCGCCGGCACGGCGATGCGGACCACCGCCAGCACCAGCCCGAGCACGGCGGCGATGACGAAGCCGAGCAGCGTCGCCTGCACGGTCACCACGGCGGCGCGGGCGAGCGTCGGCAGGATCTCCAGCGCGAAGGCCCAGTCCCAGATCATGCCGCCCTCCCCCGCGCCAGCCCCAGCGAGGCCCGCCGCTCCAGCAGGCGCATGACGATGGTGATCGCCAGCGACATGACCAGATACATCAGCAGCACCAGCGTGAAGATCGGCACCGTCTTAAGCGTGGTCTGGTTCATCTGCTGGGCGCGGAAGGCGAGATCCGACAACGTGATCAGCGACACCAGCGCCGTCGATTTCAGGAGCTCGATGAACAGATTGCCCCAGGGCGGGATCATGGCGATGAAGGCCTGCGGCAGGATGATGCGGCGAAGCATCTGCGGCCGGCTCATGTTGAGCGCCGTCGAAGCTTCCCACTGGCCGCGCGGCACCGACTGGATGGCGCCGCGCACCACCTCCGACCCGTAGGCGCCGACATTGAGGCCGAGCGCCAGCACCGCGACCGGAAAGGCGTCGAGCGTTACGCCGAACTGCGGCAGCACGAAAAACAGCCAGAACAACTGCACCAGCGCCGAGGTGCCGCGGAAGATCTCGACATAGACCGTCGCCAGCCAGCGCAGCGGCGCCGGCCCGTAGAGCCGGGCGAGCGCCGCGAGCACGCCCATCACCACCGCCAGCAGCGAGCCGAGCACGGCGATCTGCAACGTCAGCACCGCGCCCTGCAGCAGGCCCGGCACGAACAGGCTGTACTCTTCCCGGAAGGAAAGCACGCCGATCACGGCGAGTGCCGCGACCAGCATCGCAACGAGCGTCGGAATACCCATGCGCTACCCCGATCTGGAACGGGCGGCGACGGCGCGCCGCCCTGGGGTGGGCAGACTACTCACCCGCGCAGAGTTGGGCAGTCGTCTTGTTCGGCAGATAGTCCTTGCCGAAGCCGAGCGGCTCGACGAGGGCGATATGCTCGGGGGAGCCGAGGAATTTCGCCAGCTCGGCGTTGAAGGCCTCGAGCAGGTCGGTGTCGTCCTTGCGGAAGCCGAAGCCGCCATGGCCCTTCACCGACTTGCCGGCGACCTCGCCGAACGGCGTGGTCGATTCCACCCCTTCCGCCTTCTTGGCCATGTCGGCGATCGACAGCGCCGTCAGCGCGGCGGCGTCGGCGCGGCCCGACTGCACGGCGGCGACTAGGCTCGACTGGTCCGGCAGCGACACGATCTGCTCCTGCGCCACGCCGGCATCCTTGGCGTAGCCGCTCTCGACCGCGCCGGCCATCACGGCAAGCTTGAGGTCGGCATTGTCCTTGATGCTCGAATAGTCCTTCACGCCCTTCGGATTGCCCTGCTGCACCAGCATGGCCTGGCCGATGCCGTAGGAGGGCTCGGAAAAATTGATCTCTGCGCAGCGCTTGGGATTGATGAACATGCCGGCGGCGATGATGTCGAAACGTCCGGCCTTGAGGCCGGGGATGAGCGAGCCGAATTCGGTCAGCACGCCGTCGACCTGCGCGATGCCCATCTTGGCGAGCACCGCCTTGGTCACTTCCGGCGCCTCGCCGGTCAGCTTGCCGTCGGGCGTGGCGAAGCCGAACGGCGCCTCGTTGGCGAAGCCGACGCGGATGTATCCATCCGCCTTCGCCTTTTCGAGCGTCGATTGGGCGAACGCCGGCACCGCCGCGAACGTCGCGGCGGAAAGCGCCAGGACGGCGGCGGACTTGATCGCCATACGGCGGGACATCGATGATCTGGACATAGGTTCCCCTTTTTCTTGGTAGCCAGGCTCGGACTGCCGACGCCTTCCTCCAGGTCGCCGGCAAGTTGCATAGACGTATACAACTAGCCTAGACAGCTTGCAAGCAAAGATGTAGCTATCCAGAAAATGCCAAGCGACCAGCCGCATTCTTGAGCGGAGCCGCCCAACAGTTGTGCACATTATGACCTTGCCGGGAACCGCTGACGGAATTCGAGGCGCCGCCTGATGGATCGCAACCCCTTCACCGAAGCCGAGATCGCCGCACGCCTGGCAAGGCTGCGCGGGCTGCTCGCCGCGCGGCAGGTGGATGCCGCCGTCTTCGCCGCGCCCGAAAGCGTCTTCTACCTGACCGGCCTCGACCACTGGGGCTATTTCGCGCCGCATCTGCTGATCGTCCCTCTCGAGGGAAGACCGGTCCTGGTCACCCGCGCGATGGAGAGGGTGACGATCGAGAAACAGGTGACGGCAGCGGATTTTTACGGCCATTCCGACAGCGAGACCGCCGCCGACCTCGCCGCGCAGCTGCTCGGCGAACGCGGGCTGGCCGGCAAGCGCATCGGCCTCGAATGCTGGACCGCCGGCCTGAGCCACGGCCTCGCCCTGAAATTGCAGGCACAGCAGGACGCCCTGTGGAGCGACGTCTCCGGCGTGGTGGACGGAATGCGCCGGGTCAAGAGCGCCGAGGAGCAGGCGCTGATGCGCCGCGCCGCCGCCGTCAGCGACGCCGCCGCGGCAGCTGCGATCGACGCCATCGCCGACGGTGCCGCCGAACGGGAGGTCGCCGCGCAATGCGTCGCGGCGATGCTCCGCGCCGGCGGGCACCCGCCGGGTTTCGGCCCGTTCATCCGCCCGGTATCCCGCCTCGGCGAGGAGCACACCACCTGGGGCGACGGCGTCTACCGCAACGGCGAGCCGGTGTTCCTCGAGCTCTCCGGCTGCGTGTCGCGCTACCATGCACCGCTCGGCCGGCTCGTCCGCATCGGCGGTATCGGGGCCGAGGACGCCGCCATGGCGGAAGTGACGGCGCGCGCCTTCGACGCCGTCGTCGCGGCGCTGCGGCCTGGCGTCAGGGCGCGCGACGTCTATGCCGCCTGGCAAGACGTCGTCGATGCGGCCGGCCTCTCCCACTATCGCCGCCACCACTGCGGCTACCTCGTCGGCATCGGCCAGCCGCCGTCCTGGACCGGCGGCAATTCGGTGACGGGGCTCAGGCATGATTCCGACCTCGTCGTCGAGACGGGCATGAGCTTCCACATCCTGTCCTGGCTGATGGGCACCGGGCGCGGCGACGACTTCGTCTCCAACACGGTGCTTCTGACGGAAACGGGCGCGGAGGTGCTGACCAAAACCCCGGCCGGGCCGATCGTCCGGTAGCGCCATGGTTTCAGACTCCCTCTCCAACGCGGCGGATAAGATGATGCAGCCGGTCTCCCTTGCCGATATCGAGGCGGCGCGGCGGCGGATCGCCGGGCGGATCGAGCCGACGGCGACGGTCCCCTCGGCATCGCTGTCGGAGATCGCCGGCGTCCCGGTGTTCCTCAAGCTGGAGCACCGCCAGACCACCGGCAGCTTCAAGCTGCGCGGCGCCTCCAACGCCATCGCGCAGCTGAGCGCCGCCGAGAAGGCGCGCGGCGTGGTCGCCGCCTCCACCGGCAATCATGGCCGCGCCCTTGCCCACGCGGCCAGGCTGAAGGGCGTGCGCGCCGTCATCTGCATGTCGAAGCTGGTGCCCGAGAACAAGGTCGCGGAAATCCGTCGGCTCGGCGCCGAGATCCGCATCGTCGGCGGCAGCCAGGACGATGCCCAGGACGAGGTCGACCGCCTCGTCGGGACGGACGGGCTGGCGATGGTGCCGCCCTTCGACGACGCCGCGGTCGTCGCCGGACAGGGCACGCTCGGACTGGAGATGATCGAAGCCGTGCCGACTGCGCGGACGGTGCTGGTGCAGCTCTCCGGCGGCGGGCTTGCCGCCGGCATCGCCGCGGCGGTCAAGGGCCTTTTGCCGTCGACCAGGATCGTCGGCGTGTCGATGCAGCGCGGCGCCGCCATGAAGGCGAGCCTCGACGCCGGTCGGCCGGTGCAGGTCGAGGAGTTGCCGACGCTCGCCGATTCGCTCGGCGGCGGCATCGGCCTCGCCAACCGCCTGACCTTCCAGATGTGCAAGAACCTGCTCGACGACGTCGTGCTGCTCACCGAGGCCGAGATTGCCGCCGGCATCCGCCACGCCTACGCGGCCGAGCGCGAGGTCGTCGAGGGCGCCGGCGCGGTCGGCATCGCCGCCATCCTCGCCGGCAAGGTCAGGCTCGACGGCGAGACGGTCGTGCTCGTCTCCGGCCGCAACATCGACATGGACCTGCACCGCGGCATCGTCTGCGGAAGCTGGGCCGACGCAACGGAGGCACGCTGACATGGCCCGCATGACCATCCTGACCGAGGCCGACCTGCGCAAGATCGTGCGGCTCGACCTCGACGCCGTCGCCTGCGTGGAAAATGCCTTCCGCGCGCTCGCCACCCTGCCGGTGGCGATGCCGCCGATCATGCGCCTCGACATCCCCGAGCACCGCGGCGAGGTCGACGTGAAGACCGCCTATGTGCCCGGCCTCGACGCCTTCGCCATCAAGATCAGCCCCGGCTTCTTCGACAATCCGAAACTCGGCCTGCCCAGCCTCAACGGCATGATGGTGCTGCTGTCGGCGAGGACCGGCCTGATCGAGGCGCTGCTCTTGGACAACGGCTTTCTCACCGACATCCGCACCGCCGCCGCCGGCGCCGTCGCGGCAAAGCACCTGTCGCGCGAAAATTCCTCGGTTGCGGCGATCTTCGGTGCCGGCGTGCAGGCAAGACTGCAGCTGGAGGCGCTGACGCTGGTCCGGCCGATCGCGGAAGCGCGGATATGGGCGCGTGATGCTGCCAGGGCGGAAGCCGCGGCGGGGGCGCTGCGTGAGCAGCTCGGCATCATCATACGCGCCACGTCCGACCCGGCGGAGGCGGCCGCCGGGTCGGACATCATCGTTACCACCACACCCGCGACCGAGCCGATTATCCAGTCGGGCTGGATCGCCGCCGGCCAGCACGTCACGGCGATGGGCTCGGACGCCGAGCACAAAAACGAGATCGCGCCGGCAATTCTCAGGCTCGCCGACCTCTATGTGGCCGACGCCGCCCGCCAGACTCGGCGGCTCGGCGAGCTGCACCACGCAATCGAGGCCGGACTGATCTCTGGTGATGCGGAGGTGACGGAACTCGGCGAGGTGATCGCCGGCCTCAAGCACGGCCGCCGCTCGGCCGACGACATCACGGTGGCGGATCTGACAGGAACCGGCGTCCAGGACACCGCGATCGCAACGCTGGCGCGCGACCGCGCCCGCGCGGCCGACGCGGGCACGGTTTTCGAAGGCTGAACGGCAGACAGGAAGAGCAAGAAGAATGGGCACCCCTAACCTCCGCTTCAGCCGGCAGGAATATGCTGAGCGCCTGGAAAAAACCCGCCGCGCCATGGCGGTGAAAGGCATCGACCTTTTGATCGTCAGCGATCCCTCCAACATGCACTGGCTGACCGGCTATGACGGCTGGTCGTTCTACGTCCACCAGGCCGTGATCGTGCCGCCGGACGGCGAGCCCGTCTGGTACGGCCGCGGCCAGGACGCCAACGGCGCCCGCCGCACCGCCTGGCTGGCTGAAGAGAACATCGTCCCCTATGCCGACCACTACGTGCAGTCGACCGAGCGGCACCCGATGGACTACCTCGCCGAGGTGCTCGCCGCCCGGCGCTGGGACAAGTTTTCCATTGGCGTCGAGCTGGACAATTACTGGTTCTCCGCCGCCGCCTATCTGTCGCTGCAAAAACACCTGCCCAATGCCCGCCTGGTCGACGCCACCGGACTGGTGAACTGGCAGCGCGCGATCAAGTCACCCACCGAGATCGGCTACATGCGCAAGGCGGCGCGCATCGTCGAAGCCATGCACCGGCGCATCGTCGAAAAGGTCGAGGTCGGCATGCGCAAAAACGACCTCGTCGCCGAGATCTATGACGCCGGCATCCGCGGCGTCGACGGCGCCGAGGGCAGGATCGGCGGCGACTATCCGGCGCTGGTGCCGCTGCTGCCGTCCGGCGAAGACGCCTCGGCCCCGCACCTCACCTGGGACGACAGGCCGATGAAGGCGAACGAAGGCACGTTCTTCGAGATCGCCGGCTGCTACCACCGCTACCACTGCCCGCTGTCGCGCACGGTGTTTTTGGGCAAGCCGACGCAGGCCTTCCTCGACGCCGAGAAGGCGACACTCGAAGGCATGGAGGCGGGGCTCGCGGCGGCGAAGCCGGGCAACGCCTGCGAGGACATCGCCAACGCCTTCTTCGCGGTCCTGAAGCGCTACGGCATCGTCAAGGACAGCCGCACCGGCTATTCGATCGGCCTCTCCTATCCGCCGGACTGGGGCGAGCGCACCATGAGCCTGCGCCCCGGCGACCGCACCGAGCTCCGGCCGGGCATGACCTTCCATTTCATGACCGGCCTGTGGCTGGAGACGATGGGGCTGGAGATCACGGAATCGATCCTGATCACCGACACCGGCGTCGAGTGTTTTGCCGACGTGCCGAGGAAGCTGGTGGTGAAGGATTGATTTGGATGCTGGTCCGCTTCGCACCCCCCTCTGTCCTGAGCTTGTCGAATGGGCCGGCCATCTCCCCCGCAAGGGGGGAGATTGGCTGTCAGCTCGGCCTCCGCCAATCGCCGATGTTACAGAACGAGCGTCGCCAGCGAAGCTGCCAATCTCCCCCCTTGCGGGGGAGATGGCCGGCCCATTCGACAAGCTCAGGACAGAGGGGGGTGCGAAGAAACACCGTCGCTGGCAGGGAGTGGGAGCAATGAAACCCTCCCCCATCTCCCCCACCATCGACCTTGACAAAAACGGCGCCCAGCACGGCCATCTGCGCCTGCCCTACAGTCGCGACGACTCCGCCTGGGGTTCGGTGATGATCCCGATCGCCGTGGTGCGCAACGGCGACGGCCCGACCGCGCTGCTCACCGGCGGCAACCACGGCGACGAATATGAGGGGCCGCTCGCCCTGTTCGACCTTGCCCGCACCCTCGACGCCGAAGACGTCGGCGGCACGGTGATCATCGTGCCGGCCATGAACTACCCTGCCTTCCGCGCGGCGACGCGCACCTCGCCGATCGACGGCGGCAACCTGAACCGCGCCTTCCCCGGCAAACCCGACGGCACGGTGACCGAGAAGATCGCCGACTATTTCCAGCGCGAGCTGCTGCCCCGCGCCGATCTCGTGCTCGACTTCCATTCGGGCGGCAAGACGCTCGATTTCATTCCGTTCTGCGCCGCGCACATCCTTCCGGACCAGGCTCTGTCGGCACGGGCTTTCGCCGCCGTCGAGGCCTTCGCCGCGCCGTGGTCGATGAAGATGCTGGAGATCGACGCCGTCGGCATGTACGACACCGCGGCGGAGGAGATGGGCAAGGTATTCGTGACCACGGAACTCGGCGGCGGCGGCACCGCGACGGCGGCGACCGTGCGCATCGCCCGGCGCGGCATCACCAACGTGTTGAAGCACGCCAGCATCCTGGCGGGCGAGATCGACCGCCGGCCGACGCGCTGGCTGGACATGCCGTCGGGCGACTGCTTCTGCTTCGCCGAGGAGGACGGACTGTTCGAGACCATGGTCGACCTCGGCGGCACGGTAAGGCATGACCAGGTCGTCGCGCGCATCCACCCGATCGGGCGCACCGGCGTCGCACCGCAGGAGATCAGGGCCAAGATGGACGGCATCCTCACGGCACGTCACTTCCCCGGCCTCGTCAAGGCCGGCGACTGCGCGAGCGTGATCGCCGTGGCCGGTTGACATCCGAGGTTCCGATTTGATCCGTCAGTTCCGAGCAGTTCGTCCCAGGACCTTCGGCCGACCCCTCTTCCTCATCGAGGAAAGGGGCGTCGCACACGAACTTACCCCCACCCCTAACCCCTCCCCACAAGGAGGAGGGGAATCCTGCTGCGCCCGCGCCAGGCGCCAATCGTCGATGGTTTCGCATGGCATGGCGGCCGCAAAGTCCCCCTCCCCCTTGGGGGGAGGGGTTAGGGGTGGGGGTACTCGGCGGGATGACGCTTCCACGATTTCCCCGACAATCGGCATGCTACGGCGCTCCCGATGAGCAGCCTCAAGCTCGACGCGATCGACCTGAAGATCCTCATGGCCGTCCAGCAGGACGGCCGCATCACCAAGCTGGCGTTGGCGGAAAAGGTCGGCCTGTCGCCGACCCCCTGCTGGCTGCGGCTGCGCAAGCTCGAAAAGGCAGGGATAATCGGCGGTTATCACGCGCGGATCGAGCCGCGCGTGATCGCGCCGGTCGCCAGCGTGCTGATGGAGGTGACGCTGGGCAGCCACCGGCAGGCCGATTTCGACCGTTTCGAGCGCGCCGTCCGCGAGCTGCCGGAGATCGTCGCCTGCTGGGCGGTCGGCGGCGGCGTCGACTATGTGCTCAAGGTGATGACGCGCGACATCGACGCCTATCAGCGGCTGGTCGACGGCCTGCTCGAACGCGACGTCGGCATCGACCGCTATTTCACCTACATCGTCACGCGCACGGTGAAGGAAGACATCGTCCTGCCCCTGCCCGAGTTGGCGCCGCCGCTCGAAAGATAGAGAATTTCACTACAGGACGTAGTATTTTTGGCCTGTTCCGCTGCGTTTTTTCACGCTTTTGGCCTCGTTCTCTCCTGCATCCGGCTACGATTCCCGCAACAAAAAAAGCGGAGGTCTCCATGTCGGCTCTGTTTGCCCCCCTCACCCGCGACGATGGCCTCGATACGCTCGTCGACCGCCGCCTGCTGCGCGAGCTCGCTTATGTCGACGGCCGCTGGACCGCCGGCGCGGCGTCGCGCCGCTTCGAGGTGAGCGACCCGGCGAGCGGCGCCACCGTCGCCTGGGTCGCCGCGCTGGAGGCTGCCGATGCCGACAGGGCGATCGACGCCGCGGCCCGGGCTTTTCCCGGATGGCGGGCCCTTCTGCCGCAGCAGCGCGCCGCGATCCTGCGAAAATGGCACGGGCTGATGCTCGAGGCGAAGGACGACCTCGCGCTGCTGATGACGCTCGAACAGGGCAAGCCGTTGCAGGAGGCGCTCGGCGAGATCGACTACGCCGCGTCCTTCGTCGAATGGTATGCCGAGGAAGGCAAGCGGATGAACGCGGAGGGCGTCACCAGCCATCTGCCGAATGCCGAGATGCTGGTGCGGCGCGAGCCGGTCGGCGTCGTCGGCATCGTCACCCCGTGGAACTTTCCGTCCGCCATGCTGACCCGCAAGGCGGCCGCGGCGCTGGCCGCCGGCTGCACCGTCGTCGCCCACCCCTCTTCGCAGACGCCGCTGTCGGCCCTGGCGCTGGCCGAGCTCGGCGAACGAGCGGGACTGCCGGCCGGCGTGTTCAACGTCGTCACCGGGGATGCGGCAGCCCTCGTCGGCAGGCTGTGCGCCGACCCCAGGGTCCGCGCCATGAGCTTCACCGGCTCCACCGAGATCGGCCGGCTGATCGCCGCGCAATGCGCGCCGACCATGAAGCGGCTGGTCATGGAACTCGGCGGCCATGCCCCGCTGATCGTGTTCGACGACGCCGACCTCGACCGCGCCGTCGGCATCGCCATGGACGCCAAGTTCGCCACGTCCGGACAGGACTGCCTGGCCGCCAACCGCATCTATGTCCAGCGCGGCATCCACGATGCCTTCTGCGCCGCCTTCGCCGAGCGGATCGCACGGCTGAAGGTCGGCGCCGGGCTCGACCCCGCCACCGAAATCGGCCCGCTGATGCACGCACGCGCGCTTGCCAAGGTCGACGCGCAGGTGAAGGATGCCCTCGCCCGCGGCGCGCGCTGCCTCGCCGGCGGCAGGCGCCACGGCGCCGGCCCGCTGTTCTACCAGCCGACCCTGCTCGCCGATGTCGGCGACGACGCGCTGATCATGCGCGAGGAGACGTTCGGCCCCGTCGCTGCCGTCACGATGTTCGACAGTGAGGATGAGGTGGTCAGACGCGCCAACGCCAGCGAATACGGCCTCGTCGCCTATGTCGTCACCGACAACGGCGCCCGGCAGATGCGTCTCGGCCGGGCGCTTGACTACGGCATGGTGGCGGTCAACCGCGTGAAGATCACCGGCGCGCCGGTCCCCTTCGGCGGCGTAAAACAGTCCGGGCTCGGCCGCGAAGGCTCGCGCCACGGGCTGGAAGCCTTCACCGATCTAAAATATCTCTGCATCGACGCAGCCTGACCCAGGAGGACCCCGCAATGCACGACCGCTCCAACGAACTCGCAGCCTGGGACCGCGACCACTTCTTCCACCCCTCGACCCATATGGGGACGCATGCCCGCGGCGAGACGCCGACGCGCGTCATCGGCGGTGGCGAAGGCGTCTACATCACCGATACCGCCGGCAGGACCAGCCTCGACGCCTTTGCCGGCCTCTACTGCGTCAATGTCGGCTACGGCCGCCAGAAGATCGCCGATGCGATCGCCGCCCAGGCGAAGGACCTCGCTTATTACCACGCCTATGTCGGCCACGGCACGGAAGCGTCGATCCGGCTTGCCAAGATGATCATCGACAGGGCGCCGGAAGGCATGAGCCGCGTCTATTTCGGCCTGTCGGGATCGGACGCCAACGAGACCAACATCAAGCTGATCTGGTATTACAACAACGTGCTCGGCCGGCCCGAGAAGAAGAAGATCATCTCGCGCTGGCGCGGCTATCACGGCTCCGGCGTCATGACCGGCTCGCTCACCGGCCTGGATCTCTTCCACAACGCCTTCGACCTGCCGCGCGCGCCCGTCCTGCACACCGAGGCGCCCTACTACTTCCGCCGCGCCGACCGCTCGATGAGCGAGGAGCAGTTCTCGCAGCATTGCGCCGACAGGCTGGAAGAGATGATCCTGGCCGAAGGCCCGGATACGGTCGCAGCCTTCATCGGCGAGCCCATCCTCGGCACCGGCGGCATCGTCCCGCCGCCGGCCGGCTATTGGGACAAAATCCAGGCCGTGCTCAGGAAATACGACGTGCTGCTGGTCGCCGACGAGGTGGTCACCGGCTTCGGCCGCCTCGGCACGATGTTCGGCTCCGATCACTACGGCATCAGGCCGGACCTCATCACCATCGCCAAGGGGCTGACCTCCGCCTACGCGCCGCTGTCGGGCGTCATCGTCTCCGACAAGGTGTGGCAGGTGCTCGTCCAGGGGTCGGACAGGCTCGGCTCGATCGGCCATGGCTGGACCTATGCCGCGCATCCGATCTGCGCCGCCGCGGGCGTCGCCAATCTCGAGCTGATCGACGAGATGAACCTCGTGAAGAACGCCGGGGAAACCGGACTCTACTTCCGAACCGAGCTGTCCAACGCATTGTCCGGACACAGGAATGTCGGCGACGTCCGCGGCGACGGGCTGCTCGCGGCGGTCGAGTTCGTCGAAGACAGGGACGACCGGAAATTCTTCGACGCGTCGCGCAAGATCGGGCCGCAGGTCGCGGCCGCCCTGCTGGAGCGCGGCGTCATCGGCCGCGCCATGCCGCAGGGCGACATCCTAGGCTTCGCGCCGCCGCTCTGCCTGACGCGCGAGGAAGCCGACATCGTCGTCGGGCGCACGGCGGAGGCGGTGAACGCGGTCTTCACCGACCGCTGATGCGGGCGGTGGCGGTCCTACCAGGCTGCCATGAGCTTTGACCGGATGAAGGCGCGTGGTGCGAGCGGCCCAAAAGCAGCTGGTATCACTGTCTTGGCCGAAAACGGCCAACCATCTGCCCGGAAGCGCGGCTTCCCGACACCATGCCCGTCTCCTCCGAAGCCGGCCTGACGGCCGGCCGCAATCCTGCCCTCAGAGACTGCTCAGCTTGTCGAGATGTTTCGCGGTCAGGTAATAGAAGGTGACACGGCTCTTGGTGTTGTCGGCCGCCATCGCCTTGACCGTCTTGTCGATCGCCGCGTCGGCCTTGGCGCCGTCGGTCACGCCGAGCTTCTTGCCGATCCAGTTCGCCTTCACCCGGTCCAGTTCCTTGGAATCGGTCGCCGAGACCAGCGAGGAATCGCGGTTGCGCAGGGCGATGCCGAGATGCTTGACGATCTTGTTGACGACCTCCTCGCTGGCGCTGGAATCGTATTTTCTCACGTCTGCAAGATAGTCGGCCATGTCCATCCTCTCCAGGGCTCTGCGCCTCGCTCGACGGGCCGAATCGCCCGTCCGACGCGGACAACGCTGCAACGTCGGGGAGAGTTGTTGACGCTTTCCGCTAAGTCAAGCGCAACGACGATCCACAGGCACGCCGAAGTTGCGCCAGGGGGGCTTTCAATCCTGTGGCCGGCTGCCTATATTCGAGGCGTCAGCTTGTCTGACTATGGCGATAAACAGGCGATGCAATAAGCCGTTCGGACCCGGGGGCAGTACCCGGCGCCTCCACCAAAAGCCGCCGTCGATGGCGGCGGCTTCTGATGGGGGCGAAACAGGATCGACGAAGGTGTAAAGATCGTTCTTTTGCCCGGCATTGTACCGCCGTTATCGGGCTAAACTTATAGTTGCCAACGACAACTATGCTGAGGCACGTCTCGCTGCTTAATGCGGCGCGATAGTCTCGAATCAAGCCCTGTGGGTTAGCACCTTCAGGCGGGGTCCGGAGGCACCTGGCAACAGAAGCCTCCACTTTCTTCTGTTCCATGATAATCTGCCGCCATGAAACTGGCCGATGTCCTTGCAACGCTGAAGAAGGCCGAGCCTGAGTTGCGGCCGCATGGAGTTCTTCATGCCGGCGTTTTTGGATCGGTGGCGCGCGGAGAGAACCGACACGACAGCGACATCGATATTGCCGTCGATTTGGACGATCTGACGGTTCTAACGATTTACGACTACGCTCACGTCAAGAACGTGGTCGCCGATCTCTTCGATCTCCCCGTAGATGTCGTCAACCGAGCCGCACTCAAGCCATATTTGCGAGACCACGTCGAACGTGAGCTCGTATATGCCTTTTGACAGAACCTCGGGCCACCTTCAGGACATTCTTGCCCAGATAACGCTCGCCGAAGAATTCCTCGGCGAGCTAGCACCAGAAGAGTTCGCCGCCGACATCCTCCGCCTGTATGCCGTCGTCAGATGCCTCGAAATCATATCGGAAGCGTCGCGTCGTCTGGATGAAAACCTGAAATCAAGGCACCCGGAGATCGATTGGCGGGCGGTAGCGGGCGCGGGCAACGTCTACCGACACAGCTACGAACGCGTGCTGGCGAAAGAAATCTGGAAAACCGTGAAACTGGCGCTGCCTACGCTGCGCACAGCAGTGATGAGCGAACCTTCAAGCTAACGCGTACACGTGCGTACGCGAGACCGAATCTCCAGAGACAACATTTTGCAAGCCGACGCCTTCTTCGTGCTGACCGGCGGCCCCGGTTCCGGCAAGACCACTTTGATCGACGCTTTGCGCGGCGAAGGTTTCGCCGGCACGGAGGAGGCCGGGCGCGGCGTCATACGCGACCAGGTCACGGTCGGCGGCAGCGCGCTGCCCTGGGGCAACCGGGCGCTGTTCGCCGAGTTGATGCTTTCCTGGGAGATGCGCTCCCACGCGCAGGCGCTCGAAACGACCGGCCCGGTGTTCTTCGACCGCGGCGTTCCCGATTGCATCGGCTATCTGGAACTCTGCGGGCTGCCCGTCCCCGACCACTTCCGCAGCGCAGCGGACCGCTTCCGCTATCACCCGACCGTCTTCGTGCTGCCGCCCTGGCCGGAGATCTATAGCGGCGACGAGGAGCGAAAGCAGGATTTCGACGAGGCGGTGCGCACCTTCGAGGCGGTTTCGGCGGCCTATGCCGCGTGCGGCTATACGCTCGTCGAAGTGCCGAAAACTACGGTCTCCGAGCGCCTCGCCTTTGTTCGCGCGAGGGCGCCCTACCCCCGCTGAACATGCCTTGCCTGTGTGCCAGCCTTCCAATGGCCCCAGCCGGCCGCCCCACCTGGATCAGAACTTCGTCGTGAAGCCGCCCATGATGGTCCGGCCGGATCCGTACTGGAAGGAGTTGTCCTTGGCGACGAGATAGCCTTCGTTGGTGATGTTCTCGGCCGTCAGGAACGCGCTGACATTCTCCGACACCTGCAGGTTGAGGAAGGCGTCGTACAGACGGTACTCCGGGTTCGGGGTGATGGTGCCGAGGACATTGAATACCTCGGATTCCGAGACGAAGCGGACGCGGCCGCCCAGCGTCAGTCGCTCGTCGAACAGGCGCAGGCCGGCGGTGGCGGTCCACACCTCCTTCGGCGGCGTGAGCGTCAGGCCGAAGGTGGGAGCCGGCGGCGCAAGACGGATATCGGTGTTGGTATAGGCGAGGCCGGCGAAGACATAACCGAGGTCGTAGTTGGCCTCGAGCTCGAAACCTTTCAGCCGGGCCGGATCGGCCGTGTTCATGTAGGTGAAGTTGATGCCGCCGGCGATCGACCAGACGCTGGTGATGTAGTCCTCGACCTCGTTGTCGAAATAGCTCGCCTTGACGCGCAGCCGGTCGTCCGCGAACAGCAGGCCGTCGAAGCTGAGATTGGCGCCGACCTCCCAGCCGGTCGAGACCTCCGGCTTGAGGAACGGATTCGGCCGAAAGCGCAGGAACGACATGTTGCCGGGATGGATGCCGGCCATCAGCGTCTCGGTGATGGCCGGCGGGCGAAAGCCCGTGCCCCAGGAGCCGTAGATCTGGATCCCCTCAAGCGGTGTGAACGCCAGCGTGCCCTTGCCGGTCAGCTTGCCCTCGGAATTGTCCACGCTGAACGGCCCGACCGGGATCAGCCCGCCCGGAAAGGTATTGTAGCCGGAGCCGGTCAGCGTATAGGCGTCGTAGCGCAGCGCGCCGATCAGGTCGAACCGGCCGAGGCTCAGCGTCGACTTCGAGAACACGCCGCCGACGCCGCGGTCGCCGGCGGGCGTCAGGCCGCCATAGGCGCCGTCGGGGGTTCCGCCCACCGTCGAGCTCGCGGTCGTCCGCACGGCGTCGAAATAATATTCACCACCATATTCGACGGCGAGTTGCGCCTGACCGAGGTCGAAGCGGGAGGTGTTGGCGATGCTGCCACCCGTGCCCTTGTCCTTGTACTCGACCAGCGTGTTCCTGGAGATGTGGCTCGGCCCGAACAGTTGCTCGAAGCCCGCGTCGTTGTGGTAGGCATTGATCCTGAGGTCGATCAGGTCGTTGCCGACCGGAGTAAAGGAATAGGCCGCGGTGAAGGTGTTGACGTCCGCCTCCATGTCGGTCGCGCCGACGGTCCAGTCGTTGCGGTACAGCACGGCGCCGAGATCGAGCTTCTGGTCCTCCCCGGGATTGGCGTTCAGCTTCAGCAGGCCCGATGACAGCTCCTGGCCCGTCCCCGCAACGGGAAAACCCCAGGCGTCGGTGTAGTCGGAGGACTTGCGCCCGCTGATCGCGCCGGCGAAGCCGAAATCCTCGTTCAGCCTGACGCCGGCGGCGGCCATTCCGGAGCGGCCGAAGCCGTTGTCGCCCCAGGTCGTCTTGGTCATCGCGCCCCACTGGCGGCCGGGCTGCACAACGTCATCCACGCCGATGGTGCGGAAATCGACCGCGCCGCCGATGACGCCCGAGCCCTGGGCGCTGGAGACGATGCCGCGCTGAACGTCGATGCCGACGAGCAGGTTGGGATCGACGAACACCCAGCCGTTGGAGCCGTGGCCGCTGACCTGCAGGTTCTGGCGCGCCCCGTCGATGGTGACGGCGTTGCGGCCGAAATCCTGCATGCCGCGGATGTTGACGGAAAGCGCGGGTGAGCGCGTATTGCTTTCGGTGAACACGCCGGGGACGGTACGCAGCAGGTCGCCGACGCTGTTCTGGCCGAACCGCTCGACGTCTACGGCGTCGAGCGAGGTGACGGCGGCGGGGGTCTTGTAGGCCTTGTCCTTGGCGGACTGGCCGCCGACGGTGATCCGCTGCAGTACGGTCGCCCCGGAGGCCGCCCCGGACACGTCAGCTTCCGCTTCCGCATCCGCCTCCTTCTGCTCGGCCTCGTCGGCCGTCGCCGCCTGCGCCATGGCCGACGCTGGTGGCAGGACCATCAAGGCGGCAGCACTCAACAGCAGCGCCGCGTTCAGCCGCGCCAACGATCCAACCCGACAAGGCATGCTTTTCGTCCGTATCCAGTGCTGATGATGATCTGCTGGCTACGGTTGGGGCGGACAAACCGCCGGCGCTGCTGGCTATTCGTGAGGAGAGGCGACGCGTCGTCGCCACAATTTCACCCCACTATCGCCACACTGGCGCCAGGTCAATGAAACTTGTGCAACTTTGTCAAGAAATCTACAGCTATCGTGAATTGCCCGGCTTTGTTCGGAAAAGCACAGTCCGCCTCCGTTTCAAGAGAGCGGGGCCGCCCGCTCCGGAGTCGGTGGACCGGCCTACTCGGCCGGCATCTCGGCGACCGCGCGGCGGCGTCCGAGCGTGAGTTGGGTCAGCGCGAAGGCGATCACGGCGCAGGCGGCGATGCCGGTCACCATCGGTAGCGGCGTGCCGTCGAAGAACAGGCCCGCCACCGCCATCGCCAGGGCGCCCGTGGCGAAATGCAGCGTGCCCATCAGCGCCGAGGCAGTGCCGGCGATCGCGCCGTGCTCCTCCATCGCCAGCACCGAGGTCGTCGGGATGACCAGGCCGAGAAAGCCGTAGCCGACGAACAGCAGCGAGGCCATCACCGCGAGCTGCTCGACGCCGGTCGACATGACCGCCAGCAGCACGACCATGGTCGCCGCGTAGCCGACGACCGCGACCCGCACCACGCGCTTCAGGCCGAAGCGGTCGGCGAGCATGCCGGTGAGCTGCGACATGCCGATGAAGGCGACGGCGTTGATGGAGAAGAACACGCTGTAGAGCCAGGGCGACAGGCCGTAATGGTCGATGAGGATGAAGGACGAGCTGGCGAGATAGACGAAGAAGCTGGAGATGCCGAAGCCGCCGATGAAGGTGAGCCCGAGGAAATTGCGGTCGCCGAGCAGGAAGCGGTAGCCGGACAGCGCGCTGGCGAAGGAGCTGCCGACCCGGTGCTCGGCCGGGCGCGTCTCCTGCAGCGCGGTCATCAGCATGACCGCCGCGACCACCGCCGCGATCGTCACCGCCCAGAACACCGCGCGCCAGCCGAAGCTCTCGATGATGACGCTGCCGGTCAGCGGCGCCAGGATCGGCGACACGCTGAAGACCAGCATCAGCAGCGACATCAGCCGCGCCGCGTCGTTGCCGGTATGCAGGTCGCGCACAATCGCCCTCGGCACCACCATGCCGGCGCAGGCGCCGAAGCCCTGCAGGAAACGGAAGGCGATCAGCGACTCCACCGTCGGCGCCAGCGCGGAGCCGATGCTGCCGATGATGAACAGGCCGAGGCCGACCAGCAGCGGAGCGCGGCGGCCGACCATGTCGGAGATCGGCCCGACGACGATCTGGCCGAGTCCCATCGAGACGAAGAACACCAGCAGGCTCATCTGCACGGCATTTGTGCTGGCCCGCAGGTCCTGGCCGATGGTCGGCAGCGCCGGCAGGTACATGTCGACGGCGAAGGGGCCGATCGCCGATAGCAGGCCGAGGACGACCGCGGTGCGGAGGAATTTCTGCTGCATGACCAAGCTCGTTTCGGTTGGGCCGGTACGGCCGAATGCCGTGGGGCGGCTGGATTTTTGGCGCTGCCGCTCCTCCGACGGCAGCACGCCCAGCAAATGGATGTCGAGTTTTTTGGACGGGCTTGTCCAAAATGTCAATCAGCTATATACAAATCCGTGATGCCAACTGTCACGGTTCCTGACATAGCCGGCCCTCGCGGCCATCTGGAGAAGCGCGTCTCCATCATCGATGCTGCCGCCTGCGTGTTCTGCCGCGAAGGCTTCGGCGGCACCAACATCGACATGATCGCCGCCCAAGCCAACGTGTCGCGCCAGACCATCTACAACCATCACGGCGACAAGGAAAAGCTGTTCCGGGCGGTGGTGCGCGACGTGACGGAGCGCATCAATGCCGGCATCTTCGAGACGCTTGCGACCTTTCCCGACAAGCCCGTCGATCTGCAGGCCGACCTCTCCACCTTCGCGGTGCGGCTGATGCGCAACTGCATCTGCAACCGGGACGGAAAGTTCCTGCGCAAGCTGATCCAGTCGGAGGGCGACCGCTACCCCGATCTGTTCGCCGACTGGCGCGACAACGGCCCGGCCCGCGTCTGGTCGGCGCTGGCCGCCCGGCTCGCCCGCCTCGCGCTTGCCGGCCATCTGGAGCTCGACGACCCCGACCTCGCCGCCCGCCAGTTCCTGGCGCTGATCAACGCCGACCTGCAGATCGCCCTGCTGCTCGGCGACGACATCGCCCCGGAGGAACTGGCACGCTCGGCCGACAATGCGGTGCGCACCTTCCTGCGCGCCTTTGCCCGCCGGTCCTGAGCCGGCGTCTGCCGCGACGGAACCCTGACCGCACGGTCCCGTGTCCCTATATTCCGTTTACGACCGCGCCAAGCTTCATTAGAGGTAGGGGCAGTCGACTCACTCGGAACCTGTGCCGCGATGGCCGAAGACCACATCCGCTACGACATCCTCGCCCAGGAGGCCCTGCGCGGCGTCATGCGCAAGGTGCTGGCCGAGGTAGCGCGCACCGGCCTGCCGGGCAACCACCATTTCTACATCACCTTCCTCACCGGCGCGCCCGGCGTGCGCATCTCGCCGCGCCTGCGCGAGCGTTATCCTGAGCAGATGACCATCGTCATCCAGTTCCAGTACTGGGACCTGAAGGTCACCGAGACCGGCTTCGAGATCGTGCTCTCCTTCTCCGACGTGCCGGAGAAGCTGGAAATCCCCTTCTCCGCCGTGCGCGGCTTCTACGACCCGTCCGTCACCTTCGAGATGGAGTTCGACGTGGCGATGGAGTCGTCGCCGGAGGCCGAGGCGCCGAAGCCGGGCAAGCCGGTCGCCGTCGACAAGCCGGCGCGGCCGGCCGCAGCCCCGAAGAAGGGCGAGCCGAAGCCGGCACCCGCCAGGGCGGAGGCCGACGCCGAGGACGGCAAGGGCGCCGACGTGGTGTCGCTCGACGCCTTCCGCAAGAAGTAGCCTCGCCGTGGGCGACGTCGTCAACCTGCGCGGCGTGCGCAAGCAGCGTAAGCGCGAGGATGAAACGCGCCGCGCCGACGAGAACCGCGCCCGCCACGGCCGCAGCAAGGCCGAGAAGCAGCGCGACCGGATCGAGGCCGAACGGCTGCGCACCCATGTGGAGGCGCACCGGCGCGACGGCGACGATGCCGCGCAGGACTGACGCTCCGTGGTGCCCAGCCCCCGGATCACAGCCGGGATGCCTTGCGTGAGTACGGTGCGCAAGCGCTCCGTGGTCATCCGCGGGCACCGCACCAGCTACTCGCTCGAAAAACCGTTCTTCGACGAGCTCGCCGCCATCGCGGCGGCGCGCGGCATGGCGCTGGCGGCGCTGATCGCGGAGATCGACGCGGCGCGGCCGCGCGATGCCAACCTGTCCTCGGCGATCCGCGTCCATGTGCTGGAGTGGCTGAAACGCACGGGCGGCAATTAAGGTCTTGTATCAGGGCCCGTGGCACCGCTTGCCTCGGGCCGTTCCGATCTCCAGTCGAGACACCGGGGAAGCTCGGCGGCCGACGCAAACACGGCCTGGCATCGCCGTTGCGATGCCAGGCCGAAGGGAGGCGGCGGACCCAGATGGTCCGCGATCCTGGGAGTTCGGCCCCTCAGAACAGCCCCTCGATCTGCCCCTCTTCGTTGAGGAAGATCTTCTCGGAGGATGGTGCCTTGGGCAGGCCGGGCATGGTCATGATCTCGCCGCAGATGGCCACCACGAAGCCTGCGCCGGCGGCCAGCCGCACCTCGCGCACCGGCACCACATGGCCGGTCGGCGCGCCCCTGAGGTTGGGGTCGGTCGAGAACGAATACTGGGTTTTGGCCATGCACACCGGCAATTTGCCGTAGCCGGCGTCCTCCCAGGCCTTCAGCTGGTCGCGCACGCTCTTGTCGGCGATCGCCTCCGAGCCGCGATAGATGCGCTTGACGATGGTGTCGATCTTGTCGAACAGCCGGACGTCGTCGGCATAGAGCGGCGCGAACTGCGAGGCGCCGCTCTCGGCGAGCTGCACCACCTTGTTGGCGAGCGCCTCGATGCCGGCCGAACCCTCGGCCCAGTGGCGGCACAGAACCGCCTCCTCGCCCATGCCGGCGACATAGTCCTTCATCGCCTGGATCTCGGCCGGCGTGTCGGAATGGAAATGATTGATGGCGACGACTGCCGGCACGCCGAACTGTTTTACGTTCTCGATGTGGCGGCCGAGATTGGCGCAGCCTTTTCTCACCGCCTCGACGTTCTCCTTGGAAAGGTCTTCCTTCTTCACTCCGCCATTCATCTTCAGGGCGCGCACGGTGGCCACGATGACGGCGGCGGCCGGCTTGAGCCCGGCCTTGCGGCATTTGATGTCGAAGAACTTTTCCGCGCCGAGGTCGGCGCCGAAGCCGGCCTCCGTCACCACATAGTCGGCGAGCTTCAGCGCCGTGGTGGTGGCCACCACCGAGTTGCAGCCATGGGCGATGTTGGCGAACGGCCCGCCATGCACGAAGGCCGGGTTGT
>NZ_PXYK01000035.1 GCF_003012745.1 Kumtagia ephedrae | reverse complement strand
CCTCCCCCGCGAGGGGGGAGGAAACGACCATCAACGCGTCAGCCACCCAGGCGCCCTTGCCCTCGGCGCAGACGATCAGCGGGTTGACGTCGATTTCATCGATCTCGTCGGCATAGGCGAGCACGAAGCCGGCCAGCCTTTCGATCGCCCCGATCGCCGCCCGCAGATCAGCCTTCGGCCGGCCGCGAAACCCGTCGAGCAGCGGAAACAGTTTTAGCCCGCGCAGCGCCGCCTCGATCTCGGCTCGCGACGCCGGCAGCAGCAAGGTGGCGGAATCCTTCAGCAACTCGACCAGAACGCCGCCCGAGCCCAGCGTCATCACCGGCCCGAACAGCGGGTCGCGCGTGAAGCCGACGATCAGTTCGCCGACGCCGCCCTCGACCATGCGCTCGACATAGAGCCCGCTGCCCAGCGGCACGAGTTGTTCCCCTGCGGCACGCACCGCGGCCGCGTCGCGCAGGTTGAGCTTCACCGCGCCCGCTTCCGACTTGTGCGCCACGCCGAGCGCCTTGAGCGCAACCGGGAAGCCGAGCGCCGCGGCGGCGGCAACCGCCTCGTCCACCGTCGTGGCGCGTTGTCCGGCCGGCACCGACACGCCGGCCTCTGCCAGCAGCGCCTTGGCACCGGCTTCGTCCAGGGTGGCCAGGTAGCGCAAGGCACCCCCCTCTGGCCTGCCGGCCATCTCCCCCGCAAGGGGGGAGATCGGCAGCTTCGGCGCCGCTGCTCCTTCTGAAATGCTGGCGATTGGCGAACTCCTGGCGGCCGGATCAATCTCCCCCCTTGCGGGGGAGATGCCCGGCAGGGCAGAGGGGGGTGCCTTGGCGCCCACACCCCCGACCAGTTCCAACTCCTCCTGCGACCAAGCCTCTCCGATCACCGCCGCCGCTTCGGCCGCGTCGAACGCTTCCGCGATACCGTAAAGCGGCACCATGCCGCGTGCCATCAGGCCGGGCGCATAATCCTCCGGCAGGTTTTCCGGCAGCGACGCCACCACCGCGCCCCTGGCGCCATGCGCCTTGAGCCCGCTTTCGAACGCCCGCAGCGTCGTCCACCAGTCGACGTCCGAACAGCGGTCGCGGCGCGGGAAGTCGAGGACCAGCAGGTTGAGGTCGAAGCCGCCCGACGCCAAGGCGCCGAAGGTCGCCGTCATCGCCGGCTCGTCGTTCCAGATGAAGGTGTGATAGTCGAGCGGGTTGGCGACCGCCACCAGCGGCCCCAGCGTCGCCTTGACGCGCGCCCGATGCTCCTCGGCCAGCGGCGGGAAGAATACCTTCCGGCCTTCCGCGCTGTCGGCCATCACCGACGCCTCGCCGCCCGAACAGCTCATGGAAGAAAGCCGGTAGCCCGCCAGCGGCCCGTGCACATGCAGCAGCTTCAGCGCTTCCAGGAAGGACGGGATCGAGTTGACCCGGGCGATGGCCAGCCGCTTCAGGAACGCATCCGAGGCCGCATCCGAGCCGGCCAGCGAGGCGGTGTGCGAGATCGTGCCGGCCCGCGCCTGCTCGGAGCGCCCGACCTTCATCGCGACGATCGGCTTCTTCAACTCCCGCGCCCGCGCCGCCAGTTTTTCGAAACCGTCGACCTTGTCGAACGCCTCGATATGCAGCCCCAGCACCGAGACGCGGCTATCCTCGATCAGGCCAAGCGCCATCTCCGACAGACCGGTCTGCGCCTGGTTGCCGGCCGTCATGATGTAGGCGACCGGCAGGCCGCGCGCCTGCATGGTCATGTTGATGGCGATGTTGGAGGATTGCGTGACGATCGCCGCGCCCGTTTCGCCTTCGGCAAGGCGGATGCCGCCATGCTGGTCGGGCCACAGCAGCGCGCCGTCGGCGTAGTTGATCAGGCCGTAGCAGTTCGGGCCTATGATCGGCAGGTCGCCGGCGGCGTCCAGCAGCGCCGCCTGCAGCCCGTCGCCTTCCGGGTCGTAGTGCCCGGTCTCGCGGAAGCCGGAGGCGAAGCACACCGCCCCGCCGGCGCCCTTCTCCCGCAGCGCCTTGACCATCTCGACGGTGAGGTGGCGGTTGACGCCGATGAAGGCCGCGTCCGGCGCGCCGGGCAGCTCGGCCACCGTGCGGTAGGCCCTCACGCCCTCGACCTCGGCCTTGCTCGGGTGCACCGGCCATATTGCGCCGGCAAAGCCCATCTTCAGCGACTGCCTGACGACGCTGGTGCCGAACGCGCCGCCGCCGATGACGGCGATGGATTTCGGGCGAAGGAGGCGTTCGAGGCGGTTCATCATGCAGCACCCCCCTCTGGCCTGCCGGCCATCTCCCCCGCAAGGGGGGAGATTGGATGGCCGGGCTGCTTTCGCCAGTCTCCAGCGCAGTGAGAGGCGCGACGCCGACGCTGCCAATCTCCCCCCTTGCGGGGGAGATGGCCGGCAGGCCAGAGGGGGGTGCGACAGAGCGCGGGCAGGCCCATCATCCCCCCACCGCCCTCAGCAATGCCCGCGAGATAATGTGCCGCTGGATCTCGCTCGTTCCCTCCCAGATGCGCTCTACCCTTGCGTCGCGCCAGATGCGCTCCAGCGGCAGGTCGTCCATCAGCCCCATGCCGCCATGGATCTGGATCGCCTCGTCGGCGACGAAGGCAAGCATTTCGGTCGCCTTCAGCTTGGCCATCGCCATGTCCTGGTCGGTGACGGTTCCGGAATCGTATTTCCAGCCGGCCTCGAACACCATCAGGTCGGCCGCCTTCAGCTCGGTCGCCATGTCGGCGAGCTTGAACGACACGCCCTGGAACTTTCCGATCTGCTGGCCGAACTGCTCGCGCTGCGCGGCGTATTCGATCGCGTGCTGCAACGCCCGCTCGGCCCGGCCGAGGCAGGTGGCGCCAACCTGCAGGCGCGTCGCGCCCAGCCAGGAATTCGCCACCTCGAAGCCCTTGTGCACCTCGCCGAGAACCTGCTCCTTCGGCAGCCGGCAGTCGTCGAACTCCAGCACCGAATTGGTGTAGCCGCGGTGCGAGACGTTACGGTAGCCGTCGCGGACGGTGAAGCCTTTCGTTCCCTTGTCGACGAAGAAGGCGGTGATCTTCTTCCGCTTGCCGCGTGGAGACTCCTCCTCGCCCGAGGCCATGAAGACGATTGCGAAGTCGGCAAGGTCGGCATGGGAGATGAAATGCTTGGTACCGTTGAGGACAAAATCGTCGCCGTCCTGCACGGCCGATGCCCTCATGCCGCGCAGGTCGGAGCCGGCGCCCGGCTCGGTCATGGCGAGACAGTCCCATTTCTCGCCACGGATGCACGGGAAAAGATACTTTTCGCGCTGTTCCGGCGTGCCGGCGAGCAGGATGTTGGACGGCCGCGCCACGCAGGTCCAATGCAGCGCATAGTTGGCGCGCCCGAGTTCCTTTTCATAGAGCAGCCAGGTGACCGTATCGAGCCCGGCGCCGCCGACCTCGGCCGGCATGTTGGCGGCATAGAGCCCCGCGTCGATCGCCTTCTTCTGCAGTTCCTTGATCAGCTCCATCCTGAGATGGCCGCTGCGCTCGACCTCGCGCTCATGCGGATAGAGTTCGTTTTCGACGAAGGCGCGCGTCGTATCGACGATCAGCTTTTGTTCTTCGGAAAGACCGAAATCCATGTTCGCATCACCTGTTACAAGGTTGACCGTGTCGTGGTGCGTCCTTCGACAAGCTCAGGATGAGGCCCGTTTGCGCCAATCCTCGATATGCAAAGGCTTGCACCAACGATCCTCATCCTGAGCCTGTCGAAGGACGCACCACGCGAATTCACGCCTCAATCCTTCTTCTTTTTCTTTGGCTTTTCCGCTTTCTTCTCGGCCTTGGCCTTCTCCGCCGCCTTGGACGCCTTCGGCTTCGTCGCCCGCTTGGCCAGCTCGCCCGTGAACGCGTTGTAGAGCGCGCCGGCGCCCCAGCCCTTGCCCTTGTTCTGCTTGCCGAGCGCTTCCATGATGGCGACCAGATTGTCGTCGCGAATCTTTTCCAGCTCGCGGATCGACAGGCCGTTGGCCTGCTCGTCCGACTGCGTGGCGATCAGCTCGACCAGCTCGTCATTGTATTCCGGCACGTCCATCAGCTTGGTCCACGGCCAGGTGAGGCACGGCCCGAACTGCGCCATGAAGTGGCGCATGCCGGCCTCGCCGCCGGCGATGCGGTAGACCTGGAACATGCCCATCTGCGCCCAGCGCAGGCCGAAGGAATAGCGCATGATGTCGTCGAGTTCCTCGACGGTGCAGATGCCGTCCTTGATCAGCCACAGCGCCTCGCGCCACGCCGCCTCCAGCAGCCGGTCGCCGACGAAAGCCTCGATCTCCTTGCGCACCACCACCGGCTTCATGCCGATCGACGAATAGGCCTCCTTGGCCATCTCGACGGCTTCCGGCAGCGTGTCCTTGCCGGCGACGATCTCCACCAGCGGCAGCAGGTAGACCGGGTTGAACGGATGCGCCACCACCAGCCGCTCCGGCCGCCGCATGGCGCTCTGCATGTCGGTCGGCTTGATGCCGGAGGTCGAGGAGGCGACCAGCGCGTTGGCCGGCGCGTGCCTGTCGATCTCGGCCAGCACCCTGTGCTTGAGGTCGAGCCGCTCCGGCACGCTCTCCTGGACGAGGTCGGCGCCGTCGACCGCCTCGGCGATCGTCTTGGCGAAAGTCAGCTTGCCTTCCCTGGGCAGGCCGCCCGGCACCATCTTGCGGTAGGCGCGGCGCGCCCCCTTCATCACCTCGCCGACCTTGCGCTCGGCTTCCGGGTCCGGGTCGTAGATCGCGACGTCGATGCCGTTGAGCAGCAGCCGGGCCACCCAGCCCGCGCCGATCACGCCCCCGCCGATGGCCGCTGCTTTTTCGATGGTCATTGTGCAATCCCCCTATTTCCGGCGGTGCCGCTCCATGTCACCCCCCTCTGTCCTGCCGGACATCTCCCCCGCAAGGGGGGAGATTAGCTGTCTCGACGCCTCACGACCCTCTGCAACGCGGACGATTGGCGAAAGCCAGGCGGCCGGCCAATCTCCCCCCTTGCGGGGGAGATGTCCGGCAGGACAGAGGGGGGTGGGAAGGAATGCCAGCATTCCCGATTCCTATGCGGCCAACGGCGCCCGTTTCGTCAGCCCGAGCTTCTTGCGCACCTCTTCCGGCCCGATCACCCGCGCGCCGAGGTTTTCGACGACCGTGACCGCCCGCTCGACCAGCTGCGCATTGGTGGCGAGCACGCCCTTGTCGAGCCACAGATTGTCCTCCAGGCCGACCCGAACGTTGCCGCCGGCGAGCACCGCCGCCGCGACATAGGCCATCTGGTTGCGGCCGAGCGAGAAGGCGGAAAACGTCCAGTCCTTCGGCACGTTGTTGACCATCGCCATGAAGGTGTTGAGGTCGTCCGGCGCGCCCCAAGGCACGCCCATGCAGAGCTGCACGAGCGCCTGCGGCGCCAGCACGCCTTCGGCCACCAACTGCTTGGCGAACCAGAGATGGCCGGTGTCGAAGGCCTCGATCTCCGGCTTGACGCCCATTTCGGTCATCATGCCGCCCATGGCGCGCAGCATGCCCGGCGTGTTGGTCATCACATAGTCGGCCTCGGCGAAGTTCATGGTGCCGCAGTCGAGCGTGCATATCTCCGGCAGGCATTGCCGCACATGCTCGACCCGGTCGGTGGCACCGCCCATGTCGGTGCCCGCCGTCTTCAGCGGCAGCGGGCTTTCGACCGGGCCGAACACCATGTCGCCGCCCATGCCGGCGGTGAGGTTCAGCACCACGTCGACATCGGCCTCGCGGATGCGCTCCGTCACCTCGCGGTAGAGGGAGACGTCGCGGCGCGGTTTTCCGGTCTCGGGGTCGCGCACATGGCAGTGGACGATGGCGGCGCCCGCCTTGGCCGCCGCGATCGCCGAGTCGGCGATCTGTTTTGGCGAGCGCGGCACATGCGGGCTGCGATCCTGCGTCCCGCCGGAACCGGTCACGGCGCAGGTGATGAAGACCTCGCGATTCATCTCGAGCGGCATGAGGACCTCCTCCCTTGTCGTCTACGGACCAAGCATGCCTCACTTGCGGGAAAGTGCTTTGCGTTTTACGAAATCGAAATGGCGAAAGGCGAAAAGCCCTCAATCTTTCTGCCCGAGCGGACCCCGCTCGGCGTGACCTTCCTCGCGCTCTCCGGCTCATCGCTGATGTGCGTGGCCTCGGCCGTCGACCCGCTGCGGGCGGCCAATCGCGTGACCGGCGAGACGATGTTCGACTGGAAGATCGTATCGCTCGACGGCTCCCCGCCTATCACCACCGCCGGCCTGCCCGTCGCGGTCACGGGCATATTCGATCCGGCGCAGCGCCCGGATGTGCTCGCAATCATCGGCGGCTTCGGCGCACGCCACGAGGCCGCTCCGGGCCTGCTGACCGGCGTCCGCCGGGTGGCGCGGGCGGCGCGCGCCTATGGCGGCATCGAGGCCGGCTCATGGGTGATCGCCCGTGCCGGGCTGCTGGAGGGGCGGGCCGCGACGACGCATTGGGAGGACATGGAGGATTTCGTCGACGCCTTTCCGGGCACCGACGTGCGGCCCGACCGCTATGTGATCGACGGCCCGGCCTTCACCGCCGGCGGCGCCTCGCCGACCTTCGACCTGATGCTGCATCTGGTGCGCTCGCGCCTCGGCATGGCGGTGGCGCTCGATGTCGCCTCAGTCTTCATCTACGACCAGGCGCGCTCCGCCACCGACGCGCAGCCGCTGGTGTCGCTCGGCCGGCTCGACGGCTACGACCCGCGCCTCGCGCAGGCGGTGCGGCTGATGGAGGCGCATATCGACCAGCCGCTCACCGTCGCGGCAATTGCCCGGCGGGCCGGCGTCACCGCCCGCACGCTGGAGACGATCTTCCGCCGCTCGATCGGCGAATCGCCGGGCGCCTACTACCTGCGGCTGCGGCTGCATGCGGCGCGCCGGCTGGTGCTCGACACCCGCATCGCCTTGGCCGACGTCGCCGCGCGCTGCGGCTTTTCCAGCTCGGCTGCCTTTTCGCGGGCCTTTTCACGCGCCTTTGGTGAGGCGCCACGCCGCATGCGACAGAAATAGACATCGCACCTGTGGATTACTGGTTGACTAAGTCTTGGCCGAGGCTCCGGCCTAGCGTTCCGGCTTGCCTTCGATCCGCTCGCGCATCTCGTCGGCAAGCAGCTTTTCCAGTCGCCGCGCCACTCCGGCCTCCCAAACATTGGGTTTGCCGTCGTGCGCCGGCGTTGCAACCGGCAGCGCCAGCAGCCGATCGACAATCGAATCGTCGTCGCCGAAGCCGTTGAAGATCGCCTGATCGAGCCGGCCCGGCAGCGCGTGGTCTATGCGATTCTGTTCCATGCCACGGACCCTACCGGGGTTTCATGACAGGCCGAAGGCATCTGCGTGCCGGAAATGAGGCACCGCCCATCCACCCACGCCAACCCCTTGCCCTGACTTGAAAAATGTCCCCGGAGAAAATCCGCTGCTGCTGTCACCCGAGCGGCTTGGCGAAAAGCAGCGTCGTGAAGCCGCTGTTCCATTCATCGTCCGGATAGCGGTCCTTTTCTACGTAGCCGCGCGTCAGGTAAACGGCGTGGCTGCGCCGGTTGAAGTCGTCGCTTTCCAGCCGCGCCTCGGCAAAGCCGGCCGCGGCGATCGCGCGCTCGGCATGGTCGAGCAGCCGGCTGCCGATGCCCCGGCGCAGATGATTTGAGGAGACGTGCACGGCTTCGATGAAGTCGCCGTCCCAATGCACGAAACCGGCGGGCTTGCCGTCCATTTCGGCGACCCAAAATGCCGGCCAGTGTTCGCCGACATAACGATCGCCGCGCCCCGCCGACAGGTAGTCCTCGATCGCAGCGGACGTCAGATGCGGGCGCCATGTGGTCTCGAACGTGTCGGCCAGGATCGCCTGCACCGACGCCCTGTCCGCTTCCGTCGCGGGACGTATGACGATCCGGCTCTCGTCCATGCTGGCCTCTCCACTCTGGAGAGGCCTTGTATCAGGTCGATCCGGCACGCTCGCCGCGCAGACAGGGAAAACCGTCGATCCAGAACGTCAGGGACAAGCTCGTGCAGGCAGGCGCCGCCAAGGCATCCAAGCGGTGGCCGCGCAGCGTCGAACCGATCCGAGGCCCGGCTAGCAGGTTCGGATCGGGAAATCACGCAGGCCGCCGTCTCAGACGTAGCGGTTGACGACGTTCTCCAGGAACTCCTGCCGGCCGGAGCGCGGCTGCGGCTCGATCTTCTCCTTGACCACGCGCTCGGCGATCTCCTCGAGCGTGCGCTTGCCCGACAGCATCGCCTGCGCCTCCGCCGACTTCCAGCCGGCATAGCGCTCCTCCAGCGGCCCCGACAGCGCCTTGTCCTCGATCATCCGCGCCGCCGCCTTCAGCCCGCGGGCGCAGCAGTCCATGCCGCCGATATGGCCGATCAGCAGATCCTGCGGGTCGAGCGACTGGCGGCGCAGCTTCGCGTCGAAATTGGTGCCGCCGGTGGTGAAACCGCCCGCCTGCAGAACGTAGTAGTAAGCCAGCGCCATCTCCGGCACGTTGTTGGGGAACTGGTCGGTGTCCCAGCCCGACTGGTAGTCGTTGCGGTTCATGTCGATCGAGCCGAGGACGCCGAGCCCGCCGGCCAGCGCCAGCTCGTGCTCGAAGGAATGGCCGGCCAGGATCGCATGGCCCTGCTCGATGTTGAGCTTGACCTCCTTCTCCAGGCCGAAGTCCTTGAGGAAGCCGTAGACGGTGGCGACGTCGTAGTCGTACTGGTGTTTTGTCGGCTCCTGCGGCTTCGGTTCGATCAGGATGGTTCCCTCGAAGCCGATCCGGTGCTTGTAGTCGACGACCATCGACAGGAAACGCCCGGCCTGCTCGCGCTCGCGCTTCATGTCGGTGTTGAGCAGCGTCTCATAGCCCTCGCGGCCGCCCCACAGCACATAGTTCTCGCCGCCGAGCCGCTTGGTGACGTCGATGCATTTCTTCACCGTCGCCGCCGAATAGGCGAAGACGTCGGGGTCCGGATTGGTCGCCGCGCCCGCCATGAAGCGGCGGTGCGAGAACAGATTTGCGGTTCCCCACAGCAGTTTTACGCCGGTTTTCTGCTGTTTTTCGGCGAAAACCTCGGCAATTTCGTCGAGACGCGCCGCACTTTCGGAAAAGGTCGCGCCCTCCGGACGCACATCGGCGTCGTGGAAGCAGTAATAGGGAGCCCCCAGCAGCGAGAACATCTCGAAGGCGACGTCGGCCTTGAGCCTCGCCTTCTCCATCGTGTCGCCGAACCACGGACGCTCGAAGGTCTGGCCGCCGAACGGATCGCCGCCCGGCCAGGCGAAGGAGTGCCAATAGGCGACGGCGAAGCGCAGATGGTCCTCCAGCCGCTTGCCGAACACCACCTCGTCGGGATTGTAGAAGCGGTAGGCGAGCGGATTGGTCGAATCCGGCCCCTCATACTTGATGGGCTTGATGTCGCCGAAAAAGCCGGTGGTCATTCAGGAAACTCCTCTGATAGCCGGATAGAGTGCGCGGTAACGCGCGTATGCGTCGTCATAGGCCGCCGTCACCCCGGCCACCGGCGCGATCGTCTCGGCGGTCGAAGGCGCGGTCAGCACGTGGTGCGGGTCTGCTTTCTCGGCCGCGATCAACCCGAGCCGCGCCGCGCCGAAGGCCGCGCCGAAATCGCCGTCGGCGGGGATGTCGACGGCGACGTCCAGCGCCGTCGCGATCGCCTTCAGCCAGTAATGCGAGCGCGATCCGCCGCCGACGGCGGTGACGCGGCCGATCGTGGTGCCCGCCTCGCGCAACGCCTGCAGGCTGTCGCGGAAGGCGAAGGCGACGCCCTCCAGCACCGCCTGGGTCAGCGCCGGCACGTCGGTCTCGTGCTCGAGTCCGGTGAAGGAGCCGCGGATCACCGCGTCGTTGTGCGGGGTGCGTTCGCCGGAGAGATAGGGCAGGAAGGTTACGCCCGTCGGCTTGCGCAGTCCCTCGCCGAGAGCATTGGTGAGCTCGGCCGGCTGCTTGCCGCTGACCGCCGCCAGCCAGTTGAGCGAATCCGTCGCTGACAGGATGACGCCCATCTGGTGCCAGGTTCTCGGCAGCGCATGGCAGAAGGCATGGACGGCGCTTTCGGGCTTCGGCAGATAGGCGTCGTTGGCGGCGAACAGCACGCCCGACGTACCGAGCGAGACGAAGGCGTGGCCCGCCTTCACCGTGCCCATGCCGCAGGCCGACGCGGCATTGTCGCCGGCCCCGCCGGCCACGATCACGCCTTGCTGCAGTTTCCAGCGCGAAGCCAGCTCGTCGCGCAGCCTGCCGCCCTGCTCGGTCCCCTCCACCAGGGCCGGCATGTGGCCCTCGTCGAGATGCGTCGTCGCGAGCAGCTCCGCCGACCATTTCCGCGCACCGGTATCCAGCCAGGAGGTGCCGGCGGAATCCGACATCTCGGAAATATGCTCGCCGGTCAGCCAGAGGCGCAGGTAGTCTTTCGGCAGCAGCACCTTGCGGACCTTGGCGAAGACCTCCGGCTCGTTGTTCCTCACCCAGGCGAGCTTCGGCGCGGTGAAGCCGGGAAAGACGATGTTGCCGGTGATCTTGCGGAAGCGCGGATCGGCGTCGAGTTTCGCCGCCTCGCGGTGGCTGCGCGTGTCATTCCACAGGATGCAGGGGCGCAGCGGCTCGTCCCCCGCATCGAGCAGTGTCGCGCCGTGCATCTGGCCGGAAAGCCCGATGCCCTTGACCGCGGCAACCGCCTTGCCGTGCTTGGCCGAAAGCGCGGCGATCGCCTCGTCCGTGGCCCTGATCCAGTCGGCCGGCTCCTGCTCCGACCAGCCGTGTTCCGGGCGCGAGACGTCGAGATGGGCGCTGGCCGAGCCGACCACCTCCTGGTCGGCGTCGATCAGCAGCACCTTGACGCCGGACGTGCCGAGGTCGATCCCCAGATACATGTCTGTCCTCCCGAACGCCGCCGGATTCGCGACGAAATTATTCCGCCACGAAGCGCGGCTTGCAGCCTCCTCCGCCGCGGGCCGTTTCGATGCAAAATAGCGGAGCATGCCGGCCGGCAAAAGACCTAGAGGAAGATTTTTTCGAGCCTCGGAAAAATGAGGAAAAATGAGGGATCGCGGTGACCACGGTACTTGCGGCGCAAGCTTGCCGCGCCCTGCGGTTGCAAGTATGAGATTGCTTGGGGCAAGCTGATACTTGTGGGGGGTTATCTTGAGGCGGATTTCAGTTCTTGTCGGCGTGGCGCTGTTGGTGCTGGCCGGCTGCGCGGTGAGTCAGGAAAAATACGAGACCGCGCAGGTGGCGCTGGACGGCAGTCCCAAGCTGCGGTCGATGGCCGTGGCGGATTGCGTCAAAAAGGCCAACCCCTCCAAAAGGGATATGGAAGTGATGGCGGCGCTGACGAACAGCTCCGTGTCCTCGGTAAAGACAGTTGTGTGCCGGCGGATAGTCACCGCCGTCAGTTCGGGCCGCCTTTCCTATGCCGACTATCGAGCATATATGGCGGGGCGTCCGACGCCCAACCTCATCCGTATCCTGCAAGGGCGCTGAGGGCGGCGGCAACTCGTCAGGACAAGGACGGAAGCGCCTCCGCCCGTCCCGCAAACACCGCCGAAAGCGGGCTGGCCGGCCGTGCCGCCAGACGTTTGGCAGTGAGTTCGCGGGCGAGAAATCCATCGCCGGCGCGCAGCGCCGCCTCGATCAGTGTCAGCTCGATCACGTCGCGCTGCGCGTGGCTGCCGCCGAAGCGGTGGGCAATCGCCGGCAGCGGCAGCAGCAGCCTTGCCGCATCCGCGTAGCGGCCTTCGCCGAAGGCCTGGACGGCAAGCACGGCGGGCCGGCCGACGTCGCGGGTGAAGGCGGCGTTGTCGCCGCCGCCCTGCATCGCCGCCTCCTGCGCGGCCAGCAGGCCGCGCGCTTCCTGCTCCAGGCCGGCGCCAACGAAGGCCATCATGGCGTGCATGTCGTTGAAGGCGTAGTTGCCGTCGCCGGCCTTCGGCTTCCAGTCCTCGGCGAGCGAGGCCCAGCGGTCGCCGACGTCGATCCCGCCCATCCAAAGCCGCCACAGGATGGCGGAAGCGTCGAGCAGGTTGAGGACCAGCGGCGAACGGCCGCCGCGGATCGGCCCGTCGACCAGCGCCAGCACCTGATCCGCCTCGCCGAGCTCATAATGGAAGAGCGCGAGATGCCACCAGTTGTGGATCTGGAGAAAGCTGTCGCCGGTCCAGGCGGCCTCGTTGCCGCGCATCCACGAAATGCCGTCGCGCTGGCGGCTCTGCATCTCCATCACATGCGCGACCGCGTGCTGCGCCCAGCCGTCGCGCGGCTCGATCTCGATCGCCTGCCGCCCCAGCGCCTCGGCTTCGGCATAGGCGGCCATCTCCTCCATGCCGAACGCCTGCATGCCGAGCATCGCATGGTAGCCCGGCATGCCGGCCGACCAAGCGGGCAGGGCGCGCGCGATGCGGTCGCGCAGCATCGCCGCATTTCCGGTGAAGAAGTCGATCTGGTGTCCAGCCTGCAAAGCCAGCGCATCGGCCGGGTGCTCGGCCGAGACGGCGGCCAGAACGTGACCGGCGTCGTGCCAGCGCCCTTCCGCAAGGTGGCCCAGCGCGGCGGCATGGCCGCGCTCGCGCGCGGTCCCGGCCGCGGCGGATGCCGCCTGGTGACAGACGCGGGCGACCGGCAGCGCCGCCTTTTCGGTCGAAAGCGCGTAGAGATAGCCCTTCAGCACATGCGCCATGGCGAAACCCTGGCTTACCGCGAGCGCCTGGTCGACCGCGCCGACGGGATCCCCGGCGAAGCACTGCAGGTCGCGCAGCGCCGTCTCGTAGTGCGGCAGGCTCGCCTGGCCGGCGCCGGAAAGCTCCAGTCCGAGACGATCCTTCATGGAACATGGCCTCCGTTCAGGCTTTCTTAGCATCCTATCCGGAGTTTGACGGAATCACAGCCTGCCCGGTGATTGCTGCATGACGGACCGCGACTACAGACCCGACGATCTGGTCGAGACCATCTTCCGCAACGGCACGCTGACCGTTGTCGGCATCGTTCTCGCCTTCTCCCTCGGCTTCCTTTCCCACTGGGCGGCCAATCCGATCCCGTGGGAGCCGCTGGACGGCCTGGCGCTGGGCCCGATGCTCATCGGCATCTGCTTCCAGATCAAGGCGCTGGCCGACCTGCTCGACCACAAATGCCTGCGCCGCCGTTACTTCGAGCGCGCGAACCGGATTTTCCTGACCGGGCTGATCCTCACCGCATTCGGCGTCGCCGGCGCCATCCTGCTCGACTTCTTCGAGATCGCCGAGATGAAGAAGATGGTCGGCTGAGCCTCGGCCGCCGGGGAGGTGCCGACACCAGTGGGCAACGTTTTACCCACCCAATTGAGCCGAAATTCGCGCGCGATGCCGCCGCGGGCAGAAGGAACCGCAGGGGACAGTTTACTTTCTTTCGGCAGAAGGCTGCCGTAGTTCAGAAGTCCGCGCGGGCCGAAAAAAGTAAACTGTCCCCGGCCTTTGCACCATCCCTGCCGTGCGCTCGCGAACCGCTTTCGGGCTCTCACGCAGACGAGGTCTCGCGTCGCCGCCGCAAGGTCGTGCGCAGACAGGTGGCATGCCTGGCACAATCAGAAGAACCGCTGATGCCGCGGCGAAGGCCGCCCGGGCTTCAAGCGGCACGGATATCTCCTCTCTTCGAAGGAGAGGATGAACCCCTGCCAGCGCTCGGTCGCGACCGGGCCCTGCGTGCGCGAAGCGGCGAGGCCGCCGGGCCGTTCCCGCCTGTCCATCAGAACACCCCCGCCGATGCGGCCAGGACCAGGATGAGGCCCATGCTTGCCGCGAGCAGCGGCGCGATCGCCAGCAATGCGGCTGCAAACGGTTCGAACCCGGTTTTCAACGTCCTGATCATGATTCCCTCGCTGTCGCGGCGACAGATAGGAACGGCTCCGGCCGACATTGTGGCTGAACGGAGGAGTTCCCATGTCGGCTGCGGCGGAAGCATGGAAATCCACAGGGGAGTCACAGAGTGCGGTCAAATACCGAAGCAAATACAAAAGGTTATTGAGTTTACAATTCGTCAACCACGATTGATGAAGATTCGAAACAGCCGGTGAGCGGCGCCTGTCCGTAAAGCGTTTCTGGTGTAGCGTGCCGCCCGTGTCGAAGCTCGATTCTCTTACTCTCGCCCCCGCCCTCTCCAACGTCGTCATCAGCCGGCGCATGGCGCTTCTCGGTCTGGGCGCGCTGGCGCTCGGCGGCTGCAGCCGCAGCATCGACATCGGCCTGCCCACGGTCAGCCGTGCAGCGGTGCCGGCGCGGCCAGCCGCTCCCGCGGCCCCCGCCAAGGTCGAAACCGCCTCGCTTGGCCCGGCCGCCGGCTACGGCTATCTCGGCCGGCCGGAGCTGATGTATTCCTCATTCACCGACAGCGGCTTCACCCTGCCGGCGATCCCGGCGGGCGAGCTGAAGCCGAAGCATCTGCGCCGGCTGGTGGTCGATCCCACCGGCGAGAAGCCCGGCACCATCGTCGTGCATCTCAGGGAACGCCATCTCTATCTGGTCCAGGAGAACGGCGACGCCATCCGCTACGGCGTCGGCATCGGTAAGGACGGTTTCGTCTGGTCGGGCCGCGCGGTGGTCGACCATACCCGCAAATGGCCGACGTGGACGCCGCCCTCCGAGATGATCGAGCGAAAACCGTCGCTGAAGAAATATGCCGGCGGTCAGCCCGGCGGCCTCGACAACCCGCTCGGCGCGCGGGCGCTGTACATCTACAAGGACGGCAGGGACACGCTGTTCCGCATCCACGGCACGCCGGAATGGCGCTCGATCGGCAAGGCCGCCTCCTCCGGCTGCGTGCGCATGATCAACCAGGACGTGATCGACCTCTACGACCGGGTCAAGGACAAGGGCAAGACGCCGATCGTCGTTGTGGCGTGAGAGCAGCCGGAAAGCGGTGCGTCGGAATTGCGCATCGTTCGTCATATATGACTGCCCTGCCACAGACATGCTCCATCCTCGCCACGCCCTGCTTTTTTGCAGTCTGGCCATTGAAGAGAAGTGCGGGAAGCGGGGCGCGGGGCCGAGCCTCTCAATTAAAGTACGTGGCGCGGTGACCCGCGCCCCGCCGGCGTTCTTGCCCGTCCGCTAGCTCTGCATTTCCGCAGGTGTCGCGGCTGGGGCCCGGGTCTCCAACTCTCGCCAGCCGCGCTACCGATTGCACGACCGACCCGGCGCCGACGCTCCCTCCTGATACCCGGTGCGCACCAGATTCCCGCAAGGGAGCGGCTTTCACGGACAAGTATAGGCCAAGCGAGAAGGGAGGGGATAAAACGCCCGCGAAAAGCGGATTCCGTCAGCCGCGACTTCGCGGCGGGCGAGAGGTAAGTGCCGGGGACAGTTTACTTTTTTCCGCCCGCGCCAGCCTTCAAGCGCTACCGTCTTTCTGCGGAAACAAAGTAAACTGTCCCCCTGCGCCCGCTCGTCATCCCTGGGCGGCGACCAGCGCCTTTTCCAGCTTGCCCAGGCCCTCCGCCAGGATGTCGTCGGAGATAGTAAGCGGCATGAGGATGCGGATGGTGTTGGCGTGCACGCCGCAGGACAGCAGCACCAGCCCTTCGGCAAGGGCGGCCTGCGTCACCCGCTTCGTCGCATCGGCGTCCGGCTCGCTGCCGCCGCCCTCCTTGACGACGTCGAAGGCGATCATGGCGCCGGGGCCGCGCACGAACTCCATCGGCACGGTGTCGTTGCGCCGGGCGATGCGCGCCAGCTCGCCCTTGATGCGCGCGCCGAGCGTGTCGGCGCGGGCGATCAGCCGCTCCTCCTCGATCACCTCGAGCACGGCGAGCGCCGCCGCGCAGGCGATCGGGCTGCCGGCATAGGTGCCGCCGAGCCCGCCCGGCTCCGGCCCGTCCATGATTGCCGCCCGGCCGATGACGCCCGACAGCGGGAAGCCGCCGGCCAGCGACTTGGCGATGGTGACGAGGTCCGGCTCGACGCCGGAATTCTCGATGCCGAACATTTTTCCAGTGCGCGCGAAGCCGGTCTGCACCTCGTCGGCGATCAGCACGATGCCATGCTCGTCGCAGATCTTCCGCAGCCCCTGCAGCAGCTCCGGCGGCGCCGGGTGGAAGCCGCCCTCTCCCTGCACCGGCTCGATGATGATCGCCGCGACGTTGACCGGATCGACGTCGGCGCGAAACAGGTATTCGAGCGCCTTGAGCGAATCGGCCACCGAAACGTCGTGCTGCGGCACCGGGAAGGGAACGTGCCAGATGCCGGCCGGCATCGGCCCGAACTTCTTCTTATAGGGCGCCACCTTGCCGGTGAGCGCGCTGGTCATCAGGGTACGGCCATGGAAGGCGCCGGAGAAGGCGATGACATTGGTCCGCCCGGTATGGGCGCGGGCGATCTTGACCGCATTCTCCACCGCTTCCGCACCGGTGGAGAACAGTATGGTCTTGGCCTCGCCGGAGAACGGCGCCAGCGCGTTCAGCCGCTCGCAGAGCTCGATATAGGGCTCGTAAGGCACGATCTGGAAGGCGGTGTGGGTGAAGGCGTCGAGCTGCGCCTTCACGGCGGCGATCACCTTGGGATGGCGATGGCCGGTGTTGAGCACCGCAATGCCGCCGGCGAAATCGATGAAGCGGCGCCCGTCGGCGTCCCACAGCTCGGAATTTTCCGCCCGCGCGGCGAAGACCGGATAGGCGGTGGCGACGCCGCGCGGGATGGCGGCGGTGCGGCGGGATTGAAGCGATGCGTTGTTCGACATGGTTTCCCTCAAAGATCCGGCCACGAGCCGCGGCCGGTTGACGGCATTTCGCCCTTGATCGCCGCCACTATAGCGCCGAAGCTGCCGTTTGAATGGCGCAGCAGCAAAAAACCTCTGCGGCCAGCAGAGGCTGCTCCTGCAAGCAGGTCGGTACGTGCCGGCCGGATTAGCTCAACCTCAGCCGTGGGGACTTGCGGCGGTTGCACGGACACAAAACTAGGCTAAACCGTGGAGGAAACAGATCGGAGGAAGGCATGGCCGGAACATTCGTGATTGCGCAGGGCGGCGGCCCGACCGCGGTGATCAACCAGACCATGGTCGGCGCCGCGCTTGAGGTGCGCAAGCAGCATCCGGGCGCAAAGGTGCTCGGCGCGCGCCACGGCGTGCGCGGTATTCGCGACGGCGACTACGTCGACCTGTCGGCGGTCCCCGAGGCCGAGTTGCGCCGCATCGCCGGCACGCCGAGCGCCGCCCTCGGCTCCACCCGCGACAAGCCGGACGCCGCCTATTGCGAGCTGGTGCTGAAGGGCCTGCAGAAGGCCGGCGCGGATGCCTTCATCTATATCGGCGGCAACGACACCTCGGGCACGCAGCAGATCCTCACAGACGCCTCCGGCGGCAGAATAGCCTTCGTGCATGCCCCCAAGACCATCGACAACGATCTCGAGGAAAACGACCACACTCCGGGCTTCATTTCGGCTGCGGAATATACGGCGGGGGCCTTCCTCACCGCCGATCTCGACTTCCGTGCGCTGCCCGGCATCTATGTGGCGATCGTCATGGGCCGCCATGCCGGCTTTCTCACCGCCGCCTCGACCGCATGGCGCATCGACGAGGAGTCCGGGCCGCACCTGGTCTACGTGCCGGAGCGCGCCTTCTCGCCGAAACGCTTCATCGACGACGTCAAGCTCACGCTCGACCGCCACAAGCGCTGCATCGTCGCCGTGTCTGAGGGCGTGACGACCGAGGACGGCCGCGCCCTGGTCGAATCGCTGGTCCCGCCGGAGCGGCTGGAGCGTGACGCGCACGGCAATCTCAAGCTTTCCGGCGGCGATCTCGGCATGGCCTTCGAGCATGCGCTGCGCGAGGGGCTGCCGGGCAAGCGGGCGCGCGTCGACGCGCTCGGCTACATGCCGCGCGGCTTCGTCGGCGCCATCAGCAAGGTCGACCAGCAGGAGGCCTTCGACGCCGGCGCCTTCGCCGTGCGGGTGGCCGCCGAAGGCGGCGGCTCGGTGGCGTTGCAGGAGGAGAACGGCAGGACGGTGCTGCGCAAGGTGCCGCTGGCCAACGTCGCCGGCAAGACGCGCCACATGCCGGACGATTTCCTCGATGCGAGCGGCACCGGCCTGTCGGCCGCAGGCCGCGCCTATTTCGGACGGCTGGTGCCGAAGAAATACGACATCGGCAAGCCGTTCGTCTGAGGGTATCGCCTCGATCGCGACGCCCGTTGCGTGCAACGATCCGCCGTCTGCCCGGTTCATGAAGGCAGACAGACGGCGGAGTGGAGAATGGCCGCGCATTCGGGTCCGAGAATCGTCATCTACGCGGCGCTCGCCGGCAATCTGATGATCGCGGCGACAAAATTCGCCGCCGCCTTCTTCACCGGCAGTTCAGCCATGCTGTCGGAAGGCGTGCATTCGCTGGTCGACACCGGCAATGGCGGCCTGCTGCTGTTCGGCATGCACCGCGCGGCGCGGCCGGCCGACAGGACGCATCCCTTCGGCCACGGCCGCGAGCTCTATTTCTGGAGCTTCATCGTCGCGCTGCTGGTGTTCGCGCTCGGCGCGGGGGTGTCCCTCTACGAGGGCGTCATGCACATCCTCGAACCCGAGCCGATCCGCAACGTCGCCGTCACCTATGTCGTGCTCGGCCTGTCGATCCTGTTCGAAGGCTTCTCCTGGCTGGTCGCCCTGAAGGCGTTCCGCGTCACCAAGGGCCGGCTGGGCTATCTGGAAGCTGTCCGCCGCAGCAAGGATCCCAGCGTCTTCACCGTGCTGTTCGAGGACAGCGCCGCGCTGCTCGGCCTGATGATCGCCCTCGTCGGCATCACCGCCTCGCAGGTCTTCGACATTCCCGAACTCGACGGCGCCGCTTCGGTCGGCATCGGCCTCGTGCTGGCGCTCACCGCGATCTTCCTGGCACGCGAGAGCAAGGGCCTGCTGATGGGCGAGGCGGCCGACCCTGTCCTGCAGGAGACGATCCTGGCGACGGCGCGTGCCGACCCCGCGGTGCACGGCGCCAACGGAGTGATCACCGTCCATCTCGGTCCTGAGCAGGTCGTGGCGGGGCTCAGCCTCGAATTCGAGGACAAGGCGACCGCGCCGGAAATCGAGGCCTGCGTGCTGCGGCTGGAAAGTGCAGTGCGCGCGAAGCTGCCGCAGATAGCCGGCCTGTTCGTCAAGCCGCAGACGCCCGCCACGTGGCAGGCGCGGCGCGCCGGCCTGGCCGGCTGATCAGTCGAGGAAGGGCTCCGCCGTCATCGTCTCCGGGACCCCTACGCCGAGCCGCGTGAGGATGGTCGGGGCGAGCTGGAGCTGGTCGAGCAGCGTGTCCGTGTTCCACCCCTGTCCGTCTCCGAAGTAATACAGCGCGACGTCCTGCATCTCGTCGTCGTGGCCGCCGTGATGCCCGCGCAGCGTCTGCCCATGGTCGGCGGTGACGATCACCTCATAGCCCGAGGCAAGCCAGCGCGGCAGGAAGCCGGCCAGCGACGCATCGAGCCCGTACAGCGCATTGTCCATCTCGACGCAGTCCTGGCCGTAGCGGTGGCCCATCGAATCGACCGTGCAGGTGTGCAGGATGCCGTAGTCGATGGAAAACCGCTCGGCGAGACGGGTGAGCGTGGCGAACAGGTCAACGTCGCTCGGCGTCATCTGGTTTGTGTGGCTGTAGCCGGTCATGGTGTGGAAGCGGCCGTGCCCGATCGGCCCTTCCTGGTCGTCATACTCGATGTCGCGCACCGGATCGAACGGGAAGCGGTTGAAGAACTCCGACCAGTAGGAATGGGTCACGGCGGCCGTCCTGCCGCCCGCCCGGGTGACTTCCGAGAAGATGTCGGGCTGTTCGACGCGCTTGCGGAACTCGTTCGAGCTTATGCCGTGCACCTGCGGCGGCACGCCGGTGTGGATGGAGGCGTAGCAGCAGGCGGAGGTCGACGGCAGCACCGAACGCATGCGCCATTTGCGCGCTTCGCCCGACTGGGCCCAGCCTTCCAGATTGCCCATGAACGGCTTCCAGTTCCGCCACGGCAGCCCGTCGAGGATGATCAGGAGAAGTTTTGAGCGCAGCGGCATCATGGCGGACTCCCCCTTCTTCAAGTCGCTGACTTTAAAGGCGGAATGTTGCGCGTCAACGGCCCGCCTTCCTCCGTCAAGCGATCGCCCGTCCTTGCGACCTCAGTCGATCGGGTTTGCTGGACCGAACCGGAGGATCAGGCGGAAATGTCGATGACGCCGCAGTCGCCGGCTTCCGAGCCGAAGACGAGGCGGCGCTCGGCCTTGTCCCACATCAGCGCGGTGATCGCGCCCTTGCCAGGGCGGCGCAGCAGCACCTCCTTGGCGTCGGCGAAGCGGACGGCGAGCACCATGCCGTCCTCGTAGCCGATCGCCGCGATGTCTTCGCTGGGGTGGCAGGCGACCGTGGTGACCATGGTGTTGCCGCGCGTGCCGAGCTCCAGCGGCGCCTTGCCCATCGGCCCGTCCTTGGCCTGGAACGGCCAGACGATCGCCGCCGGCGCGCCGGAACTCGCCAGCCATTTGCCCCTGGCGGCCCAGGACAGCGATTTCACCTTGGACGGATAGCCGGACATGCGCATGTGCTTGCCGTCGGCCAGCTTCCAGCCATGCAGGGCGTTCTCCTGCATGGTTGTGACGAGGAAATTGCCGTCGGGCGAAAAGGTGATGCCGGTATGCGCGCCGGCCCATTCCAGCTCGGTGGGCTTGCCCTCGGTCGCCGGGAAATGCAGCGTCGCACCGTTGTAGCGGGCGACGCCGATGCGCATGCCCTTCGGCGCGAAGGCGATGCCCTCGACCGAGCGCGGGTGCGAAAACTCCTTCAGCTTGCCGTCCGGCAGCTTCACCCAGGCGCTGCGCCCGGTGGCATAGGCGAGCGCCCCCTGCGGGCCGGCGGCGACGCTGGTGATCCATTTGCGGCCGGCCTCGGCGACGACCGTGGCGGTACCGTCGGCGCCGGTGGCAAACACCTTTCCGTCCTCGCCGCCGGTGATCAGCTTCGTGCCGGTCAGGTCGAGCGCCGCGCAGAGCAGCCCGTCATTGGCCTGCACCGTCTTGTGGCCGTGATCGAGACGATGGACCGTGCCGTCGGCCAGCGCGAAATGCGGAATGTCGGCGAGGAAGACGGCGGCGACGCAATGGCCGTCGAGATCGAGAGGGGCGATTGTGGGCATGGCAAATCCAGCAAGCGTTGCGGGCCCACCCCTTACGGCGTTCTCCGCCGATGCTCAATCGCTTTGCCTGCGGCTGCAACGCCACGGCATTCGCCTTTGATGCGTCACCTTTCGATATTCAACTCGTAGCGCGTGTGCCGCGTCAGGGCTCCCTTGGCCGTCAGGTCCTGCAGAGGCTCCAGCGCCTGTCGCTCATAAGCGAAACAACGTCGATCGGCCGCTGCCAATTCCAAGGCATGAGTTATAGAAATATTCTCTATAGCTCATGCCTGGCATGAGCTACGAGCTATAGCCCGCGTTCGTGCCTCAGCCGGTCAAGCCACCTGACACGCCTCGAAGCTCTTCCTCAGCCGCTCCTCGTCGAGCTTGCGGCCGATGAAGACCAGCCTGCTCTCGTGCTTCTCGCCATCCTTCCAGGCGCGCTGGTGGTCGCCTTCCATGATCATGTGGACGCCCTGCAGCACGTAGCGGTCTGGATCGTCCTTGAAGGCGATGATGCCCTTGAGCCGAAGGATATTCGGCCCCTCGAGCTGCGTCACCTTCTCGATCCACGGGAAGAACTTCTTCGAATCCATCTCGCCGCCGCGCAGCGACACCGACTGCACCGTCACGTCGTGGATCGGCGACATCGCGCCATGCTCATGATGATGGCGGTCGTGATCGTGGTGGTGATGATCGTGGCCTTGATGGTGATGATGATCGTGGTCGCAGTCGGGCCCGCAGACATGATCGTGGTCGTGGTCATGTGCGTCGAGGAAATGCGGGTCGTTGTCGAGCGCCCGCTTCAGGTCGAAGGCGCCGCGGTCCAGCACCTCGCCGAGGTCGACGCCGGCGCGGGTCGTGCGGTGGATGCGGGCACCGGGATTGATGGCGCGGATCGCCGCCTCCACCTCGCGCAGCTCCTCGGGCGCCACCAGGTCGGTCTTGTTGAGCACGACCACGTCGGCGAAGGCGATCTGGTCCTCGGCCTCGCGCGAATCCTTCAGCCTGAGCGGCAGGTGCTTGGCATCGACCAGCGCGACGACGGCATCGAGCCTGGTTTTCCTGCGCACGTCCTCGTCCATGAAGAAGGTCTGGGCGACAGGCACCGGGTCGGCGAGGCCGGTGGTCTCCACCACGATCGCGTCGAAGCGTCCCGGCCGGCGCATCAGGCCCTCGACCACGCGCACCAGGTCGCCGCGCACCGTGCAGCAGACGCAGCCATTGTTCATCTCGTAGATTTCCTCGTCGGATTCCACGATGAGGTCGTTGTCGATGCCGATTTCGCCGAATTCGTTGACGATCACGGCATAGCGCTTGCCGTGGTTCTCGGAGAGGATGCGGTTGAGCAGGGTGGTCTTGCCGGCGCCGAGATAGCCGGTCAGCACGGTCACGGGAATCTGGGTTTGCGCTTCGCTCATGGTAGGCCCCGGGGGTTCTTGTCGCCTCCATATAGGACGCTGCCGGGCGGATTGCACGCTTCAATCCGCTCGGTGCCGCCGCTTGCCTGCTGCCTTTTTCGACAGGAGCGGACGCGCTGTCACGCAATTGTAAAGAAGGTCTGCCATTAGCCGAGCTGCCGAATTTCGGTTGCCGGCAAAGCTTATGCGGATCGCCGTGGCAGCTTCTCAGGATACCTGCCAAAATAGGTCACCAATTTCGTCGAGGGAGCGAAAAATGGCCAGAACCACCAGAAGCGTCACCATGGGCCGTCTGCATTCGGCGGCGCGGCTCTCGCGCACGGCGCTGGCGGCCAGATTGCTGTCGCATGGCTTCTATGCCGGCCAGGACCAGATCATGCTGGCGCTCGACCGCGAGGACGGCCAGACGCCCGGGCAGCTCGCCACGCGCATCGGGGTCAGGCCGCCGACCATCACCAAGACGATCAACCGTCTGCAAAGCCAAGGGTTCCTGGAAAAGCGGGCGTCCGACAAGGATGCGCGGCAGGCGCACATCTTCCTGACCGGCACCGGCCGCGAGGCGATCCGCGACATCGAGAAATCCGTGCGCAAGACCGAGAAGCTGGCGCTGAAGGGCCTCGACAAGAAGGATCAGAAGGCGCTGACCAAGCTGCTGTCCCGCATCGAGGCGAATCTCTCGGACCTCGCCGTCGCCGAGATCGACGAGGACGATGTCGTCGAGGACTGAGACCGCCTGCCCTCTCCGGGCTGGGCCAGCCGCGGCAAGACGCCTTGACCAGCGGCACATTCATGCTTGCACCATGGCAGGGCATGGCGCACAACCGGCTGACCTTTCCTTCCTGACCGGCATGTCTGTTGGACCGATCTCCTTCCAAGCATGAAGCGGCCACACCGGCCGCGGCTATTCTCTACGTATTCGCGGCGGGACTGCTGTTCACGGGCCTGGATACCAGCGCGAAATATCTCGTGCTGGCGGGAATGTCGGCACCGTTCGTCGCCTGGATGCGCTTCGCCGAGCATACGGTGCTGGCGCTTCTGCTGCTGCGGTTCTGGAGCAACCCGGCGGTGTTCCGGTTCGCCAGCCTGCCGCTGCAGGTGGTGCGCGGGCTCTGCTTGGCCGGTTCGACGATCTTCAATTTCGCCGCGCTGTTGACGCTGCAACTCGCCGAGACCTCGGCGATCTACTTCTCCGCGCCGATGATCACCATCGCGCTTGCCGGGCCGCTGCTCGGCGAATGGGCAGGCTGGCGCCGCTGGCTGGCGGTGCTCGCCGGCTTCGTCGGCGTGCTGGTTATCACCCGGCCCGGCTACGGCGCCTTCGGCATCGGCCATGTGTTCGCGCTGTGCTCGACGCTCAGCTACTGCTTCTACGTGATCCTGACCCGACGCATGTCGGAAAGCGAGACGCCGGCCAGCCTCATCTTCTACTCGGCGCTGGCACCGACCGTGCTGATGGCGCCGGTCGTCCCGTTCTCCGCCTCGATGCCCCCGAGCCTCTGGCATGGCCTGATCCTGCTGTTGCTCGGCGTCTTCGGCGGCATCGGCCACTGGTTCCTGATCAAGGCCTACCGGCTCGCCACCACCAGCGCGCTGGCGCCCTATCCCTACCTGCAGATGGCCTGGATGGTGGCGTCCGGCTACCTGGTGTTCGGACAGTTACCGGATCGCTGGACACTGGCCGGCACGGCCATCATCGTGGCCGGCGGGCTCTACATCATCCATCGCGAGCATCGCCTGAGGCTGAAGAACCGCGCCGCACCCAACGAGGACTCGGCCGATCTCGCCGAGAAGCTGTGATTTAGGCTTTGCCACGCCGGCAAAGGGTGGCATAAGCATTTTTAAACAGTTTAAATCTGTTCTTGCAGGCATGCCGGGGAGGGCGCGCTGGCCCAGAAGATCAAGCTTTCGACAATCGCCGACGCGCTCGGCGTATCCACGGCGACCGTGTCGCTGGCGTTGCGCGACAGCCCGCTGGTCGCCGACTCGACCCGTGACCGCATCAAGGATCATGCGCGGGCGATCGGCTACATCTACAACCGTCGCGCCGCGAGCCTGAGGACGTCGCGCTCTGGCATCGTCGGCGTCGTCGTGCACGACATCATGAACCCGTTCTTCGCCGAGATCCTGCGCTCGATCGAAAGCGAGCTCGACCGCAGCCGCCAGACCTTCATCCTGTCCAACCACTACGACCAGCTCGAGAAGCAGCGGACCTTCATCGACACGCTGCTGCAGCTCGGCGCCGACGGCGTGATCATGTCGCCGGCGATCGGCACGCCACCGGAGGACATCCTCATGGCCGAGGAGAACGGTCTGCCGGCGGTGCTGATCGCCCGCACCGTCGAGGGCGCGGCCGTGCCGGTGTTCCGCGGCGACGACGCATACGGCACCGCCCTTGCGACCAACCACCTGATCTCGCTCGGCCACACCCGCATCTCGATGATCGGCGGCACCGACCAGACCTCGACGGGCCGCGACCGCTATCAGGGCTATCTCAACGCCATGGAGGCGGCGGGACTGGAGGTGCGGCCGGGCTGGCGCATTCCCGGGCCGCGCACCAAGCAGGCCGGCTTCGAGGCGGCGGGCCAGTTCCTGGCGCTGAAGGATCATCCGACGGCCGCCTGCTGCTGGAACGACCTCGTCGCCATCGGCCTGATGAACGGCATCGCCCGCGCCGGGCTGACGCCGGGCGTCGACATTTCCGTCACCGGCTATGACGACCTCGAGGAGGCGGCGATCGCCACGCCGGCGCTGACCACGGTGTGGAACGGCCAGCGCGAGGTCGGCCGCCGCGCGGCACGCGCCCTGCTCGACAAGCTGAGCGGGACGCAGGTGCGCCCCTCGCAGGAGCTGATCAAGCCGGAGCTGCATGTGCGCCAGTCCACCGGCCGCCCGCGCGAGCGCTGAGCGCCGCGCTTTCGCCTCAACCGCCCAAACGCTTCCGGAGATCGACATGTCCGAACCGCTATCCGAGATGACCGTGCTCGTCGTCGGGGAATTGAACAAGCGCATCCCGGCGAGGCTGGCCGAACGTTTCCGCGTCGTGCGGGTCGACCGCGGCGATCCGGCCCTGCTGAGTGAGGAGCTGCGCGCGAAAGTGCGCGGCATCGCCGCAATGGCCCCGATCGATGCGGCCCTCATCGACAGCCTGCCGAAGCTGGAGATCATCGCCAGCTTCGGCGTCGGCTATGACGGGGTTAACGCCCGCCACGCGGCGACGCGCAAGGTCATGGTGACCAACACGCCCGACGTGCTCACCGAAGAGGTCGCCGACACGGCGCTCGGCCTTCTGATCAACACGGTGCGCGAGCTGTCGCGCGCCGAAGACTGGCTGCGCCAGGGCCGATGGATCAGCGAGGGGCATTACCGCCTGACGCCGCTCACCCTGCGCGGCCGCAAGGCAGGCATCTTCGGCATGGGCCGCATCGGCCTGGCGATCGCCCGGCGGCTGGAGGCTCTCGGCCTTTCCATCGCCTATCACAACCGCAACCCGGTCGAGGGGCTCGGTTATGCCTATCACCCGACGCTGAAGGGTCTTGCCGGGGCGGTGGACACGCTGATCGCGGTGGTGCCCGGCACGGTTTCGACGGCCAGGGCGGTGAACGCCGAGGTGCTGGAGGCGCTCGGCCCGGCCGGCGTCTTCGTCAACATCGGCCGCGGCAGCACGGTCGACGAGCAGGCGCTAGCCCGCGCGCTTGCCGACGGCACCATCGCGGCGGCCGGCCTCGACGTCTTCGCCGACGAGCCGAACGTGCCGCAGGCGCTGCTCGACCTGCCGAACGCGACGCTGCTGCCGCATGTCGGTTCGGCTTCGGTGCATACGCGCGACGCGATGGCCGACCTCGTCGTCGACAATCTCGTCTCCTGGTTCGCCGAGGGTCGCCCGCTCACGGCCGTGCCGGAGACGGCGCATGTGAAGGCAGGCTGAGCTTGTCGGTGCGTCCTTCGAGGCTCGCCCGCGAAAGTCCGGGCTACCTTGCGATCGCTCTGCGGGCTCCCGCCTCAGGAATGAGGGAGGACGTGCCGGCAAGGCATCAGCTGTAAAAGCAAGATCATCGACGGGCGAGCCTCGAAGGACGCCCGTCGATCATGCAGCCAATTCCGGGCGACCTATTCCGCCGCCGGGCGCAGCCCGAGCCGGGCCGCGGCGTGGCCGCGCACGGCATCGCCAAAAGCCTTGAAGATTTTCGCGGAAACCGAGTCGCTGTGGACCCAATATTCCGGGTGCCACTGCACGCCGACGGCGAAGGCCGGCGCGTCCTTGACGGAAACAGCCTCGACCGTTCCATCGGTCGCCACTGCCTCGACCTGCAGCCGCGTACCGAGGCGCTCGATGCCCTGGCGGTGCACGGAATTCACCATGATGTCGCCGGCGCCGAACACGCCGGCAAGGCAGCTTCCCGGCTTGATCGACACGTTCTGGCGGATGGCGAAGCGTTCGTCCTGGTTGTCGCTCACCGGGGCGCGGTGGTCGAGCGAGCCTTCGCGCTCCTGCAATTCGGTGGCGAGCGTGCCCCCCAGCGCGACGTTCAGCTCCTGGATGCCGCGGCAGATGGCGAGCAGCGGCACGCCCTGCTCGATCGCCTTGCGGATCAGCGGCAGGGTGGTGGCGTCGCGCGCCGGGTCGTATGGGCCGTTCGCCTCGCTGGCATCGCCGCCATAAAGCGAGGGATGCACGTTCGACTTCGAGCCGGTGACCATCACGCCGTCGACCGAGGCGAGCAGGCTATCGAGATCGAGCCTGTCGCCGAAGGAGGGGACCAGGACCGGCAGCACCCCGGCGCCGACGATCGCCGCCTCGAGATATTGCTGCGGGGCGGCATGCCAGAAGTAGTTGTCGAACTGGCGGACGTCGGTGGAGACGGCAACGAGCGGCTGGCGCATTTTCGGCTTTCGTGATGACGCGATGCGGCCGTAAAATAGGCGAAGGCGGTATGCTTGCCAAGGCGCGGAACAGCCTTGGATACGGCGGCGTGCGCGACAAGACCTTGTCATGGTGACCGGATCGACCGTAACGCGCACGCCGCTTCCACCCGCATGTCCTGCTTTTTGCGATCCGTCTCTAAAATAGCCTTGCGAGCACCGGGATCGCTCCCGTCGCCTGAAGATATTCGGCAAGCCCGAATGCTGGCATGGCAACGAAGAAGATGAGCCCATCCCTGAACGTGCCGTAGATGCAGCCTGTCGACACGCTCAAGGCAGGCACATCGCGATAGCGCGCAGGCCACGGCCAGAAGCGGGGAACGTCGGCGGTGTAGGCCGAATAGGCGGCACCGAAAGCATCCTGCAGATACCGTTCCTCCCGCAGAATGACGATGCGGAAGATCATCGTCGAAGCTACGAAAAACAGGAAGGACAGTGTGATGCTGCCGGTTTGGGCGCCGACGCCAGCGGCAGCGATGCTCGAGAAAAAATAGAGCGGGTTGCGACTGACGGAGTAAGGCCCATGGACGACAAGCTCGGCCGCCTTTCTGTCACCTATGTAGAGGGTACACCAGAGCCGGCCGACAATCCCGATCACGATCAATGCAACGCCGACCATCTCGATGTCGTTGCGACGCTCAGGGCTTCCCACCGCACCGACGAACAGAAGCATGCAAAAGCTGAAAGCCAGCAACAATGCTATGACAACGCGCCGAGCGTGTTGAAACCCGGAAAGCGACATGCGCCTGCTCCTGATTGTGTTCGATACGAAGACCACTGGACTTGCAAGGATCCCCGAACGAGGAGGGCCATTAGGCACGCCGGCCCCCGGGGTCCGATCCCCGTCAGTACAGCGCCGCCGGTTTCGGGCGCTTGTCCGTCCATTGCGGCGGCGCGCCGAACTTGCCGGCCACCATTCCCGGAATGCCGGGGGATCGGCCGAAAGTCTCGCAGGCGGCGTATTTGTGCTTGCCTCCGACCATGGATTTGATCCGCTGGCCGGACGGCAGCGTAAGCTGCAGCCCCTTGGGCTCCTTGCCGGTGATCAGCATGCGCGAGAAATCGTTGCCGAAGGTCGAGGCCAGACCGTAGGCGTCGCCGACCTCCGAGACGCGGGGCTTGTTCTGGATCGAGTTCGCGCCGCGCGCCCAGATAATGGCAGCGCGCTGGACGCCGGAGCTGTCCACCGCCTCCGCTTCGACGGCCAGCCCGCCAAGACCGATCGGAAGGCGCGGCACGCTGACCGGCACCTCGGGCGGCATGAAGGCGCCGCTCGCCAGGGTCACCGCCGTCGAAACGCCGGCGACGACCTTGTTGGTCGGCACGATGTCGGTGACGACGGCTCGAACCTTCAGATCGGCGGGCTGGCCGAGGGGAACCATGTGGTACCTGTCGCTGAGCGCGATGCAGATCGCACGGTCGAGCGCGTTGGCCACCAGAGCCAGATCATCCTTGCTCCTGACGCGCGGCGAGGTGCCGAACGCAAAACTTGTCGGAACGATGCTGACGGTCTTGACCGCAGCCAGACCTTGCGCGTCCACGAACCGGCGAGCCTTGGACAACGTCCCCTTGGGCACGCCCAGATTGCTGTAGGACGTAAGCGTGCCGGCCTTCTTCAGGGGCACCGACGCGCAGCCGGCGATGGCCAGCGTCATCGGCAACGCCAGCAAGGCGGTTCTAAGCAGCGGCATTTCGGTTCATCCAGCAAATGACGGAACACATGGAGAGCGATCTGGCTCGCGAGCATCGTTGTCGCGGATCGTGACGACGGCGACCGTGCGCGATCAGCATTGCCGCAGCATTACGGGCTCGCCCGGGGGACCGCGATCATGAGCGGAGCTGAAAGGTCGTCGGTCGACTCGGAGCCGGCTCCGGTTCAGAGCCGGATCGTGAACGTCGTTCCGGCCGGGCTGCTGTCGAGGGTGACCCGGCCGCGATGGTTCGACACGATCTGCTTCACCAGGGTGAGCCCCAGGCCGGCTCCCTTGCTGCGGGGCGTGACCCGGTAGAACGGCTCGAACACCAGATGCTGGAGGTCCGCGGCGATTCCCTTGCCCTGGTCGGCCACGGCGATCTCCCCGGCGGCCGAAACCGAGACCGAGATCACGCCGGCATTGCCGCCATGGTCGATGGCGTTGCTTACCAGATTACCGAGCGCCCGCGGCAGGGCCGAGGGGCTGCCCTGGCGCACAAGCCGGTCGACCTCGCTCCCGAAGGAAATCTCGTAGCCGGCGGCGATCGCCAGCGGCGCCATATCGGCGACGACAGTCCGCGCCATTTCGACGAGATCGACCGTCTCATGGAGATCGGTCGCATGGCCGCTGCGCTCGAAATCGAGCAGTTGCTCGGCCGTCGCGCCCAGCCGCGCGACGTCGTCGAGCAGGCGCCGGCGCTCCTCGCCTTCAACCATGCCGTCGATCCGCGTCTGCATGATGGCGATCGGCGTCCGCAGCTCGTGCGCGGCGTCGACCAGGAAGCGCTGCCGTGCCTGGAACTGACGTTCGAGGCGCTCGAGCACGGCATTGAAGGCGACCACCAGCGGCACGACCTCCTTCGGCACGTTCTCGACCGGAAGGCGCGATCCGGGCCGGCGCGGATCGATCTCCGGCGCCTTTCGAACGACGTCGCTCAACCCGGATAGGGCGCCTCGCACGATATGGGGCACGGCGACGAAGATGGCAGGAAGAGCCATGGCCACCAGCGGCACGTAAATCAGATACATGCGGCGCAGGATCGTCAGGTACGGCCAGTCGTGGCCGGAGCTGCCGCCGATCATGAAGCGGACCTCGCCAAGCGCCGTCTCGACGTCGTCGATGGATACGACTTCGCCGCTGCCGCCGGGACCGCGGATATCGGCATCCTTGACAAGATGTATCTGGCTGATGAGCCCGGCATAAGCCGCCGGGACATCGCCGTAGGATGCGGTCGCGCCGTCAATGGTCGCGGCGACGAACCAGAGGTCGGGGTTATGCTCCCTGATCGACGCGAGCAAAGGCGTATCACGGATCTCGAACCGGCCCTCGGCATCACGCATGATGGCTTCGACGATCGCCGGTCCGACCCTGTCTTCAAGCGCCACGTTGGGCGAGCGGATCAAGGTCGCATAGTAGCAAAGCCCGAGGGCGACGGCTGCGACCACGGCCGTGAAGACGAGACTGAGCTGCCAGCTCAGTTTCCACCGGAGCGAGGTGTTGCTGGCGCCCATCATTCTTCCTTCAGGAGATAGCCGACGCCCCTGATGCCGTGGATGGTCACGCCGGCCCCGGCATCCAGCAACCGCCTGCGCAGCCGCGAGATATGCGCGTCGAGCGCGTTGGACTGGATCTCTTCCTCGTAATTGTAGACCGCCGCTTCCAGCACGGACCGAAGAACGGTCCTGCCGTGCCGCTTGGCAAGCGCCGATAGGACCAGGAGCTCCCGCCGCGGCAGGTCGAGAGGCACCGCGCCGACGCTCACGCTCATATGCAGCGGATCGATCTCCATCCTGCCGACCGTGATCCGCGGCTCGGCGAGGCTCGCCCGCCGCCGCAGCACGGCGCGCAGCCGTGCCATCAGCTCCTCGACGAGGAACGGTTTGCCCAGATAGTCGTCGGCACCGATGTCGAGGCCCTCGACGCGTTCCATCGGCTCGTTGTGGGCGGTCAGGACGACGACCGGCGTGTCGATGCCCGCACGTCGCAGTTGCGGAATGAAGGTCAGCCCCTCGCCGTCGGGCAGGCGCCGGTCGAGCAGGATCGCATCGTAGACGTTCTGCCGCGTCAGCTCGACGGCATCGGCGAGCAGCGGGGTGTGATCGATGACGATGCCTTGCCTGCCCAGCGCCGCCGAAAGCGCTTCGGCCATCTGCTTCTCGTCCTCAACCAGCAATATGCGCATGCGTCCGGCGCCTGTTTTCGCATTCCCCTCTCGGCCACAAACATTGCGGCAGCATTGCGGAAGCGCGGCAGAATCCGCGCGCGCCTCTCCAACCGTCGCACGGCCGCTAAGACTATAGTCGCATGCGTCGGCGGCTCCTTTGTTTTTGTCGCTGCGCCGGCTGGTTCGATCTTGCCGCGCGCTGGACTCGAACAAGCTGCCGTGTATTGTGCCAGCGTCTTCCCTTGAGGAAAATCAACAGCTTCCCCAAGGGCATGCCGCAATCGGTCCAGACGGGAGGATTTTCATGGATCGCCGTTCATTCATCAGGAAAGCCGGAGTCGCCGGTGTCGGGGCAGCCGCCGCGACGGCACTCGCAGCACCGGCAATCGCACAGTCCAATCCGAAAATAACCTGGCGGCTCGCGTCGTCCTTCCCCAAGTCGCTCGACACCATCTATGGCGGCGCCGAAGTCTTTTCGAAGATGCTGTCGGAGGCCACCGACGGCAACTTCACCGTGCAGGTCTTCGCCGCCGGCGAGATCGTGCCCGGCCTGCAGGCCGCTGATGCGACCGCCGCGGGAACCGTCGAGGCCAGCCACACCGTCGCCTACTACTACTGGGGCAAGGACCCGACCTGGGCGCTGGGCGCCGCCGTTCCCTTCGCGCTCAACGCGCGCGGCATGAACGCCTGGCAGTATCACGGCGGCGGCATCGATCTGTTCAACGAATTCCTTGGTACCCAGGGGTTGTTCGGCCTGCCCGGCGGCAACACCGGCGTGCAGATGGGCGGCTGGTTCCGCAAGGAGATCAACACGGTCGCCGATCTCAAGGGCCTGAAGATGCGCATCGGCGGCTTCGCCGGCAAGGTGGTCGAGAAGCTCGGCGTGGTGCCGCAGCAGATCGCCGGCGGCGACATCTACCCGGCGCTGGAGAAGGGCACCATCGACGCCGCCGAATGGGTCGGCCCCTACGACGACGAGAAGCTCGGCTTCCAGAAGGTTGCGCCGTTCTACTACTATCCCGGCTGGTGGGAAGGCGGCCCGACCGTGCACCTGATCTTCAACAAGGCAAAATACGAGGAGCTGCCGGCCGCCTACAAGTCGCTGGTCCGCACGGCGGCGCAGGCGACCGACGCCAACATGCTGCAGAAATACGACTACCTGAACCCGACGGCGGTCAAGCAGCTGGTCGCCAACGGCGCGCAGTTGCGGCCGTTCAGCCCCGAGATCCTGGCCGCCTGCTTCGACGCCGCCAACGAGGTCTATGCCGAGATGGAAGCCTCCAACCCGACCTTCAAGAAGATCTGGGAATCCATCAAGGGCTTCCGCAAGGAACATTTCCTCTGGGCGCAGGTGGCGGAATACAACTACGACACCTTTATGATGATCCAGCAGCGCAATTCGAAGTTGTAGCGCTCCAGAATCTTCCGAGTGAAGAAGAGGCCCCGGAGACACCATCTTCGGGGCCTTCGGTTTTTCGGTTTCATCTGCCGCGAGACCTCTTCATCTGGACTTGGGCCAGCGGTCATGCATCATGGGTCCAGCGCCGTCTGAGCGACATGAGAATCAAGCCATCCGGCGCTTCGTTGGTCCAGATCAGGGAGGAAGCCGATGGATCGTCGTTCTTTCATTGCCAAGGCCGGCCTGTCCGGCGCCGGTGCCGCCGCGGCGGCCGTGACGCTGGCCGCACCGGCCATCGCGCAGTCCATGCCGAAGCTTTCGTGGCGGTGCACGTCCTCGTTCCCGAAGGCACTCGACACGATCTTCGGCGCGGCGCAGACCATGGCCGACTACGTGCGGGAATCGACGGATGGCAATTTCGATATCCAGGTCTTCGCGGCGGGCGAGCTTGTGCCCGGCCTCCAGGCGGCCGACGCCGCGGCGGCGGGCACGGTCGAGTGCTGCCACACCGCCTCCTACTATTACTGGGGCAAGGACCCGACCTATGCGCTGGCCACGGCAGTGCCGTTCATGTTCAACGACCGGCAGATGAACGCCTGGCTCTACTATGGCGGCGGCAGCGATCTCCTCAACGAGTTCTACGCGACGCAGGGCCTCTACGGACTGGCCAGCGGCAACACCGGGGCGCAGATGGGCGGCTGGTATCGCAAGGAGATCAAGTCGGTCGCCGATCTCAAGGGTTTGAAGATGCGGATCGGCGGCTTCGGCGGCAAGGTGCTGGAACGGCTCGGCCTGGTGCCGCAGCAGATCGCCGGCGGCGACATCTACCCGGCACTGGAGAAGGGCACGATCGACGCGGCCGAATGGGTCGGACCCTATGACGACGAAAAGCTCGGCTTCCAGAAGGTCGCGCCGTTCTACTACTATCCCGGCTGGTGGGAGGGCGGTCCGACGCTGCACACGCTGGTCAATCTCGCCAAATGGAACGAGCTGCCGAAGTTCTACCAGGCGGCGCTGAAATCGGCCTGCCAGGCGGCGAATTGCGACATGATGGCGAGCTACGACCAGAAGAATCCGGCGGCGCTCAAGCGCTTGGTCGCTAACGGTGCGCAACTGCGCCCGTTCAGCCCGGAGGTGCTGTCCGCCTGCTTCGAGGCGGCGAACGCCACCTATGCCGAACTCTCGGCCGCCAACGCCGCCTTCAAGAAGATATACGACAGCCAGACAGCGTTCCGCCGCGACGCCTATGTATGGGCGCAGGTGTCGGAATACACCTTCGACACCTTCATGATGCTGCAGCAGCGGGCCGGCAAGCTGTAGCGATCGCTGCGAATGGGGAGGGTGTGCACACGCCTTCCCCGTCGCCTACCGCGCGTCGCGTGAAAAAACGATTCATGCGACGTGCTGTAGGTTGTTGAATTTGCGCGTGTCTTCATAGCGGACCCGCTGCGCACTTTCGGGAGACGTGCTTCGGGCGCGCGTCATCGACCGCCGGTTCCGGCAAGCCCTCTGCGCTTCAGCGAGTACCCGATGGCACCACCAGCACCTTGACCTCGCCCGGCCCCGGCGGGTTGGCGATGACCTGCGGGGCCTCGTCGAGGCTCACCTGCCTCGAAACGAGCTTCTCGACCTTGATCGTGCCGGAGGCGATCAACTCGGCGGCGCGCCGGTGCACGAACGGATTGATGAAGGAGCCGAGCACCCGCAGTTCGCGGAACAGCAGATCGAACGGCTCGATCTCGACCTTTTCGCCCTGCGGCATGACGCCGAGGATCACCACCGTGCCGCCGGCGCGGACAAGCCGCGGCGCCTGTTCGACCGTGTCGCGCACGCCGGCGCATTCGATCACCACGTCGACCCCGCCCGGCACCAGACCGTCCGGGCCTGCCACCTGCCCGATCACGTCGGAGGCGGACGGGTCGACCGTCGCCGTGGCGCCGAGCTCCTCGGCAAGCGCGCGCTTGGACGCCTGGCGGGTCGACAGGATCACCGTCGAGGCGCCAGCCAGGCGTGCGAGCTGGACGACGAGCAGGCCGATGACGCCGCCGCCGAGCACGACGACGGAGGAACCCGCCTTGATGGCCGCGATGTCGATGCCGTGCAGGCAGCAGGCCAGCGGCTCGCAGAAGGCGCCGTGCGTCGGCGCGAGGCTGGCGGGCAACGCGAACGCCTGCTTCTGCGGCACGATCACGTAATCTGCGAGGCCGCCGTCGCGGTGGATGCCGATCGCCTGCAGGCTTCGGCAGAGATTGACGCGTCCGTTCTGGCAGTGCGGGCACCTGCCGCAGGCGATGTTGGGGTCGCCGGTGATGCGGTCGCCGACGGCGAAGCCGCTCACCCCGCTGCCCACCGCCTCGACGATGCCGGAGAATTCGTGGCCCAGGGTCACCGGCGGCTTCGATGGGAACTCGCCACGGAAGAGGTGGCGGTCCGTGCCGCATATTCCACAGGCTTCGACCCGCACCAGCAGGTCGTCCGGGCCGGGAACCGGCTTGGCAATGTCGCGCGTGGCGAGCACGCCGATGGCCTCCAGCCTGACCGCCTTCATCGCCCCAGCCTCATATCGGCGTTCCTTTGCCGTTCGGTCGCTTACCCGCCTCGCTTCGTCCGGTACCTCCCGGAGGGAGATGACCCAAGGGCCCGAAGCGGGCGGGAGGTCGATCATAGCGGCCATCAGGCATCAGTTGAAGCTTGGCGGCTTCGACAGGTCGGTGGCTGGCGCCGTCGGCTGGGCGGGCGGCTCGCTGCCGAAGCTCGGCGGCTGCGACAGGTCCGTCGCCGACGGCGCGGGCTGGGCCGGCGCCGCCGGATTCGTCCCCAAAGGCGGCGAGCCATCCAGGCCCGGCTGGCCGAGTCCCGGCAATCCGGGCTGGCCGCCGCCCATCGGCGGCAGCACGATCTCGACATCGGCCGGATCGACCACCGTGCCCTTGTAGTGCATGACCATCTGCGGGAATGCGATCACCAGCGCCACCATGATGATCTGGATGCAGACGAAGGGTACCGCGCCCCAATAGATCTGGCCGGTGGTCACCGGCTGGATGCTTTTCCCCGTGATACGATCGAGATAAGGCACACGCGCCGCCACCGAGCGCAGGTAGAACAGCGCGAAGCCGAAGGGCGGATGCATGAAGCTCGTCTGCATGTTGACGCCGAGCAGCACGCCGAACCAGATCAGGTCGATGCCGAGCGCGTTGGCTGCGGGCACCAGCAGCGGCACGATGATGAAGGCGAGCTCGAAGAAGTCGAGGAAGAACGCCAGCAGGAAGACCAGCACGTTAACGGCGATCAGGAAGCCGATTTCGCCGCCCGGTAGCGATACCAGCAGGTGTTCGACCCAGAGATGGCCGTTGACGCCGTAGAAGGTGAGCGAGAAGACCCGCGCACCGATCAGGATGAACAGCACGAAGCTGGAAAGCCGCGTCGTCGAGGCGAGCGCCTGCCGGATCACGTCGAGCGACAGCCGGCCTTTCACGGCGGCCATGACCAGCGCGCCGACCGCGCCCATCGCGCCGCCCTCGGTCGGGGTGGCGATGCCGAGGAAGATGGTGCCGAGCACCAGGAAGATCAGCGCCAGCGGCGGGATCAGCACGATGATGACCTGCTGCGCCAGCTTCGACATCATGTTGATGTTGAAGCTCCTGTCGGCGATCGCCACCACGTAGATGACGATGACGCCGACGGTGGCGCCGAGAATGTCGGCATTGCTGCCCTGCGTCGGCGTGAGATAGACGTGCGCGGCATAGGCGATCGCGGCCGCCACGGCCAGCGCTACCGCCAGCGAGGTGACGCCGTGGCCGAGCGTGCGCGCCTCGAGCGGCAGGGCCGGCATCGCCTTCGGCCGCAGCAGCGACATGATGAAGATGTAGCCCATGTAGAGGCCGGTCAGCACCAGGCCGGGGATGATCGCGCCGGCATACATGTCGCCGACCGAGCGGCCGAGCTGGTCGGCAAGCACGATCAGCACCAGGGACGGCGGGATGATCTGCGCCAGCGTGCCGGATGCCGCGATCACGCCGGAGGCGACCCGCCGGTCATAGCCGTAGCGCAGCATGATCGGCAGCGAGATCAGCCCCATGGCGATGACCGAGGCGGCGACCACGCCGGTGGTGGCGGCAAGCAGCGCGCCGACGAAGATGACCGCATAGGCAAGGCCGCCGCGGATCGGCCCGAACAGCTGGCCGATGGTGTCGAGCAGGTCCTCGGCCATGCCCGATCGTTCGAGCACGATGCCCATGAAGGTGAAGAACGGGATGGCCAGGAGCGTCTCGTTCGACATGACGCCCCAGAAACGCTCGGGCAGCGCGTAGAGAAGCGGCCACGACAGGTTGATGCTGTTGTTGGAATATGGCGCCAGCTCGACGCCGATGAAGAAGAACAGCAGGCCGTTGGCCGCCAGCGAAAAGGCGACGGGATAGCCGAGCAGGAGGAAGACGATCAGCGAGAAGAACATGATCGGCGCCATGTTCTGGGCGATGAACTCGATCACGAGCGCACCTCCTCGGCCAGCGCCTTGGCCTCGAGCTCGGCCTGCTCATGCACGGAGATGAAAGGAGTGGGATCATCCATGTCGCCGCGCATCACCGCGATCTTTTTGATGATCTCCGACACGCCCTGAAGGCCGAGCAGGAAGAAACCGATCAGGAGCATCGACTTGGCCGGCCAGATGATCAGGCCGCCGGCATTGGTCGAGACCTCGCCGCTGCGGAAGGACAGCGAAACGTAAGGAATGAAGTAGACGATCATCAGGATGACGAACGGCATCAGGAAAAAGACGTGGCCGAACAGGTCGATCCAGTGCTGCACGCGGCGCGAGAACATGCCGTAGACGATGTCGATGCGGATGTGCTCGTTCTGTTTCAGCGTATAGGCGGCGGCGAGCAGGAAGGCTGCGCCGAACAGGTACCACTGCAATTCGAGCCAGGCGTTGGACGAGATGTTGAACGCCTTGCGGATCACCGCGTTGCCGGCGCTGATCAGGATCGACACCAGGATCAGCCAGGCGACCCATTTCCCGATGAATTCGTTGAGGCGATCAACGCCTCTCGCAAGAGCGAGCAGCCCTCCCATCATGTTCCTCCCGATCAGCGATCCGCCGTGTTCACCCGGTTTCTTTCGGCGAACCGATGCAGCATCGGTAGGACACGAGCGCGGCGTGCGTCAACTCGGCTGGTGCAGACCGGGTCGGAGATTGTACCAGGTGACGTTGCGGAACCGCGCCGTCGTGTGCCGGCATTCGACGAATGTCTAATGCCGGGCGAAACCCTGTCCGGGTGCCGCCGGTCGAATCAGACGCGCGCGTCGCGGGCGCGCTCCGGCCGCAGCACCAGAAGCGCGCAGAGCAGGGCCAGCATCCAGCCGTCCCGCCACTCGATCGGAAAATAGCCCGACCACACCGACTCGGCGATGCCGAAGCAGGCGGCGCCGGCTGCGGCGCGCAGCGGCGAGAGGAAGCCGCCGATCGCCGTGACGAACAGCACCTTGAGGCCGAAGACGAGGCCGGCGCCGAAGCCGATATTGCCGTAGTAGAGCACCGCGAGGATGCCCGCGAGGCTGGCGGCGAGCCCGCCGATGACGACGGTGCGGATGAAGACCTGTCCCGTGTCGACGGCGCAGAGCGCCGCGGCGGCCGGATCGTCGGCGACGGCACGCCACTCCCGGCCGTACCGGCTGACGGCCAGCCAGCGCGAAGCCAGGACGAGAGTGACCGCCGCGACCGCGCAGTTGACGATCTGCATGGCTGTCAGGGTGACGCGGAAATCGCCGGCGGCGGCGAAGACGACGGCTCCGGTCAACAGAGGCGGCAGCCAGAAGTCCCGCGTCTCCGCGGCGATCCGCCCGGCCTCCATGAGCGCCAGAGCGGCACCGAGCGTGGCGACGACGATGGCGTTCGGCGCCAGGCGTGCCAGCGGCAGCAGCACATGGCGGCCGAGCAGGGCTGAGACGAAGGCGCCGTAGACCAGCGCCACCGCTACGCCCAAGGCGAGTGTCGCCGGCAGGGCCAGCCACAGCACCTGCCAGCCGAACACCGCCGCCAGGATCGTCACCTGGCCGGCAAAGCCGAAGATGGCGCCATGGGCAAGATTGGTGCGGTGCAGGACGCCGTTGATCAGCGCATAGCCGAAGGCGAGCAGCGCGTAGATGGCGCCGATATGCAGGCCGTTGAGCAATTGTTGCAGGAAGTAGAGCATGGAGCCGTCCCGGCGTGACCTGCCATTGCGGAAACCTGCGGCCGCCGATCTAACTTGTCAAACGGCTTTTACCAGTTAGAGTACGAGGAATGACCGTTTCCTGGACACCGCATCGTTTTTCCGGCGGCGTGCTGGCGCTCGATGCGGCCAATACGGTGGTGCTGCGCGGCGATCCCGTCCGCTCGTTCGACCGCTTCGCCGATGTCGCGGAGATCGCACGCTTCGCCGAGGCCGCTTCGCTCCACCGGTCGGAAGAGCTCGACGGCCGCCGGCTGATCGTGGAAGACGCAAGGAACATCGCGCCGAAAGTGCTGTCGATCCGTGAGGCGACGGACCGGCTGTTCCGGAGCGCGGCGCAAGAAGGATCGATTGCTGCGGCCGAGCTTGCGGCTTTGCTGGTCGCCTGCGCCGCCGGCCTCGGCAGCCTAGGGGAACGGTTCGACGCGACGGACCGCCCCTTTCGCGCTGTGCAGACGCCGCTCGCCTTCGAGGCTGCGCTGGCGGTGTCGGCGCTGTCGCTGCTGCAGCCGGCGCGGCTGTCGCGCATCCGCATCTGCGCCAACTGCCGCTGGCTGTTCGTCGACGGGAGCCGCAACCGCAGCCGCTTGTGGTGCGACATGGCGGTGTGCGGCAACCGCCGCAAGGCGCAGCGCCACTATCGCCGCCGCAGGGTCGAGGACAACGGTCATGCCTGATCCGGGCAGCCTTCTGCGGATCGCCGTGCTGGTGGCGGCTAGCCTCGCTACGGCAGCCTGCCGCGATTCCGGCAGCGATGGCGACCGCTTCGCGCTCGACGGCAAGCTCGTCGTCTTCAACTACCGTGTCGCCACGGCCACTTTCCTCGTCAACCTGAAGCCCGTTGGCCCGGTCGAGGATGGTCAGGTGGCGATCGCCTCCTTCGAGGATCCGACCGGCGGCGCGCCGATCGAGGTGCGCCAGAAGATCTGGCCGGCAATGGCGAAGACGACCGTCACCACGCCGCCCCTGCGCTGCATCGTCAAGGGCAGGCCGTACGGGATCACGATCCGCATCGAGGATGCGCAAGGCCGGCAGGTGCAAGCGATCGAGACGTCGATCACCTCGTCGCAGGACCAGACGGAGCTGCCGGACCGGCCGCTGGTGGTCGGTCCGCTCTACACGCCCAATCCCGAACTCGCCGGCCATGCCGACGGCAAGCTGCCCGACGTCGAGAAACTCTCATGCCCCGGAAAAGCCGGCGGCAAGGCGGATTGACCATGGCGCCGAGACGGTCCGCTGGACAGCCGGTCCCGTCCGGCCACATAGTCCGCGGCATGCATCGTCAGGACATCTGGGACGAAGAGGCGGCCGAAAACTACGACACGCCGGGCACCGGCATGTTCGCGCCCGACGTGCTGGAGCCGGCTGTGGATCGCCTGACGGGGCTCGCCGGCGGCGGCCGGGCGCTCGAATTCGCGATCGGCACCGGCCGCGTGGCCGTGCCTCTGTGCGAACGGGGAATTGCGGTTGCCGGCATCGAGCTGTCGGGACCGATGATTGCCCGGCTGCGGGCGAAGGCCGACGAGGCGACCATCCCCGTCGTCCAGGGCGACATGGCCACCGCTATCGTCCCGGGAAGATTCAGCCTCGTCTACCTCGTCTTCAACACGCTATCGAACCTGCTGACGCAGGCCGAGCAGGTCGCCTGCTTCCGCAACGCGGCCCGCCATCTCGCGCCCGGCGGCCGCTTCGTGATCGAGCTGTGGGTGCCTGAGCTGCGAAAGCTGCCGCCGGGCCAGCAGGCGGTCGTCTGGCAGGCGGATGACGGCTATATCGGCCTGGACACCTACGACCTTCTTCGCCAGCAGGTGGTGTCGCACCATTTCCGGTTCGACGCGGGCAAGCAGGCCCGATTGTTCCGCTCGCCTCACCGCTACATCTGGCCGGCGGAGCTCGACCTCATGGCTCAGTTGGCCGGGTTCGAGCTGGAAGGCAGGCACGCGGACTGGACAAGATCAGAATTCACCGCCGAATCGCGCTCCCACATATCCGTCTATCGTCTTCCCGAGACACCGGCGGGGTCTGCGACGGGCTAGTCATCCCTATGTTACCGGCCGTACATGCAAATTTGTTTGACGCGGCGTTCAAGGAGCGAAAGAGTCCGCCGCGACGAACCCAAGGGGCCGGCCTGTTCGAGGCCAGGACCCGAACAGGCATTTGCGCATGACCCTCCACGACGTCGCGCTCGACGACAAGTTCGATCTGTCGAAGGAGCGCGTCTTCCTCTCCGGCGCCCAGGCGATCGTGCGCATGCTCCTGATGCAGCGCGAGCGCGACCGGCGGGCCGGACTGGACACCGCCGGCTTCGTTTCCGGCTATCGCGGCTCACCGCTTGGCGGGCTCGACATGCAGCTCTGGAGGGCGCGTGAGCAGCTCGGCCGCTCCGGCGTCGTGTTCGAGCCCGGCCTCAACGAGGAGCTCGCCGCTACCGCTGTCTGGGGCTCGCAGCAGGCCGAGCTCACCGGCGAAGGCCGGCACGACGGCGTCTTCGGGCTCTGGTACGGCAAGGGACCGGGCGTCGACCGCTCCGGCGACGTGTTCCGCCACGCCAATCTCGCCGGCAGCTCGCGGCACGGCGGCGTGCTGGCGCTGATGGGTGACGACCACATGGCCGAATCCTCGACCAACGCGCACGCCACCGAATTCCTGTTCGTCGACATGATGATGCCGATCCTCAACCCGGCCGGCGTGCAGGAGCTGATCGACTACGGCCTCTACGGTTATGCGCTGTCGCGCTTCGCCGGCACCTGGACGGCGATCAAATGCGTGAAGGACAATATCGAATCGACGGCCTCCGTCGATTCGGCGCTGGAGCGGCTGCAGATCGCGCTGCCGCCGTTCGATATGCCCCTCGGCGGCCTCAACATCCGCAACGAGCTCGACCAGCTCGGCCAGGAGGTGCGGCTGCATGAATACAAGCGCGCCGCCGCCGCCGCCTTCATCCGCGCCAACGGCATCAACCGCATCGTCTATTCCGGCGGGCGCAGCGCAAAACTCGGCATCATCACGGTCGGCAAGAGCTATCTCGACGTACGCCAGGCGCTGGACGATCTCGGCATCGGCGAAGCCGAGGCCGACCGGCTCGGCATCCGCCTGTTCAAGGTCGGCGCCCCATGGCCGCTCGACCTGCAGCACGTCGCAGAGTTCGTCGATGGGTTGGAAACCGTCGTGGTGGTCGAGGAGAAGCGGGCGCTGATCGAGGTGCAGCTCAAGGAAGCACTCTACGGCACCGCCCACCAGCCCGATATCGTCGGCAAGCGCGACGAGCGCGGCGACGGCCTGTTTCCGGCCACGGGCGCGCTCGACCCCAACGACATCGCCATCGCCATCGGCGAGCGCATCCTGCGCGGCATCGGCCCGTCGGAGGAGATTTCCGCGCGGGTCACGCGGCTCAGGCAGTTCCAGGCCATGCTTGCGCAGACGCAGGACATCGGCCAGCGCACGCCCTATTTCTGCTCCGGCTGCCCGCACAACAGCTCGACCAAGGTGCCGGAAGGTTCGATCGCCTCGGCCGGCATCGGCTGCCATTTCATGGCGCTGTGGATGGACCGCTCGACCTTCGGCTTCACCGCGATGGGCGGCGAGGGCGCGCAGTGGGTCGGCCAGGCGCCGTTCACCACCAGAGATCACATCTTCCAGAATCTCGGCGACGGTACCTACAACCATTCCGGCAGCCTGGCGCTGCGCTACGCCAAGGCCGCCGGCGCCAACATCACCTACAAGATCCTCTACAACGACGCCGTCGCCATGACCGGCGGCCAGCCGCACGAGGGCGGGATCACCGTCCATGCCATCGCCGACCAGGTGCGGGCGGAAGGCATCGAGCGGATCGCCGTCGTCAGCGACGAGCCGGACAAATATACCGCTCGTTTCCCTTCCGGCACAACGGTGCACCACCGCGACGATCTCGACCTCGTGCAACGCGAGCTGCGCGAGGTCAAAGGCGTATCGGTGCTGATCTACGACCAGACCTGCGCGGCCGAGAAGCGGCGACGGCGCAAGCGCGGCACCTTTCCCGATCCCGACCGGCGGGTGATCATCAACGAGCTGGTCTGCGAGGGCTGCGGCGACTGCGGAGTCAAGTCGAACTGCGTCTCGGTGCAGCCGCTGGACACCGAGTTCGGCCGCAAGCGGCGCATCGACCAGTCGAGCTGCAACAAGGATTTTTCCTGCGTCAACGGTTTTTGCCCCTCCTTCGTGACCGTGCATGGGGCGAAGATCAGGAAGGCGCCGGGACTGGCGGGGGCTGCCGATCCGCTGGACGGCGTGCCGGCGCCGAAATCCTTTCCGCTCGGCGGTGCCGGCTGGTCGGCGGTGGTCGACGGCGTCGGCGGCACGGGCGTCGTGACCATCGGCGCCATCCTCGGCATGGCCGCGCATCTGGAAGGCAAGGGCTGCGGCATGATCGACATGGCCGGCCTCGCCCAGAAGGGCGGAGCGGTCTACACGCATGTACGCATCGCCGCGACGCCGGACGACATCCATGCGATCCGCGTCTCGGCGGGCAAGGCAGACCTGGTGCTCGGCTGCGACCTCGTCGTCTCGGGCTCGCGCAAGGTGCTCGCCGCAGTGCGCGAGGGCCACACCGTCTTCGTCGCAAACACGGCCGAGGTGATGCCCGGCGACTTTGCCCGCAGCGCCGATTTCTCGCTGCCGACAGAGCGGCTGAAGCGGGCGATCCGCAAGGCGGCGGGCGAGGACAGGACGCATTTCTTCGACGCTTCCCGCACGGCCGCCGTGTTGTTCGGCAATTCGATCGCGGCCAACATGCTCCTGCTCGGCGTGAGCTTCCAGCTTGGCGCGCTGCCGCTGTCGGCGGAGGCGATCGAGCGGGCGATCGGGCTCAACGGCGAGGCCGTCGCCATGAATGTCGCTGCCTTCCGCTGGGGCCGCCGCGCCGCCCATGACCCGCAATTCCTCCGCCAGCTGGTCGGCGAGGCGGACGCGTCGAGCCCGGTTCCCGTCGCCCAGTCGCTGGACGAGGTCATCGCGCGGCGTGCCGACTTCCTGGCCGCCTACCAGGACGCCGCCTATGCGCGGCGCTATCGCAACCGGGTCGCCGCCGTGCACGCGGCAGAAAGCCGCGCGGTTCCGGCCTCCACGCGCCTGACCGAAGCGGTCGCCCGCAACCTGTTCAAGCTGATGGCGGTCAAGGACGAATACGAGGTGGCGCGCCTCTATACGGATGGCTCGTTCCGGCAGCAGCTTTCGCGCGAGTTCCAGAGCTACGAGCGGCTTGAGTTCCACCTTGCCCCGCCCGCCCTCGGCCGCCGCGACGCTGAAGGCAAGCCGCGCAAATCCCGCTTCCCCGGCTGGATGATGAGCGGCTTCAAAGTGCTTTCGGCGATGCGGCGCCTGCGCGGCACCGTGCTGGACCCGTTCTCCCGCACCGCCGAGCGGCGCATGGAGCGGGGTCTGCTCCGCCGCTACGAAGGCGACCTCGACCACATCATGGGCCTGCTCGAGCCGCATCGCATGGAAGCGGCGACGGCGCTTGCTTCGCTACCACAGCTCATCCGGGGCTATGGGCATGTCAAGCAGGCGAGCGTTGCCAGGGCCGATGCCGAGCGCGAGCGCCTGCTTGCCCGCCTTTCCGCTGCGGAGCCGGAGCCGGTGGCGCGCGCCGCTGAGTAGAAAAGGACGCTCTTCCACCGCCTTTCGAAAGGGAGCCGTCATGACGATGGCCAGCCTTCATTTTTCCGTCTCTCGGGCCGCGCCTAAGGCTTTCTTAAGCCCGATGTGGGACACCATGGTCTGCCCCAAGGCCGGAATCGCGGCGTGCCAACAAGACGAAAGAGCGACATATCGGTCGACGTCTACATTCCGTTCGTGGAAACGCTTTTCCGCGACGGGCTGACGCTTAGCATCGGTTTCGCCGCGCAGATCCTGCTGGTCGGGCTCTGCTACTGGAAGACCGGCGATCCGATCTACCTCTATGTCGCCGTCGGGCTGGCGGTGGTCGCCGTGCTGCGGTTGACCAACGTGCGCAAATACCGCAACGCGCCCCGGCCGCGGGATTGGCACGAAGCGCGTCAGCGCGAGAACGACTACATCGTCTACGGCTCCCTGCACGGGCTCATGCTCGGCATGTTCTGCTTCGTCGGCATCTACCTGGCGCACGACAATTTCGCCGAGATCGCGGCCGTCTCGGTCACGCTCGCCTCCGCCACCTCGATCTCGGGCCGCAACTACGGCTCGCCGCGCATGGTGATGATCTTCATCATGACCATGACCTGGCCGATCTCGCTGGGCTTCATCCTGCGCGGCGACATGTATCATGTCATCCTCGGCACGCTGTCCGTGCCGTTCTTCTTCGCCATCCGGCGGTTCGCCGACCTGGTTCGCGACGTGCTGTTCACCGCGATTTCGGAGGAGCGCAAGGCCAACCGGCTCGCCGAGCGCTTCAATCGCGCGCTCAACACGATGTCGCACGGCCTGGTCATGCTGGGGCCCGACGGCAAGGTGGTGGTCGCCAATGCCGAGGCCGCGCATCTGATGTCGCTCAAGTCGCCGGACGCGCTGCTCGGCCGGCCGATCCATTCGCTGCTGATGCGCGGCGTCGCCGGCGGCATGCTCGACGCGAAGGACTGCCGCTTCATCGAGGCGCAATTGACGCGCGCCTTGCGCGAGGGGCGCAGCCGCAAGGTGCTGGTCTCCTTCACCAACGGGCAGCATTACGAATTCTCGGCGCGCGAAGGCAGCCAGGAGCTCGGCGTCATCACCTTCGAGGACGTGACCGCGCGGGTCGAGGCGGAAGAGAAGATCCGCTCGATGGCGCGCTACGACAGCCTGACCGGCCTGCCGAACCGCGCCTATTTCCACGAGGTGGTGCAAGCGGCACTGGCCGGCGGCGATCGCGACCGGCTGTGCGCGATCGCCGTGCTCGACCTCGACGACTTCAAGAGCATCAACGACACGCTCGGTCATCCGATCGGTGACGGACTGATCTATGCCGTCGCCGAAAAGCTCGCCGCCTTCGCCACCGACACCGTGCGGGTCAGCCGCTTCGGCGGCGACGAGTTCATGATCTTCTTCGACCGGGTCGAGGACGACAGTCATCTGGCGGCCATGATCGACCGCATCTTCGCCGGCCTGCAGGGCGACGTCGATGTCGCCGGCCATGCCCTGCACGTGCAGATGAGCGGCGGCGCCGTGCTGGCGCGGGTCAAGGACACCGATGTCGACGCCATGACGGTCAAGGCGGATCTTGCGCTCTACAAGGCCAAGGAATTCGGCAAGAACAACTGGCGGCTGTTCGAAGCGGCGATGGACGCGGCGTTCCGCAATCGGCAGCTGATGAAGGCCGACCTGCGCACGGCGATCGAGACGCGCTCGCTGCGGGTGGTCTATCAGCCGATCGTCGCGCTGGACACGATGCGCATCACCAGTTGCGAGGCGCTGTGCCGCTGGGACCATCCGGATCTCGGCCCGATCTCGCCGGGGATATTCATCCCGCTCGCCGAGGAAATGGGCATCGTCTCGGAGATCAGCGCCTTCATGCTCGACGCGGCCTGCCGCGAATGCGCGAAATGGCCTGATCAGATCGGCGTATCGGTCAACCTTTCGGCCCGCGACTTCCGCAACCGCAACATCGTCGAGCGGGTGCGCGACGCCCTGGCGTCCGCGAAGCTTTCGGCGCACCGCCTCGAGATCGAGGTCACGGAAACCGCGCTGCTCGACGACAAGTCGCTAACGCGCAAGTTCATCGAGGAGATGCGGCAGACCGGCGTGCGCATCGCCCTCGACGATTTCGGCACGGGCTACTCCAGCCTGAGCTATCTGCACACGCTGCCGCTCGACAAGATCAAGATCGACCGCAGCTTCCTGCTCGACGTGACGCGCAGCCGGCGCTCGCTGGAGCTTCTGAAGGGCATCGTCAACCTGTCGCGCCCGCTCGGCCTCACTGTCACGGTCGAGGGCGTCGAGACCTTCGACCAGCTCAAGATCCTGGCGACTGAAGTGAAACCCGACCTGCTCCAGGGTTTCCTCTTCGGCTCGGCGCTGTCGGCGGCCGGCATCGAGACCATGTCGAGCACGGTCTGGCACTTCGCCCCCGACCGGCCCGCCGCCAAGGGCAAGCAACGCCGCGACAATCTGCTGCAAGGCTGAGCCAAGCCTTCGGAGTCCCTAGGCTGGACTCCTTCGAGCGGGATTCGTTAGGAGTTTACGAATTTTTAAGGTTAACGACTGGTAAACGGAACGTGTCGAGTTTGCACCTTTACACGCAGTCTGCGGAAGTTCACCTTCACTGCGGCGGAAGGGGCTGAGGTTGACCATGATCGAGAGGCGTGATGCGCCGGGCGACGGCGCAGCGGGCAGTAGTGTGCCCGAAGTTTCCGAGTTCGCGAGAAAAGTTTCCGAGTTGCTGGAACGGACCGAATACCGGCGCTGCGACAAGGGCGAGGATCTGGAGGACATCTACCGGCTGCGGTACAAGTCCTATCGTCTGTCCGACATGGTCTCCGACATTCCGGAGCAGATGATCCACGACGCGCTCGACGAGGCGCCCAACTGCTACAAGTTCGGCATCTATGTCGACGGCTTCCTAGTCAGCACGCTGCGCATCCACCATGTCAGCGGCAAGGCGCCGTTCTCGCCGTCCACCATGGTCTATGGCGACATATTGCGGCCGCAGCTCGCCGCCGGCGACACGTTCATCGACCCGAGCCGTTTCGCGGCCGATCCGGAATGGTCGCGGGTTTATCCGCAGATACCCTATCTGACGCTGCGGCTGGCCGGCATGGCCTGCTTCCACTTTCAGGCGCCTTACTGCCTTTCGACCATCAAGGAAGAGCATGTCGGCTTCTACAAGCGCATCTACCGCTCCGAGCAGATTGGCGAATTGCGCGATTATCCGAACCTGAACTATCCGGTCGTGCTTTACCGCGCAACGGTGGCGGCGATTCGCGAGCGCTCGTTCACCCGCTATCCGTTCTTCAGGTCGACGGCGATGGAGCAGCGGATGCTGTTCGCCAAGCCGCGCCAGGGCGAGCTCGCGCCGCTGACCATCCTGCCGACAGCGAAATACATGCGCGACGCCGCCTAGGCCGCGCCGCGGTCCGGACCCGACATGCGGCCTGTTGCTTGTCAGGTCCGGGTGAGGCGTTCATAACCTTCCCTACATGGTCGCCAGTGACCTCGGGAGCCTATGAACGCACGTATCGAACTTGCCAGATCGGCAATCTGGTCCCGCGAGCTGACGGACGACGAGATCGAGCGTGCGAGCCGCGGCCTCACGGAGCGGCACTTCGGCAAGGGCAGCTATGTCTGCCATCGCGGCGACAAGCTCGACTACTGGACCGGCGTCGTCACCGGCCTGGTCAAGATCAGCGCCATCTCGCGCGGCGGCAAGGCCATGACTTTTGCAGGCGCCGGTGCCGGCGGCTGGTTCGGCGAAGGCTCGGTGCTGAAGGACGAGCCGCGCAAATACGATCTCGTGGCGCTGCGCGACACGCGGCTGGCGATGATGCATCGCTCCACCTTCATGTGGCTCTACGAGAACAGCACGGCGTTCAACCGCTTCCTCGTGCGCCAGCTCAACGAGCGCATGGGGCAGTTCATCGCCACGATCGAATACGACCGCATCCTCGATCCGAAGGCGCGGGTGGCGCGCAACCTGTCCTGGTTCTTCAATCCCGTGCTCTATCCGGACACGGCGTCGACGGTGGAGATCAGCCAGGAGGAGCTGGGGCTGCTCGCCGGCGTGTCGCGGCAGGTCGCCAACCGCAGCCTGCAGGAACTCGAGGAAGAAGGCGTGCTGCGTGTCGAGCACGGCCGCGTCACGGTGATCGATCTCCAGGCGCTGAGCGACTACGAAGGCTGATCGGAGGGAACCCGGGCGCAAGGCCGCGATTGCATCAGACAATCGCCCTCCCTGTCTGTCAATGCGCTTGTTGAACGGAAGCCGGATTTGCGGCTAGCCTCCTGCAACGAACAAAGGACCATCCGGGTTTCCGGAACAGGGTCCTCGAGGCGGAGACCATCCGCCCGGACATGGGAGGATTTCGGTTGGCGCGATTTCGCGCATCGCTCGTCTATCACCGTGCCGCGGTGGCGCCGAAGCATGCGTTCGGGCGGCGGGTTCGATCCGTCGGCGGAGAGCCGGCCTATTCGTCTAACGGCGGGCTTGCGCACGGGCCGAGCGAGGCCATTATGGCCGGATCGGCCGCAGGCGCCGCGAAAGCGGGAGGAGCATGACCATGACGGCTACGACCTCCGCCGCCGACTCCGGCCTCGACACCTTTCCGAAATATCTCCTGCTGAATGCCGCCCGCTTCGCCGGCCGGCCGGCCATGCGCCACAAGGACTTCGGCATCTGGCAGAGCTGGACGTGGTCGCGGCAGCTCGACGAGGTCCGCAGGCTGGCGCTCGGCCTGCGGGCGCTCGGTCTGCAGGCCGGCGACAACATCGCCGTCATCGGCGCCAACCGGCCGCGCCTCTACTGGACCCTCACCGCAGCGCAGTCGCTGGGGGCGGTGCCCGTGCCGATCTATGGCGATGCCGTCGCCGACGAGATGGCCTATGTGCTCGACCATGCCGAGGTGCGCTTCGCCGTCGTGCAGGACCAGGAGCAGGTCGACAAGATTCTCGGCACGCTCGACCGCATCCCGTCGCTGCGCGGCATCGTCTATGACGAGCCGCGCGGGCTCGGCGACTACCGCCATGCGCTTCTGCATTCCTTCGAAAGCGTGCAGGAGCGCGGTGAGGCCCTGCTCGCGGCCGACCCTGGTGTGGCGAAAGCGTGGGAGGATGGCATCCGCAACGCTTCCGGAGACGATGTTTCCGTCATGCTCTACACCTCCGGCACCACCGGCCGTTCGAAGGGCGTGATGATCCGCTCGCGCAGCGCGGTCCAGGCCGCATCAGACACCGCCGCCTTCGACGACCTCGACGAGCGCGACAACGTGCTCGCCTACCTGCCGCTCGCCTGGGTCGGCGACCACTACATGAACTACGCGCAGGGCTGCGTCTCCGGCTTCTGCGTCAACTGTCCGGAGAGCGGCGAGACGGTGGCGCTCGACCTGCGCGAGATCGCGCCCACCTTCTATTTCGCGCCGCCGCGGGTGTTTGAATCGCTGCTCACGAGCGTCACCATCCGCATGGAGGATGCCGGCCGGCTGAAGCGCTGGATTTACAAGCGCTGGATCGGCGTCGCCGGCAAATATGGCGAAGCCATCCTCGAAGGTCGGCCGGTGCCCTTGCTTGCAAGGCTGGACTATGCGCTCGGGAAATTCCTGATCTACCAGCCGCTGCGCAACGTGCTCGGCCTCTCCAACGTGCGGGTCGCCTATACGGCCGGCGAGGCGATCGGCCAGGACCTGTTCTCCTTCTTCCGCTCGCTCGGCATCAACCTGAAGCAGCTCTACGGCCAGACCGAGGCCTTTCTCTACGTCACCTGCCAGAACGACCGGGCGGTGCGCGCCGACACGGTCGGGCCGGCCGCGCCCAATGTCGACATCCGCATCTCGGAGGCCGGCGAAGTGCAGTTCCGCTCGCCCGGCCAGTTCGCCGGCTATTTCAGGCAGGATGAGACGACCGCCGAGACCGTCACCGAGGACGGCTATGTGAAGACCGGCGACGCCGGCTTCTTCGATGCCTCGGGGCAGCTCAAGATCATCGACCGGGCCAAGGACGTCGGCAGGCTCCGCTCCGGCGCGCTGTTCGCGCCCAAATACATCGAGAACACGCTGAAATTCTTCCCCAACATCAAGGAGGCGGTGGCCTTCGGAGACGGCCGCGACTTCGTCGGCGTTTTCCTCAACATCGACCTGCAGGCGGTGGGCAACTGGGCCGAGCGCAACAACATCGCCTTCGCTTCCTATCAGGAGCTGGCGGGGCATCCCGAGGTCTCCAGGATCATCGCCGGCCATGTCGACGAGACCAACCGGCGGCTTTCGCGCGAGCCGGCGATGGCGGGCGCGCAGATCAGCCGCTTCCTCATCCTGCACAAGGAGCTCGACGCCGACGACGGCGAACTGACGCGCACGCAAAAGGTCCGCCGCGCCTTCGTCGCCGAGCGCTACCGGCCGCTGATCGAGGCGCTCTACGATGGCTCGGCGGAAAAGTTCGTCGAGACCGAGGTGACCTACGAGGACGGTCGCAAGGGCCGCATCCGCGCCACCGTAAAGATCACGGACGCGCGCATCCATGCGCCGGCCGAGCGGGATCTGGCGGCATGAACTCGCGTGTGGCCGATCCCGTAGCGATCGCCGAGCAAGGCGCCGGCGAGATGCTGATGGAGGTACGCAACGTGTCGCTGTCCTTCGGCGGGGTGAAGGCGATCACCGACATCTCCTTCGACATCCGCAAGGGGGAGATCAGGGCGATCATCGGGCCGAACGGCGCCGGCAAGACCTCGATGCTCAACGTCATCAACGGCTTCTACACGCCGCAGAAGGGCGAGATCGTTTTCCGGGGGCAGACGCGTCGCGCCATGAAGCCGCACCACGCCGTGCGCCAGGGCATCGCCCGCACTTTCCAGAACGTCGCCCTGTTCAAGGGCATGTCGACGCTCGACAACATCATGGCCGGGCGCGCCGTGAAGATGCGCCGCAACCTGTTCTGGCAGATGCTGTGGCACGGGCCGGCGCTCGCCGAGGAGATCGAACACCGCGCGGCGGTGGAGGAGATCATCGATTTCCTGGAAATCCAGCACATCCGCCGAACGCCGGTCGGCAAGCTGCCCTACGGCCTGCAGAAGCGGGTGGAGCTCGGCCGGGCGCTGGCGATGGAGCCGTCGCTGCTTCTGCTCGACGAGCCGATGGCGGGCATGAACCTCGAGGAGAAGGAGGACATGAGCCGCTTCATCCTCGACGTCAACCGCCAGCGCGGCACCACCATCGCGCTGATCGAGCACGACATGGGCGTGGTCATGGACCTTTCCGACCGGGTGGTCGTTCTCGACTACGGCAAGAAGATCGCCGACGGCGTTCCCGACGCCGTGAAGTCCAACCAGGCCGTGATCGACGCCTATCTCGGCGTCGCGCATTGAAAGGATTTTCCCATGGATATCGCCAACATCGCCATCACCCCGCTGGTCTCGCTGATCGCCGGCGTCCTGATCCTGATCATGCCGCGGCTGCTCAACTACATCGTGGCGATCTACCTGATCATCATCGGGCTGCTCGGCCTGTTCCCGCAGCTGGCGGGGTGAGGCCGGCGATGATGGCGTTCCTTCACACCCCCCTCTGGCCTGCCGGCCATCTCCCCCGCAAGGGGGGAGATTGGCAGCTTCGCTCTCCCCGTCTTTCTTGCAACGTCGGCGATTGGCGAAACCAAGGCGGCCAGCCAATCTCCCCCCTTGCGGGGGAGATGGCCGGCAGGCCAGAGGGGGGTGTGAAGGAACGCCGGCATGGAAGAGGTCGGTCCGAACGCCTTCCGGCAAGGAGACCCGCATGGATCTCCTGAACGCCATCCTCGTAAAACCCTTCGCGGACATGATCGCCGCGCCCGACTTCCTGCTGCAGGTGCTGTGGGAAGGCCTCGTCGCCGGCGTGCTCTACGCGCTGATCGCGCTCGGCTTCGTGCTCATCTACAAGTCCTCGCGCATCTTCAATTTCGCGCAGGGGATCATGGTGGTGTTCGCCGCGCTCACCCTCATCGGCTTCCACGAGCACGGCGTGCCGGCGCTGCTCGCCGTGCCGCTGACGCTGGTCGTCATGTTCGTGCTGGCGGTGGCGATCGAGCGGGCGGTGCTGCGGCCGCTGGTCAACCAGCCCGACATCATCCTGTTCATGGCCACCATCGGCATCACGCTGTTCCTGATCGGCTTCGGCGAGATCATCTTCGGCGGCGAGAACAAGACGATGATCACCGAGGAGCTCTACATTCCCACCGGCAGCTACACTTTCGAGCCGTTCGGCGGCTTCGTCTCGATCGAGCAGAAGGATCTGACAGCGGTGATCGGCGCCGTGGTGCTGGTGATCGTGCTCATCCTCTTCCTGAACCGCTCCAAGATGGGCCGCGCCATCCGCGCGCTAGGCGACGATCACCAGGCAGCACTGTCGGTCGGCATTTCGCTGTCGACCATCTGGGTGCTGGTCTGGTTCATCGCGGGCGTGATCGCGCTCGCCACGGGAATCGTGTGGGGAGCCCGCGCGGGCGTCTCCTTCGCGCTGGAGGTCATCGCCTACAAGGCGCTGCCGGTGCTGATGCTGGGTGGGCTGGAATCGGTCTCCGGCGCCATTATCGGCGGCATCGCCATCGGAATTCTGGAAAAGCTGTTCGAGATCTACTGGGGCCAGCCGCTGCTCGGCGGCAACACCGAGACCTGGTTCGCCTTCGTCTTTGCCCTGATCGTGCTCTTGTTCAGGCCGCAGGGCCTGTTCGGCGAGCGCATCATCGAGCGGGTGTGATGAGTCAAGATCGGGACCGGACAGTCACCCCACCCGGCCGCTTCGCGGCCACCCTCCCCATCGAGGGGAGGGAGGGCGGAGAGGGCACGGCTGCGTCAAAGTCGCCAAACGCTCGCGCCAAGATGCAGGCCAAACGCTTGCGGAAAACCCTGACCGGTCCCGAGGCTAAGCTCTGGGCGAACCTCAAGAACATTCGAACAGTCGATACACATTTCCGCAAACAAGTGCCGATCGGTCCTTATGTCGCGGATTTTGCCTGCCTGCGCGGGCGTCTTGTGATCGAAGTGGACGGCTTTCAGCACGCATTCGATTCTAAGCGCCGACGCGATGACAGACGCACTGCGTTCCTTGAGGCGCAGGGCTTCCGGGTGCTGCGTTTCTGGAACGAGGAAGTGCTGAAGGAGATGGGTGCAGTATTGAATACGATCTATGCGCATCTGCATGGCGGAGTGAACGCTCCTGCTTTTTCAATGTCCAGGCGACGCACTGGCGGAGGGGTTCCCTCCTCCCCCTCGATGGGGGAGGTGCCGAGCGTTAGCGAGGCGGAGGGGGTGAACATCGCCCCATCCGCCTTTGCCGATCGGAGCGCCTGACCGATGCTCTACCGCACCGCCGGCCAGTTCAAGACCTCCTACCGTGCCGACCATGCGCTGTTTCCCGTCAAGCAGGACGCCTGGCTGCTCGGCTTCATCCTGCTCTTCGCCGTCGTCATCTTCCCGCTGACGGCGAGCGAATTCGCCTTCCGCGCCCTGCTGACGCCGGTGCTGATCTATGCGCTGGCGGCACTCGGGCTGAACATCCTCACCGGCTATGCCGGCCAGCTGTCGCTGGGCACCGGCGCCTTCATGGGGGTGGGCGCCTATGCCTGCTACAAGCTCGTCACCCTCTTCCCGGAGATGAACCTGCTCGTCGCCATCGCCCTGTCCGGCTTCTTCTCCGCCGCGATCGGCGTCGCCTTCGGCCTGCCGTCGCTGCGCATCAAGGGGTTTTATCTCGCCATCGCCACGCTGGCCGCGCAGTTCTTCCTGGTGTGGCTGTTCGAGAAATGGGCCTGGCTCTACAACTACAACTCCTCCGGCGCGATCCAGGTGCCCACCATCTCGATGTTCGGCGTGCCGGTGGCCGGTCCCAACGCGACGGCGATGGTTCAGTATTACGTGGTGCTGGCGATCGTCGCGCTCGTCACCGTTCTCGCCATCAACATCACGCGCGGCCGCATCGGCCGCATGTGGAAGGCGGTGCGCGACATGGACATCGCCGCCGAGCTCGTCGGCATCAATCCGATGAAGGCGAAGCTGTCTGCCTTTGCCGTGTCGTCCTACATCGTCGGCGTCGCCGGCGCCCTGTTCGTGTTCCTGTGGCGCGGCGCGGCCGAACCTGTCGCCTTCGACATCCCGCTGTCGTTCCGCGTGCTGTTCATCGCCATCATCGGCGGGCTCGGCTCGATCCTGGGCAATTATCTCGGCGCCATCCTCATCGTGGCGCTGCCGGTGATCATCAGCGCCCTGCCGGCCGCGGTCGGCCTGCCGCTCAGCTCGGCCATGGTCGAGCACCTGAACACCATGATCATCGGCGCGCTCATCATCCTGTTCCTGATCGTCGAGCCGCACGGGCTGGCGCGGTTCTGGGCGATCATCCGGGAGAAGCTGATCATGTGGCCGTTCCCGCACTAGATTCGGGGCATCGTGGCGGCGGCATCGCCGCCGGCGTGGAGGAAATGAAAGTGGAGGAGACAAAATGAGACGCGCGATTTCCAGGATACTGCTTGCAGGCAACCTGCTCGCCGGGTTGACGCTCGCCGGGCAAGCCTTCGCTGAGGATTCGATCACGGTCGCCAACCTGTCCTATCGGACCGGACCGTTCGCGGCGACCGGAACCCCGCTGATGAACGGCCAGCGCGACTACATCACCATGCTCAATGAGCGCGACGGCGGGGTCGGCGGGGTCAAGCTGATCTATGAGGAGTGCGAGACCGGCTACAACACCGAAAAGGGCGCCGAGTGCTACGAGAAGACCAAGGCGGCGTCGATCGTCACCCAGCCCTGGTCGACCGGCATCACGCTGCAGGTGCTGCCCAAGACCAATGTCGACAAGGTGCCGATCCTGGCGCCCGGCTACGGCTTTTCGCCGATGGCCGACGGCAAGGTGTTCCAGTGGGCGTTCAACCCGCCGGCCAGCTACTGGGACGGCGCCTCGATGATCCTGAAGAACATTTCCGAGGGCAATCTCGAAAACCTCAAGGGCAAGAAGATCGTGCTGCTGCACCTCGACGCGCCCTACGGCAAGGAGCCGATCCCGCTGCTCAACGCCTATGCGGAAAAGTTCGGCTTCACGCTGCTGCCGGTTCCCGTCGGCGTGAAGGAGATGCAGAACCAATCGGCGCAATGGCTGCAGATCCGGCGCGAGCGGCCCGATTTCGTGCTGATGTGGGGCTGGGGCGCCATGAACGCCGGCGCGCTGGCCGAAGCGGTGAAGACCAAGTTCCCGATGGACAAGTTCGTCGGCATCTGGTGGTCGGGCAGCGATGCCGACCTGAAGAGCGTCGGCGAGGCCGGCAAGGGCTACCGGTCGATCTCGTGGAGCTTCCCGGTCTCCGATTCCAAGGTGATGAAGGACATCAAGCAGCTGGTCGTCGAGGCCGGCCACTCGCTGCTGCCGCGGGAAGAGTTCGACTACGTCTTCTACCAGCGCGGCGTGGTGATCTCGATGTTCGTGGTCGAGGGCATCAAGGAGGCGCAGGCGCATTTCAAGACCAAGGTGGTGAATGCCGAGCAGCTGCGCTGGGGCCTGGAGAACTTGAAGCTCGACGAGGCGCGCCTCAAGGAGATCGGCATGGAAGGCATGGTGCCGCCCTTCTCCACCTCCTGCTCCAACCATTCCGGCCATTCCGGCGCGTGGATGCTGCAGTGGGACGGCGCCAGGTTCGTGAAGGTGTCGGACCGGCTGGAGGCCGACCAGGACATGATCGCGCCGCTGGTCGAGGCCGAGGCGAAGAAATACGCCGAGGCGAACGCGCCCTGGCCGGTGAATGAAGAATGCAAGTAACGCGGTTCTCCCTCCCCT
>NZ_PXYK01000034.1 GCF_003012745.1 Kumtagia ephedrae | reverse complement strand
ATGCAAAGCGCATGCCCCGTCCCTTTCTGAGTCTCGACAACCAGAAGGTAGACGGAAAATCCCCGTCTCTCGGGGCATGCGCCTGCGGCATTTCGATTCACCAATAACTTTCCCCGGACAGCCCTGCGCAAGGGGGGAGATTGGTCGTCACCGCGGCTTTCGCCAATCACCAGCCTTGCAGGAGAGACGGCAGGGTCGAAACTGCCAATCTCCCCCCTTGCGGAGGAGATGTCCGGCAGGACAGAGGGGGGTGCGACAGAGCGCGACGCCAGCCGTTCAGAGATCAATCCCGCCAAACGGAAACCAGCGCTCATCCAGCCCGCCGAAAACCGCCCGACCGGCGCATGTCGCGCGGCGTCTCCTCTTCGAACAGCCCCGCGAGCTGCTCGGTCATGGCGCCGGCAAGCTCCTCGGCGTCGACGATGGTGACGGCACGGCGGTAGTAGCGCGTGACGTCGTGGCCGATGCCGATGGCCAGCAGCTCGACCGGCGAGCGCGTCTCGATCAGCTCGATGACGCCGCGCAGGTGCCGCTCCAGATAGTTGCCGGGGTTGACCGACAGCGTCGAATCGTCGACCGGCGCGCCGTCCGAGATCATCATCAGGATCTTGCGCTGCTCCGGCCGCCCGATCAGGCGGTTGTGCGCCCACAGCAGCGCCTCGCCGTCGATGTTCTCCTTGAGCAGCCCCTCGCGCATCATCAGGCCGAGATTGCGGCGCGCGCGCCGCCATGGCGTGTCGGCGCTCTTGTAGATGATGTGGCGCAAATCGTTGAGCCGGCCGGGATTGGCCGGCTTGCCGTCCTTCAGCCATTTCTCGCGCGCCTGCCCGCCCTTCCAGGCGCGGGTGGTGAAGCCGAGGATCTCGACCGACACGCCGCAGCGCTCCAGCGTGCGCGCCAGAATGTCGGCGCAGGTCGCCGCCACGGTGATCGGCCGGCCGCGCATCGAGCCGGAATTGTCGAGCACCAGCGTGACGACCGTGTCGCGGAACTTGGTGTCGCGCTCCTGCTTGAAGGACAGCGGCTGCATCGGGTCGAGCACCACCCTGACCAGGCGGGCCGGGTCGAGGTAGCCCTCCTCCAGGTCGAAGTCCCAGGAGCGGTTCTGCTGCGCCATCAGGCGGCGCTGCAACCGGTTGGCGAGCCGCCCGACCACGCCCGAGAGGTTGGCGAGCTGCTTGTCGAGGAAGGCGCGCAGCCGGTCGAGCTCCTCCTCGTCGCACAGATCCTCCGCCCCTATGGTCTCGTCGAAGGCGGTGGTGAAGACCTTGTAGTCGATCTCCTTCGGCAGGTTGGTGAACGGGTTGTCCTTGCGCCTGGCCTCGCCGGGGGTCTCGGCGTCGGCCTCCTCGTCGTCGGAGACGTCGTCCGTGTCGGCGTCGGCGGCTTCCATCTCGCCGGCCTGCTCGTCCTCGGAGGAGGCGTCGGTCTCCTCGGGCTGGGCCTGCTCGCCGGCGGAATCGTCCTCGCCGCCCTCCTCGCTGTTCTCCTCGCCCTGCGGCTCGTTCTCCTCGCTGTCGGTCTCGTCGCTCTGCTGGTCGTCGGCAAGCTCCTCGGCCATGCTCATGGAGGCCAGCATGTCGCGCACCAGCCGGGCGAAGGCCTGCTGGTCGTCGAGCTTGTCGGCGAGCCCGTCGAGCACCGCGCCGGACTTCTCCTCCACCCAGTCGCGCCACAGCGACACCATCTTCTCGCCGCTCTTGGGCACCGGCCGGCCGGTCAGCTTTTCGCGCACCATCAGCGCCAGCGCCTCTTCCAGCGGCGCTTCCGCCTGGTCGCGCACGTCCGACAGGTTGGCGCGGACGTATTTGTCCTCCAGCATGTGGCCGATATTGTCGGCGACGCCGGCCATGCGGCGCGAGCCGATCGATTCCACCCGCGCCTGCTCGACCGCGTCGAACACGGCGCGCGCCTGCTTGCCTTCGGGCGCCAGCCGCGTGTGGACGCGCGTGTCGTGGCAGGCGCGCTTCAGCGCCATCGAATCGCCCAGCCCGCGCGTCACCGCGACGTCGGCCGCCGTCGGCTTCTTGGGCAGGTCGGGCAGCCGCGCCCGGCTGCCGGCCAGCGCCGGCTTGTCCTTGGCGAAACCGACCTCCAGCTCGCGGTCGCCGGAGATGGCGCGCATGCACACCGTCACCGCACGCTTGAACTGGTCGGTGTCGGCGCCGGGCTTCGGCTTGTTGCGGGTGTTGTCGCCGGGGCCGGCCACGAAAACCTCTCTCTAATAATCCAGCGACACGAGGGTCGCACCGTTGCGGGCGGCGTAGGCGTTCTGCGTAGCATACAGCTGGTGCGGCACGCATACACTCGCGATCTCTTCAAGCGCCCCGGGCCGCACCGTCCGGATCGTCACGGAGTACCCGACGGTCCAGGTCAGGATGCGCGGCCGCGCGTCGACGCAATAGGCGTAGGCGCAACGGGTGACCCAATGCTCGCCGGGCCTGGTCGAGCAGGAAGCGCCGTTTCGGAGCAAAGTCTTCACCGTCTCGTGGCGTTCCCGCGTATCCAGCCGGGGTGGGAAGTAGCCGAGCTGGGTGGTCGTGCTCAACAGGAAATCGCCATTCGGGACGGTCGGATATGCCGCGCATCCACAGGCCAGCAAGCAGAGCAGGCTCCATCCGAACCGGCTCACTGGACGCTCCCGGCCGACCCCATCCCGATACCCGCCTAGCTCAGCACCACGTTGGCCGCGCTCTCCGGCAGGTCCTGCCCGAACGAGCGCTGGTAGAATTCCGCCACGATCGGCCGCTCCAACTCATCGCACTTGTTGAGGAAGGTGAGCCGGAAGGCCATGCCGACGTCGCCGAAGATTTCCGCGTTCTCCGCCCACGTGATCACCGTGCGAGGGCTCATGACGGTGGAGAGGTCGCCGTTGATGAAGGCCGAGCGGGTCATGTCGGCCACCCGCACCATCTTGTTGACGATGTCCTTGCCCTTGGCGTCGCGGTAGTGCTTGGCCTTGGCCAGCACGATCGCCACCTCGTTGTCGTGCGGCAGGTAGTTCAGCGTCGTGACGATCGACCAGCGGTCCATCTGGGCCTGGTTGATCTGCTGGGTGCCGTGATAGAGGCCGGTGGTGTCGCCCAGCCCGACCGTGTTGGCGGTGGCGAACAGGCGGAAGGCCGGATGCGGGCGGATGACCCGGCTCTGGTCGAGCAGCGTCAGGCGGCCCGAGCTTTCCAGCACGCGCTGGATGACGAACATCACGTCCGGGCGGCCGGCATCGTATTCGTCGAAGCAGAGCGCCACATTGTGCTGGTAGGCCCAAGGCAGGATGCCGTCGCGGAATTCGGTGACCTGCTTGCCTTCCTTGAGCACGATCGCGTCCTTGCCGACGAGATCGATGCGGCTGACATGGCTGTCGAGGTTGACGCGCACGCAGGGCCAGTTGAGGCGGGCCGCCACCTGCTCGATATGCGTCGACTTGCCGGTGCCGTGATAGCCCGACACCATGACACGGCGGTTGAAGGCGAAGCCGGAGAGGATCGCCAGCGTCGTCTGCCTGTCGAACAGATAGTCGGGATCGAGATCCGGCACATGCTCGCTGGGCGTCGAATAGGCCGGCACGACCATCCTGGATTCGAAGCCGAACTTCTCCTTCACGGAGACCGTCGTGTCCGGCAGGTTTGCGATGTCGCGATCGACCTTGTTCATGCTGTCTCCACGAGCGAAGCCCGGGGCCTTCGCCGGCATATGATTGTCCGCTTGTCCGCGCGCGTCTTTAGAACCTTTTCCAGCCGGTTGAAAGTTGGAAAAAGGACCAGCAGCCCGTCGGCTCAGCAACGACCTGCCTGCCTGAGCAAGCGATACGCCTGGATGACCTCGCGGAAACGTTCTTCGGAACCCCTGTCGCCGCCATTGGTATCGGGATGGTGGCGCTTGACGAGTTCCTTATAGCGCGACTTGATGGCCGCGCCAGTCGCGTCGGCTGCAAGGCCAAGCGTTTCCAGTGCCTTGGCCTCAAGCGGCCTAGTCCGGATTTCGGCTGCCGGCGCCTCGGCACGCTGCTGCGAGAACAGGTTGAACGGATCGCGCACGTTCTTGTAATAGCCGGCGCGGCCCGAACGCTTGGTCGAGAAGTCGGGCGCGAAGCGGGCGCTGCCATTGGAGGCAACCGTCCAGGTCGGCCGATGGCCGGTCAGCGCCTCCTTCTGGAAGCGCGCGATCTCCGCCGCCGGTGCCCCGGCGAAATAGTTGAAGCCCTTGTTGTATTCGCGCACGTGGTCGAAGCAGAAGCGGAAATACTCCCCCTCGCGCATGCGTCCGACCGGCGCGCGATGCGTGCCCGCCTCCTTGCAGCCGTCCCACTGGCAGAGCGGCGCGGCCGCCTTCGCCTCGGCCTGGGGGTCGGGGCGCACGCGGATCTTCTCGAAATATTTCGAAAACGTGCTCATTCGGGCTGTTATGGTGCGTTCGCAGATGCGAAACAAGAATTGACATTTCGGGAAGGATCGCCCTAACCGCTGAATCGCGGATTAAATTTGACCGGCACCCCGCTCTCGCGACCGCCGGCCATGGCGTCCACAGGAGATATAATGTCCTTGCAGGCGGTTATCGAGGCCAAGCTGACCGAAACATTTGCGCCGGAACGGCTCGAGGTCGTCAACGAAAGCCATCTGCACGCCGGCCATCACCACGTCGAATCGGGGCATCACGCCACTTTCGACGGCACCGGCGAGACGCATTTCCGCATCCGCATCGTGTCGGCCGCCTTCGCCGGCAAGAGCCGGGTCGAGCGCCACCGCGCCGTCAACGACCTGCTCGCGCCCGAACTGAAGGCCGGCCTGCACGCGCTGGCGATCGAGCCGGCGGCACCCGGCGAGAAGACGCGGTGGTAAGGGGTTTGTTCGAGAACCGTCTGGACGTCAGGAGCGCTTAGAACCGTTAGTGTCCGCCGAGGGGTCGCGCAGTGGCGGGTCGTCCTCGCCGGCAGGGTCCAAGGGACGATCATAGCTGAGGACGGAACCGCGCAACCGCTCCAGAGGATCGAACGCCCGCGCTGCATAAGGCCGTATTTCCACAACCGGCCGGCCGCGGTCGGTCACAATCATGGGCTCGCCACTCGCTTCGATCTTCCGGAAGAATTCGAACGCTCTCGCCTTGAACTGAGATTTCGACACCCGCTCGACCATCGTCCCGGCGTCTCCGCTATTCGTCCTGCGACGTGAACTGCATCGTATAGACGCCGCCCGCGATCCCGTCGGCGATCGCCGGCGAGAAGCTCAGCGGCGTGCATTTCTCCACGGCGGCGATCGCCGCGCCGACGAAGGCCTTCCGGGCGTTGTCGTCCCCCTCGACGGCGATCGCCGTCGGCTTCGGCGGCCCCATCAGGCTGCCGTCGCGCTTGAAGCTGAAGCTCAGCGTGACCGAGGACTTCCCGGCGCCCGCCGGCGCCGTCCAGCAGGCCTGCAGCGCGGCGCCGACGGCATCCATCGTCTGCAGCGGCTCAGCCCTGGAGGGCGAATTCCAGCCGAGCAGGACGCCTGCGAAGATGGCGGCGGATAGCGATGATCTTTTCATGCAATGCCTCAAGACGGATTCGCCCCCTTGAGCTTTGCAGGATGATCGGCGGGAATCCAGAGCAAATTCGCGTTGCGGCTCAAGACCTGTCCGTCCTCCCGGCTTCTCTGTTCGGCAACGATGCTGATGCGTTCCGCTGCGCCACGGCAACGACCGCCGCAAAGACCAGATTGACGGGCCGTGGCCGCCGGCTCTACAATTGCCGCAACGATAAAGGTCTGGCGGACCATCTGCCGTCCAGACCGCGACAATCAAAAACTTGCTTGCGCATTCGCCTGGGGCAGCCGGCTTTCTCGAGATCGCCGGCCAATGTCGTCTATCGAGGTGATGCCATGGGCAGGACGCTTGCATTTCTGGCGGTGCTGGTCACCGCGCTGCTGTCGGTCGGCCAGCTTGCGGCGGCGACGCCGGACGGCAAGCGTGTCGCGCTGGTCATCGGCAACAGCGCCTACCGGCATGCGGTAACCCTGCCCAATCCGAAGGCCGACGCCGCGCTGATGGCCAAGACGCTGCGCGCCGCCGGCTTTACCGTCGTCGAGGGCTCCGACCTCGACAAGGCCGGCATGAACGCCCTGCTCGACCAGTTCACCGAGGCGGCCTACGAGGCCGAGGTGGCGCTGGTCTATTATGCCGGGCACGGGCTGCAGGTCGACGGCCACAACTATCTGATCCCGGTCGACGCGCAGCTCGAGAAAGCCGCCCAGTTGCAGACGCGCACGGTGGCCATCGACAAGATTCTCTCGGCGCTGCCGCCGGACCCCGCCGTCGCCGTCGTCATCCTCGACGCCTGCCGCGACAACCCGCTGGCGCGCACGCTCGCCCGCGCCCTGCCGGCGAGCCGCTCGTCGTCGCTCGGCGCCGGCCTTGCCGCCGTGCAGGCCAATGGCGAGAGCAGCGGCTCGGGCGGGCTGCTGATCGCCTACGCCACCGATCCCGGCGCCGTCGCCTATGACGGCAAGGACATCAACAGCCCCTATACCGCGGCGCTTGCCAGGCACCTGACGACGCCCGGCCTGGAAATCCAGAGCGCCCTGACGCGCGTGCGTGCCGAGGTCTCCGACGCCACCAAGGGCGCGCAGCGGCCGTGGCACAACGCCTCGCTTGCCCGCGAGCTCTTCCTCGGCGGCGCGGCGCCGAGGGCGACGGTGCAACCCGGACAGCAGCTCACCCTCGGCAGCGACGCGGCGCCGCCCGCAGCGAAATCCGATATCGACTGGACGATCGAGCAGAAGCTCTGGGACGAGGCCTCCAAGCGCAACACGGTGGCGCATTACGAACTTTACCTGCAGCAGTTTCCGAACGGCAGCTTCGCCAAGCTCGCCAGCCTGAACATCGACCAGCTCAGGCAGGACGGAACGCACGTCGCGGCCCTCGCCGCGCCGGCCGGCGAGGCGACCGCCACCGCCTCGCAGATCAGGACGGCGGTGGCGATCCCGGACGAGGTGAAGCAGGCGCCGGGTACGGCCGAGACGGAAGCGCAGCTTGCGCTCGACCGGGAAGGCCGCATCGACCTGCAATTGCGGCTCGGCGCGCTCGGCCACGCCACCGGCGGCGCCGACGGGGCGCTCGGGCCCAGGTCGCGCAGTGCCATTGCCGGCTGGCAGCGGCAGAACGGCATCGCCGAGACCACCTACTTGACGCCGCGGCAGCACATGCTGCTGGTCGTGCAGACCGACCCGCTGATGGCGAAGGTGCGCGCGCAATACGAGAGCGACAAGCGCCAGGCCGCCGAGAACCAGCGGCAGAAGGCGAACGCGGCGGAAGCGCAGCGGCAGAAGGCTCGCAAGGCCGCCGCCGCCAAGGCGGCCGAGGAACCGAAGAAGGCCAGGAAGGTGGCCAGGCAGGCGCCGCAGCGCAAGCAGCCGACCGCGCGCAGGCAGACACGGCGGCCGGCCGAGCGCGAACTCGTCCGCGAGGTCGAGCGCGAGCCGGTGCGCGAGAGCGGCGGCATCCTCGGCTCGCCGGAAGGCGCCGCCTTCGTCGGCGGCCTCGTCGGCGGCGCCATCGGCCGCATCATCGTGGACGAGTGAGGCGCACCGGGGTCGCGCCGCCGCGGCGGGACTGAATTACCCCCACCCCTAACCCCTCCCCACGAGGGCAGGGGAATTTGCAGCCGCCATATCACTCGAAACCGTCGACGATTGGCACCTGGCGGAAAAGTCAGCCGGCCCCGTCCCCCTTGTGGGGAGGGGCTAGGGGTAGGGGTAAACTGATATGCGATTGCCCTGCCAGAGAGAGCACCCGCCGACCAGCTTGGCCCAAGCCAGGCACCCAGCCCCGCGTCAGGCGCTTGACGACAATTTCATCATCACCAGGCCGGAGACAATCAGGGCCGCGGCGGCAATGCGCATGGGATTGGCCGATTCGCCCAGCACCATGATGCCGACCAGGAACGCGCCGACCGCGCCGATGCCGGTCCAGATCGTGTAGGCCGTGCCGAGCGGCAGGGTGCGCATGGCGATCGACAGCAGGCCGAAGCTGCCGATCATGGTGACGATGGTGACGACGGTCGGCGCCAGGCGCGTGAAGCCATGCGACTGCTTCATCGTGTAGGCCCAGACGATTTCCAGGATTCCGGCGGCGACGAGATAGATCCAGGCCATTTTTTTTCGGCCCTCCTTGCGAAAAAGGGGCCGGGTCGTCCCGGATATGCTTCCCGAAATGGGGAGGTCGTCCTCTGGTCGGGAATATAGGCATCGCCGCCACGCCCCTTCAAGGCATATCGGCTATGCACGGAGGCGAGGTCTAGTGGCCGGGATGCAGCGCGTCGTTCAGGTACATGCAGGTCAGCATGGCGAAGATGTAGGCCTGGATGACCGACATCAGCAATTCCAGCCCGGTCAGCGCGACGGTCATCAGCAGCGGCAGGACGGCCGCGGCCATGCCGGCCGCGCCCAGTCCGCTCAGCGCGACGACGAAGCCTGCGAATACTTTCAGGGTGATGTGGCCGGCCAGCATCACAGCGAACAGGCGGACGGAGTGGCTGATCGGCCGCGACAGGTAGGACACCACCTCGATGGGAATGATGATCGGCGCCAGCACGATGGGGATGCCCGCCGGCAGGAACAGCCGGAAGAATCCGAGCCCGTGCCGCAACAGGCCGTAGGCGGTGACCGTCAGGAACACCAGCATCGCCAGCGCGAAGGTGACGACGATGTGGCTGGTGACCGTGAAGGCGTAAGGGAACATGCCGATGAGGTTCGCCACCAGCACGAACATGAACAGCGAGAACACCAGCGGGAAGAAGCGCATGCCCTTCTCACCGGCATTCTCGCGCAGGGTTTTTGCGACGAACTCGTACAAAAGCTCGGCGGCCGATTGCCATCGCCCCGGCACCAGGCGGCGGTGGCGCGTCGACAGAAGCAGGAACGCGCCGGCGGCGAGCACCGTCAGCACCATGTGCAGCGACGAATTGGTGAAGGCGAGCTCGACCCCGCCGAGCTCGGCGATCGTGTAGAGCGGCTTGATTTCGAATTGCTCGATCGGTCCCGCCATCGTCGGCCCCCTTGGGTATGGGGCCGTCCCCGACGAAGCGCACCGGCATAGGTCGTCCTATGCAGGCCGGCGACTACTACAGCGGCAGACGATGTTCAACATTCGTCGCACCGGCGATGTGCGGCAAAGCGTCTACACCACCCCGCGGATGCGGAGGCGGGTGATGCGGTTCTTCTCGCGCTTCATGACGATGAAGCGCTTGCCGTGGAAGGTGAAGGCCTGCTTCTCCTCGGGGATCGACTGCGTCTCGTGGATGACCAGCCCGGCGATCGTCACCGCCTCGTCGTCCGGCAGGTTCCAGTCGAGCGCCCGGTTCAGGTCGCGGATCGGCACCGAGCCGTCGACCACCACCGAGCCGTCGGCTTCCTGCTTGACGCCCTGCACGTCGATGTCGTGCTCGTCGGCGATGTCGCCGACGATCTCCTCGATGATGTCTTCCAGCGTCACCAGCCCTTCGACCTCGCCATATTCGTCGACCACGATGGCGAAATGCGCCTTGCGCCGCAGGAAGGCGTTGAGCTGGTCCTGCAGGCTGGTGGTGTCGGGCACGAACCACGGCTTCGTCGCGATCTTCGTCAGATCGATCTGCGAGGGGTCATTGCCGACCTCGCTGAGCGCCCGCAGCAGGTCCTTGGCGTGGATCACGCCGACGATGTTGTCGAGCGAGCCGCGCCACAGCGGCATGCGCGTGTGCGGGCTCTGGATGATCTCGCGCACGATCGCCTCGGTCGGGTTGTCGGCGTTGATCGAGCGCATGGCGGTGCGATGCACCATCACGTCGGACACCTCGCGCTCGCGCAGGTCCGCCAGGGCGGCAAGGCGGTCGGGCTTCTGATCCGGCGCGGCGTCGCGCGCGGATTCGCGGGCGGCGCCGTTCGTCTCCGCCGGCAGCGGTCCCGCGCTGTCCTTGCCGACTAGTTTGAGGCCGAACGCGGCGAGCAGCGGCCGGCGCAGGAGAAGCGTCAGCAGGACGACGACGATCGCGCCGCCCGCCCCGATGAGCACGCCCTCGATCATCCGCCGAGATGCTCCCTGAGGAAGGACAGCACCTCCGAGGCCGGCACGTCCCTGGCGATGAAGCATCGGCCGATGCCGCGCGTCAGGATGAAGGTGAGCGCGCCGCGCGACACCTTCTTGTCCTGGGCGATGTAGCCGAGCAGCCGCTCGGCGTCCGGCAGCTCGCCGGGAATGTCGGAGACGCGCCAAGGCAGTCCGACGGCGACGAGATGCGCCTCCACCCGCGCCGCGTCGTCCGGGCTGGCGAGGTTCATGCGGGCGGAAAAGCGATGCGCCAGCGCCATGCCGATCGCCACGCCCTCGCCATGCACCAGGCGGGAGCCGTCATAGCCCGTCGCCGCCTCCAGCGCGTGACCGAAGGTGTGGCCGAGATTGAGCAGCGCCCGGTCGCCGGTCTCGAACTCGTCGCGCGCCACCACCTCGGCCTTGGCGCGGCAGGATTCGGCGATCGCGGCGACGCGGGCCGGTCCGCCGGCAAACACCTCGCGCCAGTTGCGCTCGAGAAAGGCGAAGAACTCCGGCCGGTCGATCAGCCCGTATTTGGCGACCTCCGCATAGCCGGCGCGGAATTCGCGCTCCGACAGCGTGTCGAGCACGTCGGTGTCGGCCAGAACCAGCCGCGGCTGCTGGAACACGCCGACGAGGTTCTTGCCGTGGGCGGTATTGATGCCGGTCTTGCCGCCGACCGAGGAATCGACCTGCGCCAGCAGCGACGTCGGCACCTGGACGAAATTCATGCCGCGCCGGACGATGCCGGCGGCGAAGCCGGCAAGGTCGCCGATGACGCCGCCGCCCGCCGCGATCACCACGTCGCCGCGCTCCAGCCGCGCCGCCAATATCTTGTCGACCGCCTCTTGCAGGAAGGCGAAACTCTTGGTCTTCTCGCCGGCCGGCAGCACGATCGGCGTGGCGGCGATGCCGGCTGCCTCGAGGCTCGCGATCAGCGCCGGCAGATGGCGCGGCGCCACGTTCTCGTCGGTGACGATTGCCGCGCGCACGCCGGGCAGGCGCGCCGCGATCTCTGCCCCGGCGCGCGCCAGCAGGCCGTGGCCGATGAGGATGTCGTAGCCGCGCTCGCCCAGCGCCACCTTCACCGTCTCGGTTCGTTCAGCGGCCATGCTCGTCCCCCTGCCCCTTACCGTCCGACTTGTGCGTCAGATAGGCGGCGAGCGCGTCGATCACTTCGCCCACGATCACCTCCTTGCGCTCGTCGCGCGTCGGCACGGTAAGGTCCGCCAGCGCATAGACGGGATAGCGGTCGTGCATAAGCCGCTCCAGCGTGGCGCGCGGATCGTCGGTCTTGAGCAGCGGCCGGTTCTGCTTCTTGGCGACGCGCGCGAACAGCACGTCGACGTCCGCCTTGAGCCAGATCGACACCGCCTGCTCGCCGATCCAGGCGCGCGTCTGCGCGTTCATGAAGGCGCCGCCGCCGGTCGACAGCACCTGCGGGCCGCTTTCCAGCACGCGGTGGATGACGCGCTGCTCCAGCGCCCGGAACTCCGGCTCGCCGTACCGCTCGAACAGTTCCGGGACGGTCATGCGCGAGACCTCTTCGATCTCGTGGTCGCTGTCGACGAAGGGCAGGCCGAGCAGCGTCGCGAGCTTGCGCCCGATCGCCGTCTTGCCGGCGCCCATCAGGCCGACGAAGACGATCGACCGGCCGCCGAGCCGCGCCACAATGTCCTCCGCCTGAAATGTCGCCGCTTCCGCCGCCATCACCGTCGTCCTGTCGTGGCGCGTATCCATAGCAAAAGCCTCGTAGCGTCAAGGCTATGGGCAAGCATGCGGCGCCGCGGGCGGCCTTGAAGCGGCCGCATCGCCACCGCATAAGCATCGGCGGAAGGAACAAGGGCCGATTCGCTCATGCCGACCCTCTCCCGCTTTCTGGTGATCATCGGCGTCGCGGTGGCGCTGGCCTATGCCGCCATGTATGCGCTGGTGTTTTTCGTCGAGCCGCGGCAGGGCGAGATGATCGCGCCGGTGGCGCTCGACCGGCTGGAGCAGAAGGTGCAGCCCACCCAATGAGGAACGCCGCCGCCATCGAGGCCTTTCTCGAGATGATGAGCGCCGAGCGCGGCGCCGCCGCCAACACGCTGTCCTCCTACCGCCGCGACTTGGAGGACGCCGGCGAGGCGATCGGCGGCCTCGCCCACGCCGATACCGCCGGCATCCGTGACTACCTCGCCGACATTTCCGCCCGCGGCTTCGCCGCGACGTCGCAGGCGCGAAAGCTGTCGGTGCTGCGGCAGTTCTTCAAGTTCCTCTATGCCGAGGGTCTTCGCGCCGACGACCCGACCGGGACGCTCGACGCGCCGCGCAGGGATCGGCCGCTGCCGAAAACCATGAGCGAGGCCGAGACGTCGCGCCTGCTCGACCGCGCCGCGGCGGAGGCGGCCGAGCGTCCCGACGATGCAAGCGCCGCCCGCATGCATGCGCTGGTCGAGGTGCTCTACGCCACCGGCCTGCGCGTGTCGGAGTTGGTCGGCCTGCCGCTCAGCGTGGCGACCCGCGACGATCGCTTCTTCATCGTCACCGGCAAGGGCAACAAGGAGCGCATGGTGCCGCTGTCGCAGAAGGCGCGCAGCGCCATGCGCGGCTGGCTCGCCCGGCGCGCCGGCAGCCCCGCCTTCGCCGAAAGCCCGCATCTCTTCCCGGCCGCCTCCGACACCGGCTATCTGCCGCGCCAGGTGTTCGCGCGAGACCTGAAGGCGCTGGCGGCGCGGGCCGGCATAGCCTCGGCAAAAATCTCGCCGCACGTCATCCGCCATGCCTTCGCCAGCCATCTGCTGCAGAACGGCGCGGACCTGCGCGCCGTCCAGCAACTGCTCGGCCATGCCGACATCTCGACCACGCAAATCTACACCCATGTGCTGGAAGAACGGCTCATGCGCCTGGTCAACGAGCATCACCCGCTTGCCGACGCGCCAAGCTGACGCTATGTGGAGGCCGCATTTGCGGCGCTGAGCCCGCCCGCCCGGGGTCACCGGCCCTTCCCGACAGGCTCGTCAGTCCGAGAGCGCATGTACAATTACCTCGATTTTGAAAAACCGATCCAGGACCTGGAAGGCAAGATCATCGAGCTGAAGAAGCTCGCCGAAAGCGGCGAGGCGGTCGATGTCGCCGAGGAGATCGCCCGGCTCGAGAAGCGCGTCAAGGACGCCTTGCGCGACATCTACAAGGCATTGACGCCCTGGCAGAAGGTGCAGGTGGCGCGTCACGTCGACCGGCCGCACTGCCTGAACTACGTCGACAAGCTGGTCACCGACTTCACGCCGCTGGCCGGCGACCGTGCCTTCGGCGACGACCACGCGATCATCGGCGGCTTCGCCCGCTTCAGGGGCCAGCCGATCGCGCTGCTCGGCCAGGAGAAGGGCTCCGACACCAAGAGCCGGCTCAAGCACAATTTCGGCTCGCCGCGCCCCGAGGGCTACCGCAAGGCGGTGCGCATCATGGAACTGGCCGACCGTTTCGGCATCCCGCTGGTGACGCTGGTCGACACCGCCGGCGCCTATCCCGGCATCGATGCGGAGGAGCGCGGCCAGGCAGAGGCCATCGCGCGTTCCACCTCGGCCTGCCTGGGGCTCAAGGTGCCGTCGGTCTCCGTGGTCATCGGCGAAGGCGGCTCGGGCGGTGCCATCGCCATCGCCACCGCCAACCGCGTCTACATGCTGGAGCATGCGATCTATTCGGTGATCTCGCCGGAGGGCGCGGCCTCGATCCTCTGGCACGATTCGACGCGCTCCAAGGACGCCGCCACCTCGATGCGCATCACCGCCCAGGATCTGCTCGACCTGAAGATCATCGACGGCATCATTGCCGAGCCGACCGGCGGCGCGCATCGCAGCCCGGATACGGTGATCGCCGCCGCCGGCGACACGATCGCCAAGGCGCTGGCGGAATTCGCCGGTTCCAACATGGATTTCCGCGAGCACCGCCGCGAGAAATATCTGGCGATCGGCCGCAGCCTCTGATTGCGTCTGTCGCCCGCCGACAGGATTTCGCCACAAATGTGGCGACAGTTTCCTGCGATGAAGGGGCTGCCGGGCCCTTGGTTAAGACTTGCAGTAATCAAATTTCAAGGTTAACCGACCTAAGGTCCGGCTGACGCTCTGGCGGCGATATGCCGCCGGGCGGGATGTGATTGGATTGACGCCGATACCGATGCCGATGATTGCCAGATTGCTCCGCGCCGGATTGCTCGTTGCCGCCTTGGGCGCGGCCGGCTGTACAGAGTCGACGCTCAACGTGGCCGGCGGCCACGCCGAGGCGCCTGTCCCGCAGAAGCTCGTCAAGGTGATGCAGGCCAAGGGCATGGCCCGCAGCGCGCCGATCGTGGCGCGCGTCTTCAAGGAAGAGAACAAGGTCGAGATCTGGAAGCAGAAGTCGAACGGCCGCTACGACCTGCTTGCCTCCTACGATATCTGCAAGATGTCCGGCAAGCTCGGGCCGAAATACATCGAGGGCGACCGGCAGTCGCCCGAAGGTTTCTACCACGTGCGCCCGGCGCAGATGAACCCGAACTCGCGCTATCATCTGGCCTTCAACATCGGCTACCCCAACGCCTATGACCGGGCGCACGGCCGCACCGGCTCGAACCTGATGGTGCATGGCGCCTGCTCCTCGTCCGGCTGCTTCTCGATGAACGACGCGCAGATGACCGAGATCTACGCGCTTGCCCGCGATTCCTTCCGCGGCGGCCAGACCGAGTTCCAGATCCAGTCCTACCCCTTCCGCATGACCGCCGCCAACATGGCGCGCTACCGCGGCGATCCGAACTACGCGTTCTGGAAGAACCTCAAGGAAGGTTACGACCACTTCGAGATCACCAAGGTGCCGCCCAAGGTCGATATCTGCGAGAAGCGCTACGTCTTCAACGCGGTGACCGACCCGAACGCCACGTTCTCGGCGGCCGGCGCCTGCCCGACCTTCACCCAGCCCGATTCGCTGAAGGTGGCCTACCAGTCCTACCAGACCAGCTACGAGGCCGCCTTCAGCAGCGCCGTCGGGGCAAAGCCGGTGGCGCCCAAGCCGACCATCATGGGCATCCAGGAAGCCAGGCTGGTTTCCGAATGGACGAAGAAGCGGGCCCGCGGCGAGCGCGTGACGATGGAGCCGCCGTCGCTGACCGCAGACGGTGGCGTCGTCAACACCACCACGCGCATGGGCCGCGTCGATTCGCCGGCCGGCCGCAAGATGGCGGCGATCGAGGCCGCCGAGGCCGAGAAGAAGAAACAGGCGGAAGAAAAGGCTGCCGCCAAGGCGGCCGCGCTCGCCGCCGAGCAGGCGGCGCGGGCGCCGGTTCCAGAACCCGCTCCGGTCGCCGTTCCCACCGACCCCATGCCCACCGCGGTGGCCGCGCCCGTGGCCGAGCAGCCCGGCATGCTGAGCCGCGTCGGCAAGCGGTTCACCAACCTGTTCGGCGGTTGATCCTGCACGGCGAGAAGACGGCCGGGGTCTACGACCTCAAGGGGCTGAACTGCCCGCTGCCGGTGCTCAGGGCGCGCAAGCGGCTGGCCGGCATGCCCGCGGGCGCGTTGCTATGGGCCGAAACCACCGACCCGCTCGCGGCCATCGACATCCCCGCCTTCTGCCAGGAAGACGGCCATCGGCTTGTCAGGACGGAGCGGACGGCGACCGGCCACCGGTTCCTGATCGAGCGGGGGTGAGGCGGGACGGCTTGGCAGGGCGTCGTGCTCCGTCCAACACCCCTCATCCGACCTCGCTTCGCTCGGCCCCCTTCTCCCCCTGGGGAGAAGGGGGAGCTTCGCGCCGGCCCCGCCGGCAATCGCCAGCGATGGAGATTTGCGGAAGCGATGATCCAACGCTCCACCTTCTCCCCTTGTGGGAGAAGGTGCCTGAGCGAAGCGAAGGCGGATGAGGGGTGCTGGACGAAGCGCGACGCCGGCCTCTCGCCTCACCGCATGAAACCCGGAATCCCCAGCGGATTGTCCCTGACCGCGGCCCGGTCGGGCGTGTCGACGGCCGGCTCCTCTGTGATGATGGCGAACAGCCGGCGGACATAATCCTCCGGCATGTCGAGCGTGATCAGCACCAGGCGCACGCCGCGCGGGCCGTCGGGCCAGGCCGGCAGCCGCGCCGGCGGGTGCAGCGTCTTCTGCACGCCATGCACGACCAGCGGGCGGGAAGGATCCTCGCGGAGCTCGATGATGCCCTTCATCCTCAGCAGCCTGTCGCCGTGAACGGACATCAAAAGATCGAGGAACATCTCGATCGCCGCATAGGGCACCGGCCGCTCATGCACCAGCGAGAAGGATTTTATCCGTTCGTCATGATGGTGGTGATGAGCGTCGTGGCCGTCATGGTGGTGATGGTCATGATGATGGTGCGCATGGCCATCATGATGGTGTCCGTCATCCGCCGCCTCGCCCAGCCAGCGCCGCACGTCGGCGGTCTTCGTGGCGGGATCGTAGAGGCCGCAGGCGAGCAGGCCGGCAGCGCCCGCCTCCGGCCCCTGCACGTCGAGGATCGCCGCGTTCGGATTGAGCGCCCTGAGCCGCCGGCGCAAGGCGTCGACGGCGGCGGCATCCGTCGCCAGGTCGGCCTTGGTGATCACCAGCCGGTCGGCGACCGCGGCCTGCTTGACCGCCTCGACATGGTTGTCCAGCGTCGCCGCGCCGTTGACCGCGTCGACCAGCGTGATCACGCCGTCGAGCCGGAACGCCTGCACCAGCACCGGATGCGCCATGATCGACTGCAGCACCGGCGCCGGATCGGCGAGGCCGGTGGTCTCGATGACGACACGCGCCAGCTTTTCGATCCGCCCGGTCTGCAGCCGGTCGATCAGGTCGGCCAGCGTGTCGACCAGCTCGCCGCGCACCGTGCAGCACAGGCAGCCGTCGGAAAGCTGGATGACGCCGTCCGACGCCTGCTCGACCAGAAGATGGTCGATCGCCACCTCTCCGAACTCGTTGACGATGACGGCCGTGTCCTTCAGTTCGGGATCGCGCAGCAGCCGGTTGAGTAGCGTCGTCTTGCCGGCGCCGAGGAAGCCGGTCAGCACCGAGACGGGGATCGGATATGGGCTCACCGCGGCATGCCTAGCGTATGGTCGCGCCGTCGCCCTGCTCGGCGGTGCGCAGTCCCGGCACCGGCATGTCCGGACGCCAGGTCGGGATCGGCACGTCGGCATAGGCCTGCGCCTCCGCCACCGCCTTCGGCACAGGGCCCTGGGCGCCGCCCAGCCTCACCGAGACGAGCCGGCGCGGCCGCGGCAGCTCGGCGGAATAGATCGGCACTGTCCTGACGGCCCGGCCGGCCTTGATCGCCTCGCGCAGCTCCTTGTCCTTCTTCGCCCTGGCGGCCCGCACTTCCTTGGAGCAGAGCTGGTCGTACATGTTGACCGGCAGGTTCCGCGCGGCGGATGCCGGCCGCAGCTCGGCCAGCGACGGGCCGCTGCCCGGCGCCGCGGCGAAGCCGCGCGACAGCAGGTCGGCCGCCTTCTCGTCGCGCGCCTCGACCGATTCGCCGCCGACCACGATCGCCATCAGTGTGCGGCCGTTGCGGCTGGCCGACGCGACCAGGTTGAAGCCGGACGGGCAGGTATAACCCGTCTTCATGCCGTCGGCGCCGTCGTAGCGGCCGAGCAGATTGTTGTGGCTGGGAACCTCCTTGCCGTCGGCAAGCAGCCCCTCGATCGAGAAATAGTCGGAATATTGCGGAAAATCACGGCGCAGCGCGACAGACAGCAGCGCCAGGTCGCGCGGCGAGGTGTACTGGCCGTCGTCATGCAGTCCATGCGGATTGATCCAGTGCGAATCGGTCATGCCGAGCCGCCGCGATTCGGCGTTCATCATCTCGGCGAAGGCGGCCTGCGAGCCGGCGACGCTCTCGCCGAGCGACATGGCGACGTCGTTGGCCGACTTCACCATGATGATCTTCAGCGCATTGTCGACGGTCAGCACCGAGCCCGGCTTGTAGCCCATCTTGCTCGGCGGCAGTTCCGACGCCTTCTTGGAGATGCGCACCGGCGAGGAGAACGTCAGCTCGCCCGACTGGATGGCGCGGAACACGACGTAGGTCGTCATCAGCTTGGTGAGCGAGGCCGGATACCAGCGATGGAAGGCGTCGTCGCTCTCGATCACCCGCCCGGTGGCCGGGTCGAACAGGATGGAGGGGTTGGCCGCGGCCGGCGCGACGTGCAGCGCGGTCGAGGCGGCCATGCCGGCCAGCAAGGCGGGAATGAGGAGAGTGCGTCGGATCATCGTTCCGAAATAGCCTCTTGCCGTGATCGAGCATAGGTCAATAAGCTTGTCCCGTCGCATCGCGCGACGACTGGCGACGCGTTCGCGACGCCGGGACATCATTCGGTGCTATTTAGTCTATGTGACGTCAAAATGGCAAAGCCCGGGCGGCGGCAAGCTGCGCTGCTGAAACAACGAACGGAAGTGGGACTGCGACATGCCGATTCTGAACCGCGCCGCCGAGTTGCAGGACGAGGTCGCCGGCTGGCGCCGCCACCTGCACCAGAACCCCGAGCTCAACTACGACGTGTTCGAGACGGCGCGCTTCGTCGCCGAGAAGCTTGCGGCCTTCGGCTGCGACGAGGTGGCGACCGGCATCGGCCGCACCGGCGTGGTGGGTGTCATCAAGGGCCGGCTGGGCGACGGCGCCACCGTCGGCCTGCGCGCCGACATGGACGCGCTGCCGATCAGCGAGACCTCCGGCAAGCCCTACGCATCGAAGACGCCGGGCAAGATGCATGCCTGCGGCCATGACGGCCACACCGCCATGCTGCTCGGCGCGGCGAAATACCTCGCCGAGACGCGCAACTTCGCCGGATCGGTGGCGGTGATCTTCCAGCCGGCCGAGGAAGGCGGCGCAGGCGGCCTCGCCATGGTGCGCGACGGGATGATGGACCGCTTCGGCATCGAAAGGGTGTTCGGCATGCACAACATGCCCGGCCTGCCGGTCGGCCAGTTCGCCATCAAGCCGGGGCCGATCATGGCCGCGACCGCCGAATTCACGATCACCGTCAAAGGCCGCGGCGGCCATGCCGCGCTGCCGCACAAGGCGATCGATCCGATCGTGGCGGCCAGCCAGCTCGTCGTGGCGCTGCAGACGATCGTCTCGCGCTCGACCGACCCGGTCGACGCGCTGGTGGTCACGGTGACGAAGTTCCATGCCGGCGACGCCTACAACGTCATCCCCGAGCATGCCCAGATCGCCGGCACGGTGCGCACCCTGCGCAAGGAGGTGGCCACCGCCGCCGAGCAGCGCATGAGGGCGGTCTGCGACGGCATCGCCGCGACCTTCGGCGTGACCGTGACGATCGATTACGACGCCAACTACCCGGTGACGGTGAACGACGCCGAGCAGGCGGTGTTCGCCGGCGACGTCGCCGCCGAGATCGCCGGCGATCCACATGTCCACCGCGCCATCCAGCCGCTGATGGGCGGCGAGGATTTCTCCTACATGCTGGAGGCCCGGCCCGGCGCCTTCATCTTCATCGGCAATGGCGACAGCGCCAACCTCCACCACCCCGCCTACGACTTCAACGACGAGGTCATCCCGCACGGGGTGAGCTACTGGGTCAGGCTGGCGGAGGCGTCACTGGCGGCGTGACGACGAGGGCCGGCGCCGGATAATCGCCCGCGAGCTACCCCCACCCCTAACCCCCCACAAGGGGGAGCGGGACCGGCTTGCATCTCCGCCAAACATCAACCATCAACGGTTTTCCGCGGCACGGCGGCCGCAAAGCGCCCTCTCCCTTGTGGAGAGGGGTTAGGGGTGGGGGGTACGATACGGCGGAATTCATCACCCCTCCCGCCACGCCGAGCGCAATATTCGCAGCCAGTTGCCTCGGCAGATCTTGTCGAGGTCCGTGCCGGTGTAGCCCGCCCGCTCCAATGCGGCGACCAGCTTCCGCAGCCCGGCCGCGTCGCCGATCTCGGCCGGCACGGTAGCGCCGTCGAAATCCGAGCCGATCGCCACGCCGTCGATGCCGAGCCTGCCGACGAGATGGTCGATATGCCGCACCATGTCGTCGAGCGGCACGGCGGCATCCTCGCGGCCGTCCGGCCGCAGCATGGTGACGGCGAAGTTGAGCGCCACCAGGCCGTTGCTCGCGCGGATGGCATCAAGCTGGCGGTCTGTGAGGTTGCGCGCCACCGGCACCAGCGCATGCGGGTTGGAGTGGCTTGCCACCAGCGGCCGGTCGGTGATTCCGGCCACGTCCCAAAACCCCTTTTCGGTGATATGCGACAGGTCGACCAGGATGCCGAGCCGGTCGCAGGCGCGCACCAGCCGCCTGCCGGCCTCGGTGAGGCCCGGGCCGGTATCGGGGCTGCGCGGATAGGCGAACGGCACGCCGTGGCCGAAGATGTTGGAACGGCTCCACACCGGCCCGAGCGAGCGCAGGCCGGCGGCATGCAGCACGTCGAGCGCGGCGAGATCGGGATCGATGGGCTCGCAGCCTTCGAGGTGCAGCACGGCCGCGAATATCCCGTCCCGCATCGCCGCCTCGATCTCCGCCGTGGAGCGGCAGAGCCGCCAGCCGCCGGAATGTGCCAGCCGGACGGCGATCGAGGCGAACTGCAGCGCTATGTCGAGCGATGGCGCGCGCTCCAGCGGCCTCGGCAGCGGCGTGTCGTAGCGGCCGTCCGGCCCCGGCGCCTTCATCTGCAGGTCGTCGGAGGGAATGTAGATCGCGCACAATCCGCCCGCCAGGCCACCAGCCTGCGCGCGGGGCAGGTCGATATGGCCGAACGGCGATCCGTCGACGAAATCGCGGACGGGATCGAATCCTTCCTTCTCCCGCCGCCAGAGACGAAGCAGGACGTCGTTGTGGCCGTCGAACACGCGCTGCATGGAGATCCTTCGGATGAGATGGCGGCATCAGGCTAATCGTTGCCGCGGCATCCGCAAGGCCGTCCGGTGGGACTGTCCGCAGTCGTGGGCCGCGCCAGGGGTTTAATCCTCGTCCTCGCCGCTGATCCAGGAATGCGGCGACACCTTCTTCTGGGTCGAGCCGTCGACGAACACCCACCAGCCGGCGTCGCCCTCGTCCCAGTCGCCGCCGGTCTGCCGCATCCGCTCCAGCGAGCGGTACTGTCCGATCGATTCGTTCTCCTGGCCGTCGGCGTCCGTCCAGACGATCCGCACCTTCGTCCCGTCCGCCGGCGCCGTGGCGATCGGTCTTGTCGTTGCCATTCCAGTCGCTCCCGTCGATCCGTATCGCACCGGCATCATCGATCCTCGGCGGCGCCGAGGCAACCCGCTCCGACCCTTGCGGGAACCGGCGGCGGAAACCGGCGATATGGTTAGCCAATCCTTAAGCGTTTGCCGCCGATACTCGCGCGGGGAAGAGAGGCGGACGAAATTCGCCTGTGCGGGGCTGGACGACGATGAAGCACGATGAAGGGGGAGGCCCGGACGCCTCGGTGGAAGACACTCCGTCGGCTGCCGTCCTGGCCGGCGAAGGCGGCTGCGCCGCCCTGGATCTCCCGGCGATGGAAGCCGAGGAGTTGATTCGCGCCGGCGCCGACTGGGTCTGGGAGACCGATGCGGACCTGCGCTTCTCCTGGCTGTCGGCCGGCTATCGCGAGATCACCGGAATCGACCCCGCCGACGTGCTCGGCCGGTTCCGCTTCGATTTCCTGAACTCCGACGAGCGCAGCGGCGGCCCGGCCGCGCAGCATCTCGACGACCTGCAGGCGCGCCGCCCCTTCCGCGACTTCGTCTACGCACTCAAGGGCGCCCGCTCGGACTGCGGCTGGATTTCCGTGACGGGGTTCCCGCGCTTCGACGACACCGGCTGTTTCCTCGGATACCGCGGCACCGCGCGCAACATCACGCGCATCGTGCAGGCGCTGGACGAATCCGACGATCGTGCCGACGGCGACACCGCGACGATGGCCGTCGGCGCCAACATCGGCCACATGATGTCGGCGCTGAACGTGATGTCGGACGCCTTCTGCTACTACGACGCGCAGGACCGGCTGCGGCTGTTCAACGCTGCGATGGTCGCCATGTATCGCGGCCTGGAGGATGTGATTCAGCCCGGCCTGGCCTTCGCCGAGCTCGTGGACGAGGGGCTGCGGCGCGGCATCTGGAACACCGGCGGAATGCCGGCCGCGCAGTGGCGCGAGGCGGTGCTGTCGACCCGCCTGGCGCGCTCGCAGGCACCGATCATGATCCGCTTCGCCGACGGCCGCACCATCATGCATCGCGATCTGCCGAGCGACGCCGGCGGAACGGTCGGCATCTGCACCGACATCACCGAGCTGGAGAACCAGCGCTCCGCCCTCGACGCGGCGAACAGGCAGAGCGAATACCTGCTCTCCGACCTGCAGCGCACGATCGATTCGCTCGACCTCGGCGTCGTGCTGCTCGGCGCCAACCTCAACGCCGAGATCATCAACAAGGCGTTCTACGTCATCTGGAACCTGGAGCCCGACTCGGTCGCGGTCGGCTCCCCCTTCCGCGCGCTGATGGACATCAACCGCCACAACGGCATCTACGACGTCGCCGACGGCGAATGGGAGGCCTACGTGGCCTCGCGCACCGCCGAGATCCGGGCGGGCGACGTGGCGCCGCGCGAATTCGCCCGCGCCGACGGCAAGACCATGGTCTATTCCGTCACCGCGCTGTCGGGCGGCAAGCGGCTGGTCTCCTATTTCGACGTCACCGAGATGAAGAAGCGCGAGCGCTCGCTCCACGAATCGATGCGGCAGATCGAGCTGTTCCGCCACGTCCTCGACGAGCTGCCGGTCGCCGCCAACATCAAAGCCGCCGACCTCACCGTGGAGTATGTGAACAAGGCCTGGTGCGCGCTGACCGGCTTCACCCCCGAGCAGGCCGTCGGCCGCACCGATCGCGAGTTGTTCGGCGTCGGCGAGGCGGACGGCTTCTCCGCCGACGATGCCGGCGTGGTGACGAGCGGCAGCGTCGTGGAGACCGAGGAGGCGGTCACGCATCTCGACGGCACCCTACGCCAGCTGATGACGCGCAAGAGCCGCGTCGTCGCCGGCGACGGCACGGTGCATGTCTGCGGCTCCAGCACCGACATCACCGACATCAAGAGGCGCGAGGCGCTGCTCAGGGAGAGCCTGCGCGAGAACGAGGTCTTCCGCGGCCTGATCGACAACGTTCCGGTCGCCATCTACGCCAAGAAGGAGGACCTGAAGCTCACCTATGTCAACAAGGGCTGGTGCGACCTGACCGGCTTCTCCAAGGATTTCGCCATCGGCCGCACCGACGTCGACATATTCGGCGCCGACGGCGAGCTTCTCGCCGAGGCCGATCGCGCCGTCTTCGCCTCGGGCGAGCTGCGCGAGATCGAGGAGACAGTGACGTCGCCGGACGGCTCGCTGCGCCACCAGGTCGCCCGCAAGGGTGCGTTCACCGCCTCCGACGGCTCGCTCTACCTGATCGGCTCGACGGTCGACGTGACGGAGCAGAAGCGGCGCGAGGGACAACTGCGCGAGGCCGAGCGGCGCGCCGTGCTCGCCGACCGCGCCAAGTCGGAATTCCTCGCCAATATGAGCCACGAGATCCGCACGCCGATGAACGGCGTGCTCGGCATGGCCGAGCTGCTGGCGCGCACCGAGCTCGATTCGAAGCAGAAGACCTTCACCGACATCATCGTAAAGTCCGGCAACGCGCTTCTCACCATCATCAACGACATCCTCGACTTCTCCAAGATCGACGCGGGCGAGCTGGTGCTCGACCCGGCGCCGTTCAACCTTCCCGAAGCGATCGAGGACGTCGCCACGCTCTTGTCGACGCGCGCCAAGGAGAAGGATCTGGAGCTGATCGTCCGCCTCGCTCCCGACCTCAACGAGACCTATGTCGGCGACGTCGGCCGCATCCGGCAGATCGTCACCAACCTCGTCGGCAACGCCATCAAGTTCACCGAGGCGGGCCACGTCCTGGTGGAAGCGGTCGCCGACGGGGACGGCGGCCTGCGCATCGCCGTCACCGATACCGGCATCGGCATTCCGGCCGACAAGCGCGACCTCGTGTTCGAGAAATTCAGCCAGGTCGATGCGTCCTCGACGCGCCGGCACGAGGGCACGGGGCTTGGCCTCGCCATCACCTCGCGCCTGGTCGAGATGATGGGCGGCTCGATCGGCGTCGACAGCGCCGAGGGCAAGGGCTCGACATTCTGGTTCACGCTGCGGCTGCCTTTCGCCGAACGGCTGAGCGAGCCGAAATGGGTGCCGGTGGACGTCACCGGCGCGCGCATCCTCGTCGTCGACGACAATCCGGTGAACCGCGCCATCCTGCTCGAGCAGATGGCGAGCTGGCGGTTCGACGCCTGCGCCGCTTCGAGCGGAGCCGAAGGGCTGGAGGTGCTGCAGGCGGTATCGCGCCTCGGACTGGCGGTCGACTGCCTGGTGCTGGATTACCAGATGCCGGGCATGTCGGGCCTCGACATGGCGCGCGCCATCCGCGCGACCACGGCCTTCGCGCAAACGCCGATCGTCATGCTGACCTCCGTCGACCAGTCGCTCGGGACGGCCGCGGTGCGCGACCTGCTGATCGACGCGCAGCTCACCAAGCCGGCCCGCTCGTCGCTCCTGCTGGAGACGCTCGTGACCACCATCCAGAGGAGCCGCCACCGCCGCGGAACCGTCGCGCCGGAGCCCCGGCCGGTGGCGGCTCCGGCGGCGGAGGCCAAGCTGAGTGAGCCGGACGCAAGCCCCTCCGCCGCCTTGCAATCGCCGTCCGCCGTGCACCGGGTCGACATCCTGGTCGCCGAGGACAACGAGGTGAACCAGCTCGTCTTCACCCAGATCCTCTCGGAGACCGGCATGACCTTCCAGATCGTCGGCAATGGCCGCCTGGCGGTCGAGGCGGTCCGCGACGGCCGCCCGCGCATGGTGCTGATGGACGTGTCGATGCCGGAGATGAACGGCATGGAGGCGACCGGTGCCATCCGCGCGCTGGAGGCCGAGCGCGGCGGGCACACGCCGATCATCGGCGTCACCGCGCACGCGCTCAAGGGCGATCGCGAGCGCTGCCTCGAGGCGGGCATGGACGACTACCTGCCGAAGCCGATCAGCCCCAAGGCGCTGCAGGAGAAGATCGCCAGATGGGCCGGCATCGTCGCAGGCCGGCAGGATCAGGCCGCCTCGGGCTGAATTCAGGCCGGCGGCCGGCGCGTCCCTGAACACCGAAGCCCGCTCTATGCTTCCGTCATTCTTCTGTGCCATGCTGGAGGCAGGGCCACGGCGCTTCGCCGGCGGCTGCGGCTTGCGGAGGAGTTATGAGGAGCGGTTTGGTGCGGATCGTCGTCGCCGTAGCGGCGGCGTTGCTGATGCTGGCTGCTATGCCGGCCGGCGCGCTCGCCCAGCAGGCGGACGCCGCGCCCCCGCCTGAAAAAGTCAAGCAACTGCTTGATCTCCTGAACGACCCCGACGTCAAGTCCTGGCTGCAGTCGCGCCCCGCCGCTCCGGCCGCCCCCGAAAGCTCCCCAGCGGCGGACGGCCTGACCGAGGTCGAGGCGCGCATCCGCAACCATATCGGCGCGCTGAAGACCGCCCTTGTCAGCTTCCCCCAGCAGCTCGCCAATGCAACCCGCGCGGCTTCCGCCGATGTCAACTCCGGTCGCCCAGGCACGGTGCTGTTCATTCTCGCCGTCCTGATCGCGGTCGGCTACGGCGCCGAGCGGCTGTTCCGCCACCTGCTGCACCGGGCCAGGCGCGATGCCCCGGGCGGCGCGGCGGAACAGCCGCTGCGGCTCCTGACCGATCTCGTTCCGCTGCTCGTGTTCACCCTGGCCAGCGCCGGCCTCTTCCTCGCCTTCGACTGGCCGCCGCTCCTGCGCAAGGTGGTCCTCACCTTTCTTGCCGCCGTCATCCTCTTCCGGCTCGTTCGCACCGTCGCCCGGCTGCTGCTGTCGCCGCAGGGCGCCGATCCCGCCCGTCCGCCGCGCATGGTCGACACCGACGATGCGAGCGCCCGCTTCTGGTTTTCCCGCGTGCAGATGTTCGCGGCGATCTTCTTCGCCGGCTGGGCGATCGCCAGCCTGATGCCGTCCCTCGGCTTCACCCGCGAGGCCCGGCAGCTGGTGGCCTATGCCTTCGGCCTCGGGCTGCTTGCCGTCTCGATCGACTGCGTGTGGCGCCGCCCGCATTTCCGTGCAGCCCCCTCGCCGATGAAGGGATGGCTGCTCACCTTCTACCTGATCATCCTGTGGTTCGTCTGGGTCGCCGAGCTCGTCGGCCTGCTGTGGCTCGGCATCTACGCCCTTCTGCTGCCGAAGGCGGTCTCCGGCGTCGGCCGCATCGCCGACACGCTCGCCGGGGGCCACGGCAGCACCACGCTCTGGGCGATGATCACCCGGGTGCTCATCGTGCGCGGCGCCCGCGCCCTGGTGATCGCGCTTGCCGTCGCCTGGCTGACCTATGTCTGGCAGTTGACGGCCGCCGCCGTCGGCGAGAGCGAAACCGCCCGCCGCGTCGTCGGCGGCCTGCTCAACGGCATCATCATCCTGCTCGTCGCCGATCTCCTGTGGCAATTGTCGAAGGCCCTGATCGCCCATCGTATGGAGGTGACCGCCGAGCAGGGCGGCACGCCGGAGGAAATGGCGCGCCGCGGCCGGCTGCGGACCCTCTTGCCCATCTTCCGCAACGCGCTCGGCGTCTTCATCGCCATCGTGGCGGTGCTGACCATCCTTTCCGGGATGGGCATCGCCATCGCCCCGCTGATCGCCGGGGCCGGCATCTTCGGCGTGGCCATCGGCTTCGGCTCGCAGACTCTGGTGAAGGACATCATCAGCGGCGTGTTCTTCATGCTCGACGACGCCTTCCGCGTCGGCGAGTACATCCAGAGCGGCAGCTACAAGGGCACGGTGGAAGGCTTCAGCCTGCGCTCGGTGCGGCTGCGCCACCAGCGCGGGCCGATCTTCACCGTGCCGTTCGGCCAGCTCGGCGCCGTGCAGAACATGAGCCGCGACTGGGTGATCGAGAAGATGACGCTCACCGTCACCTACGATTCCGACGTCGAGCAGGCGCGCAAGATCGTCAAGAAGATCGGCCAGGAATTGGCGCAGGACCCGGAGTTCGCCGAAAACACGCTCTCGCCCCTGAAGATGCAGGGCGTCGACAGCTTCGGCGAATCGGGCATCGTGCTGCGCATGAAGCTGATGACCAAGCCCGGCACGCAGTTCACCATCAAGCGCAAGGCCCTGATGATGATCAAGAAGGCCTTCGACGAGAACGGCATCAAGCTGGCGACGCCGACCGTCCAGGTTTCCGGCGGGGCGGAAGAGGCGACCGCCGCGGCCGCCCAGGAGACGCGCCGGCGGCGGCGCAAGGCTACGGAACTCGCAGCCGCCGGCGAGTAGCTGGCGGCTCAGACGAGAAACGGGTGCACGAAGGCCAGCTTGTACGGTCCGCCGTCGACCTTTTCCGACAGGCTTCGCTCGACGATCTTGATGGCCTGCGGAAACCCCTGGTTGCCGTCCATGGTGAGGACGGTGTCGCCGCTGATCGAATGGATCATGCAGACGTGCTTCCAGTACCACGGCCCCGGCGGCCGCTTCGATTCGTCCTCGCCCTTCCAGTCCCGGGTGTTTGCCCGCACCAGCACGATGTCCGCCCGCTTGAGGTTGGCGGGTGAATAGCCTTCGTTGGTGTCGACGCGCCACATGTTGACCGGACTGCTCGGCTTGCGGCCCCATTCGATGGCGCGCTGCGGCGACCACAGCACCTCGTTGCCGCCGCTGGCGAACGGGTTCGTCTCGCCCTTGATGAAGGCGGCCTGGTCCCAGCACCAGTAGGCGAAGGCGCCGCACCAGTTCAGGGTGTCGCTCTTCATGTAGACGCCGAAGCCGTTCTGCGAATGACCGATGGAGATGGCGCTGTTCATCTGGTCGCGCGCGACCTCGATGACGGCGTCGCGAAGCGACAGCTTCTGGATATCGTCGCGGAGCTTGGACGTGATCTCGCCGAGCGTGTTGCCGATCTGGCGCGCATCGTTGTTGGAGACGACGGTGATCGGCAGCGGCTTGATCTGGTCGGCGCCGCCGCCCTTCGCCCGCAGCACCGTGCTGCCGACCTCCTTGGCCGTCAGCGTGACCTTGCTGATGGTCTGCTCCTTCTCCCAGGGCGTCAGGCGCGCGTCCTTGTGGATGCCGGCGTCGTCGCCCGCCGCTGCCGAGCAGTCGACGATGGTCCTGCCGTCCACCGGATCCGTCGTAACGTCGAGGCCGCCGCCCGCCACCAGATGGAACACCGTGGGCTTGCGCTTCACCGACATGACCAGCGTGTAGCGGTCCTCGTCATAGCCCGCCCGATCCCCGAAGATTCGCAAATGCGGCATCGGCCATCTCCGTCCGGAACGTCGATGGCGGTTTCATTTAGAGAGGGCTGGTAACGATATGATGCCGTGCCGCCGGAAGCCGGCAACTTGTGGTGAGGCGGTTACCTCCCCAGGCCGCGAGAAACCGTCGGCGGTTGGCGCATGCCGGAGAGAGGCTGCCGATCCCCCTCCCATTGTGGGGAAGGGTCAGGATGGAAGGAAGCTGCAGCCGCCCGATCTTACCCGCGGTTGCGCGCCGCCAGCGTGCGCAGCCTGAGTGCGTTGAGGCGGATGAAGCCGGCCGCGTCCTTCTGGTCGTAGGCGCCGCGGTCGTCCTCGAAGGTCACCAGCGCGTCCGAATAGAGCGATTTCGGCGACCGGCGGCCGGTGACGATGACATTGCCCTTGTAGAGCTTCAGCCGCACCTCGCCCTCGACGTCCTGCTGGCTCCTGTCGATCAGCGCCTGCAGCATCTCGCGCTCCGGCGCGAACCAGAAACCGTTGTAGATGAGCTCGGCATAGCGCGGCATCAGCTCGTCCTTCAGATGCGCCGCGCCCCGGTCGAGCGTGATCGACTCGATGGCGCGGTGCGCGGCCAGCAGGATCGTGCCGCCCGGCGTCTCGTAGACGCCGCGGCTCTTCATGCCGACGAAGCGGTTCTCGACCAGGTCGAGCCGGCCGATGCCGTTGTCGCGGCCGAGGTCGTTGAGCCTGGCCAGCAGCGTCGCCGGCGACAGGCTTTCGCCGTTGATCGCTACCGGGTCACCATTCTTGAAGGTGATCGTGATCTCGGTGACGACATCGGGAGCGTCCATCGGCGAGACCGTGCGCTGATGCACGAATTCCGGCGGCTCGCTCCACGGATCCTCCAGGACCCTGCCTTCCGAGGAGGAATGCAGCAGGTTGGCGTCGACCGAGAAGGGCGCGTCGCCGCGCTTGTCCTTGGCGATCGGGATCTGGTGCTTCTCGGCGAAGTCGAGCAGGTCGGTGCGCGACTTGAACGACCAGTCGCGCCACGGCGCGATCACCTTGATGTCGGGATTGAGCGCATAGGCGGAAAGCTCGAAGCGCACCTGGTCGTTGCCCTTGCCGGTGGAGCCGTGAGCGATGGCGTCGGCCCCGGTCTCCCGTGCGATCTCGACCAGATGCTTGGAGATCAGCGGTCGGGCGATCGACGTGCCGAGCAGGTACTGGCCCTCGTAGACGGCGTTGGCGCGGAACATCGGGAAGACGAAGTCGGAGACGAACTCCTCGCGGACATCGACGATGCGGATGTCCTTGATGCCCATCATCTCGGCCTTCTTGCGTGCCGGCTCGAGCTCGCCGCCCTGGCCGAGATCGGCGGTGAAGGTCACGACCTCGGCGCCGAGCTCGGTCTGCAGCCACTTCAGGATGATCGACGTGTCTAGACCGCCGGAATAGGCGAGCACGACCTTCTTGACGTCTTTCCACTTCGACATGGTGTCTCCGGAATTGCGGAAGCGGCCGTGCCGCCCTGTTTTCGGCCGGCACTATTAGCAGGAATGCCTTGGCGGGCAAGGGCTGCGGACGCTGCCATTCCCGCCTTGTAGGGCTGGCCGATCGCACATGCGTTTACCCCCACCTCTAACCCCTCTCCACAAGGGGGAGGTGAACCGGGCCGACATCTCCGGCAGGTGCCATCGTCGATGGTTCGCGGGGCATAGCGGCCGCGAAGTCCCCTCCCCCTTGTGGGGAGGGGATAGGGGTGGGGGTACGAAGCGGCGAAAGTCCTGGTCGTCTGTAAGCGATTAACCTGCATGTCGAGGTTCGGACGCACCGCCGCGAACAGCCGTTAACGATCGCTTTGCCTCGATCGGTCACCAATAGGCCGTTCGACCAGATTTCGTGATTCTCCGCAGCCGGCGCCATTTCCGCGATGACCAAGCTTCCAGCCAACCCGCAATCGCATGCGCGCAACGCCCGGGCGGCCGCTCTGGCGGCCCTCGCCATCCTGCCGTTCCTGTCCGGGCAAGGTCTCGCCGCCGAAGCCTGGCAGGAGGCCGGCAGCGGCGCCGTCGCCATCCTGCCCGTCCCGACCGGGGCGACCGCGATCACCGGCGGCTCGCTGGTCTGCGCCGAGCAGCGCTGGTCGCTCAGGCTGCGCACCGGGCCGCGCGAGACGCCCACCTCCGCCGTACCGGCGCAGCTCTCCGTCGACGCGAAGACCTATCCGATCCTGGCGGAGCAGCAGGCGCGGACGATCACGCTGCCGCTGTCGCGCGAGATCGTGGAGGCGCTTAAGGGCGGAAGCCGCCTCACGGCTGACCTCGGCAGCGACGACACGGTGACGGCCGCGTTCCCGCTGCGCGGCTCGCGCAAGGTCATCGAGGCGGTTGCGCCGCTGTGCAGCCAGGTCGACATGTCGGCCTACGCGAAGATCGAGCTTTCCGAGACCGACGCCGCCGTCGAGACTGCCCGGTCTCTCCTCGAGGAAGAGATCGGCCTGTTCCGCGCCGCGACCACGGCGACGCCAAAGGTGGCGGCAACCCGCCTCGACCGCGGCGCGGGCAAGGAGATGCTGTTCGCCACGCTGTGCGGCTCGGCCTGGTATTACGGACGCACCGGCTGCGGCCTGTTCGGCTTCGTCCGCACCGGCCCGGTCGGGGGCTGGCGCGAGGCCTACAACAGCGAAGGCCTCGCCATCTACACCGACGCCAGCACATCCAATGGCGGCTGGCCGAATCTCGTCACGCTGGATCGCTTCGACCTGGAGCCCATGCACTGGAGCTGGAACGGCGAGCGCTACGAGCCGCGCGATCCGCTGATCGCCGCCGACGAGGACCCGCGGACCGGCACGATAACGCCCTGATCTTCGTCAGCGGCGGTTCGCGAAAAGCTGCCGCCACACATCGTAGCAGGCGAACGCCAAGGTTATGGCGATGACGATCGCCAAGTCGACGCGGCCGACCCTGATGCCGACGATGCCAAGGAAGCCGACGAGGGCGAGCAGCGCCAGCAGCGCGAACAGGCGGTCCATCATCGCGGCCGGTTCCTTCCATGCCTGTCGTTCACCGCCGCCACCTCACCGCCCGTAGACCAGGTTCGGCAGCCAGAAGACCGTCTGCGGGAAGACATACATCACCACCATACACAGGATGACGATCGCCATGTAGGGCATCATGCCGCGAAAGATGTCCGTCAGCTGGACCTGCGGCGGGGCGACGCCCTTCAGGTAATAGGCCGACATCGCCATCGGCGGCGACAGGAACGCCGTCTGCAGGTTGACCGCCACCAGCATGCCGAAGAACAGCGGGTCGATGCCGAAATGCGGCAGCAGCGGCAGGAAGATCGGGATGAAGATGACGATGATCTCCGTCCATTCCAGCGGCCAGCCGAGGATGAAGATGATGATCTGCGCGACGATCAGGAACATCAGCGGCGACATGTCGAGGCCGGTGACGAAATCGCTCACCAGTTGCTGACCGCCGAGATAGGCGAAGATCGAGGCGAAGGTGGCCGAGCCGACGAACAGCCAGCACACCATCGCCGAGGCCCGCGCGGTGAGATAGACCGATTCCTTCAGCCGCTCCCAGGTCAGCCCGCCATAGGCCGCGGCGAGCACGAGTCCGCCTGCCGCCCCCACGGCCGCCGCTTCGGACGGCGTCGCTAGGCCGAACAGGATCGACGCCAGGACGGACAGGATCAGAACCGCCATCGGGACGAAGGAGACGAGCATCATCCAGCAGATTTGCAGGAAGGTATGGTCGCCGACGTCCTCCTTGCTCGGCCGCGGCGCGATCTCCGGCTTGAGAACGGCACGGCTGACGACGTAGAGCAGATAGAGGCCGGCAAGCAGGAAGCCCGGTATCATCGCCGCCGCATACATCCGCACCACCGACACGCCCGAGGTCGCGGCATAGACGATCAGCAGGATCGACGGCGGGATGAGGATGCCGAGCGTGCCGCCGGCGCAGATGACGCCGGTGGCGTAGCGCACGTCGTAGCGCGCCTTCAGCATCGACGGCAGCGCCAGCAGGCCCATCAGCGTGACGACCGCCCCGACGATGCCGCTGGCGGTCGCGAACAGCGTGCAGGTGATCAGCGCCGCCACCGCCATCGAGCCGGGAATCCGGCGGCTGGCGATGTAGAGCGCCGAAAACAGCCGGTCGATGACGTTGGCCCGCTCGACGATGTAGCCCATGAACAGGAACAGCGGGATCGACGTCAGCACGTCGTTCGACATCGTCGAATAGGTCTGGTTGACGAACAGGTCGAAGATGCGGTTGTTGAAGAAGCCGCCGATCCAGGTCTCGGCCAGCGTCCAGCCGTCGGCGCCCGCCTCGACCGCGCGGTTGTAGGCGGCCCACATGCGGCCGGCGTCGTAATAGGCGTAATACCCGACGCCCACGCCCAGCGCCATCAGGGTGAAGGCGACGGGAAAGCCGAGAAATATCGCCAGGATGAGCACCAGCAGCATGCCGACGGCGACCATGGGCTCGGTCATCGGCGTTCTCCGTCTTTGCCGGTCGGTTCCAGGCCGGGAGGAACAGGCGCCGGCTCTGCTCCCGAATGGAGCACATCGAGGCTTTTCGTCTCCAGCAGCACCTTCTCCAGCTCCTCGACGTCGCGCGCATGCGGCGGCCAGGCGCCGGTGCGCATGCAGACGATGCAGCGGAACACCTGCGCGATGCCTTGCAGGAACAGCAGGATGCCGGCCGCGACGATGACCGTCTTGAGTTGGTAGACCGGAATGTTGGCCGGGCTCATGTTGCTGACTTCGAGATAGCGCCAGGAGCGCGCCGCATATTTCCAGCCGGCGAAGATCAGCGCCAGGACGCCGGGGAAGAAGAACAGGAAATAAAGGACGAACTCGACCCTCGCCTGGGTGCGCGGCTGCCACAGCCGGTAGAGGAAGTCGCCGCGGACATGGCCGTCCCGCGACAGCGTGTAGGCCCCCGCCATCATGAACAGCGTCCCGTACAGCATGTAGGACAGGTCGAAGGCCCAGGGCGTCGGGGCACGGAAGGCATACCGCACGACGACCTCGTAGCCGACGCCGAGCGTCATGCCGAGGATGCACCAGGCGAACACTTTTCCGAACCAGGCCGACAGCCTGTCGGCGAATGCGATGTATCGTTCCACGCGCCACCGCCCGGTAAGCTGGCCAGGGTCGAGGCCGTCCGGCGCGATTCCGCCGGACGGCGCGTCAGCCGTCGATCGTCAGATCTTGCCCGGGAAGTAATGCTGATAGGCGAGCTTGTAGTCGGGCGCGTTCTGCAGGCTGTAGAAGACGACGCGCTCGCACCATGCCTTCTGGCTGTCGACCACCTTCTTGAAGAACGGGTCGTCCATCAGCGGCGGCAGGATCTTGTCCCAGGCCTCGAGCTGGGCCTTGAGCACGGTGTCCGGCGTGCGCTTGACGTTGACGCCGCTTTCGCTGGCGAGCTTCTGCAGGTCGGCGGAGTACTGGTTCATGGCGAGCGCGTAGTTGGCGAGGTGCGCGGCCTCGACGCCGTGCTTCAGGATCGCCTGCAGGTCGGGATCGAGGCTCTCGAACTTGTCCCGGTTGAAGATGTATTCGAAGGATTCGCTCGCCTGGTGATAGGAGGCGAGCATGTAGTTCTTGGCCACGTCCTGCGCGCCGAAGCGCATGTCGGAGGTCGGATTGTTGAACTCGAAGCCGTCGATCACCCCGCGTTCCATGGCCGGCACGATCTCGCCGCCCGGAAGCTGGGCGACCGAGGCGCCCATCGACTGGAACAGGTCGGCGGCGAGGCCCACCGTGCGGTATTTCAGGCCCTGCAGCTGCGCGGCGTCGGTGATCTCGCTCTTGAACCAGCCGAGCGGCTGCGCCGGCATGCCGAAGGAGAGGAAGCCGACGACGTTGAGGCCGAGAATGTCCTGCGTCAGCTCGCGGTAGAACTCCTGGCCGCCGCCGTAATAGAGCCAGGCGATCATCTGGTTGGCGTCGCCGCCGAACACCGGTCCGGTGCCGAACAGCGAGGCGGCCTTGTTCTTGCCGTACCAGTAGACCGGGACGGTATGCGCGGCGTCGATGACTCCGTCATGGCAGCCGTCCTGCACCTGGAAGGCGCCGACGACCGCACCGGCCGGCAGCAGGTCGATCTTCAGCCGGCCTCCCGACATCGCCTGGACGCGGTCGACATATTGCTGCGCCATCTCCTGGAAGACATCGGATGCCGGCCAGGACGACTGCATCTTGAGCACGACCGGCGCCTGCGCCAGCACCGCGGGCGCGGCGAGCGTGCCGGCCGCGGCCGCGGCGCCGCCGACCGTCGAGGTTTTCAGGAATCGTCTGCGTGAGATTGCCTTCTCGGCCATTTCGCATTCCTCCCATTTGCCGTGATCTTCGTCACGCTGCCGGACCAGAATAGGCCAAGAGGCCTGCGATGCAAGACGGGGCGCCCTACAACTTAGGACTACGATGCCAGCCTTGGCGGGTGCGGGCCGCCCGGCCGTCGTTCTGGATGAATCGGTTTACCATTGCGCACGAGTTTTCCGCCCGGAACGGCGGATTCGGCGCGGCTTCGTCCGGGTTTATTGAGCGATTAAGTCGACTTTCACCTCTTTGCGGCACTGTCGCCATAATGACCGCGCCTAGATGCGACCGTATCGGCGCCGTGTCCTTTAAATCGGTCGCTTGGGCAGGCGTCGGGTCGGTTTCATGCGGGTGATCACGTGCATTGCCACGGAGCACAATCTGTGGCTAGTGCTTCTTGCGGCCTTCATGTGCGTGGTCGGCTGCGGGGTGACCCTGGGCCTTTTCCAGCGGGCCACGAAGACCGCCGGCCTGCAGCGGCGCGGGTGGCTGTTCCTGACAGCGGTCGCCGCCGGCTCCTCGGTCTGGTGCACGCATTTCATCGCCATGCTCGCCTATGTTCCGGGCGTGCCGATCACCTTCGACCCTTTCCTGACGATGATGTCGCTGCTGATCGCCATGGTGGGCAGCGGAGCAGGTTTTGCCCTGGCCACCAACGATCGCCTGCACCTTGCTCCCGAGGTCGGCGGCGCCCTCGTCGGCGCCTCCCTCTCGGCCATGCATTTCACCGGAATGGCCGCCTATCACATGGCCGGCATCGTCGAATGGGACGCCGGACATGTAACGGCCTCGATCGTCATCGCCGTCGTGTTCTCGGCGCTGGCCGTGGGCCAGGCGGTGCGGCGGCCCCGGCGCTGGTCGCTCCACGCCGGCATCGGCATCCTCGTCCTCGCCATCGTCGGCCTGCATTTCACCGCCATGGCGGCGCTGATGGTGGAGCCGATCTCGTTCATATCCGCCGGCACCAATCCCGAAATCCTCGAGGCCATGGCGGTCGCGGTGCTGGTGGTCGGGCTGATCATCGCGGCGGCCGGCTTCGCCAGCCACCTGATCGACGAGGACGTCCGCGTCGAGAGTTTCGAGCGGCTCCAGCACCTGGCCCTCAACGATACGCTGACCGGCCTGCCCAACCGCATGTATTTCAGCGACCACCTGGACCACGAGATCGGCCGCGCCGATGACGATACCAGGATCGCCGTGATCGTCATCGACCTCGACCGCTTCAAGGAGATCAACGACCTGCGCGGCCACGCCGCCGGCGACGAGGCCCTGAAGACGGTCGGCAGGCGGCTGAACCGGCTGCTCAGGGACGGCGAGTTCGCGGCGCGGCTGGGCGGCGACGAGTTCGCCGCGGTGAAGCGGTTCAAGGACCAGAAGGAGCTGCTCGAGCTGGTCGAGCGCCTAGAGACGGCGCTGTTCGAGCCGCTGCAGGTCGAGGATTTCGAGCTGACGACCGGAGCCAGCATCGGCGTGGCGGTCTATCCGCATGACGGGACCGACCGCGAGCGGCTGGTCGGCAACGCCGACCTTGCCATGTACCGGGCCAAGGCCGACGTGTCGCGGGCGGTGTGTTTCTACGAGCCCGGCATGGACGAGGCCGCGCGCGACCGCCGCGCCCTGGCCAACGACCTGCGCCAGGCGATCGAGCGCGGCGAGCTTGCGCTGCACTACCAGGTGCAGACCTCCGTCCCGACCGGAGAGATCCGCGGCTACGAGGCGCTGCTGCGCTGGAAGCATCCCGAGCGCGGCATGATCCCGCCGGCGGAGTTCATACCGGTCGCCGAGGAGAACGGCTCCATCCTGGCGATCGGCGAGTGGGTGCTGCGCACCGCCTGCCGCCAGGCTGCCGCCTGGGACAACACGCACAAGATCGCCGTCAATCTCTCGCCGGTGCAGTTCGCCCATGTGGACCTGGCACGGCTGGTGCACGAAGTGCTGCTGGAAACGGGGCTGGCGCCGAAAAGGCTGGAGCTCGAGCTGACCGAATCGACGATCATCGCCGACAAGGCGCGCACGCTGCATGCGCTGCGCCGGATCAAGGCGCTGGGCGTGACCGTCGCGATCGACGATTTCGGCACCGGTTACTCGTCGCTCGACACGTTGCGCTCGTTTCCGTTCGACAAGATCAAGCTCGACCGGTCGTTCATGGCCGACGTCGAGCGCAGCCCGCAGGCCAAGGCGATCATCCGCGCCGTGCTGACGCTCGGCCGCAGCCTCGAGATTCCGGTGCTCGCCGAGGGCGTCGAGACGCAGATGCAGCTCTCGATCCTCCAGGTGGAAGGCTGCAACGAGGCGCAGGGCTACCTGCTCGGCCGGCCGCGACCCATCGACGAGATCGACCTGGCTGAAGCGGCCGACGACGGCGCGGCGGCCGAGCCGGTCTTCGCCGCGGGCCAGCGCCGCTACGGGTGACGGGAAACGCGGCACCGTCTGGCGCCGGCGGCCCGGTTCGGCTATAGCCGGCGCTTCGTCGCCATGGGCCGTGTCATGACCTTTGTCCCCGACCTTTCCATCATCCTGCAGTTCGCGATCGCCACCTTCATCATCGCCATCACGCCCGGCCCGGACATGACCCTGTTCGTCGGGCGCGCGCTGTCGGAAGGCCGCGCCTCGGGCTTCGCCTGCATGCTCGGCGCCATGACCGGCATCGTCATCCACACCGCCCTGGTGGCGCTCGGCCTGTCGGCCCTGATCGTCGCCTCGCCGCAGGCCTTCCTGGTGCTGAAGATCTTCGGCGCCGGCTATCTCGTCTGGCTGGCGTGGCAGGCGATCTCCAAGGGCTCGGCATTCTCGCCGGACGCGACCCCGCGCAAGCCGCGCTCGCTCGTCCAGAACTGGGCGACCGGCCTCGGCATCAACCTGATGAACCCGAAGATCATCCTGTTCTTCATGACCTTCCTGCCGCAGTTCGTGTCGGCCAGCGATCCGGGCGCGCCGGGAAAGCTGTTCTTCCTCGGCCTCATGTTCATCGTGCTGTCGCTTCCGGTGACCGCGCCGATGGTCATCGCCGCCGACCGCTTCGCCGGCCTGCTGCGCCAGAGCCCGCGCGTCACCCGGATCGTCGACTACCTGTTCGCCGGCGTGTTTTCAGCCTTCGCGCTCAAGATTCTCACGGCACAGGCGAAATAGCGCGGCGCTTCCCGCCTCCCGCCGGCGGCGGGGCAATCGCATGGTGATTTCGCCGCTTCGTACCCCCACCCCTAACCCCTCCCCTCAAGGGGGAGGGGGACCTTGTGGCCGCCATGCGGCGCGAAACCGTCGCCGGATTGAAGCCTGACAGAGCCGCAAGCTGGTCCCCCTCCCCCTTGAGGGGAGGGGTTAGGGGTGGGGGTAGTCTGCCGAGCAGCTCCCGAAAATCTGCTGTGCGACGGACGGAGAGAAAAACCCGTCTCAGCGCCACATATTGGCCGCGCCGGAATATTCCGGCAGCGGCGCGGAGCGGCCGTCCGCCCCAGACAGCGGCCATGCCTCCTCGACCACGTAGGGGCCGCCACCGACCGAGTCGCGCGACGACATCAGCACGAAGCGGCCGACCTTGAAGGGCGCGGCCGAAAAATTGCCGCGCGCCGACAGGTAGGCCGCGACGTCGGCCGGGCTCGAATTGCGCAGCCGCGCCAGCGTGACGTGGGGGGTGAACTTGCGGGGATCGGCGGGCATGCCGATGCGCTGGCAGATGCGCTCGATCTCCGCCTGCAGCGCGTTGAGGTCGGGCGAAGCGACGGCGCCGGCCCATACCGAATGCGGCTTCTTGCCGCCGAAGGCGCCGACGCCGGCGAGCCTGAGCTGGAAAGACGGCCGCCGCACCCGGTCGAGCGCGTTGGCGATCTCGTCGGCGACATGGCCTTCGACGTCGCCGATGAAGCGCAGGGTGATGTGGTAGTTCTCGACGTCGATCCAGCGCGCGCCAGGCAGGCCTCCGCGCAGGAGCGACAGCGACAAGGCGGCGTCACGGGGAATTTCGAGGGCGGTGAAAAGACGCGGCATGAACAGCCTCCCTTCCTCGAATCGGAACTCGCATGCCTACGGAATCATCGAACGGCGACGACGGCAAGCGTTTTATGTGCATTGCAACAGATAACGCTTCCCCTACCGGAAGGTTTCGCCGGGCGCCGGCGGGAGTCAGGTCGCGCCCGTCTCCGCCAGCACCTTCTCGATGACCGGCAGGAAGCGCTCGACCATGCGGTCGACGCCGGCGGCGTTGGGGTGCATGCCGTCGTCGAGCAGGAACTGTCGGTCGGCGGCGACCCCGTCGAGGAAGAACGGGTAGAGGACGAGACCATGCTCCTGCGCCAGCTCCGGATAGATCGCGTCGAACGCCTGCTGGTAGTCCGGCCCGAGATTGGGGGCGGCGCGCATGCCGGCGAGCAGCACCGTGATGCCGCGTGCCTTGAGCCGGGTGATCATGTCGTCGAGATTCCTGCGCGTGATGTCGGGAGTGACGCCGCGCAGCATGTCGTTGGCGCCAAGCTCGAGGATGACGATGTCGGTGCCGTCGGGAACCGACCAGTCGAGCCGCGCAAGGCCGCCGCTGGTGGTGTCGCCCGAGACCCCGGCATTGGCGATCACGACATCGTGACCTTTCGTGTCGAGCGCGGCCTGCAGCTTTTCTGGAAAGCTTTTGCCGGCATCGAGGCCGAATCCGGCCGTCAGGCTGTCGCCGAACGCGACGATCTGGCGCGGCTCGGCCGCCGCGCCGCCGATTGTCATCATGGCTGCCGCCACCAATGCTGCCGCGGAAAGGATGAACCGTTTGAAAGCCATGCCTTAAAGCCCATATGACGAAAACGCGCCTGAAATCCTCGCCTCCATATAGGACCAAACCGTGACCGCAGAAGCCGTCATCGAACTTCGCGACGTTTCCTTGACTCTCGGCGAAGGCGCCTCGTCGGTCCACGTGCTGAAAGGCATCAGCCTCGACGTGACCGCCGGCGAGACCGCCGGCATCGTCGGCCCGTCCGGCTCCGGCAAGTCGACGCTGCTGATGGTGCTGGCGGGGCTGGAGAGCGTCGATTCCGGCACGGTCAAGATTGCCGGCCAATTGCTCAATGGCCGCAGCGAGGACGAGATCGCCGCTTTTCGCGGCCGCACCATCGGCATCGTCTTCCAGTCCTTCCACCTGATCCCCAACATGACCGCGCTGGAGAACGTCGCCGTGCCGCTGGAGCTGGCCGGCCATGCCGATCCTTTCGGCGCGGCGCAGCGCGAGCTCGCGGCAGTGGGGCTCAGCGAGCGGCTGACGCATTATCCCGGCGAGCTGTCCGGCGGCGAGCAGCAGCGCGTGGCGATCGCCCGCGCGCTGGCGCCCTCCCCGCGCATCCTCATCGCCGACGAGCCGACCGGCAATCTCGACCAGGCGACCGGCCGCCAGATCGCCGACCTGCTGTTCTCGGAAGCGCGCGAGCGCGGAACCACGCTGGTGCTGGTCACCCACGACCCGGCGCTTGCCGCCCGCTGCTCGCGCCAGATCGCCATGCGCTCGGGGCGCATCGAGACGGAAGCGCCCCGCCTTGCCGTGTCGGCCTAGGGACGGGCGAGCAGATGAAGTTGCGTAGCGTTTCTTCGCACCCCCCTCTGTCCTGCCGGACATCTCCCCCGCAAGGGGGGAGATCGGCGGTCGCGTCGGCTTTCGCCAATCACCAATCCTCCGGGAGAGGCGGCAGGGCCGAAGCTGCCAATCTCCCCCCTTGCGGGGGAGATGTCCGGCAGGACAGAGGGGGGTGCGCAGGAGCACCACCCTCGGCGGGGTCTGGACGTTGATGCGAACATCCCGCTCCCTCAAACTCGCCCTCCGCTTCGCGCTGCGCGAGATGCGCGGCGGCCTTTCCGGCTTCCTCATCTTCCTCACCTGCATCGCGCTCGGCGTAGGCGCGATCGGCGGCGTCAATTCGGTGGCGCAGGCGATCTCGTCCGGCGTAGCCACCGAGGGCCAGGCGCTGCTCGGCGGCGACATCCGCTTCGCCCTCAACCAGCGCGAGGCGACGCCAGACGAGCGCGCCTTCCTCGACAGGCTCGGCACGCTGGCCGTCAGCGCCGGCATGCGCTCGATGGCGCGCCTGGAGGACGGCTCCGACCAGGCTCTGGTCGAGGCCAAGGCGGTCGACGCCGCCTATCCGCTCTACGGCACGCTCGTCACCCGGCCCGCCCTGCCCGCGCCGGATCTGTTCGCCGAAGAGGACGGGGTCTATGGCGCGGCGGCGGCCGATCTCCTGTTCGAGCGGCTCGGCCTCGAGCCGGGCAGCCGCATCAGGCTCGGCGGCGCCACCTTCGAGCTGCGCGCCGTGCTCGCCTCCGAGCCCGACGCCATCTCCGACGGTTTTGGCTTCGCCCCCCGGCTTCTGGTCTCGTTGGAGGGCCTGCGCGCCTCCGGTCTGGTGCAGCCGGGCAGCCTGGTCGAGCACCAGTACAAGGTCCGCCTGCCCGCCGGCAGCGGCGAGGCCGGCCTTGCCGCGATCCGCGCCGAGGCCGCCGAAAAATTTCCGGAAGCCGGCTGGAGCATCCGCACGCGCACCAGCGCGGCCCCGGCGCTCTCCTCCAACATCGAGCGCTTTTCGCAGTTCCTCACTTTGGTCGGGCTGACGGCGCTGGTGGTCGGCGGCGTCGGTGTGGCCAACGCGGTCGGCGCCTATCTCGACGGCAAGCGCGGCGTCATCGCCACCTTCAAGAGCCTCGGCGCCTCCGGCGGCTTCGTCTTCGCGCTCTATCTCGCGCAGATCCTGATCATCGCCGGCTTCGGCATCGTCATCGGCCTGGCGCTGGCAGCGCTCATGCCGTTCGCCGCGAGCGCCGCCCTTTCCTCCTTCATCCCGGTGCCGGCCGAAGGCGGCGTCTATCCCGGCGCGCTGGCGCTGGCCGCCGGCTTCGGCGTGCTGGTGACGCTTGCCTTCGCCGTCCTGCCGCTGGGGCGCGCCCGCGCCGTGCCGGCGACGGCCCTGTTCCGCGAGATGGGGATCGGCGGCCGCGGTCTTCCGCGCTGGCCCTATGTGGCGCTGGCGATCGGCATCGCCGTCCTGCTGGCGGCGCTGTCCATCTGGTTCGCCACCGACCGTCGCATCGCCACGATCTTCGTCGGCGCCGCCGTGGCGGCCTTCATCGTGCTGCGCGGCGTCGGCCTCGGCGTGCAATGGCTGGCGCGCCGGGCGCCGCGGCTGCGCTCCACCGCGCTGCGGCTCGCCGTCGGCAACATCCACCGCCCCGGCGCGCTGACGCCCTCTGTCGTGCTGTCGCTCGGCCTCGGCCTGACCCTGCTGGTGACGCTGGCGCTGATCGACGGCGACCTGCGGCGCCAGATCTCCGGCAGCCTGCCGGAGCAGGCGCCGAACTTCTTCTTCGTCGACATCCAGGCGGCCGACGTCGACGCCTTCTCCAGTCTGGTCACCGGTCTGGCGCCGGACGGCAAGCTGGTGCGCGTGCCGATGCTGCGCGGCCGCGTCATGGCGCTGAACGGCGTCGACGTGCAGAAGATCACGGTGCCGCCGGAGGGCGCCTGGGTGCTGCGCGGCGACCGCGGCATCACCTATGCGGCGAATATTCCGGAGAACGCGACGCTCAGCGCCGGCGCCTGGTGGCCGCGGGACTATGCCGGCGAGCCGCTGGTCTCGTTCTCCTCGGAAGAGGCCGGCCAGCTCGGCTTGAAGATCGGCGACACGGTGACGGTCAACGTGCTCGGCCGCAACATCACCGCAAGGATCGCCAGCCTGCGCGACGTGCAGTGGGAATCCATGGGCATCAACTTCGTCATGGTGTTCTCGCCCAACACCTTCGCCGGCGCGCCGCATGCCTGGCTCGCTACCCTGATGGCGCCCGACGCCACGCTGGCCGAGGAGGCGCAGGTGCTGAACCAGGTCACCCGCGCCTATCCGGCCGTCACCACGGTCCGGGTCAAGGACGCGCTCGACATCGTCAACCGGCTGGTGGCGCAGCTCGGCACGGCGATCCGCGCCGCGGCAAGCGTCGCCCTGCTCGCCTCCGTGCTGGTGCTGGCCGGCGCGCTCGCCGCCGGCAACCGCGCCCGCATCCACGACGCCGTGGTGCTGAAGACGCTCGGCGCGACGCGGCGCACGCTGATCGCCGCCTTCTCGCTCGAATACATGCTGATCGGCCTGGCCACCGCCGTGTTCGCGCTGGCCGCCGGCGGCGTGGCGGCGTGGTTCGTGGTGACCAGGGTGATGACCCTGCCGTCCAGCTTCTCGCCGGCGGTGGCCGTGTCGACCGTGGCGATCGCGCTGGTGCTCACCGTCGGCATCGGCCTGATCGGCACCTGGCGGGTGCTCGGGCACAAGGCGGCGCCGGTATTGCGGGAACTGTAGGCAACGGGCAGTAGGGCAGTAGGGCAGTAGGGCAGTAGGGCAGTAGGGCAGTAGGGCAGTAGGAGGGAACCGCGAGCTCACGAGGGGGTCAATGGCTTTTGCGAGCGGCCGGCTTTCTCTTGGGCGAATGTCACGATCACGGCCGGGGAGCAGATGTGCCCTACTGCCCTACTGCCCTACTGCCCTACTGCCCTACTGCCCTACTGCCCTACTGCCTGCCTCGCGCAGCGAGGCCCATCAATTTCGTATGAGATCGTAGAAAATCGTAACCTCACGTAGCGTTTCCGCCCGCAACAGGTCTTGTCCTCGCGCGCGAGACGCATCATATTCCGCCACAGGCATGCTGGAGTCCCGCCAGCGGCGCCTGGGCGCGAGCGCCCGACACCCGACGGGGCAGAAGCAACAGAGGAAATCTATGGCTGACCTTCGCAACTATCAGGCGCGCGTCGCTGCGGGTGCCCGCGCAGACGCCGCCATCGACGAGGGCCTGCGCGCCTACATGCTCAAGGTGTACAACCTTATGGCGCTGGGCCTCGCGATCACCGGCATCGCCGCCCTCGGCACCATGATGCTGGCCACCACCAACGATCCGTCCGCGGCGGTCGCCACGCTCGGCAACGGCAAGATGCTGACCTCGCTCGGCGTCGCGCTGTACGGCTCGCCGCTGAAGTGGGTCGTCATGCTCGCGCCGCTCGGCATGGTGTTCTTCCTGAGCGCCCGCGTGCATACGCTGAGCATCTCGGCCGCACAGACCTCGTTCTGGATCTTCGCCGCGCTGATGGGCCTGTCGCTGTCGTCGATCTTCCTGGTCTACACGGCTCAGAGCATCACCCAGACCTTCTTCATCACCGCCGCCGCCTTCGGCGCGCTGTCGCTGTTCGGCTATACCACCAAGCGCGACCTGACCGGCTGGGGCACGTTCCTGTTCATGGGCGTCATCGGCCTCGTCATCGCCATGGTGGTGAACATCTTCCTGGCCTCGCCGGCCCTGCAGTTCGCCATCTCGGCGATTGGCGTGCTGGTGTTCGCCGGCCTGACCGCCTACGACACGCAGAAGATCAAGGAGATGTATTTCGAGGGTGACGAGGTTCTCGTCGCCGGCCGCAAGGCCATCATGGGCGCGCTGACGCTCTACCTCGACTTCATCAACCTGTTCTCCTTCCTGCTGTCGTTCCTCGGCAACCGCGAATAAGCGCCAGCCGAACGAGACTGGACCAAAGGGCGGCCCGCGGGTCGCCCTTTTCTTTTGGAAAAAGCCGCTCTATCCGTAGGCATCCCCGGAGAGTGCCTAGATCATGAGCAGTATTGTCCTGCGCGACGCCGCCGAAGCCGACCTCGACCGCATCACCGACATCTACGCCGACGCCGTCGCCAACGGCACGGCATCCTACGAACTGGAGCCGCCGACGCGCGACGAGATGGCCGCGCGCTTTGCCGCCCTTAAGGCCGGCGGCTATCCGTATGTGGCGGCCGAGACGCCGGACGGTCTCGCCGGCTATGCCTATGCGGGACCGTTCCGGCCGCGCCCGGCCTACCGCTTCGTCGTCGAGGATTCCATCTACATCGCCCCGCAGGCCAAGGGGCAAGGTCTCGGCGCTCTGCTGCTGAAGGAGCTGATCGGCCGCTGCGAGACGCTCGGCTTCCGCCAGATCATCGCCGTGATCGGCGACGGCAGGCCGGACAGCCCCTCGGTGCGGCTGCACGAGAAGCTCGGCTTCCGCCACTCCGGCAAACTCGAAGGCTCGGGCTTCAAGCACGGCCGCTGGCTCGACACGGTGTTCATGCAGCTTGCGCTGAACGGCGGAGCGGGCCGGATACCGGACGCCGACTCCTGGCCGGAGCGACGGTTTCGGGAGAGTAGGGCAGTAGGGCAGTAGGGCAGTAGGGCAGTAGGGCAGTAGGGCAGTAGGGCAGTAGGGCAGTAGGGCAGTAGGGCAGTAGAAAGGGGAGCGCGAACTCACGAAGAGGTCAATGGCTTTGCGAGCGGCCGGCCTTCTCTTGGGCGAATGTCACGATCACGGCCGGGAGCAGATGTGCCTACTGCCCTACTGCCCTACTGCCCTACTGCCCTACTGCCCTACTGCCCTACTGCCCTGCCTACGCCCCGACCAGCCTGAGCTTGCTGTCGAACACGCCCAGCACGCGGCCGAGCTCGTGACCGCGCTTCAGCACCGCGCCGTTCGCCGCCACGACGGAGAACATGCCCTGCTTGCGGGCAAGGCGCGGGTCCTTGACGATCTGGAACAGCGGCAGGTCGTGGGCGCGGCGGTAGACCGAGAAGACGGCCCGCTCGCGCAGATGGTCGATGGCGTAGTCGCGCCACTCGTTGGCGGCGACCATGCGGCCGTAGAGCCTCAGAATCTGGTCGAGCTCGCGGCGGTCGAAAGCGACGGGGATGTCGAGCCGTTCGCGCCTGGCCTCGTGCAGCGGGATCAGTATTGCGGATTCGTCCCCACCCTCCATTCCGCTGCGATCGCTCATCCGCACCTGCCTTTTCGTGACAATTATGCGACCAAGCGTGGCGCGTTCGCCGGTAAATTGCAAGGCGCCGAATCCCTCAACGAAACCTCTCTCACGCAAAATCAATTCTAATCACAAATTGTTTCACAAAGACATGATTGGTGAAGAATCGCCACATTCCCGCCATTTTTTGCACAAGCTGACGCCCCAATGTCCGCCGACTGTAGCCCCGTTGCCTGAGACGGTTCGGTCCGGCACCGGCTCGTAACCCCAAGCCCCCCGCCCACGGGCCCGCGTCGGATCGAACCAACCTCGGCCACGAATGGCCGAGTGATTTCACCAGAATTTGAAGCCGGTGCCGGCGCTCTTGCTGACACCGGTTTTTTGCGCTGCCGGATCAGGCGCCCTGCCCGCCATCGTCGGGCGATCTGCCCCTCCTGTCTGCTCTTTGCTCCCGCGCCTCCTATTTCATCGACGGTCCGTCGGGGCTGCGGATGACCGTGGCACCGAGTATGGGGCCGGGCAGCCCATCCTTGTTGACGGACTGCAGCAGCGCCACGCTGCCGCTCTTCTTGGCGATCTCGCTCATCGGCAGTTCGAAGCGCGTCGACTTGCCCTTCCACACGCCGGCCGTCTGCACGTCGGTGACGGCGTTCCAGTAGGTGATGGTGCTGCCGCCGTTCTCGCCCTGCTCGATGGCGACGGGCTTGGCGTCCTCGTAGAAGACCAGCACCAGATGCGCCTTGCTGTAGATCGGTCCGCTTCCCGTCTCGATCACGATGCTTTCGCCTTCCTGGGTCGCCTTGAGGTCGACCGAGAGGCCCTTGCCGGCGCGGCGCAGCGTGTCGAGCGTGCCGAGCACGGCGGCGCGCTTGGCGCCGTTCACATGCGTGCGGCCGTTGATGACCGCCTGCGGCGTATAGACCGAGCGGACGCCGAGAGCGCGGCCATAGTCGCGCTGCCGATCCGTGTTTTCCGGCTTGGCCAGCGTGTCACGCCAGCCGAGATAGTCCCAGTAGTCGACATGGTAGGCCAGAGCCACCACCTCGCCTTTCCTGACCAGCTCGCTGAACAGCGCGTCGGCCGGCGGGCAGGACTTGCAGCCTTGGCTGGTGAAGAGTTCGACGACCCCGAGCGGCTTGCGCGATTCGGCGGCCAGAGCCCGGCCTGACAAGGCCGTCCAGGCAAATGCCATGAGCGCGCACGCCGCCCGTCTGGTCAGTTTTTCGCGCGTCATGGCGGTTCCAGAACGTCTCGCCGGTGGAACCGGCTTATCTTTTTGTTCACCAAACAATAGGCAGATGGGCATCTCAACGGGAAGTCACGTTGCGGTGAGAGAAGGGGCAGGCGGATGGACTCGGCTCTTTTCGCGCATATCGATCTTTATTGCGAGCGCACCGGCCCGGAATTCTGGTCCGAACCCGTCAACGCCCTGAGCAATCTCGCTTTCATAGCGGCAGGCCTGTGGGGCGTCCATGCCGTACGCAAGCACGGCGCCGGCACATTCGCCACCGTGCTCGCCTGGTGGGTCGTGGCGATCGGCATAGGCTCGACGCTTTTCCATACCTTCGCCACCCAGCTCACCAAATGGGCCGACATCCTGCCGATCGCCGGCTTCACCCTGGCCTACACGCTGTTCACGCTCAGGCGCTTCGCCGGCTTCTCCTGGCCGGCCGCGCTCGCCCTCTTCCTCGGCTTCTACGTCGTCGCCGGAGCCGCCACGGCCATGGTGCCGGACTGGCTGCGCGAGGCCAGCAACGGCTCGACCGGATACCTTCCGCCCTTCCTGGCGCTGATCTTCTTCGGCATCGTGGCGGTCAGGGCGGGCAGCCCGGCCGGCTGGTACAACATCGCCGCCGCCGGCATCTTCGTCGTCTCCGTCACCTGCCGGATGGTCGACCCCGTCGTCTGCGGCGGCTTCCCGCTCGGCACGCATTTCCTCTGGCATGTGCTCAACGGCCTGATGCTCGGCATCGTGCTGATGGCCGTCGCCCGCTACGGCAAGCCGGAGCGGACAGAAGAAAGCCCGCGGACGCGTCTCGCATCCGCGGGCTGATAGTGGCCCTGCGAAGCCCGGCCGTCAGGCCGCCAGGTCGCGCAGCACGTACTGCAAAATGCCGCCGTTCTTGAAATAGTCGAGCTCGTCGACCGTATCGATGCGGCACAGGATCGGCACCTGCTTCACCGTGCCGTCGGCGAAGGTCACCTTGGCCACCATCTTCTGGCGCGGCCGGATCGTTTCCAGCCCGTCTATGGTCACCGTCTCGTCGCCCTTCAGGTTGAGCGAGGCCCACGAGGTTCCCTCCTCGAAGACGAAGGGGATGACGCCCATGCCGACCAGGTTGGAGCGGTGGATGCGCTCGAACGACTGGGCGATGACTGCCTTCACGCCGAGCAGGTTGGTGCCCTTGGCGGCCCAGTCGCGCGACGAGCCGTTGCCGTATTCGATGCCGGCGAAGATCACCAGCGGCACGCCCTCCTGCTTGTAGAGCATGGCCGCGTCGTAGATCGACATCTCCTCCTTGGAGGGATAGTGGATGGTATAGCCGCCCTCCCGGCCGTTCTCGCCCAGCATGTGGTTGCGGATGCGGATGTTGGCGAAGGTGCCGCGCATCATCACCTCATGGTTGCCGCGCCGCGTGCCGTACTGATTGAAGTCGGCGACGCCGACGCCATGGTCGGTGAGATACTTGCCGGCCGGCGACGCCGCCTTGATCGAGCCCGCCGGCGAGATGTGGTCGGTGGTGATCTTGTCGCCGAACAGGCCGAGGATGCGCGCCCCCTGGATCGTGCCGATCGCGCCGGGCTTGCGGTGCATGCCGGCGAAATAGGGCGGGTTCTGCACATAGGTCGACTGGTCGTCCCAGGCATAGGTCTGGCCTTCCGGCACCTTGACCTCCTGCCAGTTGTCGTCGCCCTTGAACACGTCGGCATATTTGCGGGCGAACAGCTCGCGCGTCACATTCTTCTCGATGAACTCCTGGATCTCGGCGGTGGTCGGCCAGATGTCCTTGAGGAAGACCGGCTTGCCGTCGCGATCCTCGCCGAGCGGCTCGGTGGTGAGGTCCTTGGTCACCGTGCCGGCCAATGCGTGCGCCACCACAAGCGGCGGCGAGGCGAGATAGTTGGCCTGCACGTCGGGCGACACGCGGCCCTCGAAGTTGCGGTTGCCCGACAGCACCGCCGCGGCGATCAGGCCCTTGTCGTTGATGGTTTTGGAGATCGGCGCGGGCAGCGGGCCGGAATTGCCGATGCAGGTGGTGCAGCCGAAGCCGACCAGGTTGAAGCCGATCTGGTCGAGCTCCTTCTGCAGGCCTGACTTCTCCAGATATTCCGCCACGACCTGCGATCCCGGCGCCAGCGAGGTTTTCACCCACGGCTTCTGCTTGAGGCCGAGGCGGTTGGCGTTGCGCGCCAGCAGGCCGGCGCCGATCAGCACCGACGGGTTGGAGGTGTTGGTGCAGGAGGTGATGGCGGCGATCACCACGTCGCCGTGGCCGAGATCGAAATTCTCGCCCTCGACATCGTAGCGGCGGCCGACGTCGACCGTCTTCTTGTACTCTTTCTCCATTGCGGCGGCGAAGCCGGCGGCGATGCCCTCCAGCGCCACGCGGCCCTCCGGACGCTTCGGCCCGGCCATCGACGGCACCACCTCGCCGAGGTCGAGTTCCAGCAGGTCGGTGAACACCGGGTCGGCCGACGAGGCGTCGCGCCACATGCCCTGCGCCTTCGAATAGGCCTCCACCAGCTCGATCCGTGCCTCCGAGCGGCCGGACATGGTGAGGTAGCGGACGGTCTCGGCGTCGACCGGGAAGAAACCGCAGGTCGCGCCGTATTCCGGCGCCATGTTGCCGATGGTGGCGCGGTCGGCCAGCGTCATGTTGGAGAGGCCGGGCCCGAAGAACTCGACGAACTTGCCGACCACGCCCTTCTTGCGCAGCATCTGCGTGACGGTGAGCACCAGGTCGGTGGCGGTGACGCCCTCCCTGAGCCTGCCGGTGAGGCGGAAGCCGATCACCTCCGGCAGCAGCATCGACACCGGCTGGCCGAGCATGGCCGCCTCCGCCTCGATGCCGCCGACGCCCCAGCCGAGCACGCCGAGGCCGTTGATCATGGTGGTGTGCGAATCGGTGCCGACGCAGGTGTCGGGATAGGCGGTCGTCTCGCCGTCCTCGCTGTTGGTCCACACCACCTGGCCGAGATATTCGAGGTTGACCTGGTGGCAGATGCCGGTGCCGGGCGGCACGACGCGGAAATTGCGGAACGCCTGCTGGCCCCATTTCAGGAACTTGTAGCGCTCCTGGTTGCGCTCGTATTCGAGCTCGACGTTGCGGGCGAAGGCCATCGGCGTGCCGAACTCGTCGACGATGACGGAATGGTCGATGACCAGGTCGACCGGCACCAGCGGGTTGATCTTCTGCGGGTCGCCGCCGAGCGAAGCCAAGCCGTCGCGCATCGCCGCCAGGTCGACCACCGCCGGCACGCCGGTGAAGTCCTGCATGAGGACGCGCGCGGGCCGATAGGCGATCTCGACGCCGGCGGTGCCCTTGTCGGTCAGCCAGCCGGCGACCGCCTGGATGCTCTCCTTGGTGACGGAACGGCCGTCCTCGTTGCGCAGCAGGTTTTCCAGCAGCACCTTCATCGAATAGGGAAGCTGCGAGACGCCGGCGAGGCCGTTCTTCTCGGCCTCGATCAGGTTGTAATAGACATAGTCCGCCCCGCCCGCGGTCAGGGTGCGGCGGCAGTTGAAACTGTCGAGAGATTTGGACACGGATGACCCCATCTAGTCTGTTCTGCCTTCGAGGGAACGGACTCCGATGGGCATGCAATCACGCGCAAAGGTGCGGGTACGGCCATTTCCGCTGTCCGCTCCCAAGCGCCCGGAGGGCCGTGGAGAACGGCTCGGGCGCTGGTCCGGCACATAAAAAGGTTGCCTTCCCCGACCGCTGGGGTTGGTATCCCGCATATAGAGAAATTCCTGGAATAGTTCTAGAGACGGAATCGGCAATTTTGCTGCGCCGCGAAGCGGCCGTGATGAGACTTTCGGCGAAAGGAAACCGATGCGGCTGAGCGCCGAAGAACTCAGCGGCGAGCGCGGCGGCGAGATGGTTTTTTCGGACGTTTCCTTTGCGTTGTGCGCCGGCGATGCGCTGGTCGTCAGCGGCCCCAACGGCTCCGGCAAATCGACCTTGCTGCGCATCGTCGCGGGGCTGCTTCCGGCCGCCGGCGGCCGCCTCTCCTTCGACGCGACGGAGAGTTTCCCGACGCTCGCCTCCGCATGCCACTATCTCGGCCACCAGAACGCCATGAAGACGGCGCTGACGGTCGCCGAAAATCTCGGCTTCTGGCGCGATTTCCTCGGCACGCCGCTGAACCCGGTCGACGACGCTCTGGAGCAAGTCGGCCTCGGCGGCCTCGGCCACCTGCCCTATGCCGTGCTGTCGACCGGCCAGAAGCGCCGCGCGGCAATCGCCCGCCTGCTCGTCGCCCATCGCCCCGTCTGGCTGCTCGACGAGCCGACCGCCGGGTTGGACGCGGCTTCCGAGGCGCGGTTCGGGGAGTTGATGGCGGCGCATCGGCGCGACGGCGGCATCGTCATAGGGGCGACCCACCTGCCGCTCGGGCTGGAAGGGGCGGGGGAGTTGCGGATGGGGGAGACGTGATGACGTTCTGGAGCGTTGCGCCCCTTCGCACCCCCCTCTGTCCTGAGCCTGTCGAATGGGCCGGACATCTCGCCCGCAAGGGGGGAGATCGGCTGTCATCTCTGCCTTCGCCAATCACCAACGTTGCAGGGAGGGCGCTGGCAAAGAAGCTGCCGATCTCCCCCCTTGCGGGGGAGATGTCCGGCCCGTTCGACAGGCTCAGGACAGAGGGGGGTGCGAAGAAACGCAGGCCTTTCCTCGCGATCGATCACTCGCCCCGCCCATGCTAGCCCTCTTCCTCCGCGACCTGCGTCTGGGCATCCGCGCCGGCGGCGGCGCGCTCACCGGCATCGTCTTCTTCCTCGCCGTGGTGGCGACCATTCCGTTCGGCATCGGCCCCGACCTCGACCTGCTCGCCCGCATCGGCCCGGCGATCGTCTGGATCGGCGCGCTGCTCGCCTCGCTGCTCGGCCTCGATCGGCTGTTCCAGGCCGACCGCGAGGACGGCTCGCTCGACCTGCTGGTGCTCGCCGACGAGCGCCACATGCTGGCGCTGACCGTGCTGGTGAAGTGCCTCGCCCACTGGACGGCGAGCGTGCTGCCGCTGGCCGTCGCCTCGCCGCTGCTCGGCCTGTTCATGAATGTCGAGCCCGCCGGCCTCGCCGCCGCGCTTGCCACGCTTCTGGTCGGCACGCCGGCCATCACCTTTATCGGCGCCGCCGGTGCCGCGGTCGCCGTCGCCCTGCCGCGCGGCGGGCTGATGATCTCGGTGCTGGTGCTGCCGCTCGCCATCCCGGCGCTGATCTTCGGCGTCTCGGCCACCTACGGCGCCATCGCCGACCCGGCGCCGTTCCTGCCGCCCTTCCTCATCCTGTGCGCCATCACCCTGTTTTCCGCTGTGGTCGGTCCGCTTGCCGCCGCCGCCGCCTTGCGGCATGCCGACTGAGCGCCGCGATTTGGCCGCACCTTGCGCGAATTGTCGGTGCGGCCGCGAAAAGCTAGGGTGGTGCGTCCTCCGAGGCTCGCCCTCAAGGATAAGGGCAGGCTTGCGACGCGTTTTGCGGGCCCGCCCACAAATACACCATTTCGCTGATACAAGGTGCGGGCCGGCCCGACGCCGGCGATAAGGGCAAATCATCTGCGGGCGAGCCTCGAAGGACGCACGGAACCCATCTGGAGCGGCAAAAAAATGTCCGCGCATGCGCTTTATGTCACCGCCGCCTATGCGGCCTCGATCGCCGGCCTGGCCGGCCTGATCGGCTGGATCCTACTCGACGGCCGCGCCCGCCGGCGCGAGCTGGCGGAGCTGGAGGCGAGCGGCATCCGCCGACGTTCCGACAGGAGCGCCTCGTGAGCGCCGAGCGGACCGGCATCCCCGAAGCCGGAGAGGCCCGGCCGAAACGTCCGCATATGTTGTGGGCGGTGCTGCCGCTGGCGATTTTTCTGGCGCTGGCGGCGCTGTTCTTCGTGCAGCTGATGTCGGGCCGCGACATCGCGGCGGTGCCGTCGGCGCTGATCGGCGCGCCGGCACCCGAGACCAGCCTGCCGCCGGTCGAGGGCCTCGGCCTGCCGGGGCTGGACTCCTCCGCCTTCGCCGGCAAGGTGACGCTTGTGAATGTCTGGGGTTCCTGGTGCGGCCCCTGCCGCGAGGAGCACCCGATCCTGATGGCACTGGCCGAGGACAAGCGCTTCGCCATCGCCGGCCTGAACTACAAGGATCAGCCGGAGAACGCCCGCCGCTTCCTCGGCGACCTCGGCAACCCGTTCTCGGCCGTCGGCGCCGACAGCAGCGGCCGCGCCGCCATCGACTGGGGCGTCTACGGTGTGCCCGAGACCTTCGTGGTCGGGCGCGATGGAAAGATCCTCTACAAGCATGTCGGCCCGCTCACCCCGCAAAGCGCCCGGGCCCTGCTGCTGCCGGAGATCGAAAAGGCGCTGGCGGCGCGATAACCGTTCTCGAAGGCAGGGCAATCGCATGTGAGTTACCCCCACCCCTAACCCGTGCCCTCAAGGGGGAGGGAGACCGGCTTGCAGCTCTGCCAGGCGCCAAACGTTGACGATTTCGCTCGGCATGGCGGCCGCAAAGTCCCCCTCCCCCGTGAGGGGAGGGGTTAGGGGTGGGGGTGTCGGACGCGCGGATCTTCCAGAATTCCCATGCGACTGCCTTTCCTGACAACGAGCGACAAAAAAACGGCCGCCGGTTGCCGGGCGGCCGTTTACGCACTGCTACATAGGGCCGGCTTACTTGCCGTAGACTTCCCGATAGGCGTGCTGGAGCATGTCGGCGCGGCTGCCGTTGATGTCGGCGAGGTCGCGCGAGGTCATGCCCATGATCTCGTCGACCAGCCGGTTGTAGTGGCGGCGCTTGGCGATGCGGTCACGCGTGGTGTTGATCAGAGTGGAAAACATGTGCGAGGTCCCTGTGCTGGACCGCCTCTCGGCGGTCGAAATTGGTCCTCCCTTCGCACTGCTATATTGGCATGATTGGCGTGCACTGCAACATCGTATGTTGCAACGCAGCAATGCTGTCCGCGCATAGCGTCTTTACAAAGACTTACCCGATCCGCATGGCTGAGCAGTCGCTCACCACATCGACTCGCGATACGCGTTGTCGAGCCAGCGGTCGGTCTGCTCGGCGCTTTCGGCCAGCGCCAGCTGATCCTTGAGGATCTCGCCCAGCGTCGGCATTTCGGCGCGCGGCGGCCATTTCTCCGGAGCCCACAGGTCGGAGCGCAGGAATGCCTTGGCGCAATGCATGTAGACGGCCCGCGCCTTCACCACGATGACGCTCTGCGGCGCCTTGCCGTCGACTGCCAGTGTCTCGCGTAGGTCCTGGTCCAGCGTGATCCGCGCCTCGCCGTTGACGCGCAGCGTCTCGTTCATGCCGGGAATGAGGAACAGCAGCCCAACCGCCGGATTGGCGATGATGTTCTCCAGCGTGTCCAGCCGGTTGTTGCCCGGCCGGTCGGGGATGGCCAGCGTGATGTCGTCCAGCACCGCGACGAAGCCCGGCCTGTCGCCCTTCGGCGTCACGTCGGCATTGCCGTTGCCGTCGGACGAGCCGATCAGCACGAACGGGCTTTTGGCGATGAAATTGCGGCAATGGCCGTCGAGAACGCGCAGCTCCTTGCGCAGCGACGGCTCCGACGCCGGTTTGTAGTGCGCCCGCAACGCCTCGCGCGTCGAGATGAAATCCACCGTCCCCTCCTCCTATTTCCGCCCCTGCGGCTCCTCGAGCGAATGCCGCATGATCATCGGCATCTGGCTCAGCGTGAACAGCAGGGTGATCGGCATGATGCCCCACACCTTGAACGCCACCCAGGCATCGGTCGAGAAATTCCGCCACACCACCTCGTTGGCAAGGGCCAGGAACAGGAAAAACAGCCCCCAGCGCAGCGTCAGCTTGCGCCAGCCCTCGGCATCGAGCCGGAAGGCGGAATCGAAGACATAGCCGAGCAGCGACTTGCCGAAGGCCAGCCCGCCGAGCAGCACCACCCCGAACAGCGTGTTGACGATGGTCGGCTTCATCTTGATGAAGACGTCGTCCTGCAGCCACAGCGTCAGCGCCCCGAACACGAACACGACGATGCCCGAGACCAGCGGCATCATCGGCAGCGTGCGGGTGAGCACCCAGGAGACGGCGAGCGCGATTGCCGTCGCCACCATGAACAGGCCGGTGGCGACGAAGATCGGCCCGCCCAGTTCGGCAAGTGCCGGAAACCGTTCGACCAGCCACGCACCCCGCGTGTTGGCGAAGAAGAACACCAGCAGCGGCCCGAGCTCCAGCACGAGCTTCAGCAGCGGGTTGATCTCCTTCTTGCGCGGGTCGGAGGGGTCGCGTTCGAGGATGGGCTTGCTCATGGCTTGCTTGGTTCAATCTCTGACAACGGCGTTGCTGGAAACCTCTCACTCCTGCGCACCCCCCTCTGTCCTGCCGGACATCTCCCCCGCAAGGGGGGAGATTCGCAATTTCGGCGAGTCGCTTCTCCGGCAACGGTGACGGCAGGCGAAAGCGGAAGCGAAGGCTGATCTCCCCCCTTGCGGGGGAGATGTCCGGCAGGACAGAGGGGGGTGCGCAGGTGTGAGGGTTCTAAAAGCATCTCCTACCCTACCCCCGCGATCGCCTTGGCGAAATCGCCGGCCGAGAAGGGCTCGAGATCGTCAACCTGCTCGCCGACGCCGATGAAATAGACCGGCAGCTTGTGTTTCGCCGCGATGGCGACGAGGATGCCGCCGCGCGCCGTGCCGTCGAGTTTTGTCATCACCAGCCCGTTGACGCCGGCGACGTTGCGGAAGATCTCGACCTGGTTGAGCGCGTTCTGCCCGGTAGTCGCATCCACCGTCTGCAGCACCGTGTGCGGCGCCTCCGGATCGTGCTTGCCGAGCACGCGCACGATCTTCTCCAGCTCCGCCATCAGCTCGGCCTTGTTCTGCAGCCGCCCGGCCGTGTCGATGATCAGCACGTCCGAGCCGGCTTCGCGCGCCTTCTCGAAGGCGTCCCAGGCAAGGCCCGCCGCATCCGCCCCGAGTTTTGACGACACCACCGGCGAGCCGGTGCGCTCGCCCCAGATCTTCAGCTGCTCGATCGCCGCGGCGCGAAAAGTGTCGCCCGCCGCCAACATCACCGATAGCCCGCCCTGGCTGAGCTTGGCGGCCAGCTTGCCGATGGTCGTGGTCTTCCCGGTGCCGTTGACGCCGACCACCAGGATGACATGCGGCTTATGGCTGAGATCGAGCTCCAGCGGCCGCGCCACCGGCCCCAGCACCTTCTCCACCTCCTGCGCCATGATGGCGCGCACTTCCGCGTCGGAGACGTCCTTGCCGTAGCGCGACGAAGCCAGCGTGTCGGTGACGCGCAGCGCCGTCTCCATGCCGAGGTCGGCGCGGATCAGCACGTCCTCCAGCTCCTCCAGCGTCTCCTCGTCGAGCTTGCGCTTGGTGAAGATGCCGGCGATCGATCCGGTCAGCTCGCGCGACGAACGCGACAGCCCGTCGCGCAGCCGCTGGAACCAGCTTTTGCGCGGCTCGGCTGCCGGCGCGGCCGGCTCAGGCTCCGCCTTCTTCTCCACCGCCTTGCCGACGGTGACTTTTCCGGGGGCGGCCGGCTCGGCGTCCTCTCCCCCTTTGAGGGGGCTTCGAGGTCGATCTTCCGATCGAGCCGGGGGCTCGATCGTCGGCCGAGAAGGCCGGGGAGATTGCGGAGCAATCGGGGCCCCCGGCAAGCCCGAAGGGCCAGAGGGGGTAACCTCGGCAGCGCTCGGCGCTTCTTCGGCAACGCGGGCGACGGGAGAAGAAGCGTCCCGCGCTTCATCGGCAACCCCTCCCCGGTCGGCTTCGCCGACCGGCCCTCCCCTCAAGGGGGAGGGGGGCGTTGGCTCGGCGTCCTCTCCCCCCTTGAGGGGGCTTCGAGGCCGATCTTCCGATCGAGCCGGGGGCTCGATCGTCGGCCGAGAAGGCCGGGGAGATTGCGGAGCAATCGGGGCCCCCGGCAAGCCCGAAGGGCCAGAGGGGGTAATCTCGGCAGCGCGCGGCGCTTCTTCGGCAACGCGGGCGACGGGAGAAGAAGCGTCCCGCGCTTCATCGGCAACCCCTCCCCGGTCGGCTTCGCCGACCGACCCTCCCCTCGAGGGGGAGGGGGGCGTCGCGCCTGCCTCGGCGTCCTCTCCCCCCTCGAGGGGGAGATGGCCCGAAGGGCCAGAGGGGGTAACCTCGGCAGCGCTCGGCGGGGGCGTTTCCGCCGGCTCTTGCGGCACCTCGGCAGGCGCAACCTCGTCCGGCACCTCGGGCGTTACCGGCTCTTGCGGCACTTCGGGCCTGGCCGGCTCACTCGGCACCACCGGCTCGGCCGGAGCCGGTATCTCCGGCCTCGCCGGTTCCGGCGCTACGTCCGGCTCGGCCGGCTCAGGCACCACTTCCGGCTTGACTGGTTCGGGCTCGATCTCCGGCTTTGCCGGCGGGCTCGGAACGTCCGGTTCGTTCGGCGGCCCCGGCTTTGCGGGCTCTGCTGGCGTTTCGGGTTGGGGGGCCGGTTCGATCGCAGGCTTGGCCGCAGAAGAAGCGTCCCGCGCTTCATCGGCAACCCCGCCCCGGTCGGCTTCGCCGACCGACCCTCCCCTCGAGGGGGAGGGAGGCGTCGCGCCAGGCTTCAGCGCATCGAGGTTGAGCGGCGGCAGCGGCTCGTCCTCGGCAGGCCGTTCCTCGACCTGCTTCTTGCCGAACGAAAAGACCTTCTTGATGAATCCGAATGCCATGCCCTTGCCTTGCTCAGGCCGCGCGCGCGGCAGGCGCCGCCGCGACCAGCCGCTCGCCGTCATGCCCGGCGATCCCAGCCGTCACGATCTCGCCGGGCGCGCCGGTATCGATCGCGGCAAGCGTGAACCCTTCGGTGCGGCCGAGCCCCGGCCGCTCGACCAGGATCTCCTGGGTAGAGCCGACCAGCGCATCCAGATGCCGCCGATAGGCGGCCGCGCCGGCCGCCCTCAGCCGCGCCGCCCGCACCTTGACGACCGCGCCGTCGACCTGCGGCATGCGCGCAGCCGGCGTACCCTTGCGCGGGCTGAACGGGAAGACGTGCAGGTGCGTCAGGCCGCACTCCTCGACGATCTTCAGCGAGTTCTCGAACATCGCCTCGGTCTCGGTCGGGAAACCGGCGATAATGTCGGCGCCGAACACGATTTCCGGCCGGATTGCACGGATTTCCGCGCAGAACCGGATGGAATCCTCGCGCAGATGACGTCTTTTCATGCGCTTCAAAATCATGTCGTCGCCGGCCTGCAGCGACAGATGCAGGTGCGGCATCAGCCGCCGATCGCCGCCGATCGCCTCGATCAGCTCGGGATCGGCCTCGATGGAATCGATCGACGACAGCCGCAACCGCCGGAGATCCGGCACCTGGCGAAGGATCGTCTTCACCAGCCGCCCGAGCTTCGGCGCGCCGGGCAGGTCGGCGCCGTAGCTGGTCATGTCGACGCCGGTCAGCACCACCTCGGCATAACCGTTGCCGACGAGCCGCTTGACCTGCTCGACCACCGCGCCCATCGGCACCGAACGCGAATTGCCGCGGCCGTAGGGGATGATGCAGAAGGTGCAGCGGTGGTCGCAGCCGTTCTGCACCTGCACGAAGGCGCGCGCCCTGCCCTCGATGGCGTCGACCATGTGGCCGGCCGTCTCGCGCACGGAGAAGATGTCGTTGACCCGCGCCTTCTCGAAATCATTGACGCCGAAATCCGGCAGCGCCCGGTAATTGTGCGCCTTCAGCTTCTCCTCGTTGCCGAGCACGAGGTCGACCTCGTCCATGCCGGCGAAGCTGTCCGGATCGGTCTGGGCGGCGCAGCCGGTGACGATGATGCGCGCTGCAGGATTCTCGCGGCGCGCCTTGCGGATCGCCTGGCGCGCCTGCCGCACCGCCTCGCCGGTGACGGCGCAGGTGTTGAAGATGACGGCGCCGCCGGCAAGCCCGCCCAGCCCCGCCGCCTCCGCCTCGCGCCGCATGACTTCCGACTCATAGGTGTTGAGCCGGCAGCCGAAAGTGACGACGTCTATGCCCTTGGGAAGAGGCGCCATCAGCTCGACTTTCCAGCGGCGATACCCCCACCCCTGACCCCTCCCCTCAAGGGGGAGAGGAATTTTGCGGCCGCCATGCCGAGCGAAACCGTCGCTGAATTGCGCCGAGCGGAGATGCCGGCCGGTTCCCCTCCCCCTTGAGGGGAGGGGTTAGGGGTGGTCCAGACCGGGCAGATTGTTGACAGAATGGACCGGCGAGATGGTTGACAGATTAGCGTGTCGGCAGGGGAAGGAGCCTGCCGATGGTTTGGACTGGAGCGAGCATCGAGGAAGTGAAGCGCCGGT
>NZ_PXYK01000033.1 GCF_003012745.1 Kumtagia ephedrae | reverse complement strand
CCAGAAACGATCGATCGAGGACACATGGCGACATATCGGCCACCTCGTCGCCACCATCGACCCCGGCGAATGCGACAACTACTTCGCAAACGCAGGCTACGCTTCCGTCAAATCATGAAAGAGTCTAGATGCCGAGATCGAAGGCGTCCTCGGCCAAGGTCTCGCCATTGACGATCAGCTCGACGCGGTGGCGCCCGGCATGGTGCTTGCGGGTGGTGAAGTCGCGGATGGTCTGGCTGATCGCCAGCGTCGTCCTGCCGGCGGGTTGCAGCGTCAGCTCCCTGAGCTTGAACACCTTGCGCGACGCGGTGCCGTTCTTCTTCACGTAGTGGATGGCATAGTCGGCCACCAGATGCTGCGACCCAAGCCCGGTGGAAGCGATGGCCGCGGAGATCGTGATCCGGTCGCCGAGCGCCACATTGGCGGGCTCGACCGAAAATGCCTCGACGCGCAGTTCCGGCTTGCCGGTCGCGCCGACCAACCCGAGCGCCCGCGGCTCGCCCCTCTTGATCAGGCTCCGGAGCGCATGCTTCACGATCCACGCGGTGTTCCGGTCGCTCAGATCCCATCCCGAAACCCGGTCGAGAGCCCAGTCGGGATTGTCCTTGCTGATGTCGTTGAGGTGGTTGGCGACCGATTTCCGCACATAGAGGCTGGCATCGCGCTTCAGCGTCTCGAGGATCGGCGCCGTCGGCGACGGATCGGCCATCAGGTTTTTCAGGTTGGACGACCACGGCAGGCGCGGCCGCGAGCCTTCGCTGGCGAGCCGGCGCACATGCTCGTCTCCGTCCTCGGCCCAGCCGCGCATGACGGCAAGCGTCCCGTCGAAATCGCGGGCGAGAAAAGGGCGAATGGCGAATTCCGCGGAGCCGAACCGGGTGAGGAACTTCAAGGCGTCCATCGACACGGCGAAATGGCCCTGTCCGTAAAGCGCCACATGCTCGCAAAGTGCGATCGACGCGAAATTGTGCTCGATGCGCGGCGCGAGCGCGCAGAGGATTTCGGCCGCCTGCGGGAAATCCGCCGGCAGGGTGGCGTGCAGGCTCACGGCCGTTTGCCGCATACGCTGCATGATGCCGAGGGCGCCGAGATCGTCGGTGGCGAGCCGCATGAACCGCTCGACGTCGAAACCCGGCGAGACCGCCGCGGCCTGGGTCGCGATGTGGCGGAGCCGCGCCCGGTTGAAGATCTCCTTCAGCGCCGGCGCCGCCTGTGCCGAATTGTCCGCCATCGCTGCGGCCTCCCCCAATCCATTGCCGCGGGAACGATCGGATGCGGCGCGAATCTCCGCCCATAAGCCATGGAAGGCACGTCTGCGGAAGATGCGCCGGCGGCGGATCGCGCGATCCGCTGACAGGAACCGGCAGGAGTGTGATGCGGCGCGTTCCGAAAAGAACCTTCCATTGCTTGTCGGCATGCGCCGTCGGCTCGACCGGGCGCTGCCGCCTCGTCGGCGCATGCCTGGGTGATGAAAGATGATCCGGGTTCACGAAGAAGAACATTGAAGATATCTTATCAAGATTTCTTGTCTTAATGATTGATGTTTGGTATTTTGTGTAAAACGAATATGGCTGGGGCTCAATATCATGAGAGATTTATCCCGCGCAGTGGCGCTCGTCGTCTTCTTCGGATTTCTTGCCGTGGTGCAAACTCCCCATGCCGCGCTTGCGCAAAATTGCGTCAATGGCGAATGCAAGTGAGGTGCCGATATGTCGCCGCCTGGGTCGCCATCTGACGTCGGCCAGTTGCTTGCGCCGGAAGTGATCTTCAGCTGGGGTTTCGGCCTGCTTGTCGTCGTACTTTATGGGTGGAACAAATTCTATGAGGAGATCCCCAGCCTGAAATCGGCGAACAAGGATCGGATTATTTCTCAGATCTATATGAAGGACTTGACCGTACATCGGGCCTTTACCGAGTCCCTGATAATCTATCTGGCGATTCTGCTTTTCATGTTTGTCGCCATAACCCTGTTCGGGCGCGGGCTCGGCATCGAGCGTGTGGACAAGGTCACACTGATCGCCTGGCCGACCACGAGCGCGCTGCTGATGGTCGGCCTGCTGCCGAACCTGCCGTGGTTTTCCCAGGTGGAGCTGTGGCTGCGCGGCATGATGCACAACAGGGCGATGATCATCCGCTCCGTCGAGGACACGAAGAGCGAACTGGCGGCGGCGTCGCAAAATCTGCAGGCCCTCTCCCCCGAGGGCAGGAAGGACCTGTTCCGCTTTGCCGAGTTGGAGGCGCAGTTCGAGTCGGGGGATCTGCCCAGCGAGCTGGAGAACTGGATAAAGACGAGCTTCATCGTCCGATCGGCACGAAAAGTCCTGCGGGATGCCAACAGATCACCGAAGATCGGTCGATCGTTCTTCGAAAAATACAAGACGATCTGGGACCGGATTCTGGACGAGCACGACAGTATAAGCATGCAGCTCGGCGTGAGCGCGATCACCGACTACAAGTCGCTGGAACAGGCCGCCGAAAAGCTGAAGCCGTTGATCGACAAGAACTATGACGACGTCTACAGCTTCATAAGCTGCGCGGTCGTGAACCGGGCCAAGAGAGTTCAGATGTCCACGGTTCTCGACGCCCTGCGCCTGAACCTGTCCCAGGAGCAGATAGCGGACATCCGCAACGCGAGCCGGCTGCAGTTCCAGGCGGATGCAATCCTCTTTGCCTTCTTCTTCAGCCTTGGCGCAGTCGCCTTTCTCTATGTCTCGATGTCTTTCCTGAACGGTTCGATCGTTCAGCTGAGGCCGGATTGGGCCAGGACCTGGCCCAGGATCGAGGCGATCGGCGGCAACCTGTTCAATGTCGTGGCCGGATACATATGGGTTGGCTTGGGGATATTCGTCTTCTTCATGTACAGGAAATTCCGGCTGGAAGATGACGACTGGTACAGGGACAGGGATGGCAGGCAGGCCGATGTCGTTGCTGGAAGAAGCTATCTCAGGGCTGCGATCCTTGTCCTCGTCGTTCTCGGCCTCTTTCTGCTGCTGATCGATGCGCTTGCCATAATCGGCACGTCGAACAAGTGCGAAGGCGGCGTACTCGTGGCCACCTGCACCGATTTCCTTTGGCAGAAGCTGACGGCCTTCTTCGATCGGAACTGGCTCAGGCTATGCTACGGCGTTGCCGCCTGCGTGATCACGTTCGTGCTCGTGGAAAGGTTCACCGCCAAAGCCAGGCTCGGCATGCGGGCTGCGCTTGGGGTGGCGGTGTTGTGCGCGCTGGTCATCGGAATGGAGTTCATTGGAAAATACCACCTGGCGGCGGCACAGGTCAGGAACACCGCCGACCCGATCGATACCGCCTATCTCTATGTTGCGGCGATCGTTTCGACCGTGTTCTGGGTAACCTTCCTCGAAAAGGCGCGTCGCCACCTGATCGGACGGGCGACGTCGTAGCGCCTTCGAGGCTCAGTCGTGCTTGCAGGGCCAGTCGGCGGGCGCGGTCAGCCCGGCCGGCAGCTTGGTCGCCTGGTCGCCGCAGGCGTCGTCGATCTGCCACTGCTTCAAGCCGGTGGCGGCGCTGAGGTCGAGCCCTTCGATGCGGGTCAGGAACAGGAAAGCTCCGGAGAAATCGAGGGGGCCTTCGAACTTGACGCCGGCGAGCTGCACCCGCGCCAGATTGGCCATGGTGAAGCGGGTGCCGGTGATGGTCGCGCCGGTGAAATTCGCGCGACCCAATTCCGCCTTCTGGAAATCCGCGCCGGAGAGATCGGCGCCGCTGAAGTCGGCGCGCTGCAGCTCGGCGCTGGCGAAGGAGGCGCCATGGGCCGACATCCCCGCGAAAATGGTCCGGTAGCCTTCGACGCGGGCAAAATTCGCCTTCTCGGCCTTGGAGCCGGCCAGCGAGGAACGGATCAGCGCCGCCTTCTCCAGATTGGTGCCGATCAGGCTGGAATTGCGCAGGTCGGTGGCGTTGAGGTCGGCATCGGTGAGATTGGCGCCGTCCAGCTGGCTGTCCGGCAGCAGCAGGTTGCTCTTGCCGCATTGGCTCCAGTCGACGCCCGGCCCCGGCATCGACCTGCAGTTCGCCGCGCTGGTCGCCGCTGTGGGAACAAGGAAGGCCGGAAGCAGGACCGCCATCATCGCGACGCGCCGCAGGCCGGTCCGTGCGTTTGAAATTCTTTCCACCAGAACTCTCGGCATTCAATCGTCCTGCGATCGTCCGGCCTTGGTTTTTCCGGCTCCAGCCTGCTTATAGCCGAGACTGTGTCGCGACAAATATGACGAGTTCGTGTCCTTGCGCCGGGCCGCGGGATAGTGGGCATGACCGCCGGGACGGAGGTCGAGAAAATAGATTAAACTATCATGGATATGATGTGTAGTTTTTCCAAGGTTTCCGGAGGGAAGTCGTCGCCCGCTCTGTGATGCAGTTCCGCTATTTCTGTACGGCCTTCGAAGAATCGGTAGAATTCATACTTGTCTTCATGGACCTCAATCTGAAAACCTTTGGGAGAAACCTCGTTCCAGCTCATGCAAATGGTCGGCCGATAACCTCGACCGACTTCGGTTGGAGGCATGTGATCTGAGCGGATCTGGGTCACAAGGTCCCAAGCATTCGCGGCCGTCGACGATGAAACAGGATCGTCGGTGCTTTCCTCCAGGATCGAACGAATCTCCTTCACCGTCTGTGCCCAAAGATCGGACATTCTCAAGTCCGGTTCGGCAGCACGCGGTCCGGCGGGCGGTGGCCGTCGAAGAAGGTGCGGATGTTGATGATCACCTTCTCGCCCATGTCGATGCGGCCTTCGATCGTCGCCGAGCCCATATGCGGCAGGATGACGACCTTGCCCCTGGCGGCGAGCTTGACCAGCTTCGGATTGACCGCCGGCTCGTGCTCGAACACGTCGAGGCCGGCGCCGGCGATCTTGCCTTCCTGCAGCATCCTGACCAGCGTCTCCTCGTCGATCAGGTCGCCGCGCGCCGTGTTGACGATGTAGGCGGTCGGCTGGAGCAAAGCGAGGCGGCGCGCCGACAGCAGATGGAAGGTGGCGGGCGTCGACGGGCAGTTGATGGAGATGATGTCCATGCGCGCCAGCATCTGGTCGAGGCTTTCCCAATAGGTAGCCTCCAGCTCGTCCTCGACGCTCTGCAGCACGCGGTGCCGGTTGTGGTAGTGGATCGACAGGCCGAAGGCTTTTGCGCGCCGCGCCACCGCGGTGCCGATGCGGCCCATGCCGATGATGCCGAGCCGCTTGCCGGTGAAGCGTCGGCCGAGCATCCACGTCGGCGACCAGCCGGCCCATTTCGACGGGTGCTCCAGGATGTTGGCGCCCTCGGTCAGCCGGCGCGGCACGGCCAGCATGAGCGCCATGGTCATGTCGGCCGTATCCTCGGTGAGCACGCCCGGCGTGTTGGTGACGGTGATGCCCTTGCGGGCGGCCGCCTCGACGTCGATCTTGTCGACGCCGTTGCCGAAATTGGCGATGAGCCTGAGATTCGCACCGGCCTGCTCGATGAGCGCGGCGTCGATCCGGTCGGTGACGGTCGGCACCAGCACGTCCGCCTCCTTCATGGCGGCGACAAGCTCGGGCTGGCTGAGCGGGCGGTCGTCGAGGTTCAGCCGCGCGTCGAACAGTTCCCGCATGCGGGTCTCGACCTGGTCCGGAAGCTTGCGGGTGATGACGACGAGAGGCTTCTTCTTGCCCGCCATGAGTTTCCTCGAATCCGGATCCTGTTGAGACCTCTTTAACCAAGGCGCGCGAAACTTGCACCCGACCCCGGCGTGACCGCCTGTGTAACAAGCGGCCGGGCCTATGACAAAGAAAAAGGGGCGTCCCGCGGGGGATGCCGGCTCATGCGCAGAGGAACGAAGGTGTCTGGTCTGGTGTCGATTCGCACGGTTGTCCTGGGCGCGCTGCTCGGCCTGGCGCTGTTCCCGGTCGGCGATCGCCATGCCGCCGCGCAAGGCGCCGCCGGCCCGAGCGCCTCGGTCGGCCCGAGCGGCCTGCCGCTGCCGCGCTTCGTCAGCCTGAAGTCCGGCAAGGTCAATTCGCGCATCGGACCCGGCGTGAACTATCCGGTCGACTGGCTCTATCTGAAGCCCGGACTGCCGATGGAGATCATCCAGGAATACGACAACTGGCGGCGCGTGCGCGATGCCGACGGGGCGGAGGGCTGGATCAACCAGTCGCTGCTGTCCGGCAAGCGCACGGCGATCGCCGCTCCGTGGCAGCGCGGCAAGGATGCCACGATCGACCTGGTGGCGGAGCCGCGCCGCGAGGCACGCAAGGTCGCCGTCATCGAGCCGGGGGTGGTCGGCACCATCAAGGAATGCAACGGCGAGTGGTGCCAGATGATTTTTTCCGGCCATACCGGCTGGATCAGCCAGACGCTTGTGTGGGGCGCCTATCCCGGCGAGACGATCAAGGATTGACCGCAGCGGGCCGCGCGCCCAGCCGGCGCTTGAGCGGGCGCCGTCACCGACGGGTCGGCGCAATACGCAGCCATTCGAGGCGCAGCGTCGCCCCCAGCCAGTTCGGCAAGATCGGATGTGGTGTCAGGCGCCGGCCTTGCGGCGCAGCCGCACGACCACGTCGACGTTGACGATCTCCATCCCTTCCGGCGGCGCGGGCAGGTCGCTGACCTTGATCGGGCCGGACATGATGTCGAAGACGGTGTTCTCGCCCTCGATGAAGAAATGATGGTGGTCGGACGTGTTGGTGTCGAAATAGGTCTTGGAGCCTTCGACGGCGAGGATGCGCAGCAGGCCGGCTTCCGTGAACTGGTGCAGCGTGTTGTAGACGGTCGCCAGCGACACCGGCACGCCGGCGGCAAGCGCCTCCTCGTGCAGCAATTCGGCGGAGAGATGACGGTCGCCCTTGGCGAACAGCAGGTCGGCCAGCGCCACGCGCTGGCGTGTCGGGCGCAGGCCCGCCTTGCGCACGCGCTCACCGATGCTGACTGCGTTGTCCGGTGACTTCATCGTCCCAACTACAACCCCGAGAGAGACTGCAAGCCCGCGAATACACGAACTTGGTCACAATTCCCTTTACGAGCATATATTCGGTTGTGGATTGCCGATCAATAGCCGCGCTTCGACGATGTCCGCGCGAGGCGCTCGCCGATATGTCCGGCATCGACCCAGGCAGAGGTCTACTCCGCAGCCATTGCCGTGCGCAATTCCGGTTCCTCCGCCGTGTCCTCGGGGACCTCGTCGGCAGTCGGCTTGATGCGGAACCACGCGGCGTAGAGCGCGGGCAGGAAGAGCAGGATCAGCACCGTGCCGACCGCGGTGCCGCCGATCAGAGTATAGGCCATCGATCCCCAGAAGACGGAGTGCGTGAGCGGGATGAAGGCCAGCACGGCGGCGAGTGCCGTCAGGATGACGGGCCGTGTGCGCTGGACAGTGGCTTCGACGACGGCGTGATAATCGTCGAGACCGGCCGCGCGGTTCTCCTTGATCTGCTCGGTCAGGATCAGCGTGTTGCGCATCAGGATGCCGGCCAACCCGATCAGCCCCAGGATGGCGTTGAAACCGAAGGGCTGGTTGAAGGCGAGCAGTGTCGGCACCGCGCCGACAAGCCCGAGCGGTGCCGTCAGCAGCACCATGGCCATCATCGAGAACGATCGCACCTGCAGCATGATGACGATCAGCGTGATGGCGATCATCAGCGGGAAGACCTTGCCCAGGGCTGCGTTGGCCTTGCCAGCCTCCTCGATCGATCCGCCCAATTCGATGCGATAGCCGGCCGGGAGAGATGCGATCAGCGGCTGAAGGGCCTTCATGATCTGCTTGGAGACCTCAGGAGGCTGGGTCGCCTCGTTGATGTCCGAGCGGATCGTGATGACGGGCGTGCGATCGCGGCGCTTCAGGATCGGCTCTTCCAGACGGATTTCCGAATGGCCGATCTGGTCGAGCGGAATCGGTCGGCCGTCGCGGCTCATCAGCGAGAAATCGGCCAGGCGCGCGGGATCCAGCCGTTCGCCGCCGCCGCTACGTGCCACGATGGGGACGTTGCGGATGTCCTCGCGGACCTGCGTAACCGGGATGCCGGTGAGGAGGAACTGGAGCTGCTGGCCCACCTCCGCCGGCGAAAGGCCGATGAGGTTCAGCCGATCCTGATCCGGGACGAAGCGGAGCACCGGCGTGCGACTGCCCCAGTCGCGATTGGCCTGCCGCACGTCCCGGACGCCCCGCATGATGTCGAGGGCCTTCTCGGAAATACGGTAGAGTTGCACGGGATCAGGCCCCATCACCCTGAACTCGACCGGGAACGGCGTGTAGGGGCCGAACACGAGCTGCGTGACGCGGACATAGGCTTCCGGTGCGAGCCCCTGTGCCACCGCCTGCCGGAGCCGGTGCTTCAACACCTCGCGCGCCTCGGCGTCAGCGGTCAGCGTGACGATCTTGGCGAAGGCGGGATCGGGCAGCTCCGGCGCCATCGCGAAGAAGAAGCGGGGCGCGCCCTGACCGACATAGCTCGTGACGATCCTGGCCTCGGGCTGGTCTTCCAGCCAATGTTCGAGTTTCTCGACCGTAGCTGTCGTCGTCTCGATGCTGGAGCCTTCCGGCAGGCGGACCTCCACCAGCACCTCCGGACGGTCGGATGTCGGGAAGAACTGCTCTTTGACGGCACCCATGCCGACGACGGACAGCGCGAAGGCGATGCCGACTGTGGCGCAGGTCGCGAACTTGTAGCGCACGGCAAGGGCGATGAGCCGCCGCAGGCGCCGGTAGTTCGGCGTGTCGTAGATCGCGTGGGTGCCGCCTGCGACCGGCTTGATCGCGGGCAGCATCTTCACGCCGAGATAGGGCGTGAAGATCACCGCGACGATCCAGGAGACGATGAGGGCGAACCCCACGACCCAGAAGATGTTGCCGGCGTATTCGCCGGCGGTCGAGCGGGCGAAGCCCACCGGCAGGAAGCCGGCGATCGTCACCAGCGTTCCCGACAGCATCGGCGCGGCGGTGTGGCTCCACGCATGGGCGGCCGCCTTGATGCGGTCCATGCCTTCTTCCATCTTCACCACCATCACCTCGATGGCGATGATGGCATCGTCGACGAGAAGGCCGAGCGCCAGGATCAGGGCGCCGAGCGTGATGCGGTCGAAGAACCGGCCGGTCTCCAGCATAATGAGGAAGACGACGGCGAGCGTCAGCGGGACGGCGGCCGCCACGACGATGCCGACGCGCCAGCCCATGCTGATCAGGGCGATCAGCAGGACAACGCCGAGCGCCATCGCGAACTTCATCATGAATTCGTCGACCGCCGAGGTGATGTTGACGGCCTGGTCGGTCACCTTGTCGAGCGTCATCCCGAGCGGCAGTGTCCGTGCGATGGCCGCCGTCCTGTCCTCCAAGGCCTTGCCGAGCGCGAGGCCATCCCAGCCCTCCTGCATGACCGCCGCGAGCATGATGGTGGGCTCGCCCTGGCGCCGGATGAGATAGGTGGGAGGATCCTCATAGCCGCGGCGGATTTCGGCGATGTCGGAGAGCTTCAGCGTCCGTCCCGCAGCGACGATCGGGGTATCGGCAATCGCCTGAACGCTGTCATAGGCGCCGTCGACCCGGATGAAGACGCGCGGCCCCCGCGTGTCGATCGAGCCTGCGGGCGTGACGGCGTTCTGCCGCTGCAAGGCGGCGACGATGTCCTGTGCCGACACGCCGAGGGTCGCCAGCTTGGCGTAGGAGAATTCGACGAATATCTGTTCCGGGCGTTCCCCGAGGATGTTGATTTTCTTGACGCCGGGCACGTGCAGCAGGTCCTGGCGGATCACTTCGGCCTGCCTCGCCAGCTCACGCATCGGCATGCCCTTGGCCTTCAGCGCATAAAGCGCGAAGCTCACATCCGAATATTCGTCGTTGACGAAAGGACCGTGGACGCCGGCCGGCAGGTTGCGGGCCTCGTCCCCGAGTTTCTTGCGGGCCTGGTAGAATTCCTCCTGCACGACGGATGGCGGTGTGCTGTCCTTCAGCGTGACCGTCATATATGCGTAGCCAGGCCGCGTGGTCGTCTCCACGCGGTCGTACCAGGTCAGCTCCTGGAGCCGTTTCTCCAGCGGTTCGGCGACGAGATCCTGCATCTCGCGCGCCGTGGCGCCCGGCCAGACGCTCGTGACCGTCAGGGTCTTGATGGTGAAGTTCGGGTCCTCCGCCCGACCGAGCATGACGAAAGCGTAAGCGCCGGCAGCAACCAGCAGGAGGATGAAGAACAGGGTGACGGCCCGTTCGCGAACGGCGATCGCGGAAAGATTGAGGTTCATCGTCAGTTGCTCGCGCTTCCGGGCCCAGTCCTGACGCGGGCGCCCTCCTGCAGGAGATGCGCGCCGAGCGCGACAACCTGATCGCCGGAGTTCAGTCCGGAGATCACGGCGGTTTCGTTGGTCATTCGCACGAGCTTGACCGGCTGGAATTTGACCGTTGAAGTGGCGCTGTCCAGAATCCAGACGCCGGTTCTCTCACCGTCATCGAGGACGGCCCCCAGCGGCACCTGGACCTCCGGCTGACCTGCCTGGCTTGGAAGGCGGATCGTTACCGTTGCGCCGAGCGGCGCCCCTGCAGCCTCGCCGTCGAGCACGTAGCGGGCTTCATAGGTGCGGGTCTGGGCATCCGCGGAATCCGACAGCTGCCGCAGATGCGCCGTGTGGCGACGTCCATCGCTCCCGTAGAGGCTGGCCTCGGCTGCCGAGCCGATCGCCGGACGGATCGTTTCGGGCAGTGCGACCACTGCTTCACGAGGGCCGGCCTGGGCGAGCCGAACCACGGTTTGGCCGGCGGAGACCACCTGTCCCGGCTCGCCAAACGTTTCGACCACGGTTCCATCCGCATCCGCCACCAGGACCGTATAGGTCGCTTCATTCTCGGCAACCCGTGCTTCGGCTTCGGCAGCAGCGAGTTGCGCCCTGGCCGTATCCAGCGCGGCCTTCGCCTGCTCGTAGCGCTGTCGGGGAACCCATCCGTCCTTGAGCAGACTGGCATATCGCCGTTCATCCGGTTCCGTCTGAACGACTATGGCGCGCGCCGCGGCAATGGCGTTGCGCTTCGCTGCCAGTGCGAGGTGAAGGTCGGCATCGTCGATCCGCACCAGCGGCTGGCCGGCTTTGACCTCCTGGCCAATGTCGACGAGCCGTTCCACGATCTTGCCCGGAACACGGAAACCGAGATTGCTCTCAACCCTCGCTCCGATAGTGCCGGTAAAGCTGCGCTCTGATGCGGTCACAGGTGCCGCCGTCACCAATCTGACGACCGGCGTTTCCTGCCTGGGGTCGCTCACGGCAGAGGCTTCCTGCGTGGGGATGGCAAGTGTGGCAAATGCCGCCGCGCCCGACGCTGCGACCAGGACGCCGGCCAGCACCACGAGATTCCTCTTTTTCCTGCCCATCGCCTGGTCCTAAAATTAGATTGCGTTCGCACTCTATAGCTGATATAGATTACGGGCGCAATCTAAAAAGAAGGAGATCGACGATGCGCGTGAGTCGCATGCAGGCCGCGGAAAACCGCGAGACCGTGATCAACGTGGCAAGCCGTCTTTTTCGGGAGCACGGCTTCGACGGCATCGGCCTCAAGGACCTGATGAAGGGCGCCGGACTCACCCAGGGCGCCTTTTACAAGCAGTTCGCATCGAAGGACGACCTGGCCGCTCAGGCGTCCAGGCGCGCGATGGAGCGCGCCTTCAGCCGCTTTTCAGCCGCAGCCGCGGAAAATCCCGACGATCCCCTTAGCGCGGCAATCGCTCTCTACCTCAGCACGGAACATCGCGAAGAGCGGATGGACGGCTGCCCGGTCGCGGCACTCGGTTCGGATGCAGCCAGACAGGGCGCCGACGTAAAGGCGTCATTCGAAGCCGGGATCAGGGAATACCTCGATATGCTCGGCTCTGGGGTTGACGAAGCGGAGGGCAAGGAGCCCGGCGGCAAGGCCATGGCGATTCTTTCGACAATGGTCGGCGCAATCGTCCTCTCGCGCGCCGTCAACGACGAGCAGTTGTCGAAGCAGTTCTTGGAGGCGGCCCGCGAAGCCGTTGCGTGCCAGGCCCAGGCCAACCCCCTCCATCCACAGCACGGAGCTTATCACCATGGATGACGTCATCATCATCGGCGGCAGCTTTGCCGGCCTCGCCGCTGCCCTGCAGCTCGGCCGTGCCCGCCGCAAGGTTACCGTTCTCGATACCGGCCTGCCGCGCAACCGCTTCGCCGGCCATTCGCATGGTCTGCTTGGCCACGATCACAAGCCACCGCTGGACATCCTGGCCGAGGCGCGGCGGCAGTTAGCGCGCTATCCCACGATCCGGCTCGTCAATGCCCGGGCCGATAGCGTCTCCGGCGCCATCGACGATTTCTCCGTCCTCACCGGCGATGGCGAAAGCCTTGGGGCGCGCCGCCTGATCCTGAGCTATGGCATAACCGACCAGGTGCCTGATGTGCCGGGCTTTGCCGAAGGCTGGGGCACGTCCATCGTGTCCTGTCCCTATTGCGACGGCTTTGAAGTCGCCGGCCAGCATTGGGGCCTCGTCTGGTCCGGCCCGCAGTCGCACAATCAGGTCAGGCTGTTCCACGATTGGACCGACAGGTTGACGGTCTTCGCCGATGGTCACGACATTCCGCCCGATATCCGGTCCGATCTGGAGCGTCGCAACACACCTGTCGTCGATGGCCGGATCACCGAGATCGCCCATCACGGGGGGCATGGCGCCACCGTCAAGCTCGATAGCGGCCCCGATGTCGCGGTCGACATCCTGTTCGCGCATCCGCGCAACAAGCCGTCCGCAAGCCTGCATGAATCACTGGGCCTCACCACGGTCAATACGCCCCTCGGCATCGTCCTCAAGGTTGACGAGCGCCGCGAAACCAGCATGCCGGGCATCTACGCCGCCGGCGACCTCACCAACCCCCTCATTCCCTCGGTCACCACGGCATCATGGCAAGGCGCGATGGCGGGTATCTTCGCCCAGCAGTCGATGCTGGTTTGAGAGCACAGATTGGCGGGATGTGGCGAGCTCCCTGCGCTGATCGAATGGATGACGGAGAGAACGATGTCGAAAGAAACAACAAGCAGCAGCCTTGCCGGAAAACGGGCTCTGGTCACAGGGGCATCGAGTGGCCTCGGTCTTGAATTCGCAGATATCCTGGCGGCGCAGAAGATCGATCTCGTATTGGTGGCCCGACGGCAGGAGCCGATGGAAAAGCTCGCCTCCGATCTTCGCCGCAAATACGGGGTGGACGTGCTGGTCGAAGCGGTCGATCTGGCCTCGCCCGGCGCGGCCAGTCGCCTGAAGAGCAGTCTCGACGCGAAGGCGATAGCGGTCGACATCCTGGTGAATAATGCCGGATACGGCCTGCACGGCGATTTTCTGGAAACCCCGATCGAGCGCACCACGGATATGATCCAGCTTAACATCACAACGCTCACCGAGCTGACCTATCTCTTCGGCCGCGATATGGCCACGCGGGGATCCGGACACGTCCTTCTCGTCGCCAGCCTTCTGGCCTTCCAGGCCGTTCCCAGCTACGCGGCCTATGCGGCGACCAAGGCTTATGTGCTCGCGCTTGGCGAGGCCCTGCATGACGAGCTCCGCCCCCACGGCGTGGTCGTGACCAGCCTCTGCCCGGGGCACACTGCGACCGGGTTCGATGCGGCGGCTGGCGCCACTGACTCGGCCTTGTTGCGCCTCCTCACCATGAAGCCACGCCCGGTTGCCGCGAGCGGCATGCGGGCGCTCTTGCAAGGAAAGGCCATGGTGGTCGCGGGCCTGTCGAACAAGATGGCAGCCTTTTCAAACCGCGTGACGCCGCGATCGATGCAAAGGGCCACGATGAGAAGAATAATGGCGGCTTAAGTCCCGCGTGGCGGGAACGATGCCGGGCCTTGCAGGATGGATGCGCACCGGCCAGACCGAGTAAGCTCGCCATCGAAGTTCAAACCGAGTGCCGTTGCGGCGGCCTCCGGCAGCCGGGCATGCGAACGTGCTTGCACTGTGCCAGCCCAAGCGGTTCGGCAGATCGACAGGAAGATGATGCGACGAATTGTTGTCACTGGTCTCGGAGCGGTCACGCCGCTCGCCGCGGGCGTCGAAACGTCCTGGTCGCGCCTGCTGGCCGGCCGCTCGGGCGTTCGCAGGCTTCCGGACGATGTCGTGGGAGACCTGCCCGCGAAGGTCGGCGGTGTGGTTCCCTCTTTGGAAGAAGACCCCGAAGCCGGCTTCGATCCGAATGCTGTCTTTGCGCCGAAGGATCAGCGCAAGGTCGACCGCTTCATTCTCTTCGCGCTGGCGGCGGCGGACGAGGCGCTGGCGCAGGCGGACTGGAAACCCGGCTCCGAAACCGAGCGCCTGCGCACGGCCACGATCATCGCGTCCGGCATCGGCGGTTTCCCGGCCATCACCGAGGCGGTGCGCACGGTGGACTCACGCGGTGCGCGCCGCCTGTCGCCGTTCACGATACCCTCTTTCCTGGTGAACCTCGCCGCCGGGCATGTCTCGATCCGCCACGGCTTCAAGGGGCCGCTCGGCGCGCCGGTGACCGCATGCGCGGCCGGCATCCAGGCGATCGGCGACGCGGCACGGCTGATCCGCGCAGGTGAGGCCGACATCGCCCTGTGCGGCGGCACGGAAGCCTGCATGAATCTCGTCAGCCTTGGTGGGTTTGCCGCGGCGCGCTCTCTTTCGACCGGTTTCAATTGGGCGCCGGCCCAGGCCTCCCGGCCTTTCGACAGGTCGCGGGACGGCTTCGTCATGGGCGAAGGCGCCGGCATCCTGGTCATCGAGGAACTGAGCCACGCGCTGGCGCGCGGCGCAAAACCGCTCGCCGAGCTCGTCGGCTACGGCACGACCGCGGATGCTCACCACGTCACCTCAGGCCCGGAGGACGGCGACGGGGCGCGCCGGGCCATGGAGATTGCGATCGCCCAGGCGGGGATTTCGCCGCGCGAGGTCCGTCATCTTAATGCGCATGCGACCTCCACGCCGGTCGGCGACATGGGCGAGATCGAGGCGATAAAGAGCGTGTTCGGCCGCGATTTCGCGATTGCCGTCAGCGCAACGAAATCGGCGACCGGGCACCTGCTCGGGGCCGCCGGCGGGCTCGGCGCCATCTTCGCGATCCTGGCGCTGAGGGATCAGGTGGCGCCGCCGACCCTCAATCTGAGCATGCCCGATCCGGCCGGCGACGGAATCGACTTCGTTGCAAACGAGGCCCGGCCTATGGCGATGGAATACGCGATCGCCAACGGCTTCGGCTTCGGCGGCGTGAACGCCAGCGCGCTGTTCCGGCGCTGGACGGACGATCTGTCCGGCGCAAGCACTGGAGGTGGCTCGTGATCGCCGCCGCTCGCGCTCCGGTCTGACGGGAGGACATTTCGATGAAGATCGGGATGCGTCGGCAGCCCGGTATCCCGGTCTATTGCACGGAGATGACAACGAACGACCTGAAATCGGCGCTGCAGTCGGCCGACCGGTCTCGCGCTCCCGGCAATCGTGACGCTCTGATCAGAGAATTCATGGCAGCCGGCGGCAAGCTCGGCCACGACGAAATCGTCGCCCGCAACCGGGCGGTCACCGCGTGATCAGCGAACCCGAGTGGCGATGCGGGAAGAACCTCTCCGACGACATGGCAGAGCGCCATGTCGAATGCCCCGTTTTCGTGGACAGGCCGTATGCGAATTGGTGCCTTGTGGCTGGTCGCGTTTCATAGCTTCCCTGCGAACAGGTTTTAAGGGGAAGATGATCATGACCAGCACCTCGCCGCGGGACGAAGTGGACACTGGAGTAGCCGCCGTTTCCTACAAGGATCCCGAAGCGCCGCGGCTCTTCGCGGAATCGCTGCGCAGGACCGGTTTTGGCGTCCTCAGGGACCACCCGATCCCGCAGGAGCTCATCGAGACCATCCATGGGGAATGGCTGGATTTCTTCAAAAGCGATGCCAAGCACGCCTATGCCTACGACAAGGAGAAGCAGGATGGCTTCTTCTCGACCGCGGTGTCCGAGACGGCCAAGGGCAGCACCAAGAAGGATACCAAGGAATTCTTCCACTGTTTCCCGGCGGGCCGCTATCCCGCCGAGGTCTCCGATGCCGCAAAACGCTACTACGCAGCAGCCAGCGCGCTCGCAGCCGAGCTTCTCTCCTGGGTGGAGATGCATACGCCGTCCGACATCCGGGCAAGGCTTTCGATGCCATTGCCCGATATGATCAAGGACAGCCCGCAGACGCTGCTGAGGATCCTCCACTACCCGCCGCTTACGGGAAACGAGGAGGACGGCGCACTGCGCGCCGCCGCCCATGAAGACATCAACCTGTTGACAGTGCTGCCCGCATCGAACGAACGCGGCCTGCAGCTCCTGACGGAGAACGGCGAGTGGGGCTACGTGCCGTCCGACCACGGCTCGCTGGTCATCAATATCGGCGACATGCTGCAGGAGGCGACCGGCGGCTACTACAAGTCGACGACGCATCGTGTCGCCAATCCGGTCGGTGAAAGCGCCCGTCGATCGCGCGTGTCCCTGCCCGTATTCCTCCAGCCGCGTTCGGACGTCGTTCTTTCCGAGCGCTATACGGCAGGGTCCTATCTCGAGGAGCGGCTGCGCGAGCTCGGCGTCAAGTAAAGAACGAAATCGCTGACCTGCTCGAGGTCAACGGGACAGCTCGCGGCGGACCGCCGCGATGATCGCCTGGGTGAAGGCGGTGCTGAGGGCCGGCACCGTCGACTGGTCGCGCACGCAGATCGACAGGGTTTCCCGCGTGTTCGGCGCGTCCAGCGGGACCAGCACGATCTGACCGCTCGCCAGTTCGTCGCGCACGTCGAACCGCGTCAGGATGCTGATGCCGGCTCCGGCGCGTACGGCGCTCTTGATCATGAGGATCGAATTCGAGGTCAGCGGCGCGGTCGTCCATGGCGAGCCGCTTGCGAAGATGGTGTCGATCAGCGGCCGCAGGCTCAGGCTGCCGTCGACCAGAAGCAGCGGCTCGCTCTCGCATTCGCTCGGGGAAATCGAGCGGCGCGACGCGAAGGGATGACCGGCCGCCACCGCCACCGCCATGTTGATGGGCATGGTCTCCACCGCCCAGTAGTTGGAGCTCGGCGGCATGTTGAAGGCGACGACCAGGTCGATCTCGCCGTCCTCCAGCAGGCTGACCAGCTCGCGCGTCCCGCCGACGCGGACGACGGCCGACACTTCCGGATAGCTCTGGCGCACCGTAGCGAGGATTTCGGTGAAGAAGCCGCCGGCGAAACACTCCATCATGCCGATCGTGATGCGCTGGCTCTCCTTGCCACGCAGCTTCGCCAGCTCGTTAGTCACCCCTTCCATGTCCGCATGCCAGCGGCGGATCTGCTCGGCCATGAGCCTGCCGGCCGGCGTCGCACGCACGCCGCGCGGCAGGCGTTCGAGGAAGATCATCTTGTATTCGGTTTCGAGGTTCAGGATGTGCCGGTTGATCGCAGACGGCGCCATGTTGAGGATTTCCGCCGCGCGCCGGATCGACCCGGCCTCGATCACCTCCACAAGACAACGGGTCGCCGTCGTAAAAATGGGCATCGATGTCGACTGCTCTCACTTTGAGCACGGGCCGTGCGATAAACTTTTCTTGTGTACGTTCATCCGCCTTCATAAGCTTTGAAATGTCAACCGGCGGATGGCGAGCCGCCCCGAAATCAACCATTCCGCGCAAGCTGATAGCCCGATCGGGAGCCGCAAGCCTTCCGGCGCGTGGACGCATGCGCAAGCCGAGCCGGAGTCCATGACCGTTCGAATTCTCGCAGCCGACCACGTCATCACCATGGATCCGGAAAACCGGGTCGTCGAAAACGGCGCGGTCGCCATCGACGGTGCCCGTATCGTATCGGTCGGCGCGCTGGCGGAGCTCCGGGCAAGCTTTCCGGACAGCCCCGTTCGCCTGTTGCGCGACCGCCTGCTGATGCCGGGCCTCGTCAACGCCCATCTTCATTCCGGCCTGCTGCGCGGAACGGCCGAAGGCCTTCCGGTGTGGGACTGGCTTCGCATGTACATCGATCCGATGCATCGGGTACTGCGGCCGCGCGAGGCCGAGGCGGCCTCCTGGCTCTGCTACGCGGAAGCCGTGCTGTCGGGGACGACGACGGTCGTGGACATGTGGCGTCACATGGAAGGCGCCGCCCGTGCCGCCAGCGCCATCGGCAACCGCACCGTCATGGTGCCCTATGTCGGAGAGCATCCGGACTACGACTACTTCGACCGCCTCGACGACACCGAGCGCCTGCTCGAAACCTGGCACGGCAAGGCCGATGGCCGCGTCGAGGTCTGGGTGGGGCTCGAACATGCCTTCTATTCGACCGAGGACGGCCATCGCCGCGCCATCGAGCTCGCCAGGAAGTTCCGCACTGGCTTCCACACCCACAGCAACGAGGCCGACGTCGAGCTCAGGGAGATGCACCGCCGCTACGGCACCCGGTCGATCCAGGCGCTGGAGAAGCTCGGCCTTCTCGATGCCGGCAAGACGCTGCTTGCCCACTGCGTCTGGCTCGACGACAGCGAGATCGAAGTGATGGCCCGGCGCGGAGTGGCGGTCGCCCACAATCCCGCCAGCAACATGAAGCTCGCCAGCGGTTATGCCCCGATCGGCAAGCTGCGGGCGGCGGGCGTCGCCGTCGGCATCGGCACGGACGGCGAGAAGGAGAACAACAACCTCGACATGTTCGAGGAAATGAAGTTCGCTTCGCTGCTGAGCAAGTTCGCCACGCACGATGCCGCCGCTCTCGACGCCTGGGACGTGATGCGCATGGCGACCATCGAGGGGGCGCGCGCCATCGGCAAGGAGCACGAGATCGGTTCGCTCGAAACCGGCAAGAGGGCCGACATCATCGCCGTCCGCACCGATACGCCGCGCATGACGCCGCTGTTCGGCGGCAAGGGCGGAAACCTGCACCACAATCTCGTCCATGCCGTGCGCGGCGGCGACGTCGATCTCACGATGGTCGACGGCCGCACGCTGGTCGAGGACGGACATCTGAAGACGGCCAACATCGGCGACCTGATCGCCGATGTGCAGGCGGTCGTGCCCGGCCTTTTTGCCCGGCGCGGCGCCTGGCTTGCCGAGAATGCCGCGGGCGCGGTCAGTCCGATTTCCTCGGCCTGACGGCGACCCGATTACTACTCAAGACTTAAAAAAAAGGGGAACCATAATGATGATCACCGCCATGACCCGCCGCAGCGCCCTCCGCGCCATGATGCTTGCGGCTTCGACCTCCGTGCTCGCCGTGGCCGCCACGGGCGCCCAGGGCGCCGATGCCAAAAAGATCGTCTTCCTCGTCAACGGCAATCTGGGCGACAAGTCCTATTTCGATCTCGGTGCCAAGGGCATGGATCTGGTGAAGCAGAAATACGGCGACCAGGTCGAGACCAAGGTGATCGAGATGGGCACCGACCAGACCAAATGGCTGCCGACCTTCCAGGACGTCTCCGAGCAGGACTACGATCTGATCATCGCCTGCACGTTCGAAATCTCCGACATCATGGCGGAAGTCGCGCCGGAATATCCGGACAAGACCTATGTCCTGATCGACGGCGTGATGCCCTACGACAAGGGCGACTACGGCAATGTGTATTCGGTCGTCTACAAGCAGAACGAAGGCTCCTACCTCGCGGGTATCTTTGCGGCGAGCCTGCTGAAGGACGGCGTCGTTCCAGGCTCCCAGGGGACATCCCTCGGCTTTCTCGGCGGCATGGACATTCCGATCATCAACGACTTTCTCGTCGGCTACGTCGAAGGGGCGCAGTCGGTCACGCCGGACATCAAGATCGCGATCTCCTATGCCGGCACCTTCAACGACGCGGCCAAGGGCAAGGAGCTGGCGCTCGCCCAGTACCGCGCGGGCACGGCCATCGGCTTCAACGTCGCCGGCCTGACGGGCGTCGGCCAGTTGGCGGCGGCCAAGGAGGCGGACAAATGGGCGCTCGGCGTGAACTCCGACCAGGAGCTGATCTTCAAGGACAGCGATCCGGCGATGGCCGCCAAGGTCGCCACGTCGATGCTGAAGAAGGTCGATGTCACGCTCGCCCGCACCTATGATCTGTTCCTGGAGGGCAAGCTGCCCATCGGCACCGTCGAGGCCATCGGCCTCAAGGAGGAGGCTGTCGGACTGGCCGAAACCGGCAACATGGCGACGCTCGCCCCGCCGGCGCTGAAGCAGAAGCTCGACGAAGCGAAGGTCGGCATCATCTCCGGTGCCATCAAGGTCTCTTCCGGCTTCGCCATCGATCAGGCGGCGCTCGACAAGATGCGGACCGCGGTTCGCCCCTGATCCGAAGCGGAACAGGACAGGCGGCCAATGGCGGCTGAACCCATCATCCGCTTCGAGGCGATCTCGAAGCGATATCCCAACGGGACCGAGGCGCTGAAAGGCGTCTCGTTCTCGATCGAGGCCGGGACCATCCACGCCATCTGCGGCGAGAACGGCGCCGGCAAATCGACGCTGATGAAGATCCTGTTCGGGCTGGAGCGGGCGACCGGCGGCACGATCCGCATCGACGGGCAGCCCGTCGACATCTCCTCGCCGCGCGCAGCCGCCAGCTTCGGCATCAGCATGGTGCATCAGCACTTCTCGCTGCTGCCCTCGCTCACGGTCGCCGAGAACATCCTGCTCGGCCAGGAGCCGCGCAGGGGTTTGCTGGTGGACCGCAAGGCGGCGCGCGAGCGCGTGGCAGCGCTTGCTGCCAGGTACAATCTCGAAGCGGATCCGGATGCCCGCGTCGCCGGCCTGTCGGTCGCCGCCCAGCAGAAGGTCGAGATCCTGAAAGCGCTTTCCCGCGACGTGCGGGTGCTGATCCTGGACGAGCCGACCGCGGTCCTGACGCCGCCGGAGACGGACGAGCTCTTCCGCCGGCTTCACGGGCTCAGGCGGGCCGGGATCACCATTCTCTTCATCTCGCACAAACTCGGCGAGGTGCGGGCGCTGGCCGATCGCGTCACGACGCTGCGCGCCGGGCTGCTGTCGGGCGATGCTGCCATGGGCGACATCTCCGATGCCGAGATCGCGACGCTGGTCATGGGAACGACAAAGACTGTGCCGCCGCTGCGCGAGCCCCACGGCTTCGGCGCCGAGCGGCTGCGGGTCGACAACGTCGTTCTCAGGTCCCTGGCCGGCGCCGACAGGCTGGACGGCGTGAGCCTCTCGATCCGGGCCGGCGAGATCCTAGGCATCGCCGGCGTCGACGGCAGCGGCCAGCGCGGACTGGTCTCGGTGCTCACCGGGGAGGTGTTGCCCCATGACGGAGATTTCCATCTGGACGGCCGGTCTGCCCGCGGCTGTTCGACGGCGGCCCTGCGCAAGGGCGGCATGGCCCATCTGCCGGCCGATCGTTTCCATCAGGGCAGCGCGCGCACGCTGAGCGTCGTCGACAATGCGATCGCCGGTGCCCACAGGAGCAGCCGATTTTCCCGTGGCGCCTTCCTGCGTGTGCGCGAGATGGAGACCGAGGCCCGGCGCCTGATATCGGACTTCTCGATCCGCTGTCCCGGGCCGCGCGCGCCGCTTTCCGCGCTTTCCGGCGGCAACGCGCAGAAAGTCATCGCCGCGCGCGAGTTCGCGACGGCGCCGACCTTCCTGATCGCCGACCAGCCGACGCGCGGCATCGACATCGCCGCCGCCGCTTTCCTGCAGGGCCGCATCCTCGATATGGCACGGCAGGGAACGGCGGTGCTCCTGATCAGCGCCGACCTCGATGAACTGCTTGCTCTTTCCGACCGCGTCGCCGTTCTCTATGCCGGGCGGATCACCGCCGTGCTCGACAACGGCCCGCACCTGACGCCGGAACGGCTCGGGCCTTTCATGCTCGGGCTGGAGGATGCGGCATGATCCGCCGGACGCTGGCCCCCTTCGCCCTGACGGTGCTGGTGCTGATCGTGGCGGTCGCAGCCGTGCTGATTCCGGTCGCCTTGGCGACGCCGGATCCGATCGGCATGATCGACACGTTCCTGTTCGGTCCTTTCCGCACCTTCCGCCACACGGGCAACATCGTCGAGATGGCGACGCCCGCGATGCTGTGCGGCCTGGCTGTCGCGCTGATGTTCCGCGCCGGCATGTTCAATCTCGGCGTGGAGGGCGCTTTCTTCCTCGGGGCGCTTGCGACCGCCGCCATCGTCATCCTCGTGCCCCTGCCGGGCTGGGCGATGGCGCCGGTGGCGCTCGCCGGCGGAATGATCGTCGGCTCGTCGGCCTGCGTGGTGCCGGGCGTGCTGCGCAATCGCTTCGAGGTCTCCGAACTGGTCTCCTCGCTGATGCTGAACTTCGCGGTGATGTTCATCGGCCTCTACGTCGTGAACTCCGTCCTGCGCGACCCTTCGGCGGGCGCGATGGTGAGCTACAGGATTCCCGCCGACGCCCGCCTGCCGCGCATCGTTGAGGGTACCCGCATTCATCTGGGTACTATCTTCGCCTTCCTCGCCTGCATTGCCGGCAGCATCTACCTGTTCCGCACCAAGGCGGGATACGAATCGCGCATCGTCGGCGCCAATCCCGGCTTTGCCGCGCATCTCGGACTGCCGATCCGCTCGGTCATGCTGCGCGCCCAGGTCCTGGGCGGAACGATCGCCGCGCTGGCCGGCGGCATCGAGCTTCTCGGCCTCTATCAGCGCTTCTCCTGGCAAGGCCTGCCCGGCAATGGCTGGACCGGCGTCGTGGTGGCGATCCTCGCCCGCGACCGGCCGCTGCTGCTGATCCCCTCCGCGCTGTTCCTCTCCTATCTGCAGGTCGGCGGCGATCTCGTCGCCCGCAATCACGACGTGCCCAACGAGGTGGTGGGGCTGATCCAGGCGCTGATCCTGATTCTGGTCACGGCGTCGGCGATCACGCGCAGCCCGCGCCTGCTGGCCCTGCTCTCCGGCAAGCGCAAGGAGGGCCACGCGTGACCTTCCTGGAGACCATCGCCCATATCGTCGACCTCGTTCCGGTGCTGCTGCGCGTGACGACGCCGATCCTGCTGGCGGCGCTCGGCGTGCACATCTCCCAGAAGGCGGGCGTGCTCAATCTCGGCGTCGAAGGCATGATGCTGGCCGCAGCGCTTGCCGGCGTGCTGGCCAGCGCGGCGAGTGGCAGTGCCTGGGTCGGACTTGCCGGCGCGCTGGCGACGGGGGCCGTGCTGGGCTTCCTCCTGTCCTTCGCCATCCATGTGCTGAAGGCGGACCTCATCCTGTCCGGCATCGCGTTGAACATGCTTGCCGCGGCAGGCACGACGCTGGTCCTCTACATGCTCACCGGCGACAAGGGCATGTCCGGCTCGTTGTCGAGTGGCGTCCTTCCTTCGCTTGCGATCCCGCTGATCGCCGACATTCCCGTGCTCGGCAGGCTGCTGTCGGGCCATCACGTGCTGACCTATCTCGCCTTCGCCATGGTGCCGGTGGTCGCCGTCCTGATGATGCGCACGCCCTTCGGCATACGCCTGCGTGCCGTCGGCGAGAGCGCGGAAGCGGCGGCGACCGCTGGCATCGACGTGGCACGCATGCAGATCGCCGCGCTCGTGCTTTCGGGTCTTCTCGCCGGCGCGGCGGGGGCCTTCCTTTCGATGGGCTATGTGAGCTGGTTCTCGCAGAACATGAGCGGAGGCCGCGGCTTCGTCGCCCTTGCCGCCGACCTGATGGGCTATGGCAGCGCCTGGGGCACCATGGCGGCGTCGCTGCTGCTCGGTGCCGCCGACGCGTTCGTCATTTCGCTGCAGGGCAAGGGCATCCCGAGCGAACTGCTGCAGTCCCTGCCCTACATCGTGCCGATCGTGGCGCTGGTCATCCATGCCCGCGCCCGCCGCAAGCGCTTCGTGCGCATCTGAACCCCGCATCGAACGAGGACCGGCTCATGACCCTCCGCAAAGTGATCTTCGACACCGATCCGGGCGTAGACGACGCGATGGCGCTGCTCTTCCTGCATCACGCACCGGAGGTGGAGCTTGCGGGCATCACCACGACGTTCGGCAACGGCACCATCGACCAGACCACGTTCAACGCTCTTTATATCGCCGAGCGCTTCGGCATCGCCGCGCCGGTCGCGCGCGGGGCGGGCGCGCCGCTGGTCGGCGCGGCGATGGCGCCGCCCGATTTCGTCCACGGCCGCAACGCCCTGGGCGACGTGGCGCTGCCGGCGCAACTCCGGGCCAGGGCCGACCCGCGCCCGGCATATCGTTTCATCATCGACGCCGTGCGTGCCGCCCCTCACGAGATCTCCATCGTCGCCGTCGGCCGTATGACCAATCTGGCCTTGACGCTGCGGGAGGAGCCGGGCATCGCCTCCCTGGTCAAGGAGATCGTCGTCATGGGCGGCGCCTTCGGCATCGCCGGCGTGCAGGGCAACGTCACCCCCGCTGCCGAGGCCAACATTATCGGCGATCCGGAAGCCGCCGACGAGATTGCCGCCGCCGACTGGCCGATCACCTTCGTCGGTCTCGACGTGACCCAGAAAACCAGAATGTCCACCGATTTTCTGGCCGATCTTGCCGAAAAAAGTGGCGAAAGCGGCCATTTTGTATGGGACATCTCGCGTTTTTACGAAGCCTTCCACCAGGCCGGCGGGGTTTCGTCGATCTATGTCCACGACTCCTCCGCCGTGGCGTATTTTCTGAAGCCCGAGCTTTTCACCACGCGCAGCGGAGCCATCCGCGTCTCGACCGACGGCATCACCCGCGGCATGACGGTCCAGAAGCCGGACACATTGTCCTATCCGCCCGGCGCATGGGATGGCCGGCCGTCGCACAGGGTCTGCACCTCCGTCGATTCCGACGGCTTGCTTGACCTTTATCGTTCGACGCTCATCGAAGCGCGCTGATGGTCGTAAAGAGTAGCCAGCTTCCGGTGGCGGCGGACAAGAATGGCTCGTATCTGCTCGCGATCAATCCTGGGTTTTCCGCCAGAACGCTTCGTGCAGCGCGGCGGCCTCGTCCGCTAGCAGCGGGCCGATAACCTCGATGTCGCGCTGACCCGCCTCGAATACCGTTCGGCAGGGCAGGTCGAGCGTCGGGTTTTCGTCGTGATTGCCTGTGATCAGCTTCAGCCGGCTTTCGCCGAGACCGTAGACGACCCTGCCGACGCCTGCCCAATAGACGGCCCCGGAGCACATGGCGCAGGGCTCGGCGGAGGTATACATGGTGCATTCCGCGAGGAACCGCGGGCGGTAGGCCTGCGACGCGCGTGTCATCAGCACGCGTTCGGCGTGGCCGGTCATGTCCTGCAGCGGCTGGAAGGCGTTCTCCTGTTCCATCAACACCTCGCCATCCGCTCCCACGAGAATGGCGCCGAACGGGTGGTTGCCCGCCGCCTGCGCGCGCTCGGCCACCTCGAACGTCTTGCGCAGAAAATACTCGTGATCGACCGAGCTGCGGTTGTCCTTCATCGCATGCGCTCCCTTATGTGCATTGCAGCAGGGTGCCGAATGGGAAAATCAGTGACAAGCAACAATTCGCGGCGCTACCGTACGAGAAGATGCAACGCTCTGCCGCGATCAGGAAACCATGCAGCTGCTTTCTTCCTCCGCGATCCTGCTGGATGCCGTGGCACGGGCAGGTTCGTTCCGTCGCGCGGCGGAAGCGCTCAACATGTCCGCCTCGGCGATCAACCGGCAGATACTCAACATGGAGGCGGACATCGGCCTGCCGCTGCTCGAGCGTCTTCCCCGGGGGGTCCGTCCGACCCCGATAGGGGAGCGGCTGCTGGCCGACATCAGACGGTGGCGGCGCGAGCAGGCCCTCGCCGAAGGGCAGTTGCGCGAACTCACCGGACAGAGACGCGGAGCGGTCTCGATCGGCGCCACCGAGTGCTTCAGCACGGCCGTGCTGCCGGATATCATCAGGGCGCTGTGGCAGTACCATTCGGGGGTCGAGGCGTCGGTCCAGATCGCCTCGACCGAAGAACTCGTGCGCAGGCTTGTCGCCAAGGAACTGGACCTGGCGCTGGTGTTCAATCCTCCGGCGCGCTTCGCCGCCGATATCGTCTTCCGGCTCAAACTGCGCCCCGGCCTGGTGATGGCGGCGAACCATCCTCTGGCCGGTTCCCGCAACTTGAGACTGGCCAACTGTCTTCGTCATGGTTTCGTCCTTCCGGACAGTTCGGTGCGCATTCACGAGTTCATCGAGAGCGCTTTTCGCGAGGCGCATATCGAAGTCGTCTCGCCCCTCAAATCCAACTCGATCGCGATGTTGAAGTCGATGCTCCGCAACGCCGAACTGATGGCGATTCTGTCGATCTTTGACGTGCAAACCGAACTCGCGCATGGCGAACTCGCCTTCCTCAAGATCGAGGACAGCAAACTCGAGAGGGAGGAACTCGTCATCGCGGTGCCGTCGAACCGCCGTCCGTCACCGGCCGCACAGGCTGCCATCGCGCTGCTGCGCGGCGCACTCACCGATATCGCGTCGACGCAATCCATGACCGAAAACGTTAGCTAGCGTTGCATTCCGTCGCACGGTTCGAACGTGAAATTGCTCTTGTGCACCTGCGAAAAAGCTGGAAGCTCCTCAGCCGGAACCAAGGAAAATCCGGGGCTTCAGCACACGTGTCGACGGACTTCAAATCGCTGCCGAAAGCGGAAATCCATATCCATCTCGAAGGCTGCTTCTCCACCGAGACGATCGTGGAGCTCGCGCGCGAGAACGGTACACCTCTGCCCCGGCCGGAAGAGCGGTTGCTGGAATTTCAGGGCCTCGCGGATTTTCTCCGGTTCCTCGATTTCATCTGCGGCCTGTCGCGCAGCAAGGATCAGCTCGCCAGGTCGGCCTATGCCTTTTCCCGGCGGATGGCGGATTCCGGCGTCGGCTACGCCGATGTGATCGTCAATCCGACGCACTGGTCGGGCTGGCGGGGTAATTTGTCCGGACTGGTGGAAGGGCTCGACGAGGGTTTTCGCGCAGCCGAAGCGGATGGCCTCCCGCCGGTCGGCCTGTGCGTGTCGCTTCTGCGGCAGCAATCCTGCGTGGAAGCCGTCGCGCTGGTCGAGGAACTGCTCCGGTTGAAGCATCCGCGGGTCGTCGCGCTTTCGGTCGACGGCAACGAAGCTGCATCCGGCCGCACCGGCGAGAAATTCGCGGAGGCTTTCCAGATCGCCGGACGCGGCGGTCTCGGGCGCACCGCTCATGCCGGCGAATCCAGCGGACCAGAAGGGGTTCGCGACGCGATCTTCCTGCTCGGCGCGGACCGCATCGACCACGGCGTTCGCGCCATCGAGGATCCCGCGCTTGTGGAGATCCTGGCCGATCGCCAGATCGCGCTCGGGGTCTGTCCGAGTTCCAACCTCGTGCTCGGCCTCTACAGGACGCTGGGCGAGCATCCGATCGAGCTTCTGCGTCGCGCCGGCGTGCCGGTTTCGGTCAATACCGACGATCCCGCCCTGCTGCGCACCGACCTTGCCGCGGAGTATGCCCGCACGGCCGACGCCTTCGCCTGGGACAAGGAAACGTGCAGAGGTGTCGCGGAAACCTCTATTCGCGCCTCCTTCGCCCCGGACGCGCTGAAGACCTCCCTGCTGGAGGCCCTCGCAAGATGGTGAGACACCTCGCCCTTGCAATCGTCGCTCTCGCGTTCGCGGAAGCGCCCGCCGCGGCGGCTGGCACCGACCTCTTGCAATGGGCAAGGAGCCTCCCGGAACGTTTCGCGGTATCCGGCTCCAAGGTGGAGCCGACCTACATGGCGGCGATCGACATCAGCCGCGACGGTGACGTGGTGTCCATCCTCGGTGGTGCTCCGGCCTGGGCGGAGCGGTCGCGCGAAGCGGTCGCGGTCGATGCCGACGGGACGATGCGGCACCTTGTCTGCCCGGGCGGGATGGCCTGCGACGGCACGCCCTCGCCCGCCGGTTTTCTGTCGACGGCCGCGCTGATCTCGAAAAGCCGCGCCGGCGCGCTGGACGCTTCCATCGAGGCCGAGCCCTACGGCCGCTTCTCGGTTCTGTGCGTGCCTGCGGAAATGCTCGGAATTTCGCGGCCGATCCTCGACCCGTGCTTCGAGATCACGACCGGGGCGGCGATCGCCCAGAAGAACAGATTCAGCAACCGCTTCGACGGCCCCAGCCTCGATCCGGCGTCGCTCACATTCGCAACCGACAACGCAACCACGGCTCCGAAGGAACAGGCTCCATGAAAACACTGCGTCAGATCAGTCTTGCCGCCACCGTCGTGTTCGCCAGCCTTTCCGCTGGCGCCGCATTCGCCGATCCCCTCAAGGTCGCTCTCCTCGTGCCCGGCCATGCCAATGACGGGTCGTTCAACCAGGTCGCCCGCGAGGCTGCCGAGAAGCTTGCCAAGGACGGTGACATCACGTTCGAACTCCGCGAGGAAATGGCCGACCCGTCAAAGTCCGAGCCCGTCATCCGCCAGTATGCGTCGCAGGGCTATGACCTCGTCATCGGTCACGGCATCGAGCTTTCCGACCCGATCCTGAAAATCGCGCCCGACTTTCCCAAGGTGCATTTCGCCGCGTCCGGCGGACCGGATCTCGCCGACCGTCTGATCGCCAATGTCGACGGCTGGACCTATGATTTCGGACAGCAGGGCTATCTCGGGGGCTTCATTGCCGGCAAGCTTGCCGGCGTCACCACGTTCGGCATGGTCGGCGGTCCGGACCTTCCCTTCGTCAAGGCTTCCCATAACGGCTTCAAGGCCGGCCTGAAGGAAGGCAACGCGTCGGCCGCCTTCGTCGAAACCTATACCGGTTCCTTCGACGACGCCCAGAAGGCCGCCGAGGTGACCAGGGGCATGATCGCGCAGGGCGCCGGCCTCATCTGGACGTCAGGGGACGGCATCGGCAACGGCGTCGCCGCCGCGGCCGGACAGGAAGGCGCGCTGACGATCGGCGTGACGGGCGAGGCCGGCGGTTTTGCCGAGAAGGTCAACATCGCATCCGTCGTGCTCGACATGTACCCGACCTACAAGGCCTATGTGGACGACATCAAGGCCGGCAGCTTCGGCAACAAGTTCTTCGTTTCCGGCATCGCCAACAAGGGCCTCGTGATGACCGAAGTTCGTGAGGTCGGCGAAAGCCTGCCTGCCGATCTGAAGAACCAGGTCGAGGCGCTGATCGCCGATCTCGAAAGCGGCAAGAAGACGCTGCCCAATTTCTTCGAATAAGAGAACGGCGACGTGTCGGATATGCTCGTCAGTCTCAAGGACGTGGACAAGCGCTTCGGATCGATATCGGCCCTTTCCGGTGCCGCGATCGATCTGGAGCGCGGGCGCATCCGCGCGATCGTCGGCGAGAACGGAGCGGGCAAGTCCACGCTGGCGAAAATCATCGCCGGCATTGTTCCGCGCGATACCGGAGAGTTCGTCCTCGACGGGGCGGCTGTAGGGCCATGGTCGAGGCGCCAGGCCATCGCGGCCGGAATAGGCTTCGTGCCGCAGGCGCTTTCCTTTGTTTCGACGCTGTCCATCGTCGACAACCACCTGCTGGCCGGACGCGGCCTGAGGCTCGATCGCGCCGGCGCGCTTTCGCGGCTCCAGGAGGCGGCCGCGGACATGGACGTCTCGCTCGACCTGACGTCTCCGGTCGAGCGCCTCAGCCTGGCCGGCCGCCAGCTCGGCGAGATCGTCTCGGCGGTCACCGCCGGCGCGCGCATCCTGCTGCTCGACGAGCCTACCTCGGCGCTTGGGCCGGTCGAGATCGACCGTCTCGTCAGGACTATTCGCCGCCTGGCGGCCGCCGGAACCTCGGTGGCGCTGGTCACCCACCGCATTGCCGAGGTCATGGAGGGTGCCGACAGCCTCACCGTTCTGCGCGGCGGCAAGGTCATTTTGGACGGCACGACAGCGGGGCTCGACACCAACGAGGTGGCGCGCCTTATGGTTGGCGACCGCGATCGGGGCAGGGCGACACGCGCGGCCGCGACCAGCGAGTGGCGGCGCCTGAAGGTCTCCGGCCTGATGCTCCGGGACGAGGATCAGTTGATACTCGACGGCATCTCTCTGGAGGTACGGCAGGGCGAAATCTTGGCGGTCGCAGGGGTGGCGGGTGTCAGCCAGCCGGCGCTGGCGGAAGCGCTGGCCGGGCTGCGGGCCGTGAATGGCGGACGCGTAGAGATCGATGCGATCGACGTCACCGGTGACCCGGACGGCTCCACGTGCCTGGGCCTGGCGTTCATTCCGGAAAACCGGGCCGACGGGATCGTCGCCGATCTGACGATCTTCGAGAATGCCAGCCTCTTCGAGATGGGAGGCAAGGCGTTCCGGCGGTTTCCGGGCATGCGCGATCGATCGGCCGAACATGACCACGGCAAGCGCATCATCGCGGATTTCGACGTTCGGCCGCCCGATCCCGATGCGATCGCCGGGGGTCTTTCCGGCGGCAACCAGCAGAAGCTTCTCGTCGGCCGCGAACTCGCCCGTGCTCCCGGTGTGGTCGTGGCGCACGGCCCCACGCAGGGGCTCGATCTTGCCGCGGCCGCCACCATCCGCGCCGCGCTGGCGAAGGCTGCCGCCGCTGGAGCGGCGGTCGTGGTCATCTCGGCGGACCTCGATGAACTCCTGGAACTCGGACATCGCATGATCGTCATCACCAACGGCCGCATCGTGGCGGAGTTCGATCTTGCCCGACCTGTCGACATGACCCTGCTCGGACAGGCAATGACGGGCCTCAATGGAATGGAGATAGCACCATGAGCGACGAACCGCTCACCTATCCCGCGACCGGGGCCGCCTGGGCGCCGTCTGTCGCCGAGCTGATGCGCATGCGCTTCGTCGCGGCGGGCAAGGAAAAACCGGATCTGATCCTTCGCGGCGGCAAGGTGCTGGCGCTGCATATCGGCGAAATTCTCGAGCGCGACGTCGTCATCAGCGGGCGCCATATCGCGGCAATCACGCCGGTCGGGCACTTCGAATGCGACAATGTCATAGACGCGACCGGATACTTCGTCGCCCCGACCTTCATCGACGTCCACCTGCATATCGAATATACCAAGCTCGTGCCCGGCGAACTGGCGCGCCTGTCGGTGCCGAAGGGCACGACCACCGTGCTCGCCGACGCCAATTGCATCGCCAACGTGCTGGGTGAGGCCGGGCTCGATTTCATGGGCTCGACGACGACGCCGCTGCGCATCCTGCGCCAGGTCTCCCACAAGGTGCCGCAGGCTCCCGAGCTTGAACTCGGCGGCGCGCACCTGACCACCGAGCAGATCGCCGCACGCGTGCAGCGTCCGGATGCCGCCACGCTGGGCGAATCCAACCCCTTCAACCTGGACGAGTCCTCCGCTCGCAAGCAGGTCGCGGCGATCTCGGCCGGCAAGCGCATCACCGGCCACACCGCGCTGCTCGAGAACGAGCCGTTATGGAGCTATCTCGCCGGCGGCATCTCGGACGACCACAACGCCCACAAGACAAGGGATGTCGTCGAGCGGCTGCGCCTCGGGGCCATGCTGACGGTCATGGCCGGCAGCATGAACGACAACACTCCCGAGGTCTTCGCCGACATTCCCGCGCTGAAGGATGGGCTCGGCCACATCGCCTTTTGCGCGGACGACAAGCTGGTGGAGGACCTCGACCGCCAGGGTCACATCGATCATCAGGTGCGCAAGGCGATCGAGTGCGGCGTCGAGCCGCTCAAGGCCTGGCGCATGGCGACGCTCAACGCCGCCTCGTACTACCGGGTCGACCATCTGATAGGCTCGGTCACACCCAACAAGATCGCCGATCTGCAGCTGGTCGAGGATCTCGCCGAAGCGCGGCCGCATCTCGTGCTGGTCGACGGCAAGGTCGTCGCCCGCGACGGCGTGGCGCTTTTCGCGAACACCGACGAAGTGCCGGCATTCACGCGCAACACGATGCATCTTCATCCCGATATCGACGAAACCTTCTTCTCGGTGAATGCGCAGGGCGACAAGGCCTGGGTGCAGGCGATGGAGATGTATGACGGCTACTTCAAGCGCGCCTTCCACACCGAACTCGACGTTCGCGACGGCCTGGTCGCCTGTGATACCGACAGGGATGTGCTCAAGGTCGCCATCGTCGACCGGCACCATGCGACGCTCAATGTCGGCATAGGCTTCGTCAAGGGTTTCGGCCTGAAGCGCGGCGCCATTGCCGCGACCACCAATTGCGAGAACCAGAACCTGGTGATCGTCGGCACTTTGGACGCAGACCTGGCCTTTGCCGCCCGGGCGATCGAGGCTCTCGGCGGCGGCTACGTCACGGTCGCCGACGGCGAAGTGCTGTCGACCGTTCCTCTGCCGGTCGCGGGCTGCATGAGCGACCAGCCATGGGAGACGGTGCGCGACCAGTCGCTCGCTTGCGACGCCGCCACCCGGACCATCGGCTGCACGATGCATGCGCCCTTCCTGATCATGTCTTTCATCGGGCTGGTGGGCGTGCCGGATCTCGGCCTTACCGAACGCGGGCTTGTCGAAACCAAGACGCAAAGCTTCACCGACCTCGTGCTCGGCAGGAAAGGCGGCCTCGTCTGCTGCCGCTGCCCCAGCCATACGCACGATATTCACCGGGCGATGGATCCGGCCCGTTTCGAGGCCGTCGCCGTCTGATGCTGGATGAGGGAATGACAAAGACCACACTTTCTCCGCTCCTCGGCGCAGCCTTTCCGCCGCTTGCGCTGCCGGCGGAGGTCGCTCCGCTCATGCTGGACCTGCAGAAGGCGATCGGCGGCGAGATTGCGCCACGCGCCGTCGAAAACGACGCGACAGGACGGTACCCCACGGAGTCGATCGCGGCCCTGAAGCGAAGCGGATTTCTGCGCGCCATATTGCCGAAATCGCTGGGTGGACTGGGCATCTCCCACCGCCTGTCCATGGAGGCGCAACTGCGGCTCGCCATCGCGGACAGCTCGGTTGCCCAGATCTACAAGGTGCATGACGAGATCGTGCGTGAGATCCTGACCTATTGCCCGGAGGGCCTCAAGCCGCGTCTGGCGCGTGCAATCGTCGACGAAGGAGCCATCATCGGCCTTGCCGTCGCTGAGTCCGGCCGCACGGTCGACGCTCCCATGACCACCACGGCGCTTGCCCGGCCGGATGGCGGTTTCGTCGTCAACGGCCGCAAGATCTACACGACTGCGGCAGCCGAAGCCGACTACATCGCCACCTGGGCCTTCAATCCCCAGGCGCCCGGCGCATCGGAGAACGCGCTTGCCGGGATGCAGCTCAATCTCATCCCGCCGGCGACCGAAGGCGTTACCGTGCACCGCGACTGGGACGCGATCGGGCAGAGGGCGACGGATTCCGGAACGATCACCTTCGACCAGGTGCAGACCGATCCGCTGTGGAACGCGACGATCCCCGGACAGTTTTCGCCGCCGCACGCCTCCTTGCGCTATCAGGTCGGCTTCTGTGCCATCATGATAGGTACGGCGATCGGCGCCCTGCGCCAGGCGGCCGACTTCGTTCCGTCGAAGAGCCGCCCGTGGCCATCGGCCAAGGTGGCAAATGCCGCCGACGACCCGCTGACGCAGAGGTCGACCGGCGAGCTCGTGGCGGATCTCGTTGCCGCCTATACCCTGATGCTGAGCGCGGCCGATCTCCTCGATGCCTATGAGCGCGGCGACATCGATCGCACGGGGCTCGCCATCCCGGTCTATGCCGCCAAAGTCGCCGCCCACAAGGCATCGCTTGCCGCTGCCTCGGAAATCTACACTTTGATGGGAACGCGCTCGGTCGCGCGGGCCAACGGCTTCGACCGCTACTGGCGCAATATCCGCGTCCTCGCCCTGCACGATCCGGTCAACTGGAAGCAGGCGGAGATCGGCCGTCACGTCCTCACGGGCTGGCAGCCGGAACCGGGCCTCTATCAGTGACGGGGCGCACGACGGACGGGGTGGCGACCGAGCTTGCGCGAATACTGCTCGGTGCAGCTGTGTTGGCGGCGGTCGTAGCGGCGCTGGTGTGGTTGGCTGGCGCCAATCCTCTCGCCGCGCTGCGGGCGCTGGTGCACGGCGCGTTCGGCGAACGCTACCTGCTTGCCGAAACGCTTGTCACCGCCGTGCCGCTCGCGATCGTAGGGCTCGGCGTCATGCCGGCACTTCGGACCGGCGTGTTCACCATTGGCAGCCAGGGGCAACTGATTGCAGGCGCGGCGCTCTCGACGGCGTTCGTCTTTTCCGTACCGGCCGACGAGCCCGTGGTTCTGCTGACGGTCGGCTTCATGGGCGGCGTGCTCGGCGGCATGCTCTATGCGTTGCTGCCCGGCCTGCTGCGCGCCTACGTCCAGGTCAACGAGATACTCTCCACGTTGCTCCTGAATTACATAGCCGGGTTCGCGCTGATCTGGCTTCTCAAGGGGCCGCTTGCCGCGGCCGCGCAAACGGCCACCCCGCGCAGCGCCCCTTTGCCGGAGACCTCCCTCGTGCCGAGCCTGCTCGAGGGCACGCGTCTTCACTGGGGCGCGGCCTTCGTGGTTCTGCTCGCCGCTGGACTGATGGTGTGGATGCGCACGCGGTCGGGCCTCCTCTACAGGGTTTTCGCCAGCAACGAGGGGCTCGCCGCGCGGCTCGGTTTGTCGCGGCCACGGGCGGTAGTGACAAGCTTTCTTTTCGCCGGGGCCACTGCCGGTCTCGCCGGCTGGCTGCAGGTCGCCGGCGTCGCCCACACGCTCTACCCCAGCGTCGACGGCGGTCTCGGCTTCGGCGGCATCCTGGTCGCAGTGCTGGGTGGGCTTAGACCGCTCGGCATCGTGCTTGCTTCCCTGATGTTTGCGGCCCTCACCACCGGTGCCCAGGGGATGCAGATGGGAACCTCCGTACCGGCAGCGATCGCAGTCGTGACGCAGGGGCTGGTGCTGCTGATCGTCGCGATCGGTCTGCAGCGAAAAAAAAGGACGGCATGATCCCGTGACGTGGACCGACATCGTTTTCTGGCAGATCGTGCTTGGCGGCATGCTGCGGCTCGCGGCGCCGATCTTCTTGGCTGCGCTCGGTGAGATGATCACCGAGCGGGCGGGAACGCTCAATCTCGGTATCGACGGAATCATGACAGCGGGGGCCTTTGCCGCGGTCGTCTTCGCTCACATGGCCGGATGGCAGGCGGGGCTTCTCGGCGCCGCCGCGGTCGGCGCCTGCTACGGAGCCCTTCTGGCCGTCTCCGTCATCCGGCTCGGCGCCAACCAGATCGTCATCGGCATCGCTATCTCACTTATAGGCGCCGGGCTTACGTCCTATCTCTTCCAGCTCTGGCAGCCTTCCGGCCAGATGGCGATCTTCGTGCCGCTGACGCCGACATGGAAGGTGCCGTTCCTGAGCGATATCCCGTTCGTCGGCCCCATACTGTTCCGACAGAACCTGATGACCTACGCGACGTTCGTCGCGCTGGTCGTGGGAATTTTCGTGCTGGCCAAGACCCGTATCGGCATAGTTCTGAAGGCGGTGGGCGACGATCCGGCAGGGGCGGAGATGCGAGGCGTCGATACGGCGCTGGTGCGCTACGTGGCGCTGACGCTCGGTGGCGCGCTGATGGGGCTCGCGGGCGCGGCCATCACGCTCGGCGTGCTCGGCGCCTTCAATGACGGGCTCACCAATGGCCGCGGCTACGTCGCGCTCGCGGTCGTCATCATCGGTCGCTGGTCCGTGCCGGGAGCCTTTGCGGGAGCGCTCCTCTTCTCGTTCTTCGAAAGCCTCGGCCTTCGCGCGCAGAGCGGAATGAGCTTTGTTCCGACGGAACTCTTCTCCATCCTGCCCTATGCCATGACGCTTCTTGCCCTTGCTCTGACGGCGCGCGCCAAAATCGCGCCGCGCTCGCTGTAGGCGGTCTGCTCCGGCGCCGAGGCCGATGGCATCAAACGACCGATGCGGGGCCGTCTGCTGGCCGTCCGGTTTCGGCCTCGGCAATGGGACTGGCTGGCATTCGCGCTGTGAGACCGCGATGAGCGCAACGCTTCTGTAGTGCGAGATGGATTTCTTGTGCCCCACCGACGCACGCATACCTTTCAAGCGTCGAGTCCAACCGCGGGCCCCCGAGCCCGGATCAGCCTTTGCTTGGCACCGGCGTGTTGAGCAGCTGCTGCTCCCACAGGAACGCGATGCCGCTGCCGGCGGCATGCCGTACAAGCACTTCCGCAAGCTCGGCGGCATGCTCGGTGCGGGCCCAGTCGCGCTGCCATTCGGATGCCACCGACAGCCAGGTCATCATGTTCGCGCCGGCCGCGATCATGCGTTGAATCCCGACCTCGTGGGCCTCGACCGAAGTGCCACCCGAAGCATCGGTAACGACCGTCACATCCCAGCCTTCGCCGAGTGCCTGAATCGTCGGCATCGCAACGCAGATTTCGGTCCACAGGCCCGCGATGATAAGCTGCTTACGGCCCGTCGCTCTGACTGCGTCGACGACCTTCCGATCCTGCCAGGTGTTGATGAACGTACGGTCAATCACCTCCTGGCCGGGGAAGACATCTGTGATCTGGGGGAAGATGAGGCCGCCGCGATCGGCGATCACGCTCGTCAGGATCGTCGGCACCCCGAAGGCCTTGGCGGCCTTCGCCAGCGCCGTTGCATTGTTGACCACCATGTGCGGATCGTGACTGTTCAGGTTCGCGAGCTGGTAAGGCTGGTGATCGATCAGAACGAGCACCGAGTCTTCGGGACGAAGCAGCGAATCGAGGCCGTTACGAGGGGTCATCAAGACTTCCTTTCTCTGCCGCCATGGACGGCAATGGGGTCACGGGAGACATGCGCCAGCGGACGACGTTGCCTGGGACGCAATTTGCTGTTCCTTTTGGCGATGCGGTAGTGCCATGGTCAGGCACGCTGTGTCGCGTAGCGAGGAACGCCGATTGGACATCGAAGATTTGGAGACATTCGTCGCGGTGGCCGATGCAGGGGGCATATCGGCCGCCGCGCGCCGGCTCGGCGTCTCCAAGTCAATCGTCAGCCGGAGGCTCTTTCGGGTTGAAGCGGAGCTTGGCGTCCAGCTTCTTGCACGAAAGACCCGCGGCACAGGCAGTCCTCGGCGGCGCCGTGCCCGATGCACCTTGCGGCAGGCGGTTGGCCTGCTGGCGAATGCCAAGTTGGCTCAGGCGATTGCGCCCCCGTCGGCGGTCAAGATGGCGCCCGTAATCACGCTCGCGGCGGGACTTGCCAGAAAGACCACGGCGTTCGCGACTTCGCGCGGCTCGGCGTAGCGTCCCAAAGACGTCAGGCTTCGCTGGAAATCGGCAGCCTCGCCATCCGCCGGATTTGCATCCGTGTTCGTCGCCCCGGGCTGCACAAGATTGACGGTGATGCCGTTCGGGCCGAGTTCGCGCGAAAGACCGCGGGTGAAGGAGGTAAGTGCCGCCTTGGACATCGCATATGCGGTAATGCCTGGGAACGGGACCCTCTCACCCAGGGCCGAACCGATCGTGATGATGCGTCCCCCTTCGGTGAGATGCGGGATAACTGCCTTCGCAAACAGCACTGGCGCTCGCACGTTGACGTCCATCACGGCCTGATAGTCATTCACGTCGATGTCGGCGATCGTTCCCGTGTGGCCGATGGCCGCGCTGTTGACGAGGATATCGAGTCCACCGAGCGCGGAGACGGCTTCGCTCACGGAGCGCATGATGGCCTCCGGATCGCCGCTATCGGCCTGGATAGCGATGGCGCGGCGCCCCGCACTCTCGATGGATTTGGCCACCGCTTCAGCTTTTTTGGCCGCGCGCTGGTACGTGAACGCGACGTCAGCACCGTATTCCGCCAGCGCCAAGGCGATCGCGGCTCCGATGCCCCGCGAACCTCCTGTAACCAATGCACGCTTCCCATTCAGGTCGATCATATGTTTGTCCATTTCTACCATTGTTGGTTCAAGTGCCCGGCAATCGCGTGAGACGCGGCACGCGGCAAAGGCCTGATCCACGAATTTGGCGTTCGGGATCTGTCGCTTTCAGTGTCGAGAAATGCTCAGCTGTGTTGCTAAGAGGGGAACGCTGGCCGATGGCTTCTCAAGCCGGGCAAGGCGACCACCTTCCGGCGGGCAACCTGGTCGCCTTGGTGCTGGTGTTCCTGCTGACGGCCACGCCCCCTGTCATCGACGCAGCACGTCCTGCCATTCCGGATGACGAGCGATCTGCGCTTTTGCGAATGGACAGAGCGGCATGATGGCGACCCCGTCTCGCCGGGCATCCTCGACCGCCTGTCTCACCAGTCGTTCGCCGACCTTGCGGCCACGCATGGCCGCCGGAACTTCGGTATGGTCGATGATGATCAACCCCTTGCCGGCCCGGCTGTAGGTCATCTCCGCTTCGACACCATCAATGATCAGCCGATAACGCCCTTTTGATACCCCATCCTCGCGCTCGACCTTTTCGTCGCCGGCTGAATGCGCAGCCTTCGCCAGCGCCGCGTCCGGGCGGCGGACCTGACGCGGTCGCCCTTGCGCGCATTCCAGCAGATCGCGGTCCCATCTGCCCAGATCGGCAGCAGCCTCGTAGGTCGAGACTAGAAACGTCATCAGGGCCTCATCAGGGTCGGGCGCCGACTGTACGGCATCGTAGGGCAGAATGAACTCTGACAGGCCGTCATGCCAGAACGCGGCATCGGGCCGGACCGGCGCGCTGCGGTAGCCGTTCGGCGTCGGGTAGGCGTAGGCGTAGAAGGCGGGATAATCGATGCCGCCGCCGCCCGGCCAGAAGCCCGTCGATGAGACCTCGCGGTCATAGGCCTCTTGCGTGACGTCGTCCGGCAATGCCGGAATGCCGCCCGGATGGAGAGGAGCGCGTCTCCCTGAGAAGCGGGTGACGGCGAGATCGAGAGCGCCCCAGAACAGGTGAACGGGACTGGATTTGCCGAGAAAGGAGGTCCGGAACCGATTGAATACCCTGTCGACCGCCACCAACGCGTGATGGAAACGTCGAACGGCGTCGCGGTCATAGGGCCTGTCGCGATGATCTTCGGCGAAAGGTACCGGGTTGGGCACTTCGTTCGGTTGTCCGTTGAAAGTCGGCGTGCCGCCGAGTTCCGAAATCAACTCCACGAAGCTGGCGTGGAACGCCGCGACCGTAGTCGGCCCGAGCGCAAAGGACGCCTTGCGGCCGTCGCCGCTCGTGCCCATCACCATGTGGTCTCGAAGGTCGAACAGGATCTCGATGCCAGGGCCGTCGGGGATCGGCGAAGATGCCAGGCCGGTAGGCGTGACATAGAAGGTCGCGTTCCAGGAATGGTTGAGCCACGGAGCATGAGCCAGTCGATACTTGCCGGCGACCTGCAGGTAGAGATGCAGCGCTGAACACGTCTCGCGCCAACCGACGTAGTCGAGATGGGGCCATTTGTTGCTCATCTTCCCAGTCTCCATCCAGCATTCAACCGGCACGCGACGTCGGTCATGCCGTCCTAGGCCCACCCGAGCCGTGTCCGGCGATCATGTCATCGGCGCCGGTCAGTCCGGAAGAGGAATGTGCTCTTCCCGGTCATCGACGGGTAGATCGAAGCGCCCCTTGCCCCAGTTCTGCACGCGCCATTCGGCCTTGGCTTCTTCGATGCGCTCCCGGGACGAGGCGACGAAATTCCACCAGATGTAGCGCGGTCCGCCGAGCGTGGCGCCGCCGAGGATCATCAACCGCGCGCCCTGGTCGCGGGCCGCGACCGTGATCCTGTCGCCGGGGCGGAAGACCATCATCTGCGGTGCCTCGAAAGCCTGGCCGGCGATCGAGATCGAGCCTTCGACGATGTAGATGGCTCTGTCCTCATGATCGTCCGGCATGGGCAGCCGGCTTCCAGGCTCGAGTTTCACATCGGCGTAGAACGCCTCGGAGAACATCGTCGCGGGTGCCTTCCGGCCATAGGCCTCCCCGAGGATGAGCCGGATCGAAACGCCGCGATCCTCGATCACCGGCAGCGCCTCCTTGCCGTGATGTTCGAAGGTAGGCGCCATATCCTCATGCGTATCGGGCAGGGCAAGCCATGTCTGTATCCCGAACAGGCTGTTCGGACCGCTTCGGGCGGCCGCTGATGTGCGCTCCGAATGGGTCACGCCGCGCCCGGCGACCATCCAGTTCAGCGCGCCAGGACGTATTATCTGATCGGCGCCGGTGCTGTCGCGGTGATGAAAGTCGCCGCGATAAAGGTACGTGACGGTGCCGAGCCCGATATGCGGATGCGGCCGAACGTCGACGCCCTGTCCGGTCAGGAGTTCGGCCGGGCCGGCCTGATCGAAGAAGATGAATGGTCCGACCATCTGCCGCTTCGGCGCCGGCAGGGCGCGCCGAACCTCGAAGCCGCCCAGGTCTCGGGCGCGCGGGACGATGAGCGTTTCGATCGCGTCGAGGCCAACCTCATCGGGACAGCCCGGTTCGATTGCCGGGTTCCAACTCATGCGCGCTATCCTCTCTTGGGCTTCCGACCCTGGGTTTCCGGAATGTCTAAATTGGCGCGGGACCATCTACCGAACTAGGCCCGCGATACGTCAAGCTGTGTCGCAGCAAGTGGAACGGCACATGCCGCCGAAGTATGGGTCGCAATTGCCCGACAAGACTTCGAAGCGTTCGTGTCCTACCGATCGAGCCCCCAAAGATCCGGGTTCCGTTTGAAATACTCGATCAGCATCTCGGTGAGCACCCGTACTTTCCGCGTGGGATGCTGACCCGGCGGGCGGACGACATATACGGCCGCCGGAGGTACCGGATAGCGTGTCATGATCGGGACCAGCGCGCCGGAGGCCACATAGTCATGTGTGATGCAGTCGGCGAGCCAGGCGATGCCGAGACCTGCCGCCGCCGCGGCGGCGAGCGCCGTGGCGCTATCGGCCTTGAACCTGCCCTGCGGCTGGACCGTGACAACCTTGCCACCATCCATGAACTGCCAGGTTTCGGTTCCCTGCATGAGGGCCTGATGGGTGACGAGTTGGTCCGGAGTCTCGGGTGAGCCGTGCGCTTCGATATAGTCCGGGCTTGCGACAAGCTTGCCATGGAACGGCCCGACGCGCTTCGCGATCAGGTTGGAGTCCTGAAGGTAGCCAGCCCGGATCGCGCAATCGAAACCATCTGCGATGAGATCGACGAAGCGATCGCTGTAGGAGGTATGGATGTGAAGCTGCGGGTGCCGGTGCGCCATTTCCGCCAGTACCGGAGCGAAGTGGGTCGGGCCGAAAGTAAGCGGCATGGCAACCCTCAGGCGGCCACGCAACTCACCGGTGGGGAGGATCGTTTCCCTGGCCGTATCGATCTCGGCGCTGGCGCGGGCCGCATGGTCCCTGAACGTGATCCCCGCTTCGGTGAGCGCGGCGCCGCGGGTCGTTCGTGCAAGAAGCTGGACCCCAAGCTCCGCTTCAACCCGGAAGAGCCTCCGGCTGACGATTGACTTGGAGACGCCAAGCCGGCGCGCGGCGGCCGATACGCCTCCGGCATCGGCTACTGCGACGAATGTCTGTAGATCTTCGATGTCCAATTTGGCGTTCCTTGCTACGCGACACAGCGTGCCTGACTATGGCACTACCGCATTGCGATGGGGAACGACAAATTGCGGCCGGGCAACGTCCAAGCACGACCCTCCAGAAGGAGAACACACCGTGGGCTTTGTCACGACCGACGACGACGTACGGATTTTCTTTAAGGATTGGGGTCCCAAGGATGCCCAGCCCATCGTTTTTCACCATGGCTGGCCGCTCAGCTCCGACGACTGGGACGCCCCCAACAACAACGACTTCGCTGGTAGGCCCACGTCAGCAAGCGTCGAACGGGTTCTGGGTTTAGCATGTCAAAGGGCGGCTGCCGAGATGAGCTTCCTATTTGCCCATCGGTGATTGTTCTCTGGGTTCACTCATGCAATCCTAGAATTCATTTGAACTTTGCGGGTGAGGAACCTGGATCAATGAGATTCGCTCTTTTTATCTTCACATCGATAATTGTTCCTTTTTCACTAACGGGTTGCGAGGCCACACAAGAACAACGAGCCGGTACCGGGGCGCTGATTGGCGCCGGCACAGGTGCGGTGGCTGGACAGGCACTCGGCCGAAACACTCGCAGCACGGTCGTTGGCGCGGGTGCTGGTGCGCTTCTGGGCGCCGTAGTCGGCACCGCATCAACGCCTCGCGGCACCGGCTACTGTCGATTCCAACGCCCTGACGGTACAATTTATACCGCACGCTGCTAGACACCCGGTTTGATTGCGGAGCCACAGCAACTTTCCGGGCAAGACCCAGCAGCCGCCTAAGGACGTTGGGCAACATGAGGGCATTCATAATGTCGGATCAGCGCACGAAACTCACGCGCGGCGTGGGGGCATTCCTGTTCGAAATAGCTATTAACTCGCACAATGCCCGCGTCGTCGATTTCCGCCGACTTAGAAGATAATGTTTTTTTCCACAAAGCTTGAAGGGAACCATGCGCTTCGTCCGATACAGCCAAGGCTTTGGGTTCTGCGCTCATGATTCCTTGCACGGAGGACTAATCTCAGAATCCATTTGATCTGAGCATATCTCCTGGTCGACCGCACCAAGAGGTCCAGCAGAGGGGAAGAAGAAATGCCCACCGCCGATGCGGCTCCGAAAACCGCGATGCAAAGATTTCTTGATGGCGTCGAGAAAGTCGGGAACATGGTTCCCCATCCGGTCGTCATCTTCCTGATCCTGATTGCCATCGTCATCGTTCTGTCGGCGGTTCTGGGCATGTTCGACGCGGCGGTCACTTTCGACCGCATCAATCCGGACACGCACCAAATCGAGATTGCGAGCACGGAAATACGCAGCCTGCTCAATACGGACGGCATTCGCTTCATGTACGAATCGCTGGTTCCCAACTTCATGGCCTTTACCGCCGTGGGTTTGATGATTGCGGCGATGATCGGCGCCGGCGTGGCAGAGGAATCCGGGCTGGTCACCGCGCTGATCCACAAGCTCGTCATCGTGTCGCCGCACTGGGCGCTCACTTACATCTTGGCCTTTGTCGGCATACTTGCCAGCATTGCCGCCGATGCGGGCTATCTTGTCCTGATCCCTCTCGCCGGCATCGCCTATCTTGCAGTCGGGCGGCATCCCTTGGCCGGCCTGGCGCTGGGTTTTGCCGCTGTCGCAGCCGCTTTCACCGTCAACATGCTGATAAAGCCGCTCGACACGGTGCTCGTCGAGTTCACCAATGACGCCGCCGCCCTTGTCGACCCCACCAGATCGATCGGCCTGGCCTCGAACCTCTGGTTCTCCATCGCATCGGTGCTGTTTCTGACAGTCATCATAGCATTCATATCCGATCGCATCATCGAACCACGCCTTGGAACCTATAATCCTAAGAGCGCCTCCGAAGGCACCACGACGGACCAGAGCGCTATGCTTGGCGAACAGGAGTCGCGTGGCCTGCGTTTCGCCGGTTTCGGACTGCTCGGCCTGATCGTGGTCTTCGGCCTGCTGACGATCCCGTCATGGGGACCGCTGCGCAATCCGGACACGGGCGAACTGATCGGCAACTCGCCATTCATGAGCGGCCTCATAACCCTCATCGTCCTCATGTTTCTGGTGACCGGCTGGGCCTATGGCATCGGCGCCGGAACCCTGCGTACGCTGACCGAGGTCATCGGCGCGATCGAGAAGTCGATCAAGAACATGGGCGGCACGATCTTCCTGTTCTTCGTGCTCAGTCAGTTCGTCGCCTATTTCACCTACACCAATATCGGCACAGTCATGGCGCTCAGCCTCTCGGGCGTCCTGCAAGCGGCCAATATCGGTGCGCTGCCTCTGCTGATCGGCTTCATCATAGTGGTCGCGATCATCGATCTGCTGCTCACCGGGGCAATCGCCAAGTGGGCGATTTTTGCACCGGTCTTCGTGCCGCTTTTGATGCAGCTTGGCGTCGAACCTGAGGCGGTGCTGGCCGCCTACCGCGTTGGCGATTCCCCGATGAACGCGATCACGCCGCTCAACGCCTATTTCGCGCTCGTCGTCGGCTTTGCCCAGAAGTACGACAAGTCGGCAGGTGTCGGTACGATCGTGTCTCTGATGCTCCCCTTTGTCGTGTGGATATACGTGCTGTGGACGGCGCTTTTCGCGGTCTGGAAAATGCTCGGCCTGCCATGGGGGCTGTGAGGGCGTGGACTGTGATGGCGAACTCGCCCCGGAATGAAAAGACTTGAACGATCGGAGGACCCCATGAGCAACCCCTCTATTCCTCTCGATGTCGCCGCCGCTGAAGAGCATCTGATGCGCTTCCTCGCGGTCGAAGGCGTCACCGGGCAGGAGGCCAACATTGCCGCCGCCGTCAGCGACGCGCTGAAAATGATCGGCGTGCCGGCGTCGGCCATCCGCCTCGACGACGCGAACAAGCGCATCCCGCTGCCGACCGAGATCGGCAACCTCATCGTCGACTTGCCGGGGACGAGGCCCGGCCCGCGTCTTTTGTTCTCCACCCATCTCGACACCGTGCCGCTCTGCGCCGGCGCGAAGCCGCGGCGCGAAGGAGATCGCATCGTCTCGGACGGCACGACCGCACTTGGGGGCGACGCCCGAACTGGGGTTGCTCTTTTGGTCGTGCTTGCCGAGACGCTTATGAAGCACAGGCTTCCGCACCCTCCAATAACCCTGCTGTTTACCGTCCGCGAAGAAAGCGGCCTGCACGGCGCTCGCGAGCTGAACCCTGCCGATCTCGGCGGCGCCGTGATGTGCATCAATGTCGACGGCATGCTCGCCAAGGACCTGATCATCGGCGCGGTCGGACAGGAAAACTGGGAGGTCGAGATCAAGGGCCGTGCATCCCACGCCGGCGTGGCGCCCGAGAAGGGCATATCGGCGACCCTGGTTGGAGCCATTGCTTTGACAGAGGCACGGCAGGCCGGCTGGTTCGGCAAGGTCGTCAAGCCCGACGGCCGCGGGACGAGCAATGTCGGTATTTTCGGCGGCAAGGATGGAAAGCCCGCAGGCGATGCGACCAATGTCGTGACCGACTATGCCTTCATCAAGGGCGAGGCTCGCAGCCCCGAGGCAGCCTTTGCAACGAAGATTGCCAAGGGCTACAAAGAAGCGTTCGCGAAAGCGCAAGGCGAGGTCAAGGATCATGAGGGCCAAACGGCGGAAGTCGCGTTCAGCCACCAGACCTCCTACCCTCCTTTCAAACTCGCGGAGAACAGCCCGGTCGTGAAGCGCGCCACCAAGGCGTTGGAGATGTTGGGCATCGAGGCCAACTGTCTCTTCTCCAACGGTGGTCTCGACGCCAATTGGCTCGACAAACATGGAATCCCCACCATTACGATAGGTGCGGGCCAGGCGGAGATTCATACCGTCAAGGAATACGTCAATCTTGCCGAATACGAGAAGGGCTGCCGCCTCGGCATACTTATGGCTACGATGGAAGAGTAGCAGTCATGCCGCGGTCCGGCGGCATGACCGGTGAGGAACGAAGCGATTGAGCCCAATAGCATACACTGCCACCATCATCGCGGTCGTTGTCGTCCTGTTCGTCTGGAACAAGCTGCCTGTTGTCGTTGTCGCGATGGCGACGGCGATGGCGCTGTGGGCTACCGGCGTCCTGACGATTGATCAGGCCCTCGGCGGCTTCGGTGATCCCGCGGTGATCTTCATAGCCTCCCTCTTCATTGTCAGCGCGGGACTCGACGTGACCGGCGTTACCGCCTGGGCCGGGCAGCTTCTGATCCGTGGCGCGGGCGAAGAGAGCCGCGCTCGCCTGTTACTGCTGACGATGAGTATGGTCGCGCTCCTTACGGCGCTGATCAGCGTCAATGGCGCCGTTGCCGCGCTCCTGCCGGTGGTGGTCGTGATCGCCGTCCGGCTGAAGCGAAATTCGGCGCAGTTGCTCCTGCCGCTGGTTTTCTCCGCGCATGCCGGTTCGAAGCTCGCCCTGACGGGTTCGCCAGTAAACGTCCTGGCTTCGAACGCGGGTAGCGACGCCGGCGTGGGCGGCTTCGGCTTCTTCGAATTCGCGCTTGTCGGCTTGCCGCTGCTGGCGGGAACGATGGCGATCATCATACTGTTCGGAAAACGGCTCCTGCCCGAACGCAACGGCGCGACCATGCCTGTCGACTTCAGCCGCCATGCGAAGACGCTCGTCGAGCAATACGGCCTTGCCAGCGGCGTGTACCAGATGCGCGTGCGCGCAAGTTCGCCGTTTATCGGCAAGCCTGCCGCTGCGATCGAGTTGGCCACTTATCCCGAACTGCACCTCGTCGCCGTCCAGGATGGTGAAACGGCCAGCCCGCTGCGCAGACCTGCAATCGCCGAGGGCGATCACCTGCTGCTGCGGGGCGAGGCCCAGTCGGCTGCCGCATTCGCTGCCGACAAACACCTCGCATTCAGCGAGTCGGCGGCGCCCGGGCAGGGTGAAGAGACGCTGTTCAATCGCAGTTCGGGCCTCGCCGAGGTGGTGATCCCGCCGCGCTCTGGCCTTATCGGCCAGAACGTTTTCCCGGGCATGGTGACCGAAAGCGGCGATCTGATCGTCCTTGCGGTGCAGCGGGCCGGAGCGGAGCTCGCCGCCACCAACGCAACACGAGACGCTGGAGGCATCGTGTTGCAGGCCGGCGACACGATGCTGCTGCAGGGAACATGGAAAGCGCTTGACCACCGGCTCACGGATCCGGATGTCCTGGTCGTCAATTCGCCCGAACTGGTGCGTCGACAGGCCGTGCCGATGGGACCAGGCGCTCGCCAGGCCGTCGCCATTCTGGTCGCAATGGTCGTGCTCCTCGCCACCGGCATCACCCCGCCGGCGATAGCCGGCCTGCTCGCCGCCGGAGCGATCGTCCTGTCGGGGATTATGAGCGTCGAGCAGTCCTACCGCGCCATCGATTGGACGACGGTGATCCTTGTCGGCGCTATGATGCCGTTGTCTACCGCCATGATAGAGACAGGCGCGGCGAAACTAATGGCGGAGTATCTGGTGTCGCTCGTCGGCGGCGCCGGCCCCATTGCGCTGCTCGCCGGCCTGTTCGTGCTGACTGCCATAATGGGGCAGCTCATCAGCAACACCGCCACCGCTCTCATCGTCATCCCGATCGGGGTGGCGGCCGCGGCGACCATGGGTATTTCGCCCCGCCCGGTGCTGATGAGCACCGCCGTCGCAGCGGCGGCAGCGTTCCTGACGCCGATCGCAACCCCAACGAACCTGATGGTTATGGGTCCGGGCGGCTACGCTTTCAGCGACTACTGGAAGCTCGGCCTGCCGCTGCTGCTCTGGTTCTTTGTCGTGGCTGTGTTCATAGTGCCGATGATCTGGAGATTCTAAGTTGCCAATGACCGCTCGGCCGGTTCCGATACTGCTGGGCATCATCTGCGCAATTCTGCTGCTGGCTGCCCTCTATTTCGCGGACGCGATCTTTGCGCCCGTTGCCTGCGCCCTCTTCATCATCGCGATCGTCTGGCCGCTTCAGGACCGGCTTCAGACCGGCCTGCCGCAGCTTGTGGCGCTCGCCATCGTCGTAACGATGGTCGTTCTGGTGTTCATCGTATTCGGGTCTGTTGTGGCCTGGGCCTTCGGTCGGATCGGCCGATCACTGATCGCGGAGGCGCCTCGGCTTCAAGGACTCTACGAACAGGCGACCGCCTGGCTGGAGACGCATGGGATCGCGGTTGCCGGCCTGTGGGCCGAACACTTCAACATGCGCTGGGTCGTGGGGGCGATGCAGGGTGCTTCAGCACGGCTGAATACGATGATCTCGTTCTGGATCGTGGTGCTGATCTACGTGCTGCTCGGCCTGCTCGAGGTCGGCCCGCTGGCGCGCAAGATTCCCGCTATCGTCGGCAGCGAGGCGGCCCGCATCCTGATCGTGGGCGGCGAACACACTGCCGCCAAGCTGCGCCGCTATCTGTGGATCAGGACGATCATGAGCATCGCAACGGGCGGAATGGTCTACGTGTTTGCCCTGGCACTCGGCCTGCAGCTTGCGACGGAGTGGGGCGTCATCGCCTTCACTTTGAATTTCATCCCCTTTGTCGGCCCGTTCATCGCAACGCTGCTGCCGACTTTCTACGCACTGGCGCAGTTCGAATCCCTGTATTCCGCGCTGTTCGTGTTTGCCTGCCTCAATCTCATCCAGTTCGCGATCGGCAGCTATGTCGAGCCGCGCTTGGCGGGAAAGGCGTTGGCGATGTCGCCCTTTCTCGTCTTGTTTTCTGTCTTCCTGTGGATGTTCCTCTGGGGCATGTTCGGCGCTTTCATCGGAGTTCCGATAGCAATCGCCGTGCTGACCTTCTGCGCTCAGGCTCCATCGACCAGATGGCTCGCCCAATTGTCGGGGGCCCCCGGCGACGACGTGCACAGCGCTCAGAATCTTAGGTGAACGTCCGCTGTCCCTTTTCCCCGCACCACAAGCGAACCTACCGGCCTCGGCCCCGATGTTGTCGAGCAGCAATGCGCCTCATCAAGGTCATTCCGCCCGCTCCTGCCGTCCTCCAGAAGCGGACGTCGCTGACGACTTCAGCTTTTCCAGAACCGCTGAGCCGGCAGCAAACGGTATCGTTCCCACTCCATCCGGGTTACGATGCGTGGCTGGGAACGGGCGCGGGCGGCTCGTCGAACCGCCTACGACAGGAGGGCAGCGTGAAATCGCCGACGGTGAGAGTTATGGCCGCAGCCGATGAAGATTCGGCGGTCGAGATCATCGTGCTGGCATTTGCAGCGGACCCTATGGCGCGATGGACGTGGCCGCATGCACACACGTATCTTGGCGCCATGCCGCGAATGGCCCGCGCGTTCGGGCGCAGGGCATTCTCCAACGAAAGCGCCTTTTGCACCGACGGCTACGCCGGGACGGCGCTGTGGCTGCCGCCCGGCGTGCATCCCGACGAGGAAGAGCTTGGCGCCGTGCTCGAGAGCACGGTTGAACCCGCGCTCGCCCCTGAAACCGCTGCCATATTCGAGCAGATGGCCACCTACCACCCGACCGAACCGCATTGGTACCTGCCCCTGATCGGCGTCGACCCGGCGCATCAAGGCGAAGGTCACGGCGATGCCTTGATGGCGTACGCACTCGAACAGTGCGACCGCGATCACGCGCCGGCCTATCTGGAATCCTCTAACCCGCGCAACATATCGTTCTACCAGCGGCACGGCTTCGAACCGCTCGGCGCGATCCAGGTCGGTTCGTCGCCGACGCTCACCCCGATGCTGCGGCGACCTCGTTGAGCGTCCAGTTTGATCAGATAGTTTGCGGCATAGGGGCGCCGAGCTACGAAACGAAGATGGAACGTTCCGGCAAAACTGTTTGCCGATGGTCCTGCAGGCGAGGTCGTCCTCGGACACACCCTGTCGGTGCCCAGGCGCAGGATAGCGGCTTGCCTCAGGAGACGGCGACTAGCTGTCGGCTAATCACAGCACGTGCTGTTCACACAATTCTCGACGAACCCTGGCGGCTCAGAAAAGGTGAGTACTCACGGATCACGGCTTCTTTAGGGGGACAAAGTCAACCGTGCCAGTGCGATTCACTGCCGTTCCTCTTCAGAAACTGATCTGGCTCCGAGGGTGTCGCGCGGCGGGGCGGAGGCCGACGGCGAAGCCGAGGAAGCGGATGCGACTGGCGAGCCTCTCGACCTGGCGTTGCCGGTTGCCGCGGGCGAAGTGGTCCACGCCGAGGTCCTGGTAGCATGTTCCGTCCTTGAGCATGTGGTAGGCCGGTTCCAAGATCGATGCGGGAACGGCGATGGCCGCCGATAGGACGGTGGTCTGGGACCACTTTGGGTCTGTGAGTGTCCGTGACGCCACGTATTTCGGACCCCTGCTTAACGCGATGGCGACCGGATTGTCGGCCGAGACATCGTTCAGGGCGCCCCAGGAGCCGACGAAGATCTCACAAGTCCACCGTCCGAAGAGAAAGGCATCGACCCGCGCATCAGCTTCATCGTGTCATTCCTTTCTCTATCACGCGGCTTGGCCGGGAGGTGCTGGATTGTCCCCTCGCGCTTCGTCGTAACCGAATGGGCAGCAAAATACCGATCCGTGCTCGATCCGGCATTGACGCGCGGTTCAGCGTGCACCTGGAGCCTATCGGGTTGACGTGGATAAGGCTGTATCGTATATTGCAATAGTGTTTTGATATAAGAAACGACGACTGGGAGGGAGTTGAGACATGAACATCCGAAGCGGCATTTTCGCCGCCATTGTTCTGCTTTTTCCGGGCAGTGCCCTGGCGCAGGAATACACGCTGAAATTCGGGCATGCGGCGACGTCGACCCATCTGTTCCAGGATGGGCTGGTCATGTTTGCCGACAAGGTCACCGAGAAGACGAGCGGCAAGGTCAAGATCGAAGTCTATGGCGACCGCCAGTTGGGCGACGACAAGCAGCTTTTGGAGGGTGTGCAGCTCGGCACGATCGACGGCGCGCTGGTCTCGGTTCCGACGATCCCGCTCACGCTGAATGCGCCCGCCTTCGACGCGCTTCAATTGCCGTTCCTTGTACCCAGCTACGATAAGATGGCCGCGGTCCTGTCATCCGAGGTAGGGCAGCAGCTCCTCGACTCGCTGGCGCCCAGCGGCATCAAGGGCCTGGGCTACATCGAGGCCGGCCAGCGCCACTTCCTCTCGCGCACCAAGGCGGTGCAGACCGTGGGCGATTTTTCGGGGCTCAAGACCCGCATCGTTCCCACCCCGCTGCACAAGGCGATCTGGGAGGCGGTCGGCGTCAGTCCGATCGGCATGGCTTTTGGCGAAGTCTTCTCGGCGCTGGAAACCGGCACTATCGACGCGGTGGAGATCAATCTGTCGTCGGCCTATGCCGAGAGTTACTACGAGGCGGCCAAGAACGTGACGCTGACCGGCCACTATTTCTGGCCGGGCGTGCTGATGACGGGCGGCGCCAAGTTCGAGAGCTTGCCTGACGACGTCAAAACTGCCCTCGCGGAGGCGGGGCACGAGGTCATCGCCGAGCAATATGCGCTGGCGCGCGACCAGGAAGCCGAGATCGCCGACAAGCTGAAGGAAAAGGGCGTCACCATCTCGCAGTTGTCCGACCTCACCGAGATGCAGGCGCGGGTTCGCCCGGTGTTCGAGTCCTGGCTGGCAAAGGATCCGCTGATCCAGGCTTTCGTCGACACCGTGCGCAAGACCGACTGACCGAAGCGGGGCGGCGCGCTGCCGAGGACACCGCCCCCGTTCCGAAACAACTGACGACCAGCTTTCCGGCGGCCGCCGTGCCGCGGCAGGAAAGGCATGTTCGACGACGGGACTGATCCATGCTTGCCTTGCGACGCCTCTTCGATGCCGTGGTGTCCACGATCCTGATCTGGATGCTGATCGTGCTTCTCGCGGTGATGACGGTCCAGATCGTGCTGCGCTACGGCTTCTCCTCCTCCTTGATCTGGGCGGAGGAAGTGTGCCGCTACCTGCTGGTCTGGGTCTCGTTCCTCGCGGCGATGCTCGCCTACGAGCGTGGCGAGATCGCGAGCGTGCCAATGCTGCGTGACGCGCTGCCGCGCAAGGCGGGATTGGCGCTGGCGATCCTGGCCAATGCCTGCGGCATCGTCCTCCTGACGGTGCTGGTCTGGTATGGCTTCGTCTATGCCGGCCGGCTGGGATCAGCGCCGATCCCGGCAATGAAATTCCTGCTGGGCGATGTGTTCGGGCCCGATTTTCCGGTCCCCTCGATGTACTGGGTCTACATCGCCCTGCCCGTCGGGCTGTCGCTGTTTGCGTTCCGCCTGGCGACCGACATCGTCCTCTACGCCGGCATGATGACCACCGGCGGCCACGCAGCCGACCTGCGCGACGCGGGTGAGCTCGAGGTGCACGGATGATCCTCTACCTCGCCATCTTCTTCGCCGCCCTGATCATCGGCATGCCGGTGGCATTGGGGCTTGGCATGGCCTCCCTGGTCTATCTCCTGATCGAGGGGCACGGGCATCTGCTGGTGGCCTTTCCGCAGCGGATGATCGCCGGGATCGATAGTTTCCTGCTGCTGACCATCCCGTTCTTCATACTGGCCGGCAACCTGATGAACGCCGCCAACCTGACCGGCCACATCGTGCGTGCGGCGCAGTTCCTGGTGGGGCGGATCAAGGGCGGCCTGGCGATCGTCAACGTGCTGGCCAACTTCATGCTCTCCGGCCCCAGCGGCGCGGCGACGTCGGAAGCGGCGGCCGTGGGCGGCATCATGATCCCGCCGATGAAGCGGGACGGGTACGACCCGGCCTATGCCGCGGCGCTGACCGCCACGGGTTCGCTGCTGGGACCACTGATCCCGCCGTCGCTGCCGCTGATCCTGTTCGGCGTGCTGACCGGCACGTCGATCGGCGACCTGTTCCTGGCCGGGATCGTGCCGGGCCTGATCCTGGGCGCCCTCCTGCTGGTCTATGCGCTGTGGAAGGGCCACCGCGAGAACCACCCGGTTGCTCCGCCGGTCCCCAGGGGGGAACGCTGGAGCATCCTGCACGCGGCGATTCCGGCAATAGTGCTGCCGGTCTTCATCGTGGTCGGCATCCGCACCGGGATATTCACGCCGACCGAGGCCGCCGGCGTCGCCTGCATCTATGCGCTGGTGACCGGCCTCTTCGTCTATCGCTCGCTGCCCTGGAAGAAGCTGAAGCGGTCCTTCTACGACACCGCGACCATGTCGTCCGGCGTCATGCTGGTCGTGGCGATGGCCAGCATGACAGGCTTCGTCCTCGGCATCGAGAGCCTGCCGCAGAAGATCGCGGCGTCGATCCTGGGGATGACGGAAAACCCGGTACTGCTGGTGATCCTGCTCAACATCGTCCTGCTCGTCCTCGGACTGTTCCTGGAGCCGCTGGCGGCGATGGTCCTGATCATGCCGGTGCTGAACGCGCTCGCGCCGACAATCGGGATGGACCCTGTCCAGATGGGCGTGATGGTCGTGCTGAACCTGATGATCGGAATGTGCACGCCGCCGGTCGGCCTGGTGCTGTTCATCGTCAGCTCGATCGCACGCAGCCCGCTGCAGGCGGTGACGCGGGCCTCGCTCCCGATGCTTGGGCTGTGCCTGCTGGTCCTGGCGCTGGTGGCCGCGGTTCCGGGCATCTCACTCTGGATTCCCGGCCTGTTCAAGTGAGGGACACATGAGCGTCGAACTGGATAAATCGGTCAATCAGTCCACGCAGATGGCCTTCCTGATCATCGAGGTGATGGCCGAGATCGGGAAACCCGTGGCGCTGTCCGATCTCGCCCGCCGCATAGGCGCGCCGAAGGTAAGGGTCTTCCGGTTCCTGCGGACGCTGCTGTCGCTGGGCTACGTGCTGCAGGACCCGGACACGGAGAAATACCGGCTGTCATACAAGCTGTACCACCTCGGCCAGGCGCTGGCGGATTCGACCGACATCCTGCGCGAGGCCAGACCGGTGATGGTCGAGTTGCGGGACGCAACGGGCTTCACCGTCTCCTTCTCCCAGATGGAGCCGACCGGGATGCGTATCCTGGACATGGTGCGCACCGAACAGCCGGTCGCCATCGTGACCCGCCCGGGCGCGCTGCTGGATTTCCACGCCTCCGCACAGGGCAAGATCGCGCTGGCCTTCGGCGACGCTCGGCTGCCCGAGGAGCCGCTCCGGCAGTGGACCAGCGAGACGCCGACGGATCCCGCCGCCATCGCCGCCGAAGTGCAGGCGGTGCGAGCGCAGGGCTGGGCCGAAGCGCCGAACCAGACCCTGCAGGGCGTCACCGCCGTCTCGGCGCCGGTCTTCGATATGAACGGCGCCTTCATCGCCACGCTGACGATCGCGGGCCCCACCAACACCATCGGCTCGCCTCCCGCTCCGCGCTTCATCGAGGCGCTGAAGGGGGCCGCCCGCAAAGTCTCCACCAATCTCGGCAATACGGACCAACGTTCATGAAAAAATACTCGCTTGCGGTGGACATCGGCGGCACCTTCACAGATGCCGTCCTCCTGGCCGACGACGGCCGCACCTTCGTGGACAAGACGCTGACGACGCATGGCAACCTGCTGGAAGGCTTCTTCCGCGGCGTGGGGCTGGTGCTGGGGCACGCGGGGATCGAACCGGGGGACGTCAACGACGTGGTGGTCCACGCCACCACCGTCGTCACCAACGCCTTGATTGAGCGGAAGGGACCACCGGTCGGGCTTATCCTCACCAAGGGCTTCACGGACATCCTCTACATCCGCGACGAGCACCGCTACGACATGTACGACCCGCAGATCGAGTTCGCGGAACCGCTGATCCCGCGTGAGCGGACCTGGGCGCTGGACGAGCGGGTGCTGGCGGACGGCACGGTCGAGAAGGCAGCGCGGGAGGCCGAGATCGCGGCCATTGCGCGGGAATGCGAAGCACGTGGCATCCAGTCGGTCGCCGTCAGCCTGATCAACGCCTACCGCAACGGCGCGAACGAGGCGCTGGTCGCCGAGGTCTTTGCGCGCGAGGCGCCGGAGATCTTCGTCTCGCTGTCCTCCGAGATCGCACCGCAGATGCGGGAGTATCTGCGCACCTCCACCGTCGCAATCAATGCCTACACGGTGCCGATCACGCGGCCCTACCTGAACGCGCTGATCGCCGAGCTGGATCGTCAGGGTTTCTCGCAGCAGCCGCTGATCATGCTGTCGAACGGCGGCGTGATCGGTGCGGGCCGTGCCGGCACGCTGCCTGTCAGGATGATCGAGAGCGGTCCGGCCGCCGGGGCGCTGGTCGCCTGCTATTTCTCGCGCATGTTCGGCCTGCCGGACCTGATCTCCTTCGACATGGGCGGCACCACGGCCAAGGCCTGCATGATCCAGAATCACGTGCCGCTGGTGACGGGGACCTTCGAAGTGGACCGGCGCTACCGGTTCAAGCCCGGCTCGGGGATGCCGATCACCGTTCCGTCCATCGACATGATCGAGATCGGCGCAGGCGGCGGTTCCATCGCATGGGTGGACGAACTGGGGCTGCTTCGCACCGGGCCGGAGAGCGCCGGCTCGATCCCCGGACCGGTCTGCTACTCCCGCGGCGGCATCGAGCCGTGCGTGACAGACGCGGACGTCGTGCTGGGCATTCTGGATCCCGACCGCTTCCTGGGTGGCGACATGAAGCTGGATGCGGCAGGCGCGCGGGCAGCCATCGGCAGGCTGGGCGCCAGGATAGGCCTGACGCCGGAGCAGACGGCATGGGGCATATACGAGGTCGTCTGCGAGCAGATGGCCGCGGCCGCGCGCACCCATGCCACCGACCGCGGCGTGGACTATCGTGGCCTGCCCATGCTCGCCTTCGGCGGGGCAGGTCCGGTGCATGCCTGCCTGGTCGCCGACCTGATCGAGTCGAAGCAGGTGATCTACCCGCCGCTCGCCTCGGTCCTGTCGGCCTTCGGAACGCTCGTGACGCCGGCGCAGATCGACCTTGTCCGCAGCCAATTGGGCCCGATCGAAAGCCTGGACCCGGCGGCCGCGCGCGCCCTGGTCGGCCAGATGACCGAGGAAGGCACCGCCGCGCTGACCGAGGCGGGGCTCGCGACCGCCGATATCGGCTTCGTCTTCGGTGCCGACCTGCGCTACCTCGGTCAGCAGTCGGAACTGCGGATCGAACTGCCGTTCGACCCGCGCCAGGGCCTCGATACCGCGGCGATGCGGGCGATCTTCGACAGGGAATATATCGCCCAATACGGGCTGAAGCTCGACGACATGCCGATCGAACTGGTCAACTGGCATGTCACCGCGCGAGGCCGTCTGCCCGAGCGCGCCACCGCGCATGTCAGCAAAGGCGGAAGCCGCCCCGCACCGCGCAGCCGCATCGTCCACTTCCGCGGCAAGCCGGTCGAGACGACTGTCTATTCCCGTGCCGAGCTGATGGAGGACGACGTCATTCCCGGCCCGCTGATCGTGGAGGAGCGCGAGACCACCATCTTCGTGCTGCCCGGCTGGACGGTACGCCTGCACCCGAACGGCAGCCTCGTTGCCGACAAGATGACGGAGCACTGAACCATGGACGGCGTTGAACTTCAGATCCTCTGGTCGAACATGATCGGGATCGTCTCGGAACAGGCCCGTGCGCTGCAGCGCATCGCGTTTTCCCCCATCGTGCGGGAGGCCGGGGACCTGGCAAACGGCCTCTTCGACGCCCGCGCCCGCATGGTGGCGCAGGCGGTGACGGGAACGCCGGGGCACATCAACTCGCTGGCGGCGGCCGCCGCGAACCTGCTGCGGCATGTCGATGCCGATACCCTGAGACCGGGCGACGTGCTGATCACCAACGATCCCTGGATGTCGGCAGGCCACTTCTTCGACATCACCGTCCTGTCACCGATCTTCCGCGGCGAGAAACTGATCGGCTATGCCGGGTCGACGATCCACCACACCGACATCGGCGGCTACGGCATCGGGTCAGGCGCGCGGGACATCCACGAGGAAGGGCTGTGGATCCCGGTGCTGAAGCTCTACGAGGCCGGCGTGCGCAACGAGACGCTGTTCGCCATGATCACGCGCAACGTGCGCACGCCCGACGCGCTGCTGGGCGACCTGGGCGCGCAGGTGTCTTCCGGCATGATCGCCGCGCAGCGACTGAATGCGTTGTGCGACCGATACGGGTTGGACGACATCGAGTCGCTCGCCGACGAGATCATCGACCGCTCCGAAACTGCCACGCGCGAGTCGATCCGGGCGCTACCCGGCGGGACGTTCCACGGCGAAACCACCTTCGACGTGCCCGGCGGCGACCGGATCACCCTGAAGACCGCCGTGACTATCGACGACAAGGCGGGAGAGATCACGGTCGACTTCGCCGGATCGTCGGGCCGCAGCCCGCGCGGTATCAACGTGGTGCCCGCCTATACGCAGGCCTATGCGACGTTTGCTATCCGCTCGACGCTCAATCCGGACCTGCCGAACAATGCCGGCTCGCTGGCGCCTATCAAGCTGACGTTGCCGGAGAACTGCGTCGTCAACGCCACCTACCCTTCGCCGGTGAATGCCCGGCACGTCGTGGGCATGTACGTGCCCTTCCCGATTCTCAACGCCTTGTCGCAGGTCGTGCCGGACAAGGTGGTGGCCGAAGGCTCGGGCGCCGTCTGGACCGTGCAGATCCAGGGGCGGGATGCCGACGGACGAGCCTTCACTTCCTCCATGTTCAACTACTCGGGCGGGATGGGGGCACGAGCGGGAAAACCCGGCATCTCGGCCGTCTGCTATCCCACCGGCGTGTCCGCCGTCCCGGTCGAGGTGCTTGAGGCGGCCTATCCCATCGTCTTCACCTGCAAGGAGCTGGAACGCGGATCGGGCGGGGCGGGTGCGCAGCCGGGCGGAGACGGTCAGCGGATCGGCTTCAGGATGCGCACGACGCAGCCCTGGCTGCTCAACACGGTGCCCAGCCGGCTGAACGAGGCGCCCCAGGGCCTCGCCGGCGGCGGGCCGGGCCGGCCGGGACAGTTTCTCGTGAACGGCAAGCCCGTCGTCCTGTCCGGCAAGACGGACATGAAGGCGGGCGACGAGGTGATGATGATCACGCCCGGCGGCGGCGGGTTCGGCGCGTTGAAGGCGGCAAAGGTCGCCTGAGGATATCCACAGAAGGAGGACGAGATGAGCGAGCTTCAACCCTTTCGCATGCCGGTCAAATGGGAGGACCTGCCGCGTTTCTCGGTGCGCGAGCACGTCAGCAGGGCCGGGTTTCGGGGCGAGGACGTGCTTCTGGTCATGAACTGGCTGGAACCGGGGATGACCCTCGGCATGCACAAGCACCCCTTCGAGCAAATCGCCGTCGTGCTGACCGGGCGGATGCGCTGGACCGTGGGCGACGAGACCTTCGAGGTCGGCGCGGGAGAGGTGCTGCGCGTGCCGCCGGACGTGATGCATGGCGGCATTCCGATCTCGGACGAGGTGGTCATGAACCTCGACATCTTCTGTCCGATCCGGAAGGACTATCTGGAGATCGTCGAGCACCAGGCAGCCGACTTCCCGCCCGTGGAGGGCTGACATGGCCTTTCCTGCCGTCCTCGCCGATTTCGCCCCGACGCTGCGCCGGGGCGGGCTGCACTTGTCGACCTTCTGCCAGTTGCCCGACCCCAATGCCATCGAGGCGCTGGCCAAGACGAAGCTCGATTCCTTTATCTTCGACATGCAGCACGGCATGTTCGACGAAGCCGCCGTGCTGGCCGGCGTCGCCGCCGCCTCGCTGGAAGGCAAACCGGCGTTCGTCCGGCTGCCGGTCGACGCTGGTGGGTTGGCCTCGCGGGTGCTGGATTTCGGCGCGGCGGGGGTGGTCTGCCCGATGGTCAATACGGTGGCGGATGCCGAGCGGCTGGTGTCCTACATCAAGTTCCCGCCCATCGGCGCCCGCAGTTGGGGCCCGCGTCGCGCCATCCCGCTGTCGGGGCTCAGCGCGCCGGGATACCTGGCCAGGGCCAACGAACTGACGCTGGCCATCGCCATGATCGAGACGCGGCAGGCGCTGGACAATTTGGACGCCATCCTGGCGGTGCCGGGGGTAGATGGCGTCTTCGTGGGGCCGTCCGACCTGTCCGTCTCGCTGTCGGGCGGAGCGACCCTGGACAGCGCCGAGGTAGCCTCGGCGCTCGACCATATCGCGGCCCGGGCGCGGACGGCGGGCAAGATCGCGGGCATCTTCGCGATCAATCCGGCCTATGCCGTCGACTGCGCGACCCGCGGCTACAGCTTCATAGCGCTGATGCAGGACGCCATGTTCATGCAACAGGCAGCGGATGGGGCGGTCGCGGCGGTACGGGAGAAGGCCGCGTGACCCGCCCCGTCATCCTGACCGCCTGCGTCAATGGCGGGCGCCCTGACGCCGCGACGCTCAATCCCGGCCTGCCGGTCAGTCCCGAAACCATCGCGGCGGCGGTGGCAGAGGCTGCGGCGCTGGGTGCCGCGGTGGCGCATATCCACGTTCGCGATCCGGCCACCGGCCTGCCGTCGAACGACGCGGCACTGTGGGCCGAGACGGTCTGCCTGATCCGCGAAGCTGGGACCGATATCCTGCTGAACCTCAGCGCCTCGATGGACGGGCTGCTGCTGCTTGACGATGAAGCCGGTTTCGTCCCGGCGCCCGGCACCACCTTGCGGCCGGCGGCGGGCCGCGCCGAGCATGTGCTTTCGCTGCGGCCCGAGATCGGCACCATCGACTGTGGCACCTTCGCCCTTGGCCAGGCGATCCATGTCGCGCGCCTGGGCGACCTGCGCGAGATGGCGCGGCTCTACGCCGAGGCGGGCGTCCGGGCCGAGGTCGAGTGCTTCGACTTCGGCAACCTCGAAATCGCCCGCCGCCTCGCCGCCGAGGGCGCGTTCGGCCCCCGCCCGTTCCTGCAGATCTGCCTCGGCACCGGCTATGGCGGCGCCCCGGCCACCGCGGCAGCCCTGTCGGCGATGCGCGAGCGCATCCCGGAGGGCGCGGTCTGGGCAGCCTTTGCCGCCGGCGAGGACAATCTGTGGGTCATGCGCGAGGCGGTGAGCCGCGGCGGCAATGTCCGTGCCGGGCTGGAGGACACGCTGCTCGATGCGGCCGGGCGGCCGACCACCAACGCCGCATTGCTGAAGGCGGCGGTCGAGGCGATCATGGACGCCGGCGGCCGCGCCGCCACGCCGGCCGAGGCCCGCCAGATCCTCGGCCTGCCTGCAAGGGTCTGACGCAGGAGACGACCATGGCTGAAGCCTTGATGATCGGCAGGGACTGCGACGGCATGACCGGGACGCCTGGTGGTGCGGCCGGTCGGCGCGACCAGACGCGCAAGGCCTTCACACACATCGAGGTCGGGCAATGAACCCTGCACTCTGGCTGGAACGGGCGGCGCGGCTGTGGCCGGACCGTCCGGCGCTGTTTCGGGGCGCCGAAGCAGTGGCCGACTACGCCGGATTCAACGCCCGTGCCGGGTCGCTGGCGGCGGGACTGACTGCAGCGGGGATCGGGCCGGGGGACCGGGTGGCGCTGTTCCTGGCCAATCGAACGGATTATCTGGTGGCGATGCAGGCGATCTGGCGGATCGGGGCGGTCGCGGTACCCATCAACGCAAAGCTGCACGAGAAGGAGGCGGCCTTCATCCTGAGCCATTCCGGCGCGAAGCTGGCCTTCACCGATGCCGGACACGCCGCTGACCTAGCCGCGCTGGCGGATTCGCGGATCGTCGACATGGACGGGCCGGATTTCACCGCGCTTTTGCCGGATGGGCCCTTCCCGCCGCTGCATGGCACGGCCCAGGACGATCTGGCCTGGCTGTTCTACACGTCGGGGACCACCGGACGGCCCAAGGGCGTCATGCTGACGCCGGCGAACCTGCAGGCGATGGTGATGAGCTACCTTGCCGATGTGGATGCGGCCGAGGCGGCGGACGCCAAGGTCTATGCCGCGCCGATGTCGCATGGGGCCGGCCTTTACCAGTTCATGTACCTGATCTGCGGCGCGCGTCATGTCGTCCCCGCCTCAGGCGGGTTCGACAGCGACGAGATCCTCGATCTCGCGGTACGGCTGGACCGACTCTGCTTTTTCGCAGCCCCCACCATGATCCGCCGTCTGATCGCCGCGGCGCGTGCGCGGGCCAATCGGGGAGAAGGCATCCGCACCATCGTCTATGGCGGCGGGCCGATGTATCTGGCCGACATCCGCGACGCGATGGACCAGTTCGGCACCCGCTTTGCCCAGATCTACGGGCAGGGCGAGACGCCCATGACAATCACCGTCCTGACGCGCCAGGCACACGCCGAGGCTTTGGCGGCAGGAGCGCAGGATGTGCTGCAGTCGCACCGGCTGGCCTCGGTCGGAGTGGCGCAGGCGGGCTGCGAGGTGGCGGTACTCGGGCCGGACAGAAAGCGCCTTCCGGCCGGCGAGATCGGCGAGGTCGCGGTGCGCGGACCCTCGATGATGAAGGGTTACTGGAACGACCCGGCCGCCACGGCCGCGACGATCCGGGACGGGTGGCTGCATACCGGCGACGTAGGCGCGCTGGACGATGCGGGCTTTCTGACGCTGCATGACCGGTCCAAGGACGTCATCATCTCAGGCGGGACCAACATCTATCCGCGCGAGGTCGAGGAGGCGCTGCTGACCCATCCGGCGGTGGCGCAGGTCTCGGTCATCGGGCGGCCCGATGCGGAATGGGGCGAGGTGGTGGTCGCCTGCGTGGTGCTGGAACCAGGCGCAACCGCCGATGCCGCCGCGCTCGACGCCCACTGCCTGACCCAGATCGCCCGCTTCAAGCGGCCGAAGGGCTATGTCTGGCTCGACGACCTGCCGAAGAGCGCCTACGGGAAGGTCCTCAAGACCGAACTGCGCTCGCGCTTCCAAGTTGTTGGAGCGACGTGAAATAGCGCCCCCTGGCCAAGGTCACGAACAAGGCTGCTCGGGATCCTACGTGAAGCGTATTCTGTCGAAGCAATTTCAATATCTTCCAGATCGGCGCGCAGGGACGGATCTCCCGCGGTCACTTTCGCTAGCCGGAGCAGCAGTCTCGTTCACTTGGCAAGCCACTTCTTCCTAGTAGGGCGTTTCCCAAGATTGGAGGGCGCAATAGACGGCATCCGAAACAGAAGGAACTCAGGCTGGATCAGGTGAGCGGATCGTCTATGACGCCACGAAACTGCACGACTCGATAACCAACCTGCGGCTGATAACCGGGACTACGCATTCCCGAGCGCTAACCGACCTTCCAGAGCGCTTGTCGCAGCCGTCACCACGACCACCGGCAACACCCGCCCGCCGTGGGCGCTAGAGCGGTTCACGGCCTGACTGAATCGGAACGGATTCCCGTTCGGTCGGAATTGTGATTCAAGATGCTGGCTGGATTGGAGGCCAGCATCTGATGACCCGACCTCTTTCCAATGATCTTCGAGAG
>NZ_PXYK01000032.1 GCF_003012745.1 Kumtagia ephedrae | reverse complement strand
GCCGGTACACCGCGCCAGTCTGTTCATGCATGACCAATCACTCCAAAGGATGTGACCAGTCATGAATCACGGCAAACCGCGGCAGGAAATCAAAATCTCAATACGTTAACCTGAACTCGCTGCCGTGACATCTGGACGGGACGATGCGCCCGATCGAAGCCGATCCGCGAACCTGTCCGTGACGGCAAAGGGAAACCCGCCGCCCGGTGGCCGGACGACGGGTTCCATCTACGCGAACAACTCGGAGCGCGAACTCCGACGAAGGATTGCGGGCCTCACTCGCGTAGGGCGCAGGATGCCGGCGCGGCCGTTCTTGGTTGTCCGACACTGCAAGCGGCGGCGATCGCAGTGCCAGACAACACGACCGCCGCTGCGTGGTGGCCACGTCCCTCCCCCAAGGTGCTGTGGGCCCACGCAGCGCGGCAAGCACCGCCCCAAGCTTCAGCCGGTGCCGGATCGAGCAGCGCCGTCGCGCGATCCGACCCATTCATATGCTGGATGCGGAGGCATGCGAAATACGGCAGATGCCGTATTTCGGCAGAATGGTCATGACGAAGCCGGCGATGGCGAGGGGCTCTATCCTCCGAGAATGAGCGGCACTCTGTACATGCCATGCACCGCCCAGCCAGGAACGCTCTTCAGCTTCGGCAGCTGCTCGAAGGCACGGCCGATATGGACCCGCAACTCCTTCGAGATCGAACCGCTGCTTACCGACACGTTCTGGAGCGATCCGTCCGAGCCGATCCGGAACTGAATGATTATACCCTTCTGATCGGCCCTGTTCGCCGCCTGCCTGACGATGTGCGCATAGCAGACGCCATCGACATGTTGCTGGAGCCGACGCTTGAACTCGGCTGGGGTCTCTTCCGCCCAGCTTTGCAAGGAGCCCAGCAGAAGCAAGGCAATTATCCAGACAAATCGCATCTTCCCCCCTTGCCACCAGAGACAGGGCGTGGTCCCCGGCGGCTTTAACCCTAACCCCGTTCCTTCAGCAGCCGCCCCTTCTCGCGGGCCCAGTCGCGCTGCTTCTCGGTCTCGCGCTTGTCGTGCAGCTTCTTGCCGCGGGCGACGCCGAGCAGCAGCTTCGCACGCCCCTTGTCGTTGAAGTAGATCTTGAGCGGCACCATGGTCATGCCCTCGCGCTCGGTGCTCTGGGTCAGCCGCGCCATCTCGCGCTTGTTGAGCAGGAGCTTGCGCCGCCGCCTCGGCTCGTGGTTGAAGCGGTTGGCCTGCAGATATTCCGGCACGTAGGAGTTGATCAGCCAGATCTCGCCGCCCTCGTTGGTGGCGTAGGATTCCTGGATGTTCGCCTGCCCCTGGCGCAGCGACTTCACCTCGGTGCCGGTCAGCACGAGGCCGGCCTCGACGGTGTCGAGGATCTCGTAGGAGAAGCGCGCCTTGCGGTTCTCGGCGGCGACCCGGTTGTTGGGATCGGATTTCTTGACCTGGTTCATTCGCGTTCTGCTTGGTTTGGGGACGCCTTCTGTCGTCGATGCCTTCTATATGGTGCGTCCTGCCGATGCTTTCTTGCAGGTGCGTCCTTCGCGGCTCGCCCGCTGAAGAACTGCCCTTCGTTTCCAGCGTCTTGCGGGCTCGCACCTCAGAACGAGGGAAGGAATGCCCCGGCATCGCCGATCGCCGCGGATTCCGCCTGGCTTGGCGAGGCATTGCGTCCGCCCGGGACAGACGGTGTCGAAAGTCGGCGTTGCAGGCACCGACCGCCCCCACGGCGGCGAAGAAGCCGGCGCCAAGCCGAACGGGCGAGCCTCGAAGGCGGCCGCGCTAGTTGATCAGGCCGGCATGCTTCATCGCCGCCTCGATCTTCTCGGCCGTCCCCTCCTCAACCGTGGTCAGCGGCGAGCGCACGGTGTTCTCCGCCTTGCCCAGCCGCGACAGCGCGTATTTGGCGCCGGCGACTCCCGGCTCCAGGAAGATCGCCTTGTGCAGCGGCATCAGCCGGTCCTGCAGGGCAAGCGCCTTCTCCTTGTCGTTGGCGAGCGTCGCCGCCTGGAATTCCGCGCAGAGCCGCGGCGCCACGTTCGACGTCACCGAGATGCAGCCGACGCCACCATGAGCGTTGAAGCCGAGCGCCGACGCGTCCTCGCCGGAAAGCTGGATGAATTCCTTGCCGCAGGTCATGCGCTGCTCGGAGACACGCTCGACCTTGCCGGTGGCGTCCTTGACGCCGACGATGTTTTTGAAGTCGTGCGCCAGCCTCCCCATCGTCTCGGGCGTCATGTCGATCACCGAACGCGGCGGGATGTTGTAGATGACGATCGGCAGGCTCGTCGCCTTCGCCACCGCGGCGAAATGCTCGTAGAGCCCGCGCTGCGTCGGCTTGTTGTAGTAGGGCGTGACCACGAGAACGGCGTCGGCGCCGACCTTCTCGGCATATTGCGCGAGGCCCACGGCTTCCGCCGTGTTGTTCGACCCCGCCCCGGCGACCACCGGCACGCGGCCGCGCGCCACCTCGACGCAGGCCCGCACCACCTGGCGGTGCTCCTCATGCGAAAGCGTCGGCGACTCACCGGTGGTGCCGACCGGCACCAGGCCGTTCGTCCCCTCGGCGATCTGCCACTCGACCAGATCGCGAAAAGCTTTCTCGGCCAGCGCCCCGTTCCTCTCGAACGGCGTCACGAGCGCGGTCAACGAGCCTCTCAGCATATCCGGTTCAACTCCCCTTCGGCCGGCCCGGCCGGCCCTTCTTCGGTTGCGCCGCCTTCTAGCCGAAAGCGGAGCCGCGCACCATAGTCTTGACACGGTGGCACGGCAAGGAAGCGGTCGATGCAAACCGAACGGTCCCGCTAACCTTTCATTTACGTCCCCTTCATCGCCGACGACTAGGATGCCGGAACCCGCTCCTGTTTGGCAAAGGCAAGGACAGGGAAGCCGAATGAGCATTTTTGGCCATTGGCGTCGCCATGCACTGCTGGCCGCCGTCATCTCGGTGGTGCCGGCCGCAGACGTCGCCGCCCAGGTCGACGGACAGACGACCGCCGGCATTGCCGCGGCAGCGGGCAAGACCGACCGGCTGCGCGCCAGCATCAGCCCACGGCTCAAGGCCGGGCTCGACGCTCTGACGGCCGGTGACGTCGCCGGCGCGCGCGCCTTTCGCGACAACCTGCCGGCCGCCGCGCTCGACCGCCACATCCTCGCCTGGGCGATCGTGCTCAAGGGCGGCGCCCAGGTGCCGAGCGGCGAGATTGCGGCGGCGGTCGCGGCGCTGCCCGGCTGGCCCGGAATGGAATCCTTCCGGCGGAGCAGCGAACGCGCCTTCCTGCGCGAGGCGCCGGCTCCCGAGGCGGTCGTGAAGGCCTTCGCCGGCACGCCGCCGCGGACGACGCAGGGCGCCATCCTGCTCGCCCGTGCGCATGTGGCGCTCGGCAATCCCGGGGCGGCGCGTTTCGTGCTCTCGCCGGTCTGGCGCACCGAAAAGCTGGAAGCGACCGACGAGGCCGCCATCCTGAAAGAATTCGGAGCGATCATCCCGGCCGAGGACCATCGCTTCCGCATGGAGCGCATGCTCTATTCCGACCGCGTCGGTTCGGCGGAGCGGGTCGCAAAGCTCGCCGGCGCCGAGCCGCTGTTCAAGGCCTGGGCCGCGGTGATCCGCAACGACCGTTCGGCCGCAAAGGTGCTCGACAGCGTGCCGGCGGCGCAGCGCTCGGCCGGCTATCTGTTCGCCAAGGCAAAACAACAGCGCCGCGCCGGCAAGTTTTCCGAGGCAGCGGCGGTCATGCTCAAGGCACCGAAGGATCGCATCGCGCTCGTCGATCCCGACGCCTGGTGGATCGAGCGGCGGGTGCTGTCGCGCGAGCTGCTCGACGCGGGCGACGCCAAGGCCGCCTACCGCATCGCAGCCGCGCATGCGGCCGAAAGCCCGGTCAACCAGGCCGACGCCGAATTTCATGCTGGCTGGTATGCCCTGCGCGGGCTGGGCGACGCCAAGGCGGCGGCGGCACATTTCGCCCGCATCGCCGAGGTGGCGGAAGGACCGATCTCGCGCTCGCGCGCCAGCTACTGGCTCGGCCGCGCGGCGGAAGCCGGCGCGCCGGGCAGCGCCAGGGACTATTTTCAGCGCGCCGCCACGTTCGGCACCACCTTCTACGGCCAGCTCGCCGCGCAGAAGCTTGGGCTGAAGACCATCAACGTCGCCTATCCGGCGCCGAGCCCGGCCGACCGCCGCGGCTTCGCCGGGCGGGAAGCCGTCGCCGCGATCAAGCGGCTGGAAGCCGCCGGCTATCCGGATCTGGCCGACCGGCTCTATCGCGACCTCGCCGCCCAGCTCACCAGCCCCGGCGAGCTGGCACTGCTGACCACTATGGCGGAGAATCGCGGCGACCATTTCCTGGCGCTGCGGATCGCCAAGGCCGCGGCGGCGCGCGGCCTCGACATCGGCGCGCTGTCGCATCCGCTCGGCGCCATCCCCTCCTCCGCCGACATTTCCGGGTCGGGCAAGGCGCTGGCCTATGCGATCGCCCGCCAGGAGAGCGAGTTCAACGTCGGCGCCGTGTCGACCGCCGGCGCGCGCGGGCTGCTGCAGCTCATGCCGGACACGGCGCGCGACGTCGCCAGGAAGGCCGGCCTCGCCTTCTCGGCGCAGAAGCTCACCACCGATCCCGGCTACAACGCCACGCTCGGCGCCACCTTCCTCGGCGACCAGCTCGGCCGCTTCGACGGCTCCTATGTGCTCACCTTCGCCGGCTACAATGCCGGACCGCGCCGCGCGCGCGACTGGATGGCGCGCTACGGCGACCCGCGCGGCAAGGATGTCGCGGCCGTGGTCGACTGGATAGAGCGCATCCCCTTCGCCGAAACCCGCAGCTATGTGCAGCGGGTGATGGAGAATTATGTCGTCTACAAGATGCAACTGACCGGCGCCTTCGACATCGAAGGCGATCTGGTGAACGGCCGCTGACGCTTTTCGCGGACCGATTCGGTTGGCAAGCCCCTCATGCGGAAGCTAGTCTCCACCGCTACGATAGGCTCGGGAGGCGACATGGCCGGCGATGACGGGTTCACCGACTTCTTCTACGCAGCCAAGGACGGGCTGCGGCTGCACGCCCGCATCTATGGCGAGGACCGGCGCGGCAGCCTGCCGGCGGTCTGCCTGCCCGGCCTGACGCGCAACGCCCGCGATTTCCACGAGCTCGCGCTTTTTCTTTCCAGTCATCCGCAAACGCCGCGCAAGGTCGTCGTCTTCGACTATCGCGGCCGCGGTGCGTCCGCCTACGATCCCGAATGGAAGAACTACAACGTCGCCCGCGAGGCGGAGGACGTGCTTGCCGGCCTGGACGCACTCGGCATCGCCGAGGCCGCCTTCATCGGCACGTCGCGCGGCGGGCTGATCATCCATGTGATCGCGGCGATGCGGCTGACGGCGTTGAAGGCGGTCGTCCTCAACGATGTCGGACCGGCGATAGAGGCCGGCGGGCTCGCCCACATCGTCTCCTATCTCCAGAACGCAGAGCCGGCTGCGAGCTTCGCGGACGACGAGCGCGCGCAGCGCGCCATCCACGGCGCCGATTTTCCGGCGCTCGGCGATGCCGACTGGTCGCGCCTGGTCCGGGCCCTCTATCGTGAGGAGGATGGCAGGCCCGTCGCCGATTTCGATCCGGCGCTGCTGCGGACGCTGGCGCTGTTCGACCTCACAAAGCCCTTGCCGACGATGTGGCCGCAATTCGACGAACTGCGCGGCATTCCGCTGCTGACGATTCGCGGCGAACGCTCGAAGCTGCTCGCTGCCGGGGCGGTCGAGGAAATGCGCCGCCGGCACCCGGGGGCGGAAGCGATCACCGTCGCCGGCCAAGGCCATCCGCCGATGCTCGAAACCGCCGGGTTGCCGGAGCGCATCGCCGATTTTTTTGCGCGCGCCGATTCGGAGGGCTGATTCTCGGACTCGGCAAGGCGGCTTCCGTTCCCGCGGCGCAGAGAGTCGCAACGCCACCCCGCACTGGAAAAAGAAAACCCGGCGGTCGCCCGCCGGGTTTCTTCGTCATGCCATTGCTGGCGGCTTAGAACGTGCGCTGGAAGCGGACGTTCACGCCCCAGGCATCGGAGTCATCCAGGTCGAAATTGTCGACATAGACAACTTCCGGCGTGATGGTGAAGCCAGGAACGAGGTCATAGGCGACGTTCGCAGCAACCGAGAAGTTCTCGAAGTCGTCATAGCCGACTTCGGCGTTGAAGGTCGCCTTTTCGTTGAACTTGACGGCCGTGCCGCCCCAGATCGCCCACTTGCCGCCCCACGGGGCGTAGAAGTTGGTGCCCTGGTCGTCAATGCTGTTGAACTCGTCGCCGCCGGAATCCCAGGCGCCCATCACGAAGACCGAGGCGGTGTCGGTGATGTTGACGTCGAGCCGGCCTTTGACCGCCACCTCTTCCTGCCAGGTATCCCAGCCGGCGACGAGGCCGACCTTGCCCCAGCCCTGAGTCAGCGACACGCCGCCGACGACATACGGAGCGTAGTCCTCGGTGATCCCGCCGTCATACTCGTCCTCGTCGCCCTGCTCCAGAGCGATACCGGCCGAGAAGCCGTTCGCGCCGGTGTAGGTGTAGGCGATCTGCAGCGTGGAGAACGGACCGTAGGGAACGATACCGTCGTTCAGCACGCCCGACGAGTAGTCGGTGAAGGTCGAGAAGTAGGAGTCGTTCTTGCCGATTCGGAAGCCGCCGAGTTCGATGTAGGCGAACTCGATGAACAGGTCGTCGTTGTTGTCGTAGTTGGTCAGGCGGCGACCATCGGCGTCAAAGGTAGCCGAATCGCTCTGGTACTGGAAGTTGATCTGGGCATAGGAACGCAGCGTGCCGAGCTCTGTCTCCGAGCGGGCGTCCACGCGCAGCTGGCTGCGTACGCGGTTGTGGTAGGTCTCTTCGCCGGCGTTCGAGATACGCTCGAACGCGTCGCCGCCGCGAATGTCGACACGAACATAGCCGCTGATCTTCAGGCAGGTCTCGGTGCCCGGCATGTAGAAGAAGCCGGTGCCGTACACGTCGCAGACGCGCACGTATTCCATGGGCTCCGGCTCGGCGACGACGACGGCATCGGCCGCGCGGGCGCCGGATACGGCGACAAGCGCCGCGGCCGAGCCGAGAAGTAGGGTTTTCACGTTCATTCTTGGTCTCCAGTAAGTTTAAGTACGGGTGCCCTTCATTGCTGACGGGCGTTTTCCCCACCCCGTCCCCCGATCGTGTGCGATTGCTCGCACCCCCTTCTCTCGCCCGCGACCTTACTCATCGAACCGAGCGGTTCAATCTCCAAACGCTTCGCACTGCAGAAAGCGAACCACTATTCCGGGTTGCGTTGCACAAACGACACGGTGGCCCCGGTGCGGATCAAACCTGGTTCAAAGAGGAGGCTGATAGGGTGTTGCGCGAGGTCATGGCCGGCTCCGCAGCACTTTTCCGGAAACGCTTCTCGCGAGAAGCCCGAATGGAGATCGCCCTTTTCGTCAACCGGTTGCGACATGTCGAGACAACCAATCCCACCGGTTGGCGCCGCCGACGAATCCCAACTACCCGCAGGTATCTCGCCGGACCTGGAAACTTGAGATTGCACGCAACAAAAAACCCGGCGGTCGCCCGCCGGGTTTCGATATCCGACCGTTTTCGGCGGATCAGAAGTTGCGCTGGAAGCGCACGTTCACGCCCCAAGCCTCGTCGGCGACGTTCACGATATTGTCGCTGAAATTGTCGGCATAGACGACTTCCGGCGTGATGGTGAAGCCCGGAACCAGCTCGTAGGCGATGTTCGCGGCAATCGAGAAGTTCTCGAAGTCGTCATAGCCAACTTCGGCGTTGAAGGTCGCCTTTTCGTTGAACTTGATCGCCGTGCCGCCCCAGATGGCCCAGTCGCCACCCCAAGGAGCGTAGAAGTTGCTCCCATTGTCGGTGACAACGGTGCCAGCGCCATTGAGTTCGATTTCGTCGCCACCGGAATCCCAGGCGCCCATCACGAAGACCGAGGCGGTCTCGGTGATGTTGACGTCGAGGCGACCCTTGACTGCGACTTCGTCTTCCCAGCTGTCATAGCCGGCGACGATGCCGACCTTGCCCCAGCCCTGGGTCAGCGACACGCCGCCGACCACATACGGAGCATAGTCTTCCGTGATGCCGGCGCCGACACCGTTGCCCAGGGGGATAGGAGTAACGCCGTCGGCCTCGAAGGCAGTATAGTTGACCGCCTCGTCCTCGTCGCCCTGCTCCAGCGCGATACCGGCCGAGAAGCCGTTCTCGCCGGTGTAGGTGTAGGCGATCTGCAGCGTCGCGAACGGGCCGTAGGGAACGATACCGTCGTTCAGCACGCCCGACGAATAGTCGGTGAAGGTCGAGAAGTAGGAGTCCGTCTTACCGATGCGGAAGCCGCCGAGCTCGATATAGGCATGCTCGATGCCCATGCCGTCCTCGTTATCGTAGGTGTTCTCGAAGCCGTCGCCGGAAGCCTGGTAGTTGAAGTTGATGGCCGCGTAGGAACGCAGCGTGCCGAGCTCGGTCTCCGAACGGGCATCGACGCGCAGCTGGAAACGAACGCGGTTGTTGTAGGTTTCCTCGAAGTTATCGCCGCTGGAATCGTTGCTGGGGAACGCGAAGAAGTCGCCGCCACGCAGGTCGACGCGGACGTAGCCGCTGACCTTCAGGCAGGTCTCGGTGCCGGGCATGTAGAAGAAGCCGGTGCCGTACACGTCGCAGACGCGCACATATTCCATCGGCTCCGGCTCGGCGACGACGACGGCGTCGGCCGCCTTGGCGCCGGACACTGCGACGAGGGCCGCAGCCGAGCCGAGAAGAAGGCTCTTGATGTTCATTTTCTGACCTCCAGTCAAAGAAGTTTAAAAAACGGTTCCGGGTTTTTTTCTTTGCTGAAGGACAGCTTCCCTGCCCATCCCCCAAACGAAAAGTTACGATCGCTCGCCCCTTCCCCGCGAGCGACATTACCGATCGAACTCGCCTGTTCAATCGCGTTTGCGCCACTGTACTGCTATCCATGGTTGTTCGCCAAAGGGTGTGGCGTAAATGACACGTTTTTCCCGGGCCCCGACACCGACGGTTAACCATAAAGCCGCCACCGGGCTGCGGGCCGCCCTCATACGAGTCCGAACGCCCGCGAATCGAGCGGCGGTCGTTCACCACGCTTTTTAAGAAAACGTCTTGATACTCCATGGCGCTCGGGCTACGTGGGCGGCACGGAGAGGTGGCCGAGTGGTCGAAGGCGCGCCCCTGCTAAGGGCGTAGAGGTCAAAAGCTTCTCGAGGGTTCGAATCCCTTCCTCTCCGCCAAACACCGCCGATTGCCCTCTATGGTGCGATATTGCCGCCGATCACCGCATCCGCCGGCTGAGATAGTAAGCCGCCGGTTCTACGCTACAGCCCGATATATCTTGAGAGCCGAGAGCCGCGACGGCAGCTTCCGACCTCATAGCGGACCTATGAAGACGCGCGGAGCGCCTTCATAAGCTGCTGTAGATTCAAGCGCTCGTCATGCGAAGCTAGTTGAACGCGAAAGCTCCTCCCACGCGCCGATTTCGGCCCGCATCCCGTCGAGTTTCTGCTCGACAAGTCCAAGTGCATCATCGCCCAGGAACAGTCGCACCGGCGGATTCTCGGCATCGACCAGCGCGAGCAACGCCTGTGCAGCCTTGGCTGGATCGCCTGGTTGGTTGCCGCTCTTGGCCTGTCGTGCGGCGCGGATCGGATCCATGACCGCGTCATAGTCGGCAATGCTGCGCGGTGTGCGATCCATCGAGCGTCCGGCCCAGTCCGTGCGGAATTGGCCGGGAGCGAGCGCCGTCACCCGAATTCCAAAGCTCGCCACTTCCTTGCCGAGCGCTTCGGAGATGCCTTCGAGCGCGAATTTGCTTCCGCAATAGAAGGTGATCCCGGGCATGGTGATGAAGCCGCCCATGGACGTGACGTTGACGATATGGCCCCGCCGCCGCTCGCGCATGCCTGGCAGCACCGCCTTGATCATCGCGACGGGTCCGAAGACGTTGACGGCGAACTGGCGCTGAAGATCGTCCATCGACGATTCCTCCAGCACGCCCTCATGGCCATAACCCGCATTATTCACCAGCACGTCGATCGGACCGCCCTGCCGTTCGGCTTCAGCGATAGCCGCCGGGATCGCCTCGAAATCGGCCACGTCCAGTGTGACCGGGTGAGCGCGATCGGGAGCGAGCGCGGCGAAGGTCTCGGCGTCGCCCTCCCGCCGCACGGTGCCGATCACATGGTGGCCCGCTTCAAGCGCGCCTGAGGCAAATGCTCGCCCGAGGCCGGAACTGACGCCGGTGACGAGGAATGTTTTGGGAGTGGAAGCCATGGTACAACTCCGGGCTATGATTAAAACTATATCATGATATAGATAGGGGCATGACACGAAACAAGATCCAGGCAGATCCGACCGCCGCGAGGGGGGAGCCGCTCCGCCAACGCGTGATGGACGCAGCGGAGCGACTGCTCCGCCGGGGCAAGGCCGATTTCTCGATGCGCGACCTTGCCACCGAAGCCGGGGTCAGTTTCGCGACGCCGTTCAATCAGTTCGGGAGCAAGGCTGCGATCATGCATGCCCTTTCGGGGCGGCGGATCGATACGATGGCCAAGCGCTTTGCCGAGATGTCTCCGCCTGCCGATGCCGCCGGCAGGGTGCTGTTGGCGATCGACACGGCGGTCGAGGTGATGCTGGAGGAGCCGGAGATAAACCGAGCCGTGATGGGGTGGATCGGCACGGCCGGTCCGTCCCCCGGAAAGGTCCTGACGCACTCCACGACCTTATGGTCGCTGGCTCTGGGAGCCGGCGATGGCTTGATCGCGGCGGGCAGGCAGAAGGCGCTGCGCTGTTTGCCGGAACAGCTCGCCTTTGCCTTTCGTGGGGTTCTGTCGTTCTGGACCGCCGGCGAACTGCCGGATGAGGCGCTTGCCTCGAATGCGCGAGAGATTGCGAAGACGTTGCTGTTCGGATTTGCTGAACAGCGGCTATTCCGCGATTCCGCCTCCTAAGCTGCCGTTCGGGAATCCGCCCCAGGCTAGCCGTTTAGCGCTGCGGGCAGGTTTCGACCCTCATTGCGGACGTTGGCGACAGTGCGACTAACACCGAAGAGCCGACTTTGACCGCGTTCATCGCGGCTCTTCCGGTATTTCTCAGAGTTTAGGCGATACTGTCGACAAGTGTTTGACCGGATCAGAGCGACAGCCGGACCTGCAAATCGTTAAGGAGCCATCGGCCGGCCGGGCCAGGTTCATGGTCCGCCATGCGGGCGGCGTAGATGGTCAGGGCGTCTGCCGGGTCACGGGCATCTTCGGCCAGCTCGAGCCGAACCAGATCCCCGGCTGCGAGATGATCGGCAATCAGATGCTCCGGCATCCGGCACCAGCCGAAGCCGGCCAGCAGGAAATCCAGTCTGCGGCCGAGGTCGACAAAGCGCCACCGCGTGGCGCTGGCCAGGCCGTAATTGTTCGCTTCCCGATCGACGGGATCGGACAGGACCAGCTGGATATGGCGCTCCAGGTCGTCGCGGGTTGCCTGACGACCAAGCGCTGCCAATGGGTGTTCGGCGCTGACCACGGGCGTCAGCGCCACGCGCAGCAGTGGCGAAGCCACGACGTCCTCGGGCACCACGGGCAGCAGCAGGCAAAAGGCCAGTGCGACGTCGCCGCTGCGTAAACGACGCAGCGCCCCGCCCAGGCCCTCGGTCGAGAAGCTGACGGCAAGATGCGGATAGGCCTGGTGCAGCGCGCGCAAGCTTTCGATGAGCGGGGCGGTGGGCACCAGCGGATCTATGGCCAGGGCAAGCTCGGGCTCGACCCCGCCTCGCGCCCCGGTCGCGACGGCCTCGAAGCGTGCCGCGCTCGAAAGCACCAGCCGGGCCTGATCGACCAGAACCCGGCCCGTCTCAGTCAGGCGGGGGCGATGGGTGCTGCGGTCAAAGAGCTGGACGCCCTGGGCGGCTTCCAATGTCGCCACCGACTGGCTGATTGCCGATTGCGCGCGGCGCAATTGCCGCCCGGCCGCCGAAAAACTGCCGGCATCAGCAATGGTCACCAGGATGCGCAACTGGTCGAGGCTGAGACTGCCGATCATAATCCATCATATTGGACGATAGAGATGATCACTTTATTATCGCTCCCGCCGCTGGATGGAAAGCCCTATTTATCGTCCGTATCAGTCACGGCTGTTCAGCCCAAAACCTTGAGGACGCCATGCCCAAGCTTCTCGTTGTCGAAACCAGCGCGCGCGGCGAGGCTTCGATTTCCCGTCAGCTGACCAAACGCCTTGTCGCCAATTGGCTCGAGGTGCATCCGGATGGCGCAGTCGTGCGGCGCGACCTGGCCGCGGATGCGCTGCCGCACGTGACCATGCCGTGGTTGTCGGCCTATTTCACGCCACCGCATGCCCATACCGCAGACATGGCCGAGCAACTGCGTCTCTCGGACGCGCTGGTTGCCGAATTGCTGGCAGCGGACGAGCTTGTCATCGCCACGCCGGTCTACAACTACAGTATCCCGGCCAGCCTCAAAGCCTGGATCGATCACATCGTGCGCAAAGGCGTAACGCTTGGCTTCGACGGCAAGGGGCTGCTGATCGGCAAGAACGCCACCGTGGTGCTGGCGTCCGGCGGCATCTATGGCGAGGCCTCGCCCATCGACCACCTCAATTTTGCCCCGCGATACCTCAAGGCCATTCTCAACGTCCTCGGCATCACCGACGTGAGGGTTATCCATGGCGAAGGTGCCAAGGCCGTGGATATGGGTGAAGCAACGATGGACACGTTCATAGACGCCGTCATCCGAAGCTCAATAGCGCTGCGGCAGCCTGATTGATCGGGAGTATGCGGCGCCCCGATGGAGCCCCGCTTGCTTCCACCGAGTTCAGGCATGCCGCAAGATCGCCGCTGCCCGTCGTCGCATCTTGCCTTCGGATCACTGTTCATGCCGAGAAGCAGAACGTGGTCACGCTCGTCCGGTTTGGCAGTCTTGCCATGCAATAGCTGACCGTCCGTGCCTTACTTTTGGAGGGCTATAGCGTAGACGTAGTTCTCCGTTTCATCGTTCGCGGTCCACCATTTGCCGCTCATACAAAATCGAGACCGATTCCGGCCGACTTTCCTCCTCCGCGCGCTGGGCGAAGGACGGGCGTATTCCCGCAGTTAAAAACCACTCTCCTGACCCGAGCCGAGCGCAAAAGGCTGCTCCGAGCATACTCTGGCGGCGCGGCGCTGCGGCGCGATGCGGGGCAGTCCCGAGGAAAGGGACTTGCCGGCCCTGTTACGAAACGCCCGTCATTCGGCGATCGTCAGTGCCTCGAGCCTGCCAAAGACCTCGTCCAGGCCGTCGGTAAAGCCCAACTCGATCGCGGCGGCCCGCGCCTCGGCATCGGCGTAGCGCATCGTCATGGTCATGCGGGTCCCGGTTGCACGCGCGACCAGATCGGTCGTGACCGTTGGGCCCGAAGAGGTGTCGCCGTTGAAATGCTCGACATGAACCATGCGGTGCGGGGCATCGACCACCAGGATCGGCCCCGAGAAAAAGAACTCGGGCCATTCATAAAGAAACGAGCCGCCCGGACGCAGGTCCACCTCGCAGCGCGTCATCGTATCGCGCGAGGCCATCCACCGGCGGATCAGATCAGGCTCGGTCAGCGCGCGCCACACACGGACGGGCGGATGCTGAAGTCGCGCCGGACGATGATGTCGGTTTCGCCGTCCAGTGCGAGCTGCAGTTGGGTAATATCCGGGGTCATGCTCATGATGTACTCCTTTCAGGGTTCCCGGAAGGGGCTTGGCCGGCTTCGTCCGACAGCCCGTCGAGGACCGCATCCAGCTTTTGGAACTGCGTCTCCCAAAGTGCGCGGTATTGGCCAAGCCAGTCCCAGAGCGCTTCGACGGCGTCCGGTTTCAGGCGGCGGGGGCGGGCGGTGCCTTTGATGCGGGTTTCGATCAGCCCCGCTTCTTCCAGCACCTTCAGGTGGCGGCTGATCGCGGGCTGGCTGATGGAAAACGGGCGGGCGAGGTCCTGTACCGTCGCCTCGCCCTCCGCCAGCCGCGCGATGATGGCACGGCGGGTGGGATCGGCGAGGGCGGCGAAGGACTGGTCGAGGGCGTTCATGGCGGAACCATTATATAATGCACAGATTATATAGCAAATAGGCAATGTAAGTCAGCCCAAAATGACAGTCCAAGACGACTTCGGATTGGCGGACGGTCGGAACGATCACCCGTTCAGGACTCGAAGCCGCCTTTGCACCTAGAGACAAGTTGGAGGCCGGCAGATGCCCGGGAGTTCAGGGCTGGCGCCGTCCGTCGGACCGCCGCGCGATCAAGCAGGGACGTATGTCAGCCTGACCGTGTCCTCGCCAACGCGATCGGTGGAAACGAGGCGGAGCGGCGGCCGTGGGCCGGCGAAGAATGGCTTGCCGCGACCAAGCACGTTGGGGTGGAAGTAGAGTCGATACTCATCGATAAGACCAAGGTCGGTCAGGCTTCGTGCCAGGTCTGGTCCGGAAACCGCAATCTCCCCGACGAGCCGAGCCTTCAGGCCACGGACCACCGCCTCGACGTCATCCTGCACAAGCGTGGCGTTGGGACCGACCGACTTCAACGAGCGCGACACGACCCATTTCGGTTGCCGTCGCCAGGCCGCCGCGAATTCGTGTTGCTCCGCACTCCACTCAGGACGGTCTTCGTCCCAATAACGCATGGTGTCGTACATGCGGCGACCGTACACGCTGCCGGTCAGGCCGCTCACGTGCTCTATCCAGTGGCGAAAGAGCGCTGGACCCGTCCGCATTTCCAGGTGGTCGACGTATCCGTCCAGCGACTGGTTCATTCCGAAGACAAGCTTCGCCATGCTACCGAACCTCCATCCCAAGGCCTTCACGATAGTATGAGCAGCCTGACGCGGAAAGCGAAGGTTGCCGCAACGATGCGTCCAGACCTGGATGGGGATCGATCTTCCGTATCTCTTCGAGAGGCCCTCGTGCCAGCGCTCGGGCTCCGACCGGCCTGGCAGCCAAAGCCGGCGGGCCGGTTTCTGGATCAAACCCCGCCGGCTTCCTCGATGCGTCCGATCATCGCGCGCAGTGCTTCCATCGCCGTAGCCGTCTCCTCGTCCGACAGCACGTCGGCGTCGAACAGCTTCATGCTGCGCAGGCCCTCCATCACCAGGAACGCCACCAGCGTCGTGGCGTCGTGGCCGGTGTCGGCCTTGAGCCGGTCCAGGATCTGGCGCTTGAAGTGCTTTATCGGCTTCAGCATTTCCGGGTGCTGGACGATCGCGGCAAGCACGCCCGCCGGCGGCGGCGTCTGTTTGCGGCAATCCGCCAGCGAAACGTCGAGATAGGCGTGCAGCGCCGCCGCCGGCCCCGCGCCGAGCAGGGCCTGCTGCGTCTCCAGGTCGCGGTCGAAGGTTTCCAGGTGGTCGCCGACCAGCGCCTCGAGCAGGTCGAGCTTGGCCGGGAAATGATAGAGCAGGCCGCCCTTGGACACGCCGGCGCGCGCCGCCACGGCGTCGAGCGACAGATTCGCCGGGCCGACGTCGCGCGCCAGGTCGGCCGCTGCCGACAATATCCTGGCGCGCGCGCTCGGCCGCGGCAGCGCGGTCGGCGGTAGCTTCCTTACGGCCCCCATCGGCATTCTCCGGCTTTCCCCAAGGGGATGGCGGTTGACATTACCGTCCAGACGGTACAGTAAACAGCTCGCACATTGCAAGCGGAGCGCATCACGGGCTCAAGACGGACCCGATCCGCCCGCCGACAACGGACAACTTCCAAACCGGCAACCTCATGATCAAGCGCTTCATCTTCGCGTTCGCCCTTCTCGTGCTCGTCTGCGGCGGGATCGTCGGCTTCAACATCTTCCGCGACCGGGCGATCGAGCAGTTCTTCGCCAACATGCCGCGGCCGGCGCTGGCCGTCTCGACGGAGGAGGTGAAGCCGATCACCTGGACACCCGGCATCGAGGCGCTCGGCACGGTCAATGCCGTCAACGGCGTCGATCTCACCGTGGAAACTTCCGGCATCGTCACGGAGATCCCTTTCAAGGCGAACCAGCGCGTCGACGCCAACCAGGTGCTGGTGCAGCTCGACGACGGCGTCGAGCGCGCCGATCTGGAGGCCACCAAGGCGCAGGCGAACCTCGACCAGGTGACGCTGCAACGCGCGCTGGAGCTGCAGAAGCGCGGCGTCGGCACCGACGTGAACGTCGATTCGGCGCGGGCGGCCGCGGCCGCGTCGACGGCGCAGGTCGCCAAGCTGCAGGCGGTGCTCGACCAGAAGCAGCTGCGCGCGCCGTTCGCCGGGACCATGGGCATCCCGCGGATCAATGACGGCCAGTACCTGACGCCGGGCACGATCGTGGCGACGCTGCAGGATCTGGAGACGATGCGGGTCGACTTCACCGTCCCCGAGCAGCAGCTCGGCCATCTCGAGATCGGCCAGTCGGTGCGGCTGCGCACCACCGAGGACGACTGGCGCTTCTCCGGCGCGGTGACCGGCATCGATCCCAAGGTCGACCCCGCGACGCGGCTGGTGTCGGTCCGCGCCGAAGTCTCCAATCCGGGCGGGCAGCTCACGCCCGGCCAGTTCGTGCAGGTGCGCGTCGAGCTTCCGACGGAATCGGACGTGATCGCCGTCGTGCAGACGGCGGTGGTGACCAGCCTCTACGGCGACTACGCCTATGTGGTCGAGCCGGCCGAGAAGAAGGATGAACCGGCGCCGGCGGCGCCTGAAGCCCCGCAGACCAGCCAGGCCGGAGAGACCACCGGCGCCGTGCCGGCGGCCCAGCAGGCCGCGGAGCCGGCGCTGGTCGCCCGCCAGGTCTTCGTCAAGACCGGACGGCGCTCCGACGGGGTTGTGGAGATTCTATCCGGCCTGTCGGGCGGCGACGTCGTCGTGACCGCCGGACAGAACCGGCTCTCCAACGGCGCGCCGGTCAAGATCGACAACAGCGTCACGCCCGAGCTCAAGGCGGCCTCGAAATGAGTATCTCCGACGTCTTCATCCGCCGGCCCGTCCTGTCGACGGTGCTGGCCCTGATGATCCTGCTGCTCGGCTTCCAGGGCATGTTCAACCTCTCCGTCCGGGAATATCCGGAGGTCGAGGAGACGGTCATCACCGTCACGACGGCCTATGCCGGCGCCAGCCCGGACCTGATCCAGGGTTTCATCACCGCGCCGATCGCCAGGGCGGTCTCGACCACCGAGAACATCGACTACGTGACCTCGCAGAGCAGCCCGTCCGCAAGCGTGGTGACGGTGCACATGAAGCTCGGCTCGAATCCGGACGTGGCGCTGACGGAAGTGCTGTCGAAGGTTCAGCAGGTGACCGGCGACCTGCCGCAGGACGCCGAGGATCCGACCATCGTCAAGGGCACGGGCCAGCAGTTCGCCATCATGTATCTGGCGATGCAGAACCCCAACATGACGTCGGAGCAGCTCACCGAATATATCGAGCGCGTCATCCGGCCGCGCGTCTCCACCATCGAGGGCGTGGCCGAGGTGCAGGTGCTGGGCGCCGCCAACTATTCGATGCGCGTGTGGATCGATCCGGTGCGGCTGGCGGCGCGCGGCCTCGCCGCCTCGGACGTGCTCGCGGCGATCAACTCGTCGAACTTCCTGGCCGCGCCGGGCAAGACCAAGAACGAATACGTCGCCTACGCCATCACCATGAAGTCGACGCTACAGACCCCCGAGGCCTTCGGCGCGCTGCCGCTCAAGTCGGCCGACGGCAGCGTGGTGCGCCTGCGCGAGGTCGCCAATGTCGAGCTCGCCGCCGAAAGCACCGATACGATCGTGCGCTTCAACGGCCAGCCGGGCACCTTCATCGGCATCTTCCCGACGCCCGCCGCCAACCCGCTCGACACGGCTGGCGCGGTCATAAATGAACTGCCGGCGCTCCAGGCGAGCCTGCCCGAAGGCATGACCATCACCATGGTCTACGACGCCACCGAGACGATCAGCGCATCCATCCGCGAGGTCTTCACCACCATCGCCGAGGCGGTCGCCATCGTCGTGGTGGTCATCCTCCTGTTCCTAGGCTCGTTCCGCTCGGTGCTGATGCCGGTGGTCACCATCCCGCTGTCGCTGATCGGCGTCTGCTTCCTGCTCTTCGCCGTCGGCTATTCGATCAATCTGCTGTCACTGCTGGCCATGGTGCTGGCCATCGGCCTGGTGGTCGACGACGCCATCGTGGTGCTGGAGAACGTGCACCGCCACATCGAGGAAGGCCTGTCGCCGATGCAGGCGGCCTTCGTCGGCATGAAGGAGATATCCGGGCCGGTCGTGGCGATGACCATCACGCTGGCCGCCGTGTTCGCGCCGCTGATGTTTACCGGCGGCCTCACCGGGGCGCTGTTCCGCGAGTTCGCCCTCACCCTGGCGGGCGCGGTCGTCATCTCCGGCATCGTGGCGCTCACCGTCACGCCGATGATGTCGGCGCGCATCCTCAAGGCCGGTGGTCACAGCCGCTTCCAGCAGTTCGTCGACCGCACCTTCGACCGTCTCGCCAACGGCTACGAACGCCTCGTCTCCGGCTCGCTGAACTACCGGCCGGTGACGCTCATGGTGGTCGTCGCGCTGGTCGCGGTGACCGGCTACATGTTTACCAAGACTTCCAGCGAGTTGGCGCCGGAAGAGGATTCCGGCGCGCTGTTCTCGCTGATGACCGCTCCGCGCTACGCGACGTCGGACTACACGGCGCGCTACGCCCAGCAGATCTACGAGCTGACCAAGGACATCCCCGAACTCAGGGCGACTTTCTCCATCGTCGGCATCGGCGGGGCCACCAATTCCGGCTTCTCGGTGTGGGCGTTCAAGGACTGGGCGGAGCGCGGCCGCTCGCAGAAGGAGCTGCAGGCCGACATCCAGGCGCGGCTGTCGCACGTGGCCGGCGTCGAAGCGCTGGTGTTCGCGCCGCCTTCGCTGCCGGGCGCCGGCGGCGGCCTGCCGATCTCGATGGTCATCCAGTCGACCGGCTCGCCCGACCAGGTGTTCCAGGTCGCCGAGGAGATCAAGAACCAGGCGCAGGCCTCCGGCCGCTTCATCGTCGTGCAGAACTCGCTCAGCTTCGACGCGCCCGAAGTGACGGTGACGATCGACCGCGACCGCGCCGCGGCGCTCAACCTGCCGATCAGCGACATCGCCTCGACGCTCGGCCTGCTGGTCGGCGGCGGCAAGATCGCGCAGTTCGACCGCGACTCCAACAGCTACGACATCATCATGCAGGTGCCGGACAATTACCGGCACAATCCGGAATCGCTCGGCAAGTATTATGTACGCAGCATCAGCGGCGACATGGTGCCGCTGTCGGCGGTGGTGAACATCGCGGTGAACTCGTCGCCGGCGTCGATCGAGCAGTTCAACCAGTTGAACTCGGCGACCATATCGGCGCTGCCGGTGCCCAGCGTGACCACCGGCGACGGGCTGGCGACCATCGAGGACATCGCCCGGCCGCTGCTGCCGGAAGGTTTCTTCGTCGACTATGCCGACCAGTCGCGGCTGGAGCGCGACCAGGGCAACACCATCATGATCGCCTTCGGGCTTGCGGTGGTCGTCATCTACCTGGTGCTCGCCGCCCAGTTCGAGAGTTTCCGCGATCCGCTGATCATCATGATGTCGGTGCCGCTGTCGATCTTCGGCGCGATCGTGCCGCTCAATCTCGGGCTGGGCACGCTCAACATCTACACCCAGGTCGGACTGATCACGCTGATCGGGCTGATCACCAAGCACGGCATCCTTCTGGTGGAATTCGCCAACCAGCAACGCGAGGAGCACGGGATGAGCCGGCATGACGCGATCATCGCCTCGGCCAAGGTGCGGCTGCGGCCGATCCTGATGACGACGGCGGCGATGGCGCTGGGCGTGGTGCCGCTGATCATCGCCCAGGGCGCCGGCGCAGCCGCGCGCTACTCCATGGGCCTGGTCATCTTCACCGGCATCCTGGTCGGCACGCTGTTCACGCTTTTCGTGGTGCCGATGTTCTACACCTACATCTCGCGCCGGGAGCTGGCGGCCAAGGTTGAGGCGCCGACGGCTCGGCCGCCCGGCCACGGGGCACCGGTGCCGCACTGAGGGATCGGCCCGCGGTCGATCCGGCAAGGCCCGCCCGCCAGGCGGGCCTTCGTTTTTCAGGACGCGGGATGCCGGCAGGGGCCGATCAGACGATGAAGTCGCTCACATCGAGAACGTGGCGGCCGATCAGCACGATCTGGAACTCGGCTGATGTATCGTTGTCGATGTTGCCGACAATGACGGTGTCGCCGGCCGAATTATACGTATAGCGTAGCTCGCCCGGGCTGTTGGCGACAAAGCTGTCCCGGCCGATGAAGTCGAACGCCTGGTTGCCGGCACGCGTCAAATCGGCGTCGAGCTTCGAGAGATCGATCAGGTCGTCATAGCCGGCGCCGTCGTTGATCTGGAAATCGGCGATGACGTCGCGGCCCGAGGCACTGGTCATCTCGGAGACGCTGACGAAGCGGAAAACGTCGTCTCCAGAGCCGCCCGACATCAGGTCGCTGCCGACCCCGCCCCAGATCTGGTCGTTGCCGCTTTCGCCATAGATGTCATCGTCGCCGAGACCGCCCAGAAGCTTGTCGCTGCCGCCATTGCCGTCGATCAGGTCGTGGCCGCGGCCGCCGAACAGCACGTCGGCGGAATTCGTGCCGGCGATGTCACGGCCCCGCGTCGAACCGTCGAAGACGAAATCGGCGGAGACGAACTCGCCGCGGGTGACGTCGGCGATCTCGATGACATGGTTCACGCCGCCGTAGTAGGCATTGAGGAGCGAGCCGCCGTCCGAGGTGTTGCCGAGCAGCGCCTGCACCTGGCTGAAATCGGACACGCCCCATTCGCGCAGGTCGATGCGGTCCTGGCCCAGCTCGAAATCGGCAATGAAATCGTCGCTCAGGCCGGTCGAGCGGTCGCTCGAGCGGAACCAGTCCGCGCCGGAGCCGCCATAAAGCGTATTGATGCCGCTGTCGCCATAGATGTCGTCGTCGCCGGAGCCGCCGTAAAGCGTGTCGTTGCCGGCCCCGCCGGAAACAAGATCGTGGCCCTCATAGCCGTAGATCCTGTCATTGCCGCCGAAACCGTAGATCTCGTCGCTCGCGGTCGTGCCGCGAATGACTTCGCCGCCATTGGTGCCCTTGATCAGTGCCATGAACAAATCTCCTCATCGCCCCGCGGCGACCGTCCTACAGAGAGCCTGGTGAACCGGGAATGAATGGGGGGCGGCTGGTCGCGGGGTAGTCGCCGTCAAACCGACAGGCCGATCGAAGCGGGACCGGGTTTACGGTCCGCTCCTGCTGGTCATGCGCGGGCAGATATCGTCCATGGGCTTTCAGAGGCCGTGTCGAAGCGATTGCTGATGTGGATGAGATCGATCTCGATCTCTGCGGCGACGCGGCCCGGATTGGAGGAGAAGATGAGGATGCGGTCGCGATGCAGGGAGTCTTTTCCTTCAGGATGCTACCTTCAGCCCGCCTCCCCCACCACCCGATTCAGATAGCTCGCCAGCGCGGAAAAATCCTCCCCCGCCCCCCTCGCCGCGACGACCTGGTCGGGCCGCACCAGCACCCAGCCCGGCGCCGAGACGTGGTAGCGGTCGCGCACCTCGCCTTTCGGGTCGCTCGTCTCGTCCAGCGCCACAATCCTCATCGCATCGGAAAAGCCCTCCGGGACGCCGCCGAGCCCGATCGGCTTGCCGGGTTGCGAAAACAGCAGCAGCGTGTGGCGGGTCGGCGAAAATTCGCCCCACAATGCGCGCGGCTCGCCGCTCGCGGCGTCGAGGAACGTCGCGTCGAGCGCGCGCGTGCCGACGTCTGTGCGCTTCGGCCGCCGCGGCGGGTTGCCCAGCGCCACCAGCGGGCCGTCCTCGTAGACGATCGTCGTCTCCGACAGCTCGACCGTCAGCATCTTCTGCACCGCCGGCAGGTTGCCCACCACCGTCACCGCGATGTCGCGCAGGAAGGTCGCGACCTTGCCCGGGGCGAAGGCGACGTGCAGCCGCTGCGCCGAGCCGCGGATCACCTCGCGCGCCACCGGCCGGCGCTCCGCTTCATAACTGTCGAGCAGAAGCTCGGCATCGCCGCGGCCGTGCAGAACGTGGCCCAGCTTCCAGCCCAGATTGAAGGCGTCCTGGATACCGGTGTTCATCCCTTGCCCGCCCGCCGGGCTGTGGATGTGAGCGGCGTCGCCGGCCAGGAACACGCGGCCGACCCGGAATCTTGCCGCCAGCCGCTCGTTGGTGCGGAAGGAGGAGAGCCAGGTCGGGCCGCTGATGCGCGCGCCGGGCGGGCCATGCCGGTCCATCAGCGTCTGCAATTCCTCCAGCGTCGGCGGCGACGCGTCCTCGCTGTTCTCGCGCATGGTGAAGATGCGCCAGATGCCATCCTCGAACGGGAACAGCGCCACCGTGTTGCCGCCGTGCCACCAGATGTAAAGGCTGCGCCGGTCGAGGTCGGCGCCGTCGATCTTGACGTCGCCGAGCAGAAACATCTGCGGCTCGGTATAACCCTCGAACGCGATGCCGACGCCGTGGCGCACGGCGCTGCGCGCTCCGTCGGCACCGACGAGGTATCTCGTCCGCACCCTCTCCTCGCTGCCATCGGCATGTTTCAAGGCCGCGCTCACGCCGTCATCGTCCTGGTCGAGGCCAGTCAGCTCGACGCCGCGCTCCACCGTGGCACCGAGTTCGGCCAGCCGTGCGGTCAGGATCTGCTCGGTGCGCGACTGCGGCAGAAGCAGCGGATAGGGATAAGGGCTGTCGATGCCGTCGCCGACCGAAATCGCACCGAGCCGGCGCCTGCCGTCGCCGGCGATCAGCGATTTCAGCCGCACCCCGCGTTCCAGAAATTTGTCCACCACGCCCATGGCGTGCAGCGCCTCGAGGCTGCCGCTCCACACGGCCAGCGCCTTCGACACGGCAGCCGGCGCGGCGTTGCGGTCGACGATGCGCACGGGCACGCCGTGGAGCCGCAGCATGATCGCCAGCGACAGGCCGGTCGGGCCCGCGCCGACGACGAGAACCGGAATTTCCGACGCCATGACGATGCCCCTCCCCCGCGAGCGCCTGGCGTTCGCGCGTCGAGAATGACCGAGCCGTGCCGGAATTCAAGCGGTCTGGCCAGCCCGGGCATGTGTTCGCGCGCCCAAGTCACGCCATCGTATACGCAAGCTTAACGGCGGCGGAAACGGCGGGGATCATCGGGATATCCTTGGCCCACGTGATCTGGACAGATCGAATTCGCCATCTGCTCCACTGGCCACAAGCAGGAATTGCAGCTAGAAATTCTCCTACAATTGCCAACGGGGGTTGGGGACAATGATGAAATCGTGCCTTCGGGCGGCGCTGGCTATTCTCGCCGCCTCTATTCTGGTCGCCGGTCCGGTCCAGGCGGAGTCACTTGCCGGGAAGATCGGCAAGAAGCGCTATCCCGTGCAGTTTCCGGTCGGAATGAAAGGACCCTGCCAGCAGGTCTACGAGGCTTATATCGCGGCGCCCGGCCACTCGGCCTATGCGCAGACGCCGCTCAGCTACAGCGTCGAAGCCTTCTTCTGCGGGCGCGCCTTCAATGCGCCGTCGCAGAAGGAAGCCGAAAGGCGCGCCCTCGCCGACTGCAATTCCGTCGGCACGAAATACAAGCTGAAGGTCGCCGGCGCCTGCGCGGTCTACGTTTCGAAGTAAGCACCGCAGCGCGAGCGCCGGACACGCTGGGGACGGCGGCGCCGGCGTGCGGCCTCCCGGCGAATGTTGCCCGACGGCCGGAGGCCGCCCGGGATCGCAATCGTTGCCGGCTACGGCACCGCTACGCCGGGCAACGGCGCCACGCCCGGCAAGGGTGCCACGTCCGGCAGCGGCATCTCCCCCGGAAGGGGCATCGCTTCGGGCGGCATCGCGCGGTCGCCGTTCACCAGCCTCAGCACCAGCCGGTGCACATTGCCGCCGTCGCGCAGCTCCTGCCTGTCGAAGTCGCGGCCGCGCGTCCGCTGCTCCTGCGACAGGGCCGCTAGGTGCTTCGTCAGTTCCTCGCGGATCTTCGTGCATTTGCGATCGTCGGCCACGGTGAGGCCGACCGACACCGCCTCGATCTTCCTGACCATGTCGACGATGAATTCGCCATGCACGCGCTCATGCGCCTCGATGCCGGCGATGAAGTAGCCCCACAGCGCCTGCGTGGCCGGCGGCAGTTTTTTGGCCGGTTTCGGCAGGTGGTAGACGATCGTCAGCTTGGGTTTTGCCGCGGCGAGACGGCAGCCCCCGCCTTCCGGCCGGTAGTCGCGCGACCAGGTCAGCTTGAAGGTGGTGACCGCGACGGCGCGGCCGATGCCGGCCTTGGGCCCACGCTCGCCGATCGATTCGTAGAGCTCGATGCCGCTCTGGCCGGTAATGGCGTAGGCCTCGATCTTCTCCACCGGCTGCCAGGCCTGCTGCGCCGCCAGGGGCGAAGGCGCGAAGCAGGCGGCGGCGAATGCCAGCCGCAGGCCTGCCTTCATCGGAAACGTCATGTCCATCCCTCCCCATCGTCAATGAGCTGCGGTTTGGCAACCGGCGGGCGCCGCAGCCAGCTCACTTTTCCGCTTATCCGGCGCGAATTTCTGTTCTTCCCGGCACGAATTTCTGCTCTCCCACGACGAAAAATTCCTCGGTTCCCACGAAAACAAGGCCAAATCCGTCCGCCGGCATGCTGTTTGGCACCGTATGCGCCCCAGTCATGCCGCTGTCGCCATCGCGCTGTCAGCATGCTCGCGCCGGTCGGTTGCCGTTTGCCGTGGGCAGGCGCATCGTCCGGTACAGCAGCGGGCGGCGGACGCGGACAACAAGGGAGCGAACCATGGCCTCGAATTTCGTCTGGTACGAACTGATGACAAGCGATGTGGAGGCGGCGGAAGCCTTCTACACCAAGGTAGTGGGCTGGACTGCGGAAGCCTTTCCCGGCTCCGACTTCCTCTACAGGATCATGAAGACCGGCGAGGTCGGCCTCGGCGGGATCATGGAGATACCGCAAGAGGCGCGCGCCATGGGCCAGCCGCCCGCCTGGCTCGGCTATATCCATGCCGCGAATGTCGACGGGGCGACCGAGGGCGTGCGCAAGGCCGGCGGCGCGGTGCATCGCGAGCCCTCCGATATCGCAGGCGTCGGCCGCTTCTCCGTCGTCGCCGATCCGCAGGGCGCCGTGTTCCTCCTGTTCGCACCGCAGGGCGATGGCGGGCCGACGCTGCCCGCCACGGCTCCCGGACGCGTCGGCTGGCACGAGCTCTACACCAGCGACTGGCAGGCGGCGCTCGACTTCTACTCCGGTCAGTTCGGCTGGACCAAGGACGAGGCGATGGACATGGGGCCGATGGGCACCTACCAGCTGTTCGCCGTCGACGGCCAGCAGACCGGCGGCATGATGAACATGCCGGAGCAGGTGCCCGCGCCGGCCTGGCTGTTCTATTTCAACGTGGAGGCGATCGACGCCGCCGCCGAGCGCGTCAGGTCGGGCGGCGGCCAGGTGCTCAACGGACCGATGGAAGTGCCCGGCGGGAGCTGGATCATCCAGTGCATGGACCCGCAGGGCGCCATGTTCGCGCTGGCTGCGCCCGCAAGGTGAGGCGTCGTCCGGACCTTCCGCACGCGGGGAGAAGGTGGCCGAAGGGCCGGATGAGGAGCGGCTTGCACTAACAGGCACCCCCACCCCTAGCCCCTCCCCACAAGGGGGAGGGGGACTTTGCGGCCGCCATGCAACGCAAAACCGTCGACGATTAGTGCTCGGCGGAAAGGTCAGCCGGTCCCCCTCCCTCTTGTGGGAAGGGGTTAGGGGTGGGGGTAAAACCCTGCCCGCCGAGGGGGAGAAGAAAGCCCGCCTTCTCACGCCTCCTGGATGGCGGAAAGCTTCCAGTCGCCGCCGCTCTGGCGCACGAAGGTCCAGAGTTCCGTCGTCTCGGTGATCTCGTCGGGGTCGCCGGACACGATCTCGCCGCTGGCACGGTCGCGCATCACGTCGCGGGATTCGTAGCGGAACGCGGCGGTGGCGTAGTCGCGGCCGTCCTCGCGCCAGCTTTCGGCGACATCGGCCTGCAGCAGGTGCACGTCCGTGACCTCGTTGCGGACGCCGTTCTGCGCGTTGTCGGCGAGTTCCTCGGAGAGGAACGACACCATCTCAGGGGTGACGAGGCGGCGCAGCGCCGCATGGTCCTCGGCGGCGAACGCCCCCTGCACTTCGGCCAGCAAGTGCTGGAAGGTGTCGAGGTCGCGCTGGTCGAGCGAAATGTCCTCGCTGACGGGCGCAGCCGGCGCGGCAGACCCCGAGCCGATGCTCGGAATGCGGAAGCCGCCGCCGGTGCCGCCTGCCTCGCGCGGCGTCTCGTCGCGGGCGTAACCCATCGGCGCCCCGGCGCCGGCCAGCGCCGGCTGTTGCCGCGAGCGGAAGAAACGCAGCGCCAGCATGACCAGGCCGCCGATCAGCAGCACCTGCAGGATGAGGCCGAGCATGCCGGCCAGGCCGCCGAAACCCTGGCCGAGCAGCAGGCCGATCAGGCCACCGATCAGCAGGCCGCGCATCATCGTGCCGCCGAACCCGTTCATGAAGCCCGGCCGCAGAGGCCCGGCCTGCGGCTGGCGCGCGGCGCTGTTGGTGGTGGACGGGCCCGGATTGGGGGTCATGGTGCGCTCGACCGGGGCTGCCGGCTGCGGTGCCGTACGGGTCGGCGGCGCCGACTGGAAAGTGCGCGTGCCCCGGCTGCCGAAGCTGCCGCCGCGGCGCGCTTCGGCGTAATCCACCGCGACCACGGACAGCGCCAGCGACAGGCCTGCGAACAACACGGCCAACCGCGGCCAGCGGGACAATTTCATCGCACCTTCTCCTCTTGCGAATGCATCCGCCTCCATATGGGGAGGCGGTGTGGAGATTTCAGCGTTTGTATGAACTGTCAACCGCATGGCAGGCGATGACGGTGCGTCAATCCGCCATTGCGGTTCGCGTCAAAGCGCAGCACCATGCGCCTTGACGCTTCCGGAGGATCGATGTTCCAAAAAATCCTGATCGCCAACCGCGGCGAGATCGCCGTCCGCGTCATGCGCACGGCACGGCGCATGGGCGTGCGGACGGTGGCCGTCTATTCCGACGCCGACCGGCGGGCGCTGCATGTCGGCCTCGCCGACGAGGCGGTGCATATCGGTCCCTCCCCGGTCGGAGAGAGCTATCTCCGGGCGGACCGGATCATCCAGGCGGCGCTCGAGACCGGCGCCGAGGCGATCCATCCCGGCTACGGCTTCCTCTCGGAGAATCCGGATTTCGTCGACAAGGTGACGGCGGCCGGCCTGGTCTTCATCGGCCCGTCGGCCAAGGCGATCCGCGCCATGGGCCTCAAGGACGCCGCCAAGACACTGATGGAGAAGGCCGGCGTTCCGGTGGTGCCGGGTTACCACGGCGACACCCAGGCGCTGGTGCTGCTTGCCACCAAGGCGCGCGAGATCGGCTATCCCGTGCTGATCAAGGCGCGCGCCGGCGGCGGCGGCAAGGGCATGCGCCGCGTCGACGACCCCGACGATTTCGCCGATGCGCTGGCCGGCGCCAGGCGGGAGGCGAAATCCGCCTTCGGCGACGACCATGTGCTGATCGAGAAATATGTCGAGAAGCCGCGCCACATCGAGGTGCAGGTGTTCGGCGACAATCTCGGCAACGCGGTCCACCTTTACGAGCGCGACTGCTCGGCGCAGCGCCGCCACCAGAAGGTGATCGAGGAGGCGCCTGCCCCCGGCATGACCGAGGCGATGCGCGCCGCCATGACCGACGCCGCGGTGAAGGCGGCCAAGGCGATCAGATATTCCGGTGCCGGCACGATCGAGTTCATCGTCGACGCCTCCGAAGGGCTGCGGCCCGACCGCTTCTGGTTCATGGAAATGAACACACGCCTGCAGGTCGAACACCCGGTCACCGAGATGGTCACCGGCATCGATCTGGTCGAATGGCAGTTGCGGGTGGCGTCCGGCGAGCCGCTGCCCAGGGCGCAGGACGAGATAAAACTGTCCGGCCACGCCTTCGAGGCGCGGCTCTATGCCGAGGACGCCGCAAAAGGTTTTCTGCCGGCCACCGGCACGCTGCATCACCTGAGCTTTCCCGACGCCACGGCAGCGGGCACCGCCCTGCGTGTCGAGACCGGTGTCGGAGCGGGCGACGCGATCTCGCCCTATTACGACCCGATGATCGCGAAACTGGTCGCGCATGGGCCGGACCGCCCCGGCGCGCTGGCCGCGCTGGCCACAGCTTTGGAGGCGACGGAGGTCGCCGGCTCGGTCACCAACCTCGCCTTCCTTGCGGCGCTCGCCGCCGATGCCGACTTCGCCGCCGGCGACGTCGATACCGGCCTGATCGGCCGCAAGCAGGAGGCGCTGACGCAGCGTCCGCCGCCGGACGAAACGGTCGTCGCCGACGCGGCGCTTGCCGCGTCAGGTCTCGACGAGCGGGCTCCGTCGGCCGATCCTTGGTCGGTGCTGGCCGGCTATGCCCATTTCCATGCCGCGCCGTGGCGGACGACGCTGCGCTACGGGCAGGAGGAGATTCTCGCGCGGATCGCGGTCGAAGGCGGTACGGTCAAGGTGGCGATCGAAGGTGCTGCGCCCTCCCTCCCCCTCGAGGGGAGGGTCCGGCCGAAGGCCGGGGGTGGGGTCGTCCCGGCCGTGCGCGACGCCACCGTGCAACCTGCGGGGAAAGCGGGGTCGAGCACGGCCGTACCGACCCCCTCTGTCGGCTTCGCCGACATCTCCCCCTCGAGGGGGGAGAGGCGCGTGGTGCGTTGGCCCGGCCACGTCACCGTGTTCCGCGGCGCCGTAGGCTACGACTTCATCGTCGCCGATCCGCTTGAGCGCAGCGACGACGCGGAGGCGGCGGGGTCGATGCGGGCGCCGATGCCGGGCCTGGTCAAGGTGGTGCGCGCGGCGGCGGGCGATGCGGTCAAGAAGGGGCAGCCGCTGCTCGTCCTGGAGGCCATGAAGATGGAGCACACCATCGCCGCCGCGCATGACGGCGAGATCGCCGAGATCGCGGTCGAGGGGGCGCAGGTGTCTGAGGGTGCGGTGCTGGTCAGGTTCGCGGAGTGAGCGAGCAGCGAGCGGCCGTCCTCCAGGGCGAGCTTCGAAGGACGCACCGTCATAAAAGCAAACGGCCGGGACGAAGCCCGGCCGCCGGCTGCCTGAGACCGCAAACCTACTGGGCGATCGGCGCGTATTTGCCGTCGTGCCACTGGTTGATGTCGTAGCTGGCGTTCTTCAGGTCGCCCTTCTCGTCGAAGGTGACCTCGCCGACCACCGTGCTGATCGGCTCGCCGTTCTTCAGCGCCTCGGCGACCTTCATCGGATCGTCGCTGCCGGCGCGTTCGACGCCCTGCGCGATCGCCTGGACCACCGCGTAGGAGAACAGCGTAAACCCTTCCGGCACGAAGCCGCCGGCCTTGATCTTCTCCACTGCCTCCTTGGCCTCCGGCTTCGCCTGCGGGTCGGACGGGAAGACGAACATGGTGCCTTCGCCGGCCGGGCCGGCGATCTGCCAGAATTCCGGCGAGGCGATCGAATCCGGCATGATCAGCTGGAACTTGAAGCCCTGCTCGGCCGACTGGCGCAGCATCAGGCCGGCCTCCGGGTGATAGCCGCCGAAGTAGACGACGTCCGCCTTCAGCTCCTTCAACTTGGTGACCAGCGCCGAATAGTCCTTCTCGCCGGCGTTGAGGCCCTCGTAGAGGATTTCCTTCAGGCCGGCCGTGTTCATGGTCTCTCGCACCGCGTCGGCGACGCCCTGCCCGTAGGCGCTCTTGTCGTGCAGCACGACGACGTTCTTGCCCTTGAATCTCTCGGCGATCCACGGGCCGATGAAGGCGCCCTGCGCGTCGTCGCGGGTATAGAGACGCATGATCGTCGGCCAACCCTTCTCGGCCGCCGCGTCGGTCAGCTCCGGATTGGACGAGGCGGGGCTCATCATCAGCACGCCGCTTTCGGCATAGACGGCGGAAGCCGGGATGCTCGATCCCGAGCAGGCATGGCCGTCGACGAACTTGATGCCCTCGGCGACGATGCGGTTGGCCACCGACACCGCCTGCTTGGGGTCGCACACGTCGTCCTCGATGACGATGTTGATCTTGCGGCCGCCGACGCCGCCCTTCTCGTTGATCGCCGCCGCGGCCGCCTGGGCGCCCTGCTTGAACTGGTCGCCGATGTTGGCGAGCTGGCCCGTCATCGGGCCGACCACGGCGATCGAGATGTCCTGGGCGAAGGCGGGGCCGGCGAGAACAAGGCTGAGCGCGGCCGCGCCGAAGAGATGTTTCAGTCTTTTCATGGAAAACTCCTCCCTTTTGTCGCCGCAGGATAGTCGAGCGGCGTCCCCTTGTCAGGTGGCTGGGATGCCATGATGGGGCGACGCAACGTCAGCGCCAGCGACGGCCCGGCAACTGGTCCATGAGCCTGCCCGGAAAAGCGCGATGCCGCGACCGGCGGAGGAACCGGTCGCGGCATCGGGGCAAGCTCTCGCCATGCCTCGCCTGTCGTGCCGCGCGGTCTGCCGCCGCGCTGGCGGTCGATCGGATACCGTCGCCCGGGACGGTTTTCCGCCTCCGGATCGTATCCGAGCCTGCCGCGAACGCGTTGGAGCGCGTTTGCCGCGGCGGGAATTCCCTGTCAGTGGGTCGTCATCCACTCGCGCGCCTGGCGCAGCGCCAGCGCGATCTCCTGCTTCGACATGCCGGCCGAAAGCTCGGAGCGCAGTTCCGCGGCGCGGACCGAGCCCTTGATCGCGGCGATGTTGAACCACTTGTGCGCAGCAATCGTGTCGACCGCGCAGTCGCGGCCGGTCGCATACATCAGCCCGAGCTCGCACAGTACGTCTGCCTGGGCCGAAGCGCCGAGGGTTCCGCTGTCGACGTCGAATATCTCAAAGCGTGCCATTTGCCTGTCCCTGTCCCTTGTCCCGAGAGCCCGGCTGTCCCGTCCGGTTCGCTCGTTCGATGGTTCGAAGGATGCCGGGGAGGCTTGAAACCGGCGTTAAGCGGCGTCGTTAACCGGCGGCAAACAAAACCCAAACAAGCGGTAAACCTCGGAATTCATTAAGGATCGTATCCCTTGCAGACTGGGCGGTGCCGTGAAAATTCTCCGAAAATTTACGCTGCCGCCGTCAACGCTTCCTTCACCACGAATGCGCTTCGCGGCCGGTGCCGAGGGCGTGAGGCGTCGAAAAAATTACGGCGATCTGCCGCAGCGGCACCGGCTTTCCGCCGGACCGGACTTCGATTAGCTTACGTTTTCGTAAGATGCCGGAACGTGAAACCACGCCGGATCGATGGGAGGACGGAAATGTTTCGCAGGACGACGATGATCTTCGCGGCCATGATGCTGACGGCCGGGACAGCCTATGCCGACCCGATCGAGGGCAACTGGCGCACCCAGAGCGGCGAGACCGCGGCGATCGGCGATTGTGGCGGCGGCTACTGCATCACGCTGAAGACCGGCAAGCACAAGGGCAAGGGCATCGGCAAGGTGTCGGCGCAGGGCGGCGGCCAGTATTCCGGCACCATCACCGATCCCGCCACCGACAAGACCTATTCCGGCAAGGCGACGCTGACCGGCGGCAGCATGAAGATGCGCGGCTGCGTGCTCGGGGGCCTGATCTGCCGCAGCCAGACGTGGACGAAGCAATAGGGAATAGCGAATAGCGAATAGCGAATAGCGAATAGCGAATAGCGAATAGAAAACAGGTTGCGACTGTGGGGGGCTCGCGCAAGCCAAACCCTATTCGCTACTCCCTATTCGCTATTCGCTCCTTCGATCGCTATTCGCTCCATTTCACGCTCTCGCCCGCTGCCCGAACAGCACCTTCTGCGCTTCCTTGTCGTCGGCGATGTTGCGGCGGTGCTCCTCGCCGACGGCCAGGCCGCGCTCGACGGCGGGGCGCGCCAGCAGGGTCTCGAACCAGCGCTTGAGGTTGGGGAATTCCTCCAGATCCTGGCCCTGGTTCTTGTAGGGCCTGACCCAGCCGATGCAGGCCATGTCGGCGATCGAATAGGCGCCGGCCAGGAAATCGCGGTCGGCCAGCCGCTTGTTCATGACGCCGTAGAGGCGGTTTACCTCGTTGGTGTAGCGGTTGATCGAATAGTCGATCTTTTCCGGCGCATACTGGCGGAAATGATGGGCCTGGCCGGCCATCGGCCCGAGCCCGCCCATCTGCCAGAACAGCCACTGGTCGACCTCGGTGCGCTGGCGCTCGTCGGCGGGATAGAATTGTCCAAACTTCCGGCCGAGATATTGCAGGATGGCGCCGGACTCGAACACCGAGATGGGCTCGCCGCCCCATTTTCCGCCTGAAGAAGGCCCTTCCGGATCGACGATCGCCGGCATCCGGTTGTTGGGCGCGATCTTGAGGAAGGCCGGCTCGAACTGCTCCCCCTTGCCGATGTTCACGTATTTCACCGTGTAGGGGACGCCGAGCTCCTCCAGCATGATGGAAATCTTCCAGCCGTTCGGCGTCGGCCAGTAGTGGAGCTCGATCGGCTGCGTCTGCGTGGTCATGCGAAAAGTCTCCCGGTTTGCGCTGCCGAAGACTTAGGCGGCGAAAGCCCCCACGCAAGGCGCTGGGCGGCTGTGCTTCGATGAAAAAAGCTGAACGCCGAATGAACGGCGCTCTCAGGACGGGTTCAGCGCCGGACCGGCATAGTCCCGTTACAAACAAGACGTAGTCTCCACGACTGAGGGCAAAGACATGCTCCGCCTCGCCGCCAAGACGCTGAAGATCGTGCCGCTGATGGCTCGCGCCGCGCTCGTCAGCCTGCTGCTCGCCGCGCCGGTTCTCGCCGTCCCGGCCGTCGGCGGCGACCGCAGCCTGCAGATCGAGGCGCCGCAGGCCAAGAAGATGGGCGCCGGCTTCGTCCTGCTGGTCAGCCTGCAGCGGGGCTAAGCCGCAAGGAGGCCGGACACGGCCGCGAGGCATTTCCAACTCGCGGGAGCCTCTGCCTCAATCGATCGGCCGCTCCAGCCCTCTCCCGGTTGTCATGTTTGCCCTCTATAATGGCTCATGGAAAAGCGAATCTATCCCGAACCTGCCCAGACCATCGTCTCGCCGGAGCCCTTTGTCCGGCAGACCTTCACCGACGCCACCAAGGCGGTCGAGGCGCTGAAGCGCCTTTATGCCCGCAATACGGAATTCCTGCGCTCCTCCTTCGCCGGCATCGGCAGCGACAAGGACCTGAAGGGCCGCTACCGCGCCTATTATCCGGAGGTGGGCGTCACCACCCTCTCCTATTCCCAGGTCGATTCCCGCCAGGCCTACGGGCACATGTCGGTGCCCGGCCACTTCACCACCACGATCACCCGGCCCGACCTGTTCGAGACCTATCTCGTCGAGCAATTGCAGCTCATCATGAAGAACCACGGCGTGCCGGTGGTGGTGTCGGAATCGGATACGCCGATCCCGCTGCATTTCGCCTTCCTCGAAGGCACGCATGTCGACGGCTCGGTCGCCGAGCGGCTGCGCCGGCCGATCCGCGACTTCTTCGACGTACCGGACCTCGACGGCACCGACGACCTGATCGCCAACGGCACCTACGAGCCGATCCCCGGGGAGCCGCGGCCGCTGGCGCCGTTCACCGCGCAGCGCATCGACTATTCGCTGCACCGGCTGCCGCACTATACGGCGACCACGCCCGACCATTTCCAGAACTTCGTGCTGTTCACCAACTACCAGTTCTACATCGACGAGTTCTGCATCTACGCCCGCGACCTCATGGCCAAGGGCGGAGGCGGCTATTCCGAATTCGTCGAGCCGGGCAATCTTCTGACCCCGGCGGGCGCCACCGCGCCCGTCTCCGGCGCGCTGCCGCCGCGCACGCCGCAGATGCCGGCCTACCATCTGAAGAGACCGGGGCATGCCGGCATCACCATGATCAACATCGGCGTCGGCCCGTCCAACGCCAAGACCATCACCGACCACGTCGCCGTGCTGCGGCCGCACGCCTGGCTGATGCTCGGCCACTGCGCCGGCCTGCGCAACACCCAGGCGCTGGGCGACTACGTGCTGGCGCATGCCTATGTGCGCGAGGACCACGTGCTCGACGCCGACCTGCCGGTTTGGGTACCCATTCCGGCGCTGGCCGAGATCCAGGTGGCGCTGCAGGAGGCCGTGGCCGAGGTCACCGGGCTGGAAGGCTACGACCTCAAGCGCATCATGCGCACCGGCACGGTGGCGACCATCGACAACCGCAACTGGGAACTGCGCGAGCAGCGCGGACCGGTGCGGCGGCTTTCGCAGTCGCGGGCGATCGCGCTCGACATGGAATCGGCCACCATCGCCGCCAACGGTTTTCGCTTCCGCGTGCCGTACGGCACGCTGCTCTGCGTCTCCGACAAGCCGCTGCATGGCGAGCTGAAATTGCCGGGCATGGCCAGCGAATTCTACAAGCGGCAGGTCTCGCAGCACCTGTCGATCGGCATCCGCGCCGTCGAGAAGCTGGCCGAGATGCCGCTCGACCGGCTGCACTCGCGCAAGCTGCGCAGCTTTCTGGAGACGCCGTTCCAGTAGGGCCGTCCTTCACCGGCTCGCTTCGCTCGCCACCTCTCCCCTGTCGATCGGGAGGGATTTTCACCAGAGGTGGCGACTTGCCACCGCGGCATGATCGCCCGTCGACGGTTTGCTCTTGCGTCCACAGGCAGCATTGGCTTGAAGATCAGCATCGATGATCATCCTCAAGCCGCTCCGTCCCCTCATCCTTCTGGCCGCGCTCGCCGTCGGCGTGCCGCTCGCCGCCGGCTTCTTCAACGCGCTGCATCCCGCGCTCGATTCCTTTGCGCATTTCAGGGCGCATCTTGCCGTGCTGCTTGGGATCGCCGCGCTGGCGCTGCTGGCTGTCAGGCTCTGGGCGTTCGGTGCGACAGCGCTTGTTGCGGCGGCGCTTACCCTGGCGACGACCTCGGGCAGCTTGCCCGCCATCGGCATGCGCTACGGAGCGCTGCACCCGGCCGACCCGGAACGTCCCGTCTACAGGCTGCTGCAGTTCAACCTGCGCTACAACAATCCGGAGCCGGCGCAAGTGCTGTCGCTGATCGGGCGTGAACAGCCCGACGTGCTGACGCTCGACGAGGTCACCGCCGCCTGGAGGGAGAAGCTGCGGCTGATCGAGGCCACCTACCGCTACAGCCTGTTCTGCCCCTATCCGAACGGCCTGTTCGGCGTGGCGATCCTGTCGCGTCGGCCCTTCGTCGAAGGCAGCGAGCCGTTCTGCGACGGACGCGGCGCGCTCGGCATCGCCGCCGTCAATTTCGGCGGCCAGACCGTCGACGTCGCCGCCCTGCATCTCGGCTGGCCGTGGCCGTTCCCGCAATATTGGGAGGTCGGCGGCCTGTGGCCCTCGTTCGGCCGGCTCGGTCCGACGGCGATCCTGGCCGGCGATCTCAACGCGACGCCATGGAGCCGCACACCCGCCCGCGTCGCCGAGGCCGGCGGGCTGACGCTGATGCAGTCGCCCGGCCCGACCTGGCTGTCGCGACACCTGCCCAAGGCGCTGTTCTTCGCCGGCCTGCCGATCGACAACGTCTTCGCCAAGGGCGACGTCGAGATGCATTCGATCCGGACGCTCGAGCCGACAGGCTCGGACCATCTGCCGGTGCTGGTGGAATTTTCGCTCAGGTCGAGCCCGGCCGACCCTGGCACCGACGTCGCGGCACTACCAGGCGCCGATCCTGGTTAGCGCATGATCCCGACAAGTTGCAGACTTTTCGGACAAAGATCATGCGGCAAAACAAGAAACAGAGCGGAATCCCGATCATCCTGATCGGGTTCCGCTCTAGCGCCGGCGGCCGATCAGGGCACCGACCATCCGGTCGACCGGGCCGCCCGGCTGGTGTTCCAGGACGTCGAACCGCTCCTGCCGCGCCTCGTAGTCGGCATAGACATCCCGCACGACGCGCGCCACCTCGCGCTTGGCGCTCCAGCAGCAGCGGATGCAGAACCAGTCGTCGTCGGCAACCACGCGCAGCGCCGCCCGGCGCGCCTTGACGGTCATCTGGCGGGCGAGGCGCCCGTGCGTCTCCTCGTGCCGTCGCACGCCGGCGAGAAAGCGAGCCCAGCGTTTCCGCAGGGCCGGCGACGCCTTGCCGACAAGCTCCGGATAGCGATAGTTGACCGACAGGGTGACGTCGGCAGCGTCCAGCCGGCACTGCCCATCCTCCACCTTCCAGCCCATTTCCCAAGCGACGGAATAGCGGGTCTGGGCAATGGCGCGCGCGGCAAAGCCGTGGCTGGGGCCGTTGCGATCCATCGCCGCCATCAGCGCCTCGCCGCTGCCGCCGCTGACCCGGTATTTCTCGATCCTGACAAGCGTCTTGACGTCCGCCGCGGCGTCAGCCGCCGCAAGACAAGTCATCGCCAACACCACCAAACCGAGCGGCCGCACCGAACTCTCCGAAGCCGAGAGGGCATTATGCGCAGCCGCCGGGCCGGGCGCAACAACGTCGGAGCCGGCGCGCGACGCAACCGGTCACAAGCTGGTATAGACCGGTCCCTCGCCGCCCTGCGGCGGCACCCAGTTGATGTTCTGGTTCGGATCCTTGATGTCGCAGGTCTTGCAGTGGACGCAGTTCTGCGCGTTGATGACGAAGCGCACGTCCTTGGCATTCGGATCGGCCGCGGCATTGCCGTCAGCGTCGACCCACTCGTAGACGGCGGCCGGGCAGTAGCGGGTGGACGGGCCGGCATAGACGTCGTGCTCGGAACGAACCTGCAGCGCCATGTCCTTCACCTGCAGGTGGACCGGCTGGTTTTCCTCGTGGTTGGTGTTGGAGAGAAACACCGAGGACAGCCGGTCGAAGGTGAGCACGCCGTCCGGCTTGGGATAGTCGATCTTCTGGTGCTGCGCGGCCGGTTCCAGCGAGGCGGCGTCGGTCTTGCCATGCTTCAGCGTGCCGAACGGCGAGAAGCCGAACAGCGTGTTCAGCCACATGTCGAGACCGCCGAGCCCGACTCCCACCAGCGTGCCGAAGCGCGACCACAGCGGCTTGACGTTGCGGACCTTCTTCAAATCCTTGCCGATGTCGCTGCCGCGCCAGGCCTGCTCGTAGCCCGAAAGCTCGTCATTGGCGCGGCCCTCGGCGATCGCCGCCGCCACGTTGTCCGCAGCCAGCATGCCGGACAGCACCGCATTGTGCGAGCCCTTGATGCGCGGCACGTTGACGAAACCCGCCGCGCAGCCGATCAGCGCGCCACCCGGGAAGGACAGCTTCGGCACCGACTGCCAGCCGCCCTCGGTGATGGCGCGGGCGCCATAGCCGATGCGCTTGCCGCCCTCGAAGGTGCCGCGCACGGCCGAATGCGTCTTGAAGCGCTGGAACTCCTCGAAGGGAGCGAGATAGGGATTCTTGTAGTTGAGGTGGACGACGAAGCCGACGGCTACAAGATTGTCCTCGAGGTGGTAGAGGAAGGAGCCGCCGCCGGTCTTGAAGCCGAGCGGCCAGCCGAAGGAATGCTGCACCAGGCCGGGCCTGTGGTTCTCCGGCTTCACCTGCCACAACTCCTTGAGGCCGATGCCGTACTTGCCGGGCTCGCGCCCCTCGTCGAGCTTGAATTTCGCGATGAGCTGCTTGGCGAGCGAGCCCCGCGCGCCCTCGCCGATCAGCACGTATTTGCCGAGCAGCGCCATGCCCGGCGCGAAGGCGGGTCCGTGCGAGCCGTCGCGCTCGACGCCCATGTCGCCGGTGATGACGCCCTTCACAGCGCCCGCCTCGTCATAGATCAGGTCGGCGGCGGCGAAGCCCGGATAGATCTCGACGCCGAGCGCCTCGGCATGGCCGGCAAGCCAGCGGCAGACATTGCCGAGCGAGACGATGTAGTTGCCGTGATTGTTCATTAGCGGCGGCATCAGGAAGTTGGGCAGCCGCACCGAGCCCGCCGGCCCGAGAACGAGAAACTGGTCGTCGGTCACCGGCGTCTTGAAGGGATGGTCGGTCTCGGTGCGCCAACCGGGCAGCAGCCGGTCGATGCCGATCGGGTCGACGACCGCGCCGGAGAGGATGTGGGCGCCGACCTCGCCGCCTTTTTCGAGCACGACGACGGAAAGGTCGGGATTGATCTGCTTGAGGCGGATCGCCGCCGCCAGCCCCGCCGGCCCGGCGCCGACGATGACGACGTCAAACTCCATGCTTTCGCGTTCGATCTCGCTCATCGATCCTCCGAACTGGCTGCGCTATCCCCGGCGCTTGCTGGTCATCGGCTCCATAGCGCATCGTCGAGTGTGACGAAACCGCATCGGCGAAAAGGCAAGGCGGCAAAGTGACGCTTCGGTGACTGGCTCTCCTCTCCGGTGAACAAGGCAAAGGGATTGCAATCCCAGTATTCGCCGGGTTCTTTATCCGGCATAGTTCGCAAATGCCGTCGGCCGCCCGCTTCCGCCACCCGGTGCAGCGCCTGCGTTCGGTCCGTCTTCTGGTTCGGACCCTCGCAGCAACAGCCTGGCTTTTTGCCTTCGCCCTCCCCGCCTATGCCCAGGACGAAAGGCCGTTCGAATGGCTGGCCGGCGCCTATTCCTTCTCCGACGAACTGGGCGGCTTCGTCATCGATTCCGTCTCCGGAACCGGCACACGCACCGACCCCATCGTCATCCGCGAGACCTTCGTCTCGGCGTCGCCGGCCACCCTGGTGATCCGCGCCAGACGTCCCATCCGGTTCTTCGACACCGGCACCTTCTACGCCAACGGCATCCTGCACATGCGCATCCTGGCGCGTAACGGCAGCGGTCATGGCTGGGTCGAGTTCGAGTTCGAGCTTCAGGAGATCCTGCACAAGGCGAGCGTCTTCGGCGACGGTCTCTCCTTCGACCAGCGCAGCGAGAACAGGGAACTGATCTCGTCCGACAGTTTCGCCGAGTTCAGCCGCGACTTCGAACCTTACGACAAGCTTTTGTTCCGCAACGGCAAGATCGACCCCGGCCGGACCGGGGGCTTCTCCTTCCTCATCACCGACTTCACGCCGAGGAGCCAGTTCTACCTGGTGCAGGATCCACGCGTCCCGTCGACCTGACTTGCATTCGGCGGCCCGGCGCAGCATGGTCCGGCCATGTCCATGTCGATCGAAGGAGAGCGCGAGACGCTCAAGAGCCTGCTTGCCTTCTATGCCGAGGCGGGCGTGGACGAGCCGTTGCTCGACGATCCGGCCGACCGCTTCGCCGAGACGGAGCGGGAGAAGGCGCGGCGGACCGCGGCGAAGCCGGCGGAGCGGCCGGCCCCTCCGCCGATGGCCGCAGGCGGCGAGGCGAACCGACCAATCCCGCAAAGGCCCCCGGCCCCCGCGCCTGCCGCGCCGCGGCCGGCAACGGCCGCTGTCCCCGACGGCGCCCAGGCGGCGCTGGCGCGCGAGCTCGCCCGCTCGGCCGGCTCGCTCGAGGAACTGCGCCAGATCATGCTCGGCTTCGACGGCTGCAACCTCAAGACCACGGCGAAGAACCTGGTGTTCGCCGACGGCAATCCGCAAGCCGACCTGATGCTGGTCGGCGAAGCGCCTGGCCGCGACGAGGATCTGGAGGGCCTGCCCTTCGTCGGCCGCTCGGGGCAGTTGCTCGACCGCATCCTGGCGGCGATCGGCCGCGACCGGACGTCGGCCTACATCGCCAACGTCATCCCGTGGCGGCCGCCGGGAAACCGCACGCCGACGCCGCACGAGACGGAAATCTGCCGCCCCTTCATCGAGCGGCAGGTGGAGCTCGCAAACCCCAAGGTGCTGGTGACGCTGGGCGGACCGTCGGCGAAAGTGCTGCTCAACACCACGGATGGCATTTTGCGCACCCGCGGCGCCTGGCGCGATCATGCCACGGCATCGGGGATGTCGATCCCGACGATGCCGACGCTGCACCCGGCCTATCTGCTGCGCAACCCCGCGCACAAGAAGCTCGCCTGGCGGGATTTTCTCGAGGTGCGGGCGCGGCTTGCGGCGCTTTCCTGAGAGGCTGATTCAGATCGCGGTGCTTCCCTCCCCTTTGCGGGAGGGTGGTTGCGAAGCGGCCGGGTGAGGTCGCCGCGGCAGCGCTCTACGTTCTTTCGGCGTCGCGGCCGGCCGCATGTACCCCACCCGGCCGCTTCGCGGCCACCCTCCCCTCAAGGGGGAGGGAGGCGTCGGCGCTCAGGCCGCGACCGCCTGCGCACGCCGCATTGCGACGAGCTGCAGCTCGGCGAACAATGCGACGGCCGCTGCCTGGGCGATGACGAAGGCGTAGCCGAGCATGGTCGGCGCCACCCAGCCGGTGAACAACAGGCCGATGCTTGCCGCCACCCACAGCGCGTTGATGCCGATCACGTCGACCAGCAGCAGCCGCGGGACCGAGGGGCGGCGTGACAGGACGACCAGCAGCGCCACGAACGGGACGAGCGCGATGCCCGCCCAGAACAGCAGCGGCTCGGGCAGGCCGAGAAGCGGCGAAAGCAGCGCGGAGCCACCGGCCATCAGCACGGCCGCGGCACCCGAGACGACGGCGTCCAGCAGAAGCGCGTTGCGCAGGAACGGCGTGATGGAAATGGTCATGGCATCATCCTTTCGGTTGGACCGGCCTTTCGCCGGGATGCTTCCAGGATGGCCGAGGCCCTGCTGCCTGGCGATTACGTCGGAGGTAATGGAATTGATCCCGGCAGCCGCCTAAACTCCTCGCCATGCGTACCGCCCTCGCCTCCCCCGGCCCGCTCATCCGCGAATGGCGCACCCGCCGCCGCATGAGCCAGCTCGACCTCGCCTTGGAGGCCGAGATCTCGCAGCGGCATTTGAGCTTCGTGGAGAGCGGGCGCGCAAAACCGTCGCGCGAGATGGTGCTGCTGATCGCCGAGCGGCTCGGCCTGCCGCTGCGCGAGACCAACCGGCTGCTGCTCGCCGCCGGCTATGCGCCGGGCTTCGTCGAGCGCGGCCTCGACGAGGCGGCGATGGCGCCGGCGCTGGCCGCGGTCGAGATGGTGCTGAAGGGCCACGAGCCGAATCCCGCGCTCGCCGTCGACCGGCACTGGAACCTGGTGCGCGCCAACGCAGCCCTCGCGCCCTTCCTCGCCGAGGTGGCCGACCCGGCGCTGCTGGCGCCGCCGGTCAACGTGCTCAGGCTCAGCCTGCATCCGCAAGGCGTGGCGCCGCGCATCGTCAACTTCACCGAGTGGCGCGACCACATCGTCGAGCGGCTGCACCGGCTGAACCAGGCCGTCGCCGACCCGGAGATCGTCGAGCTGGAGCGCGAGCTGCGCGGCTACCCCGTGCCGAAGCGGACCGGCCCGCCGCCGTCCCCGCAGAACTACTCGCCGATCGCCGTGCCGCTGCGGCTGCGCATGGGCGACGCCGTGCTGTCCTTCATCTCGACCATCACCGTGTTCGGCACGCCGCTCGACGTGACGCTTTCGGAGCTGGCGATCGAGTCGTTCTTCCCTGCCGATCCGGAGACGGCGGAGACGATGCGGCAGGCCTTCCCTCCCCCTTGAGGGGAGGGTGGCCGCGAAGCGGCCGGGTGGGGTGGCCTCAACTGCCTCGACGCAGAAAGAACGTAGAGCGCTGCCGAAGCGACCCCACCCGCCTCGCTTCGCTCGGCACCCTCCCCTCGAGGGGGAGGGAAGGTGCGCCCTATTGCGGCGGGGCGGCCTCGCGCGCTTTCGCCCGCTCGATGCCGAGCTGGCGCTCGCGCAGGATGATGAACAGGCCGGCGCCGACGACGATGGCGCCGCCGACCAGCATGTGCAGCGTCGGCACGTCGCCGAACAGCAGGTAGCCGACGGCGATGCCGAAGATCATGGAGGTGTATTCGAACGGCGCCACCACCGAGGCCTCGGCATGGCGATAGCCTTCGGTCATCAGCAATTGGCCGATGCCGCCGCATATGCCGGCGCAGACCAGCAGCGCGGCCTGGCCGGCGGTGAGCGCGCTCCAGCCGAACGGTATGGTCACCAGCGACAGCACCGTCGCCGACAGCGAAAACCACAAAACGATGGTGCCGGTCTTCTCGGTGTGGACCAGGCTGCGCACCAGGATCATCGCCAGCGCCGACGCGCCCGCCGCGGCGAGAGCGGCGATCACCCCCGCCGCCTCGTCGCCGCCAAAGCTGCCGGCACCGCCGAACAGCGTCAGTTTCGGCCAGGCGATGATGAAGACACCGAGCAGGCCGACCACGACGGCGCTCCAGCGATAGACGCGGATGGTCTCGCGCAGGATGATCGCGCTGAAGACGACGACCAGCAGCGGCTGGGCGTAGTTGAGCGTGATCGCCTCGGGCAGCGGCAGCCGCGCCAGCGCGTAGAAGCCGAGGCCCATGGCCGTGACGCCGACGCAGCCGCGCGCCACATGGCTGAACGGCCGCGCCGTGTGGAAAGCCTTCGCCAGGTCGCCGCGCAACGCCAGGAAGGCCATGATCGGCAGCATGGCGAAGAACGAGCGGAAGAACACGACCTCGCCGGCCGGCAACGGGCCGGCCGCCTTGATCGTGCTCGACATGGCGACGAAGGCCACCACGGAGGTGACCTTGAAGGCGATCCCGGTGAGCGGCCTGTCGGGGTGGGCGCTGCCGCCCGGACTCACCGCGCAGACGCTTCGGCGATCGCCGCCCACACCCTGGCCGGCGTCGCCGGCATCTCGATATGGCCGATGCCATAGGCACGCCACAGCGCGTCGGTAACGGCGTTCATCACTGCCGGCGTGCCGCCGATCGTGCCGGCCTCGCCGGCGCCCTTGATGCCCATCGCATTGGTGGTCGAGGGCACGTTGCGCGTCTCGAAATGGAAGGACGGCACGTCGTCGGCACGCGGCATGCCGTAGTCCATGAAGCTCGCGGTCAGGAGCTGGCCGTCTTCGCCATAGACGGCATCCTCGGTCAGCGCCTGGCCGAGGCCCTGGACGACGCCGCCATGCACCTGGCCGGCCAGCAGCAGCGGGTTCACCGTCACGCCGAAATCGTCGACGATCGTGTAGGCGACCACCGCGGTGCGGCCGGTGTCCGGGTCGATCTCCACCTCGCAGATATGGGTGCCGTTCGGATAGGTGCATTCCTCCTGCACGAACTCGCCAAAACCCTTCAGGTCGTCGGGGCGCTTCGCCGCCTTGGCAAGCGCGGCGAAGCTCATCGCCCGGTCGGTGCCGACGATGCGCGCCTCGCCGTCGACGAGCTCGATGTCGGAGGCCGAGGCCTCAAGCTCGTCGGCCGCAAGCCTGCGCAGCTTGACGGCGAGGTCCTCGCCGGCGCGCGACGCCGAGACGCCGCCGAGCGGGATCGAGCGCGAGCCGCCGGTGCCGCCGCCGTCGTCCAGCTTGTCGGTGTCGCCCTGGTGGACGATCACCTTTTCGATGTCGAGGCCGAGCTTCTCCGAGACGAACTGGGCATAGGCGGTGGCGTGTCCCTGGCCGTTCGATTGGGTGCCGATGAACAGGGTGACGGTGCCTTCCTCGTTGAGCTGGACATGCGCCGGCTCGGAGCCGGGGAAGGCGCAGGCCTCGATATAGGTCGCCATGCCGATGCCGCGGATTTTTCCGTTCGCCCGCGCCGCCTCGGCGCGGGCGTCGAAGCCGGCCCAGTCGGCGCGCTCCATCGACTGCGTCATGTGGCCGTCGAACTCGCCGACGTCATAGAGGCGCCCCGTCGCCGTGCGGTAGGGGAACTGCTCGGGCCTGATGAAGTTGCGCCGCCTTATCTCCTCGCGCGGCAGGCCTAGGTCGCGGGCGCAGGCATCCACCAGCTTCTCCAGCAGGAAGGCCGCCTCGGGCCGGCCGGCGCCGCGATAGGCGTCGACCGGGCAGGTGTTGGTGTAGACGCCGGCGATGGCGACATCAAGTTCGGGGATGTCGTAGACGCCGGTCGACATGGTGGCGCCGACATAGGGGATGAACGGGCCGTACTGCGAGATGTAGGCCCCGATGTTTGCGGTGAGCTTCACGCGCAGCGCCAGGAAGCGGCCCTCGGCATCCATCGCCATCTCGGCCTCGACGACATTGTCGCGGCCCTGCGCATCGGTCAAAAAATGCTCGGTGCGGTCGCCCGTCCACTTGACCGGCCGGCCGAGCCGCCTAGCGGATTCCAGCACCAGCGCGTATTCGCGATAGACGAAGCTCTTAGGGCCGAAGCCGCCGCCGACGTCGGGCGTGATGACGCGAAGCTGTCCGGGATCGATGTCGAACACCTGCTTCGCCAGGATCGTCCGCATCGAATGCACGCCCTGCGAGCCGGTGGTGAGCACCAGGCGGCCGCTGCCCTCCTCGACCTCGCCGATCGCGGCACGGGCCTCCATGTAGTTGCAGACCAGCCGGTTGTTGTAGAAGGCGATGCGCGTGACGCGCTCGGCCTTGTCGAAGACAGCCCCGACCTTTGCCGGCTCGCCGAACTGGTAGGTGAAGGCGCGGTTCGAGCCGAGCTCCGGCCAGACCAGCGGCGTCTCCGGATCGAGCGCCGTGGCCGTCTTGCCGGCCGCCTCCTCCGAATCATAGTCGATCTCGATCAGCTCGGCCGCGTCCTGCGCCAGAGACCGGCTGTCGGCCACGACGAAGGCGACGGCGTCGCCGACATAGTTCACCCGGTCGGTGCACAGGATGGGAATGTCGCGGGTCGGCGCCTTGCTGCCGTCGGGCTGGCGCTGCATGACGCCGGATTTCAGCGCGCCGAGCTTGCGAAGGTCGGCGCCGGTCAGCACCAGATGCACGCCGGGCGCGGCGCGCGCCGCCTCGGTCGAAATTATGCGGAAGGAGGCCTTGGCAGCCGGCGAACGCAGCACGTAGCCATGCAGCTGGCCTGGCCTGGAGATGTCGTCGGTATAGCGGCCCTTGCCGGTGATGAAGGACTGGTCCTCCAGACGCGTCACGGACGCGCCCATCCCGAACTTGGGTGTAAAGACGGTCATGTCGGCTCCGGGAAATGTGTGGCGGGTTACGCTCTGGAGATAAGAGCTCCGTCAGTTTTGTCGAGAGACGGTTTCGTGTAAAGAGCAACACCCCGGATTTGTTGGGCCAGTTTCGCACTGGCCGTCGCCCCCAACAGGAATGCCCGATGATGCGTACCGATACCGGCCAGGTCTTCCGGCTTGAGGATTACCGGCCGAGCGACTACCTGATCCCGCGCACCGAGCTTCGGTTCGTGCTTTCCCCCGACAGCACCATCGTCACGGCAACGCTCACCATCCGCCGGCGCGATCCGAGTGAGCGCGGCGCGCCGCTGACGCTCGATGGCGACGGGCTGGTGCTGCGCCGGCTGGAACTGGACGGCATGCCGCTTGCGCAGGACGCCTATGCGGCGACGCCCGACCAGCTGGTGATCCATGCGCCGCCCGCCCAGGCGGAGTTCACGCTGGCCATCGAGACCGAGGTCGCGCCGTCGCAGAATACCGCGCTGATGGGCCTCTACCGCTCCAACGGCGTCTACTGCACGCAATGCGAGGCGGAAGGTTTTCGCCGCATCACCTATTTCCTCGACCGGCCGGACATCCTGTCCGTCTACACCGTGCGCATCGAGGCGCTGCGCCAGGAGGCGCCGCTGCTGCTCTCCAACGGCAATCCTACCGAGAACGGTGATCTCGGCGGCGGCCGGCATTTCGCCGTCTGGCACGATCCGTTTCCGAAGCCGTCCTACCTGTTCGCGCTGGTGGCGGGCGACCTCGGCGTGGTCGCCGACCATTTCACCACCATGTCGGGCCGCAAGGTATCGCTCGGCATCTATGTCGAGCACGGCAAGCAGCACCTCGCCGGCTATGCCATGGACGCGCTCAAGCGCTCCATGACGTGGGACGAGCGGGTGTTCGGCCGCGAATACGACCTCGACGTGTTCAACATCGTCGCCGTATCCGACTTCAACATGGGCGCGATGGAGAACAAGGGCCTCAACATCTTCAACGACAAATACGTGCTGGCCGACGAGAACACCGCGACGGACGCCGATTTCGCCAACATCGAGGCGATCATCGCGCATGAGTATTTCCACAATTGGACAGGCAACAGAATCACTTGCCGCGACTGGTTCCAGCTCTGCCTGAAGGAGGGGCTGACCGTTTTCCGCGACCACGAATTCTCCGCCGACCAGCGTTCGCGCCCGGTCAAGCGCATCGCCGAGGTGCGTACGCTGCGCGCCCACCAGTTTCCGGAGGACCAGGGACCGCTGGCGCATCCGGTTCGGCCGCGACGCTATCGCGAGATCAACAACTTCTACACGGCGACCGTCTACGAAAAGGGTTCGGAAGTCGTGCGCATGATCCGCACGATCCTCGGCGCCGAGGATTTCCGCAAGGGCATGGACCTCTATTTCGAGCGGCACGACGGCGAGGCCGCCACCATCGAGGATTTTCTCAAGGCGTTCGAGGACGCCGCCGGCAAAGATCTCGGCCAATTCGCGCTGTGGTACCATCAGGCCGGCACGCCCAACGTCACCGTCACCTCCTCGCATGACGCCGCTGCCGCGCAGTTCACCCTGCAGATCGAGCAGTCGGTGCCGCCGACGCCGTCCGAGAGCCGCAAGCGCCTCATGCACATCCCGCTGGCCTTCGGCCTGGTCGGGTCGGACGGGCGCGATCTTGCCTATGCGGCGGCGGACGGCGCGGCGGTGGAGGACGGCGTCATCCACCTGCGCAAGCGCCGGCATACGGTCACCTTCTCCGGCATCGACGAGCGGCCGGCCATCTCGCTCAACCGCGGCTTTTCGGCGCCGATCACGCTGTCGGTCGAGCAGCGGCTCGAGGACCAGCTCTTCCTTGCCCGCCACGACGGCGATCCGTTCTCGCGCTGGCAGGCCTTCAACACGGTGATGACCGATGCGCTGATCGCCGCCTCCAGGCACATCCGCGACGACCGGGCGCCGCCGTTTTCGCCGGCGATCGCCGAACTGGCCACTGCGGTCCTGGGTGATGACGGTCTGGAGTGGGCGTTCCGGGCGCTGGCGCTGACGCCTCCCGGCGAGGCCGACATCGCCCGCGAGATCGGCAGCAATATCGACCCCGATGCCATCTTTGCCGCCCGCGAGGCGCTTCTGCGCGGCATCGCCCAGGTCAATGCGGACCTCTTCGCGGCCGCCTATGAGCGCCTGGCGGACAGCGGACCGTTCAGTCCCGACGCGGCAAGCGCCGGGCGCCGGTCGCTGCGCAACGTGCTGCTCGACTACCGCTCGACGCTCGCCGGCGGCGCCGATCTCGCCGCCCGGCATTTTCATGCCGCGAGCAACATGACCGACCGTGCCGCCGCGCTGACCGTTCTGGCGCACCGCCATCAGGGCACGCCGCAAGCGCTGGAGGCACTGACCCGGTTCGAAAAGACCTTCTCCAGCGACGCGCTGGTGATGGACAAGTGGTTCGCCATCCAGGCGGCGGCGCCCGGCCCGGCGGCGGTCGAGGCGGTGCGCGGCCTCTCCGCCCATCCGGCCTTCTCCTTCGGCAACCCCAACCGGCTGCGCTCGCTGTTCGGTACCTTCTTCAGCGGCAACCAGACCGGCTTCCACCGCGCCGACGGCGCCGGCTACGCGCTGTTCGCGGAAACCATACTGGAGATCGAGAAGCGCAACCCGCAGGTGGCCGCACGGCTGGCGACCGGCCTGCGTTCATGGCGCTCGCTCGAGCCGAAGCGGCAGGAGTTGGCGCGCCAGGCGCTGGTCCTGATCGCCTCGACGCCGGGACTGTCGGCCGATCTCAGCGACATCGTGGAACGCACGCTGGCGTGAGCGTATAGTGGCCCAAACGGCCTTTTCGCGATGGACGAGACAAGCAGCCAAAGCCACTGGCAGAAAACCTATTCGGAGAAGGGGGAAGCCGGCGTGAGCTGGTTCGAGGACCGGCCCGCCGTTTCGCTCGACCTGATCGGACGGACTGGAGCGAACGCCGCATCCTCGCTGATCGATGTCGGCGGCGGCGCCTCGCGCCTGGTCGACGCGCTGCTCGGCCATGGATGGCACGCCCTTGCCGTGCTGGACGTCTCGCAGACGGCACTCGATGCGGCGAAAGCCAGACTCGGCGGGGCTGCGGACGCTGTCGAGTGGATCGTTGCCGACGTGACCCGGTGGCGCCCTGCCCGCACCTATGATGTCTGGCACGACCGGGCGGCCTTCCACTTCCTCACCGAACCGGACGAACGGGCCGCCTATGTGGAGCGGCTCGCGGCAGCGGTGAAGCCCGGCGGACATGCCGTCATCGCGACCTTCGCGGCCGACGGTCCGGAACGCTGCAGCGGACTTCCGGTAATGCGCTACGAGCCGGCAGCGCTCGCGGCGACCGTCGGATCCTCGTTCCGACTCGTCGACGAGCGCCGCCATGTCCACACGACACCCTGGGGCACTAAGCAGGCGTTCCAGTTCAGCGTGCTGCGCCGCTGCGGACCCTGACCGGTCCGCTCACGCCGAACGGGCAACCTCCGCCTGATAAGCGGCAAGCAGGCCCGGCCATCCACCTTCGGCGTCATAGGCGCGGCGCGCCGCTTCGGCGGCATCGCCCATGTTCTCGAGCAGCCGGTGCTCCAGTTCGACACGCGTCTGCTGGTCGCCGACCGGGACGAAGCGGACTTCGACCTCGGTGTGCAGCGCGGCGTCGTAGCGCCAGTCGGCGCCGATCCGCCAGGCAAGCACGAGCAGCGTCGGCGCCTCCCATCTCAGCACCTCGCCCCAGTCGCATTCGCTTCCGTCGTCGCCGATCTCGTACCAGCGGCCTCCGGCGCGCGGCTCGATAACCGCCTTCCTCAGCGGCGAGGTGCCGATCGAATGCGTGGCCGGCCACCAGCGGCCAAAGCCGGCCGTGAACACGTCGAAGGCCTTGGCGATCGGCACTTCGACGGTCGTGGATTTCCGTACCGGCGCGGACTTGATCATGGCGTTCATCGCTCCTTCTCCCTGCTGTCGTTGATCTCCTTGCGAAAAGCGTCCAGCGCTTCCCCCCATATGTGGTCGAGCCAGGCGCGCATCTCTCCCAGCCCGTGCGGATCGATATGGTAGATGTTGCTCGCGCCACGCGGCTCGGCGTGCACCAGGCGCGCGTCCTTCAGGACCTTGAGATGCTGCGAGACCGCCGGCTGCGACACCGGCAGGCAGCGCGTCAGTTCGGCAACCGAGCGCGGCTGCTCCGCCACGAGTTCGAACACCTGGCGGCGCGTGGGATCGGCGAGCGCGATCATCGCGGCATAATCATAAGACATTGCTTATCATAAGCATAAACTTATTCTTCTTGCAACAGTATCCTGGGTGCGGTACGCGAGCCTGCGCGCAAATTGTTCACATCCGCAGGGATCGGCTTGACGGTTTTTTAACAGCCCACTGGACAAGGCGAATCGCGTCTGATTCTTTAGGGCAGATTCGGGCGTGCGGCTTACCCGGATCATCTGGAAAATCGGGGAGCCATTCTCATGGCAAGGACGGACGCGTGGATCGCGCCCGACAGATCGGCTTTTGCCGGGCGCAAGGGGGTCCGCACCAGCGGCAGCCTGTTCCTGGCCCCCACCTATCGCCGGCTGCTGGCGATCGAGCCGCTGCTCAGGCGTTCCATCCCCATCCTGGTGATCGTCTTCCTGATCGTCATCGCGACAGTGCGCGTGCTGTCGCTGCTCGCCCAGCATGACGAGGTCGAGCGCAATGCGCGCACCGTGCTGGCGCTCGCCGCGGCGGGCCTGCAAGCCGAGCTGGCCAACACCGACGAGGGCGACAGGGCGACCGATGCGCGCGCGCTCGTCGACGACGCGAACCGTCGGGCCATGCCCGGCTCCCGCCATGTGCTCGCGGTGACGGACGAGCGATTCACCGTGCTGGCGGTCACGCCGTCCGCTTCGGCCTGGCGCGGCGCGCGCCTCGACGCCATCGTCTCCGGCGGGCAGCCGCTGTTCATGTTCGGCGACCGCGCCGGCGTGGCGGCGGTGACCATAGACGGAAAGCCGTGGTTCGCCGCCGTCGACCTTTCGGCCGACCGCAGCGTCGCCGCCGCGGCGCTGGTCCCGCAGGATGCCGTCTTCGCCGACTGGCGGCGCGCCGTCTCGCTCAACATCACCCTGTTCGTGCTGACCGGCAGCGTGCTGATCATCGTGCTCTACGCCTATTTCCGCCAGGCGGGACGCGCCCAGACGGCGGACCGCGTCTATCGCGACGCGCACCAGCGCATCGACCTCGCCCTCATCCGCGGCCGCTGCGGCCTATGGGACTGGGACATGGTGCGCGGCAAGATGTACTGGTCGCGCTCCATGTACGAGATGCTGGGCTACGAGCCCTGCGAGTCGATGCTGTCCTTCGGCGAGGTCGCCGGCATCATCCACCGCGACGACCACGACCTGTTCCACCTCGCCGAAAAGATCGTGGCGCGCGAGATCGACAACATCGACCAGGTTTTCCGCATGCGCCATGCCGAAGGGCGCTGGATCTGGGTGCGGGCGCGCGCTCAGGTGATCGACGCCGAGGCCTCCGAGATCAAGCTCATCGGCATCGCCGTCGACGTCAGCGAGCAGCGCCATCTCGCCGCGCGCTCCGAGGCCGCCGATCTGCGACTGCGCACGGCCGTCGAGAGCATCAGCGAATCCTTCGTGCTGTGGGACGCGGCCGGCCGTCTGGTCATGTGCAACACCAAATACCAGCAGGACAGCGGCCTCTCCGACCGGGACACCTTGCCCGGCACTCCGCGCCAGGAACTGGAAGGGCGCATGACCGCCTTCGTTGCCGAGCGGCGCATCGCCAACCCGAACGGGCCGCGCGGCGGCGCCACCTACGAGCGCCAGCTCGCCGACGGCCGCTGGCTGCAGGTCAACGAGCTCAAGACGCGCGACGGCGGCACCGTCTCGCTCGGCACCGACATCACGCTGATCAAGCAGCACCAGGAGAAGCTGCTCGACGGCGAGCGCCGGCTGATGGCCAATCTGCACGATCTCAGCCAGGCGCGCCGCAACGAGGAGGAGCGCACGCGCGAGCTGGTCGACCTCAACCGGAAATACATGAAGGAGAAGGACCGCGCCGAGGCCGCGAACCGCGCCAAGTCGGAATTCCTCGCCAACATGTCGCACGAGCTGCGCACGCCGCTCAACGCCATCATCGGCTTCTCCGAGCTGATGGCGTCAAAGCTGTTCGGGCCGCTGGGCTCGCCGCGCTACGAGGAATATGCCGGCGACATCAACAGCAGCGGCAAGCACCTGCTCGGCGTCATCAACGACATCCTCGACATGTCGAAGATCGAGGCCGGCCAGTTCTCGATGGAGCGCGAGGAGATCGACGTGCACCCGCTGATCAGCGAGACGGTGCGGGTCATCTCGCTGCAGGCGGCGCAGAAGTCGATCGCCGTGGAGACCCGCATCGCCGAGGCGATGACGCTGGTCGCCGACCGCCGCGCCATCAAGCAGATCGTCATCAACCTGCTCTCCAACGCAGTCAAATTCACCGGCGAAGGCGGCCACATCCTGGTGCGCGCCAAGAACGTCGCCGGCGCGATGATGCTGACCATCGAGGACAATGGCTGCGGCATCCCGAAAAGCGCGCTGACCAAGCTCGGCCGGCCGTTCGAGCAGGTGCAGAACCAGTTCTCCAAGAGCCATGCCGGCTCCGGGCTCGGGCTCGCCATCTCGCGCTCGCTGGCGGAGCTGCACGGCGGCAAGCTGAAGATCCGCTCGACCGAGGGCGTCGGCACCATCGTGTCGGTGCGCATCCCCGCGCGCAAGACGCCGGCGGTGGCCCGCGCCGAGCCGATGCGGGAAGCGGCGGAGTAAGGCGCAGCGACTGCCCTCCCCCTTGAGGGCAGGGCAATCGCATATGGCAGACGGCGACGAATTTCGCTGCTCCGTTACCCCCACCCCTAACCCCTCCCCTCAAGGGGGAGGGGGACTTTGCGGCTGCTATGCAATGCGAAACCGTCGACGATTCGTGGTCGGCGGAGACGCCAGCCGGTCCCCCTCCCCCTTGAGGGGAGGGGTTAGGGGTGGGGGTAGCTCCATATGCGATTGCCCTCCCCTCAAGGGGGAGGGAAGCAGCGTTACCGCCGCCAGTTCCTGCCCTGCCGCATCTCCTCCGGCACGATCTTGCCGTCGTCGTTGCGGTCCATCAGCGCGAACATCTTCTTCTGACGTGACTCGATCTCGGCCGCCGTCAGCATGCCGTCGCCGTCCGTGTCGAAGCGCTCGACGATGCGCCGCGCCCGCCGCTCGGCGCGCATGCGCTCGATCTCGGAGGCGATCTCGGCCACCGTCATCTTGCCGTCGCCGTCGGTATCGGCCGCGCCGATGCGGCTCTTCATCGCCGCCGCGAACTCCTCGAAGGTCACGTCGCCGCTGGAATCGGCATCCGCGCGCTCGAAGCGGAGGTTCTCGCGTTCGCCGCGCTCGCGCGGCCTCTCGTCGGCGAAGGCCGCGCTGCCGGATGCCGTGGCCACCGCCAGGAAGGCCATCGCCAGTTTCGTGGAAGTCTTCATTCCTGCTCTCCTTTGCATCGTCACCCCCGATGCGGTTCCGGCGCGACGTGACGGCGTCCGGCCGTCAGGTCCCCCCGGCACGAAGCAGCCGGCCGAAATGGCTTCGGACCCGCTGCGCCGTCTCCTTGACGTGCGCTTCAAGCACGCCGATGTCTGGCAAGTCGGTCGCCCCCATGAGAAGATCGATGAGGCCGGGCGGCGCCTCCTTGCGCTCGAACGGACCGGTCAGGCAAAGCCGGATCATCTGCGTGAGCGCGGCGTACAGCGCGTCGGCGTCGCAAAGCTCCTGCCGCGTCTGCGCGTCGGCGAAGGCGGGCGAAAGCCGTGCCAGCACCTCCGCCGTGCCGGTGACGCGGTCGCCCTCGGCATTGCCGGTCAGCACCGCGCATTGCGCGATGAATTCGAGGTCGATCAGCCCGCCGGGGATCAGCTTGATGTCCCACATGTCGCGCGGCGGCTTCTCCTCCTCGATCAGGCGGCGCATGTCGGCCGCTTCCTTCAAGACCTTGGCCGGCTTGCGCGGCAGCGCCAGCACCGCCTCGACCTCCGCCTCGACCTCGGCGCAGAACCCCGTGTCTCCCGCCACCGGCCGGGCGCGCACCAGCGCCATGTGCTCCCAGGTCCAGGCGTCGTTGCGCTGGTATTTGCGGAAGGCATCGATATGGGTGGCGACCGGCCCCTTGTTGCCGGAAGGCCGGAGCCTGAGGTCGAGCTCGTAGAGCACGCCTTCGGCGGTCTGCGCCGAGACCGCGGCGATCAGGCGCTGCGTCATGCGCGCATAATAGTGCGAGGGCGCCAGCGGCTTGTCGCCGTCCGATTCCTCGGCATCCTGGTCGTGGTCGTAGAGCAGGATCAGGTCGACGTCGGAGCCCGCCGTCAGCTCGCGGCTGCCAAGCTTGCCCATGCCGAGGATGGCGACGCGCCCGCCGGGCACGTGGCCGTGGCGGATGGCGAATTCGGCGATCACCGCGTCGAGCGCCGCCCCGATGGTGAGGTCGGCAAGGTCGGAAAACGCCTTTCCCGCCCGCGCCGCATCGATCGCGCCGGCGAGCAGCCGCACCCCGATCAGGAACTTCTGCTCGGATGCGAAGATGCGCAGCCGGTCGAGCACCTCCTCGTGCGTCGTGGCGCTCGCCACGAAAGAAGCCAGGCGGCCGGCCAGGTAGTCGCGGCTCGGCAGCTCGGCCAGCAGCGCCGGGTCGAGCAGCCCGTCGAAGACGTGCGGCCGCCGGGTGATGATGGCGGCGAGCGCGGGTGCTGCGCTCATGATGGTGGCGAGCAGCTTCAGCAGCGCCGGGTTGGACTGCAGCAGCGAGAACAGCTGGATACCGGCGGGCAGGCCGGCCAGGAAGGCGTCGAAGCGCAGCAGCGCCTCGTCGGCGCGCCGCGTCTTGCCGAAGGCCTGCAGCAGCGCCGGCGTCAGCTCGGTCAGCCGCTCGCGCGCCTCGGCCGAGCGGGTCGCCCGGTAGCGGCCGAAATGCCAGGAGCGGATGACCCGGCAGATGTCGCTCGCCCGTTCGAAGCCGAGCCGCTTCAGCGTCTGCAGCGTGTCGGGATCGTCGACGTCGCCGGTGAAGACGAGATTGCCGACGCCCGAGGAAAGTTCGGGCGCGCTCTCGAACAGCGCCGCATAGTGGCTCTCGACCTCCTGCAGCGAGGCGCGGAACGCCGCCGAAAAATCCTCGCAGCCGTCATAGCCCAGCATGCGGCCGATGCGGTCGAGCCCCTCATCTGTCTCCGGCAACGTGTGTACCTGTTCGTCCGCCACCATCTGGATGGCGTGCTCGACCCGGCGCAGGAACCAGTATTGCGCGGTGAGCGCGTCGCGAGCCTCCGCCGTGATCCACCGATGCTTCGCCAGCTCGGCCAGCATCGGCACGGTCTGGCGGCCGCGCAGCTCCGGGAAGCGGCCGCCGGCGATGAGCTGCTGCGTCTGCACGAAGAACTCGATCTCGCGAATGCCGCCGCGCCCCAGCTTGACGTTGTGGCCCCTGACGGCGATCTCGCCATGGCCCTTGTGCGCATGGATCTGGCGCTTGATCGAATGCACGTCGGCGATCGCCGCGAAATCCATGTACTTGCGCCAGACATAGGGCTGCAGCTCCTTCAGGAACCTCCCGCCGGCAGCGATGTCGCCGGCCACCGGCCGCGCCTTGATCATGGCGGCGCGCTCCCAGTTCTGGCCGCGTGCCTCGTAATAGTTGAGCGCGGCCTCAACCGGGATCGCCAGTGGGGTGGAGCCGGGGTCCGGCCGCAGCCGCAGGTCGGTGCGGAAGACATAACCGGCCTCGGTGCGGTCCTGCAGGATGCGCACCAGCCTTTTGGTGAGCCGCGAGAACAGGTCGGTGGCCTCGAGCGGATCAAGGATCGCCGGCGCCTCCGGCTCGAAGAACACCACCAGGTCGATATCGGAAGAAAAATTGAGCTCATGCGCGCCGAGCTTGCCCATGCCGAGCACGATCCAGCCGGAACCTTCGCCGGGTTTTGCCGGATCGGGCAGCTTCAGCTTGCCGGCCTCATGCGCGTCGCGCAGCAGGAAGTCGATCGCCGCGGCCGTGCAGGCGTCGGCCAGGTCGCTCAGGCGGCGCACCGACTTGTCCGCGCCGGCGGCGCCGGCAAGATCGTCGAGCGCGATCAGGAAATGCGCCTCCAGCTTCAGCCGGCGCAACTCGGTCATCAGCACCTTCTCGGTGACGCCTTCGCCAAAGGGCAGGCCGCGCACCGCCGCGACGATCCCCGCCAGCCGGTCGTCGATCGCGGTGTCGAAGAGCTGGTCGAGCATCTCCGGCCGGCGGCGGGCGCAGTCGCGCATGAAATCGGACAGGTCGAACACGGCGGCGAGGAACTCCGCCTCGGCGTCGCGGCCCGACAGCAGCGCCGACAGGCGCGGCAGATTCTTCTCCTTCGCCGCCTCGGCGACATCGCGCAGTTCCCGCCTTGCCTCCGCCGGATCGAGCGGCTTCAGCCGGGCCGGCCTGCCTTCGAACAGACGCGGTTTTGCCACTGCCTTGTCCGCCGCTCCCGCCATCTAGGTCTCCTTCCCGACCGGAAAGCTCATGATGACGGATAGTCCGGGATCGCGCGGCTCCAGATCAAGACGGCCGCCGTGGAATTTCATCACCGCCTTGGCGAGGCTGAGGCCGAGGCCGGAGCCCGGCTGCGACCGGCTCTGCTCCAGCCGTACGAAGCGCTCGGTGGCGCGCTTGCGGTCGGCCTCCTCCGGAATGCCGGGGCCGTTGTCTGAAACGGCGAGCACGATCTCGCCGCCCCGCTTCTCCAGCGCCACCGTCACCCTGGGCGCGGCGTTGGTACCGGCCGTGTATTTTATGGCGTTGTCGACGATATTGGAGACCGCCTGGGCGATCAGCTCGCGGTTGCCCTCGATCGTCATGCCCGCGGGGACATCGGCAGCCAGCGCCACCTCCGTCTCCTCGGCCACCGGCTCATAGAGCTCGACCACGTCGCGAACCACCTCGCTCAGGTCGACCGGCGCCGTCTGCTCGGCCGAATAGCCGGCCTCCAGCCGCGAGATCATCAGGATGGCGTTGAAGGTGCGGATGAGCTGGTCGGATTCAGCGATCGTCGCCTCCAGCGCCTCGCGGTAGCCCTTGTCGCCCGGTGCGCCGCCCAGCGCCGCCTCGGCGCGGTTGCGCAGCCTCGTCAGCGGCGTCTTCAGGTCGTGGGCGATGTTGTCGGAAACCTGCTTCAGGCCCTCATTGAGCTCGGCGATGCGGCCGAGCATGACGTTGAGGTTTTCCGACAGCCGGTCGAACTCGTCGCCGGCCCCGGTCACCGGCAGGCGTCCGCTCAGGTCGCCGCCCATGATGCGGCGGCTCGCCTCCGACACGTTGTCGATGCGCTTCAGCGCGCGGCGGCCGACGAAGAACCAGATCAGCAGCGCGCCGAGGCCCATGATGCCGAGCGCCGCCATCAGCGAGCGGCGCACGATGACGCGGAAGCGCTCAGGCTCGCCGAGGTCGCGGCCGACCAGCATGATCATCTGGTTGGGCATCCTCAGCACCAGCGCGATCGCCGCATGCCGGACCTCGGATTCCGCCGCGGGCGCTTCGGGCACCGCGGCGGAGCGCGCGCGGCGCTCTCCCTCGCCGAACCGCTGGTAGGAGAACGGCCGCTCGGTCCAGCCTTCCACGTCGAGCACGCCGGGCTCCAGGCTCTCGACATTGCCGGAAAGGATGCGGCCGTTGGCATCGGCGATCAGATAGAGATTGGCACCGGGCTGGCGCGAGCGCCGCTCGACGGTGCGCACCAGCAGCGGCAGCCCGCCGCGCTGGTAGGCGTTGGCAAGCCCGACCACCTCCTCGTTGATGGTGTCCTGCGTCTGCGAGGCGAGCATGCGCGCCGACAGAGCGGTCATGTAGAAGACGAGCGCCACCGCGCACAGGCCGAACAGCAGCAGATAGAGCGCCGAGAGGCGGGCGGCCGTGGTCCTGAAGCTGGCGGGAAGCCGCATCCGCTATGCAGCCTTCAGCATGTAGCCCGCGCCCCGCACCGTGTGCAGGATCGGGCTGTCGAACCCCTTCTCGATCTTGGAGCGCAGGCGCGAGATATGGACGTCGATGACATTGGTCTGCGGATCGAAATGATAGTCCCAGACGTTCTCGAGCAGCATGGTGCGGGTCACCACCTGCCCGGCATGCCGCATCAGATATTCCAGCAGCTTGAACTCGCGCGGCTGCAGGACGATCTCGCGGGAAGCGCGCCGCACCGTGTGCGACAGGCGGTCGAGTTCGAGGTCGCCGACCTTGTAGACGGTCTCTGCATCCTTGATGTTGGCCCTGCGGCACAGAACCTCGACCCGGGCGAGCAGTTCGGTGAAGGCATAGGGCTTCGTCAGATAGTCGTCGCCGCCGGCGCGCAGGCCGGTGACGCGGTCGTCGACCTCGCCCAGCGCCGAGAGGATCAGCACCGGCGTGCTGTTGCCGCGCGACCGCAGCCCGGCGATGACCGACAGGCCGTCGCGGCGCGGCAGCATGCGGTCGACCACCATGACGTCGTAGTCGCCTGTGTCGGCGAGCGTGAAGCCGCTGTCGCCGTCGCCGGCGACGTGTACGGTATGCCCCGCCTCCGAAAGCGCCCTCTGCAGGTAGTCCGCGGCTTCGCGATCGTCTTCGATGACCAGAATCTTCATCGGATCACCATACGCGAATTCGCGAAATTCTGCCGGCAGGATGCTCATCGCCTTTCCTCGCAATTGTGCGGCAGCGGCCCGATGGACCGCTGCCGCCGAACCGGCCGTGACAGACTGACTACGCCGGCCGGTCCGACGTTGCCGGCGGCGCCCGGGGGGGTGGTCGGGCGGAACGCCGGCAACACCGGTCAGCTGCGGCCGATGGGCAGCGCCACGAAGCGGCTGGTGTCGTCGCGGCTGAGCTGCATGAGGACGGCCTTGCGGCCGGCCTTGGCGGCATCGTCCATGGCGGTGGTCACGTCGCTCGGACCCTTGACCTCGCGCGAATTGACCGCGGTGATCACGTCGCCGGGCTGGATGCCGCGGTCGGCGGCATCGCTGTCCGGGTCGACATCGGTCACGACCAGGCCTTTGCCGTCCTCGGACGGAGCGACGGTCAGGCCGAGATCGGCGAGCGAGGACGGCTCGACCTGCTGCGGCTTGCCGTCGTCGGCCGAAGCCTGCGTGTCGCTGCCCGGCAGCGTGCCGAGCTCGAGCTTGACCTGCTCGGACTTGCCGTCGCGCCACACGGTCAGGTCGACCGACTTGCCCGGCTGGATGCCGCCGATGAGGCGGGCCAGCTCACGCGGCGAGCCGACCGGCTTGCCGTCGACGGCGGTGATCACGTCGCCCGACTTGATGCCGGCCTTGACGGCCGGACCGTCGGCCTGCGGCTCGGAGACGATGGCGCCCTTGGCGTCGGCCAGGCCGAGCGAATCGGCGATGTCCTTGGTCACCGGCTGGATCTGCACGCCGATCCAGCCGCGCGACACGCTGCCGTCGCGGATCAGGTCCTGCACCACGTCGCGCGCGGTCGAGGCGGGGATGGCGAAGGCGATACCGACATTGCCGCCCGACGGCGAGAAGATGGCGGTGTTGATGCCGACGACCTCGCCGTTCAGGTTGAAGGCCGGGCCGCCGGAATTGCCGCGGTTGACCGCCGCGTCGATCTGGATGAAGTCGTCATACGGGCCGGCGCCGATGTCGCGGCCGCGCGCCGAGACGATGCCGGCCGTCACCGTGCCGCCGAGGCCGAACGGATTGCCGACCGCCACGACCCAGTCGCCGACGCGCACCTTGCCGTCGTCGGCGAAGTCGACATAGGTGAACTTGCGGCTGTCGTCGACCTTGAGCACGGCGAGGTCGGTGCGCGGGTCGGTGCCGACCAGCTTGGCGTCAAGCTCGTCGCCATTGTCCATCACCACGGTGAAGGCCGAACCGCCTTCGACGACGTGATTGTTGGTGACGAGATAGCCGTCCTCGGAGATGAAGAAGCCGGAGCCCTGGGACATGGGACGCGGACGCGGGTTGTCGCGATTGCCGCGACGCTGCTGCCAGCGGTCGCTGCGATCGCCGTCGCCGCGGAACTCGCGGAAGAAGCGCTTGAGCGGGTGGTCGTTGGGAAGATCATCGAAGCCGGGGCCCGAGAAGACGTCGGGACCGCGATCGGACGCGGGCGAGATCTTGGCCTTGACCTGGACGCTGACGACGGCCGGCGAGACCTTCTCGACGACGTCGGCGAAGCCGGGGGCCTGCGGTCCGTCGATGCGGACGGCTTCGGCGAACACGGGCGCCGTGCCGCTGGTGACGGCACCGAAGCCGATCGCACCGGCAATGGCAAGGGACGCGGCCGCTGCAAGCAGGCGCGTGCGGGTCCGCGAAACGGGAGTGTTGGGGGTGTTCATGGTCGCTCTATTCCTCTTGAAGGGATGCGTCTCGAGCGGCATCCGCTGGCAAGAGAAATAGGAGCCGGCACATTACGGCGCCATTTCCGGCACATGAAATTTAGGTAATGTTCGCGGGAGCTTGGACTTCGCTTGTCCCGGCCCTCCTCCTATATGTCCGGTGCGTCTCGGCGCAGGAGGACATCGTGGCCGACCTGGAAAATTCACATCTGCAGCCGATCGCCGCCTGGCTGATCGGTCCGGCGCGCAAAAGCCTTCCGCCGGAGGGTATCGTCGGAGGGCTGGCGGAGCGTCTTGTCGTCGCCGGCGTCCCGCTGTGGCGGGTGCGGATCGGCCAAAGGGTTTCCAATCCGCTGATCGGCGCCTGGGGCGTGATATGGACCAGGGACGGCGGCGCGGAGCTCTACACGGTGCCGCGCAGCATGCTTTCCACCGCCTCCTATCGCGGCAGCCCGTTCGAGCACGTCATCACCACCCGCACGAGCTTCCGATGTTCGCTGGAACATCTGGTGGCGGGCCGCGACCATCCCGTGCTGTTCGAGCTGGCGGAAGCCGGCAGCACCGGCTATCTGGCCCTGCCTATCGAATATGGCGACGGCTCGGTGCAGGTCGGCGCCTTCACGACGGACCGGCCGAGCGGCTTCGCGGATCCGGAGGTGGCGTTGATCGAGGAACTGGCGCCGGCGATCGCCGCCGCCCTGGAGCCGGCCGCCATGCGCCATTCCATGGAGAGCCTGCTCGAGGTCTATCTCGGCTCCGGCCCGGCAAGCCGCGTCGTCAAGGGCGACTTCCAGCGCGGCCAGATGACCGAGGCGGAAGCCGCGGTGCTGGTGACCGACATGCGTGATTTCACCGGCCAGTCGGAACGGCTGGCCCCCGACGCGCTGCTCGACCGGCTGGGACGCTATTTCGAGGTGGTCGTCGATTCGGTCCGCGCCGAGGGCGGCGACGTGCTCAAGTTCATCGGCGACGGCGTGCTTTCCGTCTTTCCCGCGCGCGACTCCGGACGCCGGGATGCCTGCCTGCGCGCCGCCCGCGCCATCGCCGCCGCGTTCGCTCACGAAGCGGCCAGGGATCTGCCCTTCGTCGCCGCCCTGCATGTCGGGCCGCTCGTCTACGGCAACATCGGCAGCCGCGACCGGCTCGACTTCACCGTGGTCGGCCCGACGGTCAATTATGTCAGCCGGCTGGAAGGCATCGCCAAGGCGCTCGACAAGCGCGCCGTCTGCTCGGCCGAGGCCGCCGCCGAACTGCCGGCCGAAGCGGTCGGGGACCTCGGCAGGCACGCGCTCAAGGGATTTGCGGAGGAGCAGCGGGTGTTCGAGTTGATGACAGCGATCGGCAATCACCCGTAGCTCGCAGTCGGCCACCAAAGCGTCAGGGGTGGCTGTCAGTCAGGCGCCTTCTGGCCGCCCCTTGCCATTCTCATCGAGAATCCGCCGCAGCGCCGCCTGCTCCTCGCCGGAAAGCTTCTCGCTTGCGTATCGCCGCCTTGATCGGCCGAACGCGAAAACGACAGCGCCGCCCACCACCAGCAACAGCACGGGCGTGCCCCACAGCAGCGCGTTGCGGGCGTTGAAGCGCGGCTTGAGCAGCACGAACTCGCCGTAGCGGGCGACGACGAAGTCGAGCACCTGCGCATCCGTGTCGCCGGCCGACAGCCGCTCGCGCACCAGCACGCGCAGATCATGCGCAAGCTCCGCGTCGGAATCGTCGATCGACTGGTTCTGGCAGACCATGCAGCGCAGCTCGGCCGAAAGCGACCGCGCCCGCGCCTCCAGCGCCGGATCGGCCAGCCTCTCGCCCGGCTGCACCGCGCCGGCGGGGATTGCAGCCGCGACGGCGAGCAGCAGCGCGGCGGCAAGGATGCCGAGCCGCCTCACGCCTTGGCTCCGGAGGGCACGGCCGACGGCCGGGTACGCCGCGACGGCGCGCCGACGCGCAGCCGCCGATCGGTCAGCGAGACGGCGCCGCCCGCCATCATGACCGCCCCGCCCAGCCAGATCAGGGTGACCAGCGGCTTCCACCAGATGCGGACGACCATGCCGCCGTCGCCCGTCTCGTCGCCAAGCGAGACATAGAGCTGGCTCAGGCCCCGCGTCAGGATGCCGGCTTCGGTGGTCGGCATCTGGCGGGCCGTGTAGATGCGCTTGGACGAGATGAGCGCGCCGCGCGAAACTCCGCCCTGCATCAGCACGAAGCGCGCCTGCGTCTCGGTGAAGTTGGGCCCCTGCACCGGCGCGACGCCCTCGAAGCGCAGCGTGCGCCCGGCGATCTCGGTGGTCTCGCCCGGCTTCATGACGGTGATGTGCTCGACTTCGAAGGCGACCGTCGCGACGATGCCGAGAACGCTCAGCCCCATGCCCATATGCGCCAGCGCCGTGCCGAACACCGAGCGCGGCAGTCCGGCGAAGCGCCGCGCGGCGACGCCGAGCGGCACCGCACCGAGGGCGGATTTCTGCGCCAGGTCGGTGAGCGCGCCGAGAACCATCCAGACCGCGATCCCTATCCCGAGCGCGGCGAACACCGACGCGCCGTCGACCAGCAGCAAGGTGGCGAGCACGGCGAGCAGCGCGCCGCCGAACGCCGCCATCAGCCGCTGCGCCACCGCAAAGACGTCGCCGCGCTTCCAGGCGAGCAGCGGCCCGAAGGGGATGAGCAGGAGCAGTGGCAGCATCAGCGGCCCGAAGGTCAGGTTGAAGAACGGTGCGCCGACCGAGATCTTGTCGCCGGAGATCGCCTCGACCACCAGCGGATAGAGCGTGCCGACCAGCACCGTCGCCGTCGCCGTCGTCAGGAACAAATTGTTCAGCACCAGCGCGCCTTCGCGCGAGATCGGGTGGAACAGTCCGCCGGCCGTCAGGCTGCCGGCGCGCAACGCGAACAGCGCCAGCGAACCGCCGATGAAGACGACGAGAATGCCGAGGATGAAGACGCCGCGCGTCGGATCGGTGGCGAAGGCATGCACCGAGGTCAGCACGCCGGAACGGACCAGGAAGGTGCCGAGCAGCGACAGCGAGAAGGTGAGGATGGCGAGCAGGATCGTCCAGATCTTCAGCGCCGAGCGCTTTTCCATGACGATCGCCGAGTGCAGCAGCGCGGTACCCGCCAGCCATGGCATGAAGGAGGCGTTCTCGACCGGATCCCAGAACCAGAAGCCGCCCCAGCCGAGCTCGTAGTAGGCCCAGTAGGAGCCCATGGCGATGCCGCCGGTCAGGAACACCCAGGCGGCCAGCGTCCACGGACGCACCCAGCGCGCCCAGGCCGCGTCGATGCGTCCTTCGATCAGGGCGGCGACGGCGAAGGAGAATGAGATGGAGAAGCCGACATAACCGAGATAGAGCAGCGGCGGATGGATGGCGAGGCCGATGTCCTGCAGGATAGGGTTGAGGTCGCGGCCCTCGAACGGCGCCGGCTCGAGCCGGACGAACGGGTTCGAGGTGGCCAGCACGAACAGCAGGAAGGCGGCGCCGATCCAGCCCTGCACGGCCAGCACGTTGGCGCGCAGCGTCGCCGGCAGGTTGCGCCCGAACACCGCCACCAGCGCGCCGAAGAAGGCAAGGATCACCACCCAGAGCAGCATCGAGCCCTCGTGGTTGCCCCAGGTGCCGGTGACCTTGTAGAGCATCGGCTTCAGCGAATGCGAGTTCTGCCAGACATTGGCGACCGAGAAGTCGGACTGGACATAGGCCGCCGTCAGCGCCGCGAAGGCGAGCGCCGTCAGCGCGAAGCCGGCGATGGCCACCGGCCCGCCCGCCGCCATCAGCCGCGCTTCGCCGGTGCGCGCCCCGACCAGCGGCACCACCGACTGGACCAGCGCCAGCGCGAAGGCCAGCACGAGGGCGAAATGGCCGGTTTCGACGATCATGTCACGACCCCGATCCCGCCGTCTCGTCCTTCCACACGCCCTTCTCCTTCAGGCTGTCGGCGATTTCCTTGGGCATATAAGTCTCGTCATGCTTGGCGAGAACGCTGTCGGCGGCGAAAACGCCGTCCGGCCGCAGGGTTCCTTCGGCGATGATCCCCTGCTCTTCTCTGAAAAGGTCCGGCAGGATGCCGACATAGGCGACCGGCACCGATCTTTCGCCATCGGTCACCGAGAAGGACACTTCCGTCCCCTGCCCGCGCTTCACCGTGCCGGCTTCGACCAGCCCGCCGAGCCGCACGCGTTGGCCTGGCTCCAGGGCTGCTGCCTGCAGCTCGGCCGGCATGTAGAAGAACGACGCCTTCTGGCCGAGCGCGTAGAAGGTGAGCGCCGTGGCGGCGCCGAGGAAGGCGAGCGCGCCGGCAATCACGGACAGTCGCTTCTGCTTGCGGGTCATCGGCGTCTCACTCCGTCGCCGGCAGGCCGAGCGAGGCGGCGAGCGCCAGCAGGCGCCTGCCGTCCTCGCTGTCGCCGTCGAGCGCCTCCAGGCCGCGCGCCAGCGCATCCCGGGCCGCATCCGTCCGGCCGAGCATGGCATAGGAACGCACCAGCCGCATCCAGCCTTCCGGATCGCGCGGATTCTCCCTGAGCTTCTGATCAAGCCCGGCCACCATCTGCTCGATCATGGCGGCGCGGTCCTGCGGCGACATCTTCTGCGCCGCTTCGATCTCGCTTTGGCTCGGCCCGGCGGCGGGAGGCGCATCGGCCGCGGCGATGCGGCGGTCCGCCTCGGCGATCGCCTGCTGCACCGCCTCGCGCCATGGATTGTCGGCCGGCAGCGCTGAAAGCATCGTCCGCCACGCCTCCCCCGCCTCCTTCAGCCTGCCCTCCTGGGCGAGCGCGGTAGCGAGATAGAAACGCGCCTTCGGATTGGCGGGGTCCGCCGCCATTGCCCGCTCGAAGGAAGCTCTTGCCTCGGCGGTGACCAGCCCGCCGGCAGCGCTCGCCTGCGCCTCGCCGAGACCGGCAAGGCGGTCGGGCGTCTCGCCGAGCAGGCGGATGGCGTTGCGATAGGCGGAAACCGAATCGGCGAAGCGCCCGCCGCGCAGGTAGATCGGCGCCAGCACGTCCCAACCGCGTCCATCCTCGGGATTGGACACGAGATGACCCTCGGCGCGGGCGATCAGTTCCTCGAGCGAGCTGTCGGCAGGATCTTCGGCCAGCCGGGCGCTCAGCGGCTGGCCGGGCAATGCCGGCGAGCCGGTGACGGCGTAGACGCCCCAGGCGATCACGGGAACCGCAAGCACGGCGGCAACGGCGACCATGCGCGGAAGTTTTGCGCCGGCCCTTGCGGAATCCGCGTTCTCGGGCCCGGCCAGCCGCAGGATGCGCCGGCCGATCTCGGCTTTCGCCTCCTCTGCCTCGGCAGGGCCGATCAGGCCGCGCGCGGCGTCGCGCTCCAGCTCCTTGAGCTGGTCGCGATAGACCTCGATGTCGTGATCACGCGGGTTGTCGGCGCGGGTCCGGCCCGCCAGCGGCAGCATCACCGCCAGGCTGGCAGCCAGCGTCAGCAGCGCGGCGACGATCCAGAACAGCATGCGCCTTCCAATATCCGTGTCGGCGGCCCCTGCCAATCGCCGGCGCTGCGGCTGATTGACCGGGCGTCGGCCGTCCGGGCCGGGCTGTCAGCTCAGCGTCGCCCAGCTTCCGTCGGCATTGCGGCAGGCCGTGCCGCGCGCCGTGCGCGTGGCGCCGTCGATCACAACCTTGTGCGTATACTGGCGGCAGTCCTGCGATCCGACCCGGTAGGGCTGCGCCGGCACCACGTCGCCGGAGCGGCCGGCGCGGCCGCCCGTCCAGGAGACCGTCTGCCCGCTCTGGGTGTATTCGAGCGCGTGGTATTCGGCGGCGAGCGCCTTCTGCCTGTCGCCGGAGCCGAGACCGGAGCCGAGCGACCCGGTGATCAGCCCGCCGACCATGCTGGCCTTGCCGGAGCCGCTCGGCGGCGTGACGTCCGTGCCTGCGCCGCCACCGGCGCCCGAGATCGTCGCGCAGCCCGAGATCGCCAGAAGAGTGGCAAGCAGCACCGTACGAATAGCCATTCCCACCACCGACCGATGCCGCGCACGACATTGTGAATGCCGCCGCGATAGGGTTGATATTTGGCCGAAATTTGGCCGCGGCACCTTGCCACGGCCAAGCCTCAGCCTCTACTCGACGCGGCGCAGGAGGACAACCGCCTTCAGACCGCCGATGCCGGCGCGGCCCAGTTCGATCGCGCCACCGTACTCGCTGACCAGATCGGAAACGATCGCCAGGCCGAGTCCGGTTCCCGGCTTGCTCTCGTCCAGCCGCCTGCCGCGCTTCAGCACCTCGCGCGCCTTGTCCTCGGGAATGCCCGGCCCGTCGTCCTCGATGGTGATGGCGAACATGCCGTGCTCGTCCCTCGGAGCGGCCGGCGCGAGCGACACCGTCACGCGCCGGTTCGCCCATTTCATCGCGTTGTCCAGGAGGTTGCCGACGATCTCCTCCAGATCCTCGCGCTCGCCGGCGAACAGGATGTCGGCCGCGGGCGGCGCGAACGACACGCTGACGCCGGCATTCAGCTTCGCCATCACCCGTACCATACGCTGCAAAAGCGGCGTTACCGGCGTGCGGTAGACGACGCTGTCGCGCTGCGCGGCGATGCGCGCCCGCTGCAGATAGTGTTCGAGCTGGCTCTGCATGGCCGTCGCCTGGTCGGCGATGATCTTGCCCTTGTCGCCGCCCAGCGCCCGCGCCTCGTTGATCAGCACGGCCAGCGGCGTCTTCAGCGAATGGGCGAGATTGCCGACCTGGGTGCGCGAGCGCTCGACGATTCGGCGGTTGTTCTCGATCAGCGCATTGGTCTCGTTGGCGAGCGGCTCGATCTCGGTCGGAAAGGTGCCGCGCAGCCGCTGCGCCGTGCCCTCGCGCACCTTCGCCAGCGCTTCGCGCACGCGGCCGAGCGGTCGCAGGCCGAGCAGGATCGCGGCGGCGTTGATGGCGATCATGCCGATGCCGAACAGCGACAGGTAGGTGAACAGCCGCCACTCGAAGACGTCGATCTCGCGCTCCAGCTCCGAGCGGTTGCCCATGACGCGGAAGCGCGCGACGCGGTTCTGCTGGTCCAGCACGAACTCGCTCTCGAGCACTTCCAGTTCCTCGCCGCCGATGCCGTCGGTGAGATAGTTGCGCTGGAAGCTTTCGTTGAACGGCGCCTCCTCGGCGCTCGGCGAGGGAACGTCCTGCGTCATCGACAGCGAGCGCAGGTCGCCGGTGAGCCCGCGCGCCACCGGCTTGACCTCCCAGTACCAGCCCGATTCCGGTTCGGAGAAGCGCAGATCGCCGAGATCCGGCGAGCCGGTGAGCATACCGGAGGCCGACACGCCGACGGAGCCGATGAGGTTGAACAGATGCGCCGAAAGCAGGCTGTCGAAGCCGCGCTCGCTGGCCTGCTGGTAGAGCGCGGCAATCACCGTGTAGATGGCGATCAGCGCGATGATCGCCCAGATGGTGGAGAAGGCGACGACGCGGACGGCCAGCGAGCGCGGCGCCAGCCTCGGCGTCCAGCGCCGCGGTTTTTCCGCCCGCGGCGCGACGTCCGTCACGCCGCCGGCTCGCGCATGCGGTAGCCCATGCCGCGCACCGTCTCGATCATGTCGACGCCCATCTTCTTGCGCAACCGGCCGACAAACACCTCGATCGTGTTGGAATCCCTGTCGAAATCCTGGTCGTAGAGATGCTCGACCAGCTCGGTGCGCGAAACCACCTCGCCCATGTGGTGCATCAGATAGGCCAGCAGCCGGAACTCGTGCGAAGTCAGCTTCAGCGGCATGCCGTTCATGTCCGCCTTCGACGCCTTGGTGTCTAGCCTGAGCGGCCCGCAGGTGAGTTCGGATGAGGCATGCCCGGCGGCGCGGCGGATCAGCGCCCGCAGCCGCGCCAACACCTCCTCGATATGGAACGGCTTGGTGACGTAGTCGTCGGCGCCGGCGTCTATGCCGGACACCTTGTCGCTCCAGCGGTCGCGCGCCGTCAGGATCAGCACCGGCATTTTTCGCCCGTCGCGGCGCCAGCGCTCGACCACGCTGATGCCGTCCATCTGCGGCAGGCCGACGTCGAGCACGACGGCGTCGTAGGGCTCGGTGTCGCCGAGGAAATGCCCCTCCTCGCCGTCGAAGGCCTTGTCGACCGCATAACCCGCATCCGTCAGCGCCTGGGTGAGCTGCCGGTTCAGGTCCTTGTCATCCTCGACGACCAGTATCCGCATGGAATCATCCGCCAGAACAGGGGAAGGGCATCTTACAGGACCGGCGGCGCCACGCGAACCGAGCTCAGTTCAGCGGCACGACGACTTCGGTGCGGCGCGGGCGCTGGCCGTCCTTGCCGGGGATGAGGACGACGATCACGCAGACCGGCCGCCCGCCCTGGTTCGACTGGCTGGCGCGCGCCAGCGTGCCGCCCCGCTGCGCCGCCACTTCCTGGCCGATCGCATAGCAATCCGCCTGGACCAGCAGCACGGGGCGCTCGCCACCGGAGACCGGCGGCAGCATCACGGGACCGGCAACCGCTTCGGAGGCCAGGAAGCCCGCCGCGCCGAGCGCCGCAAGGCCGGACCGGAGGTGGGAAAGCAAGCGTTTCATGCCGCCGTTTCTAGCGCATTCCTTCTGAACGCGGAATGAACGATTCCAAGGGCAACTCGGTAGGAAATCTCACCCGATCCGCGCCTTCGCGGCCAGCCGGCCGAGCAGCGCCACCACGCCGGCGACCGCCGTCGCCGCCTGCAGCAGCGTGTCGACTAAGGCCGCATCGTCGAAGCCGTCGGTCGGCACGCCGAGCAGGCCGAGCAGCGCGACCAGGATGGTGACGACGGCGGCCCACACGGTGCGCGACAGGTACCAGGGTTTGCTGTCGGACATTTGTCGAATCCTTTCAAGCAATTGGGGGAAAGATCGAAGACGCCGATTCAGGCCGTTCAGACACTGAATCATCTTCATGAGAGACCGGGCCAGCCGAGTCGTCAGAGAGCGAACCGCCGCGTCGCCGGAATGCCCCAGCCGGCGGGAAGGCTGAGCTGGCGCACCGTCACGTCGAGTTCCGAAGGCATCCCGCCGAAATCGGCAAGGATCTCGGCTACCGGATAGGTCCACGCCGGCAGCACGACGGTCACGCTGCGCACCACCAGCCCGCCCACGGCGGCGACGTCGATCCGGCATCCCTGCCGCTCCTCGCCCAGCGGGATTTCCGTCGCCGCCCAGTCGTCGGCGTCGATCCGGCCGCGCCGCACCCAGGAGAAGGCGAGGTCGCCGCCCGTGACCTTCCTGCATCTCAGATGCACCGGCGCCAGCGGCAGCCTTGCCCGGAGGCCGCCGGTGCCGGAATGGCTGGCGAAGGTCTCGACGGACAGCACCGCGCCGGCCGGACCGACCCGCCAGTTCAGCGGCAGCCCGATCTCGCCGGCCGCCAGCCCGGCGGCCCTCACCCGCTCGTTGAGCAGGACGAACGGCGCGCCGGCCGCCGCGCCCGCCGCCATCGCATCGCCGGTGCCGAGCTGGCCGCGCAGCAGCCGGCCGAGCCGCCACAGATCCGGCGCGATTTCTTCGGCCGTCTCGAACTGCAGCACCTCCCAGACGCCATTGGCAGCCAGCACCGCCGCCGCATTGGCGCCGTTCAGCAGCTGCAGCCGGCTGACGCTTTCGGCCTCGGCATCGAACAGCGTGACGAGAAGCGCCGTCGACCGGTCGACCCGCCCCTCGAAAGCGCCCGGTGGCAACGGGTCTGCAAGTTCACCCAGATCGGCCGGCCGATCGATCGTCGCGCGCTGCGAAAACCCGGTCGTGTCCGGCGAGGCGAGCAGCACCTGGCTGCGCCACGGCCTTTGCCAGGCGGCAACGCGGAAATGATCCTGCGGCGCGGTCGTCGCGGCGCGGCCCGGCAGGTCGAGGAACAGCACATGCGGCTGGCCGGCCTCGATCACCGGACCGGGCTGCGTCTCCGGCGGAACATTGGCCCACACGGACGGCGCGGCCCGCTCGATGCGGCGTGCCTTCAGTCGCCGCACCAGCCCGTCCTCGACCTCCGTCACCAGATATTCGGAGATGTCCGGCCCCGGCAGCCGGATGACGGCCCCCGGCTCCAGCCCCTGCCTGTAGCTTGCGACCGAGAACGCCACGGTCTCGCGGCCGGCCCAGGCGCGGGCCAACCAGTCGGCGACAAGCGCTTGCGCCTGCTCGCGCTCGAGCACGCCGGGAAAGCTCACCGTCTGCTGGCGCTTTCCCGCCGCGCCCGCCCGCAGGCAACGCACGGAAGCCGACTGGAACGCCGCCAGCGGATCGCAGAAAGCGAGAACCGCCTCGACGGGAAGCTCGTGATCAGGCGCTCGCGTCCGCTCGACGGTGGCGGCGCCGTCCTCCACGACCATCGCCTCGATCGTCAGCGGCGCGGCCGAGCGCGCTCTCGCCGAGCGGAACACCAGCCCGCCGGGCTCCTCCCGGACGGCGAGGTCGAACAGATCGACCAGCGGCTCGAGCGCCGCCCGTGCCGAACCCGGCTCGTCGACGACATAGCCGTGCAGGCAGCCGTCGGCCTCGCTCGCATCCGCCGCCGGCAGCCCATGGTCGGAAAGAATGGCGTTGATCAGCGAGCCGGCGTCCGGGCCCTCCAGCCGGCCGTTCAGCCAGTGGCCGAGATGCCAGTTGGCGCCATCCGCCCAGACGTCCGCCTGCAGCGGAAATGCCGGAAACGGCCGCGCGTCCCAGCACCAGACATAGATCCTTTCATGGTCGAGCATGCGCCCGCCATAGACGGGCGAGAGCGGATTGTCGGCCGGCCGGAAACCTTGGCTCGCCGGATCCCAATGCGCGGCATGCGCCTCGAGAAAACGCTTGACCGCCAGGTCGCTGCGGCCGCCACTGGAGAAGTAGGGCGTGAAACTTTCGCTCGACTTCGGATCGACGAAGACGTTGGGCTGGTTCGGCCCCTTGTCGACGGCGGGGCAGCCCAGCTCCGTCAGCCAGATCGGCTTGCCGCGCGGCACCCAGTCGGTCGGCGTCGGCAGTTCCACGCCGCCTATCCGGTTGAAATGCGGGTTCGACCACCAGCCGACCAAATCCTTGTAGCGGAACACCCAGGGCTTTGCGTGGGCGCCGTCGGTGATCGGCGAACGCAGCCGCGCCTGGCGGTCGGCGAAGCCGGCATAGTGCCAGTCGAAGCCCTCGCCCGAATTGATCGCCGCGCGCAGGGCTTCCGGATCGTAGGGTCCGCTGGCGCCGTCGGGATTACCGGAAAAATAGTCGGCGTCGCGCCAGTCCGACAGCGGCATGTAATTGTCGATGCCGACGGCGGCGACCGACGGCCGCGCCCACAGCGGGTCGAGATGGAAGAACACGTCTCCCGACCCGTCGGCCGGGCGGTGGCCGAAATACTCGGTCCAGTCGGCACCGTAGCAGATCGCCGTCTCCGGCCCGAGCAGCGCCTTCACCGCGTCGGCCAGTTCGCACAGCGTCTCGACGAAGGGAAAGGCGTTCGCTCCGTCGCCCAATGTGGTGAGCCCGCGCATCTCCGAGCCGATCAGGAAGGCGTCGACGCCGCCCGCCGCCAGCGCCAGATGCGCGTAGTGCAGCACCAGCCGGCGAAATCCCCAGTCGCCCGCGGAGCCGTCGAACTCGACCGTCTCGTCGTCGATGGAGAAATCCGCCCGCTCGGCCGCCCCGCAAAACGCCTCGACCTGCAAGCGCGCTGCCGCGGTCTTGTCCGCGGACTCCGCCTGGCTTGGCCCGGGAAAGCAGGTGATGCGACCGCGCCAGGGATAGGTCGCCTGCTCCGTCCCGCCATAAGGGTCGGGCAGGTCGTTGCCGGGCGGCACGTCCATCATGACGAAGGGATAGAGCGTCACCTTGAGGCCCCGCGCCCTGATCTCGCGGATCGCGGCGACGACTGAGGCGTCGGTCGGCGTGCCGCCATAGGCCGATCCGCCGCCATGCGAGGACACCAGCCTGGCGCCGCCGCGCCCGACGCCGGAGACGCTCCACGGTTTCGAGAAATCGACGCCGGTCGCCTTGGTCACGCCGGGCCGCACGGTGCAGTGGCCGGCGCGCAAATCGTCGCCAAACCAGGAGACCACCAGCGCGATGTCGGCGAGGTTGGGGCAAAGCGCCTGCAATTCGTCGAGCGAGGCGGTGATGTCGGTCGCGCCGAACAGCACATGCCGGTTTTCCGGCACTGTCTCGCCCGGCCGCAGCCTTTTCGTGATCGGCCGCGGATCGAGCCCGTATTCGGTCGAGCCGGGAATCAGCGCCACGGCGCGGATGCCGTCGCGCAGCCCGCCCACCGGGCGCAGCACCTCGAACTGCATCTGCGGGATGCGGTTGCCGTAGTCGTTGAGCGGAAGCCGCTCGAACACGACATAGGCGAGCCCGCGATAGGCCGGCGTGTTGTCCGCGCCCTGCCTTGCCGCGATCAGCGGATCGGGCGGCTGGTCGGCAGTACCTCTGTGAACCCGCATCTCGAGCTTGGTGAGATCCAGCTCGCGCCCGTCGGCCCAGACGCGCCGCACGCCGGCGATCTCGCCCTCGCACAGCCCGAAGGCGGCATTGCCGAAATAGCTGTATTCGGTGACCTTGGTGCCGCCTTTGCCGCCCTGCCGGCGGGTGGTCGAGACCTCCTCGAAGCGCGTTGCCCAGATCAGCACGCCGCCCAGCCGCGCCGTGCCGTAGAGCCGCGGCACCGGCGCCCCCTCCTCGGCGGTCAGCGGGCGAGCGCCGGAAAGCCGCGGTCCCTCGATCCGACGTGTCCCGTCGAGCAGGGCGCGGTCGAGCGTGTAGCCCGCCAGCGCCCCGGCGGCCGTGCCGATCGTCGCGCCGAAGGAGCCGAACAGCCCGCCGAGATAGGCGCCGGCGGCTTGCAGGAGAAGAACTGCCATGGATCAGCCCTGACGATCAGGCGTCGAGATGTCGGGAAAGGCGAAAACCCCGGCGATGCGCTTTCGCCATTGCGGCACCAGCGGGCTCACCACCACCGTGCTGCCCTCGTAGGCATGCACGAAGCGGTCGGGCGCGATCAGGATCGCCGCATGTTTTGCCGGCAGGCTTGCACGCCAGCGGAACAGCAGCAGGTCGCCGGCGGCCGCCGTGCCGGCCGGCTTCTCGCGGCAGTGCCGCCGTGCCGCTTCAAGCAGGCGGTCCTCGCCGCCGGCCTCGGCCCAGTCGGCCGCATAGGGGCCGGGCTCCTCCGGGACGGTCCCGTAGACGCTTCGCCAGACGCCGAGCAGCAGGCCGAGGCAGTCGCAGCCCACGCCCTTGCGTGATCCCTGGTGCCGGTAGGGCGTGCCGACCCAGCCCAACGCCTCGGCGACGATCCGCTCCGCCGCGTCGTATCCCGCGCCCATGTTCATGGCACCAGCGGTCCGCCGTCGAACACGTCGCCGTCGACGGCGTAGCCATAGGCCGCGTCATTGCCGGGAAGATGCGGAAAGCCCTGGAAGTTCAGCGCGTTGCCGAACTTTTCCTTGCAGGTGGAAAAAGCCTTGTCGCAGCCGGCCCGGACGACGAAACCGTCGCCGAGTTCCGGGGCTACGCCCTCGCCCGGCTGGAGCGCCAGGCAGACGCCGGTCTGCTCCTTCACATGGCTGGTCACATGCGAGACCCGGCTGGCCAGCGCCCCGGTGGTCCATTCGACACGCCCGAGCGAGAACCAGCCGGAGGCGAATCCGTCCAGGCCCGAAACCGTCAGCAGGTCGGGAGTGGATGCGGCCAGCACCGTGCCGCTGCCGGAAAACGCCGGCTGATCGAGCATAAAACGACAGCGGCCATCGCCCAGCTCGGCATCGCATCTCTTGGAAAAATAGCGGCCGTTGACCTGGTCCAGCGCATGCGCGCGGCTCTTCAGCTCGGCGACGAAGGCGTGGTCGCGCCGCGTGATCTTGCCGATCGTGGCACTGCGCAGCACGGCGAACTGCGACGGCTCGGCCCAGTTGACCAGCAGCGTCTCGACAGTCGCCCCGTCATAGAGCCCCCGCGCGATGTCGGCCTCGTCGATTTCGTCGGAGGACAAAGCGCCCTCGACGTCCACCGTGTCGATCGCCAGGCCCAGCGTGTCGCGTGCCTCCGTCGCGCTGAAGCCGGTGAGCGGCCGGAAATCGGCAGCATCCACCTTGAGCGGCCGGTCGTGGTCGGTAAATCCCCTGACCGTGCCGTCGCGCCGCGTCAGCCGCCAGCAATGGCAGACGGTCGTCGTCTCGCCGTCGAGATGCGCGGCCAATGCTTCCGGATAGACGCTCAAAGCTGCACCTCCACCAGCGGGATCGAGGGGATGCGGCCGGCCTTGAAGGCGCTGATGCCCACCTCCAGCCGGTCTGTGTCGAAGCGCACCGGCACGTCGAACTCGTAACCGGCCGTCACGACCTCGCCCGCGCCCGGCACGGCTGCCGGCGCGAACACGATATCGCCGGTCGCCTCGTCGAAGCCGTAGTCGCCCGGCGCCGCCGGCGGGCTGCCCGCCACCGCCACCCGCAGCGTCTCGACCACGGGCTTGCGGATCGGCCGGACATAGGAGCCCGCCCCGTCGCCGTAGCGCTTGACCAGGGCAAACCGCGCCCTGCCGCCGTCGCCGGTGCCGAGCACCTGGTCCGCGTCGGACGGCGCCTGGTCGGCACGGCACGATTTCATGTCGAACGGGTCGCGGAAGCGGAAGCCGTGCAGCGAGCCGCGCCGCGCCTCGAAGAAGGCGACGATGTCATAGAGGTCGGCCAGCGAGCGCACGCCGGTGCCGGCGTCGTAGTGGTGGCGCGACTGCGCGAAGCGGGCGTTGCGCTTCTCGCGCCCCGAGGTCAGCGCCACGATCTCGTTGCGCCGCTCCGGCCCGCCGGTCGCCCCGAACGACACGGCGACGGGAAAGCGCACGTCATGAAAGGCGGAAAGTTCGGTCATGTGAATTCCCTGTAGGGCAGTAGGGCAGTAGGGCAGTAGGGCAGTAGGGCAGTAGGGCAGTAGAACTGCGAGCCGGAGGTCCCAAAGACGGTCAAGAAAATTCGGCCGACGGTCATGCCCTTCTGGAACTAAGCTCACGGAGGTTATTTGCAGGGAGTGGCAGCCCTACTGCCCTACTGCCCTACTGCCCTACTGCCCTACTGCCCTACTGCCCTACTGCCCTACTGCCCTACTGCCCTACTGCCCTACTGCCCTACTGCCCTACTGCCCTACTGCCCTACTGCCCTAC
>NZ_PXYK01000031.1 GCF_003012745.1 Kumtagia ephedrae | reverse complement strand
CCGACTTCATCCCCTCTCCATCCGCTCGAAAAACCGAACGGATGGTCGCAGAACGAACCAATGAGGGGGGTCAATTTTGGACGCCGATAACCCCGCCTAGGGGGTCAACTTTGCACGCCGGTTCACAGTCATCTTCTTGTAGGGGTTGCCGACCCTCCTCTGGGCACTCCCGGCCGTGGGATCGGGGGGAGGCGATGTCACAAACACCGCCGTCCGCTATGGATGGCTTGCAATTTAGCGAGAGAGAAGGCGCGCGAGGCCGTCCACTGGGACTGAGATCGACCTCTTCGTAGAGATCGCCAGCGCGTCATCTGCCTTCGATGTCGAGATAAGCGCACGGTGCTCTTGCGTTTCGTGTGTACAAGCAAAAGCTTATCAACCCGAACATTGCCTATTTTTTATACCGAACTTCGGAGGATGCTGCTCAGTACCAGCGGCCGCGGCCATACCAGCCGCCGCCGAGCAGCAGGACAATAAGCACGATAATAAGAAGCGTGGTGATATCCATAACAATCTCCCGGGAGCCAACGTTGCGCCTTGCGCGGTCGCACTCCAACCTGAATCAATGGTCGACGGCCTCTTTCGTTCCAGTCAAATCGCCAGTTACTGCGTGCTGAATTTGTGCCGCAGGACATGTGGATTTTCCGCCGCACGCGATCGCGCTAAATTCCCGATCAATCTGGGAGGATCGTCATGCTGTTTCCCGTCATCCTCAAATCTATTGTCCGCACTGGCAGCCTGCGGTTGATCGACGGTGCGGGAAGGACTCACATGTATGGCGATGGCTCGCCGCCCCACTGTACGTTCGGCTGCGTGCTCGCCATCTTGACTACACGCTTGCCCTGAATCCGGAGCTCTCGATCGGCGAAGCCTACATGAATGGCCTGCTGACCATCGAGGACGGAACGCTCTACGATGTCCTTGAGATTGCTGCACGAAACTTCCGAAATTTCGAGAAGATGCCGTGGTTCTCTTTGCTGTCGCGTATGATGCGAGGGCTCAAGCCGCTCACCGTCCAGGAAACCGCGATCCAGGAGCTGAATCCATTGGATCGACGACCGGCACGCCGATGTCGCCTAGATGCCCGTTCACATAACGTGCGGGGTATTGAGGCAGCAGCAGAAGGTGGTCGCCAGATGCGCGAAGTCGCGGCACACCCCGACACGCTCATGGATAGCTTGTAGATCGAGGTCGCCCCCCTCTCAGCCCCCAAGAGTGGCTCGACGTGGGCATTCGCGCCCAATGCGCCTCTCTGCGTATATCTATCTCGCGGAAGATGAAGCGCGACCTATGTGTTACGCAATTAGAGCCGGCACCTCATAAGTCCATACTCAAAACGCCTTCAGGACATGCGGGCCGAACGAATTGATCAACGGGATGTCCGCCGCGTCGCGGCCGCGTGCAACGACGATCCTGCCGATCCGTGGCGTGTTGTTACGCGGATTGAATGTATGCCATTCGCCATCCAGCAAAACTTCGATCCAGGCGCTGAATCCATCGGATCGACGATCGGCACGCCGATGTCGCCGAGATGGCCGTTGACGTAGCGAGTGGGGATATTGAGGCAGCGGCAGAAGGCGGCGGCAAGGTGCGCGAAATCGCGACAGACGCCGACGCGCTCGTGGTAGGCCTCGAAGGCCGTGCGCGTCGAGCGGGCCTTCATGTAGTCGAAGCGGATGTGGTTGTGGACAAAGTCGCAGATCGTCTGCACGCGGCCCCATCCGAGCAACAGTGCCGAAGATATCCCAGGCGAGCTGGCTCAACTTATCCGTCTCGCGGTAGCGGCTGCCCATGAGGTAGACGAGGCTATCGTCGGGAAGGTCCGACACCGGCAGCTCCCGGGCATTCGGCGCCACCCTATTCCGGCCTGGCGTCGTCCTCGATCGTGGCGTCGCCCCACATCGTCAGGTCGCCGGCGGGCGCGACGAGGCGCCGGCAACGGTTACCGAACAGATCGCGATAGGTCGACACCGGTACGTCGGGATTGGTGAACGACGTTTCCGGCACGCTGATGTCAGCGGCGCGATCTCATGGACCGATAGCAGGTAGATTAAGGCCGTGGGCTGCTGGCAGGTCAGCGTGATCTCGTAACCATAGCGGATCGCATGGAGATCAGCCTAGCGGAAATCCGCGGCAGTCAGCGTATAGGAATCGCGGCGGCCGTGCGAATAGGCCTCGCGCGCAACATCGTAGATGGATGTGCGCAAGGCGTCGAAAGCCGCCAGGCATTTGGCTTCCAGCGCCCCCGCCTCGCGTTTGGCGGCATCCGACTTCGTGAGCGCCCCCGCCTCTATGAAGAAGCGGATTTGGAACATGCCGTCATGGCCCATAAAGCGAACGGCGTTGCGTACTTCATCGAAGCTGCGGCTTGGGTTGGGGAAGGCCAGCGTCATGACCCGAACTCCGCCGGTCTTGGGATTGTCTTGAAGGACGAGAGTTCAATACGTTCCCGTCGGCGCTCGGCGTTGCGCAGGTTGAGACGCAACATGCCGCTCGTCGCGTCCAGCCGGCTCAGACCGGTCATGGCATCGCCGCCGAAGCGCGCCGGAACGCCGGTAAAGACATGATAGATGGTCCACGAGCGGTCGGCTTCAATGCGACGGCCATATTGATGGTGTATGGAATCCTGGCCGGGCGCACCGCCCTCGTTTTCCCAGACGCTGATCGCGGCGGCAATTTGCTTCCGTTCGGTTTCCATGGTCATTGCCTTTCTTCGTTCACCGCTTCCGAGCCGATGATGCCGGAGTAGTGCATTTTGCCGTTCCCGTCGGTGATCTTCATGGAGTCGGGGCGCTGTGGCATGTCGAGGGTCTGCGGCAGCAGCCGCGCGGCTGCGGTGGCGCCGTCGAGATCGTCGACCAGATCGATCTGGTTGCCGAAGGTGCTTTCAGGCTTGGGCGGAGCCTTTCCCTGCTTCGGCTTTCTGAGCTCGCGATTGCTTCGTTTCTGTCCTTTGGCCATGGCCGAACGTCCTTTCGATGAGCGAAGCGCCGGATTGCGAAACGTCGACGGGTTCGAGATCGTCCTGCGTCGTCATCCGCTCGTGACGTTCCGCGTCATTGCGAATGCGGTATTGCGGCGAGTTCCCTCGCGGAGGAAGGGTTCCGGTGACGTGGTAGATGTCGGCCGGCGTCGGTCCAAACCTACTCTTGAGCCTGACGGACTGCCCGACGGCGAAATAATGCGTTGAAGCCTGGCGGCTGAACTGACGGGCATTTCGTTGCCCGATTGTTGCAGTGGTCATGATTGTTTCTGGTCCTTTTCGAGCGCGGCATTGAGGTCCGTGGGGTTCACAGGCACCATCTGATGTGTCTGGCCATTCATGCCGATGGCCGGCAGGTGAACGAAGGCGCCGACACGTCGCCAGGCAAGGCGGGAGAAGACCTCGATCAGTTCCTCGTCCTGGTCGACGCGATAGTGGCCGGCAGGCTGCGGCGCGGCGAAGCCAGGCAACAGGAAGGGCGAAGAGAACCGGGCGACGGTCTGCGTAGTGCGTGTGGTCATGGTACGGGTCTCCGCGGGAGAGACGTGAACACGCCTCCTGCATCGTTCCCATCCGAACCGGAACCAATTCCCTGGGCTGCCAGTACATCCGTGGTCAGCGCCGGGGTTCATTCCAAGGTTCGAACAGGCGGCATGCGCGCCATTGACGCCATGCATTCGCTGTCGAGAATTCGGTGGTGAGTGGCGGGTCGAAGTCTCTGACACCGCGAAGCCAAATCGGCCAAATCAACGTGTCTTTTACATAGGCTTCAATATTGCCCCAAACAAGGCGGCGTGCCGGTTTTATTTACAAGCCGGGCCTTCAATTCTTACGTGCGCGAAAGGATACCCTCGACAAAAACGTCTCATCCGCGAGATGAAATACGAGGAAGCGGCAAAAAACTATCGGAATCGATATTTTTGGTTGCCGAGAATAAATCTTGGCACTCCTAACATTCGAGTGCCAACGGCGCTATATATAGGTTGCAGCCGCCCCTATGCGTCGGCTTCAGAAAGAACCCCCATGAAATTCCGGCCCCTCCATGACCGCGTCGTCATTCGACGTGCGGAAGGCGAACTCAAGTCCAAAGGCGGGATCATCATTCCAGACACCGCGAAGGAGAAGCCGCAGGAAGGCGAGGTGATCGCCGTCGGCCCCGGTTCGCGTGACGAAAGCGGCAAGCTCATCCCGCCCGACGTGAAGGCCGGCGATTTCATCCTGTTCGGCAAATGGTCCGGCACCGAGGTCAGGATCGACGGTGAAGACCTCCTGATCATGAGGGAGAGCGACATCATGGGCATCGTCGAGAAGACAACGGCGGCCGCCAAGAAAGCCGCCTGACCGGCCGATCTCCGATCTCAAGACCGAACTGGACGAACATCATGTCTGCCAAGGAAATCAAATTCGCAGTCGAAGCCCGTGACCGCATGTTGCGCGGTGTTGAACTGCTCAACAACGCGGTCAAGGTGACGCTCGGACCTAAAGGCCGCAACGTCGTCATCGACAGGGCTTACGGCGCCCCGCGCATCACCAAGGATGGTGTCACCGTCGCCAAGGAAATCGAGCTTGCCGACAAGTTCGAGAATATGGGCGCACAGATGGTGCGCGAAGTTGCATCGAAGACCAACGACCTCGCCGGCGACGGCACCACCACGGCGACGGTGCTCGCTGCCTCCATACTGCGCGAGGGCGCCAAGCTCGTCGCCGCCGGCATGAATCCGATGGATCTGAAGCGCGGCATCGACATCGGGGTTGCAGCCGTCGTCAAGGAAATCCAGGCTCGGGCCAAGAAGGTCAAATCCTCCGAAGAGATTGCGCAGGTCGGCACCATAGCCGCCAATGGCGACGCGACTGTCGGCGAAATGATCGCCAAGGCGATGAAAAAGGTCGGCAACGAGGGCGTCATCACCGTCGAGGAGGCCAAGACTGCCGAGACCGAGCTCGACGTGGTCGAAGGCATGCAGTTCGATCGCGGCTATCTTTCGCCCTACTTCGTCACCAATGCCGAGAAGATGCGCGTGGAGCTGGAGGACCCCTGCATCCTCATCCACGAGAAGAAGCTCGGCAACCTCCAGTCGATGCTGCCGATCCTCGAAGCGGTGGTGCAGAGCGGCAAGGCGCTGCTGATCATTTCGGAGGATGTCGAGGGAGAGGCGCTGGCAACGCTGGTGGTCAACAAGCTGCGCGGCGGCCTGAAGATTGCCGCCGTGAAGGCGCCAGGCTTCGGCGACCGCCGCAAGGCCATGCTGGAGGATATCGCGGTGCTGACTGCCGGCCAGATGATCTCCGAGGAGCTCGGAATCAAGCTGGAAAACGTCACGCTCGATATGCTCGGTCGCGCCAGGCGCGTGGTGATCGAGAAGGACACGACAACGATCGTCGACGGTTCCGGCGACAAGGCCGGGATTGCCGCGCGCATTGCCCAGATCAACGCACAGATCGAGGAAACGACCTCGGACTACGACAAGGAGAAGCTGCGGGAGCGGCTGGCCAAGCTCGCCGGCGGCGTCGCGGTGATCCGCGTCGGCGGCGCGACCGAGACCGAGGTGAAGGAGAGGAAGGATCGTATCGACGATGCGCTCAACGCCACGCGCGCGGCGGTCGAGGAAGGCATCGTACCTGGTGGCGGTGTCGCGCTGCTCCGTGCGAAAACAGTGCTGTCCTCCCTTACGGGCGTCAACGCCGACGTGACCGCCGGCATATCGATCGTGCTCAGGGCGCTCGAGGCCCCGGTCCGCCAGATCGCCGAGAACGCCGGCGTCGAGGGCTCCATCGTCGTCGGCAGGCTGACGGACAGCAAGGACCGCAACCAGGGCTTCGACGCCCAGACCGAAACCTATGTCGACATGATCAAGGCCGGCATCGTCGACCCTGCCAAGGTCGTCAGGACCGCCCTCCAGGACGCCGGCTCGATCGCTGCGCTGCTGATCACCGCCGAGGCGATGATCGCCGATGCCCCTGCAAAGGAGTCTGCTCCATCGGCCGGCAACGGCGGCATGGGCGGAATGGGATACTGAAACAGTGCCTGAACCGTTCGGCAGCCGTCGCAAGAAGGAGAATGACAATGATCTCTTATGTGAAAAGAACCGACATGCATTCGGTCACCAAGGATGCCGAGGACAACCGGTTCGAACAGATTCACAAAGCAGCAGTCGAAAAGCGCCGGAAAGGACACCGACCGCACGAAACGCCGCGACCGCCGGATGACTGCAAACAATCGGCTGCGGTGATGCTCAACGCCCTGCCACAACATTAAAGGTGAACGAAGCAGCAATAAGTCGACAACTAGCCCAACCAACCTTGAAAGAAACAGGAGATTATCATGCGTAGCTACATTCCCAACAAAATATATCTCTATGATTACAGGCGCCCACTCATCAACGTCGCAGTCACCGCGGCGATCGCAATCATCGTTTATTCGGTCCTATTTGGCAGTGTCTGGTGATGGTTCGGCCGCAAGGTCCGATGCAGTGTTTCAGTGCTTCCGTTTCGGAAGTCTGGCATGCTCGGCCGCTGCCGATTGAAAGCCGCCATCCCAGCTGCCCCCGAACTCAGAAAGGCAGGACACCATGGCCTCCACTTCTCCATTCCAGTAGTATCTGTCACCGACGGATATGACGATGCTGGACCGTGTGTTCAAAGAGGTCAGAAGCTCGATAGCTGACGGCAGCCCCGACGCGGAACGTGTCGCTGCGCTTCTGATCCGGGAATTCCAACACGGCGCAAACACGGAAGCCAACCTCATGACCGCCTTCGATGGCGACGTCGATTTGGTGAGCAGATTGAGCCGGTTGATGGGCAACGCATTGTATGGCTGGGAGGGGGACGGAGGAACGGTCACAAGCATTTCTCCGAGCAAGGGACTTATTCCATGAGGTATTTCGACCGAGTGCCAACCGAGCCGACCGTCTGGCTCCTGGCTTTTTTTCTCGTATCTATAGCGGCTAGCTTTCTCTACGTGGCGCTGATCAGCATCACGTATTAACGCGATCGGCCGCGACCGGCGGGTCGCCTCGCATGCGCCCGTACGGACGAATGTATGGTGATTGGTTGCGCCATCGTCCTTGGCCCTGCCTGTCAGTGCTCTTTGTGGGCAGCAGTGATAGTCTTCTCCACCTGGCCTGTGCTGTCCCGTATGCATCGGCGTATGCTTTTCGCCGGAGCGCGACCACGCTATGACGCAAGATCAGATCTTCGCTTTTGCAGTCCTGTCAGGGCTGATGCTCCTTTTCATCTGGGGTCGGCTTCGGTACGATCTCGTCGCCGTCATTGCTCTTCTGGCTGCGGTGTTTACAGGTATCGTTCCTCATAAGGCAGCCTTTTCTGGCTTCGGCGATGATATCGTGATCATCGTCGCGAGTGCGCTGGTGGTCAGTGCGGCGGTCGAGCGCTCAGGCATCATAGGGGCCGCACTCCACCGAATTTCGCCCAAGATCACCTCTGTGCAGGGGCAGATAGTGGTTCTGGTGACGACAGTCACCGTCCTCTCCGCGTTCGTCAAAAACATCGGCGCGCTTGCGATGATGATCCCGGTGGCGTTTCAGATGGCGAGACGCTCGAACGCATCGCCTTCCTGGTTCCTCATGCCGATGGCATTCGGTTCACTGCTTGGAGGCCTGATCACGCTCGTTGGTACGTCGCCTAATATTATCGTCTCGCGCATGCGCGAGGAACTGACCGGTCAACCTTTTGGGATGTTCGATTTCACGCCGGTGGGGCTCGGCATCGCCGTCGCTGGAGTGGCCTTTCTGATCTTCGGCTATCGGCTGCTGCCTGGCGGTCGCAAGGCGGTCGCAACGATGGACGAGGCGATCGATCTCAAGGACTACATGACGGAAGCCCGCGTCTTGGCGACTTCGTCGGTGGTCGGCCAGACCACCAGTGACCTGTCGAAGCTGTGCGACTATGAGATCCTTGTGACCGGCGTTATTCGCCATGGCCCAGAGCGTCTGAGCCTCCTGCCCGACGCCGTTCTCGTCGCAGGTGACATTGTGCTCCTCGAAGGCGACCCGGAAGCGCTCGAGCGCGCAATCGGCCGCGCCGGCCTCGAGCTGGAAGGAGAGGGCCGGGTCACCGGGGCCAGAGGTGCGGGAGAGGTTGGCGGAATAGAGGCTGTGATTGGGGCAACTTCCATCCTGGTCGGACAGACTGCCAAGCGCATGGCTCTGCATGAGCGCTTCAACATCAACCTGCTTGCAGTGAGCCGCAGCGGCGAGCGGTTCACCGAGCGTCTGCGTGACATCACCCTGCAGCCGGGCGATGTTCTCGTGCTAAAGGGAGACCTTGGAAGGTTTCCCGACAAGTTGAAAGAGCTCGGCATTCTTCCGTTAGCCGAGCGCGAAATCCGCCTGGGGAATGTACGGCAGGGCTTGCTTCCTGTGGCGATCCTAGGCGGCGCTATGACGCTGACAACCTTGGGCGTGCTGCCCGTCTCTACGGCCTTCTTTACGGCCGCTGTATTGACGGTTCTGTGCGGGGCACTGTCGCTCCGCGAGGCTTACGAAGCTATTGATTGGCCTATCCTCGTGATGCTCGGGGCGCTAATTCCGGTCAGCGAATCGATCAGAACGACTGGTGGCGCCGACCTCATCGCCGGATGGGTCTATCAGTTCGCCGGCACCTTACCGTCCTACGGTTCGTTAGCCTTGATCATGGTGGCGACAATGGCGGTAACCCCGTTTCTGAACAATGCAGCGACCGTACTTGTGATGGCGCCCATTGCAGCTACCTTTGCTGGTCAAATCGGATCCAGGCCCGACGCCTTTCTCATGGCGGTATCCGTCGGCGCGGCCTGCGATTTCCTGACCCCCGTCGGCCACCAGTGCAACACGCTGGTGATGGGACCGGGAGGATACCGGTTCGGGGACTACTGGAAATTGGGGTTACCGCTCTCATTCATTGTCGTCGCGCTTGGCGTGCCGCTCATCCTCTTCGTGTGGCCGCTCTAGCGGCCTCAGGCATGGAACCGGTTTCAGGTTGGCTTGAGGCTATGAAGAGGGCGAGATTGCAGGCCACGACCAATTCCAGACATAGGTTTTGAAGTGGTCGGGCCCGCGCCAGGTGCAGCGGGGCAGCTCATAGGCGCTTCAGGTATTGGGATGTTGGCCTCGATGCCGGCCGGAAGTTGCGCAGCTTGCGATAGGTCCATCGGCTCCATGTCTTCGATCTTGTGGCCGGCCTTCTTGTGGAATGCCATGTCCCGCGCCTCACGGGCCTTGGCCCGGCTCCAGATTGCCGCGATTGGCAAACCCGCCGTTGGCCGCCTGATCCGGCGTCTGGCGCCAAACGCCGATATAGCGCTCCAACATCGGCAGCAACCGCTCACTTTCGGCCGGGTTGCCCGCTTCGACCACCAGGTCAGGGATCGTTCCTGCCGGCGGTCAGGTTCAGCTTGTGGCCGTAGAAGACGTCGCGGTCGCCTTTGACGATGATCTCGGCATGCGGTTCGAATAGGCTGACCAGCTTCTCACCGGCCAGCACGCGTCGCTCGCTTGCACAATGAGGAGGGTCTTAGAGGGCTATGGAGTAGACATAGTTCTCATCTTCGCCTGAGATGGCGCGCCAATTTCCGATTGCATATCAACTAGTTAGCAATGCGCATTGTGTACCTGAAGTCCTTCAAGGTTGAGCGGCGTAAGCGTTAGGAACCCGAGTTAAGTAGAATCATGTCACCACACTCCGCGGATTTTCGGCAAAACGGTGCGAAAACGGCACTTTCCGGCGGGTGAGCATCACAAATGAAGCTTGAGCGTTGCCCACAAAGGCAGCGCTCAAGCTGAGGTGAGTTGGACAGGAGTATGGAGTGCGGTCCTTGCAGACTGACATTTGACGGATCGCCGTCCGCAGATATGCGATGTTGACGCGCTGAGCGGCTTATCTCGTTTGGCTCGGACTTCGGTCTGTCTTCATGGCCAAGGATGCAACTGGCGAGCCCCAGCACACGCCAAATCCATCCGCTAGCGACCGACGAGGCCGCTCAAGTCGTCATTTTGGGCGGGGCGAGACATCAGCTATTTCCGCAAGCTTACGGAATCTTTCGTCGAAGACGTGAGGTGAGTTCTCTTCGCGGCGCGATTTGAGGTGGGAATATCGAGTGCGATCCGCTGAGTCGCGCGAGCGAGGGTCGGAGAGCGTACGCCGCGCCCGCAAGGTTGGCGACGCGGCTCAAGGCTCGATGCGCATGAAGCCTTCATCGTAGGGCTGATCGAGAAGCGCAAGGACATCACGCTGAACGAGATGGTCGAGCAGCTGGCTGCCGAACGGTCGGATCGGATCGGCCGCAGCGCTCTGAGCGACTGGCTTCGCGGGCGGGCCTGGACTCGCCGGCGCCTATCGACTCTCGAAGCGGCGGACTGGTTCGGAGGTGGGCGGCGTCGCAATCCGCATGCGGGCCGTGTCATGCGGCACGCTGATTGACCCTGACGCGAGGATCGCTTCAATAACGCACGTATGCGCTCCGGGTCTTCGATGATGCTTTTTTCGCGTCTTCGAAGGCCTCGCCTCTTGCAATCAGCGATCGCGCGGACGACAGCGAGCTTCAGGCAGAAGGTGTGGCTTTTCCCCGCTGTTCCACCAGGTTGGCGAAAAAGGCAGCGCCGTATGGAATGCATGCATCTGCGAAGTCGTAGCGGGGATGGTGCACCGGCGCGCTCGTTCCGTTTCCGAGCAATACGTAGGCGCCGGGCACCTTCTCCAGCATAAACGAGAAATCCTCGGAGCCGAGATCAGGAGCACCAAATTCCTCCACCCCGGACTCGCCCACGGCGCGGAGGGCCGCCTCGCGGGCAAACCGGGTCTGAGCCGGATCGTTCACGGTCGGCGCAAAGAGCAACCGGAAATCGAGTTCCGCCCTAGCGCCCAGACCTTGCGAAAATCCCTCCGCAATCCGCCGCATCGCCTGCTCGACTATCTCTCCCGTGGCGCGGCTGAAGAAGCGGGCCGTCCCGGAGACGATCGCCTCCTCCGGGATCGTGTTGTAGGCCTCCGCGCCGACCACGCGTGTGACACTCACGACAGCGGCCTCCCAGGGAGAGAGATTACGCGAGACAACGGATTGCAAACCGGTCACCAGATGGCAGGCCGCCAGCACCGGATCGATGCCGTCCTGCGGGTAGGCGGCATGGATGCCCCTCCCTGTGACCTTGATGTCGAAGAACCCGCCCCCCGCGGCGATCGGCCCACTGCCAATGCGGAACTTTCCGGTTTCCAGCCCGGGGTGGTTGTGAAGCGCAAAGATGGCGTCGCAGGGAAAGCGCTCGAAAAGTCCGTCCTCCAGCATGGCGAGCGCCCCGCCGCAGCCTTCCTCCCCCGGCTGGAAGATGAAGACGACGGTGCCGTTGAAATTCCGTGTCTGCGCCAGATATTTTGCCGCGCATAGGAGTATGGCCGTGTGGCCGTCATGGCCGCAGCTGTGCATGAGGCCCGGCGAAAGCGAGCGGTAAGGCAGATTGGTCGCCTCCTCCATCGGCAGGGCGTCCATGTCGGCCCTGAGCCCGATTCTCGCCCCGCCGCGGCCTGACCTGAGCACGCCCACCACGCCGGTGCGGCCAACATTGCGATGCACCTCGATGCCGCAACCCTCGAGAAAGCGGGCGACAAGGTCCGAGGTGCGGAACTCCTCCATTCCCAACTCGGGATGCTGATGAATATCCCTGCGGATGGCAATGATTTCATTCAAGAAGGAATCAAAGTCCCCTGCGGTGGCCATGGTCTCGCATTGTCCCTGGTTGTGACGTTTTGTGCATGGATTCAGCGCCCGCGGAGGCGCGGGTCGAGCGCATCGCGCAGCGCATCGCCGACATAGTTGATCGACAGCACGGTGAGCGAGATCGCCAGACCCGGCCAGATGACCCGCGAAGGATTGATCTGGACGTAGTTCACGCCGTCATAGAGGAGCCGACCCCAGGTCGGGAAATCCGACGGGAAGCCAAGCCCCAGGAAGGAAAGCGCGGATTCCGTGATGATTGCCGTGGCGATGCCGAGCGTAGCCGACACCATGATCGGCGACAGAACGTTGGGCAGGATGTGGCGCGTCACGATGCGCCGCTCGCGCGTGCCGATGGCGCGGGCCGCCAGCACGAAGTCCTGCTCCTTGACCGACAGAACCGCGCCGCGAACGACGCGCGCCGTCTGCATCCAGCTGGTGATTCCGATGACGAAGACGATCAGGAGAAATATCCCGGTCTCCGGCCCGAGCATGGCGCGCAGCGTATCGCGGAAGAGCATGATCGTGACGAGAAGTAGCGGCAGCAGCGGCAGCGCCAGGAAAAGGTCCGTGAGCCGCAGAAGAGGACCTTCGAGCCAACGCACGAAGCCTGCGAGCACGCCCACGACCGAGCCGACGAAGAGCGACAGCAGCATGGCCGTCACCCCCACCGCAAGCGATATGCGGCCGCCGGCCAGGATTCGCGCCAGCATGTCCCTGCCGAGATTGTCGGTGCCCATGGGGTGGAGGAGCGAAACGCCCTGGTTTTTCTCGCGCACGTTCAGCGCCTGCGAGTCGACATCGTGCAGGGACGGGCCGACAAACACGGCGAGCACGATGGCGAGGAAGAGGATCGCGCCCGCCATCCCGCCGCGATGGCGGCGGAACTGGCGCCAGACGTCGCCCCAGAGGCTCCGCTGCCCGCGTTCGGCCTTTGCCGGATCCGCAGCGGCCGCCGGATATGCCTCGGTCGCCTCACTCATAGCGGATCCTCGGATCCAGCATGCCGTACAGGAGGTCGGCGATCAGGTTGAAGAACACGATGAGCACCGCGAAGATAAAGGTGAGCGTCTGCACAAGCGGGATGTCGGCGCCCTGGATGGCAGTGATCAGGAGCTGGCCGAGCCCGTTCACGCGGAAGATCTGTTCGGTGATGATCGCGCCGGAGAAGACGGTGGGGATGCCCAGCGCGATCACCGTCACGACAGGGACAAGGCTGTTGCGCAGCACGTGGATGAACAGGACGACGCGCTCCCGCATCCCCTTGGCGCGGGCCGTGCGCACATAGTCCTGGCCGAGATTGTCGAGCATGGAGGCGCGCACGAACCGGCTGAGCTGGGCCGCGTTGTAGAGCCCGAGGACGGCGACCGGCAGCACCATCTGGCGCACCTGTACCCAGAAGCTCGGCAGGTGGGTCACCTGGTGCATCGTGTCGTAGATGGACGGGAACCAGCCGAGATGGACGGAGAAGATGACGATCAGCAGCACGCCGGTGAAGAAGGTGGGTACCGAAAAGCCGACCATGGAGACGAAGGTGCCGATCTGGTCGAACCAAGAATACTGGCGGTAGGCCGAGACGACGCCGATCGGCAGCGCGATCAGGATGCCCGCCACATAGCCCATGCCCACCACCAGCAGCGTCTGCGGCAGGCGCTCGACCACCAGATCGACGACGGGGCTGCGGGTGACCCAGGAGCGGACCCGCAGCCTTTCGGCGGAGTTGCCGATCTCGATCCCGAGAATGCGCTCGATCAGGTTGAGCGGCTCGTTGACCATGAACTGCTGCAGCCATTTCAGATAGCGGATAGGGAAGGCCTCGCCGAGACCGAGCGAGCGACGGATCTCCTCGCGCACTTCCGGCGGGATGGTGAGCGGCAGATTGCCGGTCGGGTCGTTCGGCGCGAGGTCGAGCAGCGCGAAGATGATGAAGCTGATGACGAGAAGGGTCGGCACGGCAAACGCCAGCCGCCGCAACGTATAGTTCAACATCCGCCGGTCCCCGTCCCCAAAAACGTTCAGCGCTCTCACGCGGCCGGACAAATGGCCCGCATCGCCTCCATGCGGGTCATTTGTCCGGCGTCCCGCTATTTCCTACGCGTCCAGTCGGCCGCGTTCCACAGTTCGGAATCCCAGGCGTTCATGCGCACGCCTTCGAGCGTGAGCGAATGCGCCGACATGCTGCCGCGATGGACCAGCGGAATAATGATCCCCTGCCCCACCAGCACGTCATTCATGCGCTTGGCGGTTTCCGCCCGCGCCGCCAGGTCGGCGGTCTGGGCCATCTCCGCCACCAGCGCATCGTACTCGTCGCTGCAGAAGCGCTGCATGTTGTTGCCCAGCCAGTTGTTGGCGGGGGTGGGTATCTCGTCGCAGTGCCAATAGGAGAGGTACCGTTCCGGATCAGTGCCCGGAAAATTGTTCGTGTACATCTGCACGTCGGCATAGAATTTGTGCGCCGTGTCAGGGCTTCCCGGATCGCCGCCGAAGAACACGGCCGCGTCGACATTGCGCAGTTCCGTCTCCATCCCGATCTGGCTCCACATGTCCTTCACCAGCGCCTGTGTGCCCTGGCGGACGGAGTTGGTGGCGGTCTGGTAGAGAAGCGAGAGACGCACTCCATCCTTTGCGCGCACGCCGTCGCTGCCGCGCACCCAGCCCGCCTCGTCGAGCAGCCTGTTGGCGCCGTCGATGTCCTGCTTCAGGCACCAGTCATTGGCGGTGGACGCATAGATCTCCGGGGCGGAGAGGAGGTTGCACGTAGGCTTGCCGGCAGGGCCGTAGCCGACCTCGACGATCGCCTGGCGGTCGATCGCCATCGAAAGGGCGCGGCGCACCGCCGGATCGGTGAGGAAGGGATGCGGGCCGCCTTCGCGGGTGGATCGCAGGGCACCTTTGGCCGGCGAGGGATCACTCAGGTTCACCTCGATATATTCCACCGAAGGACCGAACGCGGTGGCGAGCGTGCCGCGGCCCGCCGCCACCATCTGCTCCAGGATTTCCGGCTCCACGAGCAGGCTCCAGGCATAGTCGAACTCGCCGGTTTCCAGCACAGCGCGTGCGGCCGACGCTGCGTCGCCGCCCCCCTTCAGCGTGACCGTCGCAAAGGCGGGCTTCGCGGGGTCGCGGTACTGCGGGTTTGCCTTGAGAGAGACGACGTCGTTCGCCCGGAATTCGGTCACCGCGAAGGGGCCGGTTCCGATCGGGTGGAAGTTCTGCTCGGTGCATTCGGGCGCCTTCGGACCCAGGCAGCCTTGGAACTGCGCCTTCTGGATGATGGGCGATTCTGAGCCGACAAAGGGACCGTAGGGGAACGGCTTCGTCACCGAGAAAGTGACCTTCACGGTAAGGTCGTCGACGGCCTCCACCTTCTCGACGTCGGTGAACTTTGCCGCCTGCTGACAGCCGCCGTCGGGATGCATGCAGTATTGTGCCGTGAAGACGACGTCATGGGCGGTAAACGGCGTGCCGTCCGACCATTTGAGGTCCGGCTTTATTTTCCAAGTGATGGATTTGAGATCCTTGGCGACGCCTCCGTTGGCAGGCGTCGGTATTTCGGCGGCCAGCGCCGGGACGATATTGCCCGCCTCGTCATAGCTGGCCAGCGGCTCGATGACGAGCGAGGCGCCGTGCACATCCTTGTTCCCGCCCGACAGGAACGGGTTCAGGATCGACACTGCCTGCCAGTAGAGAATGTTCAGGTGGCCGTCGCTGCCGCGGTCGGCATGGGCTGCGCCCGCGCTGACCACGGCGATCGTCGCTGCTTGTGCCAGTATGGCTATCAGTCTTTTCATCTTGTCTTCCCCTCTTTTGATTATCCTTGGTAAGCACTCAGCCGCGGCGGCTGCGTCTGCGATGCCCTTCTCATTGCGCAAAGTGGCAGGCGACGCTGCGTCCACCCGGCAGCACCCGCCGCTCCGGTTCCACGCGCGCGCAGAGGTCCACGGCCTGCGGGCAGCGCGTGCGGAAACGGCAGCCGGAAGGCGGTGAGAGGGGGCTCGGTATCTCGCCCTTCAGAATGATGCGCTGGCGCGAGGCCTCGATCTTTGGATCGGGAGCCGGCACTGCGGAAAGCAGCGCCTGCGTGTAGGGATGCTTCGGACTTTCGAAAAGCTCCCGCACACCGGCGAGCTCGACCATCTTGCCCAGGTACATTACCGCCACGCGGCTGGCGATATGACGGACCATCGACAGGTCGTGGCTGATGAACAGATAGGTCAGGCCGAGCTTTGCCTGCAGATCCATGAGCAGGTTCACCACCTGCGCCTGGATCGAAACGTCGAGGGCGGCGATCGGCTCGTCGCAGACGACGAAATCGGGGTCGAGCGCAAGCGCGCGGGCAATGCCGATACGCTGGCGCTGGCCGCCGGAGAATTCGTGCGGATAGCGGCTCGCGAAGTCGGGATTGAGCCCCACCGCATCGAGCAGCGCGCGCACGCGTTCCCGGCGCTGCGCCGGCGTGAAGGAACAATGTTCGACAAGCGGCTCGGCCACGATGGCGCCGGCGGTCATGCGCGGGTTCAGGGAAGCCTGAGGATCCTGGAAGATCATCTGCATCTTCGGGCGCAGCGTGCGCAGGCTCTCGCCCTCGAGCGTGGCGATGTCGCGGCCGGCGAAGCGGATGCGCCCTGCCGTCGGCCGGTAAAGCCGCAGGATCGTGCGCCCGGCGGTCGATTTCCCGCAGCCGCTTTCACCCACGAGCGCCAGCGTCTCGCCACGCCTAATCTCGAAGGTGAGGCCATCGACGCTGCGCACCGCGCCCACCCGCCGCCGCAGCAGGCCTTTGTACACGGGGAAATGCATGGTCAGCCCCTCGACCTCGACCAGAGGGGGCGCGACGGCGGCCGGCTGACCCTCGCGGGGGAGCAGCACTTCAGTGCCCATGATGCACCTTATCCACGGGGAGTTCGCGCCAGCAGGCGACGTCATGGCCGGGCGCCGCCTGCACAAGCGGCGGGTTCGCCGCCAAGCACCGATCGAAGACTTGCGGGCAGCGCTGCGCAAACGGGCAGGAAGCCGGCTCCTGGAGCATCAGCGGCGGCTGCCCGCCGATCGCCCGCAGCCGCTCGCCGGGCACATGGCGACCGGGCAGCGTGTCGAGCAGCGCGCGCGTATAGGGATGACGCGGAGCCTCGAACAGATCGGCCGTGGCCGCCTGCTCGACGACTTGGCCGCCATACATGACCATGATGCGATCAGCGATACCCGCGGCCACGCCAAGATCGTGCGTCACCCAGATGATCGCCATGCCGAGCCTGCCGCGCAGGTCGCGCACGAGTTCCAGTATCTGCGCCTGCACCGTCACGTCGAGTGCCGTCGTCGGCTCGTCGGCGATCAGAACCCGCGGCTCGCACGCCAGCGCCATGGCAATCCCCACGCGCTGGCGCATGCCGCCGGAAAAGACATGCGGATAGTCGTCAAGCCGATCGGCCGCCGAGGGAATGCCGACGAGTTCCAGAAGCTCGACTGCACGCTCGCGCGCTCGCCTGCGGCTCATGCCCAGATGCCTGCGCAACGGCTCCATCAGCTGATAGCCAACCGTGAAGACCGGGTTGAGCGAGGTCATCGGATCCTGGAAGACAAAGCCGATGCGTGCGCCGCGCACCCGGCGCAACTCCTCCGCGTCGAGCGTCATCAGATCCCTGCCCTGGAAGAACACCTCGCCCGTAACGGCCGCCGGCGGCATGGGAAGCAGCCTGACGAGCGACATCATGGCCACGCTCTTGCCGGAGCCGCTCTCGCCGACCACGGCGAGAAGCTCACCCTCCCCCACATGGAAGCTTACCCCGTTGACCGCGTGGATTGTCCCGTCCTGCGTATGGAAGACGGTCTTGAGCGCGACGGCGCGGAGAGCGCTCGCCTCCCAGTCGGAAGCAGACGGAGCATTCATTTGCCGGCGCATCGTTTCCGTCGAAAAACTGATATTGGCATCATATTCAATTCATCATACCTGTCAAATCCTTCAGAGCCGCCGAAGACGCAATCGTTTCACACATGCATGCGGCGAGAAATCTCGCGCTTCTCCTCGCCGGCGCATCGTTCATTTCCGCGACGAATGTCACGGCGCGCGCAGATTGAGATCGTAGCGGATGTAGTCCTTGCGCTCGGCGACCTTGTCGTAGAGGCGCTGCGCGGCGAAATTGTCGGACTGGGTCATCCAGAATATCTTGAACCATCCCCTCGCCCGTCCGATCTCCGCGACACGCGCGATCAGCGCCTGGGCCATGCCGCGCCCGCGGGCCTCGGGGCACACATAGATGTCCTGGAGATAGCAGACGTCGCCGCGGCTCCAGGTGAACGGGAAGGCAAGGAAGAGGACGAAGGCCCGCGGCCGGTCATCTGCATCGGCGGCGAGCAGGCATTGGAGCGCATGCTCGGTCCCCATGATGCGCTCCCAGTTGAGCGGACCCATCGCATGATTGCCGGGCTCCGACGGCGCAAGCGCCACGAAATCCTCCCACATGGCGAGAAAGGCGTCGCGGTCTTCCGCACGAGGCTCCCGCACCATGACGGTCATCGCCGTTCTCCTTCCATGTTGATCGCGACACAGGCGGTGCCGGTCACGACCACATCGTCAACACTCCGCGAGAGGCTCAGAACGAGGTCCGCCAGCCGCTTGCCATTCTCGCCGTCACGTTCCGCAGCGATCTCGCAGCGCGCCGTCAGCACATCGTCCGGCCAGACCGGACTTAGAAAGCGAACCGCAAAGCACCGCATCACATCCGGGCCGAACCATCGCACGACCGCGGAGGCAAGAAGTCCCGCCGAAAGCATGCCGTGCCCCATCACGTCGGGTAGTCCGGCGGCCTTGGCGAATTCAAGGTCGTGGTGCAGCGGGTTGAAGTCGCCAGAGGCTCCGGCATAGCGCACGAAATCCGTCCGCGTCAGCGGGTCATAGGTGATCGGCTCGGGTGGAGAGAAGGTCACAAGCTTCCCTCCCCTTTCTCGATCGAGGTCGTGACTTCGCGGCAGAGGAGCTTGCCCGTTGCTACCGAGCGGTACTCGAATTCGACCCTGACGATGCGCATGCGCCCGCCGCGCCGCCCCTCCTTCACGTCGTCCGAAAGCATCCGCGCACTGCAACGCAGGAGATCGCCGGGGCGGATCGGTGCGAAATATTCATAAGCTTGCTCGCCGTGCACCGTCCGGGCGCGATCGAGCCCCAGAACCTCCGTCACGAGCCTTTCGACCAACCGCGCCGATGGCACCATGGTGAAGGTGGGCGGGACTGAGAATGGTTCGGACTCCGGATGCCGCACGGCCAGCGCGAATTCTCGCAGCTTGCCGTGCTCGACCGGAAAATCCCGTTCGGCAATGACGTCGCCGGGTGCGATCATCAATAGCCTCTTTCGAACAGCCGGCCACGGCGGGAGACAAGGAGCAGCACCGCGAGCGCCAGCAGATTGAAGGCGATGAGAAGCGTGGCGACCGCGGTGATCGTCGGGTTCACCTGGATGATGAGTTCGGCAAACATGCGCTTGGGGATCGTCAGGTGCGCGCCGGAGATGAACAGCGTCACCACCACCTCGTCGAAGCTCAGCACGAATGCAAAAATCCAGGCGGCTGCCGCGCTCGGCCAGAGATTGGGCAGAACGACGCGCGCGAGGATGGTAAGCCGGGAGGCGCCCAGCGTCGCCGCCACCTGCTCGATGCGGATGTCGAAGCCTCGGATGGCCGCCTGCATGATGAGCACGACATAGGGAACCGCCAGGATGGTATGGCCGAGCACGAGTCCGTGGAATGTGCCGAGGATGCCAAGCCGCGCAAAGGCTATGTAGTGCGCTACTGCGGTGATGATGGCGGGCACGATCATCGGCGCCATGAAATTGGCCTCAAGCAACCGCCGGCCGCGAAACGCGCCACGGGTGAGTACATAGGCGGCAAGCGTGCCGCAGACCAGCGCGATGGTGCTTGATATCGTGGCAAGCACCAGCGAGTTTATGCCCGCCTCCACCCAGATGTCGCTGCCGAACAGGCTCTGGTACCAGCGCAGCGAGAAGCCGGGCGGCGGGAATTCGAGCGACTTGGCATCGGAAAAGGACATCGGCGCCACGACCAGCACCGGCAGGAGCAGGAAGACCAGCACCGCGAGCCCGCAGACCGTGAGCGACAGGTCGGAGAGGAAGCGCCGCGCGGTCATGCGTTCTTCTCGCGGAGCCACTGATAGACGGCATAGAGCGAGAGCGTGACAACCATGAGGACCACCGAGACGACGGCCGCGGTTTCCCAGCGGGCGAAGCGGTTGATCAGAAGATCCATCATGTTGGCCACCAGTGGCACGCGCCCGCCCCCGAGCACCGCAGGGGTGATGTAGAAGCCGAGGCTCAGGATGAAGACGAGGATCGCCGAAGCGGCGAGCGTCGGCAGCGTCAAGGGAAAGAAGACCTGCCAGAAAATCCTGAACCGGCTCGCCCCCAGCGTTTCGGCCACCTGGAGGAGACGCATGTCCACGCGCATCATGGCCGCAAACAGCGGCAGCACCAGGAAGGGGAGGAGCACATTCGTCATGCCGACAAGGATGCCGAACTCGTTGTAGAGGAACTCGATCGGCCGCGAGACGACACCCGCCCACATGAGCAAGCGGTTTATGAGACCGGCGCTGCCGAGGATGACGATCCATGCATAGGTTCTGACGAGGATCGAAACCCAGAAGGTCGTCACCACCAGGCCAAGCACGACGATCCGCCAACGCGGGGGAAGCTTCGTCGCCCAGTAGGCGAGCGGATAGCCGAGCAGGATCGTGGCCGCCGTCACCTCCAGCGACAGGAAAAAGGTCCGCCAGATGATGCGCAGATAGGCGGTGGAGTCGAGGAAATCCCTGAAGTGGCCGAGCGTGAGCGCGCCGGTCTTCGGATCGCTGATGCTCCAGTAGGCGGCGTTCAAGATCGGCAGGTCGAAGATCAGGACGATGAGCAGAAGCATCGGCAGCAGGAGGAAGAAGAGCTCCCACTGCCGCAGGCTGGCACGGCGGCGCGCGGGGACGGCGGTCGCTTCCGCCGCCACATCATGCGCCGCCGCCACTGTTTGCGAAGCCACCGGTCCGCTCTCGTATGAGCCGGGAAGCGTCACTGCAACAGCTTGAACTCGTTCCAGCGGCGCTCGACCTCGGCGGCGTTGTCGTGCCACCATTTGCCGTTGATCAGCCACTGGACTTTCTTGTTCTCGCTGTAGGTCGGGAACGTCTTCGCCAGATCTTCCGGCACCATCTTTTCGAGATCCGGGCTCGCTCCGGGATAGGGGATCACCTCGACGAGGCATTTCTGATTCTCAGGCACCGATTGCGCCTGTATCCAGCGGTAGAGCATGTCGCGCTGCTCGTCGCTGATGCCCTTGGCCACCATCCACCAGGAGATGTCGAGCATACCCTGGTTGAAGCTGTAGGACACGCCCTCCTGGTCGGCCACGCGCCCCGACCAGGCGATGGCGTATTGCGCTTCCTGGTCCTTGAGCAGTTGTGCCGGCTGCGCGCCGGACTGCCACCAGATGGTGTCGTCCTTTACCCGCTCCAGCGTCTTGAACGCGCGGTCGAGATCCAGCCCCTTGCTCACTTCCTCCGGCGTCATGCCATCACCCATCGCAGCGAAAGCAAGCACGAACTCGGGATAGTCGGGGAGCACCCGGCGACCGGCAAACTTTTCGGTGTCGAAGAAATCCACAAAGTTCCGCGGCGCCGGCACGTCGGAGCGCCAGGCCATGATGGTCGAATAGTATTGAGCGCCGAAGCCGTATTCGTGCTTGGCTTCATCGAACATGGGCTGCGGGTTGAGCTTCGCCCAGTCGATCGGCTCGAGAAGATCAGCGGCGATCAGGCGATAGAGATCGCCCGTCGACCCGTCGGTCGTGGCATTGGTTATCACGCCGGACGTGGCCTGCGCCTGCATCTTGGCAAAGCCGCCCGGCGTTTCAGCGACGACCTTGATACCCGCCTCCTTGAGCAGTTGCTCTTCCACGCATTTGTGCAGAGCGTCGCCATACTCGCCGCCTGAATGCATGACATGAAGTTCTTTCACCTCCTGCGCTTGAACCGGCATGGCCAGCAGCGAGACGGTGCAAAGAAGCGCGAAGTTCCCCAGATATTTTTTCATTTTCAGCACCCTTCATCGTCCAACGACAGAGACTTTTTCCGTCCGCCGCTCTGTCACGGCGGCATTTCCATCCGCGGGTATGCGGTCTGAGTTATCGGGCAGGATCCACACCCGCTTGGGATCCCAGGAGAGGGAGACGCCGGCGCCGGCCACATGCCGCCCGCGAGCGCCCGCGACATTGGCGGTGAGCCGCCGCCCGCTCTTGAGTTCGATCAGGTAGCGTACGGTCTCGCCCAGGAAGACCACGTCCCGCACGATGCCGGCGAGGTGCCCGCCTTCGCCCCCGGCACGGATATCCTCCGGGCGAAGGAGGCCGCATACGCGCGCGCCATGTGCAATGTTGGTCGGCGCGCAGGGGAAGCGTTCGCCGTCGGGCGAGACGATGTGCCCCTCGTGATAGCTGCCCTCGATGAAGTTCGCCATGCCCAAAAAATCGGCGGCAAAGCGCGTGCTGGGACGGTGATAGATCTCGTCAGGCGCGCCCACCTGCTCGACGCGGCCCTTGGAGAGCAGCACCACCTGGTCCGACAGCGACAGCGCCTCCTCCTGGTCGTGGGTGACCATGATGGTGGTGATGCCGAGCTTGCGCTGGAGCTCGCGGATCTCCAGCCGCACCTCTTCCCGCAGCTTGCGGTCCAGCGCGGCGAGCGGCTCGTCAAGAAGAAGGATGGCAGGCTCGAAGACGATGGCACGCGCCAGTGCCACGCGCTGCTGCTGGCCGCCGGAAAGCTGGTGGGGCTTGCGTTGCCTCAGCCCCTCCAGCCTCACGAGCCTGAGCGCTTCGCCGACCCGCCGGGAAAGCTCCGCCGCCCCCATCCCGCGGACGCGGAGCGGAAAAGCGACGTTGTCGAAGATCGACATGTGCGGGAAGAGAGCATAGCTCTGGAAGACGAGGCCGATGTTGCGCTCGGCGGCCGGCACAAAGGTGATCTCCCTGTCGCCCAGATCGATCCGCCCGGAGGTTGGTCGCGTGATGCCGGCGATCAGCGACAGCATGGTGGTCTTCCCCGAGCCGCTCGGCCCCAGCACTGTCGTGAATTCGCCGGATTTCACCGAAATCGAAACGTCATCTATGGCCCGGAGGGGGCCGTAGGCTTTGGTGACGTGGGTGAACCGCACATTCGTCATCAGACCATCTCTTCCGGCAGCCAGGCGCCCAGGACAAGTTCACGTGACTACCGGCCAAACACTCCTCGGTTTCGTTCCGGCGCGGGCGGCGGTGCTCGCGGCCGAGCGCCGGGCCCGCGCATAGATCTCGCCCTCGTCGAGCCGGACGAGCCGCCCACCCCGCACGACGATCTCCCCGTTGCACAGCACCGTGTCCACGCCCTTGGTGCGCGAAACGAGCGCCAGCTGGCGCACGAGATCGACATTGGGCTGCGCGTCGGGAAGCGCATTGCTGCGCACGACGATATCGGCGTTCTTGCCGGGCTCGATGCTGCCCACTTCCTCCTCGAGCCCGATGGCGCGTGCGCCGCCGAGCGTAAACATTTCGAGAATCGCTTCGGAAGGCAGATACTCGCCCCATTCGCGGCTGACGAGGTAGGCGATGAAGCCCAGGTCGCCAAAGGCCCAGGCTTTGGCCACATCGGTACCGAAAGCGATGGCCGTGCCGCGGCGGTGGAGCGCGGGAAACGCGCTGCGGCCGGTCTGCGAAATGGCATAGTACATGAAGTTGCCGGGGTGCCAGACGAGTGCCATGCCGCTTTGCGCCACCGCCTCGATCTCCGCCTCCTCCAGGATGTTCATATGGGTGAAGACGCTGTTCGTCCCGATCAGCCCCGCCTCGGCGAAGTGGACCATTGCCGGCTTGCCGAAGCGCTTGCGATCGTAGTCGGCGTCGGCGACCATCAGGTTCTGGTGCTGGTGATAGACGGCGCCTTCGCTGTCCGCCAGGCGCTTGGCTTCGCGCAAAAGCTCGTCCGTCGCGCTGCCGACGCCGTAGAGCGCCACGTGGCCGCGCGCCAGCGCGTCGGGATCGCGATTGCGCTTGAGCTGACCGCCCAGCCCCCGCCGGGCACGGGCGCCGTCGCACGGGGCCCGCGGAATCTCCGCCGCCATCGGCTCGCCGCCGACGATGTCCCACAGCATGCAGTCGGTGACGGATGAGCGTATGCCGACCGAACTCGCCGCTTCGGCCACGAGGTCGGGCCAAAAACTCGTCGCCGCGTCGACGAAGCCGGTAAAGCCGTTGCGCACGAGCTCGCAGGCCGCCATCAGAGCGCTCGCATATTCGTCCTCTTCCGTGAGTGCGTTGATCCAGCGGACGAAGACGCCTGGACCGGAGCCGGCCTCGGGCGACGGGTTGGGATTGTCGGTGATGGAGCCGCGGCTCAAATGCAGCCCGGCGTGGTAGTGGCCGTCGATGAAGCCCGGATGGACGATCCCGCCTTGAGCGTCGATCCGCTGGCGGGGCTTCCAGCCCGGCTCGATCTCCCGCGTCGGGCCCACGGCGGCGATGCGGCTCCCCTCGATCGCGATCGCACCGTCAGCGAGGATGGTGCGCCGCCCGTCCATGGTCAGCACGCAGCCATGGACGACGAGGATGTCGCAGGGCTTCATCTGTCCGCCGGCTCCCCCGACCGTGGCCATGGTCAATCTCCGAACGTTCCGGTTTCGCGGTCCCAGGCGCCCGACCGCAGGTCCGCCTTCGCCTTGGTCAAGCTCTGCTTCAGCACGCGCATGGAGGGCGTGCGCTCGAAATCCTCCTCGCGGTATTCGATAAAGCGCGGGATCTTGAACGCGGCGAGCCGTGCCTTGCAGAAATCGATAATCTCCTCGGGCGGGAGGTCCGCCATGGTCTTGCCCACCTTGATCTGCACGTAGACTTTCACCTCCTCGCCGCGGAGCTGGTCGGGCACGGGCACCACCGCGACCTCCAGCACCAGCGGATGCGAACGCAATACGGCCTCGACCTCGGCGGCGGAGATGTTCTCGCCGGAACGGCGGATGATCTCTTTCTTGCGGCCGACGAAATAGAGCAGACCCCGTTCGTCCCGGCGGGCAACGTCGCCCGAATGGTACCAGCCGCCGCGGTTGGCTTCGGCCGTGGTCTCCGGGCGGTTGAGATAGCCGACATAAAGGTCGGGGCCGGCGATCAGCGCCTCGCCCGCTTCTCCCGGCGCGACATCCACGTCATTGTCGTCGACCAGCCGGATGAAAACACCCGGCGGCTCCATGCCCATGGTGCCGGTGCCGACCAGTTCGTCGGCGAGGTGGTGCGGCACGCGGCTCATGATGCCGCCCTCCGTGCTGCCATACTGGTTGTGCCAGTGGAAGCCGTAGCGGTCGATCATCTCCTGATGCAGTTCCTTCGGCAGCCCGGCATGGATGGCGAGCCGGATGCGGTGGTCCCGCTCGGCCGGCCCAGGCTCGCCCTTGAGCAGCAGCGCAGGGATGGAGGCGATGGAAAGGATCTCGGTGGCGTCGTACGTGGTCACGACGTCCCAGAAGCGTGAGACGGAGAAGCGCCGCATGGCGATCAGCGTGCCGCGCGAGGCGAGCGAGGTCAGGAGCTGGATCGCCGGGTCCGCATAGTAGAAGGGCAAGCAGCAGAGCTGCCTGTCCTGCCAGCCGCGGCGGAACAGGCGCAAGTCGATGTCGATCACGCGCAGCCACCAACCGTGGTGCAGCATGCAGCCTTTGGGCGCGCCCGTGGTGCCCGAGGTGTAATAGACGGTGATGACGTCCTCGCGCCGGCACTCGGCCTTCTTGAAATCGAGAGGCGTGGCCGCGTTCTCGTAAGAGGCGAGCCCGTCGGGCTCGTCGCCATCCACGATGATCATGTGCCCCAGCGCCGGAGACTGTCCGCGCACCGCATTGATGACGGCCTGCTGCGGCTTGCCGAATATGGCTGCCACGGGTGCTGCATCCTTGACGATGTGGCCGGCGTCGAACTCCTGCGCCGTGGGCGGGATCGACACCAGCGTGGCGCGGTTGGCGATGATGCCGAACAGCGCGATCATGAATTCGAGCCGGTTGTCGAGCATCACGACCACGCGATCGCCCGGCTTCAGGAATGTCTTGAGATATCCCGCAAAGCCTTGGCAGCGGCACAGGAATTCCCGCCGCGTCATCGCCGGCCCGTCCTCGACGATGAGGATTGGCCGTTCGGGGTCCTCAAGGCAACCGTTGGTGACGATCTCGATCACCGTCTGCTGCGGCACGGCACTCCACTCCGCAGCCACGTTCTGGTGCTTCACCCAGTGAGCGGGGCGATCGAAGCCCGTGGTATCGATAGGGGCGAGGGTATGATCCAAGGTCTCGCTCATCTGGACACCTGCGCATAACCGTTCTTGATGACGAGATTGCCCTCGGCGTCGCTCGCCTCGAAACCGGCGAGACCGCCCTCGCCCGCCCAGTGCTCGACCCGGAGCGTCTGCCCGGCGAGGAGATAGAGCGGATGGACGAAGCGGCAGCCGAGGCGCCTGAGGCGTTTGCTCTCGCCGCCGCAATGGCTGTCGACGACAGCGCGCGCCGCGAAGGCCAGCGTGCACATCCCGTGGACGATGGGCGCGGGAAAGCCTGCCGCCTGCGCCGCTTCGGGATCGATGGTATAGGCCGAATAGTCGCGCGCGGCATCCGCATAGCGCCGCGTCTGGTCGAGTGAGAGGGGGTAGGTGTCGGTAACGCCCTCGCCCCGCGGCACATGCGGCCGCTCCGGGGCCTTTTCGCCGCGCGCATCGCGGCCCCCTGCCTCGCGCAAGAGGCACGTGCTGTACTGGGTGCAGACAGGCTCGCCGGCGTGGTCTCGCGTATACGAGCCGATGACGACCGCAGTTCCGGCCGACGTTCCGCGCGCGCCGATCAGCGTCGATACGGTGAAAAGCCGCTGGCCGGGCACAATCGGCCGGTGGAAGACGAAGTCATGCTCGCCATGCAGTATGAGCCCGGACGCGGTTTTCTGAAGCACTTCCACCATGCTCTGCATGACGGGAATGTGAGCGAAGACGGGCAAGGCGTATTCGCCGGCCAGATGCCGGGGATTGGTGTCGTCGACCGCACGCGCGAAGGAGGCGAGCCGGTGGCTGCTCGTGCGAAACTCCTCGGAATCCCGCGACATGCCGAGCGGCACGGAAGCGATGTCGAACGGTTTGGTCGAAAGCACATCCATCACGCAAGCTCCTCGACGAAATCGGTCAACCCTGGCTGCCTGGGCAATCTGCCGGCAAGGACGCGAGAGAGATCCGCCACGCGCCAGCAGCCTTCCGTGCGTATGTCGACCGCAATCGCACTCGGCGCGATCACCTCGACGCGGTTGCCATAGGCCTGGAACACCTGGCCCGTTGCCGGGCAGTCCTCCATGGCCAGCCAGCAGATGAGCGGCGCCACGTTCTCGGGCGCGAACACATCAAACTGCCCCGCCGGCGGCGGCTTCAGCGATGTCTCGATGCGCGTGCGCGCCGAAGGCGAAACCGCATTGGAGCGGACGCCGTATTTCACGCCCTCCAGGGCCAGCGTGCGGGAAAGCCCCACCACCGCCAGCTTGGCGGCCGCGTAGTTGGCCTGGCCGAAATTGCCGACGAGACCCGCGAGAGACGTGGTGTGCACAATCGAGCCCGCCTTGCCCCTGCCGGCCTTGGCCTCGTTGCGCCAGTAATTCATGGCGTGGCGCGCGGGGGCGGCGTGGCCCTTGAGATGCACGCGGATGACGGCGTCCCACTCCTCCTCCGCCATGTTGGCGAAGAGCCGGTCGCGCAGGATGCCCGCGTTGTTGACGAGCACCTGAAGGGCGCCGAAGGTGTCGATCGCCTGGGCGACCAGGTCGGCGGCCTGCTTCCAATCCGAAACGTCGTGTCCGCTGACCACCGCCCGGCCGCCGGTTGCCTCGATCTCCGCCACCACTTCCTGTGCCGGGCTCGGATCGATCCCGTTCCCCTGGAGGTCGCCGCCGAGATCATTGACGACGACCGCCGCGCCGTGGGCGGCGAGGGCAAGCGCGTAGGCGCGGCCGAGCCCCCTGCCAGCTCCGGTGACGATCGCTACGCGTCCGTCCAGCGCGAGCGCGCTCATGGCCGGCACTTTCCGCGACATTGGCGCCGGCTTTCCGCTCCGCCGAACCGTCTTGCTCTAACTGCCATACCCGCGCCCGTCCCTTCGCGACCGTCGGGATCGTGGAGATGCGCGCGCCCTTTGGCGTCCTGCGCTCCTCCGCGTTCTCCTCCTGCAATACAGACCAAAATGAATATGATTTCAATATCAATTTTGTCGCATCCAGTCGGAAAAATCCTGGTCGCTCGTGGCGGAGGTCCGTTCCCGCTCAACGGGTGCTGCGCGCTGCCACAGCGGCCGCAAACCCGTCGGGTCAGCGCAGAACTGGAGGGTCCTTACAGTAGACGGCCCTGTACCAGAGCACCGACAGCATCATGGCGACGGCCTCGGGGTCGAAGCCGTTCTCCGCCTGGGTGTTCTCCCTGCTCACGATCTCGGCGTAGAGATAGTGGAACACCATTCCCTCCAAGACGCGCGCCACCTTCATGGCCGAGCCGGGCATGTCCTCTCCGTAGTTGCCGCGGAGGGCGATGGAGCGGGCGAGCTTCTCGATCCACTTCGCATGGCGGGGCCGCCACTGCTCCTGGAACTCCGGCAGTTGCGTCTGCAACTGCACATGACACTGCATCAGTCCCGGATTGGCTTGGTAGGCGGCGATGAAGAAGCGGTTGGTGTTGTGGATCGCCTCGAAGTCGCCGGTGCCCCGGCCCACCTGCCGCGCCCGCTCGTAGAGGTGGTCGATGAACTCGAGCACGACCTCCATCGCGATCTCGTTCTTGTCGCGGTAATAGACGTAGAAAGTGCCGAGCGCCACGCTGGCATAGGTGCAGATATCCGAGACCCGTAGGTTCTGGTAGCCGATCTCCTCCAGCGCCCTGGCGGCAGCGATCTTGAGACGATACCTCGTCCGATCGCCCTTGGACGCGAAGGAAATCGAATTCAGCCCCTGGGAGAGGTAATCAGCATACCTGATCTCGCGCCCCTCGACAAAAGCTGTCCCCTTCGCGTTCCGTTCAGCCGCAACCGCCATCGAAGACCTCCTTGCTTGGGTATCGCACCTGCTGTCGTGAATATCAACGTACCACCAAGCCGGGTCGGACGAATAATTGATATTGACTTCATATTCATCTAATACAATTCTCGACGCGTTTCCAGTCGCGGCACAAAGGTGCTGCGGGAGGAGGTCGCGGGTGAGCGGCCGCACCGGTGGAGAACTCGCTTGCATCTGCTCCTTTCAGCCAGGATCGCAACCCGGACGCGCGGCGGGACGGCAGGGGAACGCCTTCCGTGACGGGACTGGCCGACACTCCGATCTACATCGTCGGTGCAGCCGAAACGCCGCTCGGCAAGGTTCCCGACCAGAGCGAGTTCTCGATGGTGGCGCTCGCTGCGCGCGAGGCCCTTTCGGAGGCGGGGCTGGGGTTCCGCGACGTGGACGCCCTCTTCACCAACTATATGGGCGAAGAGGGCTCCGTGCAGCTCGGCGAGTATCTGGGCATCCGCCCGCGCTATGCCGAATCCTCCGACATGGGCGGCGCCTCGTTCGAGTTCTTCGTCCACCACGCCATGCTGGCGGTGGCCGCCGGCCGCTGTGATGTGGCCCTCGTCGGCTACGCCTCGCGCCAGCGCAGCCGCCGCAACCGCAAGCGCGCCGCGGACGCCATGGACGGCTCGCTGGCCGCGCAGTTCGAGGCCCCCTTCGGCATCCACTTCCCGATCGGCCACTATGCGTTGAGCGCGGCACGCTACATGCACCAGTACGGCATCACGCCGGAACACCTGGCGGAGGTGGCGGTCGCCGCGCGCGAATGGGCGAGGCTCAACCCCAAAGCCTGGAGCCGCGATCCGCTTTCGATCGACGACGTCATGGCCTCGCCCCTGATCAGCGATCCCCTGCGCAAGCTCGACTGCTGCCTCGTCACCGATGGCGGCGGGGCGATCGTGATCGCCCGCAAGGACCGGGCGCGCGACGCGGCCAAGCGGCCGGTACGTATCCTGGGCGCCGGCGAGAGCCACGTCCAGTGGCATGTCGCGCAATGTCCTGACCTGACGGTGACTCCTGGAATTGTCTCCGGACACGAGGCCTTCGGCATGGCCGGCATCTCGCCTGGTGACGTCGACGTGTTCGAGCCTTACGACAATTTCACGCATGGCGTGCTGCTCTATCTGGAGGATCTCGGCTTCTGCAAAAAGGGCGAGGCGGGGGACTTCATAGCCGGCGGCCGCTTGAGGCCGGGCGGCGGATTGCCCAGCATGACTTCCGGCGGCGGGCTCTCCTACTGCCATCCCGGCGCGCTCGGCATCCTGCTTCTGGTGGAGGCCGTCCGCCAGCTGCGCGGCGAGGCGGGCGAGCGCCAGGTGCCGGATGCCCACATCGCCGTCGCCCACGGCACGGGCGGCCTTGCATTCTCGACAGCCTCGACCGTGGTGCTTGCCCGTGACTGATGCCCCCTCCCTTTCCGACCTCGGCATTGCCGACCCGACCACGGAGCTATTCTGGAAGGCCTGCCTGGAGCGCCGGCTCATCATCCAGAAATGCCGGAGCTGCGCGTCGCACCAGTTCTACCCCCGCCCCTTCTGCCTCTCTTGCGAGAGCGACGCCCTGGAATGGGTCGAGGCGAAAGGCAAAGGTACGGTCTATTCGCTGACCACAGTGCGCATTCCGGTCATCGAGGCGCTCGAGCCGCCCTACGTGCTGGCGCTCGTGGAACTCGACGAAGGGCCGCGACTGCTCACGAACATCGATGACGGGCCGGCCCGCATCGGTGACCGGGTAACGCTCGCCTGGCGCGAGCGCGGCGGCCTGCCGCCGCTGCCGATCTTCAGGCCAGCGGGCAGCTGAAGCGATGCCGGCGCAGGCAGGCCCAAGCCGGGCGGAGTGCGTGGCGGTCATTCGCGACTTGGTCGCCTTCCCCACCGTTTCGCGCGATCCCAACCGGGACCTCATCGCCTATGTAAAGGCTTTCCTGGATCGCCACGGTGTGGAGAGCGAGCTTGTCTGGAATGCGGAGCGCACGAAGGCAAATCTCTGGGCGACCATCGGACCGGCCAACCGGCCGGGCGTTGTCCTTTCCGGCCATAGCGACGTCGTGCCGGTCGACGGCCAGGACTGGAGCTCCGACTCCTTCACCTTGCGCGAGGCGGACGGCCGACTTTACGGGCGCGGCACCTGCGACATGAAGGGCTTCGTCGGCATCATGCTCGCCTTCGTGCCCTTCCTCGTCCGCCGCGACCTCAAGGCACCCGTTCACTTCGCCATCTCCTATGACGAGGAGCTCGGCTGTATTGGTGTGCAGAGCCTGATCGACCGCCTTGCCGCCTTGCCCGTCAAGCCCAAGCTCTGCATTGTCGGCGAACCCACCTCGATGCAGGTGGTCGTGGGGCACAAGGGTGCCGGGTTCTACCGCGTGGCGCTCTCCGGCCGTTCCGCGCATTCGAGCCTTGCGCCGGCCGCCGTCAACGCCGTCGAATATGCTGCGGAGATCATCTGCATAATCGGCGAGATGGCACGCGAGCAGCGCGTGAGCGGACTGCGCGACGATGGCTACGACGTGCCCTATTCGACACTGTCGGTCACCACGGTCGCGGGCGGCAACGCGGCCAACATCATTCCTGCCGAATGTGCGTTCCAGTTCGACATTCGCGCCTTGCCCGCGGTGGATACGCGAGAGCTGATCGGCCGCCTCGAAGAGCGCATCGAGCGCGAGATCCTTCCGCGCATGCGGGCGGTCTCGCCGCAGAGCAGCGTCACGATCGAACCTGTCGCCGAGCTTGCCGGGTTCGACACCGACGCCGTTCACCCGGCGGTCACCTTCGTGAAGCAGCTTGTGGGCCGAAACGACCATGGCAAGGTGGCCTACGGCACCGAGGCAGGTCTCTTCAGCAAAGCGGGCATCGTCTCCATCGTCTGCGGGCCGGGTTCCATCGAGCAGGCGCACAAGCCGGACGAATATCTGGAACTCACCGAAGTCGATCGCTGCCGCAACGTCTTGCAGCGGCTTCTCCTCCATCTGGAGCGCGCGGAACTGCCGTGGTGACGCAACTATTCGACGCCGTGGTCGTGGGCGGGGGGATAGCGGGCACTGCAAGCGCCTACTATCTGCGCCGGCAGGGCCTCTCGGTCGCCCTGATCGAACAGCATGCGCCCGCCTGGGGCGCTTCCGGGCGCAATCCCGGGTTCCTTTGGCTGCAGACGAAGGCGGCCGGCACGGCGATGGAGTTTTCCCTTGCCGGCCGGCGATTTGTCGAAGCCCTTGCCGGCGAGCTCCCCGATTTCGGCTTCCGCGCCTGCGGCGGCCTGATCATCTACCGCGACGAGGCCTTTGCCGAGGCCGCCCGCGCGTTTGTCGCGGACAGGGCGCAAGCCGGCTGTCGCTAAAGCTGCTTGACCGTGAAGAGTTGCACTCGCTCTGTCCGCAGATCGGACCGCAAGTGTCCGGCGCGGTCTGGAACCCGCTCGATGCGCATCAGGACACGCCCCTGCTCGTCCGCCGCCTGGTGGCCGCCTTCAGCGACGCCGGCGGACGGCTGATCGCGCCCGCCAGTGTGACGGCGATCGAGGTGGAGACGGGCCGTTGTCGCGGGGTGCGCCTTGCCGACGGCGATGTTCTCGCCTGCGCAACCGTCGTGGTGGCCTGCGGCCCGTGGTCCAACGAGCTTCTGGCGCCGCATGGCCTCGGCGTCCCCTTTCAGTGGACCAGGTTCGAGGCCGCTTCGACAGGCGCGGCGCCGTTCCGCATCGGACGGGTCGTGGCGGGCCAGTCGCTGTTCCGTTTCTTCACCCCGCCCGGCATGGACGCGGCCGCCTTTCCGCGCGATCCCTCCGAGCAGATCCGGCCCGCCCTCGGCTTCACCGAGCAGATTGCCAGCATGCCCGACGGGTCGATCCAGTTCGGCTGCGCCTATGAGATCGGCAGCAGCCACGACCAGCCGACGGTTGCGGGCCAGGCGATGGCCTGCTCCATCATGAGCAGGAACTTCCCTGCCCTGTCGGAACTGCCGATCACCAGACAATGGGCCGGACTCGTGGCACAGACCCCGGACGGACTGCCGGTGATCGATGCCGCCTGCGGCATCGAAGGCTTGATGCTCAATACCGGGCACTTCTTCGGCAATCTCGCCGGCGCCTTCTCCGGCAAGCTGCTGGCCGAGGCGGCAACCCGCTCAGACGCGTCCTATGACATCACGCCCTTCGCACTGAACCGTTTCACAGGGCGAGGGCATGCAGTTCGACCGCGGTTATCTCTCGCCGTATTTCATCACAAATCAGGATAAGATCGGGTCGAGATCGAAGAGCCCTATGTTCTGATCAACGAGAAGAAGCTCGGCAATCTGCAGGCGATGCTGTCGATTCTCGAAGCCGTGGTGCAGTCTGGCAAGCCGCTGTTCATCATCGCCGAGGATGTCGAGCGCGAGGCGCTGGCCACGCTGGTCGTCAACAAGCTGCGCGGCGGCCTGAAGGTTGCTGTCGTCAAGGCCCCCGGCTTCGGCGACGGCCGCAAGGCCATGCTGGAGGACATCGCCATCCCCACCGGCGGCACCGCCATCTCAGAAGATCAAGCTGGAAACGTCACGCTCCAAATGCTCGGCCGCGCCAAGAAGGTCGTCGTCGAGAAGAAGAACACCACGATCGTCGTCCCAAACGACATAGTCCGAGGATTTGATTTTTGGTGGTATCGACCGTTCGTTTTGTCAGCTTCGCCATGCATGGTCGTCCCCTTGAGAGATTCCACGCGTAAGCAAAGCGCAAGCACGGCAGGGCAGGGTTTCGGTCGGTCTATCGTGCCTTGGCATTGATCTAATTCAAATTTGGTTTGTGATTTCAGCAGCATAGCGCGCGATCGGATAGAAATGGATAGTTTCGGCGAAACTTATTATCATCTCGTTGGGCACGGCTTTGAAGCCGCGGCGCCGACATATCATAAGTCCTTCCCCGCAACCGCCTGCAGGGTCGGCGTCAAGTGCACTTAGGAGACCGAGGCAGGACCGAAAGGCCCGATATTTGCCGCCACCCGCAGAGCGCGCCGCAGCTGTCTTCGAGCACGGTTAATCGAACTGCATTCGGATGATCCGCGCCTATGGAGTTTGGCGCGACATGACGGCAAGCGATACTAGTTTCCGGTCTTCAGCCGTTGGCGTATTTTCGCGAGATCTATACGGGGGGAAGCCTGGAGCAGGGTTTTCGTGTAAGCGTGCTGCGGGGAAGAGAAGAGTTCCGCGCAGCTCTTCATTTCCACGGCATCCCCTCTGTGCATCACCATCGCTGTATCCGCGAAGAAGCGGACCACGGCGAGGTCGTGGCTGATGAAAACGTAGCTTAGGCTGTAAGCTTCTCGGAGTTCCGCCAGCAGGTTGAGTATCTGTGCCTGCACGGACAGATCGAGAGCGGAAACGGGTTCGTCCAGGATCAGGATTTTTGGACGCAGCATCAGTGCTCGGGCGATGGCTACGCGTTGCCGCTGCCCGCCCGATAGCATGTGAGGATAGCGGGTGGAATAGCCGCCGCCCAAACCCACTCTCTCCAACATCTCGGCGACGAGCCTTCCCCGCTCACGTCCATCGATTCGCATATTGATGCGCAACGGCTCTTCCAGAATCGTGCTGATCCTTTGCCGCGGATTGAGCGAGCTGTACGGGTCCTGAAAGACCATCTGGATGTTTCGACGGACGTCAGTTTCGACTGCCCGTCCAGGCGAGACTTTCTTCCCTTCGACCAGGAGGTCCCCTGCCGTCGGTGGGTCAATCATTGCAAGGATGCGCGCGAGCGTTGTCTTGCCGCTTCCGCTTTCGCCGACGACGGCAAGCGTTTCTCCACGCTTCAGTGCGAAGCTGACATTATTGACTGCAGTGATCGTTCGCTGGTCGCCGAGCAGGCCTGGCGAAATGTGGTACTTCCGTACAATCGACTGGCATTCGAGGATTGGTGCCGTCATGTTCGAATTCTCAGAACGAGCCGGAAAGGACGGGCAGCCTGGTGCCGACCGCGTTTTCCGGGAGAGCCGACAGAAGGGCCTGGGTGTACCGGCTCTGCGGGTTTTCGAAGATTTCGATGACGTCCGCGCACTCCATCATCTTGCCGCGGTACTGCACGAAGACCCGATCGGCGACCTCGGACACCACGCCCATATTGTGGGTGACGATGACCATCCCCATCCCGCGAGACCGCTGTAGCGTCATCAGCAGATCGAGGATCTGCTTCTGAATGGTCACGTCCAGGGCAGTCGTGGGCTCATCCGCGATCAGAAGCGACGGCTCGCATGCCAGCGCCATGGCGATCATGACCCGTTGACACTGGCCGCCGGACATCTGATGGGGAAAGGAAGACAGTCGCTCGGCAGGCATCGGAATGCCGACCTGGTCGAGCATGGCAATCGTCCGGTCACGTCGAGCGCGTTGATCAAGTGGCGTATGGCGTCTCAGAATCTCATCGATCTGAAAGCCGATCGTGTAGCAAGGATTGAGACTGCCGATCGGATCCTGGAATATGACACCGATTTCCTTGCCAAGGAGTGCTCGCCGTTCAAAAACCTTCAACGCCAGGACATCCCTGCCCCTAAAGACGATGCGGTCGGCGGTAACCCTCGCGCCCGGAGTGAGGAGCCCCAACATGGCGTGCATCAGCACCGACTTGCCCGAACCGGATTCTCCCACCACTGCCAGGATCTCGCCTCGCGCCAAATGCAATGAAATCCCATCGACGGCGCGGAAGACGCCTTGCCTGGTCTCGAACTCGACAACGAGATTATCGACCTCCAACAGGTGTGCGTTGCCCGCATCTGATGCCCCGCTGACCTCGGCCACGGCGTTCTCCTCGTTCAGATAGAGGGGCCACAGAGGATCCATCCGCTACCTTTCGGTCCTGCGCCACTTGAGATCGACCCGAGATACCTCTTCTAGGATCCTGGCCCAGGATCGCGTCCCCTTGCGCATGGAACGCACATCGTATTTTTCATTCGGCGCATGGATCGCGTCGTCATCGAGGGCGAAACCCACCATGATGCTGTCTAGCCCGAGATGGTCCTTGAACCATCCGATCGCGGGTATGGAGCCGCCAGATCCGGGAAATTTCGGCTGCCGCCCCCATTCGGCCTCCAGCCCCCTTGCCGCGGCGATCAGGAACGGATTGTCCTCTTTGAGCGCGTAGGCGCCGCAGCCGTCGTCGCCTTCGAACGACACGCGGCAGTCAGAAGGTACTTGCGACGCCACGTGTTCGCGAAACAGCCGGCGGATCACGTCGGGCTTCTGGGATGCCACCAGCCTGAACGACAACCGCGCCCAGGCTTGCGACGGCAGGACCGAACGGGGTGGACCCTGATTGCCGCCACCGACGCCATTGATATCGACCACCGGCCGGGCCCATGTCTGCTCCATAGCCGTGTAGCCGGTCTCGAGCACAGGCATCGACAACCCGACATCGCCGAGCGCAGCATCCGCGGCCGAGCCAAGTTCGCGCCATTGCTGCCGTAGGGAGGCCGGAACTTGCTCGACCTCATCGTAGAAGCCCGGGATGGCCACTCGATTGTCGGCATCATAGAGGCCAGCCAGTATATTCGACAGCACGCGCAGCGGATTGGCGGCGACTCCGCCATATGTTCCGGAATGAAGATCGCGGTTGGGCCCGTGAACGATCACCTTGTCATGGAACAGCCCCTTGAGACGCGTAGCGATCGCAGGTGTGTCGCGGTCCCACATGGCGGAATCGCAGGCGAGGACGACATCCGCGGCAAGGTCGCCGGCTTGCTCTATGAGGGTCCGCTCGAGGCTCGGCGAGCCAGCCTCTTCCTCGCCTTCGAGAAAGATGGTGACGTTAACGGGCAGTGTGCCTGTGTGTTCAATCCACCCGCGGCATGCCTCAAGGAACGTGAATATCTGACCCTTGTCGTCTGACATGCCCCGGCCGAGCAGGCGTTCGGTCCCGTCCTTGGCGACGTCGATCTTTGGTTCGAAGGGCGGATTGGTCCACTTCTCGATCGGGTCGACCGGCTGGACGTCATAGTGTCCGTAGAAGAGCACGTGCGGCTTGGTCGTATCGTTCAAGTCTCCCAGGATTGCGTAGACCACCGGATGACCGCCCGTTTCCATGAGCCGGGATTGGAAGCCCAGAGAAGACACATAATCCGACAGCCAGAGGGCGGCCCTGCGGCACTCGCCTGCGAGGGCTGGATCAGAGGACACGGAGGGGATACGCGCCAGCTCAAAAAGCTTCTCGATCGACCGGTCGAAATGCTCGTCGATCAACCCTAGTACTGTATCGATCGCACCCATCGGCTAGCGGACCCGCAAGGCCGCAATCCCGGCCGCGCGTGACAAGGCCCGGTCGAGATCGCACTTCAGCGCGGCGACCTTTTCGAGACCGATGTGAAGGCGCAGGATGTACTGGTCTTTCGGCCATCGATCGACTGACCGCTCGCCGTGCGGATATGCGGCAGCAAGAAGGCTGTGCGGACTTCCCCAGCTAGCGCCGATCTTGAACACCTCGAGGCCGTCAAGCATGCGCCGAATGGCGTCGAGCGAACCGTCATGAAGCACGACGGAGAAAAGGCCGTTGCCGCCGCGAAAGTATTTCTGAAACCTTGCGTGCCACCGATCACCGGGGCGAGCGGGATTGATCACCTCCTTGACCGCCGGATGACTGCTTAGCCATTGCGACAGTCCGAGCGCCCGGGCCGCATGATCGCGCAAGCGAGTGTCGAGTGTGAGCAGCCCCCGCATCACCAGATAGGCGTCATCGGAGGACACGCCAGCGCCCAGGCCGGCAACAAAGGCCTTGAGCGTGCGGTACATGTCCTCCGTGGCAACGGTGATGGAACCCATGCAGAGGTCGCCGGCGCCGGCAGCATATTTCGACAGTGCGGTGCAGCAGATATCGACGCCATGCTCGAACATGGATGAGGCGCCAAAACCCCAGCTGTTGTCGAGAAGGACGAGCGCACCGGCGGCATGGGCTTCAGCGGCGATGGCCGCGATATCCTGGATCTCCATCGTGTAGTAACCGGGCGATTCCAGGAGCACCAGCCGCGTTTGCGGCTTGAGGTACGCCTGCACGGAACCTGCGTCCGACGGAATGTATTCGACGTCGATGCCGAGGCGCACAAGCGCGCTCGTCGCGAAGGCTCGCGAGCCGCCATAGGCGGAATCGGTGATGATGATATGGTCGCCGGGTTTGCACAGCGCCAGTATGACATGCGTGATTGCCGCGAGCCCTGATGGAACGACGATCGCCCGATGCCCGCCCTCAATCGCGGCGATGCGTGTCTCCAACTCGCGGGTCGTCGGCGTTCCGTAGAGCCCATACATAAACCCGTCATAGAGCTGGGACCCTCGGGCCAGGAATGCGTCGGTGTCCTTGAACAGAACGGTCGATGCGCGATGCACCGGGGGGTTCAACTGCATGAAATCAGGCAAAGCTTCTCTCCGGACGACGGACGCGCGTCAGCATGGCGCATGCTATTCGCCAGGCTTCACGCCGGACAATGTAGGCAAGGTATGCTTGGTATAATGAAAAGTTATGATGCCTGGGGCTGCGCTGAACGGGTCTCGAGCAGGCAATCGATGAATTCCCGCACGAGCAGCGATTTCTGTCGATCGAGCGGCAAGATCAGAAGGACACGCACGATGATCTTCGGTTCGAAGCGGCGCACGACAAGGTGCGAGATATCCGCACCACCGGTCGCACCTGGGCTGACAAAACCGACGCCGATGCCTTGCGATACGAGCGAGCAGATCGTCGAGGAGTAAGTGGTCTCGACGGCGATCTTCGGCTTCACGTTCGCGGCGGCGAAGGCTGCATCCAGCTGCTGCCGCCAACGATCCTCCGGAACGTAGGTGACCAGCGGAACTTCCGCCAGGTCCGCCGGCTCGATAACCTCTTTGAGAGACAGCGGATGTCCCTTCGGCATCAGACACGCAACCCTGTGGGTCGCAAACGGCTGCGCGTGAATCCCCGAGGTGTCGATCTCGTCCGCCGCAAGCCCGACGTCGAACTGCCCGGATGCGATCCGGTCGCGAACATCACGCGACCACAACACATGCAGCGTTACGCGGATGTCGGCGTGCTTCTTCTGGAAGGTCGAGATTGCCTGCGGCACGGCAGACGAGCTGAGGGCCGACAGGCTGGCGATCTTGATCTCCCCGGCTCCCTGGTCACGTATCCAGGCCGCGCTCGATCGCAAGGTGTCCAGGCCGCGAAACGAGGCCTCGACATCCCGGAAGAACAGCCGCGCTTCGGGCGTCGGAACAAGCCGGTTGTGAATTCGCGCAAACAGAGAGAACCGCACCGACTTCTCGAGGTCGGCGATGGCGCGGCTAACAGCTGGCTGGGTGATGCCCAAGAGGTCGGCCGCATGGGAGGCCGTGCCTGCCCGCATTACCGTCGCGAAGATCTCGACTTGCCGATGATTCATGCTCGCCTGTCATGCTCTGCTCAGCCGCGGATCCAGCGCGTCCCTCAGACCGTCGCCGATAAAGTTCACGGCCAGAACCATGATAAGAATAGCGAGCCCCGGAAACGCTACAACCCACCATGCGCGCAGGATGAACTCCCGCGATTCCGCGAGCATCGCGCCCCATTCCGGCGCGGGCGGCTGAGCGCCAAGACCGAGGAAGCTCAATCCTGCAGCCGCCAGGATCGCCGAAGAGAAGACGAGGCTGGCGTGGACGATGACGGGCGCAAGACAGTTCGGGAGAATAGCGGTGAACATGAGCCGCAAGGGACCGGCTCCTGCCATACGACTGGCGATGACATAGTTTCGGTTTGCCACCACCAGAACCTGGCCGCGCGTGATGCGGATAAATTCCGGCAAATAAGCCAGCGCTATCGCAATCATCGCATTGGTGAGGCTCGGGCCTAGAACGGCGACGACGACGAAGGCGAGCAGAAGCGAGGGAAAAGACCAGAGGATGTCGGAGAGCCGCATGATGATCTCCTCGAGCCACCCCCGGAAATATCCAGCGACGAGGCCCAGAGCGACCCCAAGGGTGAGCGAGAGGGTTAGGACACAAAAGCCGACGTAGAAGGAGAAGCGGGAGCCGTGCATCAAGCGGGAAAGAAGATCGCGACCGACGGCGTCGGTGCCGAGGAGAAATCGCGCCGAGCCTCCGTCCTGCCAAACCGGAGGCTGAAGGCTGTGCTGGCGGAACTGCATAATCGGCGAGTGGGGAGCGATGAGATCGGCAAAGACCGCTACGAACAGGAAGACCAACAGGATGGTCAAGCCCACCATCGCGCTTAGGTTCTTTCGAAAAAGGAGCCAGAACTCCCGCAAAGGTCCAGCCTGCATCAGTGCAACCGGCTCGCCTGAGCTGCTTACTATGGGTTCACGAGTGTCCTTTGCCGTCATGAGGCACCTCCCGCGCGAATCCGAGGGTCGAGAACGCCATAGAGGACGTCGACCGCGAAGTTGACCAGGATCAGGACGAGCGCGATCAGCAGTATTCCGCCCTGGATGACCTGATAGTCGCGGCTGAGGATCGCCTTAACGATCCACGTACCGATGCCCGGCCAGGCAAACACCGTCTCCGTCAGGATCGCGCCGGCCAGCAGCCCACCCATCGTCAGACCGACGACCGTCGTAACGGGGATGAGCGCGTTGCGCAAAGCATGAACGACAACCACCCGAAACTCGCTCAGGCCTTTCGCCCGCGCCGTCCGCACGTAGTCTTCGTTCAGAACCTCCGCCATGGCGGACCGCGTCTGCCGCGCAAAGATGGCTAGCGGAATGATCCCCAAGGTCACAGTGGGGAGGATGAGATGGTTCAGCGCCGACCAGAACGCCCTCAAGTCGCCCCCGAGGAGGGTATCGGCAAGCATGAAGCCGGTGGTGGGTGTCGGAAAGTACAAGACGGATATGCGGCCCGAAACCGGGGTCCAGCCGAGATAGCCTGAAAAAAAAGTGATGAGGATCATGCCCCACCAGAACACCGGCATCGAGAACCCGACGAGCGCCGCACTCATCAGGCCGAGGTCGATCGCAGTCCCCCTGGCAAGCGCAGCGATCATTCCGGCAGGCACGCCGAGAAGGAGCCCAAAGCATGTCGCTGTCAGAGCCAGCTCGATGGTTGCCGGGAAGTAGCTCATAAACTCGCTCAGCACGGGCTGACGGGTAAACGCGGAAATCCCGAGGTCGCCGCTGAAAAGGCCTGCGATGTAGCGAAAATACTGCTCCCAGAGCGGGCGATCGAAGCCAAACTGTATGATGAGCTGTTGATACCGCTCCTCCGAGATCTCTCGCTCTGCGGGCATCAGCAGGAGGATGGGATCGCCGGGTATGAGGCGAATGAGAAAGAAGGTTGCCAGCGACACGCCGAGCAGTGTGAAAAACGCCACGGCGGCTCTGCCCGCTAAGTACCTCAACACAATCTAGAACCTCCAGGCGGTGGCTTAAGCGGTAGCGCCGGTTCCCTCGCCGCTACGGAATTGTCAGATCGTTGCTGACAACTGCCTTGACACGTCGAGGCGGCCTTGGCCGCCTCGACGTTGCCGACGTGTGGCGGGGGAGATGCGATCACGTCATGGTTTGATTGAAACGCCCCAGAAGGCCTGGCCGCCCAGCGTGTGAATCTTATAGTTTTGGACGTTCGAACTCACCACCTGGAACTCGATTGGATTTGCCAGCGGGAGAACCGGAAGAACCTCGCGAAAGCGTTTCTGCAGGTGCGCGTAGATGTCGGCCGATTTTTCTTTATCAAGCTCGACTTTGCCCGCCTGATAAAGGCGCTCGATCTCTTCGTCGCATACGGTCGACCAGCCCCCGCAACTGAACATGCCGTCGACGGCAGCATTGGCGTGGGGGTAGTCCATGTTCAGGCCGCTGAATGCCATGTACGCATATTTGGCGTCACGCCGCTTCTGTCGAAGCTCCGCCATGTCCATCGCGATGATATTCACCTTCACGCCGACCTCGGCGAGGTCTGCCTGGACGAGTTCGGCGGCGCGCTGGGAATTCGGCATGTAGCTGCGGTTCAGCGGAGCGAGCCAAAGCTCTATAGTGAAGCCGTCCGGATAACCCGCTTCAGCGAGCAACTGCTTGGCCTTCTCGACGTCGCGCGAATAAGGCTCCAGTTCGACGAAGCCCGGGATTGGCGGAGGTACAAATGAAGTCGCCACTGTTCCCGTCGCACCGCCAAACACGGCCTCGATAATCGCCTGTTTGTCGATTGCATGGGCAAACGCCTGACGCACCTTCATGTCGCCCATCGGGACGCGCTGATCGGCATCGCTGAATGGAAGCAGCGGGCAGTAGAGGAGTCCGGTGGACGTACCCGGCACGGTGGCGAGCGCCAGCCCTTCCACAGGGGTGCTCACAAGGTCCAGGACATCCGCGGCGGATGGGTCGATCAGGATGTTGCATTCGCCTGCTTTGACCTGAGCAAGTCGCACGGTCGGATCGGGCGTGACGACAACCACGAGGTCGTCGACAAGAGCCCCGCGAGAAGCGTCGCCCTCCTTGATCGCCCAGTAATCGTCGAACTTGGCGAAACGGGTCATGACCTCCTTCTGGAAGGCGACAAACCGGAACGGCCCCGTACCAATGGGCTGCAGATCCACTTGGTCCGGTGTGCCCGCATCCTTCATCGCTTCGCCATACTGGGCGCTTTGGATCGACACCGACTCCGACGCCATCTGTTCGAGAAAGACCGCGGTCGGTTTGGCAAGCGTGATCTGCAGGGTGTAGTCGTCGACTTTCTTCATCTCGACGATGTTCTTGTCTATCTTTGTATAGTCAAAATACTGGCTTCCCACGCCAACGCCATGGAAGAAATGGTTGGGGTCCCGGTAGCGATCGATCGTGAAGATCACGTCGTCGGCATTGAAGTCACGCGTCGGGGTGAACAGCGGATTGCTGTGCCACTTCACCCCTTTTCGCAAGTGGAAGGTGTAGATCAGGCCATCTTCCGAAATCTCCCACGACGTCGCCAGCCCCGGCACCAGCTTTGTTCCACCGCGCTCGATTTCCACCAGGCGATTGTGCATGGCGTTCATTACGTCGACGCTGGGGGTAACCCATTGCTGGGCAGCGTTCAGGTTCTGCACGCTGCGCGGCGTACAGACCACGAGCGTCTCGGCGCTCGCCGTGGATTGCAGACCAGCTGAAATCAACGAAGTTAGAGCTCCGGCTATAAATGTTCTCACGAGATTCATGGGTTCAGCCTCTCTGGAATGGATGCGCCGCGCCCAGCGCTTCGCATCCATCAAGCCTTGATGAGGTCGCTGGTACCGACCCCATCAATACGCTGCACCTGGGCCTGCAAACACAATGCATCCGCGGTTATGGCATTATGCACAAACCTTATAGTACGGACGTCCAAGCCGCCACGCTGGCCGCAGTGCGCTCCCAGAGAACTGGAAATAGCGGGTGATCCATCGGCGCGCCGGGCTTTAGCTCGTCGTCAAGGCCGGGAAATGGTGGTGACGTCCGCCATTTGCGCGGGGCATGAGTGATGTCGTCGCCAAGGAAGCGAACCGAGAGTACCCGCCGACGGCCGCTGCCGACGCCGGCGGCCGCGTGCAGCGTCAGCATGTGGAAGAACACCACGTCACCTGGTTCCAGTTCCCAGCCGAGGATATTAAATGCAGATCGGTCGGCCTCGATGTCGGGGAGGTCCGACAACGTCCCTTCCGGGAACCATTTCGCCTCGCTTGACATGAACGAGCGCGGCATTAGCCAAGGCCCCTTGTGCGTGCCGGCGACGAATTCCAGGGTTGCGGCGCGCGACACCGGGTCCATGGGCGCCCACATGCTGCAGTTCTGCAGCCCGTCGATGTTGTAATAGGGCTGGTCCTGGTGCCAGGGCGTCTTGGCGCGTGTGTTGGGCTCCTTCACCAACAGATGATCGTGATAGAGCCGCACCGTTTCAGCGCCCATCAGCAGCCCGGCCACGGCGCCCGCGGCCGAATTGAAGATGAAGTCCCGGTATGCGGGAATATCCTGCCAGTTGCAGAAATCCTCGATGAAATAGCCCGGGTCGTCCGGACGGCTGGCGACACTCGCCCTCGGACTGGGATTGGCCATGTTTTCTGCTATCCCCTGCCGGCATAATTCAACTTCGTCTGGACTGAGCAACCCTCTGACGCAAATTGCTCCATCCCGTCGGTAGGCATCGATGGCGGCTTGCGAAAGTCGGGGTTTCGCCCGTTTCGTCGCTTCGGCAATGGCACGGCCGCTTTGTTCCTGCATGCTGATCTCCTCACTGTCTATTGGCCAACCTGAGGGATAGGCAATTGGAACATTAGGCTGTAATTAAATCTGGACAATCAATCATAGCCAATGCCTATACCGTACACATTCCGTCAGCTCGAGTACTTTGTCGCCGGCCACGGCAGCGTCACCGCTGCAGCGACTGCCTGCAATGTCTCCCAGCCCTCGGTGTCCGTCGCGATTTCTGAGCTTGAGATCGCTTTGGGGCGTACCCTCTTCAAGCGACAAGCCGGACAGGGGCTTGCCATTACACCGGCCGGGCGGCGCCTGCTGACACAGGCAAAGACCATCCTGGCTGATGGATATCGTATTGCGAGGGGCGAGCACGACAGCGTCTTAGCTGGGGAGATCGCAATCGCTTGCTTCAGGGATCTCGGATCGATTTATCTTCCAAAGATGCTCACCAATTTTGCAAAGAGCGCACCAAATATTTCGTACCGGCTCAGCGAAGGCGATCTGGCAGAGGTCCGCGCCCAGATTCTCGACGGGAGATGTGACCTCGCCATCACATACGACATCGAACTAAAGTCGCACGGTATTGCCAGAACCGTTATCGACCGCCTGCCACCATACGTGTTGCTCCCACGCGATCATCCGCTTGCCATGTCGACCCAGATCAACCTGCGTGATCTCTCCTCCGACAGGGTGGTGATCGAGGATTTTCCAATCACCCGAGAGTATTTCGAGAACCTGTTCCGAAAGCACGGAGCGACGCCGCGGAACATACAGATGGCACCGAGTTTCGAGATGCAAAGGGGGCTGGTCGCCAACGGCTGGGGCGTAGGGCTTTCGTGCGTGCGACCGAGGCCCGACTTCAGCTCCGATGGGACCGAAATGATCTGCCTTCCGATGGAGGTGTCGGAACCTGCACAGTTTGTTGTGCTGGCCCACCTTGGCGAGAAGACGCTTTCAATTCCGGCCAGACAAATGGCGCTTGCTGTGGCTGAAAGCTCACAGCTAGCCCGGACCGTCAAGCCCGGAGCTGCATCCCCGGACCAGATCGAAATCGACAGCGACGATGTCCGCAGCTCGGGCGACGGTTTGCGGCGGCCATCAGCGCCGCGATGCAGCCCGAAAATCTGCAGGCTTCAGACAAGAACCATGCGATAAGGTCAACAAGCAGCCGAACTTCGGCTGAATTTTGAGCGCTTTTTGCTTCAAAACAGCCGGTATCTTCCGCGGCGGATGAATTAGCTGTTGTTCCAGGCCACATACCGGCGAGAGTAATAGAGCAAGGCGGCTTCCTGGTCGCTGCTGCGAAGATCGATCACCCGGCCGAACAGGACGCGATGCGTGCCCTCGTCGAACGCGTTGGCAAGCTCGCATTCGAAGCTCACCAAGGCGTCCTCGAGCACGGGAACGCCGGTCCTGCCCTCCACCCAACGCCCTGACGAGAAGCGCTCGGTCATGGAGGTCTTGCCGCCGAACAGATCGGACAGGGCCTCATGCGAGGGGGCAAGCGTGTTGACGCTGAAGAAGCGTGCGCGATCGAAGGCCGGGAAGCAGGAGCTGGTGCGATTGATGCAGGCCAGCAAGGTGGCCGGCGCATCGCTCACGCTGCATACGGCCGAAGCCGTGAACCCGAAGCGACCGTCTGCCGTGCGTGTCGTGACGATGTTTACCGCTGCTGCCAACCGGGCCATGCCGTTTCGGTAGTCCGCGCTCTCCACCGTCTGGAAGCGATGTGTCATGATGCCCACGTTGGCCCCTCCTCAGATGCGGGCCGGACGTTCCAGGCCCATGCGGTCGCGCAGCGTCGTACCCTCGTATTGCGTGCGGTACAGATCGCGCTCCTGCAGGATCGGCACGACGAGGTCGACGAAATCGGTGAGGCCCGCCGGGAAGTGCGACGGCATGACGTTGAAGCCGTCGGCAGCCCGCGTCGTGAACCAGGTCTCTAGCGTGTCGGCCACATAGTCCGGCGTGCCGCACAGGACCCAGTGGCCGCGCGCCGCCGCCATGAGGTTGTAGACGTCGCGCAGCCGCATGTTCTCGCGCTTGGCCTTGTCGAGCATGACCCTAGCGAATGCGTGGTAGTTGTCGGAGGGCACGAGGTCGTCCGGGATCGGTCCGTCGAGATCGTAGACGCTCATGTCGACGCCGAAGCGGTCGCTCATGAGCGCCAACGCGTTGGTCTCGCTGATGAAGCCCTGGAGCTCGGCGAGTTTGTCATGCGCCTCGCGCTCGGTGCGCCCGACGATCGGCATTACGCCGGGCAGCACGACCATGGACTCCTCACTGCGGCCGTATTTCGCAAGCCTGTCCTTCACCGAACGGTAGAAGGCGCGGGCTTCGTCGAGATCCTGCGTGACGGAGAACACGACGTCGGCCGATTTTGCCGCGAGCTCCTGGCCGGGCCCCGAGCCGCCCGCCTGCAGGATGACCGGCTGGCCCTGCGGCGAGCGGCCGATGTTGAGCGGTCCCTTGACCTTGAAGTGCGTGCCTTCATGGTCGAGCGCGCGCACCTTGGCGGGATCGATGTAGATGCCCGTCTCGCGGTCGGCGACGATCGCGTCGTCGGCCCAGCAGTCCCACAGGCCGCGCACCACGGTCAGGAATTCCTCGGCGATCTCGTAGCGTTTCGAATGGTCGGGATGGACCGTGCCGAAATTCGCCGCCGCCGCCGGATTGGCCGTCGTCACCGCGTTCCACGCGGCACGCCCGCCGCTCAGGTGATCGAGCGAGGCGAAGACCCTGGCGACGGTGAATGGGTCGCAATAGGTTGTCGAGACGGTCGCGCCGAGCCCGATATGCTGCGTCGCGCCGGCAATGGCCGAAAGCAGCGTCAGCGGCTCCAGCCGGGCGGTGTAGGAAGGATGGGCGGCCGGGTCGGCATTGAGGTTGTCGCCCACGAAGATGAGATCGAACAGGCCACGCTCAGCCTCGACCGAGATCTGCCGGATCATCCCGATGTCCTGGAAGCTGTCCATCGCGCCGGGCACGCGCCAACCGGCGACATGGCTGCCGGTGCCGAGCAGGAAGAGGCCGAAATGCATCTTGCGTGTCATGCTATGCTATCTCCAGAAGACGTAGCGGCGCTCGACGAAGCTGATGGCGCCGAAGAAGGCGAGGCTGATGGCCGACGCCACGATGATGGCGGCCCAGACCTTCACGAAATCGACCTGCAGCACCGCCTGGTAGATCACCCAGCCGAGCCCGCCATAGGCGCCGAGCATCTCCGTAACGATGGCTACGATGACGCTGCGAACGGTGGAGACGCGCATGCCGGCGATGATGAGCGGCAGCGCCGTCGGCAGGCGCAGCCGCCACAGCACCGCGAGCCGGCCTGCGCCGAAGGAACGCAGGAGGTCGACCGACTTGCGATCGACGCGGTCGAGGCCGGCGATCGTGCTGAGGAAGATCGTAAAGCTGACGGCGATCGCCACCATCACGACCTTCGAGGCCATGCCGATGCCGAACCACAGCAGCACCAGCGGCGAATAGGCGACGACGGGGACCGAATTGATGGCGGTGGCGAGCGGCACGACCACGCTTCGGGCGCTCGGAACCATCGTGACCAGCACCGCCGCCGCCATGCCGGCAAGGCAGCCGATGGCATAGCCCGCCAGGGACTCGGTCGCGGTGAAGCGGGCAGCCGCAAGCAGCGACCCGGCATCGTTGGCAAGTCCCGCGAGGATGCTGCTGATCGCCGGCAGCACATAGGCAGGCAGGTCGAGGCCGCGCGCGCAAAGCTCCCAGACGACGGCGACCAGCAGCGCGCCGCCGATGCCTCGGGAAATCTGCCTGGCGCTGTCGGAGGAAATGGAAGCGGTCATTGCTCGCCTCCCCAGAAGACGATCCTGCGCTCTGCAAAGGCGACGACGCCGTAAAGCCCCATGCCGAGGCAGGCGGAGACGACGATGGTGGCCCAGATGCCGGCGACGTTCTCGTTGTACATGGCCTGGAGGAGAAGGACGCCGAGGCCGGTGGTGTCGCCGAACCACTCGCCGACGATCGCGCCGACGAGGGCGAGCGAAGAGGCGAGCTTCAGCGCCACGAAGAGCTGCGGCAGCGCGGCGGGCAGATAGAGCCTGCGCAGGATCTGCGCATCGTCGGCGCCGAAGCTGCGCATGAGTTGCACCTGGCGGGGATCGACGGCGGAAAAGCCGAGCAGCGTGTTCACGGTCACCGGCAGGAAGCTGATGTAGAAGGAGATCACGGCCTTGGCGAGCAGCGTGTTGCCGAACCACAGGACGACGACGGCGCCGAAGGCGATGACGGGAATGGTCTGCGAGACGACGAAGAGCGGAAAGAACATCTCCCGCAGCAGCACCCAGCGATGGAAGACGACGGCCATGACGACGCCGAACAGGCTGCCGGCGACAAAGCCGAGCACCGTTTCCAGGAAGGTGCGCCAGAGGCCGGCGAGATAGGCGCCGGGCGTCGCCATGATCGTCGAGGCGATCACGCTCGGCCGCGGCAGGTAGTAGGAGCGGATGCCGAAGACTACGACGATCGCCTCGACAAGGACGACTGCGGCCACCAGCCAGACGATCGGCTTGACGACCGCGCCGAACCTGCCCGTCGATGCGACGGGCAGGTTTCCTGCAACGGAGGCAGCCCCGCTCATAGGCGCCTTTCCTCGAGGGGAATGCTCTCGATGAAGCTGGCGTTGAACGCGGCGTCGAGTTCGACCGGCTTCGAGATCACGCCGTATTCAGCGAGCAGGTCGTTGGCGGAACCGACCGCTGCCTTGTCGATGGCGAAGAGCCCGTCGGTCGAGCCCTTGCCGGCGGTCATCAGCGTCCTCACTTCCCTCAGCATGAATTCCTGCTGGGCGCGGTCGAGCGTCGGCGAGATCTTCATGATGATGTCGATCGCCTCGCTTTCATTGGCGAAGGCCTCCCTCCAGCCCTTGACGCTGGCGCGCAGGAACTTCTCGACGAGTTCGGGCTTCTCGGCCGCCGTCGTCTCCGAGACGATCAGCGTGTCGCGCGGGAAGGAGACGCCGCTGTCTTCCGGCACGAAGAGGTTCAGGTTGTCCTTTCCGACACGCTCGTTGATGACATAGAGTTCGTTGTGGCGCGTCGCCGTGACGACGTCGACCTGCTTGTCGACGAACGGCGTGACCGAGACCTGCTGCGGCTGGATGTCCACGTCGGAGGGGCTAACGCCCACCTTGGAGAGCATCGCCGACAGCACGTGGTTGGCGCCGGTGAACCAGGTGGTGGCCGTCCTGCCCTTGAAGTCGGCGACCGACTGGACCGGGCCGTCCTTGTGGGAGACGAAGACGAACGGCGTGACCTGGTGCGCGACGCCGATGCAGACGACCGGCAGGCCCTTGTCGCGCGCCGCGAACACGCTGTCGGTGCCGCCCGAGAGGCCGAACGTGTCGGCGCCGGTCGCCACCAGGTTCTCGGTCAGCAGGTTCGGCCCGCCGGGATTGATGGTGAGGTTGATGCCCTCGTCCTTGTAGTAGCCCTTTTCCAGCGCGACGTAGAAGCCGGCGAACTGCGCCTGTGTAAGCCATTTCAGGCGCAGGCTGGCATCGACCATATCCTGCGCGACGGCGGGGACCGGCGCTTGAAGACCGATAGAGGCGGCCGCGAAGGCCACGAGGAACGTGCGTCGTTTGAACATGGAACCCTCTCTGTTGGTTTTTCGTCGTTGTCGTCGTCCTCCGCCCGGAACTATTGCCGGTAGTCCGCGCCTTCCCTGTCGAGCTGCCGCAGGAAGGCCGGCCACTCGCGCTCGCCGGCGATGAGGATGTCGCCCTTGTTCTCCCAGAACTGGCGCGCCGCCTTTTCGCAGACATCGTGCGGCGGCACGATAAGCCTGGCGCCGGTTGCGGCGGCGGCCTGGAGGTCGAGCTGGATGCGAGCGGCGCGCTCGAAATAATAGAGCAGCATGAAGGCTTCGCCGGGCGTGCGGCCGACCGTCAGGATGCCGTGGTTGCGCATGAGCATCACCCGGTTGTCGCCGAGGTGGCGAATGATCCGCTCCTGCTCGTCGAGATCGATCGCCACGCCCTCGTAGCCGTGGAAGGCCTGGCGCTTGTAGAAGCGCATGGCGAACTGGCTGAGCGGCAGAAGCCCCTCCTCCTGGCAGGAGACGGCGACGCTCGCGTCGGAATGGGTGTGAAGCACGCAGACCGCGTCGTGGCTCGACTTGTGGATCGCCCCGTGGATGACGAAGGCCGCCTTGTTGACGGTATGGGGCGTGTCGTCGAGCTTGTTGCCGGCGATGTCGATGCGGACCAGGCTGGAGGCGGTGATCTCCTCGAACAGGAAGCCGTAGGGGTTCAGCAGGAACTGGTCCTCGTGGCCTGGCAGCCGCATGGAGATGTGGTTGTAGATCAGATCGTCCATGCCGAGCCGCGCCACCATGCGATAGCAGGCGGCGAGATCGACGCGCGCCTTCCATTCGCCTTCGGGGATGTGGGCGGGGCGGCCGAAATAATGGTCGTTCATCGTCGGTTCCTCGTCTCTGTCAGCGGCCGGCGACCTGGAAGGATTTCATGCTTTCCTCCTCGATCGCCTCGAGCAGGGTCTTCTTCAGGGCGATAAATTCGGGGGAGGTCACGATGTCGGCCTTGCGCGGGCGCGGCAGGTCGACGGCCTGCTCCAGCTTGATGCGGCCGGGGCGTGCGGTCATCACCAGCACCCGGTCACCGAGGAAGATCGCCTCGTCGACGTCGTGGGTGATGAACAGCACCGTGCGCTTGTGCTTCTGCCAGACGTCGAGCAGCCAGCGCTGCATCATCGTGCGCGTCAGCGCGTCGAGCGCGCCGAACGGTTCGTCGAGCAGCATCAGGTCGCGCTTGAACAGGAAGGTGCGCATCAGGGCAACGCGCTGGCGCATGCCGCCCGAAAGCTGGTTGGGATATTGCGCCTCGAAGCCGGCAAGGCCGAATTCCGGCAGCATGTCCATCGCCAGCCTGCGCGCCTCGGCGCGCGGCATGCCCTCGACCTCAAGCGCCAGGATCGCATTGTCGATGACGTTGCGCCACGGCAGCAGCAGATCGCGCTGCGGCATGAAGGAGACCTTGCCGAGCAGGTCGGAGGCCGTCGAGCTGACACCCTTCAGCCGCAGGATGTTGCCCGGATCGGGCTCCTCCAGGCCGGCGAGAATGTTGAAGAGCGTGCTCTTGCCGCAGCCGGACGGCCCAACGACCGTGACCAGCTCGCCCGGCCGGATCGAAACCTCCAGATCCTGCAGCGCCTTGACCGCGCCGAAGGTCTTGGAGATTTGCCGCAGCTCGATGAGAGGCCGCTCGTCGGCCGCATCCTGCTCCGGGACGGTGCCCGGCACGACCTTGCCCCTCGTGGGCGCGCGGCCGTTGGCCAGTCCGCCGGCGCCGGCGTGGGCGCCATGGAAATATCCTTCAACCAGCGTCACGTTGCCTCCGCCATGCTGACTATCCTCACGTATGCAGTTTTCGTCACTGAGGATACAGGCAAGCCGCGTGCCAAGCAGCGCTCTGTCGCCATGACTGGCGGGAAATGACCCCTCCTGCTCATCGCTAGCGTCACATCGGCCTCCTCAAACCGCTGAAAGTCGACGCCCACACCATTTGAATGCTGATGTGAATTTTCTGCATACGTTATACGATTTTCTGCGTGCAGAAAGCGTCATTTCTTGTGCATCGTATGACCGATTTTGAGGCACGCCCTCGGCATTCGAAACCGCCGAGCGGGCAAAACCATCCACCCTTTCTCTAACGAAAGGGCCGCGCGGATGCAGCGCCGGTCTCTGCGGGAGACGCTCCTATGCGAGTGCCTGCTTCATCATGCGGAAGAAGCCGCCGTTGGAGGCCCGCTCGATGACCCGCGCGTTGACCTTGTAGTCCGGCCAGCGGTTGCCGAGCACCGGCGGGTGGATCGCCGAAAAACCGCGCGTGATCTCCCCGGCCGTTTCGATGCGCACCACCGCCTGCCGCGACGCCTCGATGAGGGTGGGGTCGAGCGCGCAGGCACAGGTGAGCGAGTCCGGATGCGTGCTCATCGGCCGGCCGTAGCGCGCCTGCGCCATCTGCCGCGGCACGGCGGACACCTTGCGGTAGAATTCCGACAGCGGCGTTTTCATCGCGAATATCTCGTCGAGCTGGTCCGTCTCGAACACGCTGGATTTCAGCGTCAGCGTCCAGGTCGACAGCGTGATGTCGAAGCCTGCCTCGAAGACGATCCTCGCCGCTTCCGGATCGATGAAGAAATTGTACTCCGCGCAGGGCGTGATGTTGCCGACGGAATTGTCGGTGCCGCCCATGATCCAGAGATGGCGCACGGCCTTGGCGATGCGCGGTTCCTTCATCACGGCGAGCGCTATGTTGGTGAGCGGCGCCTGCGCCAGGATGTCGATCTTGCCGGGCTCCGCCATGACGCGATCGATGATCGCATCGACCGCGTGCTGGCTTTCCGGGCGCTGGCGGGCGATCGGCAGGTTCGCGCCGCTCATGCCGTCGTTGCCGTGCATGGTCGAGGCTTCCCACGGCTTGACCATGGGCCGCCGCGCCCCGCAATAGACGGGCACCTTTCCGGAAAAGCCCGCCGCCTCGATCGTTGCCAGAGCGTTTTCCACCTGCTGGTCGAACGGCACGTTGCCGGCGCAGATCGTCACCGCCTCCAGCGTCGAGCCGGGCGTGCGCATCGCCAAGAGCAGCGAATAGGTGTCGTCGCCGGCCGTATCCGTGTCGATGATCAGGCGCATCAGTAGAACTCGAAGCCCATGGTGCGGGCGTGATAATAGAAGCCGCCGTCCTGCACGATCAGGAATTCGGCGCGCGTGCTGCCGTGGTTGTGATGGCTGTGCTTGGCCGCCGGCGGCGTGACCAGCGTCGCCCAGGGCGACCAGTCGCATTTCTGCTCGGCCACCATGGAATAGGCCGGTTCGCCGGCGACGACCAGCGTGATGGCCGCCGAATTGTGCTTGTGCGGCGGCTGCTCGCTTCTGGGCTTCAGCGTGTTGAGCGACAGCGTCATCGTCGGCGTGATGTTGCGTGCGGCCACGGTCTTCTCGGCGGAGAAGATCAGCGCATGGCCCGAGGTGTCGGCATTGGCGTTGCGGTTGTAGACGACGTCGAGCTGGTGCGCGATCTCGCCGGCCGGATAGTGCACGAACTGCACCGCGGCCTCGGCGCCCGTCACCGGGACCGAGGCGTCGAATTTCAGCTGCGGATCGTTGCCGACGGCCCACAAAACGCCGTCCTGCCGCGCGGCGATCGACGAGGCTGTGCCGCCTGGCAGCAGGAAGACGTCGCCCTTGCCGAGCGCGGCCTTCTCCTCGCCGATCGAAAGATCGGCACTGCCCTCGATGACGTACCAGATCGACGCCGTGTTCGAGAGCGTCGTATCGAGCGTCTCGCCTGCCTTTACGACGGCGTAGCGCGCCAGCATCAGCGGCGTCGTGGCCGGGAAGGCGCACTGCATGCTCGCCGACTGGTCGCAGTCGATGAAGCCGGTCTTCTCCATCTTCAGCGCCGCTGCCGGCTCGTCCACGAAGATATGGCCGGGCACCGGGGGAAGCTTGATGTTGAAGGCGTTGCCGGAGTTGAAGTAGCGGCTGCGCGCCTGCGCCGCATTGGCGGGCTCGCGCGGCAGTTGGACCGGCATTTCCGCCATGTCTTCGGCTGTGCTCATCTTTCATCTCCTTGTTTCGACGAAACGCCCGCCTCAGCCATCAGGAGGTCGAGAAGAACCGTGGCGCCGGCTGCGACATGGGCGGGCTCGGCCCATTCGCCCGGATGATGGCTGATGCCGCCACGGCAGGGAATGAAGATCATCGCTGCGCGCGTCAGCGACGCCATCTGCCGCGCATCGTGGCCGGCGGCGGACAGCAGGTCGAGCCTGGCGAGGCCGTGCCGGTCGGCCGACGCCCCGATCGCCATGCGCAGACCCGTATCGAAGCCGTTCGACGGCGCGTCGACGAGCCGGCGGATATCGACGCCGCAGGCCCCCGCGCCGGCTTTCGCGATCTCCTCGATGCGGGCGCCGAAAACCTCGAGCGCCGCATTGTCGGGATGGCGCAGATCGATGCGGAACGTCACCCTGGCCGGCACGACGGAAGGTGCATTCGGCTCGACCACGACGCGACCGATGGTGAACTTCACCAGTGGATCCCCCGCCATCGCTTCATGCATGCGTGCGGCGATGCCGGCGAACGCCTTGACGGCATCCTGCCGGCGCGCCATCGGCTCGGTGCCGGCATGCGCCTCGCGGCCGGTCAGCCTGATCTCATAGGTCTTCTTGCCCTGGATGCCTGAAACCACGCCGATCACGGCGCCCTCGCTTTCCAGCCTGTCCGCCTGCTCGATATGCGGCTCGACATAGGCGTGGACCGGGAAGCCGGTCGGCCGGCGCGCGATCCGCGGAAAGGCGTCGTGAACCGCCTTCAGCGCCTCGCCGACGCTCACGCCGTCGGCGTCGCGCACGGCCATCACCTCTTCTGCCGGGCGCAGGCCAGCAAACAGTTCGGAACCCATCATGCCCGGGGCGAAGCGGCTCCCCTCCTCGTTCATCCAGGCGACGACGACGATCGACCGTTCGGGCGTGAGGCCGGCCTCGGCAATGGCGGTCGCGGCCTCAAGGGCGGCGAGCGTGCCGAAGGCCCCATCAAAGAGACCGCCCGTCGGCTGGCTGTCGATGTGACTGCCGGCGACGACGGGCGCCAGCTGGGGAGCGGAGCCTTCCAGGGTCAGGAAGAGGTTTCCGGCGAAATCGGTCGAGGGTTTGAGACCGGCTCCCGCGCCCCAGTCGATCAGCCGGCGCCAGGCCAGGATTTCCTCCGCAGATAGCGCCTGGCGGTTGACGCCGCCGCCAGGCAGCGCGCCGTCCTCGCCGAGCGCCATCAAGCGCTGCCAGAGCCGGTCGGCGGAAATCCTCGGCAGCGCCATGCAGTCACTCCGTCCGCATGACCTGGCCAGGATCGGCGCGCGGGTCGCGCGGTTTCCAGGCACCCTGCTCGACTTGAGCGATGAAGTCAGCGACGAGCGCGTTGAACATCGCCGGCTCCTCGAGGTTCAGCGTGTGCCCGGTCTTCGGCAGGATGGCGAGGCCGGCGGCTGGCAGCGTCTTCTTGAGGTAGATCGACGGCTGTAGGCAGTGGTCGTCCTCGTCGCCGGTCATCACCAGCGTCGCCACCGTCATGCGCTTCAGCTCGTCCTCCAGGTCCCAGAAGGACGGGCGGCGGCACTGGACGCCACGCATCGTATTGGCCGCGCCCACCGGCGAATGGCGCGACAGCCGCGCGGCGAAGGCGGCCCAGCCGCGCGGGTCCTTGTTCTGGAACTGCACGCGGCTCGCCCCGAGCGCGTAGATCTTTGAAAAGCCGACCGGGTCCTTCTCGAAATTCTCCGCCACCTTGAGCGAGGTGTTGCGGAAATAGTCAGCCGTTTCGCGTTCGGTGCCGTAGCCGGCGCCGGCGACCGTGAGCGACAGCGCCCGCCCGGGAAAGCGCAGGCCGAAATGCAGCGTCGCGAAGCCGCCCATCGACAGGCCGACGACATGCGCCTTATCGATGCCGAGCGCATCCAGCACGGCGAGCGCGTCGGCCGCTGCGATCGCCTGCGAATATTTCTCCACGTCGGCTGGTATATCCGACGGCGCGTAGCCGCGGGCCGCATAGGTGATGCAGCGGTGGCGGCGCGCGAAGAAGCTCATCTGCGGCTCCCAAGCGTCGTAGTTACCGCCGAACTCGTGGACGAACAGGATGGGGGTGCCGTGCTCCCCCGCCGTCTCGTAGTAGAGCTTCGTGCCGTCGCTCGCGGTTGCATACATGCGGAGCCTCTTTCAGCAGTCCCTTTGCCGTCCCGTACCGATCCTAAAATAGGGCCGGCACATCGTTGAGCGTGCGCGCGGTCTCGATATAGCGCGGCAGGCCTTCGCGGAAGCGCTCGGCCCAGGCCGCCGGCACCGAGGTCGAGACCTTGATGAAGCGGTCGCCGAAAGCGGCTGTATGGTAGCGGCCCTGCCGGATCATCACGCCATCGCGGCGCGCTGCCTCGACGATCGCTTCCGGGAAGACCCCGGTCGCGGCCGTCTCGATCACCAGGAAATTGCCGTGCGACACCGGGATCGGCACCGACAGCCCGGCCGCTCTAGCCGCCTCGATGACGATCTCCTTGTTGGCGCGGTCGAGGCGGCGCACCTCCTGCATCCATTCCGCCTTGACCGAAAGGCCGGCCATGGCGGCGCGCTGGGCGACCACGGATGCCCCGAGCACCGAGGTGGAAGCCGCGGAGAATTCGTCGACCAGCGTCGGTTCGGCGACCAGCGCGCCGATGCGCATGCCGGCGAGGCCGAGCCACTTGGAGAAGCTGAGCGATACGACGGTGCCTTCCGGTGCCACCTGGAGCACCGGGGTGTGGCCGTCGGCGAAGTCGCGGTAAGTACAGTCGTGGATCATCAGCGCGCCGACCGAACGGGCGATGTCGGCGAAGGCCTCGATCTCCGCCCGTTCGTAGCGGATGCCGAGCGGATTGTTGGGATCGACGATGTAGATGATGGCGCAACGCTCGTCGACGGCAGCGCGCAGCGCCTGCGGCGTCAGCTTGAAGTTCGTCGCGGGATCGTAGATCGGAATCTGGATCACCTCGGCGCCAGCCTGCTCGGCGAACAGGCACGGCCATTTCCAGGTAGGGTCGGTCGTCACCAGCGTCGTACCCGGCTTCGCGCGCGCCTTGCAGATCATGGCGAGCGCATTGACGCCGCCCTCGGTGACGAGCGCCTCGCAGGAGGGGACGCCGAGATCGGCGACGATGGCGTCGCGCAGCGCCTCGAACCCCATCGGCGGCGCATAGGCGTTGAACTCGCCGGCCTCGATCGAGCGGACCATCGCCTCCACGACCGCCGGATGCGCGGGCACGTGATTGGTGTTCTGGCCCATCCACGCCAGGTCGGGCGTCGAGAACAGGTCGTCGAAATAGCGGTTGCGGGTGCGTGCGTCGGCCATGGCGGTCAGATTACCGAGCCGCGCGCGGCGATGCCGCCATCGATGGTCACGACCGTGCCGCTGATGTAGCCGGCCCTGGGCGAGGCGAGGAAGGCGCAGAGGTCGGCCACCTCTTCGGCCGTCGCCGGACGCTTGCCCGGATATTTGGCGTAGAGCTCCTCCCAGCGCGACTCGTCGCCGAGCATGTCGATCGCCTTGCGCTTCATGATCTTGAACATGCGCGGCGTATCGACCGGGCCGGGATTGACGCCGACGACGCGAATGCCCTCATCCATGCTGCGCCCGCCCAGCGCCTTGGTGAAGCTCATCAGCGCGGCGTTGCCGGTCGAGCCGGCGAAATAGGCGGCGTCCCAGTTCTCGCCCGAATTGCCGATGACGTTGATGATGACGCCGCCCTTGCCCTTGCGCCGCCTCCAGAATTCACGCGACAGCGTGATGTAGCCGAAGACCTTGAGGTCGAAGCCGCGGCGGATCGACTCGTCGGTCACGTCCTCGATGCTGCCTGCCGGGATGTCGCCGGCATTGTTCATGAGGATATCGTAGTCACCGCAGGCCTTGTCGAGGGCGACCATGGCCTCGGTCGTTCCGAGATCGGCCTCATGGACGGTGACCTCGACCGGATAGGCGGCGAGTTCCGCTTTCAGCGTCTCCATCGCCATGCGATTGCGCGCGGCAAGGTGAAGATGGCACCCTTCCGCCGCCAGCACCCTGGCGATCGCGTGACCGATACCCTGGGAGGCCCCGGTGATCAGCGCCGTCCTTCCAGCCAGATTGAGTTGCACCCGGGTTCTCCTTTGAATACATATTTCCTTTTCTTGCATACGTAAATTTTGCGCCTTGTCCATGGCCTTTTGCCGCAACCACAGGGATTTTTGCGCAAGGTTCCTAAATTGATCGGCTTGCTCGTATTCAGACCGGCGGCTGAGCGCAAAACATGAGCAATCCGCCTCCATTTTCGGCATTTCCGCCGTGTATTGCATGTTTCCCTTTTTTGCATACGGATCACTATTGCATGAATACCAAATTGCCCGCAAAGTCGGTCCACGAGCCGCGCGCACGGCCAATGAAGGACGTTCGGAAAGACCCCCATGGCAGACGTATCCCTCAGGCATGTGGGGAAGACCTATGAAAACGCCCGTGCGACCACGATCGAGGATCTCAGTCTCGATATCCGCAGCGGCGAGTTCGTCGTGCTCGTCGGACCGTCGGGTTGCGGCAAATCGACGATGCTGCGGATGATCGCCGGCCTGGAGGAGCTTTCCGACGGGCAGATCTGGATCGGCGAGCGCCGGGTCGACGAGCTGGAACCGCGCGAGCGCAACATCGCCATGGTCTTCCAGAACTACGCGCTCTACCCGCACATGACCGTCGCGCAGAACATGAGCTTCGGCCTCAGGCTGGCGGGCATGGCCAGGCCGGAAATCCGCCGCCGTGTCGAGGAGGCAGCCGAGGTGCTCGACATCGCCGGCCTGCTCGATCGCCGGCCGAAGCAGCTTTCGGGCGGCCAGCGCCAGCGTGTGGCCATGGGCCGCGCCATGGTCCGCGACCCGGCCGTCTTCCTGTTCGACGAGCCGCTGTCCAACCTGGACGCCAAGCTGCGCGGACAGATGCGGGCGGAGATCCGCAGGCTGCACAAGCGGCTGAAGGCGACGACCGTCTACGTCACGCACGACCAGATGGAGGCGATGACGCTCGCCGACCGCGTCGTCATCCTGCATGGCGGCCGGATCGAGCAGCAGGGCACGCCGCAGGAGCTGTACGAGCGCCCGGCGACGCGCTTCGTTGCCGGCTTCATCGGCAGCCCGACCATGAACTTCCTGCCGGCCGAAATCGTCATGACGGATGCCGGCCCCGCTCTGAAGCTGGGCGAGGCGACCGTTCCCGCGCCGGTAGCGAAGGCCGAGGCGCTTGCGGAACGCGTCGGACAAACGGTGGAGATCGGCGTACGGCCGGAGCACTTCCTGGCCGACGGCGATCCCTCGTTTTCGGTCGTCGTCGACATGGCGGAACTGCTGGGGCCGACGACGCTGGTCCATTTCACGCTCGCCGGCGTCGCCTGCTCGGCCATGCTGCCGCCCGAGCGCGCGGCGGGCGAAGGCGAACGGCAGGGCGTAAGCATCGTGTCCGCCTGGATAGCGATCTTCGACCCGGCAACCGGACGAGCCCTCTAGGGCGGCCGCAAGGTGAACTGAACACAGGCGACGAACGTCACCAGGAACAAGGAGAACAGCTTATGGATGCCCGCAATCTACTCCGCGCCGGCCTTCTGGCGGCGTCCGCGCTCGGCGCTGCCGGCGTGGCGCACGCGCAGGAGGCGGCGGCCTGCACCGGCGAAACGGTGACGCTCAGGATCCTGCGCACGCCCGGCAATTATCCCTATCCCGCGCCGATGGAGGCCTGGCAGAAGGATAACCCGTGCGTCCAGTTCGAGATCAATGAGGTTCCCTTCGCCCAGCTCGCCGACACCATCTCGGTGCAGGCGGCGAGCTCCAATCCGCCGGACATCCTGGTCTATGACGGACCGAACACGCAGTCTTATGCCGCGTCCGGCATTCTGCTGCCGCTGACCAAATACCTGCCGCAAGGCTGGGACGAGGACATCCTGCCGGCCACCAGGGCCGAGCACAGCTACGAGGGCGAGGTCTATTCGCCGGGCATCGAGCAGACCACCGTCGCCATGTACTACAACAAGACGCTCGTCGAAGCCGCCGGCATCAAGCCGCCGCAGACGCTCGCGGATTCCTGGACCTGGCCGCAGGCGCTGGAAGCCTTCAAGGCCTGCCAGCAGGGCCAGGCCGGCTCTCCGACCGTCTGGGGCCTGGGGCCGACGCGCTTCGGCAACGGCCAGCCCGGCCTCGTCTATCAGGACCTGATCTTCCAGCGCTCGGCCGGCGATCCGAAGGCGAACCCGTCGAGCAGCGCCTACAAGACCTTCTGGGCGCTCTCGTCCGACGGCAAGACGGTCGAGGGCTACCTCAACACGCCGGAGGCCGTGGAGGCGCTCACCTTCTACCGCTCGCTGTTCAATTCCGAGGGCGTCGCACCGAAGGTCGGCATCCCCAACGCCTTCTTCGACGGCAAGGCATGCTTCTACATCGACACGCCGGCCGCCGGGAACGCGCTTCTCAAGGACCCGAAGATCGAGTGGGGCATCACGCCGATCCCGCATTTCAAGACGCCTGTCGTCCACACTGGCTCGACCACGATCGGCGTCGCCGCGCGCTCGCGGCACGCGGAGGTCGCCGCGAAGTTCGTCGTCGACATGTCGTGGGGCGAATATGCCTATATGAACGTCAGCCAGCGCGGCAACCTGCCGACGCTGAAGAGCCTGTTTCCGCGCTTCGAGATCTACAGTGGCTACCCGATGAAGGTGTTCGTCGACCAGCTTCAGGAATGGGGCCAGCCGCGGCCGCCCGGACCGAAGTTCGCGCAGTACGACAAGCTCGTCACCGACGCGCTGCGCGCCGTGGCCTTCGGCGGCGACCCGGCCGAGCTGATGGCCGACGCCGAGAAGAAGGTCCAGCGGATGCTCGACCGCTAGGGCATACCCGACAGCCGCAGCTTTCGCACCGCGGCGAAACAACGAGATGGAGCGGAATGGCGATCGATCCTGTCATTTCGCTCCGACGAACGGACGCAGGAATGTCGACCTCGAACACCCTCACCGCGGCCCCGGCCCGCACGACAGCCAGGGCGCGCAAGCCGGCGACGCGCCGGCAGAAGCGGGACTGGCTCTTCGCGGCCGGCTTCCTCGCGCCGTTCATGATCCTTCTGCTGATCTTCCAATACGTTCCGCTGATGCTGATGGCGAAGAACAGCGTCTACGACTACAGCCTGCTCAACCCGGCGGCGGCGAAGTTCGTCGGGCTGCGCAACTTCGCCGACATGATCGAATACGAGGATGCCGCCGTCAGCTTCGGCGTCACCTTCCTGTTCGCGCTCGGCGTCGTGCTCACCGTGATCCCGATCGCCTTCCTGCTGGCGCTGTTCCTGAATTCGAAGCTGCCGGCGCGCGGCCTCGTGCGCACGATGATCATGCTGCCGGTCGTCACCTCCGCCGTGGTGGTGGCGACCATGTGGTCGTTCCTGCTCGATCCGTCGAACGGCCTCGTCAACGGCGTGCTCAACCTCTTCGGCATCGCCAACCAGCCCTTCCTGACCTCGACGGGCCAGGCGCTGCCGGCGCTGGTCGTCATGACGCTGTGGCAGCAGGTCGGCTTCGGCGCGATCCTGTTCCTCGCCGGGCTTCAGGGCCTGCCGCCGGAACTGACGGAAGCCGCGCGCATCGACGGCGCTACGCGGCGCCAGGTGCTGTGGAACGTGACGATCCCGCTCCTGTCGCGCACCACGCTGTTCGTCGTCGTCATCATGACGGTGTTCTCGCTGCAGGCCTTCGCGCCGGCCTTCCTGATGACGCAGGGCGGCCCGCAGGAGGCCACGAACCTCGTCGTCTACCACATCTACAACACCGCCTTCATCATGCAGCAGGCGGGCTACGCTTCGGCGCTGTCGGTGGTGCTGCTGCTCGTGGTGCTCGCCATCTCGATGATCCAGATGGCGCTGCTGCGCGCGCGCTGGAACCACTGACATGAAGACGCATCCCCTGCGGCGCACCCTCTTCGTCGCCCTCGTCATCCTCCTCATCCTCTGCTGCTTCCTTGCGCCCTATGCCTGGATCGTGGCGTCGTCCTTCAAGAACCAGCTCACGCTCTTCAACGACGTCACGCCGCTTTCCTGGAAGGCCTTCCTTCCCGTGGGCGGAACGGTCGAGAACTACCGCACGCTGTTCGAGCGGACCAACGTGCTGACGGCGCTGCTCAACACGGCGATCGTCGCCGGCGGGCAGGTGGCGCTGACGCTGCTGCTCTGCGCGATGGCCGCCTACTCGCTGACGCGCGTCCGCTTTCCCGGCGCTAAGATCGTCTTCGTGCTGATCCTGCTCACCTTCCTGCTGCCGATCGAGGCGCTGATGGTGCCGCTCTACCAGGTCGTCTCCGGGCTCGGGCTTTCCAACACGCTGCTCGGCGTCATGATCCCGTGGATCGCCAGCCCGTTCGGCCTGTTCCTGCTGAAGCAGGCCTTCGAGGACCTGCCGTCGGAGCTGGAGGACGCCGCGCGCATCGACGGCGCCGGCCATGTGCGCATCTTCTTCTCCATCATCCTGCCCAACGTGAAGGTGCCGATGCTGACGCTGGGGCTGATCACCTTCCTGTTTTCCTGGAACAGCTTCCTGTGGCCGCTGGTGATCGTCCAGGACCCCGCCAAGCAGCTCATCCAGGTGGCGATCGCCCAGCAGGGCTCGCCGACGCAGCTGCCGAACTGGGGCGAGACCTTCGCCGGCGCCACGGTCGCGACGCTGCCGCTGATCCTGCTCTTCCTGCTCCTGCAGAAATATTTCACCCAGGGCATGACCACCAGCGGCATCAAGGGGTGAGGCATGACCGACGACGCCTTCCCACCGCTCGAAACGCTCGACGCCCCGATGGGCGGCAGGATCGGCTATCGCACGCTCGGTGCCGGCGACTGGCTGGTGCTCGTCCACGGCTGGTGCGGCAGTGCCGACATCTGGGCCCCGATCGCACCTGCGCTGGCGCACGACCGCCGCGTCCTCGCGGTCACCCTTCCCGGCTTCGGCGGCATGATGGCGCCGCCCGACGAAGGACGGACGATCGGCGCCATGGGTGCCGCCGTCGCCCGCCTGCTCGCCTATCTCGGCGTGAACGACGCCGTGCTCGTCGGCCATTCGATGGGCGGGCCGGTGATGACGGAGGCGGCGATCCGCGCGCCGGAGCGGGTCCGCGCGCTCATCGGGCTGGATACGCTGACGGACCGTGGCTATTACGGCCGCGTCCCCGATGCGGAGATCGCCCGGCGGCACGCGGAATTTGCCGCCGATTATGCGGGGCGGATGCGCGCCATGATCGACACCATCGTGCATCCGCAAACGCCGGAGGCGGCGCGGCGGGCGATCACCGGCGACATGGTGGCGGCGGCGCCCGAGGATTTCGCGCTCGACGTCAAGGACAGGCTCTTCGCCTGGGACGCGGAGGAGCGCTGGCCGCTGGTCTCCTGCCCCGCCCTGATGCTGAACTCCACATGGGTGGCGCGTCTCGCCGATCCCCAGCCAATGGACTGTTTCGCCGCGACCGAAATCGTCGGTTACGAGTCTGGCCATTTCCCGATGATCGAGGCACCCGCGATGATTGTGGAAAAGCTGATAACCTGCCTCGACAGGCTGGTATGCCGGTGATCCCGAGATTGCATGCAGGCCAGGAAGAAAAGTATAAATGGCACCCTTGAAGTCCCATCTGACCGTCGCAAGCAACGCGAGAGGAGTGCTCGCCGTGGACCCCGATGAAATCGGCTCGCCAAGCGCCAGGACCGCGTCTGTACCCCCGACGCGCGCGCCGACGCGGTCGGGCGAATTGCGCGAGCAGCTCGAGCAGATGATCCTCGACGGCCGCCTGGCGCCTGGCGAGCGGCTGGACGAGATGGAGCTCGCCCGCCGCTTCGGCTTGTCGCGCACGCCGGTGCGCGAGGCGATCAAGGCGCTTCTGGCGGTTGGTCTCATCGAGACGCGTGGCCGCCAGGGCACCCATGTGGCGCTGCTTTCCATCCCGGCGCTGCTCGAGATGTTCGACGTCATGTCGGCGCTCGAGGGCCTTTGCGCCCGCCTCGCCGCCCGGCGCGCCACGCCCGCCGAGCGCGCGGCGATGCGTCAGGTCCACGAGGAGCTGATCCAGGCCTACGAGACCGGCGACCCAATCGCCTTCTACAAGGTCAACCAGAAGTTCCACGACCTGCTCTACGAAGCCGCGCACACCCACTTCATCGCCGACCAGGCGATCCAGCTTCGCCGCCGCATCGGCGCCTACCGCATGCGCGCCACCTACCAGCCGGGGCGGATGCTGAGCTCGCTCAGCGAGCATGTGCGCATCATGGACGCGATCGACGCCGGCGACCCCGAAGCCGCCCGCAAGGCGGCGAGCGAGCACGTCCAGCTCCTCGGCGATCAGCTGACCGACTTCATATCCTCATTGCCGGCCAGTCTTAGCCGCGCGCAGTAGATCGCGCACCACCACACCGTTCGCCAGTGACCGCGCCGCCGGCGCGGAAGGAGAGGCATGTCCACGCGCAGGAGACCCGTGATCGTCAATCATCTGGACGCCGGGTTCGGCCGCCTCGTCGCCGCGCATCCCTCGCAGCCGGTGGTCGTCGACGACCTGTCGCCGGCTGAGCCCTGGCGGATCGATCCGGAGGCCGACATCCTCGTCACGCGGATGCTGCCCGGCTGGAGCCGGACGCCCGCCGGCCACGCCTTCCCCGACGCGCTGAAGTGGGTGCAGGTGCTGTCGACCGGCGTCGAGACCTACCCGCCGCGATTGATGCAGGGGCGGCTCGTCACCTGCGGGCGCGGCCTCAATGCCGTGCCGATCGCCGAGTTCGTCTTCGCGGCCATGCTGCGCATCGAGCGCGGGCTCGAGCAGACGCGGGCACGTGCCGAGGCGGACTGGCGTGGCCCGCATGCGGTCGGCCGCCTGCATGGCAGGACGCTCGGCCTCATCGGCTACGGCTCGATCGGCAAGGCGATCGCCCGGCGGGCGCTCGCCTTCGACATGCGCGTGCTCGCCCACCGGCGAACGCCGTGGCAAGGCGACGACGGCATCATCGCCTGCGCCGACCCGGCCGATGTCTTTGCCGGCGCCGACCACCTCGTCATCGCCGCACCGCTGACGCCGCGGACGCAGGGTTTGGTCGGCGCCGCACTGCTGAAGGCGGCCAAGCCCGGCCTGCACCTCGTCAACATTTCCCGCGCCGGTCTCATCGATCAGGAGGCACTGGTCGAGGCTCTCGAAAGCGGCCGGATCGGCCATGCGACACTCGACGTCACCACGCCGGAACCGCTTCCCGACGGGCATCCGCTCTATCGCCTGCCGAACGTCTTCGTCAGTCCGCACATTTCCTGGTGCGGTGGCAGCAGCGATGCGGATTTCCACGCCCGCTTCCTCGCCAATCTGGACGCCCATCTCGCCGGCGCCCCGCTCGAGGGAGCGGTGGATCCCTCGCGCGGCTACTGAAGGCGCGGAGCTACAGATCCGGGCGGCGGCGGTGGAAGGCGGTGATGCTCTGGTAGGCGCCGCCGGCGCGGCACAGCAGCGTCTCGGAGAAGGGGCGGCCGACGAACTGGAGTCCGATTGGGATGCCCTCGCTGCTCTGGCCGCAGGGAAGCGTGATTGTCGGATAGCCGCAGACGTCGAAGGGCGCCGTGAAGGGGCCGATGGCGAGGATCGCCGCCGGGTCCTCGCCGAGCGAGGCCATGAAGTCCATCGACGGGCCGGCGGCCGGCAGGCCCGGCACCAGCAGCAGGTCGATGCCGGAAAACAGCCGCGCCATGCGGCCGTTGAAGTCGCGGCGATCCTGCAGGGCGAGCGCCATGTCGCGCGCCGTATGCGCACGCCCGCGCTCGATGAGGGCCGAAAGCCGCGCGCCGTATTCGGCCTTGCGCGCCGGATAGGTGCCCTCGTGGGCAAGCGCGCATTCGACTGCGCACTGCAGCGCCCAGCCGCGCAGGATCGCATCGGGATCGGGAAACGCCACGTCGACGAACCGCGCGCCGAGGCCGCTCATCACCTCCACGGCGGCTTCGATCGTAACCTGCACCTCGCCGGTGGCGCGCGAGGCGATGAAGGCACGGTCGATGCCGATCGTGCACCCGGCGACGTCGGCGGCCAGCGCCGCTTCGAAATAGTCGTCGACCGGCGCCGGCGCCGCCGTGGAATCGGACGGGTCGGGGCCGGCGATCACGGCAAGGAGGGCCGCCGCATCGGCGACGCTGCGCGCCATCGGCCCGACATGGTCGAGAGATTCGGCGAGCGGGAAGACGCCGTGCCGGCTGACACGGCCCCATGTCGGCTTGATGCCGACGACGCCGCAGCAGGAGGACGGCAGGCGGATCGACCCGCCGGTATCCGTGCCGAGCGTCGCATAGGCAAGTCCGGCGGTCACGGCAACGCCGGAACCGGAGGACGAGGTGCCTGTCCAGTGCGCGGCGCCGAACGGGTTTACCGGCGGCGTGACAGTGGGGTGGTGGTCGGCATAGACACCCTCGGTCAGCGTGAGCTTGCCGAGCATGACGGCGCCGGCCGCCCGCAACCGCGCCGTCGCGGTCGATTCCGCGGCGATCGCCTGGCCGGCGAAGACGGGGCTGCCGAAGCCGGTGGGAATGTCGACGGTGGCGAACGCATCCTTCACGGCGAGCGGAATACCGTGCAGCGGACCGCGCCAGTTCCCTGCGGCGATCTCCGCATCGGCTGCACGGGCCGCCGCGCGCGCGATCTCCGGCGCCACCGCCGCATAGCAATGGAGCCGGCCGTCATGGGCGGCGATGCGCTCGAGCATCAGCTCCGTCAGGTCGCAAGAGGGGACGGAGCCCGAGCGGATCGCGTCGGAAAGCCGGGTGAATTCGACGGACCACAAGGGCTGGTCGATCATTCTCTGTCCTCTCTTTACGGGCATTGGCTTTACGGGCATTGGGGCGGTTGATTGAAGGCAATCCAGCTTAAAAAATCACACTTGTCAAAACTGCATACACAATGAGCATTTTTCGCATCCAAACACTCGGAAAGCCGATATTTAGCTTCAGCTTTGCCAAATTCACCGCTCATGGATGCATTTTATGGTTGGCACATATGTTGCAAGAGCCAGTTGCGCATACACCAATTAGGGGAACAGAATGACTCTCCGGCTCAAGCGCGGCATCGTTGCCGCCGTCCTCGCCGTCGCCTCCTTCGGCATCACGCTGCCCGCCACGGCGGCGGAGGCCGTCTCCGTCCGGCTGAAATGGGTCGCGCAGGCCCAGTTCGCGGGGATCTACGTCGCCAAGGCCAAGGGTTTCTACGAAGAGGCCGGCCTCGACGCCACCATCAACCCCGGCGGACCCAACATCAATGTCGAGACGCTCGTCGCGTCCGGCGCAGACACGTTCGGCATCGCCAGCGGCACGGAAGGCGTGCTCTACGCCCGCGAGAAAGGCCTGCCGCTGATCTGCATCGGCATGTCGCAGCAGATGACACCCTTCGCCTACGTCGCCTACGACGGTTCCGGGATCAACTCGGTCAAGGATTTCAAGGGCAGGACGGTCGCCACCTAGATGACCGGCCCGCAATTCACGCTCTATTCCGTGCTCGCGCACGAGGGCCTGTCGCAGAGCGACGTCACCATCGTCTCGCAACCCTTCTCCATGCAGCCCTTCATCGACAAGCAGTACGACGTCGCGACAGTGACGCTCTACAACGAGCTCAACACGCTGAAGGAACAGGGCATCGACAACATCAAGACCTTCCTGCCCGACGATTCAGGCGTCACCACCCAACAGGATTCGATCGTCACCTCCGAGAAGATGATCAAGGAAAAGCCGGAGGTCGTGCAGGCATTCCTCGACGCCACCCTCAAGGGCTGGAAATACGCTTTCGAGCACAAGGCGGAAGCCGTCGACATCGTCATGGCCGCCGGCTCAGGCCTGGAACGCAAGCACCAGGAGCTCATGCTCGATGAGATCGAGAAGCTGATGCGCGCCAGGCTCGGTGGCAGCGAGGGTCTGGGCGCCATCGACATGGCCTCGATCAAGGCCGTGCACGACAGCCTGATCGAGTACAAGGCCCTCGCCGCGCCCGTCGATCTGGAGGCCGCCTTCGACGGCAGCTTCTGGGCCAAGACGCCGGCCGACGCAAAGTCGATGTGAGGTACGCGGAAACTTCCGGCGATTGGGGCATGATCCCGAAGTTGCAGGCTTTTCGGGCGAAGATCATGCGCAGAACAAAGAGAGGGAGCGGAATGCCGATCGTTTTGATCGCATTCCGCTCTATGAACCCGCCGGGCGTTTCCGCCACGGAGTTTCCATGAAGCGACACCTCACGCTCGCGCATCCCGCCACCGCCCTGCTCATCGTCGGGCTTGCATGGCTCGTCCTCGTGCCGCTGCTCGGCGTTCCGCCGCGCTATCTGCCGCCGCTCGGGCGCGTCGCCGCGGACGCCGCCGCGGTCTGGCCGGAACTCCTCGCAAGCTTTCTGCGCACGCTCGCCGAGGCCGTCCTGGGCTTTCTCGCCGGTGCCGCGCTCGGCATCGCCTGCGGCATGGCCTTCGCCGGCAGCCGGGTGCTTGAACGCTCGGTGCTGCCGTTTTTCGTCGCGCTGCAGAGCGTGCCGGTTATCGCCTTCGGCGCGGTCGTCGTCATCTGGTTCGGCAACAGCCTGCTCTCCAAAGTGGTGATTGCGCTCTATCTCTCCTTCTTCCCCGTCGCGGTGTCGACCCTGCGCGGCTTGCAAGCGGTCGACGGCAATCGCGTCGCCCTCTTCCGCAGCTTCGGTGCGACGCGGACGCAAATCTTCTGGCGGCTCGCGCTGCCGACCGCCCTTCCGTCCATCTTCACGGGCCTGAAGCTCGCCGTCTCGCTGAGCCTGATCGGCGCGATCGTCGGCGAATGGTTCGGTGACACCGTCGGCCTCGGCGTGATGCTGCTGCAGGCGCTCTATTTCGAGCAGGTCGAGCGCATCTGGGTGCTGATCGTCGTGTGCGGCCTGCTCGGCACCTTGCTCTACGGCCTGCTCGCCGTCATCGAAAGGAAATACGTATGGTGGCGTCCCGCTTGAATGCGCTACTCAACGCGTGCCTGCCCGTTCTCTTCGCGGCTCTCGTCTTCGGCTTCGCCTGGGAGGCGGCCGTCGCCTTCGGCGAGGTGCCGCAATATGTGCTGCCAAGCCCGACCGGCATCATAGCCGCCGCAGTCCAGCGTTTTCCGCAGCTCGCCGATGGGCTGTGGCTGACCACCTTCGAGGCCCTGTCAGGCTTTGCGGTCGGCGCGGCGATTGGGCTGGCGCTCGCCTGCCTGTTCCTGCTGATGCCGCCCCTCGAGGCACTTCTGCTGCCGCTGGTCGTCGCGCTCAACACGGTGCCGTCGATCGCCTTCGTGCCGCTGGCGCTGCTGTGGTTCGGCATGGGGCCGGCCTCGAAGATCGCGATAGCGGCGCTCGCCGTCAGCTTCGCGGTGCTGCTCGCCGCCCTCGAAGGGTTCACGCGCACCGAGGACGGACAGGTAAACCTGCTGCGCAGTTTCGGCGCGGGCCGGCTGGCGATCCTGTGGCGCCTGCGCCTGCCGGCCGCAATGCCGTCCATCGTGACCGGCCTGCGCATAGGCCTCGCCAGAAGCACGATCGCCGTGATCGTGGCCGAAATGCTGGGGGCTTACAAAGGCATCGGCCAGATCGTCTACCGCGGAACGGCCGAAATGGACTCGCTTACCGTCTGGGCAGCCATCCTCCTATCCTCGGCAGTCAGCCTGGCGCTCTACGGCCTGCTTGTGCAGATCGACCGACGACTGGTCTGGTGGCAATAAGATGGCTCCAACTGCCGGGGAACTGACGCCGCGGCGGGCCAGTTCATCCTAGAGCTGCGGCTTTTCCTCCGGCATCGGTTGGGCGCGCCCGGAATATCTTCTGAAGATTGCCGGCGATCACCTGATCGCCTTCAGAAACGCCTGAAGACAGCGCGACGAGGCCGCCGTCGACGGGGTCCTTGCGAGACCAGGCGCTGCTCGCCATATTGTCCTTGCCAACGACTCGGCATCCTGCTTTTGCTGGGCGCATTCGCGGGGTGAGCGCAGCGGCCTCTGCCGCCTAGATTCGTTATCCAATTGTTGCAAATCGATGCGACGGACGGCACGGTCCCTTGTGCCCCCAGACAATGGGAACTGATTGTCGGCCGGCCTTTTTTGAGACACGGCACATGAAAGACGAATCACCCATCCTAATTGCTGCCCTCGTCATCGGCATCCTGCTTTCGACTGCCGCTGGCGCTGTCGCTTTTTACGAGGCGACTAGCGGGGTCGCGCTGATAAAATGATGAACTCGGAGGCTCAGATACGCCGAAGGCGCGCGCGAGCAGGGAGCCTCCTCGCCTTTGTGCCCCTTGCTCGGCGGGGAGGAGGTTCCGAGCGGCGCGCCGCCTCCTCGAACAGGATCGTCCGCAGCCTGGTTGCCCCACCGCGGCTACCTCGCCGGCGTCGGCGAGGGCGGTGACGCCGGACCCCGCTCTCATACGTTGACACTGCGCGGGCGCGCGCTGCCTGAGCCATCAGCGATGGCGTCTCGCTAGCTCCTTGATGCTGCGGAGAAGCGGCTCCTGGTCGCCGACCCAGAACCAGTGGTCGTCACCGGCGACCTCCAGGAACCGCGCTCCGGATATCTTCGCAGCAAGGAAACGACCCGCCTCCGAGCGGACCGCGCGGTCGCCCGAGCGATGCAGCACCAGTGTTGGGACCGAGACACTTGCAAGCAGATGGCGGACGTCGGTGTCGCGCAGCGCTTCGAGCACGCCCGTCACAGCGCCTGGGCTGGAGGCCGCCCTCAGCAACCCGGCCCACCAGGCTTCCGCCTGGCGGTCTCCGACGAGGCTCGGGGCAAAGGTCTCGATCTCGGCCGGTCCACCCCAGTTGGCGATCAGGCGTCGCTTCCAGAGCTCGTATTGCTCGGCGGTCAAGGCGAAGGGGTAGTCGGGCGCATAGCTGCCTTTGGCCATGGATCCCCAGAGAACGAGCCCGACCAGGCGATCGGGATGGTCGACCGCAAAGCGGATGCAGCCGGGTCCGCCCTCTGAAGAGCCGATGATCAGAGCGCGGCGGCTCCCGGCCGCGTCCATCACCGCCGCTATGTCCTTTGCGGTCGCGTCGACGGTTGGACGCGCCCCGACGCGGTCGGAAAGGCCGACGCCGCGCCGGTCGAACAGGATCAGGCGACCGATACCCGAAACCGCCTCGATCCACGAACGGCAGCGGCTGTCTTCCCAGATCCGCTCCACATGCGAAACGAAGCCGGGAACGAGCACGATATCCGGCGGACCATTGCCGACGGTCTGGTACGCGAGATGGATACCTTCCACTTCGACATAACGCGTTCGCGGCGTTTCAATGGCCTTGCTTGGCTCTTGCAACAAGGCAACGGTAGCAGGATCAAGGGGCACGCCGAGCTCATCTCGCAGGCGCCGGGCGCATGCTTCGAGCTGGCGCTCGGCTGCCGCCCTGTCACCGGCCGCCAGGTTTGCGCGGATCAGATGGCGGTGTGCGCTTTCGCTTAACGGATCCAGTCCCACCAGACGCGTCGCATGCACAACCGCAGTACGAGCCTCGCCGTCGGCGAGTTGCGTTTCGATCAGACGCTCCAGCGCCTGTGTCAGGCGGCTGCGCAAGGCCTCTCGCCTGAAGAACGCCCATTCCTCGAATTCCTGACAATCCGGCAGGGAGAAACCCGCAAGAAAATCGCTCGTGTAGGTGTTGGTCGCCGTTCCAAGAGGGCCGCGGTCGCAGGCGTACTCGAATGCCTTGGAGTCGATCTCGACGGAAAGCGCCGGGTGCAGGCTGAGGGACGTTCCGCTCGCGCTGACGATCTCGCTGCCAAAGGCGACCCGGATCTTGTAAAGGGTACGCCTGAGACGCGCCCGAGCAGTCTCTTCGTCGGCTTCGGGCCACAGCAGCGTGACCGCGATGTCGCGCGCGACGGGTCCAGCGGCCTCGGCAAGAAAGATGAGGAGCGCGGCCGCCTTGCGCAGGGCAAGCTCCACCCGCCGCCCGTTCATGCGGAACTCCGGAAAGCCCAGAACCCGAAACTCCAATCGCTCCATCGGTCCGCACGCGAAAAGTCCACAGCCAGGGGATGCTGAGGGGACGCCGGCCGCTTATTGGTTCAACTCCGGGCCGATCACGCCTGCAGAGTTTTCTGGAGCGAGAAATGTCACTGGTCAATACTTCCACATCTCGCTGCATTTGCGAGGCGGTTGCCGAGGACGGCGTTTCGATCGTTTATGAAGACCTCGGCCGCGGCGAGCCGCTTGTGCTGCTACACGGCGTAACCGAAAGCCGTGAGTGCTGGCATGAGGCCGGTTATGTCGAGCATTTCCTGCAGCGCGAACGGCGGCTGATCCTCGTCGATTGCCGCGGCCATGGCGGCAGCGGCAAGCCGCACGATCCGGCCGCCTATTCGGGCCGCAGGCGGGCGGCGGATATCGTTGCCGTCCTCGACCATGCCGGCATTCGCCGCGCCGCGCTCGTGGGGCATTCGATGGGCGGCGTCATCGCACTCGCCACCGCCGTGTACCACCCGGACCGCGTCAGTGCACTGATTGTCAACGGCGCGCATCCCTTCGCCGAGGACCTGACCCTCTTGCGAGCCACACTCGAGGACAACTTCGAGGCGTGGCTTGCTTTCCTGAAGCAATTGGCACCTGACCTTTCGCCGGATAGCTGCCGACGCATCCGAGGTAACGATCTCGCCGCCGTTCAGGCAAGCCTTGCCAGGGACAGACCTGATTTCTCGGCAGCCCTTGCGGGACTTGGCATACCGGTGCTGGCGATCGCCGGCACGCTCGATCCCCGATGCGACGCCATCCGAAAGTTCGCAGAACTGGCCGGAGGCGAGTTTCTGCCGCTTGTCGGCAAGAATCATGTGACGGCCTTTCTCGATGTCGAGCCGATCGGGCCGGCCGTCGACGAATTCCTCGGCTGTGTCAGCACCCGCAACACAGGGCTAGGAGGCTGAGCCATGGCAGGCGTGACCGCAGTTCTTTACGGCGTCGCCGCATACGCCATATTTCTCGGCTCGTTCCTCTACGCGATCGGCTTCGTCGGCAATGTCGTCGTCCCGAAATCCATCGACTCCGGCGCCGCCGGGAGCCCGGTCGAGGCGGTGATCGTCAACGTCTTGCTGCTCGGTCTGTTCGCCGCGCAGCACAGCGTCATGGCGCGCCCGGCCTTCAAGCGGCTGTGGACCCGGATCGTACCGAAATCGGTCGAGCGCAGCACCTACGTGCTGTTGGCGAGCCTTGTCCTCATGCTGCTTTACTGGCAATGGCGACCGATTCCCGGGCTAGTCTGGTCGGTCGAAGACGCCGTCTGGATCGCTGTCATCAACGGCGTGTTCTGGCTCGGCTGGGCGATTTTGGCGATCAGCACGCACCTGATCGATCATTTCGAGATGTTCGGCCTGGCGCAGGTCTTCGCGGCGTCGCGCAAGAAGCAAGCGCCCGCTCCGGTTTTCAAGACGCCGTTCTTCTACAAGTGGGTCCGCCACCCGATCTATGTCGGCTTCCTGCTGGCCTTTTGGGCGACGCCGTCGATGACGTGGGGGCATCTGCTCTTTTCGACCGGCAGCACGGGTTACATCCTGCTCGGCATTTTCCTTGAGGAGCGGGATCTCGTCGCCCTGTTCGGCGATCAATACCGCCGCTATCGCAAGCAGGTGGGAATGCTGATCCCATGGCCCGGCCGCAATCCCGCCGAATAGGCGGGAGGATTTTGAAACCCTGCTTGGTCCGCTGCCTTCAAGTCATGCGATGTGCCGCGAGAATGTCCGCTCTGTCAGCCGCACCCGAGGAAGAAGATGAACGATATCGCCGGATTCGATGCATGGAACGCGGGACAGAACTACGAGCACTATATGGGCCGCTGGAGCCGGCAGATCGCGGCGAAATACGTCGAATGGCTGGCACCGCCGCGCGATGCCGCCTGGCTCGAGGTTGGCTGCGGCACCGGCGCGCTGACCGAGGCCATCCTTTCCCATTGCGGACCGCGCTCGCTTCTGTCGACCGATCCGTCGGATGCCTTCCTTGCGCATGCTCGTTCGACGATCGATGACCGGAGAGTCCGCTTCGAGGCGGCGAGCGGGCAAGGCCTTCCGGCCGATGATGCAAGCATGGACGTCGTCGCCGCCGCGCTCGTGCTGAACTTCGTCCCGGACCGGCCGTCGGCTCTCGCCGAAATGCAGCGTGTTCTGAAGCCGGACGGATGGCTGTCCTTCTACGTCTGGGACTATCCCGGCGGCGGCGTGGGCTTCATCGACGCTTTCTGGAAGGCCGCCGCCGAAGTCGATCCGGAAGCTGCCGTCCTGGACGAACGCAGGCGTTTTCCGTTCTGCACCCGGGACGGGCTGGCGAAGATTTGTCATGCGGCCGGTTTGCGTTCGCTCGCCATCGAGCCGATCGAAATCGAAACCGTCTTCCTCGATTTCGAAGCATTCTGGCGGCCGTTCACGCTCGGCGCGGGGCCGGCGCCCGGCTATTGCGCCAGTATTCCTGAGGGCCACCGCGCGGTTCTGAAGTCGCATCTGGCCAGCGCGCTCAAATCGAACGGTCCCATCCGTCTGGCCGCGCGGGCATGGGCCGTCAAGGCGCATCGTGACGCCGACGGCAATTCGCGGCCGAGACGGTCGCCTCGGTGAACGGCGGAAAAGACTGGCAATCAAGCGGCGATGCGGCTGCGCGAACGGTTGAAACAATAGGAGAAATCCAATGGCGGTTATTCAAGGCACCAATGGCGACGACATTCTGAACGGCACCGGCGGCGGCGACTCTATCCGTGGCTTTGCTGGAAATGACGAGCTTTTCGGCGGAGATGGTGGCGACGTTCTCGACGGTGGCCCGGGCGCGGACCTGCTTGACGGCGGCGGCGACGGCGGCCTTTTCAACGTCGACGACGTCGCTACATATCGTTCCGCCACAACCGGAGTCCACGCCACCCTTCGCAATCCGTCGGAGAACACCGGCGACGCCGCCGGCGACACATACATAAATATCCAGGAGCTGCACGGCTCTAACTTCGATGACATCTTGCACGGCAATTCGCGTGGCAACGGCCTTTCCGGCGGCGGCGGCGACGACATACTTGACGGTGGCAGTGACGGCGACAGGCTCTTTGGCGGAACCGGCGTCGACAGCGCCAGCTATATGTTTGCGCTAACGGGCATCGTTGCCAGTCTTCTCGATCGGTCGGAGAACACCGGCGAGGCCGATGGCGACCGATACTTCGACATCGAAAACCTGCTCGGCTCCAATTTCAACGACAGGCTGATAGCCGATGGCCTTGACAACTTTCTTGCCGGCAATGGCGGTGACGACCAACTGCTCGGTGGCGCCGGCAACGACAGGCTCGACGGCGGCGTCGGCAGCAACACGCTCGAGGGCGGCATCGGCCTGGACACCGTTGATTATTCCACCGCGTCGTCGGCCGTCTTTGTCTTGCTGGAGCAGGCCTTCGGCTTCGGCGGCGGTCGCTCGGACCTCTATACCGGCATCGAAAACGTCATCGGTTCCGCCTTCGACGATGAGCTGGTCGGCGACGGCTTTGACAACGACATCCGCGGCGGTCTTGGCAATGACAAGCTGGAGGGCGGCTTAGGCGCGGACCTGCTCGACGGCGGCTTTGGCGCGGATTTGCTTGAGGGCGGCGACGGCAGCGATCAGATAAACGGCGGTTTTGACGCTGACACAATGATTGGAGGCGCAGGAGACGACCTTTATCACGTCGATGATATCGCTGATCGCATTTTTGAGGTCGCTGGCGAAGGCACCGACACCGTCACCAGCAGCGTCACCTATGTGCTCACCGCCGGCGCGGCGGTCGAGACGCTGCGCACCACGTCGAACGGCGACACGGGTGCGATCAACCTCACAGGCAACGCCTTCGACCAGACTATCGTCGGCAACAACGGAAGGAACGTGCTGCGCGGCGGCGGCGGCAAGGATACGCTGCAGGGCCTCGCCGGCAACGACACCTATTTCGTGGACAGCGCCGATGATGTGGTCGTCGAAGGCGCCGACGCCTTCGACGGCGAGGCCGACCTCGTGGCGACCAGCGCCGACTACGTTCTCGGCGCCGGGGTACACGTCGAGACCCTGAGGACGACGGCGAATGGCGGCACGTTGGCGATCGACCTTACCGGCAATGCGCTGCAACAGACCATCATCGGCAATGCCGGCGTCAACATTCTGCATGACGGCGGCGTCGGGGCAGCAGATACGATGACAGGTCTCGACGGCAACGACACCTACCGCGTGTTCAATTCGGAGGATGTCGTCGTCGAGGCCGCCGGCGCGGCGGCGGGGACGGCCGACCGGGTGTCGGTGGCGGTGGACTACAAGCTCGGCGCAGGCGTCCACGTCGAGATCATGACAACCAACGGCTCGGCCGGCACCTCCGCAATCGACCTCACCGGCAACGAGTTCGCACAGGAGATTACCGGCAATTCCGGCGACAACCGGCTGGAGGGCAAGGGCGGGGCCGACCAGCTGCGCGGCCTCGGCGGCGCCGACACATTCGTCTTCGCGACAAAACTCGGCGGCGGCAACATCGACACGATCCTCGACTTCAGCGTAGCGGATGACCGCTTCCTGCTGTCGGACGCGATCTTCACCGCCCTGAACCCCGGCACGCTTGCAGCTTCCGCCTTCCGGGCGAACACCACCGGTCTGGCCGGCGACGCCAGCGACCGCATCATCTACGAGACCGACTCGGGCGAACTCTACTACGACGCCGACGGAAACGGTGCCGGCGCCGGCGTGCTCTTCGCAAAGCTCGATGTCGGCCTCAGCCTCACCAATGCGGATTTCTCCGTCGCGTGACCAGTGCTTTTGGTGGGCATGCTCAATCTCTGAGCGGTCCGTCACTCTCCGGAGCCTTTAAGTAACTTCTATGCCCGCTGCCGCTTAGACTCTTTCATGATTTGACGGAAGCGTAGCCTGCGTTTGCGAAGTAGTTGTCGCATTCGCCGGGGTCGATGGTGGCGACGAGGTGGCCGATATGTCGCCATGTGTCCTCGATCGATCGTTTCTGG
>NZ_PXYK01000030.1 GCF_003012745.1 Kumtagia ephedrae | reverse complement strand
CCCTACTGCCCTACTGCCCTACTGCCCTACTGCCCTACTGCCCTACTGCCCTACTGCCCTACTGCCCTACTGCCCTACTGCCCTACTGCCCTACTGCCCTACTCGCCGGATACCCGTTGGCATGCGGCGGCACTGCCTTGAGATAGGCGGCGATCGCCGCGCGGTCCTCGGGCGTCAGCTGCGCCATGTTCTTCTGCACGTCCACCATCGTGCCGCCGACCGAATCGAAATCCGGCGTGAAGCCGCTTTCCAGGAAATAGGCGATGTCGCTCTGCGACCAGTCTGCGATGCCGCCTTCGCCGCCGGTGACGTTGGGTACGACACCTTCGCCTTCGGCCGCGACGGCGCCGGCCAGCCACTGCTCCTTCAGCAGCCCGCCGAAGGAGTCGCGCGGCGTGTGACACTCGCCGCAGTGGCCCGGCCCCTCGACGAGATAGCGGCCGCGTTCGACCGGCTCCGCCGCGCCGTCCGGCAGAGCGACCACCGGCTCGCTGCCGAGATATGCGCGTTTCCACAAACCCAGGCCGCGGCGAAAACTGTAGGGAAAGCCGAGGCTATGCCCGGCGGCCTTGCCCGGAACAGCCGGCAGCGTCTCCAGGAAGGCATGGAGATCGGCAATGTCGGCGGGCTGCATGCGCGCGTAGGACGTATAGGGAAAGGCCGGATAGTAATGCGCGCCATCCGGCGAGACGCCCTTCAGCATGGCATCGGCGAGGTCGGCGGACGACCATGCGCCGATGCCGTCGGCCGGGTCCTGCGAGATGTTGGGGGCGATGAAGGTGCCGAAGGCGGTCTTCAACCGGACGCCGCCTGCAAGCTCCAGACGCGCATCCCCTTCCGAGCCGGGCTTCGCATGGCATGAAGCACAGCCACCCGCCCAGAACATGCGTTCGCCGCGCGCTGCATCACCCGTGCCCAACCCGGCCAGGGTCGCTGCGTCGAGCCGCTCCGGTCGCGTCAGCAGCCAGAATGCGCCGGCAGCGGCAACGGCGAACGCAACGACACCGACGGCAAGCCTGGAAAACATCGGCATTGCGCAGCGGGCCGGGCGCTGCCTAACCCTTCTTCACCCGGAACGCCTCATGGCAGGAGGAGCAGTTCTGGCCGATGCCGCCGAGCGTCGCCCTGACGCCGGCGACATCGGCCGGCGGGGCGGCGACCGCGGCCGCTGCGTTGGCCTTGAACTTGTCGACCTCCGCCTGGAAGCCTGCCAGGTCTTCCCAGATCTTCGGCGATGCGGTGGTGTCGCCCTTGTCGGTGCCGGCCGGAAACAACGTCGCCACGTCGAGCTTCTGGGCGTCCTCGTTGAGGGTCGTCAGGGCGGCCAGCACGGCGGCAGCGTCGAAGGGCTGCTCTCCCTTGGCGATGGCGGCAAGCTGCCCGGCGGCCTTGCCGTTCGCCTTCATCAGGGCTTTGCGATCGGCGATCGGATCGGCCTGGACGGCCGTGGCGGCGAGCACGAGCAGTGAGACGGCGACGAGCAGTTTCTTCATGGATGATCCTTGGGTTGCGGATGGCTGCCTGAGGAGGTCAACGACGAGGTTGCACCAGTTCTTGCGACGCGCAACTTCACGGTTGTGTGAAGACAAGCCGGGGACGATCTTCCGACCGCCTCGGGGGATCAGCCTTCGATGGCGCCAGCCGGCCAGATGCGGCAGCATTCGGCTCGAAATGCCGCCACGGCGCCGGTCGCCACGGCCAAGTCCATCTGCAGTGCCGCAGCAGCCTCGCGCAGTCTTCCATCTTTGCATAGTCGTTGACCACCCAGACCGCCTTCCGCTCGATGTCGGCACCGTAAGCGTGCATGGCCTTTTCCAAGGACTCCGCGGGAATACGGCCATGGGCTTCGACCAGCCTGCCGAGGTCGACTGCGTCCCGATAGGCAGCGGAGCGATCCATGCATCGATCGGCATTGGCCAGCAGCTTTTCAGCGAACATGTCCACCAAGCCAAGGACAGGCACGCCAAGCCTGTCGTCAAGGGCTCCGCTGAGTGTGATGCGGGCTTCGCGGATGATCTCGAACTTGATCGGCTGCCCCGCCTGTTCGAGAAACATGCGGATGCCATAGGCATCCGCTCGCGGCTCACGGACGCTCACAACGTCCTCGCCGAAGAGCTTCCTCGTGCCGCCGCCCACGACAGAGTTCCTGATTTCCCTGTAGCCGTTCGTGTCGGCGCAGAGAATCGACATCGAGCGACCGCCGATACTCGCCATAAAGAAGCACCACGGCTGTTCCGCCGCCGAACCAGCAGCGGGTTTCGGTCAACATCCGGTGATTCATGCGCCGCAGCATTGCAGCGATGATTTGGTGTTCTCGTCGAACAAATTGCATGGCGTTATCCGCTCCGCCTATCCGAAGCACGATAGCCGCAGGTGCCATTCCGCGGAAGCGGAGTTATCTCAGCTTGAAGCCGTTGCCATACACCCGTGCAAGCTCGTCGATGAGGTCGGCCTCGCGCTCGGTCAGATGGTTCTCGTCGACAAACCGCCAGTTCCGCTCATATAGCGCAAAGGTCTCGTCGGCTGCGATCGGCCGCAGCGGATCCCTGTTCCAGACGAGCCGCTTCAGCTCGGGGAAATCGGCCGGAACGATCTGCTTGCCGAAATGTACCGTCATGACGGTGCTTATAGCACGAAAGCGCACCTGCACGATGGAGGCTCTTCCCCGCGGGCCGGCGCGACTGCCCGCCTCCTTCAAACGCCAGACCCCGCGCAAGCACGGGGTCTGCAGATTCGGTCGGCACCTGTCGGACCGGCAGGCCTTTGACGGTGCCGGCAGGTCGATCTCACTCGGCCTTTTCGTAGAGCTCGAGCACGTAGTCCCAGTTGATCAGGCTGTCGACGAACGCCTCCAGATATTTCGGGCGGGCGTTGCGGTAGTCGATGTAGTAGGAATGCTCCCACACGTCGACGCCGAGGATCGGCGTGGCGCCGTGGACCAGCGGGTTTTCGCCGTTCGGCGTCTTGGAGATGGCGAGCTTGCCGTCCTTGACCGAGAGCCAGGCCCAGCCGGAGCCGAACTGCGTCGTGCCGGCGGCAATGAAGTCCGCCTTGAACTTGTCGTAGCCGCCGAGATCGCTGTCGACCGCCTTCTGCAGCGCGCCCGGCAGCTTGTTGCCGCCGCCGCCCTTCTTCATCCACTTCCAGAAGTGGATGTGGTTGTAGTGCTGGCCGGCATTGTTGAACAGGCCGGCATTCTTGCCGAACGACTGTTTTACGATCTCTTCCAGCGAGAGGTTCTCCATGCCGGCCTCGGCGGCCAGCTTGTTGCCGTTGTCGACATAGGCCTTGTGGTGCTTGTCATGATGGTATTCGAGCGTCTCCTTCGACATGAAGGGCTGGAGCGCCTCATAATCGTAAGGCAAAGCGGGCAGTTCGAAAGCCATGTCAGTACTCCCTCGTTGGCTAGAAGCCGGCACTTGTCGGGCCGGCGAAAGACAGGTCGCAGCGCACGGGAAACTCCGCCGCTTCGCGTCGGTTCCCTTCTAGCGGCTCAAGCCGCGGAAGTCGAATGCGCCCACTCCCAATAGAGCTCGCGCGCCTTGCGCGCCACCGGGCCGGGCTGCAGCTCACGATCCTCGATGCGCGTGACGGGTACCACCTTGGAGTGGTTGCCGGTCGAGAATATCTCGTCGGCTTCGAGGAAATCCCGCACCGTCAGCGTCGCTTCGGTGGTGCGGAAGCCGTAATCGCCCAACAGGCCGATGGTGCGCGAGCGGGTGATGCCGGACAGGAAGGTGCGGTTCGGCGCCGGCGTGTAGATATGCCCGTCCTTGACCAGGAAGATGTTCGACGAGCCGGTCTCGGCGACATTGCCCAGCATGTCGAGCACGAGCGCGTTGTCGAAGCCGCGCTTGCGCGCCTCCAGGATGGCCCGGCCGTTGTTGGGATAGAGACAGCCCGCCTTGGCGTCGGTCGGCATGGACTCGATCGTCGGCCTGCGGAACGGCGAGACGGTGAGCGAGAAGCCCGACGGCGGGATCATCGGCGCTTCGTATAGGCAGAGACAGAAACGGGTGGACTCGGGATCGGCCGGCACACCCATGTAGCCGCCGTGCTCGGCCCAATACATAGGCCGGATGTAGATCGCGGTTTTGCCGTCGAACTTCTTCAGCCCGTCCCAGGTCAGCCCGACGATCTCGTCGGCGCCCATGGTCGGCTTCAGCCCGAGGCTGATGGCGGAGGCGTTGACCCGCGCCGCATGGCGGTCGAGGTCGGGCGCCACGCCCTCGAACCAGCGGGCGCCGTCGAACACCGTCGAAGCCAGCCAGAAGGCATGCGAGCGCGGCCCGATCAGGGCGACGTTGCCGTCATGCCAGTCGCCGTCGACATAGGTCCAGGTGGTAGTCTGCGCGGGTGTCGCCAAACTCATCGAAGCGCCTCCGATCGGGCCGACATGGAAAGCCGCTTTGCGCGGCGAGGTCAACCGGGCGTCTGGCCAAAACAGTGGGCCAGCTTGGATTCCTGGTGGAAACAGCAAGCTGCCCGGTCTGACCGAAGGAAGGCACGACATGCGCGGCTCCTCGCCGCGCAGTGCCTCTGCACATAAGGATGGCTGCTTCGCGGTAAGGCAGTGCCATCGTGAAAGCGGCGGCGTTCCGACTACTTGCCCGTGGAGCTAATTGCCAGCAGAACCGCCGGGTGCGTCGGCAGTCCGCCTGGGCCGGCGGACGGCTCTTACCTTCCCGCTCGTTGCGCCACCGCAGAAGAACCGGTCGCCGCCGTCGGATTCCAGACCCGACACGGCCATCCCGGCCGGCATGGCGAGTTCCTCGAGAACGTCGCCGGTTTCAGGGTCGATCCGCCTCAGCTCGCTCGCCTCGTCTTCCCAGGTCGCGTGCCAGAGTTCGCCGTCCACCCAAGTCACTCCGGTGACGAACCGATCGGTGTCGATGGTGCGCAGGACCCTCCCCGTCTGCGGATCGATCTGATGGATCTTGCGATCCCGATACTGTCCCACCCACAGAGACCCTTCGGCCCATGCGAGCCCCGAATCGCCGCCGCCTCCGGGCGCCGGTATCGTGGCGAGCACGCGGCCGCTCTGCGGATCGATCTTCTGGATGCGGTCCTCGGCGATCTGGAACAGGTGACGGCCGTCGAAGGCGGTTCCCGCATGCGCGGCGACATCGATCGACCGCACCGCTTCTCCGCTCGCGGGATCCACGGCATTGAGCCTGTCTCCGGACGCAAACCAGACGTGCCGGCCGTCGAAGGTGAGCCCGTGCACCTTATCGGCGCCCGGAAAAGGTCCGTATTCACGAAGCACCTCGGCTGCGGATCGTTTCATGGCCATTTCTCCACTTGGTGGCGAAGATTATTAGTCTCCCGGCAGCGGACCTGGGAGTAACAAGGCTGGCGGGAATCCCGGGACCGACGCGGCCACCCAGCGGCGCGCCCGCCCGTGGCCGAAGGACTGCACCTTGCCCGCTGCAGCAAGCAGTTCCAGACCGCGCTGCACGGTGCGGGGACTGGCGCCAAGCGCCATCGCCAGAGACGAGCTCGACCAGGCCTCACCGTCCGCCAGCAGGGCGAGCACCGCCGCGTGCTTCTCGTCGGCCGGCGGGGCCAGCACGACGAGCCGGCGCCCGCCGTGCGGATCGAGCGCAAAGCCGCGCTTGGTCGCGCCGACGTCCGCCAGGGACCGCAGCTCCGCCCGCAGCCGCCCGACTTCCACGCGCAAGCGAGCGCGATGCGATTCATCGGCATGCTTGCCCCCGAAAGCCCTCGCGACAAGCGCGCTCCTCGGCATGTCGGCCGGCCAGGCTTCCGCCATTGCGCGCGCCAGCGCGAACAGGACGGGACGCGTCGCCAGCGAGACCGTCCGCTCTTCGCAACGAACGAGGTTGCGACACGCATCGACGACCAGCACCTGCGACGACAGCAGCGTTTCGACCTGCTCCAGCAGCAGCAGGCGCTGCTCGCCACCGGCAATCAGGCGGGCCGCGGGCGTCGTCATCGCCAATGAGGCGCGTTCGACCTCCGCCGACAATGCCGGGATGGCCGCCTCGCGCGCCGCCCGCCCGGCCCGGCTCAGCGCGCCGCGCGCCGCGCGGGCCTGCAGGCGCCGTATGGCAATTCCCGCGATGACGAGTTCATGGGCGGCTCGCAGGGCGGGCGGGAGCGACGTGGGATCGAGCCCTGCAAGCATCCGTTCCGCCTCATCCAGACGACCGATGAGGAGCAGGCGCCGCGCCTCGATATGCCGGGCATGCGCGGCATTCACGCGGTCGCCATGTGCTTCGAGCGCCGTTCGTGCCGCCTCGAGCGCCTTCTCGGGCCAGCCCAGGTCCCGCGAGACGAGTGCGATCTCGGCCTCGGCGACCATGCATCTGGCGCGCGCCACGACTTCCTTTGGCCCGAAAGCCCGCCCCGCTCTCCGGAGCAGGGCCTTTGCGCGAACGAGATCGCCGAGCTGCGCCATGGCGATGCCCCGCAGGGCCAGCGCTGGCGCATCGTCACGCAGGGCAACCCGCTTCAACGCGCCCAGCGGATCACCTGCCGCCAGCGCACGTGCCGCAGCGGTGATCAGCGAGTCCATGGCAATCCGGTCACGCTGTCACCTCACCATTCTCAGGCCGGCCTGGCCTTTCTCGCGACGACCGGTAGTCATGCCGGAACGACCAAGCCGGTACCAGAGGGAGAATCGCATTGGCTGACATCCACACAGGGTCCGACCTCCAATCGTATCGCCCGGCGCCGCCGGACGCGTGGAGGCCGAAATCGAGCCGTCATACCAACAAGTGCTTGCTTTTGCGGGTCTATTGCCCAACGTAGAGGCGATGCGACACGCTGCCTATGTCTTCGACGCCTACGGCACACTCTTCGATGTGCATGCCGCCGTTCGCCGCCTCGCGGAGCGGGTTGGCCCCGATGCGCAGCGGCTTTCCGACATCTGGCGCGCAAAGCAGCTCGAATATTCCTGGGTGCGCACGCTGATGGGCGCCTACCAGGATTTCTGGGCGCTCACCGAGCAGTCGCTGGATTTTGCCATGGCGGCGGTCAGGCTGGACGATCCGGCTCTGCGCGCCGACCTGCTTGCCGCCTATTGGACGCTCGACTGCTATCCGGAGGTTCCGCACGTCCTCCGGACGCTGAAGGCGTCCGGCGCACGGCTGGCTATCCTCTCGAACGGGTCTCCGGACATGCTGGCGGCGGCAGTCAGGTCGGCTGCGCTCGAAAATGTGATCGACGCGGTTTTTTCCGTCGATCCGGTCCGCCGCTTCAAGACCGACCCCGCCGTCTACGACCTGGTGACCACCGGCTGGCGCCTCTATCCCGACGCGGTGTCGTTCCAGTCGTCGAACCGCTGGGACATCGCCGGAGCCGGCAAATTCGGCTTCCGCACCGTCTGGATCAACCGCAATGCCCAGCCAGACGAGTATCCCGACCTGCCGCCGCATCTGATCCTGCCGTCGCTGGAAGGATTGCTGACGGCCTGAGACTCATTGTCCTGTGGCGGGCATGCCACATGGCCGGGCAGTCACATCTCCGCCACCGTTCCTCCGCCATCGCGCCGGAATTGCAACCTTAACCCTCCAGCAGCCGCCGGCGCCGGGATGCAACCTGGCGTTTACCTGTTGTTGCCGACTGGCCGGCACTGTCCGGCCGCACAAACCGAAAGAACCGAAAGAAAAGAATGCCTGACGATCTGCCTTCCAGCCCGCTCATGTCGCGGCGCCGCTTCCTCGGCGCTGCCGCAGCCGGTGCCGCCTCCCTCACCCTCTCAGCCTGCGCGACCACCCAGCCCTATCCGGACTTCGCCGGGCCGGCCACGCCGACCCGGCCGGACAAGCCGTCGCTTGCCGGCTACGAGGCGATGTACGCCTCGGTCGTCGACGAGGGTTATGAAATCCCTGCCATTCCGCTGAAGAAGGTCGATCCGCGCTTCCTGCGCCAGATCGTCGACGATCCGACCGGCGAGCGGCCCGGCACGATCGTCGTCGACACCTCGACCCATTACCTCTACCTCGTCCGGGAGAACAGCAAGGCGCTGCGCTACGGCGTCGGGCTCGGCCGCGCCGGTTTCGACTGGTCGGGACGCGCTGTCATGCAGTGGAAGCGGAAATGGCCGAAATGGACGCCACCCGAGGCGATGATCGGCCGTCAGCCGGAACTCGAGCGCTACAGTGCCGCCAATGGCGGCATGGCACCCGGCCTCAACAACCCGCTCGGCGCCCGCGCGCTTTACATCTTCCAGAACGGCCAGGACACGCTCTATCGCATCCACGGCTCGCCGGAATGGTGGTCGATCGGCAAGTCGGTCTCGTCCGGCTGCGTGCGCCTGATGAACCAGGACATCATCGACCTCTACGACCGCGTGCCGGGCAAGTCGCCGATCCTCGTCACGTCAGGCATCGGCGTCGCCTGAGGGGACCGGCAAACGGATTGACTCCTGGACGTCCACGCTTACCAGCCGGGCGTCATGCTCCTTCCCGAAGGGTGCGCGCCGCCGATATCTGCCGCACGCACCCTGCTCTCCAAGGCCCTGACCGAAGCGGGCAACACGCTCAGAGCGGAATCGTCGGAGAAAGGCAGGCCGAGGCGTGTAGCGGCAATGGCCGCGCAAGCTCTTGCTTGATCCATGTCACGCGTTCTCTTGCGGGGGTCGCGACGCTCGTCGCTGGAGACCCATGCCTTGTGCAGGGCGAACACGCGCGGATCAAGACAGGCAAGCGGTGCGGGATAGCCGTCTTCACCGATCGCGATCGCTTCGAATCTGGGAGCGTTGACAAGCCAACCCAAGCCGCTGATCGGTGAACCGTGAATCTCCTCTTGCAGATCGGAAAGGGCATCGCGCTCTTCGTCGCGCATAACATCCCGGGACTCCGGCCGAATCAGATCGACAAAATAGCCATCCCGATTGGCAGCCCGAAAGCTTCCCTTGCGAACCGGTGAGAAGGAGTGATCGAGCCTCCTCAAGATACCCAGCAGTCCTATTTCTCTCACTTGCCGACCCACAAGAGAGAGACGCCGGCGGGAATCGAACAACAAGTCGACGTCGCCGGTCGCAAGCAACTCCGCAGCCAGCCTGACTCCGGCTCGGGCCTCGTAGGCGAACAATGCGTTCGTGCCGACGACGAACAGTTGATGGCCAAGAAGGTCCCGCTCGTCGAGATCGCGCAAAATTCTGGCGGCGGTAACCGGAACACGTCCAAGGCCCATTGCCTTGTTGACAGGGGCCATCTGATCCAACCGGAGCGCGAGCCCCGACAGCCGGTCGCCGTTTCTTTCGCGGCCGCCGACAAACCGCTCGAACGCTTCCTGCGTTTCGGCGCTGACCGGGCCGAGGGAACGCTCCCGCGAGCCCACTTTGCGCAACAGGTATCGTCTGCCGCCGCGGTTCACCCAGCGCATACTACCGGAAAAGCGGCGGCGCCGCTCGACATTCGCTTCCCGCCACGCCTCGAATATTTCGACCGTGTCGATCAGTTGCCGCTGTTGGTCGCCTCTAAGCTCGGTAAAGAACATTTTCCACTCTTGCGACCGAAAATCGTCTCAATGGTGGAAAATATCAAAAATTCAGCCAGATAGCCAGTGGTCCGCTACCGCCGCTTGGTCAGGCTGCCCAAAATGCCGCGCACCAGGGCGCGACCGACCTGCGAGCCTACCGAGCGCACGACCGACTTGATCGCCGCCTCGGCCACGGTCTGGCGATTCGACGGCCGCGGTGCCGGTGCCTGCCGCTGGCGCGGCGCCGGCTGGTAGCGGTCGGACGGCGCCGGCTGCTGCCCGCCGCCGAAATCCGGCAGCGTCCAGCGCGATCCGCCCGCCTGCGTGGACTGTTCTTCGGGTTCGATCTGCTGCCGCTGTTGAGCCTTCTTCTGCAGCACCTCGAAAGCGGATTCCCGGTCGATCGCCTGGTCGTATTGGCCGGCGACCGGGCTTTCCGAGATAAGCTTCTTGCGCTCTTCGGCCGTCACCGGGCCGAGCCGCGAGGCCGGCGGGCGGATGAGCGTCCGCTGCACCATCGACGGCACGCCCTTCTCCTCCAGCGTCGAGACCAGCGCCTCGCCGGTGCCGAGGTTGGTGATCGCCGTGGCGCAGTCGAAATCCGGATTCGGCCGGAACGTATCGGCGGCGGTGCGCACCGCCTTCTGCTCGCGTGGCGTATAGGCGCGCAATGCATGCTGCACCCGATTGCCGAGCTGGGCCAGCACCGTCTCGGGCACGTCCAGCGGGTTCTGGGTGATGAAATAGATGCCGACGCCCTTGGAACGGATCAGCCGCACCACCTGCTCCACCCTGTCGACGAGGATCTTCGGCGCCTCGTCGAACAGCAGATGCGCCTCGTCGAAGAAAAAGACGAGCTTCGGCTTGTCCGGGTCGCCCACCTCCGGAAGCTGCTCGAACAGCTCGGACATCAACCACAGCAGGAAGGTCGCGTAGAGCCGCGGGTTCATCATCAGCTTGTCGGCGGCGAGCACGTTGATGGCGCCGCGGCCGTCGCGTGTGGTGCGCATGATGTCGGCGATGCGCAGCGCCGGCTCGCCGAAGAAATGGTTGGCGCCCTGCTGCTCGAGCACGAGCAGCGTGCGCTGGATCGCCCCGACCGACGGCTTCGTCACATTGCCGTAGCGCCGCGAGATCTCGTCGGCGCGCTCGGCGATGTTGGTCAGCAGCGCCTGCAGGTCCTTCATGTCGAGGAGCAGCATGCCCTCCTCGTCGGCGATGCGGAAGGCGATGTTGAGGATGCCTTCCTGCGCCTCAGTCAGGTTCATCAAGCGCGACAGCAGCAGCGGTCCCATCTCCGACACGGTCGCACGGATGGGATGGCCCTGCTCGCCGAACAGGTCCCAGAAGATCACAGGGAATTCCTGGAACTCGTAGGGGTCGAGCTTCACGGCTTCGGCGCGCTTGACCAGAAAATCCTTCGGCTCGCCCATCATGGCGATGCCCGAGAGGTCGCCCTTGATGTCGGCGCAGAACACCGGGATGCCGGCATTGGAGAAGCCTTCGGCGATGATCTGCAAGGTTACCGTCTTGCCGGTGCCGGTCGCGCCCGTCACAAGACCGTGACGATTGCCGTATTTCAACAGCAGCTCTTCCGGCCGCTGGTACGAATCGTCCGGCTTGCGGCTGGCACCGAGGAAGATGCTGGTGGGATCGGCCATGAACTCTGCTCCCGGTCGTTCCGACGGATGGTTCGAAAATGACATCCGGCGGTTAGCCAATGGTATAGAGGCGCGCCAGCCGTGCTACAATGGGAGCGAAAGTGAAAGTGCAGGCGCGGGCTTGCGCTTGGAGTTCGTGTTTGGCAATCGGTACTTGACCCCTTCGGGTTCCGTCGATGCCGACCGGATACCCGCTTCGCCCGTGTCCCGAGTGGAGGAGTAACGAAGATGGACGTCGATCGACTGATCAGCGAATCCGCCTTCCCGGAGGCCGACCGGACGCGATGGCTGGCACTGGTGGAAAAGGCGCTTGCAGGCGCCGCCTTCGATGACGTGATGGTGGGGCGCAGCGACGACGGCATCGCGCTCGACCCGCTGGCGGCGCGGCGCGGCGACGCTGTGCCGCTGTCGCGCCGCAAGCCCGCCTCGTCCTGGCTCATCGTGCAGCGCTGCGACGACACCGATCCGAAGCGCGCCAACCGCCAGGCGCTGGAGGACATCGGCAACGGCGCGACCGGCCTTGCCCTGGTGTTCGAGGGCGCGCCCAACGCCTTCGGCTATGGCCTTCCGGACGAGGCCGACACGCTGGAGCGGGTGCTCGACGGCGTGCAGCTCGACAAGGTGCATCTCAGGATCGACGCGCATCCGTCGAGCCGCGCCATGGCCGACCGCCTCGTCGCCTTCCTGACCAGGCGCCGCGCCGATCCGGCGAAGCTCGGCATCTCCTTCGGCATCGATTCGGCCGCCACCTTCGCCGGCACCGGCCGGCTGCGCATGTCGATCGAGGCGCTGCAGGCTTCAATGCCGCAGTCGCTGGCGCATTTCTTCGCCATGGGCGTTCCCGGCATCCTGCTCGAGGCCGATGGCCGCGTCTATCACAACGCAGGGGCAACCGAAGCGCAGGAACTCGGCGCCATGCTCGCCGGCGCCGTCGCTCATCTCAGGCTGTTCCAGGACGCCCGCCAGGCGCTGGTCTACGCGGCGCCCTATATCGGCTTCGCGCTTTGCGTCGACCAGGACCAGTTCCTGTCGATCGCCAAGATTCGGGCATTGCGACTGTTGTGGCAGCGCGCACAGGAAGTGGTATCGATCAAGCCGTCGCGGGCGGTGATCCATGCCGAAACCTCCTATCGCATGGCGACGGCGCTCGACCCCGAGACCAACATCCTGCGCTCGACGCTGGCCGCCTTCGCCGCCGGTGTCGGCGGCGCCGATTCGATCTCGGTGCTGCCCCACACCATCGCGCATGGATTGCCGGAGGCCTTCGCACGGCGGGTCGCGCGCAACACGCAACTGGTGCTCGCCGCCGAAAGCCATGTCGACTTCGTCGCCGATCCGGTCGCCGGCTCGGGCAGCGTGGAGGCCTTGACCGAGGCGCTTGCCGAAGCGGGCTGGACGGAATTCCAACGCATCGAAAAGGAAGGCGGCCTGCTGCGCAGCCTGGCGGCCGGTCAGCTCCAGACGCGTGTCATGGAAGCGCGGGACCGCCGCGCCGCCGACTACAGGTCCGGAAAACGCGGCATCGTCGGCACGACGCTGTTCCCGATAAAGATCGAGTTGCCGATCGAGACGCTTTCCGCCGACCGGCGGCCGCTGCCGACCGACGGCACGGTATTCTGCCCGAGGCTGGAATCGGCCCGCATCGACGAGTTGATCGGCGCAAAGGCATGATACCCGACTTTTCGAGCATCGGCTGGCAGCGGCCGGCTACCCTCGCCCCTGCCCGCGACAGAGCGCTCTGGGAAACGCCGGAAGGCCTGGTGATCAAGCGCTTCTACGGCGAAACCGACCTCGCCGACCTCGAGACGCTCGACACGTTCCCGGGCATCGCCCCGTTCATCCGCGGCCCCTACCCGACCATGTACGTCCAGCAGCCCTGGACGATCCGCCAATATGCCGGCTTCTCGACGGCCGAGGAGTCCAACGCCTTCTACCGCCGCAATCTCGCCGCCGGCCAGAAAGGCCTGTCGGTTGCCTTCGATCTCGCCACCCACCGCGGCTACGACAGCGACCATCCGCGCGTCGCCGGCGATGTCGGCATGGCCGGCGTGGCGATCGATTCCATCCTCGACATGCGCCAGCTCTTCGACCAGATCCCGCTTGGCGAGATGACCGTGTCGATGACCATGAACGGCGCGGTGCTGCCGGTCATGGCGCTCTACATCGTGGCGGCCGAGGAACAGGGCGTCGCCCAGAAGGATCTTGCCGGCACCATCCAGAACGACATTCTGAAGGAGTTCATGGTCCGCAACACCTACATCTATCCGCCGAAACCCTCGATGCGGATCGTGTCGGACATCTTTTCCTACACCTCGGCCAACATGCCGAAGTTCAACTCCATCTCGATCTCCGGCTACCACATGCAGGAGGCCGGGGCGACCGCCGACCTGGAGCTCGCCTACACCATCGCCGATGGCATCGAATATGCGCGCGCAGGCGTCGCCGCCGGGCTCGACATCGACAAATTCGCGCCGCGCCTGTCCTTCTTCTGGGCGATCGGCATGAATTTTTTCATGGAAGTCGCCAAGATGCGGGCGGCGCGGCTGATCTGGGCGGCGCTGATGCAGAAGAATTTCGCTCCAAAAGACCAGCGCTCCCTGTCCCTGCGCACCCACTGCCAGACCTCGGGCTGGTCGCTGACGGCGCAGGACCCCTACAACAACATCATGCGCACCATGATCGAGGCGATGGCGGCGACGCAGGGCCACACACAGTCGCTGCACACCAACTCCTTCGACGAGGCGCTGGCCCTGCCGACCGACCATTCGGCGCGCATCGCCCGCAACACACAGCTCATCCTGCAGAAGGAATCCGGCACCACCCGCTTCATCGACCCGTGGGGCGGCTCGGCCTTCGTCGAACGGCTGACGCATGATCTCGCCAACAAGGCGCTCGCGCACATCGCCGAGGTGGAATCCCTCGGCGGCATGGCGGCGGCCGTGGAAAAGGGCATCCCCAAGCTGCGCATCGAGGAGGCGGCGGCCCGCACGCAGGCGCGCATCGATTCCGGCGAGCAGCTTCTGGTCGGCGTCAATGCCTTCCGCCCCGAGAAGGATATCGCGGTCAACGTGCTCAAGATCGACAATGCCGAGGTGCGGGCGCGGCAATTGTCGAAACTGCAGCAGCTCAAGGGCACGCGCGACGTCGCCGCCGTCGAGACCGCGCTCGACCAGCTCACCGCCGCAGCGCGCGAAAACGGCAACCTGCTCGACTTCGCCATCAAGGCGGCTCGGGCGAAAGCGACGGTCGGAGAGATTTCACTGGCGCTGGAAAAGGCGTTCGGCCGCCATGTCGCGGAGGTACAGACCATCTCCGGCGTCTACCGCGAGGCGATCGGCGAGAATGCCGTCGTCGACCGCATCCAGGAAAAGGTTTTGGCCTTCGAGAAGGCCACCGGCGCCAGACCGCGCATCCTCGTCGCCAAGATGGGCCAGGACGGGCACGACCGCGGCCAGAAGGTGATCGCCACCGCCTTCGCCGATCTCGGCTTCGACGTCACCGTCGGCTCGATGTTCCAGACGCCGGAAGAGATCGCAAAACTGGCCGCCGAGCACGACGTGCATATCGTCGGCGCCTCGTCGCTCGCCGCCGGCCACCTCACCCTCATCCCCGAGCTCAAGGCGGCGCTGAAAAAGCTCGGCCGCGACGACATCCTCGTCGTCGCCGGCGGCGTCATTCCGCCTCAGGACTTCGATGCCGTCCGCCAGGCCGGCGCCACGGAAATCTTTCCGCCGGGAACGGTGATCCCGGAGGCCGCGGAGCGCCTGCTCGACAGACTGGCGACCTGAGCCGAACACGGCGGGCACCGTCGACCACCGTGCCTGCCGTCTCGTAGTGTTGCGCGCGCATGCATTGTCGCGTCGACGGCTCAGCTGCCTTCCAATATTTGCCAGGCCCGACCCGCTTCGCCTCCCCTGCCGGCTCGTTCAATCGCTCTTCGGCTTCTTCCCCGAGCGGCTGCTGTTCAGCGCCACGGCAGCGCGAACGAGTGCCTTGAAAGCCTCTTCGTTGATGCTTTCACCGTCATGAAGGTCGATGGCGCGGCGGGTGTTGCCTTCGAGGCTGGAATTGAAGAGGCCTGCAGGATCGTCCAGCGAGGCGCCGTGGGCGAAGGTCAGCTTCACCTTGTCCTTGTAGGTCTCGCCGGTGCAGACGATGCCATCGTGCTCCCACACCGGAACGCCCAGCAAGTTTGACGGCTTTCGCCACTTCACCTCCTCGACCATTTCGGGGTCCGCCTGCTTGATCAGCGTCCGCACCCGGGCGAGCATCTCGCCTCGCCAACCGCCCAGCTGCTCGATGCGCGCATCGATCAGCTGGGCGGGCGAAGCTCCGCCTTCCGCGACCTTCGAGGCGTCCGCCGTCATGGTCGTTGCCGCGTTCTTCATCGTACAAACTCCTCCGGCTCTTCGTGCATTCCAGCGCCTGCCGTCGCGACGGCTTCTCGACGTCGCGGACGAAACCTTCCTCTCGCTTGAGGCATTTGTAGCAGGGATCGTTCGAAATGGAGCGTCTGCTTGGCGCGTTTGCTGAACATCATCGGCGCCGCCACCAGCGCCGGCGCCTATGCGCCGGGCCAGGAACGAGCCCCCGCGGCCTTCCGGCGGCACGGGCTGGCGGCGTCGCTGGCAAGCCGGGGCAGAACCATCCGGGATCATGGCGACGTGGCCTCGTTCCGATGGCGGCCGGATTTTTCGCGGCCGAACGCCATGAACCTGGAGGCAGTGCGCCACGCTTGCCAAGCGGTTGCAAACCGTGTGACGGTGGCGATAGCTGCTCGGGAGGACGTGCTCGTCCTTGGCGGCGATTGCACCGTGGAGTTGGGAACGGTCGCCGGTGCGCGCGCGGCCGGCGTTCGGATCGGGCTCGTCTACATCGACTTCGACGCCGATCTCAACACGCCCGGCACCAGCGACGGCGCCCTCGACTGGACCGGCGTCGCCCACATGCTCGGCCTTCCCGGATGCGAGGCTTCGCTTGCCGGTCTCGGCGGCACTGGTCCGATGCTCGCGCCCGCGCAGATCCTCTATTTCGGCGTCGAGAACATCACGCCGCCGGAAGCGGCAGCGATCAAGGAACACGCGATCGAGCTCATATCGCGCGATGAAGCTGTCAGCGACATCGAGGCGGCGGTAGCGCGTGCTGCCGGATGGGCGGCACATTTCGACTGCGTGCTCGTTCACTTCGACGCCGACGTCCTCGCCTTCGTCGATTTTCCGATCGCGGAGAATGTGCGCCGTTGCGACGGTCTCAGTCTGGAACAAGCCGGCTTCGTCCTGAAGCGGCTGGCCGCCTTGCCGCAATGGCGCTGTTTGACGATCACCGAGGTCAATCCGGACCATGCGCCGGAAGAGGCCGCTGCGTTCGCGCGCTTTAATGAGGTGCTTGCGGACGCCCTTGGCTAGCTCGGAAACCATCTCACAGTTTTTCGCCGGGCAACTCGCTCGCCTGCCTCACCCAGTCGGCGAATTGGGACTCGTCGAGCTGGTCCTCATAAATGTCGAGATAGCGCACCTCCGGATGCTTTGACGCGCCGGGCGGCACCGGATCCAGCGACGTGCCGCGGAAGAACGTCACCTTCACGTATTTGGCGAAGACGTGAAAGCTGGCGAACCAGAGATCGTCCTCGACGCCGTAGAAGGGCGAATTCCATTTCACCGCCTTGCGCACATTGGGAACCGTGCGCTCGATGATCGCATCGAGGCGGCGCCCGACCTCGCTTTTCCAGCCCGGCATGGCGGCGATGTAGGCCCGCACGGGCGCATCGCCATAACCTTTCGGGATCTGCGGATTGCCGCCCGAAAGCAGCACCGGCTGGGCGCCCGCCGTCTTGCCCGCGGCAGCCGCGGAAGGCTTGCCCGGCGCCTTCGGCTTTTCCGGAGCCGGTTTCTTGCCAACGGCGCGCGACGGGCGCTTGGGCGTCGTGGGATCGGTCTTGCGGGTCATGGTCGGCTGCCTCTCAAAGAGGTCTTAGCACGAGCCTGCCATAGGCGATGAAGGCACATAGGGCAGCCACAACCAGCCAATAGATCATAGGACCGAAATTCGGGTCGCCTGAATAGATGTGCAAGGCGCAAAACAGCAGCATCTCCGCGGCTATCAGCGCCGCTGCGATCGGAACCAGCATGGCCAGGGGTTTGTAGAATGCCGGGAGAACCAGGCCCAGGGCGCAGATGAGCTCAAGGACGCTCATCGTCAGCCAGGCACCGTGCGGGATCGCGCTCAAGGAAGGCACGGTCTGCGCGGAATTGGAGAACTTCCAGACCGCGCCCGTCACGGTATGCAGGGCGAGCAGGATTTGAAGAACCCACAAGAGAATATTCATGTTACCTCCCGGCTCGCGATGAAGTGCCGCGGCTTACGTTCAGTCCAGCCGCGCCAGCACCTGCTCCAGATTGGCGAAGAAGCGCTGCCATCCGGCGATCGCGCCGCGGTAGTAGGACTGCTGGTCCGGCCGAAAACCCGACTGCTCCATGCGCAGAACCGTGCCCGTGGGCGTCGGTGTAAGCGTCCAGGTGATGACGCTCCTGAGGTCCTTGGTGTCCCAGGTATAGGATAGCGTCCTGTTCGGCTCGACCGCCAGAACCTCGCCGTCCACGGCGCCCCAGGCGGCGCTGAGATTGAAACGGCTGCCCTCCTCCGGCCTGAAATCGGTCTTCATCAGCCACTCCTCGATCAGGTGCGACTGCGTCAGCGCGCGCCAGATCCTTTCCGGCGGATGCGGGATTTCCCGCTCGACGACGACGGAGCGCGGTTCTGATTGCTTCATTGGTCCATCCTGTCGAGCAGGTTTTCGAGCTGGTCGAACTTGCTCTGCCAGAAGCCGGTCATCTCGTTCGCCCAATCGGTCAGCGGGGCGAGCGCACCGGTCTGCGCACTGTAGTGGGTCTGGCGGCCATTGTGGCGGTCGCGCACCAGCCCGGCCTGCTTCAGCACGCCGAGATGTTTCGAGACGGCCGGCTGCGAGACGCCGGCCCGCGCCGTCAGCGCGCCGACCGTCTGCTCGCCTTCGCGGCACAGGCGCTCGAAAATGGCCCGCCGCGTCGGATCGGCGAGCGTTCTGAACAGCATGTCCTGCGCGTCCGGCATTTTTCCTTGATTGATAACTCTTGGGCTATGGGATTGATCAATAACCGCCGGGATATGGATCGTCAACCGGCATTGGGAAGCCGCCACCGATTACCGGCTGGCTTGGCGTGACCGTTGTCACATCCGTTGCAACAGGCCCCGCTCCATGTTATACATGCCGTTATAACATGGAGGTCCCCATGAACACCGTCATTCGCAAGATCGGCAATTCCGAGGGCGTGATCCTGCCGAAGGAACTGCTCACAAAACTCAACCTGCAGGCCGGTGACAATGTCCTGATCGTGCAGGAGGGCGATGAGCTTCGCCTGCGCCGCGTCGAGGATTCGGCGGAGGAATTCGAGCGCAAGATGGCGGTCGCACGCGATCGCATGAAGAAATACGAAAAGGTCTATCGCGCGCTGGCGAAATGACCGAGTTCCATTCGCTCGACTTCATTCTCGCCCTGCATGCCGAGCAATTGCGCCTGCATGGCGGAGCTGCCGGCGTGCGCGACGAAGGCATGCTGGATTCCGCGCTCAATCGGCCGCTGCAAAAACAGGCCTATGGCGACCCCGACTTGTGCGAACTGGCCGCCGCCTATCTTTTCGGCATCGCCAAGAACCACCCGTTCGTGGACGGCAACAAGCGTACCGCGTTGGCGGCAGCCGATACGTTTCTCTTCTTCAACGGACTTGAGCTGCAGGCCGGGGATGAAGACCTTATCCACTTCGTCCTGATGGTCGCCGCCGGCGACATCGACGAGGACGGCGCCGCCGCCTTCTTCAGGGATCACACGGTTGCGCTTGAAGGCTGAGGCTGCCGTCTCAGCCTGCCTTCATCCCGACGATCTCGAATTCCTTGCCGTTGACGCTCGCCTCGTCGCCGACACCCTTGCCGAACAGCGCCTGGGCCATCGGCGAGACGTGGCTGATCGATCCCTGCGCGGCGTCGGCCTCGTCCTCGCCAACGATCCTCCAGGTGTGCCGCTTGCCGTCCTCTCCGAGCAGCGTCACCGTCATGCCGAAGCGCACCACATCGGACCCCGGCTCGGGCACGGAAACCTCCGCCGTCTCGCGGCGGGACGTCCAGTAGCGCAGGTCGCGCGACACCAGCGCAATGCGCTCGCGGTTGGACGAGCGCTCGGCCTCGCCGAGCTCTTCCCTCAGGCGGGCAAGTTCCTTCTCGATGTGCGCCAGGCCTTTTTCGGTGACGAGGTTGCGGTGCTGACTCACCGGCCGCTCGCCGATGTCGGCGATGGCCTCGTTGTCGTCTTCGCGTGTGAACGCCCTGCTCATCGACCAAATCTATGCCTTCGGCCGGTAGCCGGCAAGCCATTCGAGGACAACCGGCCGGTGGCACGTTTCGTGCTCCTCCCACCCAAAAGGCAGACAGGGTGTGCCGATGTTGAACAGACGCCACTTTCTGGCGGGCTCGGCCGGGCTTGCAGCCACCGCGGCGCTGTCGCTGCCGGCGGCGGCGGTGCAGCGCCCGCCGGCGGGGATCGAGACGGCGCACCTGCGCGGCGCCATCAACGCCGCCGAGTCCGGTATCGCGCCGGGTGCCCTGGACGACCAGAGCAAGGCTTTCGCGAAGCTCCTGCGGAAGGCGGAAACCAGCGACGCCCCGATCTTCCTGCCGCCCGGCACCTATGTCGTCTCCAACATCACCTTGCCGCGCCGCCTGCGGCTCACCGGCGTGCCTGGCGCCACCCGCATCCTCTATGGCGGCGACGGCCATCTGCTTCTGGCCGAGCACGGCGACCACATCGAACTGTCCGGCCTCGTGCTCGACGGCGCCAACCGCTGGATCGGCGAGTACGCGCATGGTCTCGTCGATCTGCGCCGCATCAGTCATCTCGTCGTCGACGATTGCCAGATCCTCGGCAGCGGCAGCAACGGCCTGGCACTCGAAGGCGTGTCCGGCCGCATCGAGCGGACGACCATCTCGGGAGCCGGGGAATCCGGTATCTATTCGGTCGAGGCCGGACGGCTGTCGATCGCCGGCAACAGCGTCACCGACTGCGCCAATGGCGGTATCCTGGTCCATCGCTGGCAGGCGGCCGACGATTTCACCATGGTGACGAACAATCGCGTCGAGCGCATCGCTGCGCGCAGGGGCGGCACCGGGCCCTACGGCAACGGCATCAACGCCTTCCGTGCCGACCATGTCATGATCGCCAACAATTCGATCGTGGACTGCGCCTTCTCGGCGATCCGCGCCAACAGCAGCGGCGATATCCAGATCGCCAACAATACGTGCGTGCGCAGCGGCGAGACCGCCATCTATGCCGAATTCGCCTTCGAGGGCGCGGTGATCGGCGGCAATGTCGTCAACGGGGCGGCAAACGGCATCTCCGTCGTGAACTACAACGAGGGCGGCCGCATGGCGATCGTCAGCGGCAACATCGTGCGCAATCTCGTCACCGCCGGCCCCTACCCGGCCGACCCGCCCGGCTTCGGGGTAGGCATCACGGTGGAGGCCGACACCACCGTCACCGGCAATGTCGTCGAGGAGGCTCCGCTCTACGGCATCAAGATCGGCTGGGGGCCCTACATGCGCAACGTCTCGGCGACCAGCAACGTCATCCGCAACAGCCATACCGGCATCGCCGTCAGCGTGGTCGAGGGTTGCGGGCCGGCGGTCATCGCCGACAACGTCGTCGAAGCCGCACCCGCCGGCGCGGTGGTCGGCTTCCGCTGGAGCGAGGCGGTCACCGGCGACATGGCCGAGACGGGCAGCGGCTACGGCCATCTCACCGTCGAGCGCAACCACGTGAGCTGACGGGCGCTACCCCGTCAACGCCGCGGCCGGGCGGACCAGGCCCACCGTCGCGCCCTTGCGGCTCAGCACCGGCGGATGCGCCATCGCCATCAGCCTTCCGGCAAGGTCGGCGTCATGGCCACCAAGCAGCCGGGCCAGCACCGCGGCGACCATGGCGGCGGCGCCGCGCTCGCCGCCGTCGAGGCATTTCAGGGCGATGCCGCAGCCGAGTTCCGGCAGGGCGGCGCAGAAGACACCTTCAGCGCCGACCTTGACGAAGATTTTTCCGGGCGCCGCCTGCATCAGCCTGGTGTCGGCGCGGCCGGTCCCGGCGACGAAGAACGGTTCGGCCATGCAGGCAGCCAGCAGCCGCTTCGCCGCCCGGGCGCGCGCCGGAGCAAGCCCCTGCCCTGTCGCCATGCGGGCGAAGCCGAGCGCCAGGCTTTTCAGCGGCACGGCATAGGTCGGAATGGAGCAGCCGTCGGTGGCGCCGTTCTCCTCGCCATGCCCGGCGCCGGTCACCGCCTGCATCGCCTCGCGCACCAGCTGCTGCGAGCGGTGGTCGGCCGCCACATAGCCGCGATGATCGACGCCGAGATGGCGGCAGGTGCAGAGGAAGCCGGCATGCTTGCCGGAGCAGTTGTTGTGCAGACCGCCGGGCTCGCCACGCGAGCGTGCCAAAGCGAGGCTCGACTCGAAATGGCTCGGCCAGTGGACGCCGCACTCCAGATCCGCCTCGTCGAGACCGGCGCTGGCGAGCATGGCCGCAGCCAACTCGACATGGGCGGGCTCGCCGCCATGCGAGGCGCAGGCCAGCGCCAGTTCCCGGTCGCCGAAGCCGCAGGCGTCGGCAGCGCCGCTTTCCACCAGCGGCAACGCCTGGATCGCCTTCACCGCCGAGCGCGGGAACACAGGCTGGCCGACGTCGCCGATCTCCAGCACCGTCCTGCCGTCGGCATCGACCACTGCGACGGCGCCGCGATGCGCGCTCTCGACATGGCCGCAGCGCAGCACCTCGACCAGCACCGGATCGGTCACGATTTCACCATCTTCAATCGTCTCATTTCGGCGGGCGGGCGCCCTGTCCATCCTTGCCCCAAATGTCGAGGTTCCGCCAGATGCGGCTGGTCAAGCGCCTGTTTCTGTTCCTGCTCGTCGTCTTCGTGGCACCGGCTCTGGCGGCGATCGCCTGGTGGCAATTGGGCGAGCATCCCAGCTCGTGGCGCGACGCCGACTGGTCCTCCTCCGGCCTGCTGGCCGAGCCGCAAGACGACCCGGAAGCCGCGATCTATGTGATGGCGGCGCGAACCGGCGGGCTGAAGGGCGCGCTTTCCGTCCATAGCTGGATCGTCACCAAGGCGGCCGGGGCATCCTCCTACCAGCGCTACGACAAGGTCGGCTGGGGCTCGCCGGTGCGCCGCAACGGCTACCCCGCCGATGCGCGCTGGTATTCGAACCTGCCCACCGTCGTGCGCAAGATTTCCGGCGGCGAGGCCGAGCGGCTGATCCCCAAGGTCGAGGCGGCGATCGCCGCCTATCCTTATGGCAGGCCCGGAGACTATCGAATCTGGCCCGGCCCGAACTCCAACAGCTTCGTCGCCCACGTCCTTGCCGCCGTGCCCGAGCTCGGCGCGAAAATGCCGTCCAACGCTACCGGCCGCGATTTCGCGCCGGGATTCGCGTCGGTCGCCTGGTTGCCGGGAACCCGCGATCTGCACGCGACGCTCGGCGGCTATCTCGGCTTTTCCGCAGGCATCACCAGCGGGCTGGAGATGCATTTCCTCGGCCTGGTCGCGGGAGTGGACATCACCGAACCGGGGCTGAAGATACCGGCCTTCGGGACGGTGTCACTTTCCGGCGTGGCACAGGCGGCCACGGGCGGCGACGGCGACACAGCCGAATGATACTGTCTCACGCATCCAGCCTCCATCCTCGCCACGCCCTGCCTTCGCAGTCTGGCCATTGTTCAAAGAGCGCTCCCTGCCTCGGAGGGAAAAGTCGGGAAGCGGGGCGCTGGGCCGAGCCTCTTTAGTAAAAACATGGCGCGGCCTGCGCGCCCCGCCGGCGATTTCGGGCACCATCCCGTTCCGCTTCGCTATAGCTCCGGCTCCGGCTTCTTGCGTCGCCTCGGCTGGCCATGCCGCAGCACTCGTCCAGTGCGCCCCGCACATAGTTGCAGAGGAGGAACCTTCGGACGGGCCTCCCCGGGCGCGGGCTACGTCTTCCCGCACCGGAGGCGCCGGTCCCTCCCCACCAAACCACCGTCGCGACCGGCGTTCCCGCGGGAGGAACTGCCGGCAAGGATAAGGGAGGCGGAGATGTGGGGGATAAAAAGGCCGGGATTTTCGCGGCCACGGCTGTAAGCAACTGAACAGGCCGGAAAATATTCTCGGCTGCGGATTTTTCATCCCCAGGGATTGGGTGCCAAGCGCCCTCGTCCACGGCTTCAGGTTGGCGGCGAAGCCGTTGCGGCAATCTCACCTGTCGCCGACGATCCCCGTCGGCAGAAATCCGCCGTCGACCACCAGCGTGTGGCCGTTGACGTAGCTTGCCTCCGGCGACAGCAGGAAGGCGACGGCGGCGGCCACTTCCTCCGGCTCGCCGTAGCGGCCCTGCGGGACATGGCGCAGCCACAGCCGGCGCTGCTCCGCGCCGTGCAGGCGCGCCGTCATCGGGCTCTCGATCGGGCCCGGCGCGACGCAGTTCACCCGCACGCCGCGATGGCCGTATTCGGTGGCCATCACCTCCGACATCAGCTTCACGCCGGCCTTCGACGCGCCATAGGCGACCCGGCCGGCATTGGCGCGCAGGCCGGACACCGAGGCGATGTTGACGATCGACAGGCTGGCGCCCATGCGCTCCAGCGCCGCCTTGGCGGCAATGAAGGAACCGACCAGGTTGACATCGAGGATCTGGCGGAACAGCTCGGCGCTGGTCTCCTCCACCGAAAGATCGCTGATGATGGCGGCCGAATTGACCAGGCCGCCGATCAGGCCGAGGCGGTCGATGACCGCATCGAAAGCCTCCGCCACCTCGTCCTCGTCGGTCACGTCGGCGGCCAGGAAGACCGCGTTCTCGTCTGAAAAAGCTTCTTCGGCCGTCGCCAGCGCCGCCTCGTCGGCATCGACCAGCGCGACCGGCCAGCCCTCGTCCAGCAGCCGCTTCACCACGGCCATGCCGATCCCCGAGGCGCCACCGGTCACGACGGCCGAGTGCTTCATCTGATGCGGTCGAGGATGGAGACGTAATTGGCGACCGCGGCACCGCCCATGTTGAAGATGCCGCCGAGCTTTGCGTCCTTCACCTGGATGCCGCCGGCCTCGCCGGTGAGCTGCATGGAGGTCAGCACATGCATCGATACGCCGGTGGCGCCGATCGGATGGCCTTTGGCCTTCAGCCCGCCCGACGGGTTGACGGGCAGCCGGCCGCCCTTCTCCGTCTGGCCCTCCAGCGCGACCTTGGCGCCCTGGCCGCGAGGCGCCAAACCCATCGCCTCGTATTCGATCAGCTCGGCGATGGTGAAGCAGTCATGCGTCTCGACGAAGGAGAGATCGTCGAGCGTCACCCCGGCCGATTTCAGCGCCCGCGTCCACGCCTCCTCGCAGCCCTCGAAGAGAAGAATGTCGCGCTTCGACATCGGCAGGAAGTCCTGCACGTGCTCGTTGGCGCGGAAGGCGACGGCGCGGCGCATTGAGAGCGCCGTGGTCGCGTCGGTCAACACCAGGGCTGCCGCGCCGTCCGACACCAGCGAGCAGTCGGTGCGCTTCAGCGGCCCGGCGACGAACGGGTTCTTGTCGCTCTCCTGGCGGCAGAATTCGTAGCCGAAATCCCTGCGCATATGGGCATAAGGATTGTCGACGCCGTTCCTGTGGTTCTTCGCGGCGATCGCGGCAAGCGCGTCCGACTGGTCGCCATGTCGCTGGAAATAGGCCGCGGCGATCTTTCCGAACTGGCCGGCGAAGCCCGCGGGAATGTCGCCCTCCTCCGGCATATAGGAGGCACGGATCAGATTCTGCTGAACCTGAGGGCCAGGCGTGGTGGTCATCTGCTCGGCGCCGACGACCAGGACGAACTTCGCCGCTCCGACCTCGACCGCCCGGATGCCCTGCCGCACCGCCGCGGAACCGGTGGCGCAGGCGTTCTCGACGCGCGTCGCCGGCTTGAAGCGCAGCCGGTCGTCGGTCTGCAGGACGAGGCTCGCAGTAAAATCCTGCGGCGAGAAGCCCGCATTGAAATGCCCGAGCACGATCTCGCCGACGTCCTGCGGGCCGATGCCGGCATGCTCGAGCGCCTCGGCGGCCACCTTGGTGATCAGGCCCTCGAGCGTCTCGCCCTCCAGCTTGCCGAAACGCGAATGCGCCCAGCCGACGATGCATGCGGTCATGGCGACCTCCTCTGAGTAGTGCATGTTGCGCCAAAAACGGCGGAATTCCAACGCCGTCAAATCTGTTCAATCATGAACGGCTTTTGCAGTGCGGTAAAGATGGAAGTGGTTGTTCGGTGCCGCTTGGGTAACCGAAACAGGTCAGCCGATTTTTGTTGATTGACCCGTCAATAAAAAATAAATTCGCCGCAGGAGAAGACCAATGCCCAAGCTCGGAATGGAGCCGCTGCGCCGGCGTGCCCTCATCGATGCCGCGATCTCGGCGATCAGCGACCGGGGCACGCTCGACGTCACCATGTCCGACATCGCCGGCCGCGCCGGCGTGTCGTCGGCGCTCGCCCACCATTATTTCGGCGCCAAGGAGGACCTGCTGCAGGCGACGATGCGGCACCTGCTCGCCGATCTCGGCCGCGACACGGTGGCGGCGCTGGCCAAGACCCGCACGCCGCGCGAGCGCATCTCCGCGGTGGTGCGCGTCAACCTCTCCGTCAGCCAGTTCCGCCAGGAGACCGTGCACGCCTGGCTTGCCTTCTATGGGGAGGCGCAGAAGTCGACGCCGCTGCGCCGGTTGCTGCGCGTCTACAGCCGCCGGCTCTACTCCAACCTGATGAGCGGGCTCGTGCCTCTCACCGGGCGCCGCGAGGCCGAGCGCATGGCCGAAACCATCGCAGCCATGATCGACGGGCTCTACATTCGCCGCGCCCTGCGCGACGGCCTTCCGCACCCGATCAGCGCCACGGCGCTGGTCGAGGACTATGTCGAGACCAAGCTGAAGCAGTGCAGCGCATGACCCGGCGTCCCAACATCCTCATCCTGATGGTCGACCAGCTTGCCGGCACGCTGTTTCCGGACGGCCCGGCGGATTTCCTTCACGCACCGAATCTGGAGGCGCTGGCAAGCCGTTCCGCGCGCTTTAGAAACAACTATACCGCCTCGCCGCTATGCGCGCCGGGCCGCGCCGCCTTCATGAGCGGCCAGCTGCCGTCGCGCACCGGCGTCTACGACAATGCCGCCGAGTTCGCCTCGTCGGTCCCCACCTTCGCGCATCACCTGCGCGCCGCCGGCTATTCGACCTGCCTCTCCGGAAAAATGCATTTCGTCGGCCCGGACCAGCTGCACGGCTTCGAGGAGCGGCTGACGACCGACATCTATCCCGCCGATTTCGGCTGGACGCCGGACTACAGAAAACCCGGCGAGCGCATCGACTGGTGGTACCACAATCTCGGCTCGGTTACCGGTGCGGGCGTCGCCGAGATCACCAACCAGCTCGAATATGACGATGAGGTCGCCTTCCACGCGATCCAGAAGCTTTACGACCATGCCCGGCATTGCGACGACGCGGAGCGCCGGCCGTGGTGCCTCACGGTCTCCTTCACGCATCCGCACGACCCCTATGTGGCACGGCGCAAGCACTGGGACCTCTACGAGGACTGCCCGGCGCTCGATCCGGCCGTCCCCTTCATCGCGCGGGAAAAGCAGGATCCGCATTCGCAGCGCCTCTACGACGCCAGCGACTACGGCAGCTTCGACATCACGGCGGAAGACATCCGCCGCTCACGGCGCGGCTATTTCGCCTCGATCTCCTACATCGACGAGAAGGTCGGCGAGATTCTCGGCGTGCTCGAAGCGACGCGCATGCTCGGCGACACCGTCGTCGTGTTCTGTTCCGACCATGGCGACATGCTCGGCGAGCGCGGCCTGTGGTTCAAGATGAACTTCTTCGACGGCTCGGCGCGGGTGCCGCTGATGATCGCCGGCAGGGGCATTCCGGCCGGCCTGGTCGAGACGCCGGTCTCCAATCTCGACATCGCGCCGACGCTCTGCGACCTCGCCGGCATCGACATCGGCGCCATCCGCCCGTGGACCGACGGCGAAACGCTGGTTCCGCTGATGCAAGGGCAGCCGCGTACGACGCCGGTGCTGATGGAATATGCCGCCGAGGGCTCGCAGGCGCCGCTGGTGGCCATCCGCGAGGGCCGCTACAAGTTCGTGCATTGCGAGATCGACCCGCCGCAACTGTTTGATCTTGAATCGGATCCGCTCGAGCTAAAGAACCTCGCCGCCGACCCGGCCAATGCGGCGCTGGTCGAGGGTTTCATGGCCAAGGTGCGCGCCCGCTGGGACATGGCGGCCTTCGACGCCGCCGTGCGCGAGAGCCAGGCGCGGCGCTGGGTGGTCTATCCGGCCCTGCGCAACGGCGCCTACTACCCCTGGGAATTCCAGCCGCTGCAAAAGGCGTCCGAGCGCTACATGCGCAACCACATGGATCTCAACGTGCTCGAAGAGAGCAAGCGTTTCCCGCGAGGAGAGTGAGATGATCACCGTCTGGGGCAGAGCCACCTCCGTCAACGTGCAGACCGTCATATGGGCACTGGCCGAACTCGGCCTTGCCTGCGAGCGCCACGACGTGGGCGGCGCCTTCGGCGGCAACGACACGCCGGACTTCCTCGCCATGAACCCCAATGGGCTGGTGCCGGTGCTGCGCGACGGCGACGGCCCGTTCCTGTGGGAGAGCGCGGCGATCGTGCGCTATCTCGGCGCCGGTTATGGCGACGGACAGTTCTGGCCGGTCTCGCCCACGGCGCGCGCCACGGTCGACAAATGGGCGGAGTGGATCAAGACCAGCTTCGGCCCGGCCTTCCTCACCGGCATCTTCTGGCCGTCGATCGCCGTGCCCGAGGCCAAGCGCGACCTGGCGGCGATCGCGGCTGCGGAGAAGCGGCTGAAGACGCTCGCCGCCATGCTCGACGCCCGGCTGGCCGAGGGCGCCTATCTCGGCGGCGAGGATGTCTGCTTCGCCGACATGGTGGTGGGGGCGCCGCTCTACCGCTATTACACGCTCGATTTCGAACGCGCCGACACGCCCAACCTGCGCGCCTACTACGAGCGGCTCACCGCAAGGCCGGCCTATGCCGAGCACGTCATGGTCTCCTACGACAGTCTGAGGGCGAAATGATCCCCGATCTCGACCATCTCAGGCGCGCCTACGCGGCGACGTCGAAGGCCACGCAGGTCACGCCGATGCTGGAATCGGCGGCGCTGGCCAGCCGCACCGGCGCGGCGCGCGTCTTCGTCAAGCCGGAATCGCTGCAATGGGCCGGCTCCTTCAAGGTGCGCGGCGCCTATTGGCGGCTGAAGCAGCTTTCGCCCGAGGAGGCGAAGCGCGGCGTCGTCGCCTATTCCTCCGGCAATTTCGCGCAGGGGCTCGCCGCCGCCGGCCAGGCGCTCGGCATTCCCGTCACCATCGTCATGCCGATCGACGCGCCGGCCGCCAAGCGCGACGCCACCGCCGGCTACGGCGCCACGGTGGTCGTCACCGACCACGGCCAGCGGCCGCGGGAGGAAGTCGCTTCCGAGCGCGCCCGGCAGATCGCGGCCGACGAGAACCTCGTGCTTCTCCATCCTTTCGACGATCCCGAGATCGTCGCCGGCCAGGGCGGCGCGGGGCTGGAGGCCCTCGACCAGCTTTCCGCGCGCGACGCTCGGGTGGACATCCTGTTCTGCCCGGTCGGCGGCGGCGGGCTGATCGGCGGCGTGTCGCTCGCCTTCCACTATCTCTCGCCGCGTACCGCGATCCACGGCGTCGAGCCCGAGGGTTTCAACGGCATGGGCAATTCGATCGCCCATGGCGGGATCGAGACCATGCCGCTGGTGGCGCCGTCGATCTGCGACGGGCTGATGGCGCGGCGGCCGGGCGTGGCGCCCTTCGCGGCCGTGCAGGCGGCCGGGGTACGGGGCATGACTGTCAGCGACAACGCCGTGCGTGCCGCGATGAGGATCGCCTTCGAGCGGCTGAAGCTAGTGCTGGAGCCGTCGGGCGCGGCCTCGCTCGCCGGCCTGCTGTCGGGCGCCGTCGACGTCAGCGGCAAGACGGTGCTCGTCATCGCCAGCGGCGGCAACGTCTCGCTCGCCGACTTCATGAGGCATGTCGCCGATGCCTGAGGCGGATTTCGTCATCGTCGGCTCGGGCTCGGCCGGCTCGGCCATGGCCTATCGCCTTTCGGAGGACGGAAAGCACTCCGTCATCGTCATCGAATTTGGCGGCACCGACATCGGCCCGCTTATCCAGATGCCGTCGGCGCTGTCCTTCCCGATGAATATGAGCCTCTACGACTGGGGTTTTGCCAGCGAGCCGGAGCCGCATCTCGGCGGCCGCGTGCTCGCCACGCCGCGCGGCAAGGTTCTGGGCGGCTCCTCCTCCATCAACGGCATGGTCTATGTGCGCGGCCATGCCGGCGACTTCGACCACTGGGCCGAAACGGGCGCCACCGGCTGGGGTTATGCCGACGTGCTGCCCTATTTCAAGCGCATGGAGAACGTGCGCGGCGGCGAGGACGGCTGGCGCGGCACCGACGGTCCGCTCCATGTGCAGCGCGGCGCCCGCAAGAACCCGCTCTATGCCGCCTTCGTCGAGGCGGGGGCGCAGGCCGGCTTCGAACTCACCGACGACTACAACGGCTCCAAGCAGGAAGGTTTCGGCGCGATGGAGCAGACCATCCATCGCGGCCGCCGCTGGTCCGCCGCCAACGCCTATCTGCGGCCCGCGCTGAAGCGGCAGAACGTGAGTCTCGTCAAAGGCTTCGCGCGAAAAATTGTCATCGAGAACCACCGCGCCGTAGGCGTCGAGATCGAGACGGGAAAGCGGATCCTAACCATCCGCGCCCGCCGCGAAGTGATCGTCGCGGCCTCCTCGATCAACTCGCCGAAGCTGCTGATGCTGTCCGGCATCGGCCCGGCCGCGCAGCTCAGGGCCAACGGCATCGAGGTGGTGGCGGACCGCCCGGGCGTCGGCGCCAATTTGCAGGATCACCTCGAGCTCTACATCCAGCAGGAAGCAACGCAGCCGGTCACGCTCTATTCGGTGCTGAACCCCTTCTCAAAGGCGATGATCGGCGCCGAATGGCTGTTCTTCAAGACCGGCCTCGGCGCCACCAACCATTTCGAGGCGGCAGCGTTCGTGCGCTCCAGGGCGGGCGTCGACTATCCCGACATCCAGTTCCACTTCCTGCCGGCGGCGATCCGCTATGACGGCAAGTCGGCCGCTAAGTCGCACGGTTTTCAGGCGCATGTCGGGCCGATGCGCTCGAAGTCGCGCGGCACCGTCAGCCTGCGCTCGCCCGATCCCCGGGCGAAGCCGGTGATCCGCTTCAACTACATGTCGCACGCCGAGGACTGGGCCGATTTCCGCCACTGCATCCGGCTGACCCGCGAAATCTTCGGCCAGCCCGCCTTCCAGGCCTATCGCGGCGCCGAACTGTCGCCGGGATCGCATGTGCAGAGCGACGACGAACTCGATGCCTTCATCCGCGAGCACGCCGAGAGCGCCTACCATCCCTGCGGCACCTGCCGCATGGGCCGCGCCGACGACCTGACGAGCGTCGTCGACCCCGAATGCCGGGTCATAGGCGTAGACGGCCTGCGCGTCGCCGATTCCTCGATCTTCCCGCGTGTCACCAACGGCAACCTCAACGCGCCGTCGATCATGACCGGCGAGAAAGCCGCCGACCACATCCTCGGCCGCGGGCCGCTGCCGCCCTCCAACCAGCAGCCGTGGTACAATCCGCGCTGGCGCGAGAGCGACCGGTGAGGGCAAATGGGAGCCAAGAGCCAGGTCACGCCGCAACCCGATGAAATCCTTCCGGATTTGGAACAGCGACACCGTGATGCCATTCTGGACGTCGTACTGGCTTGGGGAACGCTTGACGGCGCTTTGGGAATACTCCTAGCCGCTACTGAAGACACCGAGCTTGACGTTGCCGCAGGTGAATTTGGCAAGATGCCAACTTCTGACAAGCCGGCGAGACTTAGACGCAATTTTCCAGACAATTCTTCTGGAAAGTCCGCCTCAATGTTCTTCAAGAAGCTAAAGAAAAACCTTGAGAGGAATTCGTTCGTGCGCAACCGGATTGTCCATTCTCGGTGCGTTGGCATATGGGAGAAGGATCCGGAGTACGTTCTTTTCGCTGCATTTGAACGATTCTCAGACGGCCACCTAGCGTTTGACGCAATTCCTTTGGAAGAAATGGCGAGGGTTACGAAATGGGCGGAACAACTGACGGCTCTCGCGTTGCGCCTCTCTGAGCAAATTGGCCCCACCAGCCCCGACGCAGAGGAAATATGAAAGCCCAGCCGAAAGCCTCGCACTACATCAATGGCCGCCACGTCGAGGACGAGCAGGGCCCGGCCCTGCCGGTGACCTATCCCGCCACCGGCGAGACCATCGCCATGCTGCATGCGGCGACATCCAACACGGTCGAGCTCGCCGTCGAGGCGGCGCGCGCCGCGCAGCCCGCCTGGGCGCGGCTGAAGCCGGTAGAGCGCGGCCGCATCCTGCGCCGCGCCGCCGACCTGCTGCGCGAGCGCAACGCCGAGCTGGCGCGGCTGGAGACGCTCGACACCGGCAAGGCGATCCAGGAGACGCTGGTGGCGGACGCCGCCTCCGCCGCCGACGCGCTCGAATATTTCGGTGGCGCGGTGGCGGCTTTCGGCGGGGACTACACCGATCTCGGCGGTCCCTTCGCCTATACGCGCCGCGAGCCGCTCGGCGTCTGCGTCGGCATCGGCGCCTGGAACTACCCGATCCAGGTCGCCGGCTGGAAGTCGGCGCCGGCACTCGCCATGGGCAACGCCATGGTGTTCAAGCCCTCGGAGAACACGCCGCTCTCGGCACTGGCGCTTGCCGAGATCTACACCGAGGCCGGCCTGCCGGACGGCATCTTCAACGTCGTTCAGGGTTTTGGCGATGTCGGCGCGGCGCTGGCCTCCCACGAGGCGGTCGCAAAAGTATCGATGACCGGCTCGGTGCCGACCGGCAGGAAGGTGCTGTCGCTCGCCGGCTCGCTGATGAAGCACGCCACCATGGAGCTCGGCGGCAAGTCGCCGCTGATCGTCTTCGACGACGCCGACCTGGAAAACGCCGTCGGCGGTGCCATGCTCGGCAATTTCTATTCGACCGGCCAGGTCTGCTCCAACGGCACGCGCGTCTTCGTTCAGAAGGGCCTGCACGACCGCTTCGTCGAGCGGCTGGTCGAGCGTACGAAGACGATCCGGATCGGCGATCCGCTCGACCCGGAGACGCAGATGGGGCCGCTGGTGAGCAAGGCGCAGCACGACAAGGTGCTGGGCTACATCGCCATCGGCAGGGACGAAGGCGCAACGCTGCGCCATGGCGGCGGCGTGCCGTCGCTGCAGGGTTTTGAAGGCGGCTGCTTCGTCGAGCCTACCATCTTCACCGACGTGACCGATTCCATGCGCATCGCCCGCGAGGAGATTTTCGGCCCGGTGATGACGGTGCTCTCCTTCGACGACGAGGACGAGGTGGTGACGCGCGCCAACGACACCGAATTCGGGCTCGCCGCCGGCGTCTTCACCCGCGACCTGCCGCGCGCCCATCGCGTCGTCGCCGAGCTGCAGGCCGGCACCTGCTGGATCAACGCCTACAACCTGACGCCGGTGGAGGTGCCCTTCGGCGGCTACAAGCAGTCGGGCATCGGCCGCGAGAACGCGCTGGAGGCGCTGCGCCATTATTCGCAGGTGAAGTCGGTCTATGTGGAGACCGGAGACGTCGCCAGCCCCTACTGAGGGGCTGGCGCGCCGGGCTCCCCGTCCTGACGGAAACCTGCGGAAATTCAGCCTGTTGCGGCCGTTTCCGCAGTTTTTGAATCGGCCTTGGGAAACCGCTGCGAACCGGTCGTTTCCCGCTTGCGGCTTTTGCCGGCGACGGTTATAAGCCGCCCGTCTGGTCGCGGAGTGTAGCGCAGCCTGGTAGCGCACATCGTTCGGGACGATGGGGTCGCAGGTTCGAATCCTGCCACTCCGACCAGAAAAATCGAGTGGTTGGGATTCGGCCAGTATGTCATCCCACCTGAAACTCAAACGGCACCCGACGTCCCGCAGGACCTCGGCCGTCGACCACCGCATGAACGGGCGAGATCGTCGCACCTTTTACGCGATGTCATCCAGGTCGACATCGAGGGCGTCCGCGATCTTCTTCATCGCCGACAGGCTGCCCTCCTTCTTGCCGCTCTCGATCTCGGAAATATAGGGTGCGCTGAGGCTGGACTTCTCGGCGAGCTCGCGCGCCGAGAGCCCGCGATAGGAACGCCAGACGCGCACCTTGTTCTCGCCGTCGAGGAGCCGATTCACGATCTCGGCTGGAACAAGCTCCTCTGCTCCGGCCGCCAGCCGGTCGCGGAAGGTGCGGACGGCCTCGGCATCCTCGCGATCTTCGGCCGCCTCGCGCAGCGCGCGAAATTCGGCCTCCGGCAGGACGACAAGCCGCTCCCCACCAGGGGTAACGATGATCTGTTCAGCCATGTTGCGTCTTCCTATTCGTAGGCGCCGCCGCGCGGCGCGACCCTGATAATGGCGACGACGTCGCCCGTCTCGGTGAAGACCACCCGCCAGTCGCCGACCCTCAGCCGCAGGACTCCATCCATGCCCGCCAGCGTCTTGACATTATTGGCAAGGGTTTCCGGCTCGCGGGCATATTGCTCAATCTTGGATCGGATGAGCGCCGCCGTATTCGCCGGCATGCGCATCAGGGCCTTGAGAGCGGCTTTGCTGTACGCAATCTCCTTCATCTCTCCAAGAGATAGCGGTTTGCGAACTAAATACAAGATAAAGTTTGCAATCAGCGAATCGCGTAAGCCGACTAAAAGGCGGCCGCCGAAGCCTTCCGATGTGTCGGCAAGCAGTGCGCTCACTGCTGCCGTACCGTTCGTCGGCCATGAACGGAACAAACGTCGTCCATGGCCCATAAAAAGTCCGGATTTGCCGGGGTTCCAAGCAGGCCGCTATGCCGCCCGCCTTTCGACAAGCCGGTCGAGCCAGTCGGGCGTCATCTCCGGCACGGATTCGAGCAGCAGGCGCGTATAGTCCTGGAAGGGCGGAGACAGGACGTCCGCCTTGGCGCCCTGGTCGACGATCCGCCCCTTGTTCAGCACCACGACGCGGTCGGCAATCGCCCGGACGACCTCGATGTCGTGGGTGATGAACAGGTAGGACACGCCGAGGCGCCGCTGCAAATCCGCCAGCATGGTCAGGATGCCGGCCTGGACGATCTGGTCGAGCGCCGAGGTGATCTCGTCGCAGATGATCAGTTCCGGCTCGGCCGCCAGCGCGCGGGCGATCGCCACCCGCTGCCGCTGCCCGCCGGACAATTGCGCCGGAAGCCGGTCGGCGTAGCTCTCCTCCAGCTCCACCATGCGCAGCAGTTCGAGGACGCGTCTTTCCCGTTGCGCGCCGGAAAGGCCATGGAAGAAGGCGAGCGGCCGGCCGAGGATCTTGCGGACGCTGTGGCGCGGGTTGAGCGCCGTATCCGCCGACTGGTAGATGATCTGGACGCGGCGCAGCATGTCCTTGCCGCGCTTGCGCACGACGGGCGGCAGGACGGCTCCGTCAAAGCGGAGCGTTCCACCGTCCGGCGGCAGGAGTCCGGCGATCACCCGGCCGAGCGTCGACTTCCCGGAGCCGGATTCGCCGACGAGGGCGACGGTCTGGCCGCGCCCCACCGCGAGATCGATGCCGTCCAGGGCCTTGAAGGTGCCGTACGAGGCCGAAATCTGCTCGACGCGCAAGAGGTCGTCGCCCGTGGCTGCGTGGCTGGCTCCCTGCAGATTGCGCACGGCCCACAGCGACTTCGTATAGGGATGTCTCGGCGCGTCGATGATCGACGCGATCGGCGCTTCCTCCACCGCCTCGCCGTAGCGCAGCACCATGACGCGGTGCGCCATCTGTGCGACGATGGCGAGATCGTGCGAGATGTAGAGCACGGCGACGCCATGCTCCTGGATCGCCTTGCGGATCGACAGCAGCACCTCGACCTGCGTGGTGACGTCGAGCGCCGTGGTCGGCTCGTCGAAGACGATCAGGTCGGGCTGGCAGATCATCGCCATCGCTGTCATCGCCCGCTGCAACTGACCGCCGGACACCTGATGCGGGTAGCGGTCGCCGAAGCGCTCCGGGTCCGGCAGCTGCAGCGAGCGGAACAGCGCCACCGCCCTGGCCGCTGCGTCGCGCCTCGGCATGCCGCCGCGGGTCACCGCCGCCTCGACGATCTGGTCCATCAGCCGCTTGGCGGGGTTGAAGGACGCGGCCGCGCTTTGCGCCACATAGGCTATTTTCGTGCCGCGGAGCGCGCGGCGCCGGCTCTCGGGCATGGCGAGCAGGTCGGTCCCGCCGAAGCGCACGCTGCCGCCGGCGAGGCGGCAGCCGGCGCGGAAATAGCCGAGCGCAGCAAGGCCGATGGTGGACTTGCCCGCCCCGGATTCGCCGACCAGCCCCAGCACCTCGCCGCGGCGCAAGGTCAGGCTGACGCCCTTGACGATCTCCAGCCACTCGTCCTTGACCCGCGCCTCGATCCTCAGGTCGGAGATCGAGAGCACGGTGTCGCCGGCTGCCACGACTGAAAGCTCATTCGTCATCGGCGAGACCGCTCGATTTGCCGAGGAACCAGTCGGCGACGAAGTTGACGCCGACGGTGAGCAGAGCGATCGCGCCCGCCGGGATGAGCGGCGTGATGTCGCCCATGTTGATCAGCGCGGCGTTGTCGCGGACCATCGATCCCCACTCCGCCATCGGCGGCTGCAGTCCGACGCCGAGGAAGGACAGCGCGGCGATCATCAGGAAGACGAAGCAGAAGCGCATGCCGAATTCGGAGATGAGGATCGGCAGGATGTTGGGCAGGATCTCGTGCACGATGCGCCAGGTGAGCCCCTCGCCGCGCGCCGATGCCGCCTCGACGAAGTCGAGCGTCACCACGTTCATCGCCGCCGCCCGCGAGATGCGGAAGATGCGGGTGGAATCGAGCACGGCGATGATCAGGATGAGGTTCACCACCGCCGGGCCGAAGATCGCCAGCAGCATCAAGGTGAGGATCAGGTCCGGGATCGACATGACCGCGTCGACGAAGCGGCTGAGGATCTGGTCGGCCCAGCCGCGCAAGGCCGCCGCCATGATGCCGAAGAAGCCGCCGATGGCGAAGGCCAGCACCGTCGTCACCAGGGCGATGCCGATGGAATTCCGGGCGCCGTAGATGATGCGGGTCAGGAAGTCGCGCCCGAGCTGGTCGGTGCCGAGCAGGTTTTCGGAGCTCCACGGCGCGAACGGCATGTCCGAGACCACCTGGTATTCGCCATAGGGCGCTATCCAGGGCGCCAGGGCGGCGACGAGGATGTAGGCGGTCACGATGACAAGGCCGACGATGGCCGTGGGCGGTGCGCCGCGCAGCCCCTTGAGGCTGCGGCGCACCAGGCTTTCCGGAGGCGTGACAATCGCGGAATCGGACATGGCCGGCCTCACCGCGGATGCAGCAGTCGGGGATTGCTGACGATCGATATGATGTCGGCGATCAGGTTCAGAACGATGTAGGCGGCCGAGAAGATCAGGGCGCAGGCCTGGACGACGGGCACGTCGCGGTTGCGCACGGCATCCACCATGGTCTGGCCGATGCCGGGATAGACGAACACCACCTCCACCACGACGACGCCGGCGATCAGGTAGGCGAGGTTGATGGCGATGACGCTGGCGATCGGCCCGATCGCATTGGGCAGGGCATGACGCAGTACGATCCGCATCTCCGGCTCGCCCTTCAGCCGCGCCATCTCGATATAGGGTCTTGACATCACACCGATGAGCGCGGCGCGCGTGTTGCGCATCATGTGCGCCAGCGTCACGAACAGCAGCGTCATGATCGGCAGCGCCATGCGGTAGAGATGCTCGCCAAGGCCCATGCCGGGGCGGATGCTGGACAGCGACGGGAAGATGTGAAGTTTTGTCGCCAGCACCAGCATCAGCACATAGGCGATGAAGAATTCGGGCAGCGAGATTGAGGCGAGCGTCGCCGAGCTGAGGAAACGGTCGACCGGCTTGTTGCGATAGCGCGCACAGACGATGCCGAGGAAGACCGCCAGCGGCACGGCGATGACCGCCGTGGTCGCCGCCAGCGCCAGGGTGTTCGCCAGCCGCGGCCCGATGACGGTGCTGACCAGCCGCGACGAGAAGGAATCGCCGAAATCGCCGACCAGCGCGCCGCCGAGCCAGTCGACGTAGCGTTGCGGCCATGGCTTGTCCAGGCCGAGCTTCTGCTGGAAGGCGGCGACCGTTTCCGGCGTTGCCGAGCGCCCGAGAATGGCGGTGGCGAAGTCGCCCGGCAGGAAGCTGACCGCCGTGAAGATGATCGCCGAGACGATCGCCAGGCTCAGCAGGCCGAGACCCAGCCGCTGCACCGTCATGTTGAGGATCGGATGGGACCCTGAAGCCAATATCGATGTCCCCGTCATTGCTCTGATTCCAGGACGGCCTGTCCGTCCGGCACGCTACGCCCGAGCCGGCGCCGGCACACCGCAGGTCCGGCTCGCCGCGTGGGCGACGATGTCGGGACCATTTCGAGCGGCATCCGTCAACGCCGCCCGGCGCGCAATGGTCAGGCCATCCACCAGCGTTCCGTCATGCGCAGGTTGTCGCACGGGAAGATGCCGCCGATCTCGCCGTGGCCGATCTTCTTCGAAATGCCGACAATCCAGTTCACGAACGCCACGGTGATGACGCCGCCGTCGTCGTGAATGATCTGCTGCATCTCGCGATACTGGCTGGCGCGCTGCTCCTGGTCGGTCTCGGAACGCGCGGCGATGAGCAACTCGTTGAAGCGCGGGTTCTTCCAGTGGGTGTTGTTCCAGGAGGCGTCGGCGGCATAGGCCGTCGAGAACAGCCAGTCGCAGGTGGCGCGGCCATACCAGTCGCAGCCGTTGAAGGGCTTCTTCAGCCACACGTTCTCCCAATAGCCGTCGTCGGCCTCGCGGACGACGTTGATGTTGATGCCGGCCTTGGCGGCATGCTCCTTGTAGAGCACGGCCGCAGCGATTGCTCCGGGGAAGGCGGCCTCGGAAACCGAAAGATCGATGTCGAGGGACGACAGGCCGGCCTTGGCCAGGTACGCCTTGGCCTTGTCGACGTCGTAGTCATGCTGCGGTTGCGGATCGAAGTAGAACGGCATCTCGGAGGCGACCGGCGTGTCGTTGCCCTTGATCGCCTCGCCGCGGAACACCTTGCGGATGACGTCGTCGCGGTCGAGCGCGTATTTCAATGCCATGCGCACGTCGGGGTTGTCGAAAGGCGCCGTCGAGGTGTCCATGTCGAAGGTGAAATGGCGCAGGCTCGGGATGCGGCCGACCGCCAGGTCTGAATTGCGCTCGATCAGTGCGATGTTGTTGACGTCGAGATCGCCGATGAACTCCACCTCGCCGGTGATGAAGGCGTTGAGGCGGGCCGTCGCATCCATGATGGCGACGAACTCGACCTCGTCGAAGTGGGGCTTGTTGTCCTTGTGATAGTTCGGGTTGCGCTTCATCTTGACGGCAATGCCCGGCTCGAAATTCTCCAGGATGAAGCTGCCGGTGCCGACGCCGCGCTGCCAGTCGATGCCGCCGCCCTCCTTGGCCGGCATGATCGACAGGTGGTAGTCGGCGACGAGGTAGGGAAAATCCGCCGTTCCGGACTTCAGGTTGAAGACGACCGTGTTCGGACCGTCCGCCTCGATCGTCTCCACCTGCGACAGCAGCGACTTGGCGCCGGAAGACGAGGCGTCGCCCATGTGGTGGTGGAAGGATTCCTGGATGTCCTTCACCGTCAGGCTCTTGCCGTCATGGAAGGTGATGCCGTTGCGGATCTTGAAGATCCACTTCCTGGCGCCGTCGGCGGGCTCGAAGCTTTCGGCGAGATCGCCGATGATGCTGCCGTCGGCGGCGATCTCGGTCAGGTTGTTGCAGAGCGAGCCGTTGAAGGCCGCCTGCGCGAAGCTTGCCGGCCAGGTGCCGGGATCGAGCGTGTCCTGCTGCGAGGCATCCGACATGCCGAACCGCGCGTAGCCGCCCTGCTTCGGCTCCTCGGCATGCAGGAGCGAGGGCGTGAGGCTCGAGCCGACGCCAGCAGCCGCCGCGAGCGCCGCCGCCCGGCCGAGGAACTCGCGGCGCGAAATCCCGCCCTTGCGCAATCTTTCGGCCCAGAATTGCATTTCACGCAGTCGAGCATCCGACATGTTGGTTCCCCATTTTGGTGGCCGGCTCCGGCGGCCGGCGGACTCATGCGAGCGTCCGGCGGAATGGCTTTTGGCTGCCATCTTTGTTCCGCAAGCTAGGCACCCGAAGCATCGTTTGTCAAACAATTTTTGATTGACCGATCAATCATTTTTTGCTGATTTCCATACACCTCTCACGTCAGGCCCTTCCATGTCCGATCTCGATCTCTGCTATCTGCCCGCCGCGGAAGCGTTGCGCCGTTTCAGGAGCCGTACGCTTTCGCCGGTCGAACTGCTCCAGGCGCAGTTGCGGCGGATCGAAGAGACCAAGGACAGCATCAACGCCGTCTGCTTCGTCTATGCAGAGGAAGCGATGGAGGAAGCGCGCAAGGCGGAGGCCCGCTATGCGGCTGATGCCGCCGACCTTCGCCCCCTGGAAGGGCTGCCGACGGGAATCAAGGACGAGAACACCATCGCCGGCAAGGTGACGACGTTCGGGTCGCTGATCTACAAGGACAACGTCGCGCAGACGACGACACCCGTGGTGCAGCGGCTGATCGATGCCGGCGCCGTCGTGCACGGGCGCACCACCACGCCCGAATTCTCGTCGGAGGGCTTCACCCATTCGCGTCTATGGGGCGTGACCCGCAATCCGTGGAACCTCGACTATACCCCCGGCGGCTCCTCCGGCGGATCTGGCGCGGCCCTGGCGGGCGGCATGGCCAGCCTGGCGACGGGCTCCGACATCGGCGGCTCGATCCGCATACCGGCGTCCGCCTGCGGTCTCGTCGGCTTCAAGCCGCCCTACGGTCGCAACCCGGCGACGCCCCCGTTCAACCTCGATTTCTACAACCACCCCGGCCCGATGGCGCGCTCGGTGGAGGATTGCCTGCTGATGCAGAACGTCATGTGCGGACCGCATCCCAACGACATCGCCTCGCTGAAGCCGAAACTGAAACTCCCCGTCGATCGCCGCGGCATCCGCGGCTGGAAGATCGCCTACTCGCTCGACCTCGGCTATTACGAGGTCGACGACGACGTCCGCCGCAACACGCTTGCGGCTCTCGAAATCTTCCGCTCCCTCGGCGCCGAGGTGGTGGAGGTCGATATCGGCTGGACGAAACAGACCGAGAAGGCGGCCGACGACTATCTGCGCACGATCTTCGGGGCCTGGGTGGCCGAATATCTCGACGAGCGGGCCGCGATGCTGACCAAATATGGCAGGGCCTTCGCCGAGGCATCGCAGACGGTCGCGCCACGGGATTTCCTGGCCTCGCTCTACACGGCCGGCGCGATGTACTCGACCTTCGGACCGCTGATGGAAGATTTCGACGTCTTCGTCTGCCCGACGCTGGCGTTGCCGGCGGTCGGCGCGGAGCATGATCCAGACAACGGGCTGACGATCAACGGCAAGCCCGTCGATCCACGCTATGGCTGGATCATGACCTATCCCTTCAACATGCTGAGCCGCTGCCCGGTGCTCAGCGTGCCGTCCGGCCACGCCGCCAACGGGGTCCCCACCGGCATCCAGATCGTCGGCAAGACATACAGCGATGCGGATGTCTTCCGCGCCGGCCTTGCTTTCGAGACGGCGGTCGGCGGATGGTTCACCCGGCCCGAAGCGCGGCCGCGCATTCCCGCCGCCGCCTGAAAACGCAGCCTGCGGTGACGCCTCGTCCCGCTCTCCAATGTGATGTCCTGCGATGAAAACCGTCCACTCCCCGCACCATGTCCTGCAGAACGCCGAAGCGGAATTCATCCGCGGCAGGAAGGTGCCGAGCTTCGAGATGCCGCGCCGGGCGGAGCTCGTCCTGGAGCGGGTCAACGCCGTTTCCCTGGGGCCTGTGATCGAGCCGAAGAGTTTCGGGACCGATCCGATCCTCAAGGTGCATGACCGCGACTTCGTCACGTTCCTCGCTACTGCCTGGGAGACGTGGTCGACCGAGAACGGGCCGATCGACGCCTTCCCCAACGCCTGGCCGCCGCCGCGTTCGTCGCGGGTGCGGACGAACCGTCCGGGCGCGGAACTCGGCCGCTATTGCATCGACCTGTCGAGCCCGATCATGGCCGGCACCTGGACGGCGGCAACCGCCGGCGCCGACACCGCGCTCACGGCCATGGAGATCGCGGCAGGAGCGGACAAATGCGCCTTCGCCCTGTGCCGCCCGCCCGGCCATCATGCGGGCCGCGACTATTTCGGCGGCTACTGCTTCCTCAACAACGCGGCGATCGCCGCACAGGCTTGGCTCGACCGCGGTCTCGACAAGGTCGCGGTGCTCGACGTCGACTACCATCATGGAAACGGCACGCAGGACATTTTCCACGATCGCGCCGACGTGCTGACGGTCTCGATCCATGCCGATCCGCAACACGAGTATCCCTATTACAGCGGCTATGCCGACGAGACCGGCGAAGGCGAAGGCGCCGGCTTCAACCTCAACATACCGCTGGCCTGGGGCTCGGACTACGCGACCTACGCTCCGGCGCTTGCCGAAGCGCTTGCCCGGATCGCCGGCTTCGGGGCAGAGGCGCTGGTCGTCTCGCTCGGTGTCGACACGTTCGGCGGCGACCCGATCTCGCGTTTTCGCCTGGTCAACGCCGATTTCACCACGATGGGCCGGACAATCGCCAGCCTCGGCATCCCGACCCTGTTCGTGATGGAGGGCGGCTATGCGGTCGAGGACATCGGCGTCAACGCCGTCAACGTGCTCACCGGCTTCGAGGCCGCGCGCTGAGCAAGCGCGTCAGAAATCCTCTGGAAAGATGGCGCGCAGGAAGGCGAAGCATGCTTGCTTGGCCGCCGCCTGTCCGGCCGGGCCGGCATTGTCCATGACCAGGTTGGCGATCCAGAAACCGTCGATCATGGCGTTGAGCGAGCGTGCCACCTGTCCCGCGTCCACCTTCACGCCCCGCGCCTCGGCGAGCGCGGCGACATCGGCCTCGGCATAGGCGTTGTAGCGCGCCTTCAGTTCGGCGCAGCGCTTGCGGTAGCTGGGCACGCGCACGGACTCGGCCCAGAAGGCGAGCCAGAACGCCAGCCGCCGGGCGCTCGCGACCTTGCCGCCGAAATCGCTCTCGATCATGGTCTTGAGGCGCGCGGCCGGCGTGCCGGCGTCGAGCTTGAGCGCCTGCTCATACTCCTCGACCGTGTAGTCGAGCGCGGCGAGGATGATGCCTTCCTTCGAGTTGAAGTGGAAGGAAACGACGCCGTAGCTACATCCGGCCTCGGCCGCGATGCTGCGGATCGTGATCCCCACCAGTCCCTCGCGCGCGATCACCGCCACGGCGGCGTCCAGCAGGCTCTGGCGGCGCTCCGCCACCTGGTCCTCGCGGGTCAGGGCAGCGCCGTTGCGTCCCTTCGCTTTCTGCTTCAGCGCGGTTCGGCCCATGCGAAACGAGGTTCCATCGAGGGTTTCTTATGAACGGCTGCCGGAAGGGCAGGCAACCGTAGGATGAGCGGCAGCAGAAAACCTCTGTGTCGATACCGGAGGAATGTCAATCGAGCCGGGTTGCCATGTCCGGACGCGTTCTCATACCGGATCGCCCAGGTTGAGAAACCGCGCGGCATTGTCGTGCAGCCATTTGCGCTTGACCGCGTCTTCCATCGGCAAGGCCTTCAGCTCTTCGACAGCCGCGGCGGCCGGCATCATCGGAAAACTCGACCCGAAGATCATCTTGTCCTGCAAGATGGTGCGGCCGTATTGCAGCAGCGGCTCATAACCCGAATGCGGCTTTGCCAGCAGCTTCGGCCGCACCGCAAGCACGCCGATATAGAGCGTGGGATGGCGCCAGCACACGCCGATCAGCTCCGTGACCCACGGCCAGCCCGGCGGCGAGGCACAGACCCGCAGCCCCGGAAACGCGACCATCACCTCGTCCAGATATTCCGGCCGGCCATAGGACATCGGCGTCGCCGCCGAGAAGTTGATGCCGCAGTGGATGTTCACCGGCACGTCGAGCTCCAGCGCCTTTTCGTAGAGCGGATGGAGCAAGGGATCGTTCGGCCGCAGCTTCAGTTCGAAGCATTGCAGGTTGAGCCCGCGCAGCCCGAGATTGCGGACGGCGTGGTCGAATTCGTCGACCGCCGCCTTGCCCTTGTGCGGGTCGACGCCGGCGAAGCCGAGATAGCGCGGGCCGTGGGCACGGCAGAAGTCGGCCACCGTCTCGTTGGCGATCCGAAAGCCGAAGGTCGTCTCCACGTCGCGCGCCTTCAGCACCACATGACGCGCGCCCAGCGCCTCGTAGGTCGCAAGATAAGCCTCCACATCCGCCGCCGCGCTGCTTTCGGCCGATCGGCGTTCGCTCGCCGCATAGACGCGCCGGTAGTTCTGCAGATGCGGCGCCGGCGGGTTGAAGCCGGGTGCCGGCGGGCGGCTGGAGAAGTCGATCAGCATTCCTCAGCTCCAGCGCTTGCGGTCGGCGAGGATGACCCTTGCGGCGTTGTGTCCCGGCATGCCGGTGACGCCGCCGCCCGGATGCGTCGAGGCCCCGCACTGGTAGAGATGCGCCACCGGGCTGCGGTAATCGGAAAAATGCGCGGCAGGGCGGCGGAAGAACATCTGGTCGGCGCTGATCTCGCCGTGATGCACATGGCCGTTGGGCAGGTCGAAGATCCGCTCCAGGTCGAGCGGGGTCAGCACCTGGTGATGGAGGATATGCCTGCGGATCTGCGGGAACTGGCCCTCCAGCACCCACAGGACCCTGGCGTAAAGCTCGTCGCGCCGTTCGTCCCAGCTGCCCTCCGCCAGTGTGTATGGCGCATGCCCGCCGAAGACCGTCATCACATGATGCCCCCGCGGCGCCAGCGACGGATCGGCCAGCGTCGGCACCTTGACGATCAGGAACGGGCTTTCCGCCATGCCGCCCTGGCACGACTGGCGATGCGCCTCCTCCATGTAGTCCAGGCTGGGGGCGATGGTGAGCTGGATCGGATAGTCGAAGCCGATCTCCGCCGCCGGGAAGGATGGGCATTCGGGCAGGCCGTCCAGCGCCAGATTGACGCGGAAGACCGTGGATTCGGTGCGCATCGCGCGTATGTCGCGCAGAAATTCCTCCGGCAGGACGGCGCCATCCAGCAGCTTCAGGAAGGTCGTCCTGGCATTGGCGTTGGAAACCACGATCTTTGCGAAAAGCTCCTCTCCGCCCCCCAGCCTGACGCCGCGCGCGACGCCGGACGTGCTCAGGATTCTCTTGACCTCGGCGCCGGTGCGGACCTCCATGCCATGCGCTTCGCCGGACCGGCGGATGGCATCGGAGATCGCGCCCATGCCGCCTTTCACGAAGCCCGACGGACCGGCGGCGGTGGTGTTGTCGCGCACGATGCCCCTGGCGAGCATATAGGCCGATCCCGGCGTCTTGAGGCTGGAGTTCGCCCCGCCGCCGCCGGCGAAGAAGCCCAGCACCAGCTTGACCTCGTCGGCTTCGAACCAGCGGCCGAGATAGTCGTAGGCGCTCAGCGTCAGCAAATTGTAGATGTCGTAGAAGCGGCTGCCGATCTTTCGGAATCGCCAGGCGAAAGCGGCGAGCCGGCCGACGTCGGCGAGCTTGCCGCTGCCGGGATCGACCGGGATCTCGAAGATGAGCTGCTTCATGAAGGGCGCCAGCCCCAGCATGTGCTCGCGATAGGCCGGATAGGCGGCCGCGTCGCGTGCCGAAAACCTGGCGATCTCGGCGCGGAATTTTTCCGGGTCGCCCCACATGGTGAAATAGCGGCCGCCCTCCAGCGGAAAGACGCTCGGCGCCGATGGAATGACCTCGAAGCCATATTTCGGCAGCTCGAGGTCGAGAATCACCTTCGGCTGCATCAGCCCCATGACGTAGGAAGCCGTGGAGACCTTGTATCCCGGCCAGACTTCTTCCGTGACGGCGGCGCCGCCGGTCAGATGGCGCCGCTCAAGCACGCACACCTTTACCCCGGCCCGCGCCAGATAGGCGCCGCAGACCAGGCCGTTGTGGCCGCCGCCGACAATGATCGCGTCATAGTGCCGGCTCATGCGCTCATCCCTGGATCCAACGGTTCTCGACACGGTCGAAGCTTCCGGCGCGCAGGTCCGCCATGCCGGCGGAAAGCTGCGGCTTGGCGATCTTCAGCGATGCCGTGCGCGGGAACTCTTCGACGAAGGCGTAGAAGCGCGGCACCTTGAACGGCGCCAGCCCCTGCCCCGCCCCGGCGATGATGGCGCGGACCGTCTCGTCGGAGCGGCCGAAACCGTCCTTGAGCTTGACGTAGGCCTTGACCTCCTCGCCGCGCAGCGCGTCGGGCACGCCGATCACCGCGGCCTCGGCGACGAGCGCGATGGCGTTCAGCACCGACTCGACCTCGCGAGCGGCGATGTTTTCGGCGCTGCGGCGGATCATGTCCTTCTTGCGGCCGACGATGTAAAAATTGCCGTCGCGGTCCGTGCGAAACAGGTCGCCAGTGCGGAACCAGCCGTCGGTGAATACCTCGGCCGTCGCCTCGGGATTGTTGTAGTAGCCGAGCATGATGCCCGGCCCGCGCACCAGCAGCTCGCCGGTCTCGCCGGCGGCGAGCGCGCGGCCCTCGTCGTCGACGATCCTGCATTCCCGGAAGGGGCAAGGCACGCCGCAGGAGCCGGACCCCACCATGTCGCTGCGCTCGATCGGCATGAACATCGCCGGTCCGAGTTCGGTCATGCCGAACGCCTCGCGGGCGTTGAGGTCGTAGCGGGCCTCCAACTTCGCATGCAGGTCGCGCGGCACGCCGTAGACGTTGGAGCGGATGATCTCGTTGTCGGCATCGTCCGGATGGTCGGGCTGGTTGTGCAGTACCCAGGGCAGCAGGCAGAACTGGATGCGGTAGCGCCGCACCCACTCCATGAAACGGCTGGTGCTCTGCCGCGCGGCGACGTAGAGCGTGCCGCGCTGAAAGATGGTCATCAGCAGCAGCCATTGCGGGTCCATGTAGAAGAACGGCGTCGAGGCGAGGATGCGCCGGTAGTCTCGGCCGTCGCGCAACGCGTTCACCTTGCCGGCGCCGATCCAGTAGCGCTGCGTCAGCATGCAGCCCTTCGGGAAGCCGCTGGTGCCCGAGGTGAACTGGATGTTGAGCAGGTCGTCATGGCCGACCGGCTCCGGCGAAGCGAAGACCTCGCGCGGCCGCGAAGCCAACTCCTCCCACGCGATCATGCCCGGCTCGGCGCCGCCGACCACGATTATGTGGGAGAGTGCAATGTCGATCTGGCCGCTGTCGCGGGCGGCAAAAATCACCGGCAGGCAGTCCCTGTGGGCGACGATCCAGGTGAGCTCCGCCAGGTCGACCACATGCGCCAGCTCGCGCTCGCGATAGCTGACGTTGATCGGCGCCATCACCGCGCCGATGCGGCCGATGGCGAGCCAGGTGAGCGGCATGGCCGCGATGTTCGGCAGCATGACGCCGACATGCGTGCCCTTGGTAATGCCCGCGGCCAGCAGCTCGGCCGCCAGCCCGTTGACGCCGCGCCGCATGCCCTCATAGGTGATCGTCTCGCCGGATTCGAAGAAATCCCACAGCAGCGCGTCGCCGGCCTCCGCCGCCGCCGCGTCGATCAGAGCGCCGATGTTCTCGGGCAGCGGCTCCGCCTCGATCAACCGCCGCCGCTCCGCATAGTCGGGCACCGGCGTCGCCAGCACCTCCTGCCTCTTGCCCATCTTCCGCTCCGTGCCGGATATGGAAAGGCCTCCCGCCGCGGCGGGAGGCTTTCTGCTCAGTGGGCGAACCAGATCGCCTTGAGGTCGGAGTATTTGTCCATCGCGTGCAGCGACTTGTCGCGGCCGAAGCCGGACTGCTTGAAGCCGCCGAACGGCACGGAGAACAGGCCGCGGTCGAAGCAGTTGACCCAGACGACGCCTGCCCTGATCGCCTTGGCGGCGCGGTGGGCGTTCTTCACGCTGCCCGTCCAGACGCCGGCGGCGAGGCCGTAGATGGTGTCGTTGGCAACCGTCATCGCCTCGTCGAAATCGCGCACCGTGATGGTCGAGAGCACCGGCCCGAATATCTCTTCCCGCGCGATCTTCATGGAATTGGCGACGGAATCGAACACGGTCGGCTCGACGTAGAAGCCGCCGCTCTCCTGTCTGACGCGGCGGCCGCCGGCCACCACACTGGCGCCGTCGGCGCGCCCGGCGTCGATATAGCCGAGCACCCGCGTCATCTGCTCCTCGGTGACCAGCGAGCCGAGCTTGGTCGTGGGATCGAGCGGATCGCCCGGAGTCAGCGCCGCTGCGTGCGCCATGATCTTCTCAAGAAGCTTGTCCTTGATCCTGTCCTCGACGATCAGGCGCGAGCCGGCATTGCAGACCTGACCGGCATTGGCGAAGATGCCGGCGGCGATCGTCTGCGCGGCCAGATCGAGATCGTCGCAATCGGCCAGCACCACCTGCGGCGATTTTCCGCCCAGCTCGAGGCCGATGCGCTTGATGTTGGACTGGCCGGAATACTGCATGAAATAGGCGCCGACCTCGGTCGAGCCGGTGAAGCCGACGCAATCGACGTCCATGTGCAGGCCGAGCGCCTTGCCGGCTATGTGGCCTAGCCCCGGGACGACGTTGAGCACGCCCTTGGGGATGCCCGCCTCGATCGCGATTTCGGCGATCCTCAGCGCCGTGAACGGTGACTGTTCGGCGGGCTTCAGCACCACCGAATTGCCGGTGGCGAGCGCCGGGCCGAGCTTCCAGGCCGCCATCGACAGCGGATAATTCCACGGCACGACGGCGGCGACCACGCCCAGCGGCTCGCGCACGACCAGCGTCGTCATGTCGTGCGCCGTCGCCGCCACCTCGCCAAAGACCTTGTCGATCGCCTCGGCATACCAGGCGATGCAGTTCGCCGCGCTCGGCACGTCGCCGTTGAAGCTGTTGGCGATCGGCTTGCCGACATTCAGCGTCTCCAGCAGCGCCAGCTCCTCGCGGTTGGCGAGAATGAGCTCGGAGAAGCGCATGAGCACCTTCTTGCGCTCGACCGGCGGCATGCGCGACCAGACGCCGGCTTCGAAGGCCACGCGCGCCGAGCGGACCGCTGCATCCACGTCGGCCTCGCCGCAGGAGGCCACCCTGGCAACCAGCCGGCCGTCGCCCGGGAAAATGCAGTCGAACGTCTCGCTGGTTCTCGCATCGACAAAGCCGCCGTCGATGAACGGGCGCGACGGAAGCCGTGCGGCCTTCGCCTTCTGATGCCAATCGGTCGTCGTTATCGTCATTGCCGCTCTCCTTGGTTCCCGGATGCCGCGCTGCCCGCGGCCTAGAAAATCTCACCGCGCGCAAGCTCGTCGGCCGCCCGCAGGATGCCCTGCCTCAGGATGGCGACCATCTCGTCGATCTGCGCGCGCGTGATGATCAGCGGCGGCGACAGTACGCACATATGGCCGATCGGCCGGACGATGAGGCCGAGGTCGAAGCAGATGGCATCGATGCGCGCGCCGAGCCTGCGGTCCAGGTCGCCGGCGACCGCGCGTTCCGTATCGGCGAGGCATTCCACGCAGCCGACCAGCCCGCTCGCCCGCACGTCGGCGACCAGCGGCAGGCCCGACAGGCTGTTCAGCGCCTCGGCGAAATAGCCGGACACGTCGCGAACGTGCTCGAGGATGCCTTCTCCTTCAATGACCTTGATGTTGGCCAGCGCCGCGGCGCAGCTCACCGGATGGCCGGTATAGGTATAGCCGTTGGTGAAGGAGCTGCCCCGGGCGTTGTCGCCGCTGACGCGCGCCAGCAGCCGTTCGGAGATCGCCAGCCCGCCGAGCGGCACGTAGCCGGAGGTGACGCCCTTGGCGAAGGTGATGATGTCGGGCACCACGCCGAACACTTTTTCCGACGCGAACCATTCGCCGCAGCGGCCGAAGGCGGTGACCACCTCGTCCGAGATGTAGACGATGTCGTTCGCCTCGCAGATCGCCTTGATGCGGGCGTGATAGCCGGTCGGCGGGATGATGACGCCGCCGGAGGCCTGCAGCGGCTCGGCGAGGAACGCCGCCACCGTGTCCGGCCCGAGCTCGGCGAGCTTGCTGCTGAACTCGTCGACGAGAAAGTCAAGGAACTCGGCCTCGGACCGGCCTTCGGCCAGCCGCATGTTGGGACTGGAGATGAAGGCGATCCGGTCCTGCCGGATATCGAAATTGGGCCAATTGCCCTCGCGGCCCGAGCAGGCGGCCGTCAGGCTGGTGCTGCCGTGATAGCCGTCCTTGCGCACGATGATGCGCTTCTTCAGGGGCCGGCCGAGCACGTTGTTGAAGAACTCGGTGAACCTGAGCGCCGTGTCGACGGCGGTCGATCCGCCGGTGGTGAAGAAGACCCGGTCGAGGTCGCCCGGCGTCATCGCCGCGATCCGCGCCGAGAGTTCCGCGGCCGGCGAATTAACGGTGTACCAGGGCGAATTGTAGGAAAGCCGCAGCGCCTGCTCGGACATCGCATCCGCGATTTCCCTGCGGGCGTAGCCGATCTGCGTGCACCACATGCCGGCCGGTCCGTCGATCAGCCTGCGGCCGTTCGTTCCGACCACATGGATGCCCTCGCCGTAGGCCAGAAGCGGGCGGCTTGTGGAGCCAAGCTTGGCCATTTCCTCCGCCGGCGACAGGAGATGACGGCGCGCGTCCATCTCCCGCTCCAGCGCGCCGACTTGTGCCCCATCCATGATTCCGCCCTTCGTACGTGTTCGTGCGCCGCACGAATAAAATGCTGTTTTTCATATAGTTAGGCGCAGACCGGGCGTTCGCGCGAAAACGCAAGATGGGCTTCATTCGCGACCGGAAACGAGCTGGCCTGATCGGCCGGCATATTGCTTCGGGGTACCTTGGCTGTCAATAAATTGATTGCTTGATCAATCAAAATTTTACACGGATGCTACGTATCGGGCGTCCGGGTCGGCAATCCAGGAACTGGCCTCGGAGGTCGTAGACGATCAACGCTCTGGCCAAGCCGCTCCCCTACGGATTATGTAACGGCTGGGGACTGGAGGGGCGGCCTGGGATGGCAGGAGACGACGACAAGCTCGAGGCGGAGATCCTCGCGGCAGAAGCGGAGCGTCTGCGCCGCGAGGGCGAGTATACCAAGGAGCATAGCAAATATGTCGCCGCCTCCTGGGATCGCGCCTCTACCGGCCTCATCACTATCGGCGTGTTCACGCCCATGATCGGCTTTCTCTACCGGATCAGCAACGTGGTGATGCTCACTGCACTGGATCTTGCCTTTGCCGTAGCCGTTTGCCTCGCTGGGGCATTTGCCCTACATATGTTTGGACGACGTGCGCTTGAGAAAGGATTAGGCACATGACGCCGGATGTCCTCGTGCTTGCCGCAGGTGTGGTCGCAGTTGTCGCCTGGGCGGGCATCGGTCTGTGGAAGTTCGAGAAGCGCGTGGACAGACTCCGCGTCGATCGAGAGAATTTGGACGCTCGGTTCAGAGCCTACCGAGATCGCCAAGCTGCGACAGCTGAGGGCGATAAAACCTCGGAAACGGCTCTTTCGGAGGACTTCCGAAATCTCGGAGATCAAATCCGGCGTCTTGCCGATGAGCTAAGCCTCGTCGATGAGCAAAAAGGAAAATCGGGCGAACCGTCACCGACAGCGACCGAGCAGCCACAGCGGAACATCCAGGACACTCGCCAGCGCGCGTCCCTGCTGATTTCACGATAGCTCGACCTTCGCTCCCCGCTTCAAGCCTCGCCTGTCGCCCGGCCGGCGCCCATCGCAACATCCAGCCCCCGTCGCGCGAACCGTGCCGCGAGCGGCGCGAGGCGGGCGGCTCCTTCGCCGGACGCATTGCCCTGGCGGGCGCGGTCGGTGATGCCGACAAAGATCACGGCGAAGCGGAACAGCGCAAAGGCGACGTGAAAGGGTTTCAGCGCCGCCGTCGGCACGGCATTGGCGAAATAATGCCCGACGAACGTCGTCTGCTCGGGAATGCCCAGGGCGGCGCGGTCGAGGCCCAGTATGCCGCCATATTCGTCCGGCGCCGTGTTCCACGGCATGCAGCAGAAGCCGAGGTCGGCGAGCGGATGGCCGAGCGTCGACAATTCCCAGTCGAGGATCGCCACGACGCGCGGCTGCGCCGGATGAAACATCAAATTGCCGAGCCGGAAGTCGCCATGGGCGATCGACACCTGGCCGTCGTCCGGCGGCAGGTTGCCGGCCAGCCAGTCCGAGAGTTCGTCGAGGTCCGGAATGTTCTTGGTCGGCGAGTCCCGCCACTGCCCGCTCCAGCGCGCGAGCTGGCGCTCGAAATAATTGCCGGGTCGCCCGAAATCCGACAGGCCGACTGCGTCGGGCCGCACGGCGTGCAGCTTCGCCAACGTCCCGGCCATGGCGCGATAGAGAGCCTCGCGCTCCTTCGGCGTGCAACCGGGCAGAGCCGCGTCGTGGAAGACGCGGCCTTCCACCCGCTCCATCAGATAGAACGGGGTTCCCAGCGGCTCCGCCTCGGCATGGAAGAGGATCGGCGCGGGCACCGGCACGTCGGTCCCGGCAAGCGCCGACAACACACGGAACTCGCGGTCGACGGCGTGCGCGCCGCGCAGGATCGGCCCCGACGGCTGCTTGCGCAGCACCATGCGCCGTTCGGCGAAATCGACGAAATAGGTCGGGTTGGACTGGCCGCCGCCGATGCGCTCCAGCCCGAGCGCGCCGTCCCCGCCGAGCTCCGCCGCCAGGAAGCGCGAAAGCGCCGCCGGATCGAAGTCAATCTTGTCCAAGACCGTCCCCGTTCACCGCAGGTATTCTCCGTCGCCGATCAGGATGCCGCCGCCCGATCGCGCAGCACGAATTTCTGGATCTTTCCCGTCGCCGTTTTCGGCAATTCGCCGAAGACGAAGCGGCGCGGCACCTTGAAGCCCGCCAGCCTTTCGCGGCAGAACAGGCGCAGTTCATCGGGATCGACCTGCGCGTCCGGCTTCAGCTCGAGGAAGGCGCACGGCACCTCGCCCCATTTCGGATCGGCCGCCGCGACCACGGCGGCGAGCAGCACGGCCGGATGCCGGTGCAGCACGCTTTCCACCTCGAGGCTGGAAATGTTCTCGCCGCCGGAAATGATGATGTCCTTGGAGCGGTCCTTGAGCTCGATGGCGCCGTCGGCGTGGCGCACGGCGAGGTCGCCGGTGTGGAACCAGCCGCCGGCGAAGGCGGATTCGGTCGCCGCGGCGTCGCGGTAGTAGCCGGCCATCAGCGTATTGCCGGCAAGCACGATCTCGCCCATCGACGTGCCGTCGGCAGCGACGTCGGTGCCTTCCGCGTCGACGACGCGGACGCGGTTCGCCGTCGCATGGCTGACACCCTGGCGGGCGAGGAAGGCCGCCTTGTCGCCGGCCGGCGCGTCTTCCAGGGCGTCGGACAGCGTGCACAGCGTCGCCGGCCCGTAGGATTCGGTGAGGCCGTAGAGATGGACGATGTCGATGCCGAGCGCGTCGAGCTGCTCGATCAGGGTCGCGGTCGGCGCTGCACCGCCGGTGCCGACCAGCACCCGCCTATCCGGCCGGCGCAGCGCGCGGTCAGGGTGGTAAAGCAGCATGTAGAGCACCACCGGCGCGCAGGCGAAATGCGTCACCCCTTCCGCCTCGATCGCCCGGAAGATCAGGCCGGGCTCGACCTTGTCCAGGCAGACATGGACGCCGCCCGCCGCCGTCACCGCCCAGGTGTGGCACCAGCCGTTGCAGTGGAACATCGGCAACGTCCACAGGTAAACGCTGTGCCGGGTGAAACCGAGCGCCGTGACGTTGCCCAGCGCGTTCAGATAGGCACCGCGATGATGGTAGACCGCGCCCTTCGGCCGGCCGGTGGTGCCGGAGGTGTAGTTGATGCAGAGCGGCTGCCATTCGTCGGTCACGCCGGTGACGGCGAAGTTCTGCGCCTCGCCGTCGTCGGTCAGCAGGTCCAGCGTCTCGGCATCGTCGGCGCCGGCATCGGCAAGCAGCACGACGCGTACCCCGGCGCGACGGCCGGCATCGCGGGCAACGACGGCGCAGGACGCGTCGGCGACCAGCACGCGGCTTTCGCAATGGCCGAGGATGTAGGCGACCGTGTCGGCGTCGAGCCGGGTGTTGATGCTGTTCAGCACGGCCCCGATCGCCGGCACGGCATAGTGGGCTGCGAGCATCTCGGGCCGGTTGACGCACATGAACGAGACGACGTCGCCCTGCCCGATCCCTTCGCCGGTCAGCCAGGCCGAAAGCCGTGCCGCGATCCCGGCGAAGCCGCGATAGGTCCAGCGCCGCTCCCGCCAGATCACCGCGGTGCGCCCGCCATGCGCCTCGACGGCACGCACCAGGAAATCGGCGGGCGAAAGCGGCCGGAAGTTGGCGGCGCGCGGCGTCAGATGCGGCTCGCTACGCACCGGACCCCTCCCCTTCGACCGGCCATGACCAGAAGTCGGCGCCCTCCTCGGCAAGCTGGCGGTTCAGCACCATCTTGTGGACCTCGTCGGCGCCGTCTACCAGCCGCGCCTGGCGGGCGTAGCGGTAGATCCATTCGAGCACGGTGTCCTTGGAGTAACCGCGCGCGCCGTTGATCTGGATGCCGACGTCGGCCGCGTCGTGCAGCAGGTTGGCGACATGCACCTTGGCCATCGACACCTCCTTGCGGGCGAAGCCGCCGCGGTCGAGCTCCCAGGCGGCCTTCATCACCAGCAGCCGGCCGATCTCGATGCGCATGGCGAGATCCCCCAGCATCATCTGCACGCTTTCGCGCTCGGCCAGCCGGACGCCGAAGCCGCTGCGCTCGGCGGCGTATTCCCGGGCGATCTCGACGCAGCGCTTGGAAAGGCCCAGCCAGCGCATGCAGTGCGTCAGCCGCGCCGGCCCGAGCCGCACCTGCGTGACCTTCATCCCGCGGGCCAGCCCGCCGAGGATGTTCTCCTCGGGGATCTCCAGCCCGTCAAACTCCAGCTCGCAATGGCCGCCGTGCTCCTCCGGCCCCATGATCCCGATGCGGCGGACGATGCGCCAGCCCGGCTGGTCCTTGTGATAGAGGAAGGCGGTGAGGCCGTGGCGCGCATCGTCGGAGGTGCGCGCGATCAGGATGAAATGGCTCGCCCCCTCTGCCCCGGTGATGAACCATTTTCGGCCGGTCACGACATAGCCGCCGCCGCGCTTCTCCGCCCTGGTGCGGATCATGGAGGGGTCCGAGCCGCCGCCGGGATGCGGCTCGGTCATGGCGATGGAGGAGCGCACATGGCCGTCGACGATCGGCTTCAGCCACTTCTCCTTCTGCCCGGGCGTGCCCAGCGCCTCCAGCACCATCATGTTGCCGTCGTCGGGCGCGGCCGAATTGAACACCACCGGCCCGAAGATCGAGCGGTTCATCGCCTCGTAGCAGACCGCCATGCCGACCTTGCCGAGCCCCTGTCCGCCGCTTTCCGGCTTGAGCTGCAGGCACCACAGGCCTTGCGCCCGCGCTTTTTCGCGCAGCGGCTCCAGTACGGGCAGCGCGATGTTGCCGTGCCCGTCATAGGCGGACGGGTCCGCCTCCAGCGGCAGGATGTGCTCGTCGACGAAGGCGGCGATGCGCGTACGGAAATCCTCGACGCGAGCCGGAATGCGAAAATCCATGATCCGCTCCTAAAGCGAGGACAGCAGATGGCCGCCGTCGACGGCGACCACCGCACCCGTCATGTAGCCCCCGGCGTCGGAGGCGAGCAGCAGCAGCGGGCCGTCGAGGTCTTCCGGCCGGCCCAGCCGCCGCTGCGGTATACGCCTGATCATCGCCTCGCCGGCCGGCGTCGCGAAGAAGTCGCGGTTGATGTCTGTCTCGACATAGCCCGGGCAGAGCGCGTTGACGCGGATGCCGAAGCGCGCCCATTCCAGCGCCAGCGCCTTGGTCAGCTGGACCAGCCCCGCTTTCGACGCCGAATAGGCGGAGAGGTCGCCGGCGACGCGCAGCCCGGCAATGGACGCGACGTTGACGATCGCGCCGCCGCGCCCCGCTGCCTTCATGGCCGCCGCCGCATGTTTTGCGACCAGGAACGCGCCCTTCAGGTTGACGTCGAAGACGGCGTCCCACGCCTCCTCGCTGAGCTCCAGCGCCCGGCCGGCGCCGCTGACGCCGGCATTGTTGACGACGATGTCGAACGGCTCGGCGCCGGCGAAGGCAGCGGCGACGCTGCCGGCATCGGCGACGTCGAGCGCAATCGCGCGAGCCGTCCCGCCGGCCTCGTGGATATCGGCGCAGACCTTCTCCAGCGCATCGATACGGCGGGCCGCAAGCGCGACCGCCGCGCCCTGCGCCGCCAGCAGCCGCGCGAAATGCAGTCCCAGCCCGCCGGAGGCGCCGGTCACCAGGGCGGATTTGCCCGAAAGGTCGTTCGTCATGCTCGCCTCCCAGCGCAGGCCGGCATCAGGCCGCCCGCCGATGGAAAGGTGGCACGCGAAAAATCCGCGCGCCAGCCGTTCCAGCATCCATCAGGGCTTCAGCGTCTCGACGAACCAGTCGCGGGCCATGGCGGCGGCCACCTTCACCTTCGACTGATCGGAATAAAGCGTCATGTGCGAGGTGTGCGGCAGCACCTCCAGCTTCTTCCTGGCCGACGGAATCTGGTTGAAGGCGCCGATCTCCAGGTCCCACAGGGTGAGATCGTCGCCCTCCGCCACGATCATCAGTGTCGGCGTGTTGTAGATGCGCTTCACGAACGGGCCGACATCGTAATTCATGAGAAGATCGACCGACTCGACGGAACTCCTGTTCTCGTAGAGCGGCGCCTCCGAGGCCTTGATGGCCAGGAACGTGCGCACGGTCTCCGGGAAAGGCCAGGCGGAAACCTCCTCCGCCGAGTTCTCGGTGGCGTGCGGCAGATAGAGCCGCTCGCCGGTCTCGTAGCGCTGCTTGCGGTCGCGCAGCACCAGATCCCAGAGCGCGCGGTATTGCATGGTCCCGTGGGCGCGGCGCATGTTCTCAAAGCCGTCGATCACCGGGATCTGGCTGACGATGGTTTTGACGCGCGGGTCGATGGCCGCGAGGATGAGCGCGTGGCCGCCGGAATAGGAGATGCCCCAGACGCCGATGCGCTCGGGATCGACGAGGTCGTGCCGCTCCAGGAAGCTGATGGCGTTCTGGTAGTCCTTCACCTGCGCCCACGGGTCGAGGTGCTGGCGGTCGTCGCCGTCGCTGACGCCGAGATTGCGGTAATCGAAGATCAGCGCGTTGATGCCGGCCTCCGCGAAGGCCTTGGCATAGGTCGGCATGACGATCTCGCGCACGTAGCACCAGCCGCCCGCCAGCACCACGGTGGGCGAGCGTTTCGTTTCGCTGGCGAGATACAGCCAGCCGCGCACCGTCGTGCCCTCCGACTTGAATTCCACGTCCACCCGTTTTGTCATTGCTTTCCTCTGCAGTTCGACAATCGATTGCATTTTCGTCCGAGAAATGAGTCCGCGCCGCGCCGTCAATTTCGATAGCAGACGTCGCGGGCGGCGCTCACGATCCGCGCCGCGTTGGGAATGAGATCGCGCTCCAGTCCGGAATGGTAGGGCATGGGCACCTCGGCCATGCCGACGCGCGCCACCGGCGCGTCGAGCCAGTCGAACGCCTCTTCCATGATGCGCGCCGAGATCTCCGCGCCGAAGCCGTAGCTGGTCCAGCCTTCATGGGCGACGACGCAGCGGTTGGTCTTGCGCACCGAGGTCATGATCGTCTCGCCGTCGAGCGGCCTCAGGCTGCGCGGGTCGACGACTTCCGCCTCGATGCCGTCGCGCGAAAGCTCGCGCGCCGCTGCGAGTGCCACATCCACCATGGCCATGGTGGCGACGATGGTGACGTCGCTGCCCGGTCGCCGGATCGACGCCTTGCCGATCGGCAGGGCGTAAGCCGCCTCCGGCACCGTTCCCCGACTCTGCTGGTAGAGCAGCTTGTGCTCGATGAAGACCACCGGGTTGTCGTCGCGGATGGCTGCGGCGAGCAGGCCCTTTGCGTCATAGGGATTGGACGGCGCCAGCACCACCAGGCCGGGAATGTGCGCGAACCACGTCTCCAGCGACTGCGAGTGCTGCGCGCCGAGGCGGATGCCGCCGCCTTGCGGCCCGCGGATCACCAGCGGGATACGCGCCTCGCCGCCGAGCATGAAGCGCAGCTTCGCCGCCTGGTTGACGATCGCGTCCATCATGTGGGTGACGAAGTCGAAGAACTGCACCTCGACGATCGGCCGCAGGCCGGTCAGCGCCGCGCCGACGGCGGCGTTCGCCATCACGTTCTCCGAGATCGGCGTGTCGCGCACGCGCTCAGCCCCGAACACCTGCTGCAGGCCGGCGCTGCACTGGAACAGCCCGCCGATGCCGCCGACGTCCTCGCCGAGCAGGATCACGCTGTCGTCGCGCGCCATCTCCTGGTGCATGGCCTCGCGCAGCGCCTCGACATAGCCGATTTGCCGCGTGCCCGGTTCCGGCTCGGCTTCGGCCGGGGCGAGCGGCGCAATCACCGCCGGAAACAGGATATCCATCTCCGGCTCGGCCGCGGCTTCCGCATCGGCGATCGCCTGCTCGACCTCGGCATCGGCCTCCGCCCTGATGGCGTCTAGCCGCGCCTGGCCGACCTGCCGCTGCCGCAGCAGCGCCGCCATCGCGCCGATCGGGTCGCGTTGGCGCCACGCCTCTTCCTCCGCCTGCGGGCGGTAGCGTGGCAAATTGGTGCGCATCGAATGGTCGCCCGAGCGATAGGTCATCGCCTCGACCAGGCTCGGCCCGTCGCCGGAGCGCGCCCGCACCACCGCCGCGTCGACGGCGGCCTTCACCGCCACCGCGTCGTTGCCGTCGATGGTCTCGCCGGGAATGCCATAGGCGGTAGCACGGGCGGAGATGCGCGGAACGGCCGAGGCGCGCTCGACGGCAAGCGACAGGCCGTAACCGTTGTTCTCGCACAGGAAGATCACCGGCAGCTTCCATAATGCCGCCAGATTGAGCGCCTCGTGAAAAATGCCTTGGTTGGCGGCGCCATCTCCGAAGAAGGCGACGCATACCTGTCTGGTGCCGCGGATGCTGGCCGAAAGTGCGGCACCCGTGCCGATGCCCAGCCCGGCGCCGACGATGCCGTTGGCGCCGAGCACGCCGCGGTCGAGCGCGGCGATGTGCATCGAGCCGCCGAGCCCGTGGCCGTAGCCGGTGACGCGGCCGAACAGCTCGGCCATCATCTTGCCGATGTCGGCGCCCTTGGCGATGCAGTGGCCATGGCCGCGGTGGTGCGAGACGACGAAGTCGTCATCGGAGAGCGCCGCGCATGCGCCGACGGCGATCGCCTCCTGACCGACGCAGGAATGGGCGGTGCCCTTGATGACGCCCGACTTGAACAGTTCCGCCGCCCGCTCCTCGAAGCGGCGGATGCGCCACATGTCGAGAAAGAAGGTCTCGAGCCGGGCCGTCTCCAGCATGGGAGACACGCCCTGCCTGGCCGAGACCGCCCTTTCCCGACGCGCCAGGCTCATGAGAACAGGCACCCGCCGTTCACGTCGATGGTGGCGCCGGTGAGATAGGAGCCGTCCGGGCCGGCGAGGAAGGAAATCGCCGAGGCGATCTCCGACGGCTCGGCGGCGCGGCCGACCGGGATCTTGTCCCATTCGGTTTTCTTCATCGCCTCGAAAGTGACGCCGCGCTTGGCCGCCTCCTCGTGCAGGGCGTCGAGATGCATGGAGGTCGCGACGTTGCCCGGCGCCACCGAGTTGACGCGGATCTTGTCGCCAGCAAGCTCGGCGGCGGCCGTGTGGGTGAGCGAGATGACGCCAGCCTTGGACGCGCAGTAGGCGCCGAAGAAGCCGTGCCCGCTCTTGCCGTACCAGCTCGACACCGTGACGATCGAGGCGCCGTCGGCTGCCCTGAGCGCCGGGATGAAGTGTTTCATCAGCAAGAGGTTGGCGCGCAGGTTGATGTTGAAGACGCGGTCCCATTCCTCGACGTCGAGCGTCTCGATCGAGCCGACCTTCTGCAGCACGCCGGCGACCAGGCCGAGGAATTTCAGCGGCGCGCCGATCGCCGCGATCTCCCTGTCGATGGCGCCGTAGTGCGCCGGGTCGGTGATGTCGGCGGAAACGCCGACCACCGTCGCCCCGGTGGAGGCGGCGACTTCCCGCGCCACCTCCTTCACCTTGTCGGTGAGGTCGACCAGAACCAGCGAAAAGCCGTCCCTGGCCAGCCGCTCGGCGGTGGCGCGGCCGATGCCGCCGGCGGCGCCCGTCAGAACTCCGGTGCGCGCGCTCATTGCAGGATCATCCCGCCGTCGATCAGCAGGACCTGACCGGTCATGTAATCCGACTGCTGCGACCACAGGAAACGCACCGTGCCGACGACGTCCGACGGCTTGGCGACGCGGCCGAGCAGGATCTGGCTGGCCAGCGAGTTCATCGCCTCGCCCGGCGCCGAGCTGGCGCCCATGGCCAAGAGGTCGGCGTCGAGCTTTTCCCACAGCGGCGTGTCGACGACGCCCGGGCCGAAGGCGTTGACGGTGATGCCCTTGCCGGCGAGCGCGCGCGCCGCCGCCTGGGTCAGGCTGATCACTGCCGCCTTGCTCGCCGAATAGGGCGCGAAGTCGGCAAAGCCGGTGCGCCCGGCGATCGAGGCGGTGTTGATGATCTTGCCCCTGGTGCCGTCCGCGATCATCGCCTTGGCGGCTTCCTGGATGCCGATCAGCACGCCCAGCGCGTTGACGTTCATGATCGCGTGCCAGGTTTTCTCTGTCGCCTCCAGGAAAGGCTCGGGCTTGTTGAAGCCGGCATTGTTGACCATCACCGAGATGCCGCCGAACTGCTTGCGGCAGATGGCGATCGCGGCCTTCTGGTCGTCCCGGCTGGTCACGTCGACCCTGGCGAAGACGACGCGGTCCGGATGCGCCTTGCCGAGTTCGGCGACAGTGCGGCCGCCGACTTCCGGATCGATGTCGGCGATGACGACGCCGTAGCCGTCCTCCATCAGCGCCGTGGCGATCTGCCGGCCAATGCCTCTGGCGGCGCCGGTGACGACGGCGCCCTTCCCTTGTGTGCTCATCTTCTCTTCTCCTCTCGAAATTTCGGATACTGGTCCGTCCGCCCGTCAGGCATGCGCATGGCGCGTCCTTCCCTTGCGGCGTAGCTGATAGTCTAGCAGGAGCATCGCCAGCAGGATGGCGCCGGTCACGATGCTCTCGAACGATCCCGGAATGCCGCCGAGCGCCACCGCCGACGAGATCAGCCGGATGATGAGCGCGCCGAGCAGCACGTTGACGATAGTGCCGCGCCCGCCCTCCAGCGGCACGCCGCCGACCACCGCGACGGTGATGCCGGCCAGCAGGAAGCCGTCGAAGCCGATGCCGGACGCGGAGCCGGAGCGCAGCGCGGCGAGGATGCCGGCCGTGGCGCCGAGCATCGCCGAGCCGGCGAAGGCGGCCATGTAGACCCGTGTGGTCGACACGCCGGAACCCCGCGCCCGCTCGACATTGCCGCCCACGGCATACATGGAGAGCCCGAGCTTGCTGTTGCGCATCAGCCAGCCGACGGCCAGCACGATGGCGAAACCGATGATGCCGAGCAGCGTCACCGGTCCCCACGGAATGACCAGCGCGTCCGAAATGTGGAAGAGGTCCCCCGGCAGGATCGCCGGACGTTTCGGCGCGAGCACCAGCGCCAGGCCGCGCAAAGCGATCAGCATGCAGACCGTGAGAACCAGCGAGTTCACGCCGGTGCGGTCGATGACGTAGCCGATGACGGCGCCGTAGAGGCCCGCCGTCAGCAGGGCGACGACGATGCCGAGCGTCAGCGAGGTTTCCGCCAGCGACAGCGCCATGATCGCGGCGACGGCGGCGACCGAGGCGACGGCGAGGTCGAGCTGCCCAACCACCATGGTCAGCATGATGCCGGTGCCGACCAGCGCGATCAGCCCGATGTTCTCGGTGATCGAGGCGGCGTTGGAGATCGTGGCGAAGCCCGGGACGGTGGCCGACAGCACGACCAGCAGGACGGCGCAGACGGCAAGCCTGACCTTGAAGCCGGCGTCGAGATCGAGCAGCCTGGTCATGGGTTGCGCGCCTTCAGCAGCGTCATCGACAACAGCACGCCGCCCGCCAGCAGACCTTTGATCAGATCGCGCACGCCGGCGTCGATGCCGAGCAGCAGCATGATGTTGCCGAGCATGGTGAGCACGATGGCGCCGAAACCGGCGCGCCAGAGCTGCCCTTCCCCGCCCTGGATGGCGATGCCGCCGACCAGGATGGCGGCGACCACGTCGATGGTGAGGCCGCGGAACATGTCGCTCTTGGCCTGCGAGACCTGGCCGACCACCAGGATGCCGACCAGGGCTGCCGCAAGTGCGGCGGCGACGAAGGCGAACACGACGATGCGCCGCGTCGGCACGCCGACCAGGTCGGCGGCGCGCGCATTGGCCCCGGTCAGAACCATCTGCCGCCCGAGTTTGGTGCGCGACAGGAACAACGAGCCGAGCACCAGCAGCACGGCGAAGACGATCGCCTGGTTGGGAATGCCGAAGGTGGTGCCGCCGCCCAGCCAGGCGATGGGGTTGGGGCTGAGCGTGATGGTGCGGTTGTCGGCCAGCATCACCACGGAGCCGAACAGCACGGAGCCGAAGGCGAGCGTCGTGACGATCGGATTGAGGCCGCGCGACACCAGATAGCCCTGCGCACCGCCGAGCAGGACGGCGGCGGCGAAGGCCAGCAGCACCGCGACGAGGGCCGGCTGGCCGGCCGAGACGGCCGCGGCGAAGATATAGGCCGCCGTCACAGCCTGCTGCTCGATCGCCAGGCTGACAAACTTGCCGCTGATGGTGATCGCGGCGGTACCGATGGCGGCGATGCCGGTGATGGCCGAGGCCTGCACGACGGCGATCAGGTTGGGCGCGGTGCCGAAGCCGTCAACAGTTAGCGCCGCGACGCCGGCCAGAGCGAGGATTGGCAGGAACGGCGCGGCGCGGCGCAGCCAGGCGCGCCCGCCGCCCTTTGCCGGCTGCGCCGAACCCTGCCGTGCCGCGACGTCATTCACGCTCAAGTCCGCCATGTGTGATCCATTTGGCGAGCCCGTCGCGGGAGAACGTCCGCGACGGCGCTTCGTGCACCAGTCGGTTGCCGTGGAAGACGAGCACGCGCTCGCCGAAACCCAGAACCTCGTCGAGATCGGTGCTGGCGAACAGCACCGCCAGCCCCTCGTCGGCAAGCGCGCGCAGCAGCCGGTATATTTCGGCGCGGGCGCCGACATCGACGCCGCGCGTCGGCTCCTCCAAAAGCAGCACGCGCGGATTGTTGGAGAGCCATTTGCCGATCGACACTTTCTGGGCGTTGCCGCCCGACAGCGCCCGCACCGGACGTTCGCGATAGGCCGGCAGGATGGTCATGCGCTCGGCGATACCCTCGACGGCGCGGCGCAGTTTTGAGGCGCTGGCGATGCCCCAGAGACCAGAGGCGGCGAGGCCCGGCGCGCTCAGGTTCTCCCATACCGGCAGGTCGCGGAAGAAGCCGTCGAGCTGCCGATCGTCGGAGCAATAGGCGACGCCCGCCTTGGTACGCTCGGAGTCGAAGGCGATGCTGCCGGCGGTGACCGGACTGACGCCGGCGATCGCCCGCAGCGGCTCGACGAACCCACTGCCGAGTTGTCCGCAGGTGGCGACCACCTCGCCCGGCCGCAGATCGAGGCCGACGGGAGACGCCAGCCCGGCGGTGGTAACTCCCCTCAGGCTGACCGCCGGCTGCGCGCCGGGTTTTCTCCCGGACAGACCGGAATTCGGGTAAAGTTCATCCAGATTTCGCCCGATCATGGCGTGGACGACCCGCGTTATGGTCGCATCTCCGGTGGAAAAATGGTCGGCGAGGCGGCCGTTGCGCAGCACCACCGCCTGGTCGCAGATCTCGTCAAGCTCGTTCAGCCGGTGGGTGATGTAGAGGACGACATTGCCTTCCCGCGCCAGCCGGCGCACCGCCTCATGCACCAGCGCGATGTCGCTGTCGGCCAGCGCGGCGGTCGGCTCGTCGAGGACGAGCACCCGTGCGTCCTGCGCCAGCATGCGGGCGATCTCGACGAGTTGCCGCTCACCGATGGTCAGCTCCCCGACGGATCTCGCCGGGTCGACATGGCCGAGGCCGAGGCGTTGCAGATAGGGCCTGCAGAGCGCCGGTGCCGTCCGGCGCGACAGCCAGCGCGACGGCTGCGCCAGCATGAAGTTCTCCGCCACGCTGAGGTTCGGCAGCACGCTGATTTCCTGCTGCACCACCGCCACGCCGGAACGTCCGGCCCGCCCGGGCGTGGACAGATCCACCTTCTCGCCGTCCAGGCGGATGCTGCCCCCAGTCGGCGCGATCAGCCCGGACAGGATCTTGACCAGCGTCGACTTGCCGGCGCCGTTCTCGCCGAGCAGCGCCGTGACCTTGCCGCGCTCCGCCCGGAAGCTCACATCCGTCAGCGCATGGACCGGTCCGTAGGACTTCGATAGGCCGCTGATTTCCAACATGCTTTTCGTGCCGCTGTCTGGCTGGTCGGGGCGCCGCACCCGGCGCCGTCGATCGCGGGGCGGACGGACCCTGGGCCCGTCCCGCTCGGGAGTGCGTTCAGTAGACGCAGTGGTCCTGGAAGGTCTCGCCCCACAGCTTGAAACTCGAGAGCACCTCGCCCGCCTTGTCCTTGTCGGTGCCGACGACGACCTGCGGGTTCGGGATGATGTTGATCTTGCTCGGCGCGAAGTTGAACTCGGGCCGCGCGTCGGCCGTGTCCGGCGCGACATACTGGCCCTCCGTCACCTGCTGTCCGTATTCGAAGTAGCGGGCGACCACGTTGAGCGAGAACCAGCCTTCGAGCCCCGCGGCCTGCACACCGGTGGCGAACTCCTTGGCGGTCTGGATGGCCGAGATGTCGGCGATGCAGGTGGCGCTGACCAGATAGACGTCCTTGCCGGGCACCAGGCCGACCTCCTCCAGCGCCTGCACCGCGCCGGTCACCGGCCCGTCCGACAGGCCGTAGACGAAGTTCACGCCCTTGCCGCGGATGCTGGGGATGAGCTGGCTCATCGCCTTGTAGCCGCTGGCGTTGTCGAAGCCGGCATATTCGGTGGCGATGACGTTGAAGGGCTTGTCCTTGGTTGCCTCCAGGAAGCCGGCCTCGCGGTCGTCGCCGGCGGAATAGCCGGGGATGAATTTCAGCATGACCAGATTGCCGCCGTCGCTCGCAAGCTTGCCGCCGGCCGCCACATAGGCGTCGCGCGCGGCGATGGCGTTCTTGCCCGCCACCTGGCCGTTGAAGAAGTCGTCGACGCCGGCATAGGCGACGACCAGGTCCTCGGCCTCGGGGCGCAGCGCCTGGTTGACCTGGAACACCGGCACGCCGGTGCGGCTGAGGCGCCGCAGCGTCGCCAGTCCCGCCTGGTTGTCGGCCGGCCACCACACATAGGCGGCCGGCTGGCTGGCCGAGCCGATACGCTGCTGCGTCTGGGCATCCTGCTCGGTCTGGTCGAAATTGTTCTCGATGACCGTCAGCTTGTAGTTGGCCTCGGCCGCGCTCTTCTCCGCGCCGCGGATCCACTGCGCCAGATAGGCGTTGCTGCGGCTCGGCATGAGCACGACGATTTCCTTGCCCTCGCCGTCGAGCTTTCCGTCCGGCGCCTGCGCCAGGGCGGGCACGGCTGCGGTCGTCAGGGCGAAGGCAATGGCGAAGCGCGCCAGACTGTTCGTATCCATCCGTTCCTCCCAAAGTGGATGCGGGACTGATTAATCCGCAAGAAAACGCTTGTCAATCGATTGCAAAGGATGTTTCGTGCGCTCGTCGAACTTGTTACCCTGCGGGTTCAGGGCCGCGAAGGGCATGAAATCGGATGGACGCGAGGGTAAGCCCCAGCAGGATGGCTGCGGGGGAAAAATATGTTCAAAATGAAAAATCCACCTGTGGTAGCAAGCCGGCCCGGCCGCCTGTCGCCGGCGAGCCGGGAGAAAAGGAAGACGCCGATGGCGGAACGAAACATCGCGTGCGGGCAATGCGTTAGCGAGAGGCCCCAGCGGGCATGACACGGCTCAACATGCGCGAACTGGCGCGCAAGCTCGGGGTCGACCGCTCGACGATCTCGCGCGCGCTCAGCGAGGACAAGGCCCATCTGGTCGCGGCCGAAACCCGCGAGCGCATCCGCGAGGAAGCGCGCGCCGCCGGCTACCGGCCCGACCTGACCGCTGCCTCGCTGCGGCGCGGACGCTCGCACACGGTGGGCGTCCTCGTGCCCGATCTCGGCAACGAGACCTTCATCAACGTCATCCGCACGATGTTCCGGCATCTCGACCAGCGCGTCGTGCCGCCGCTGACGCCGCTGATCGCCGAGACGCTCGACCAGTCGGGGGCGACGCGCCACCTCGTGCAGACCTTCCTGTCGCGCCGCGTCGACGCCATCGTCTCGCTGGCCTCCACCGAGACCGATGCCGACGTGCTGCGCGACGCGGCCAAGGAGGCGCCGGTCGTCCTGGCTATCCGTGCGATCTCCGGTGCAAGCTTCCCGTCAGCACTCTGCGACGACCGCGCCGGCGGCGCCATGGTTGCCACGCACTTCGCCGATCGCGGCCACAAGGTGGTCTGCCAGGTCCAGGGCCCGCCGATGGCCGCCACCTTCAAGCAGCGGGCACGCGGTTTTTCGGAAGTGTGCCGGGACCGCGGCATCGCCGAGATTCCCCACGGCGTGTTCGCCGACAACGCCACATCAGCCGCCGGCAAGCGCGCCCTCGACGCCCTGCTGGCGGCCAGCCCGCGGCCGACCGCCGTGTTCGCCCACAACGACGCGCTCGCCCTCGGCATCATCGAGGCGATGCGCCATCGCGGGCTGCGCTACCCCGCCGACCTGGCCATCGTCGGGTTCAACAACACGCATCTGTCGCGCGTGCTGGCGGTGCCGCTGTCGACGGTCGACTATCCGGTCGAGGAGGTCAGCCGGCACGCGGGCGAGCTCGTGCGCAACCTGATCGGCAATCCCGGCTACACGGTCGAGAGCCGGTCGTTCACCCCATCGCTGATCGTAAGGGCTTCTTCGTAGTCATTTCGCTCGGCAATCCATGTCCTCAACCAGCCTGAAGGCCGCCGCCGCGGACGCGGTCCGACCTACCGACGATGAAGCCCGTCAACGCCGCTCTCGGCGCGACACATCCAGGATTCCGGGCTGAGCGATGCCGAAGCGAGGACATTACCGATATGAGAATCTTTGCAATCGATTGACAACACGTCTTCTCGTAAGCATAAAATACAGGACCGCATGCCCTCCCGAGGAACCGAAATACCTTGGATAAGGAGCGGCGTCTGGCAAACCAGGTCGATTCGATTGTTACCCTGATCGCTCTCGGGAGGTTGCGGCGGGTTTTCACAACACATACTGCAATCGATTGTTGATCCACAAAGCAAGGGGAGTGAGCATGTCTCGGGAAGAGGATATCGTCAGGGCCATTCCGGCAATCCGGAATTCGGTGTCGCGCCGTGCCTTCATGCAGCTTGCGGCGGCCGCCGGCATCGCGGTGCCCGTCGGCGCGGCAGCGGGCGCCTTCGCCAATCGGGCGTTCGCGGCGCCGGCCGGCAAGGCCGCCACCTGCGTCGCCACGCCGGCCAACGACTATTGGGCAGCCTTCATCAAGGGCTTCAAGGCGACCGCCGGGGCGCTCAACGTCGAACAGGTCGAGCTCTATCACGACAATGACGCCGCCCGCGAGATCAGCCAGGTGCGAGGCCTGCCGACCCAGGGCGTCAACATGCTGATCAACACCGTCGTCGCCGCCGGCGAAGTGCCGATGATCGCCAAGCTCTGCCAGGAGAACAAGGTCTACTACACCGCGATCTGGGAGATCCCGGCTTGGTTCACGCCCTCCGACGTCGGCGACTACTTCGTCAACTACATGACCGCCAACTCCGTCGAGGCCGGCTACCAGGTCGGCAAGGAACTGTTCAAGTCGATCGGCGGCGAGGGCGAGGTCGTCCACATCAAGGGCCTCGCCACGCCCACCGACGATGCCCGCACCGCCGGCCTGATGAAGGCGGCGGCCGAGTTCCCGGGCATCAAGCTGGTCGGCGGCCTGCGCGGCGACTGGGTCCGCGAGAAGGCGCGCACCGTCATGCTCAGCATGGTCACCGCCTATCCCAACATGAAGGCGGTGTTCGCGCAAAACGACTCGATGGCGCTGGGTGCCCTCAGCGTGCTCAAGGAGCGCAACCTGACCAACGTGAAGATCGCGGGCATCGACGGCCTGTCGGAAGGCCTTCAGGAGGTCGCGAAGGGCGAGCAGTTCGTGGCCACCAACACCTCGCTCGCGCCCTACCAGGCCGGCTTCGCCGCCGTGACGCTGTTCGATGCGCTGTCCGGCTGGAAACCCCGCCTGGCGGAGCGACTGCTCTACACCGGGTCGCTGACGGCAACCGCCGAAACCGCCGCCTCCATCAACGAGAAAATCTACCAGGGCGCCGAGCTGCCCTTCGACTGGGCGAAGATGAGCCGCACGCTCAATCCCGACAATTGGGACCCGCAGAACAACATCTATCCGATCGATCCGGCCACCCAGTGGGCCGGCCAGGACGGACAGGACAAGCTCAACCCCGCCTATGCCGACGCGGCGGCGTGGAAGGCCGAGTTCGACGCCGTCACGAAACTCTACGCCGACCACTACAAGAGCGGCCCGTTCAAGTGATCGCACAGACCGTGGCGGGTCGTCCGGACATTCCGGACGATCCGCCGCCGGCCGGCGCGCCGGTTCTCGAGCTTCGCGACATCTCCAAGACCTATCCCGACGCCAGGGCTTTGTCCGGGGTGAGCTTCGTCCTGCGCCGACACCAGATGCTCGGCCTGGTCGGCGAGAACGGCGCGGGGAAGTCGACGCTGCTGTCGATCATCAACGGCACCGTGCGCCCGGATACCGGATCGATCGCGATCAACGGCCAGGCCGTGCGCTTCGGCCATCCGACCGAGGCGGCGCGCAACGGCATCGCCACGGTGTTCCAGGAACAGGGCCTCATCCCGACCTTGCCCGTGTTCGAAAACATCTTTCTCGGGCGCGAGCAAAAATTCACCATCGCCGGTGGGTTGCGCCGGCGCGCCATGATCGCGGAAGCCCGAAGCGTGCTCGACGAATTGCAGGTCGATGTCGCCCCGACGGCGCTGACCGGCTCCCTGTCGTTCGGCGAGCGGCAGCTCGTCGAGATCGCCAAAGCGTTCGCGCTCGGCCGGATCTACCCGGTCGAGCCGATCATCCTGCTCGACGAGCCGACCAGCGCGCTTTCCGACAACGAGGCCGCAAAACTGTTCGACGGCATCCGCCGGTGGCGTGCGCGCGCCTCCTTCGTGCTGGTCTCGCACCGCCTGTCCGACGTCTTCGCGGCTTGCGACGAGGTCGTGGCGCTCAAGGACGGGCAGGTCGTCGACCAGCGTCCGATCGGCAGCATCGACGAGACAGGCCTGCACGAACTGATCGTCGGCCGGCAGCGCAACGACGCCTATTATCGCGAGGCCAGTCAGCGCGAGCCGGCCTCCGCCATCGTGCTCAGAGCCGCCGGCCTCGCCAAGCCGGGGCATCTGCGCGGCGTTTCCCTGGCACTGCGCGAAGGCGAGATCCTCGGCGTGGCCGGCGTCCTCGGTTCGGGCAAGTCGACGCTGGCCAGGATCGTCGCCGGGGCCGAAGCGCAGAGCGACGGCGATGTCGTTGTGGCAGGCGCCCGCCTGCGGCGCGGCTCGCGGCGCGACGCCATCCGCCACGGCATCGGCTTCGTGCCGGCCGAACGCACCGTCGCCGGCATCATCGGCACCGACACGGTCGACTGGAACCTCACCCTGCCCAATCTGAAGCAGATCGCGCTGGGCGTGCTCGGTCTCGTGTCGTCGCGGCGCAGCCGGGCGCTGACGCTCGAGTGGATGCAGCGCCTCAAAGTGCGCGCTCCCGGCCCCTCCGCCGCCTGCCGGACGCTGTCCGGCGGCAACCAGCAGAAGATCGTCTTCGCCAAATGGCTGGCGCGCGGCGTCCGCATCCTGGTTCTCGACGATCCGGGCCGCGGCCTCGACGTCGGCGCCAAGGAAGACATCTATTCGCTGATGCGCGAGATCGCGGACGCAGGCGCCGCGGTGCTGCTGGTCTCCGACAACCTGCCCGAACTGATCGGGCTCTCCAACCGTATCATGGTGCTTCGCGACGGCGCGGTCTCCGCCGTCGTCGAGGCGCCTAGGGACGCCAAGCCACGCGAAGTCGACGTGGTTTCGGCCATGCTATAGGGGCGAAGATGGCCGACAGACCGGCAAGCGCAGTCAAGACCATGGGCGACCTCGACCTCCGAACGATCATCCTGCCGCTGGTGGCGATCGTCGTGCTGATCGCCTACTTCACCTACATCAACCCGCTGTTCTTCTCCTCGGCCAACGCGCTGAACATCGGCCGGCAGTCGGCCGTGCTGCTGATGGTCGCGCTGGCCGGCACGGTGGTCATCCTGATCGGCTCGATCGACCTGTCGGTCGGCGCGCTGGTGACGCTCGCCGGCATCCTGGCGGCGCTCACCGTCGACCGCTTCGGCGTACCCGGCGCGATACTCACCGGCGTCGGCGTCGGCGCACTGGTCGGCCTGATCAACGGCAGCCTGGTGACGATGCTGCGCGTCCCGTCCTTCCTCGTCACGCTCGGCATGCTGTCCATCCTCTCCGGCGTCACCAACCAGATATCGCAAGGACAGTCGATCCTGTTCATGGACAGCCTGCTGCCCGACATCGTCAACGGATCGGTGGTGCTCGGCGTGCCCAACGTCATCTGGTTCGCGCTGATCGCCACGGCGGTGCTGACGGTCGTCGCTTTCCGTACGAAACTCGGCCGCTATCTCTATGCGCTCGGCGGCGGCGAGATCGTCGCCGCGCATGCGGGCGTACCCGTCACCTTCTACAAGATCCTCGCCTTCGTGCTGGCCGGCGCGATCTGCGGCCTGGCCGGCGTCATGCTGACGGGACAGGTCGGCGCCGGCACGCCGACGGCCGGCGGCAGCCTGCTGCTGAATTCGATCGCTGCCGTGGTCATGGGGGGCACGGCGCTCTCCGGCGGCATCGGCGGTCCGCACCGCACCTTCCTCGGCGTGCTGGTCATCGCCATCTTGACGAACGGCATGGACGTGACCGAGGTCAACAGCTTCACCCAGGACATCGTCAAGGGCGTGGTCATCATCCTGGCGGTATCGCTCACCATCGACCGCTCGAAATATCTCTTCATCAAGTGACAGGGAGTGAGAACATGAAGGCGTCGCAAAAGAGGAAGTTCGGGCGCACGGGGCTCGACGTCACGGCGATGGGCCTCGGCACGGCACCTCTCGGCAACCAGTTCCGCGCGGTGCCGGAGGAGGATGCCCGCGCCGTGATCAAGGGAGCGTGGGATGCAGGGCTCCGCTATTTCGACACCGCACCGATGTATGGGCACGGCCTGTCCGAGCATCGCCTGGGCGAATCGCTGCGCGCCTTTCCGCGCGACGAATACGTGCTCTCCACCAAGGTCGGGCGGCTGCTGAAGCCGGTACCGGCGGGCGGCCTCACCTCCTTCTTCTGGGTCGACATGCCGCCGTTCGAGGTCGTCCACGACTACAGCTACGACGGCTGCATGCGCTCCTTCGAGGACAGCCTGCAGCGGCTCGGCGTGTCGCGCATCGACATCGCCTTCATCCACGACATCGACGTCTTTTCGCACGGGCCGGAGCTGCAGAAGCAGCATTTCCGCACCGCCATGGACAGCGGCTGGAAAGCGCTCGAGAAGCTGCGCTCGGAAAAGCTGGTGTCGGCCATCGGCGTCGGCTGCAACGAATGGCAGGTGTGCGAGGCGGCGCTGCGCGAACGCGACTTCGACTGCTTCCTGCTCGCCGGCCGCTACACCCTTCTGGAGCAGGACGCGCTCGACACCTTCCTGCCGCTCTGCGAGGAGCGCGGCGTCGCCATAGTGCTCGGCGGCGGCTTCAACAGCGGCATTCTCGCCGCAGGGGCGGTCAAGGGCGCCCATTACAATTACAGCGAGGCGGGGCCGGAAATCCTCGAACGGGTCGCGAAGATCGAGGCGGTGTGCCGGGACTACGACGTGCCGCTCAAGGCGGCGGCGCTGCAGTTCGTGCTCGCCCATCCGGCGATCCCGACGAACATCCCCGGCACCCGGACGAAGCGGCACCTCGACGAGAACGTCGCCCTGATCGGGCATCCCATTCCCGGCGAGTTCTGGGCTGCCTTGAAGAAGCAGGGCCTCATCCGCGAGAATGCGCCGACATAGGGCGATCCGCAGCTTCCGGGCCGCCAAAAGTGCGGACCGGTGCAGCGCCGGCAGCGGAATGCGGAAGCTCCCGCGTCCGAGCGGCCTACGCGCTCAGGCCCGGCGCTCGAGATGCAGCAGGGTCGACGGGTTGAGGACATTCGCCGTGCCCGAGAAGTCATATTCCCGCTTGACGAGCTTGAACTTCTCTCGGGCGGTATAGTCCTCGACGATCGACAGCAGGTTGGTGTTGTAGGCATTGCGCCAGGACCACCATGCCGCGTTTGCCATCTGCCGGTCGACCGATTTTACGTCGCCGCCGAGGCGCTCGCCGATCTTGTCGAAGAATTTGTCATCGTCGGCCGCGCGCCGCGCCATCAGCGCGGATGATCGCTGCCAGCCGACCGGCTCGAAATGGACGAGCGTGACGTCGGCCTGCAACTGCCAGAGCTGCTCGTACAGATCGGGGTCGATGAGGTCGACCTGCTCGACGGAGTGCTTGGTGAAGACCAGGACGTGGCCCTTGCAGTCCTTGAGAAACGAGGCGTCAGGCTTCCTGTAGTCGAACGGATGGGCGGTATAGTTGATCTTGCCGTCGTGCTTGGCGATCTTCCTGCCGCATTCCTGCCCTTCGTCAGTATATTCGGCGCCGTGATAGTGGATACGCCGCGAGCGCGTGGTGCCGAGGGCGACATAGAGCTGGAACAGATTGCTGGACCAGCCGCTGCCGAATTCGACCACCGCCCGGGTATCCGAACGGATGCAGCCCATCAGATAGCGGATCACGCTGACAGTCGAGGTGGTGTAGCGGCCTTCGCATACGTCGGGATAATACAAGGTATCGTCAAGATCGTAGCCGCCCGAGGCGGCGATGCGTTCGCCGAGCGGCCTGACCAGATTTGTCTTTTTGTAGAAGAGCTTCGGATCCTTCCTGCCGATGTCCAGTTCGCGGAAGCGCGCCAGCAGGCTGGCTATGTGGTCGTCCGGCCGCTCGACGACAAATTTCTCGACCTTGTCGAGCACCCTCTGCCAGCTCTCGCCCTGACTTTCCTTCGAACGACCCCTTTTCCGGGTAGGCGTCTTCTCCGGCGAGGCAGCCTTCTTTTTCAGGGTCAAACCGAAAAGCATATTCTATCTCGCATGGGTGAACGCCGAGGCCGGACCCGCTTTCTGCCAAGGAAATCCGTTTTCTGCTATCCAAAATCGCCGTTATTCGAAGAATTTGCGGCACAATTCACCCGCTATATCCAAGTTTTCGACGAAAAAGGGAACGCGTTGCCACGCCCGCAGGTGACTGCGACATCTCTTTGGGGAACAGACTTCAGATAAGCGGCCGATCGCGATCCTCGCCGCGGCGCACCAGACCATCCTCGTCCGGCCGTGCCTCGTCGGTGTTGGCGTAGCCGCCGTCTTCGGTGTCGCCGGCGATTTCCGGGTCCTCGGCCTGGTCGACGGTACTGCGTTCCGGCTGCTCGCCCGTGCGGCGCGGCTGCTGCGGCTTTCCATCCGGGGTCAGGCGGGGCGGTCGTGCGAAGCTGGACATGGCAAGTCTCCTCGGGATGGAAACGCCCATACTTGCACCCGGTTGCACACCGCGTCCGGCAAGGCCGTCCGAGGGCAAGCCAGGCTCCGCCGAAACGCAAAACGCCCGCGCAAGAGGCGCGGGCGTCGTCGCGGCAAACCTTATCGGCCGGCGAACCTTACCGGATCAGCACCGGGCGATGTAGACACGGCCGTAGCGGTCGCGATAGCGGCACTTGCCCGGCTCGCTCGCGTTGCCAATCAGCGCGCCAGCCGTAGCGCCGGCGATGCCGCCGATGATGGCGCCGCCCGCGTCGCCCGAAATCGCCGTGCCGAGCGCAGCGCCACCCAGACCGCCGATCGCTGCGCCCTTTTCCGTTCTCGTGCAGCCGGCGACGGCGGCCGCGACTGCCAGGACGATCAGTATCTTCTTCATGCGCGGAACTTCCTCTCTCTGTGACGCGTATCAACGCCATCTCAAGCGTAACGTTCCATGGGCCCGCCCGCAAGCTGCGCCCCCAGCGGGCACATGACCAATCTTTTCGCATGGTTACATTCGACCGGCACCGCGCGGCACGCAGCCGTTACACGGGCCCGTTACTGTTCGGGCTTCCAGATGGATATGCCTTAGGGACCCGGCTACTTGCCCCAACGCCGGGTCCTTTTTTCTTCAAAGCTCAGCCGACGGCGACCCGGAACCGGGTGGCGTCCATGGCAGCGGCCATCAGCGTACGGGTATAATCCTCGCGCGGTTCGTCGAAGATCGCGGCCGTCTCCCCCTGCTCGACGATCCTGCCGTCGCGCATGACGATGATGTAGTCGGCCATGGCGCGCACCACGGCGAGATCGTGGCTGATGAACAGGTAGGACAGCTCGTGCGCCTGCTGAAGGTCGCGCAGCAGCTCGACGATCTGCTTCTGCACCGAGCGGTCGAGCGCTGAGGTCGGCTCGTCGAGCACGACCACCTTGGGCTTGAGGATCATGGCGCGGGCGATCGCGATGCGCTGGCGCTGGCCGCCGGAGAACTCATGCGGGTAGCGGTTGCGCATCGCCGGGTCGAGCCCGACCTCGCGCAGCGCCTCGATCGCGCGCCGGTCGCGCTCGGCCTTCGACAGGGAGGGCTCATGCACGAGCAAACCCTCGGTGACGATCTGGCCGACGGTCATGCGCGGCGACAGCGAGCCGAACGGATCCTGGAAGACGAGCTGCAGCTCGCGCCGCAGCGGCTGCATCGCCTCGCGGTCCAGTCCGTCGATGTCCTTCCTGCCGAAGCGGATGACGCCCTGGCTCGGCAGCAGCCGGAGCAGGGCGCGGCCGAGCGTCGACTTTCCCGACCCGGATTCGCCGACGATGCCGATGGTCTGCCGCTGCCTCAGCGCCAGCGAAATCCGGTCGACGGCGCGCAGCATCATCGGCGGACCGGCGAACAGCCCGCCGCCGATCTGGAACGTCACCTCGACATTGCGCCCCTCCAGCACCACCGGCGCACCGGCCGGCGGCGACGCCTTGCAACCGGTCGGCTCGGCCGCCAGCAGCATCTTCGTGTAGTCGTGTCTCGGCGCCGCGAAGATCGCCTCCGTCGCCCCCTCCTCCACCACCTCGCCAGAGCGCATGACGTAGACGCGGTCGGCGAGCCGGCGGACGATGCCGAGATCGTGGGTGATGAAGACGATCGCCATGCCGAGCTTCCGCTGCAGCTCGGCGAGCAGCTCGAGGATGCGCGCCTGCACGGTGACGTCGAGCGCCGTCGTCGGCTCGTCGGCGATCAGGATGTCTGGATCGTTGGCGAGCGCCATGGCTATCATCACGCGCTGCCGCTGGCCGCCGGACATCTCGTAGGGATAGGACTTGAAGCGGCGCCGCGGCTCGGGAATGCGCACCAACTCCAGCAGCCGGATCGCCTCCGCCTTCGCCTGCGCCGCCGAGAGGCCGCGGTGCCGCCGGATCGGCTCCATCAGCTGGCTGCCGATCGAATAGAGCGGGTCGAGCGAGGTCATGGGCTCCTGGAAGATCATGCTGATCCGGGAGCCGCGGATCCTGTTCAGCTCGCTTTTCGGCAGGTCGAGCAGGTTGCGTCCGCGATAATCGACCGTCCCTACGGCACTGCCGTTGGACGCAAGCAGGCTCATCGCCGCCATCATTGTCTGGCTCTTGCCGGAACCGGATTCGCCGACGATCGCCACCGTCTCGCCGGCGTCGACGTGAAGGTTGATGCCCCTCACCGCCTCGACCGTGCCGTCGAGCGTGCGGAAGCGCACATGCAGGTCTCTTACCGCCAGGATCGGATCGCCCCCGGCCATCGTCAGCGGTCCTTCGGGTCGAGCGCGTCGCGCAGCCCGTCGCCGACGAAGTTCAGCGCAAACAGCGTCGACACCAGGAACACCGCCGGGAACAGCAGCAGCCAGTTGGCCGTGCCGATGTTCTTGGCGCCGACCGAGATCAGCACGCCCCAGCTGGTCATCGGCTCCTGCACGCCGAGGCCGAGGAAGGAAAGGAAGCTCTCCAGAATGATCACCTGCGGCACCAGCAGCGTCATGTAGATGACGACGACGCCGAGCAGGTTGGGCACGATGTGGCGGGCGAGGATGCCGCGCCGCGACACGCCCAGCGCCTCGGCCGCCTGCACATATTCCTGCCGTCGGATCGACAGCGCCTGGCCGCGCACGATGCGCGCCATGTCGAGCCACAGCACCGCGCCGACCGCCAGGAACATCAGCACGAAGTTGCGGCCGAAGAACACCACCAGCATGATGACGAAGAAGATGAAGGGCAGCGAATAAAGCACGTCGACGACGCGCATCATCACCTCGTCGACGCGGCCGCCGAGGAAGCCCGCCGTGGCGCCGTAGAGCACGCCGATCGCCACCGCGACGACGCCGGCAAGCAGGCCGATCGCCAGCGACACGCGGCCCGCCATCAGCGTCCTCGAAAGCAGGTCGCGGCCGGTGTTGTCGGTGCCGAACAGGAAATATTGCTGCTTGATGGCGCCGCTCACCACCATCGTCATGCCGTCGGCCGACTTCTCCTCGACCCTGGCATCGTCGAACGTGTCGGAACGGTCGACATAGCGCGTGACGCGATCATCGATCTCGCGCGAGGAGGTCACTGTCGCGTAGACCCGCTCCTCCTCCTGCCGCCATTCCTTCAGATCGACGCGCATGCGCTTGACCACGTCGCCCAGCGCTGTCTCGATCATCTCGGCCTTGGGATAGGCGGACAGGCTCGGCGGCGTGCGCACATAGTCGGCATAGATGGTGGTGTACTGGTGCGGCACGAACCACGGCCCGACGATGCAGACGACGGCCATCAGGCAGAGATAGATCAGGCTGACCATGGCGGCGCGGTTCGCCTTCAGCCGCGCCCAGGCATCGCCCCAGAAGGAGCGGCCGACCACGGGCTGCTCCAGCATGGCTGCGGCGGTGAGATCAGTCATGGTCGTGCCCCGCAAACGCCCCCTCCACCACGCTTCGCGTGGTCCCCCTCCCCCGCTTCGCAGGGGAGGATCCAGGGTCGCGGCCGGCCGCGCCGTCGATCCTCCCCCGTTTACGGCAGGGCTGTCCGGGGAAAGTTGTTGGTGAATCGAAATGCCGCAGGCGCATGCCCCGAGAGACGGGGATTTTCCGTCTACCTTCTGGTTGTCGAGACTCAGAAAGGGACGGGGCATGCGCTTTGC
>NZ_PXYK01000029.1 GCF_003012745.1 Kumtagia ephedrae | reverse complement strand
CTCCGCCATAGGATGACGAATGCGAAGGGTGCTTCCGCCAATCGCCAACGTTGAAGATTGGCGGGAACGCTCTTTGCCTTCGTCATCCTATGGCGGAGCAGGCCGAAGGCCGTCGCGCAGACCATAGGATCCAGGCCGGAACGCCAGCGAAGTGCTCCGGCGGTGCGGAACGGGATGACCCGCTGTGTGTCGGCTTCAGCTGTCGATCTCGCCCGGCTCAATTTCGGCTTGCCGGAATGCTTCGGAAGGCGATATGCGGCGACATCGTGCGTGAGGCAACAAGGCAGGTCGTCGCCGGCGCGTCGACGCCGTCCATCGGTGTTCATCCTGAGATCGCAATGAAACCGCTTCCAGCCTCTTCCGGCGACCTGATCGCCGACCGCCGCGCCGATTATGCGGAAATGCTGTTCGCCAATGGCGAGCATGCGGCAGCGGCCGAGCTGATGCTTTCGGCGCTGGAACTCGCGCCCGCCTGGGCGATGGGCTGGTTCAGGCTGGGCGAGTTCCAGGAGGCGGCCGGCGCGGTGACCGAGGCCGGGCAGGCCTGGCGCATGGCGCTGAAGCTTGAGCCGGCCGACCGGCCGGGCGCCCGGCTCAAGCTGCAGCTGATCGGCGCCGAGCCGGCGGCCGCGGCGCCACCCAGCGTCTTCGTCGAGACTCTGTTCGACCAGTATGCCGACGAATTCGACCACGCGCTGGTGGAGACGCTCGGCTACCGCGTGCCGCAGCTGCTGGAGCAGGCGATCCGCGCGGCGGCGCCGGGCCGCTCCTTCGACCGCGCCGTCGACCTCGGTTGCGGCACAGGGCTGATGGGCGAAAAACTGCGGCCCTTCGTCCGGCACCTGGAGGGCCACGACATCTCCGCCGCCATGCTGAAGAAGGCGGAGGCGCGAAAACTTTACGATCGGTTGGAGAAGTCGGATCTGCAGGACCTCGTGCTGCCGCCCGCGAGCACCGATCTGGTCACCGCCGCCGACGTCTTCATGTATGTCGGCGGGCTGGAGCGCGTCGCGGGCATGGTGGCGGCAGCCCTGACCGGCGATGGGCTGTTCGCCTTCACAGTCGAGAAGCATGACGGGCCGGAGGATTTCGTGCTGCGCGAGACGCGGCGCTATGCGCATTGGGAGGGTTATGTGCGGCGGGTAGTGGAAGGCGCGGGCATGAAAATTGGCTCGTTGACGGAAGACACGATCCGCATGGATCGTGCGGAGCCGGTGAAGGGTCTGATTGTTACAGCCGGACTTGTTGCACCTGTAAGGTAGCAGTTGACGGGCGTCAGCCCGTGCCTTACAGTACTCCGGCATGATCTCCAGCTTTCGAAGCAAGGCTCTGAAACGGTACTGGATCGGAGGCAACGACAGCGGCATCAGACGGACTGGCGACGGAAGGTCCGTCTCGTGCTGACGCGACTTGATGCTGCACGGGCAGTGACGGAGATGGACGTACCGGGTTTCGGCTTTCATGCCCTGACGGGCGATATGTCGGGACGGTTCGCCGTCACCGTATCCCGAAACTGGCGCATTACCTTCGCCTGGGACGGCGAAAACGCTGTTGACGTTGATCTGGAAGATTATCATGGCACCTGAGAGCCTGAGACATTCATCCATCGAGCCTGCGCACCCTGGCGAGTTGCTTGGTGAAGTCATGATCCCTGCAACCGGGCGCAGCAAGGCCGAGATCGCTCGGCTACTCGGTATTTCTCGGCAGACGCTCTACGACATATTGAACGCCAAGCAGCCGGTAACGCCGGCTGTCGCGGTTCGCCTTGGAAAGCTGTTCGGCGATGGCGCCGGCATCTGGGTCCGCATGCAGGCAGCTTACGATACCTGGCATGCGGAACGGGAAGTGGACGTTAGCGGAATCCCCACGCTCCGGGTAGCCTGATCCCTTTTTGTTCCAGATTCCGCTTGGCGCCGCCAAAGCCTCGCGCTAGTTCTGGCGCGTGACCGAACAGAGCCGCGTCCAGCCGCAAGACGGCGCCGCCCTCCTGCCCGAGCCGTTTCTGAACTGGTTCGCGCGGCGCGGCTGGGCGCCGCGCGCCCATCAGATCGAACTTTTGGCCAGGGCGCAGGCGGGAAAATCGGTGCTGCTGATCGCGCCGACCGGCGCGGGCAAGACGCTGGCCGGCTTTTTGCCAGCGCTGGTCGACCTGGCCAACCGACCGAAGCGCCGGCCGGGCGAGGCGCATCGCGGCGTCCACACGCTCTACATATCGCCGCTGAAGGCGCTCGCCGTCGACATAGAGCGCAATCTCGGCAAGCCGGTCGCCGAGATCGGGCTGGCGATCTCCATGGAGACGCGAACCGGCGACACGCCCGCCCACAAGCGCCAGCGCCAGAAATTTTCGCCGCCCGATATTTTGCTGACCACGCCGGAGCAGCTGGCGCTGCTGATCGCCGCGCCCGACGCCAAACGCTTCTTTTCCGGGCTGCGCTATGTCGTGCTCGACGAGCTGCATTCGCTGGTGACGTCCAAACGCGGCCACCTGCTGTCGCTCGGGCTCGCCCGGCTGCGCCGCTACGTTCCCGGTCTGCAGGCGATCGGCCTGTCGGCGACGGTGGCCGAGCCGGACGAGCTGCGGCGCTGGCTGGTGGCGCAGGGTTTATCCTCCCCCCTTGAGGGGGAGGTGCCGCCGAAGGCGGCGGTGGGGGTAACCTCAGAAGGCACCGCCATTAGGCCGAGCGCGGCCGCGGCGACCCCCTCCGCCCGCTACGCGGGCACCTCCCCCTCAAGGGGGGAGGAACCGATGGCCGATCTCATCACCGTCGCCGGCGGGGCGAAGCCGGAGATCTCGATTCTCGATTCCGAGGAACGGGTGCCCTGGGCCGGGCACTCCTCGCGCTATGCCATTCCCGAAATCTACGAGGCGATCCGCAAGCACAGGACGACGCTGCTCTTCGTCAACACGCGCAGCCAGGCCGAGATGCTGTTTTCGGAACTGTGGCGGGTCAACGAAGACACGCTGCCGATCGCGCTGCACCACGGTTCGCTCGACGTCAGCCAGCGCAGGCGCGTGGAGAAGGCGATGGAGAGCGGCAGTCTGCGCGCCATCGTCGCCACCTCGACGCTCGATCTCGGCATCGACTGGGGCGACGTCGACCTGGTCGTCCATGTCGGCGCGCCGAAGGGTGCGAGCCGGCTGGCGCAGCGCATCGGCCGCGCCAATCACCGGCTCGACGAGCCGAGCAAGGCGATTTTGATCCCGGCCAACCGCTTCGAGGTGCTGGAATGCCGGGCCGCGGTGGAGGCCAACTATCTCGGCGCGCAGGACACGCCGCCGCTGGCCGACGGCGCGCTCGACGTGCTTGCCCAGCACATTCTCGGCATGGCTTGCGCCGAGGCCTTCGACGCCGACGAGCTTTATGCCGAGATCACCAGCGCCGCGCCCTATGCGCGGCTTTCCCGCGAGACCTTCGACCGCGCGGTCGACTTCGTCGCCACCGGCGGTTATGCGCTGAAATCCTACGAGCGCTACGCCAAGATCCGCCAGACCAGGGACGGCAGATGGCGTATCTCGCATCCGCGCTTCGCCCAGCAATACAGGCTGAATGTCGGCACCATCGTGGAGGCGCCCTATCTCACGCTGCGCTATGCCCGCTCCGGGCGCGGCGCGTCGCGCGGCGGGCCGGTGCTCGGCAAGATCGAGGAAGGGTTTCTCGAATCGATCGCGCCGGGCGACACGTTTCTGTTCGCCGGCAAGGTGCTGAGGCTGGAGGGTATCCGCGAGACCGAGGCATTCGTCTCCAACGCCGTCGGCAACGATCCGCGCATTCCCGTCTATGCCGGCGGAAAATTTCCGCTGTCGACCTATCTCGCCGGCGAGGTGCGCGCCATGCTGGCCGATCCCGCCCGCTGGAAAGCGCTGCCCGATCAGGTGTCCGACTGGCTTCGGTTCCAGGCTGAGAAATCGGTGCTGCCCAGGCGCGAGGACCTGCTGGTCGAGACCTTTCCGCGCGGCCAGCGCCACTACATGGTGACCTATCCGTTCGAGGGGCGGCTGGCGCATCAGACGCTCGGCATGCTTTTGACGCGCCGCCTCGACCGCGCCGGTGCGCGCCCGCTCGGCTTCGTCGCCACCGATTATTCGATAGCGGTGTGGGCACTCGACGACATGGGGTCGCTGTTCAAGCGCGGAAAGCCGCCGCTGTCGACGCTGTTCGACGAGGACATGCTGGGCGACGATCTGGAAGCCTGGCTGGCGGAGAGCTGGCTGCTGAAGCGCACCTTCCGCAACTGCGCGCTGATCTCGGGGCTGATCGAGAAGCGCCATCCCGGCCAGGAGAAGAGCGGCCGCCAGGTGACGGTGTCGGCCGACCTTATCTATGATGTGCTCAGGACGCACGAGCCCGACCACCTGCTGCTGCAGGCGACGCGCGCCGACGCGGCGACCGGCCTGCTCGATGTCAGCAGGCTTGCCGAGATGCTCTCGCGCATCCGCGGGCGAATCGTGCATAAGCACCTCGAACACATCTCGCCGCTCGCAGTGCCGGTCATGCTGGAGATCGGCCGGGAAAGGGTGGCCGGCGAGGCCAACGAGACGCTGCTCGAGGAGGCGTCGCTGGTCGAAGAGGCAATGGGAAGCGGATGACGGCCGTCCCTCTCGAAAAGGATGCGGTGCGCGGCGGCATGATCTCCGTCGCCGGCGAGCTCGCGCTGTGCGACCGGCGCGGCGCGCTGTTCTTTCCCGATCACGGCCTGCTCGCGGTCTCGGATCTGCATCTGGAGAAGGGATCGTCGGCGGCACGGCGCGGCTCGCTGCTGCCGCCCTACGACACGGCGGCGACGCTGGCCTGCCTGAAGACGGTGATCGACGACTTTTCCCCGAAGATCGTCGTCAGCCTGGGCGACAGCTTTCATGACGGCGAGGGCTCGGCGCGTATGCCCGAACTTTTTCGCTCGCGGCTTGCCGCGCTGATGGCCGGCCGCGACTGGTTCTGGGTGAGCGGCAACCACGATCCCGATCCGCCGGCCGGCATCGGCGGCGACAGCGTGCGCGAGATTTCGGTCGGCTCGGTGCTGTTCCGCCACGAGCCGTCGCGCGAGGCCGGCGAGGGCGAGATCGCCGGGCATCTGCATCCCTGCGCGCGCATCGTCCAGCGCGGCCGCTCCGTGCGCCGCCGCTGCTTCGCCACCGACGGCAGCCGTGTCGTCATGCCGGCCTTCGGCAGCTACACCGGCTCGCTGAACGTGCTCGACCGCGCCTTCGCCGGGCTGTTCAGGCGCGACGGCTTCGTCGCCCACATGCTGGGCGCGGACCGCACCTACGCGATCGCCGGCAAGCGGCTGCTGCCGGGGTGATCAGCTGATATCGGGCATCTCGTCCGGCCATCGCCGAGCGCCATGCAGGATGCGCAGGATGCGGACCGTGTCCTCGACAATTCGATAGGCAATGACATAGGGCGTTCGCTGGACGACCAGTTCGCGTGTGCCGTCGACGCGGCCAGGCCGCCCGCTCTCCGGAAAGTCACGAAGGCGCTGGACCTGTGCGGTAATCCTTTCGTCGATGATGGCGCGGCTCTGCGACTGTCCTGCTCGATATGGGAGAAGATCTGGTCCCGGTCGTCCACGGCGAAGGGCGACCACTCCAGCTTCATGCCTCATTTCCGTGCACGGGCCGCGCCCAGCGCCGCGGCGCGGCGTTCGGCAAAGCGGGCTTCCACCTCGTCATGCGGGATGGCGGGCCGCCGATCGTCGAGAGCCTCCTGCACCTTTGCCCTGAACCAAGCGTCATGGGCGGCCGGATCGGTTACGAACCCCGGTGGCAAGGCGCCCTCATTGGCGACCCGCGTCAGCAGGATGCGGACGGCGTCTGACACGGTCAGTCCCATGTTGTTCAGGACGACGGTTGCACGCTCCTTCAGGTCCGGGTCGATGCGCGTTTGCACCAGTGCGCTCGCAGTCATGGCCTTCCTTTCCAGCCCCCGGGATGGAAGATAACGTAATTCAGCTGAATTACAAGGATGCTGCCCCATCAATCCCGCCGGAACACGATGCGGCCGAGCCAGCCGGTGACGATCGCCAGGCCGACGGCGCAGAAGCCGTAGAACAGGCTGTGGTTGCGCGACAGGCGGAACAGCATCTGCTCGAAGCCTGATTTCACGATCGCCAGTTGCGCCGAGGTCTCCTTGATGAACAGGCCGTTGCGGAACAGGAAGGCGCGTGCCTTGTGCGTGCCGACGGGCACGTCGGGAGCGAGCCGCAGTGAGGCGCGGAACAGGTTCGACGACAGGAACTGCACGCCGCCGATGCGCTCGTTGAACAGGCCCACGGCCTCCTTGCGCTCGCGCAGCGCCGTCCGGAACTCCTGCAGCGTCGCCGGATTGTCGACGATCTCGGCGGGCTGGATGTGGATGAAGTCGGTGCCCAGCGCCAGCTGCCGGTAGCTGTTCTGGTCGGTGATGTCCTGCGGCATGCGGGTGGTGGCGATCGAATAGGATTCAGGCACGTTGACGAAGGATTCCGACTGCGTGTTCATCCAGATGCCGAGCACGCGGCTCTTGCGGCGCACGGTTACCAGCCGGCCCGGCCCTTCGAGCACGACGACAACATCGTAGCGGCCCTGTCGGTTGATCAGCGGGTCGGGGTTTTCCAGCGAGCCGAAGATCGTCAGGTCGGCGCCGGCGAAATCGGCGGTGATGCGGATCACGTCGGTCGACAGCCCGATCTGGATACCCTCGGGCAGGGGAGGCGGCTGCAGCGGCACCGGTCCCTGCGCCGCCGCCGGGCTGGCCCAGGCCGCGACGGCCAGGGCTAGCGTGGCGAGCAGGCGGCGTCTCATCGCTCAGATCCCCGGCGCCAGCGAGTAGATGCTGGGCGGCGGCAGGAACAGGTCGAAGGCGAGCCTTATCGCCACCGCCAGCACCAGCATCGCCAGCAGCGCCCGCAACTGCTCGCCGCGCAACCGCTGGCCGGCCTTGGCGCCGTATTGCGCGCCGGCGACGCCGCCGACCATGAGGATGAAGGCGAGCACGATGTCGACCGTCTGGTTGGTCTCGGCGTGCACGATTGTCGTGTAGGCGGCCACGAAGATGATCTGGAACAGCGACGTGCCGACGACGATGTTGGTGGGCACCTTGAGCAGATAGATCAGCGCCGGCACCATGATGAAGCCGCCGCCGACGCCCATCACCGAGGACAGCAGGCCGATGCCGGCACCGAGCCCGAGCACCGGGATCACGCTGACGAACAGCTTCGATGTGCGGAAGCGCATCTTCAGCGGCAGGCGGTGGATCCAGTTGTGCTGGCCGGGCCGCTTCAGCGAGGGCTGGACCCCGCCCTTGCTGCGGCGGATGGCGTTGACGCTCTCCACCAGCATCAGTCCGCCGACCGTGCCCAGGAAGGCGACGTAGGTGAGCGAGATGATGAGGTCGAGCTGGCCGAGGCTTCTCAGCAGCGCGAAGATGTAGATACCGATCGTCGACCCGAAGATACCGCCGGCCAGCAGCACCGTCCCGAGCTTGACGTCGAGCGTGCCGCGCTTGAAATGCGCCAGCGCGCCGGAGAAGGACGAGGCGATGACCTGGTTGGCGCCGGTTGCGACGGCGATCGCCGGCGGGATGTTGTAGAAGATCAGCAGCGGCGTGATGAGGAAGCCGCCGCCCACCCCGAACATGCCCGACAGGAAGCCGACCGCCGCGCCCATGGCGAGCAGGACGAGGACGTTGACCGACATTTCCGCGATCGGGAGATAAATGCCCACCCGTCAAACTCGACTGCAAATGCGGTGCCGCGAAGCGTGCCGAAACACCCTCGTGACGTAGAAAGCTCATGCGCCGACATTGCGGCGAAGTCAAACTTCGCCGCGAGACGGAAACAAAAATTATCTCAATGAGTTAAATTCGCGCGAGCGAGCCCGTTCGGGCCTCGCGGAATCGCTCTCTACTTCTTCTCGAGCAGCGCGCGCACCAGCTTCTCGTCGACCTCGCCGGTGGCCGCCATGCCGTTGTCCTTCTGGAAGGCCATGATGGCGTTCTTCGTTCTTTCGCCCATCACGCCGTCGGCGCCGCCGGCGTCGTAGCCGTTCTTGTTGAGGATGAGCTGGATGTTGCCGATCGCCTTCTTCATGTCGATGCCCGCGGTCGTGGTCGGGGCTTCCTGCCAGGATTCCGGGATCTCGACCGAATTGGTCTCGGGATCGAGCGGCTTGGCCTTCCAGGCCTCCACGTCGGCACGCGCCTTGGTCAACTGCTCCGGCCGCAGCGAATTGGCGATCTCGTCGCGCTTGGCGCCGGCGTCGCGGTCGCCCGCCTTGGCGGCGAGCGCGAACCATTTGTAGGACTCCTCCAGGCTCTGCGGCACGCCCACGCCCTTGGCGGCGAGGATGCCGAGGTTGAACTGGCTGTCCTTGACGCCGAGGTCGGCGGCGCTCCTGAACCAGCGCGCGGCCGACTCGTTGTCGGTGGTGCCGTCGGCGCCCATCGCATAGAGCACCGCCAGATTGTGCATGGCGCTGGCATTGCCCTGCTCGGCGGCGAGCTGGTACCAGGTCTTCGCCTTTTCGACGTCGCGCTCGACGCCCATCGCCTTCTCGTAAAGGTTGCCGATCCGGTATTGCGCCGGCGCGAAGCCGAGTTCCGCCGACTTCTCGTACCAGCTTGCCGCCTGCTGCATGTCGGCCTTGATGCCGCGGCCGTCCGCATAGCGCGAGCCGAGCTCGAACAACGCCTTGGCGTCGCCGGCCTCGGCCGCCTCGCGCAGCGCCTGCGGCCCGGCGTCGTCCGGGACGTCGAGGGATATGATGGTGGTCGCCGCCGGGGCGTCCGCCTCGTCCGTCGACGGCGTCGGGACGGCCGCGACGGTCGCCGGCGCCGCCGTGTCGGCGGGGAGCGTTGCAGCGGGTGTCTCGGCGACCGGAGTCGCCTGCCGCGGCGCTTCGTCCGTTACGTTCACCGCATCGCCGGGCGCGGCTTCGGCGACCGGCCGATCGGCTCCGGTCGTTTCCGGCCGGGCGGCGGCGACGTCGTCCATGTCATCCGCGGCGTCAGCGGACGGGACATCGGCCGGCGGATCAAACGGCACGTCGAGGGCGGCCGTCTCCGGCAGCTTCTCGGCCACGAGCGGGATGGCGGCGTGGTCGCCGCTTCGGCCGAAATAGGCCTTGCCGAGCTGCAGGCCGGCCAGCACCACCATGATCGCGGTGGCCGCCATCAGGATGGGCTTGCGGTGTTTGCGGAAGACATTGGCGATCTTCCGGCCGCGCGCCGCCTTCGGCACGCCCTCGCCGCGTTTGGCGATTTCGGCCTCCGCCGCGGCCGCCTGGGCGGCGCGCCGGGCCGCAGCGATGAAATCCGCCTTGGCCGCATTGTTGTCGCCGACACGGCCGTTCTGTCCGCGTTCCTCGCGCACGCGCCGCATGATGGCGTTGAGATCCGGCGTGCCCGAGCCCGGCTCCAGCGGCCGGTTGGCGACCTTGGGATCCAGCGGCTCGTCGAGCGCGGCCTCGACCGCCAGCTCGACCGGGCTCTTCGCGTCCGCCGAAGACTCGGTCCTTGGCTCTGCCGCGGCATCCTTGCGGCCGAGCGCCCGGGTCAGGCCGCTGAGCAGCGATTTCGACCGTGGCGCGGCGGGGCGCTCGTCGGCGCGATCCGAACCGACAGCCGCGATCGCGGCTTCGGCAGCGGCCTCGGCGGGAGAACGGGTGGCCGTCATGGCGGCTTTCGGCTGGAGGGGCTCCTCCGACCGGGCGGGAAGGCCGTCGTCATGACCGGCATGCAGCGGCGGCGGGTTGTCCAGCTCCATCACCCGCCCGTTCGCCGGGCGTGGTGCGGCCGCTGCCGGCTCCCCCGTCTCCAGCGTGCCGAGCCGGTCGACGATCTTGATCAGCGTGTCGTGGATCGCCTCGAAGGTCTTGGTGTTGCGTTCGTCCGAGCGCCGGGTCAGCATCTCCAGCGCCTTGAGGTCCTGCGTCAGCCCGTCCACGGCGGCAAGATGCGGCTGCGATCCGTCGAAGCTGCGCATGGCGGCCTCGGCCGCCTGCCGGGCGACCTGCAGGATGGACTCGCGGTTGCCGGCAATGTGGCGTTCCAGTTCGGTGATGCGCGGGCCGATGTCCTCCAGTTCGGGAAGGGACGCCGACGGACGGCTGAGATGGCCGGACAGCGCCGCGACCTGGTTTTCCAGGCTGCGGATGAGGTCGGGGTCGATGCCGGCGAATTTCGATGCATTGGCGTCGATGCGCGCGGAGATGTTCTCCAGCCGCTTTTCCAGGCCGCGGATCATCTCGCCGCCCGCCTCGGTCGAGGAACCGGCGAGCTGGTGCGTCAGCTCGGCGAAGCGGGCATCGATGACGTCCATGACCCGGGACGTGTCGAGCGTCTCGGCGGTGCGCAGGTCGATCCGCTCGGCGACGTCGTCGAGCCGCCGCTCGAGATCGCGGAACATCAGATTGCCGTGCTCGATGGCGTCGCCCTGGCGGCGCTCGATCATGGCGGAAAGCACGTCGAAGCGCTGGTCGATGCTGGCCAGCATGGCCTGGCGCTCGGCGTCTGCCGGCGTCCTGTCCAGTTTCTCGGCGATCGTCAGAACCTGCCGGGACAGATGCTCCATCGCCCGTTCGGGGAATGCGCCCTGCGCCGCGAGCTCGTCGACACGCTGCGAAAGCGTGTTCAGGCGGTCGACGACCTCCGCCGACGGACGGTCCTCGACGAGTTCGTCGATCTGCCGGGCCAGTGCCGAGATCCTGGCTTCGATGCGCTGAAACGGCTCCGGGTCGATGACGGGAGACTGGACGGCCGCGGTCGAGGCGACGATCGCCCGCGAGATCTCGTCGAGGCGCTCCTCGATCAGGCGGAACATCTCCGGGGCCTGATGCTCGTTATGGTTGACGAAATGGTCGAGCGCGCCGGCCAGCGTGCGCAGCTTGTCCTCCAGCGAGCGTAGGGATAGCGATTCCGGCAGGCCGTTCACCGCCTCGCCGATCGACTGCAGCCGTTCGGAAAGCGCCGCGATTTCCGGGTCGGGCGCGCTGTGCCGCTCGTCCACGCGGTTCTCGAAGGCGGTCCAGCGGCGGTCGAACTCGTCCCAGCGGCGGTGCGACGAGCGCACGGTCTCCTCGCGCGCCAGCGTGTCGAGCGCGGCGCGAACCTGCTCGATATCGGTGCGCAGTGCGCCGACGGCCCGGTCGTCGGTGCGTTCCGACAAGTTCGAGATGGCATGCGAGATCCTGTCGATCTCGGAGGCGAGGCCGGCTCCCAGCGCGGCGGCGTCGCCACTGGAGGCGAGCATCCGTCCGAGCTCGCCGCGCAGCGCCTCGAATTCCGTCTGCATGTTGGAGGCCACTTGCTGGCGCAGATCCTCGCGCAGGCTCTTCAACTCGCCGGCGATGCGTCCGGCCGAGGCGATGCCCTCTTCCTGGTCGCGGATGCGGTCGAAATCGCGCGGCAGCGACCGGTAGGACGGCTCGAGGTCCGGCCGGCGCACTTGCCTGTCCTGCGTCCGGGGGACGTCGAAAGCGGCTGGGCGCGGCGGCCGGGCGCTGTCGCCGCGGTCGCGGCTGTAGTCGTGCAGCACCTCGCGGGAGCGGTCGAGCCTGTTCTCAAGATTCTGCAGCGATTGCGTGATCTGCTCGAGCGTGGTGCTCGCCCTGCGCTGCCGGCCTGTGTTGAGGGTATCGAGATACGTTCGCTTGCTGTTCATCGAAACGCCTGTCCGCCTGTGCTGGCTCAGCCAGCGCTCCCTCTCTCCTCGGGGCCGGAAGCGTCGCATACCGCGAGAAGGAGACCTCCGCGCGCCGCTCCGAAAGGTCGTGAAGAATTCGCTACAGGATAATCACGAGAGCCCGTCACGCGCACATTTCGCCCATCGTGGTAAACAAGCCGTTAACCAACCTTAACTTCTTTGCCGTGCGCCCGAGTGCCCCGCGGGCGGGGGTTTTCGAGCGCAGAACGTGTTAAATACAACTTTTGGGCGATTGCGACGTAAGGTGAGGGCCTCTATATGGCCGCCTCAATTACGTAGACGTAAGAAGGAGCCATGCGGCGCCCGTCTTGCATTCGTGTCAACCATGCGAAGCCGCGACCCCCGAGCGGCTTCGGGACGAGCATCCGGCTTCGGCCGCGATCTCCAGCCGGGGACGAATGACAAAAATGATGAAACCAATGAGGGTCGGCGACTATGCCGGCGCAAATTCCGCCGTTTCCGATGCCGAAGGCGACGACGAAAGCCTTCTCAAGATCGGCGACATGGCAAAGCTGTTCGGCGTGACGCTGCGCACGCTGCGCTTCTACGAGGACAAGGGCCTGCTCAGCCCGAAGCGCGAGGGCAGCCAGCGCCTCTACACGCGGCGCGACCGGGCCCGGCTGAAGCTCATCCTGCTCGGGCGCAAGGTCGGCTTCTCGCTGCGCGACGTGAAGCAGGTGATGGATCTCTACGATCCGACCGGCTCCAACGCCAAGCAACTGCGCATGACGCTCGACAAGTCGGAGAAGCAGCTGGGCCGGTTGCAGAAGCAGCGCGCCGCGATCGACGACGCGATGGACGAGCTCGGCAAGCTGATGGCGGCGGTGCGCCGTATGCTGGCGGAGCGCTCGGTGGCGACCTCCAACGCGGCCTGAGGCCGCGGCACGTCGCCGCGCTCCTGGCTTTTCGCACGAAGGGCGGTGGACCGATCGGTCCGCCGCTCTTTTTTTGTTGATGGCGGCGCGCCGCGATCGGGGTCGAAAGGCACCTGGTTAACTCCAGTCGGAGCCCTAGAACCCTCACGCAGCAGATTGACGTTTACGCAAACGTCAATTATGAGTCGGCAAGTCGTTCGTCGTCGGCTGCTTCGGATGCGGCCGGCCCATGCCGCGATCAGGAGGAAGCATGCCGACCTACAGGGCGCCGGTCCAGGACACGCTGTTCGTGCTGAAGGAGGTGCTCGGCTACGAGCGCTACAGCAACCTGCCGGGCTTCGCCGATGCCAGCCCGGACGTGCTCGAGGCGATCCTCGACGAGGCGGCCAAGCTCGCCGAGAACGTGATGCAGCCGCTGAACCGCGTCGGCGACATGCAGGGCTGCGTGCGCAACGACGACGGCTCGGTGACGACGCCGAAAGGTTTCAAGGAGGCCTTCGACCAGTATCGCGAGGGCGGCTGGCTGGGGCTCGCCGTGCCGGCGGAGTTCGGCGGGCAGGGGCTACCCTACTGCGTGCATACCGCCGTCGGCGAATACATGGTCTCGGCCAACATGGCGCTGATGATGTATCCCGGCCTGACCCAGGGCGCCATCGCCGCCATCCTGACCCACGGCTCGGATGCGCAGAAAGAGACGTACCTGCCGAAGATGGTCGAGGGCGCCTGGACCGGCACCATGAACCTGACCGAGCCGCATTGCGGCACCGATCTCGGCCTGCTGCGCACCAGGGCCGTCCCGCAGGCGGACGGCTCCTACAGGATCTCCGGGCAGAAGATATTCATCTCGGCCGGCGAGCACGACCTGGCCGACAACATCGTCCACCTGGTTCTCGCCCGCATCGAGGGCGCACCGCAGGGCACCAAGGGCATCTCGCTGTTCATCGTGCCGAAGTTCATCCCGGACGCCGACGGCAATCCGGGCGAGCGCAACGGCGTCTCCTGCGGCTCCATCGAGGAGAAGATGGGCATCCACGGCAATTCGACCTGTGTCATGAACTATGACGAGGCGACCGGCTGGCTGATCGGCGGCGAGAATGCCGGGCTGAGGGCGATGTTCACCATGATGAACGAGGCGCGGCTCGGCGTCGGCCTGCAGGGCCTGGGCGTCGGCATTGCCGCCTACCAGAATGCCGTCGCCTATGCCCAGGAGCGGCTGCAGGGCCGTTCCCTCTCCGGCCCGAAGGTGCCGGACAAGCCGGCCGACCCGATCATAGTCCATCCCGACATCCGCCGCAGCCTGATGACCATGAAGGCCTTCAACGAGGCCGCCCGGGCGCTGACGCTGTGGACGGCGATCCGCTCCGACGTCGCTAACCGCTCCGGCGACGATCACGACCGCGAGGCGGCCGACGACGCGCTCGGCCTGATGACGCCGATCGTCAAGGGCGTGCTCACCGACAAGGGGTTCGAGCATGCGGTGATGGCCCAGCAGGTGTTCGGCGGCCACGGCTACATTGAGGAGCACGGCATGAGCCAGTTCGTGCGCGACGCCCGCATCGCCATGATCTACGAGGGCGCCAACGGCATCCAGGCGCTCGACCTCGTCGGCCGCAAGCTCGCCCTCAACGGCGGCCGCGCCGTCCAGGCCTTCTTCAAGGAGGTCGGCGCCTTCTGCGAGGAGAACCGCGCCGACGACAAGATGGCGCCGTTCACCAAAGCGCTGAAGAAGGGCCTCAACGACCTGCAGGCGGCGACCATGTGGCTGATGCAGAACGCCATGGCCAAGCCCGACAATGCCGGTGCCGCCTCGACCGACTATCTGCACCTCTTCGGCCTGGTGTCGCTGGGCTACATGTGGGGCCTGATGGTGAAGGCGGCGCAGGCGAAGCTGGCCGAAGGCGCCGGCGACGCGGCCTCCTTCTACGAGCACAAGATCGTCACCGGCCGCTATTTCATGGAGCGCGTGATGCCCGAGACGGCGGCCCACCTCGCCCGCATCTCGACCGGCGCCGACACGATGATGGCGCTGCCGGCGGAGGCGTTCTAAGGTTTGGATATGAGAAAGGTCGCGCTCCTTCGCACCCCCCTCTGTCCTACCGGACATCTCCCCCGCAAGGGGGGAGATTGGCCGGCCGCTCCGATTTCGCCAGTCTCCAACGTCGCAGAAAGAGTCGCGAGGCCGCAACTGCCAATCTCCCCCCTTGCGGGGGAGATGTCCGGCAGGACAGAGGGGGGTGTGGCGGCCTTCACCATTTCCAGGTCGCGCCCATGACCGATCCCGCCACCATCCTCGGCCTGCCGAAACCCGCCTGGGCGGGCGAGGACGTCGCCATGCTCTACGACATGGCGCGGCGCTTCATGGCCGACGAGATCGCGCCGCACTACGAGACCTATGAGAAGAACGAGATCGTCGACCGCTCGGCCTGGGAGAAGGCCGGCGCGGCAGGGCTGCTCTGCGCGTCGATGCCGGAGGAATATGGCGGTTCGGGCGGCACCTACGCGCATGAAAGCGCCATCATCGAAGCCATCGGCCACACCGGCGTCGACGGTTTCGGCATCGTGCTGCACAACGCCATCGTTGCGCCCTACATCCTTCACTACGGCTCGGAGGAGCAGAAAAGGAAGTGGCTGCCGAAGCTGGCGACCGGCGAGCTGATCGGCGCTATCGCCATGACCGAGCCCGGCGCCGGCTCCGACCTGCAGGGCGTCAAGACGCGCGCCGACAAGGACGGCAACCAGTATCGCATCAACGGCTCGAAGACCTTCATCACCAACGGGCAGCACGCCAACCTGGTCATCGTCGTCACCAAGACCGATCCGACCAAGGGCGCCAAGGGCACCTCGCTGATCGTCGTCGAGACCGACGGCGCCGAAGGTTTCGAGCGCGGCCGCAACCTCGACAAGATCGGCATGAAGGCCAACGACACGTCGGAGCTGTTCTTCACCGACGTGCGCGTGCCGACCGCCAACCTGCTCGGCCACGAGGAAGGCCAGGGTTTCGTCCAGCTCATGCAGCAGCTGCCGCAGGAGCGCCTGCTGATCGCCGGCCAGGCCATCGCCATGATCGAGCGGGCGCTCGCCGTCACCATAGACTATGTCAAGGAGCGGAAGGCCTTCGGCCAGGCGATCATCGAGTTCCAGAACACGCAGTTCAAGCTGGCGGAGCTGAAGACCGAGGCGACGGTCGGCCGCGTCTTCTACAACGACTGTGTCGCCCGGCACATCGCCGGTGGCCTCGACCCGGCGACGGCCTCGATGGCGAAGTACTGGCTCTCCGACTTGCAGTGCAAGGTCGTGGACGAATGCCTGCAGCTCTTCGGCGGCTACGGCTATATGAACGAATACCCGATCGCCCGCATGTACCGCGACGCCCGCGTGCAGCGCATCTATGGCGGCACCAACGAGATCATGAAGCTGCTGATCGCGAGAGGCCTGTAGGGAGCGGAACGGTGCAACGGATCGACCACAATCCCGTGGAAGGCATCTACCCGGCGGACGACTACATCCACGCCGTGGAGGTCCGCGATCCCAGGCGCTTCCTGTTCGTGGCCGGAACGATGGGGCTCAATCCGGACTGGTCGGCGGGCAGGACGGTCGACGAGCAGCTCGACCTGATCTGGTCCAACATCCGCACCATTCTCGCCAGCGCCGACATGTCGGTCGACAACGTCGTGCGGGCGACGAGTTACCTGCGCGACCGCGCCTATGCCGAGAAGAACGCTGCCGCCCGGCTGAAGGCGCTGGGCGGGCGCAGGATTCCAACAACCGCCATCGTCGCCGAGACCCTCGCCGACGACTGGCTCATCGAGATCGAAGTCATCGCTGCGGCCTGACTTCCAAACGCCGAGGAGACCACCATGCCCGAAGCCTATGTCTATGACGCCGTGCGCACGCCGCGCGGACGCGGCAAGAAGGACGGATCGCTGCACGAGGTGCCGGCCGTGCGGCTCGGTGCAAAAGTGCTGGAGGCAGTGCGCGACCGCAACGGCCTCGACACGTCGCAGGTCGACGACATCATCTTCGGCTGCGTCGACCCGGTCGGCGAGGCCGGCTCGGTGATCCCGCGCTCGGCCGCCTTCGAGGCCGGCTACGACACCAAGGCGCCCGGCATGCAGATCTCGCGCTTCTGCGCGTCGGGCCTCGACGCCATCAATTTCGGGGCGGCCAAGATCGCGCAGGGCGCCGACGAGATCGTGATCGCCGGCGGCGTCGAATCGATGAGCCGCGTCGGCATGGGCATGTCCGGCGGCGCCTGGTTCATGGACCCCTCCGTCGGCCTGCCCGGCTGGTTCATGCCGCAGGGCGTGTCGGCCGACCTCATCGCCACCAGATACGGTTTTTCGCGCGACGACGTCGACGCCTATGCGGTGGAGAGCCAGAAGCGCGCGGCGAAGGCCTGGGAGAAGGGCTATTTCAGGAAATCGGTCATCCCGGTTAAGGACCAGAACGGCCTCACCATCCTCGACCATGACGAGCACATGCGGCCCACGACCGACATGCAGGCGCTGGCCTCGCTCAATCCGTCCTTCGTCATGCCCGGCGAGATGGGCGGCTTCGATGCGGTGGCCGTGCAGCGCTATCCCGAACTGGAGGAAGTCAACCACGTCCACCACGCCGGCAATTCCTCCGGCATAGTCGATGGCGCAGCCGCCGTGCTGCTCGGCTCCAAGAAAGCAGGCAAGGCCATGGGGCTGAAGCCGCGGGCGCGCATCAAGGCTTTTGCCAACATCGGCTCCGAGCCGGCGATGATGCTGACCGGCCCGGTCGACGTCACCGAGAAGCTGCTGAAGCGCGCCAGGATAAAACTCGAGGACATCGACCTGTTCGAGCTCAACGAGGCCTTCGCTTCGGTCGTGCTGCGCTACATGCAGGCCTTCGAGATCGACCCCGACAGGATCAACGTGAATGGCGGCGCCATCGCCATGGGCCATCCGCTCGGCGCCACCGGCGCGATGATCTTCGGCACGGTGCTGGACGAACTGGAACGCCGCGACCTGAACACCGCGCTGGTGACGCTGTGCATCGGCGCCGGCATGGGCACCGCCACCATCATCGAGCGGGTATAGCGCGACTATCCCTCCCCCTCGAGGGGAGGATGGCCGCGAAGCGGCCGGGTGGGGTCGGGGCGGCAGCGCTCCGGCGCCCAGCCAGGCCGAGACATTGAGATGACCCCACCCGACCCGCTTCGCGGGTCACCCTCCCCTCAAGGGGGAGGGAAGACGCCGCGCCAAGGAGACGCTCCCCAATGACCTACACCAACTTCACCGTCGAGACCGACGCCGACGGCATCGCCCTCGTCACCTGGAACATGCCGGACCGCTCGATGAACGTCTTCACCGAGGAGGTGATGAACGAGCTCGACAGGATCATCGACCAGGTCGCCGGCGACGCGGCGATCAAGGGCGCGGTAATCACCTCGGGCAAGGACAGCTTTTCCGGCGGCGCCGACCTGAACATGCTGAAGCGCATGCTCGGGATCTTCCACGCCGAGAAGGCCAAGGACCCTGAGAAGGCGACGAAGCTGCTGTTCGAGGGCGCCGGGCGCATGGGCTGGCTGTGGCGCAAGCTTGAGACGTCGGGCAAGCCGTGGGTGTCGGCGATCAACGGCACCTGCATGGGCGGCGCCTTCGAGCTGTCGCTGGCCTGCCACGGCCGCGTCGCCGCCGATGGCGACAAGGTCAAGATGGCGTTGCCGGAGGTCAAGGTCGGCATCTTCCCGGGCGCCGGCGGCACCCAGCGCGTACCGCGGCTCGCCAATACCCAGGAAGCCTTGCAGATGCTGACCACCGGCCAGTCTCTGACGCCGAAGCGCGCCAAGCAGATGGGCCTGATCCACGAGATCGCCGAGCCGAAGAAGCTGGTCGAGACCGCCAAGGCGATGATCAAGGGCGGGCTGAAGCCGGTCCAGCCTTGGGACGAGAAGGGCTTCAAGATCCCCGGCGGGCCGGTCTATTCCGCCGCCGGCGCCAATCTGTGGCCGCCCGCGATCGCCATTTCGCGTCGCGAGACTTTTGGCAACTACCCCGCCGTTACCGCCATCCTGAAATGCGTCTACGAGGGCCTGCTGGTGCCCTTCGAGACCGGGCTGCGGATCGAGCAGCGCTATTTCACCGAGATCATGCAGTCGACCGAGGCGGCGATGATGATCCGTTCGCTGTTCGTGTCGCTGCAGGAGCTGAACAAGGGCGCGCGCCGCCCGCAAGGCGTCAATCCGACGAAATTCAGGAAGATCGGCGTGCTCGGCGCCGGCTTCATGGGCGCCGGCATCGCCTATGTCACCGCCAAGGCGGGCATTCCGGTGGTGCTGCTCGACCGTGACATGCCGTCGGCCGAGAAGGGCAAGGCGCATTCCGACAAGCTGATCTCCGAGGCGGTGGCCAAGGGCCGCGCCAAGGCGGAGGACAAGGACAAGCTGCTAGCCCTGATCACGCCTACCGACGACTATGCGAAGCTCGAAGGCTGCGACCTCGTCGTCGAGGCGGTGTTCGAGGATTCGGAGGTGAAGAAGGGCGCGACCGAGAAGGCGGAGGCCGTGCTGAAATCCTCGGCGACCTTCGCCTCCAACACCTCGACCATCCCCATCACCGCGCTGGCCAAGAACTCGGCGCGGCCGAAGAATTTCATCGGCATCCACTTCTTCTCGCCGGTCGACCGCATGATGCTGGTCGAGATCATCCTCGGCAAGAAGACCGGCGACAAGGCGCTGGCCGTGGCGATGGACTATGTGCGCGCCATCGGCAAGACGCCGATCGTCGTCAACGACACGCGCGGCTTCTACGTCAACCGCTGCGTGCTGCGCTACATGGCCGAGGCCTTCCGCATGCTGATCGAGGGCGTGCCGGCGCCGATGATCGAGAATGCGGCAAGGATGGCCGGCATGCCGGTCGGGCCGCTGGCGCTGACCGACGAGACGGCGATCGACCTGGCGCAGAAGATCATGCGGCAGACCAAACGCGATCTCGGCGACAAGGCCGTCGATCCGGCGCAGATGGCGCTGATCGACACCATGGTGGACACGCATGGCCGCTTCGGCCGCAAGAACGGCAAGGGCTTTTACGACTATCCGGCCAAGCCGGCGAAGAAGAAGCTGTGGCCCGGCCTGAAGGACCTTTACCCGCAGAAGGCGCCGGAGAAGGTCGACGTCGAGGAGCTGAAGCAGCGCCTGCTCGTCACCATCGCGCTGGAGGCGGCGCGCGTCATGGAAGAGGGCATCGTGTCGGATCCGCGCGAGGCCGATGTCGGCTCGATCCTCGCCTTCGGCTTCGCGCCCTATACCGGCGGAACGCTGTCCTATATCGACGGCATGGGAGCGGACGCCTTCGTCGCGCTGTCCAAGAAGCTGCGCAAGAAATACGGCGACCAGTTCAAGGCGCCCAAGCTGCTTGTCGATATAGCGGAAAAGGGCGAGACCTTCTACCAGCGCTTCGATCCCTACACGAAGGGCGAGGAAAAGCAGGCGGCGTGACCGGCGCATGTATGTCTGGGCGCGCTTTGCGCGGGTGACGGCCACGGCGAAGAGCCGTGGCGCCTACAGCGTCGGGTCGGAGAGCCGGCTGGCGTTCCGCTGCCTGCCGACCGACATCGACTTCAACCTGCATCTCAACAATGCCCGCTACATGATGCTGGCCGATCTCGGCCGGATCGACATTTTCCTGCGCAGCGGCGTCTGGGCGCTGGCGCGCGAGCGCGGCTGGGCGCCGATGCTGGGCGGCCTGCAAACGGCGTTCGTGCGCGAGATAAGGCTGTGGCAGCGCTTCGAGGTCGTCTCATCGCTGGAGACCTGGGAAGGAACGGCGGTGATCGGCCGCCACAGCTTCGTTCTGGAGGACGGCACGACCGCGGCGATCATCGCCACGACGGCCGGCGTATATGACCGCCCGGGCCGCCGCTTCATTCCGATGGACGAGTTGATGCGGCTGCTCGGCCAGGAGGCGGCGCCGCGCCTGCCGACCGAGGCGGAGCGCGCTTTCATCGCCTCACATGCCGGCCTGCGCGAGCTGGCGAAAACGGGCGGGTGATCACCGCCCGGCGGCACCTAGCAGTCCTTTGCCATACTGCGTCTGCCATGCTTCCGTCGATCAAGTCCCGGCAAAGCCTCGCGGCGGATTTCGGCGCTTGCGGTCAAGCTCAAGATGTCGCCCTTTACCCTTTGCGGCGGACTGCTATCCTTAAGCACGCGGAGACGACGCCATGAGCAAGCTGGAACTCGCGGTTCAGGAAGCCGAGAAGCTGCCGGAGGAGCTGCGCGAAAAGCTCGGCGACGACCTGCTGCACTACATCCATAAATATCTCGCTTTGCGCGATGAGATCGAGATCGGCCTGCGCGAGCTGGATGCCGGCGAGGTCGAAGACGGAGAGACTGTACTTGCCGACCTGAAGGCACGGTATGGCGCTTAAGCTGGTTTTTGCACGCCAGGCACGGCGGGACCTCGACGGTCTTTTGTCTTACATCGCGGCAGATGATCGCCACGCCGCGAAGGCGATGCAGCAACGCCTCGACAAGGCGGTCAGACTTCTGACGGAGAAGCCGTTTATGGGACCCTCGGCCTCGGGATTGGGACGCGAGGATTTGAGAAGGTTTTCGGTTCCTCCCTACATCGTTTTCTATGCTGCGACGATGGCGCGGTTGGAAGTCGTTCGCGTGCTTCACTCTTCTATGGATTTGGATCGCCCCGGGCTGTTGGATCGAAGGCAGTAATCTCATCGCATCGCCTCTGGACAGGGGCAGCCGTCGGCTCTAGAACAACGGACAGGTATTTTTTCCTTGCCAGGCGGAGCTGCGCGATGCTCTCGCACGAACGTGTCTGGGCGGCTATCGACGCCCTTGCCGAACGCCATTCGCTGTCCGTTTCGGGGCTGGCCAAGCGCGCCGGGCTCGATTCCACTGCCTTCAACAAGTCGAAGCGCCGGTCTTCCGACGGCCGGCCGCGCTGGCCCTCGACCGAATCGCTGGCCAAGATCATCGACGCGACGAGTTCCTCGCTCGAGGAGTTCATCGCGCTGGTTTCCGGCACCAGTGGCAGGTCGGACGGCGCCCTGCCCGTGCAGCGCTCGACCGTTCCGCTGATCGGCTTCGCCCAGGCGGGAGCGGGCGGCTTCTTCGACGATGCCGGCTTCCCGGCCGGCCACGGCTGGGACCTGGTCGAGCTGCCGGTGCAGGCCGCCGGCAACGCCTATGCGCTGCAGGTGCAGGGCGATTCCATGCTGCCCGTCTACCGCGACCGCGACGTGCTGATCGTCGAGCCGGGCGCCACCGTTCACAAAGGCGACCGCGTCGTCGTCAAGACGACCTCCGGCGAGGTGATGGCGAAGGTGCTGGCGCGTCGCAACGCCCGCGAGATCGAGCTGTTGTCCATCAATCCCGAGCATCCGGTCCGGCAGATCGCCATGCGCGACGTGGAGTGGGTGGCGCGCATCGTGTGGGCGAGCCAGTAGGGTGAGGCGGTCCGTCGTCCAGCTGGTCGCCGTCGCGCTGCTTGCCGGCGGCGCGGCGCTCATCCTCGTCGGCGGTGCCGCGATCCGCTCCAGGCCGCCGGTTCCGGCCGACGTCGCGGCTGTCTCCGATCCTGCCGATGCGGACGGGAGCGCGTCGAAGCGCCTGTCCAGCGAGCGGCCTGCCTTCAAGGGCAGGGAGCGACAGTCGGCGGCGGATGCTGTCGGGGAGGAAACGGACCGGGCGGCTGCCGCGGATACCGGGCTTCCCGACGATGCCGTCGGCCCGGTCGGGACGAAAACCGGCGCTGCCGGGGGCCCGCCCGCGGCGGCGCAGTCGCCCGAGCGGCGCCAGCACATGATCCTGTTCCAGCCGGTCGCCACGGCGGCGGGCACGATCGAGGTCAAGGGTTATCGCATCGCGTTCGAAGGCATCGAGCCGATCGGGCCGGACGAGACCTGCGATGCGCAGGGACGGTCCTGGCCCTGCGGGGCGCGAGCGCGGGCCGCCTTCCGCGCCTGGCTGCGCGGCCGTTCGGTGACCTGCGAGGTGCCGCCGCAGCCCGGCTCGGAAACCATCGTCGCGCCCTGCCGCATGGGCACCGAGGACATCGCCGAATGGCTGGTCGAGAACGGCTGGGCGCGGCCCGCGGCCGATGGCCCCTATGTCGCGCTGGGCGAAACGGCGGCGCAGGCCGGCAAGGGTGTGTTCGGCGCCGCGCCGGCGATGACCGCGCCGGCCGAGGCGCCTGCGGGCAGCCAACTGCCGGCGCCGCCCGCGCCGGGAGCGATCATGGCGGCTCCGGGCGCCGAGCCGCCGCCCGAGATCATCGTGCCGCCGACGACCGGGCCGGTCGACGTGTTCCCTACGCCGCCAGCGCCCCCGCCAGCGCCTGCCCAATGAGGGCACGCGTCTCGGCGACGCCGTAAAGTGCCGCGAAGGAGCCGAAGCGCGGCCCGCGCTCCTGGCCGATCAGCACCTGGTAGATCATCTGGAAGAAGGCGACGGACACGCCGGGCCCACCTTCCGGGCTCTGCTTGGTATGATCCTGGTAGCGCTCGATCTTTCGCGCTACATTGAGCGCGGCGTTCTGGATCGCCTCGCCGTCGGCGCCGGCCGGCAGTTCGCCCAGCGCTTCCGACAGCCTCTCCAGCGCCCCGCGCTCGACCGCGTCCGGCGCGCGGTATGACTTCTGCGGCTTCACGAAATCGTCGAAGTAGCGGATGGCATAGCCGGCCAGCCGGTCGAGCTCTGGGTGCGTCTCCGGTGTTACGCCCCGCGCATGACGCGAGATGAAGCCCCACAGCACGGAGCGATCATGCGCGTTCGACGCGCTGACCAGGTTGAGCAGCAGCGCAAAGCTCACCGGCAGCTCGATGTCAGGCGGATTGCCGTCATGGATGTGCCAGACCGGATTGCCGAGCCGCTCCTTCCACGCCTGGCGCGGATAGGCCGACAGGAACGAATAATATTCGTCGACCGCCTTCGGGATGACGTCGAAATAGAGTTTCTTCGCCTGCCGCGGCCGCTGGAACATGTAGAGCGCCAGGCTCTCTGTCGGCGCATAGGTCAGCCATTCGTCGATGCTGAGCCCGTTGCCCTTCGACTTGGAGATCTTCTGGCCGACGTCGTCGAGGAACAGCTCGTAGACGAAATGCTCCGGCGCGCGTCCGCCGAGGATTTCGCAGATGCGGTCGTAGATCGGCTGGTTGGTCTGGTGATCCTTGCCGAACATCTCGAAATCGACGCCCAGCGCCGCCCAGCGCATGCCGAAATCCGGCTTCCACTGCATCTTCACCCGGCCGCCGGTCACCGGCAGTGTCGTCTCCGTGCCGTCCTCGTCGTCGAAGGTGATGGTGCCGTTCCTGGCATCGACATGCTTCATCGGCACGTAGAGCACGCGGCCGCTCTTCGGCGAGATCGGTAGGAACGGGCTGTAGGTCGCCTGCCGCTCCGCGCCCAGCGTCGGCAGCATCACCTTCATGATGGCGTCGTAGCGCTCGACGGCTCGCAGCAGCACCGCGTCGAAGCGTCCGGACTTGTAATATTCGGTGGCGCTGGCGAACTCGTAGTCGAAGCCGAACGTGTCGAGGAAGCGCCGCAGCATCGCGTTGTTGTGATGGCCGAAGCTTTCGTAGCCGCCGCCGAAGGGATTCGGCACGACGGTGAGCGGCATCTGCAAATACGGCTCGAGGAAGGCGCGGTCGGGGACGTTGTCCGGAATCTTGCGCATGCCGTCCATGTCGTCGGAGAAGCACAGCAGCTTGGTCTTGACCTTGTCCTGCGTGAGCACGCGGAAGGCGTGCCGCACCATGGTGGTGCGCGCCACCTCGCCGAAGGTGCCGATATGCGGCAGGCCGGACGGGCCGTAGCCGGTCTCGAACAGGACCGTGTCGGGAAAGCCCGTTTTCCTGTAGCGCTCGATGATCTTGCGTGCTTCCTCGAACGGCCACGCCTTGCTGTCGGCCGCTGCCGCAAGCACTTCGGGGCTGAGATCGATCACGTTGGATCCCGACATTTTCCGCTGGTCCTGGTATCTGAATAAGCCGGCGCCCGCCGGAGATGCGCCTTCCCTATTCGGCAGGGCGGGCAGCGTCAACTTTTTGGGCGATTCCGCTTGTGGCCGATCGCGGCGGTGCCTAGGGTCCGCGTCGCCGACAAGCGGAGAGACGGGATGGCCAGGCCGAGCACGCATGAAGCGCTGATCTATCTGATGGTGGTCACCTCGGCCTCCGATCGCGACATGACCGATGTCGAACTGGCGCGCATCGGCGCCGTCATCCGCACCTGGCCGATCTTCGAGGATTTCGACGAGGAGCGGCTGATCCCGGTCGCGCAGGCGTGCCAGCGGCTGCTGCACGAGGAGGGCGGGCTGGAGCGCGTCATCCACCTGGCCGTGACGGTCATACCCGTGCACCTGCACGACACCGCCTATGCCGCGGCCTTCGAGGTGGCGACGGCGGACCTGGAAATGCGCATGGAGGAGAGGCGCATCCTGCAGATGCTGCGGCAGAACCTTGCCGTCGAGGATGCCACCTCCGCGGCGATCGAGCGCGCCACGAAAGCGCGGCACCGCACGCTGACGTAGAGACCGCGCGGAGCGGGCCGCCAGTGTCTGGCGCCCTCGTGGTTAGACAAGATACCGCCCTCAGTAAAAACCGACGGGAAAATAGCGGAGGTAAAGCTCCGCGAAGACACCCTTCGCGGAGATCTGCTGCAGCGCCGCGTCGAATGCCGCGGCCAGATCCTCGTTGGCCGGCATGACTGCGATCGCCAGCCCGCCGCCGAGATAGTCGGGGGCCAGATAGGGACCGCCGGCGAAACGGCAGCAATCGGCGGCGTCGGGTGCGGCGAGCCAAGCGGCGAACCGCATGCCGTCGCCGAAGGCCGCGTCGATCTTCGCCCCCTTCATGTCGGCGAGCAGCGCGTCCGGCGTGTCGTAGGCCGCGACCTGGACGCCGGCGAAGGCATCGCGCAGCAATTGCTCATGCGCCGAACCGGCGACCACGCCGACGCGCCGGCCCTGCAGCTTGCGGGCGAGCGGTTCGGTCAAGACCCTGTCCTTCGCCATGATGAAACGGGCGGGCAGCCGCAGATAGGGCCGCGAGAAGGCGTATTTGGCGCGTGTCTGCGGCGTGACCGCGAGGCCGGCGATGATCGCCTCGCCGTCGCCCCTGGCCAGCGCCGTTTCGAGCTCGTCCCAGGGCAGCGCCTGAATCTGGCATTTTTCGGCGATCGCCAGCTCCGCGCATATCGCTCTCGCCAGATCGACATGCAGGCCCGACAGCCGGCCGGACGCATCGAGATAGTTGAACGGCGGAAAATCGGTCGCGGTGAGGAAGCGCAGCCTTTGCAAGGTCGAAAGGTCGGGCTTGGCCAGCCGCTCCCTGGCATCCCAGAAGACAGGCGGTTCGGCCGTCCATGCCGGCCGATGGAGACCGGCCAGCAGGACGACTGCCGCAAGCGCGACCTTGGCAAGCAGAGCCCAGAATTTCATCGGACCGGTGGCTCCCAACTCAAGTGAACGGCTCCGAAGCGGCAGCAATGACGTGCAGGCTACCGCCCTTGTCTTCCGCGAAAACCAGGTCGACTGCACCCCCTGTTCCTATCCGGGCATCTTGTACAGTCCGGTATGAGAAATTCCGACAAATCCGCTGGAAATGCAAATTCCGCGCGCATAGGATTGCCGCGGGACCGGCAACCTGGGGACGTTGCCATGGGGGATATCCGATCGCACATCGGAAGCGGCAGGATTGATCGCGTTCGGCGCCGGACCGGCCGGGACCGCGCCGGTCTCGCCGGCTCGCGCGAGCTCGAAAGACCGCCGGCCAAGCCGGCGGGGACCGCCTGACATGGACGGTGAAATCACGGGTTCGCGGCGGGCAGGGGACGCTGCCGGTAGCGCGCCTCGGCCCAAAGAAACGAAGCCGGCCGGCCCGGACCCGAGCGACGAGCTGATCGGGTACTTCTTTCCCGAGTTCGAAATCTGGCGCCCCATCCTCGCAAGGCTGCGGATCGCGCCCGGCATTGTGCTGAAGCTGGCGAGCCGGGCCACGGCCAACGGCACCGACTTCCAGTCCGAGCTGCTGGCGTCCGATCTGGTTTCCGAGCGCGACCTGTTTGCCACGATAGCCGACGAATTCGACGTGGGCTTCCTCGAGGAGATCGATCCCGATCGGCTGATCATGAAGCCGGAGGACCGCGCCCTCTTCCTGCGCTCGCGCAGCAAGCATCTGCACGCCTGGGTGATGGGACGCAACGGCGTCACGCATCCGGTGATCGCGCCGTCGGGCATGCGCCTGACGGAACTCGGCAAGCTGCTGCGCTCCAATCGGCTGAAGCCGATCCTGTATCTGACGTCGCCCTCCGCCCTGCGTCGCGCCATCCTGGCGCGCGCCTCCATGGCGCTGGTGAAGAAGGCGAGGAACGGGTTGCACGAGCGGTTTCCCGCCCTTTCCGCCAAGGACGTCATCAGCCCCTGGCAGGCCGCGATGCTGGCCGTGCTGCTGGTCACCGTGCCGCTGTCGCTGGTCGTTGCGACCTGGGAGGCACTGCTGGCTCTGCATGTGCTGTCGTCGCTGTTCTTCCTCGCCTGCGTCGGTCTGCGCTTCGCCGCCGCCACCGTGCAGCCGGCCAGCACACCGTCCGGGCTGGAGCGGATTCCCGCCGACACGCTGCCGTTCTACTCGGTTCTCGTGGCGTTGCATCGCGAATCGGAGGTCGTGTCCCAGCTTGTCGAGGCGTTGGAGCGCCTCGAATGGCCGAGAAGCAAGCTGGAAATCAAGCTGGTCTGCGAGGCCGACGATTTCGAGACGCTGGCGGCGCTCTCCGCTTTGCGCCTGCCGCATCATGTCGAGGTGGTGCGCGTCCCGCCGAGCCTGCCGCGCACCAAGCCCAAGGCGCTGGACTACGCGCTGCCGCTCGTCAAGGGTGACTTCGTCGTGCTCTATGACGCGGAAGACCGGCCGCACCGGCTGCAATTGCGCGAGGCCTGGCACCGGTTCGCGAGCGCGGGCGACGAGCTCGCCTGCCTGCAGGCGCCGCTCCAGATATCCAATGGGGGCCAGGGGGTCATCCCGCTGCTTTTCGCCTTCGAATATACCGCGCTTTTCCGCGGACTGCTGCCGTGGCTGTCGGGCCGGCGCACGCCGTTGCCCCTCGGCGGCACGTCCAACCATTTTCGCGGCATTATCTAGCAAACTCACCTAAAAAGCGCTATGCCAACGATAAACGTTGGCGTATGCTATTAGGTATGACCGACGAGACGTACGAACACACCATAGCCGGGCTGCTCCGAAAGCGCGGAGAAATGCTCGCCAGCCTCGCGGACCTACGCGAGCAACTTGCCGTGCTGTCGAACGATATAGAGGCGATAGAGCGCATTCTGGAAACGCTTGGCTACCAAGGTGACTTGCCAACGAAGGCCACGCGAGCGCCGCGCATCGTCCTGTTCTATCGTGGCGAGCTTCGCCAGTTCCTTCGCCAATCGCTACAGGAATACGGCCCGTCTACCTCCCGTCAGCTTGCCGAGCGGCTTGTGCATTTGGAGGGCAAGGACGCTCGGGACCGGCGTATGATGAACGATATCGTGAAGCGTATGGGTAAGGCGTTGCGGCAAATGCGAGACAGCGGAATCGTGACGCGGACTGCGGAGAAAGTACGAGGGGAGTTCGTGTGGTCGGTCGATCAAGGGCGGCATTTTGACCCTAAATAGGAGCGCGTGTTACATGAATTTAATCGGAGAGGCTTGGATTTCTGTTGACTTAAATGGCAACAATCGCCACTTTGGAAATGCAAGGGAAACTGATCCCCATCGAGGTGCCCCTCGACCGGGGTGAGAAGGCGTGGCGAGTCCTCTATGGAACACCTGATTTCATAGCATGGCTGGACAACAAGTTGGTGACCCTGAAAACCACAATCATCGGCTGTGAGATCGAACCAATCGAGCAGGTGGACGCGGTTTTCCATGAGTATGTTTCAGGTTTGTATATGCCCCCCGACTCCAGATTCAAAAAACTTTCATGCACGCCCGATCAATTCGTCTGGGAATTCAAGACATTGGACGTCAGAATCTTCGGATGGGTACCTAGGAAAGATCATTTCATATGCACTTTTGGCGATGCCAAGGACACGATTGAGTTAATGCGCAGTTATGGAACCTACATCGCCAAAACGGTTTATGTCAGAACACAGATGGGCCTGCAGCCAACCCATATCGCAAGCGCGGAGTATCACGATGTCTTATCAAATGCGCATTAGCGCTCGTTCGCGCACAGCAGGGCGTTTCATCGCGCGGGTCCACTCTGAGGTACAGAAGGCATTTGTCGCATCTGGGTTGAAGCAGAATGACCTAGCAAAGAAGATGGGCGTTGACCGATCGGTCGTCAACAGGCAGCTTCTAGGCCAGACAAATCTGACGCTGAGATCGATTGCTGATCTGGCGTGGGCGCTAAATACACCAATCTCTTTTTCAATGGGCCATGACGAAGCTCATGACGTGAAAAGAAGTTTTTGCGACGGCGTTTCCGAGACGCAGACCGAGGAGTCTGGGGAGTTGTCGTATATCGGCGCTCGAACGATTACGCCGAACATGGCAAAAGAGCCTGAATATGTTTAAGCCGTACGGCGTCACAATATTTTGTGACGACATAAGAAGTGAGATTGGCGGGAAGCATACTTTTGTTGGAGTGTATGGAGCCAACCTCATAATCACACAATCTAAACCAGTGATTCTCCCGTCGGTTTCGATTGCCGCAACGCTGGTGGTTCCGAATGAATTCAAATTTTCTACAATGGTCTATACACTAAAAAAATACGCCAAGGAAGACGATCTCAATTCTGAAGACTACGATTTGCTCATAGAGCGAAAATGGGAGCCTAAAAACCGATCTGAAATCCCAGGTAAGATTTCAAAACACATCGAAATGGTTTCGATGTCGCCGTTCCCTGTCGAGAATGACTGTCTGTTAGCTTCGCGAGCTTACTTCGACGACCTTGAAATAAAGCTCGGCGTTCTTCCGATCAAATTCCTTGCTGACTCTTCTGGCGCTGCCAATACCCCTTCCAAATCCGGGAAACGGGGTGATTGAGGGCAGCCGCAGTCGTGGCAAGGTACTGTTCGCCATTGCTAATCCGGCGATTGTCCTCACGCCACGCCATTTCCGACGCATAGGCGCTGAGATACTTGCCGCTGATATGATGGTGAATGCCGATCTCCGCGCGGCGAAGGCGGGAGAAAAAGCTTTCCGCCTGATTGGTGCAGGCTTCGTCAGTCGAATACGCCTCTTGATGGTTGATACGCTTCGTCAGGAAGCGGGCGTGTAGCGCATCCCAATGCGTCGCTTCGTCAGCGTACACGGTCGCGTCGTGGCGGACGTGATTGAAGATCACCGGAACTGACACGGCTTCCGACTTAAAAACCAGCGGCATCGTGCGCCCCTGGCGCTCGCGCATGACAACCACGACACGGCGCTTTCCTGTCTGGTTTTCGGCGCGACGGCGGTCCTTACGATCTTCCTTGCGGTTCTCCGGGCGGACGTGACCGCCGAAATAGGCACCATCAACCTCAACGTGGCCTGAAAGCTGTTCCTTGACCATCTGTTCGGCGGCAACGGCCTCGCGCAGCTTGTGCGAAAGAACGAAGGCGGTCTGATAGGCCACGCCTAGGTCGCGGCTCAATTGCAGGGCGGCATATCCCTTCGCCCCGTTGACGAAGATCGCAATGGCTAGGAGATAGTCACGGATGGGAAGCTTACGGCTGGCGAAGATGGTTCCGCTTGTGACGCTGAATTGCTTCTGACACGCCTTGCACTTGAACAGCTTGCGCGTGGTGAAGGTGTAGCACTCAACGCCGCCGCAGATCGGGCAAACCGGCTCACCAGCCGTCTTAACCCACCGAATGAGACGGAAGGTGTCATAGGCTTCCTCGGCGCTCATGCGGGCAACTTTCGCCAGTGTGAGCGTCTTTGCTTGGGAGGAAAGGAGGAAGTGCTGGGCCATCACTATGCCAACAATTTTCGTTGACCTTAGTGATAATGGTTGAAATGCAAGACGTCAACAAAAATCGTTGGTGTTGACGAAAAATGCTTGTTGGGTTATGGCTCATGGCATGACACCGGAACAGTGCCGCGCGGCGCGCGGATGGCTTGATTTATCGCAGTCTGACCTTGCGGAAGCGGCGCACGTCTCGCTTTCGACTGTAAGGGATTTTGAAAAGGGAAGACGCGTTCCAATTGGCAACAATCTGACCGCGATGCGCGCAGCACTTGAAGCAAAAGGGATACAGTTGACGGAAAACGGCTTAATCGGGCCTGTATCGTAGCACAGGCCCGATTTGACGGATTCGGCCGATTCTGCTAAAGATTGTCTAGTTCCCTTCGGTGGAGGCGGGGGGAGTCGAACCCCAGGGGGAGACGCTGCAAATCGTTCCCTGGCACCGGCCTAGCCGCCCCCTCCAAACGGCCCGAGCGCGCCAACGCCCGAGCCGCCGGAACTAAAGGGAAGAACTATCTTCTCATGTACCACCTCCCGGACCGGCTTCACGGTCCTGCATGTTAGGTGAACCCAACAAGTCCGCGAAAGCGCTCCCCTGAGCTTCCTTCGCGGACTTGTTATTTGTGGGCAGGTGGTAGGATGAGGAGCCTTCGTCCTTCGCCAATTGCCCGCGTTTCCACATTCGCCAGCAGATTGAGCTAACGGCCTCGCCTCGCACGATGACACCGTATAGCTGCTCAATCCGCCGGCCGATTTCCTTCGGCTCCAAGGCGACGCCCCCGAAAATGCCGGCCTCGTAGTCGGCATTCTGTAGAACCTTGGTGATCATTTCAGGCATCGTTGCCTTTCGCGCGCTTGGGCGAGCAGTTGCCGGCGGCTTCGGTTGATCTGTCGCGCCAGCCGAAGGCCGCTCTGCACCGGTCAGGCGCGACATAACGCGCTCGGCGGTGGCAAGCTCTACAAGCTCAGCCTCCATCACGGACAACGCATCCTTAAGCCGGGCAATCTCTTGCTCGACTTCACGGCGGCGGTTGAGAATCAAGGTCATGTCGGTCATGCGGGACTCCTAATCCCACATGGCATGGTTGGCAAGCAGTAAGTTATGGGTGGGAGTGAAGGCGCGGGGATGACTTTGCTGTGATCAAATGTGCCGCTTTTGTTCGCGACGTGGAATAAATCCCTGCCTGTGAATCATGAGCATAACTCACACGCCCTATTCGCTGACCTCAACGATTTTAGGTGAGTTTGCTAGATAATGCCGCATTTTCGCGTGGCGGCGCTGGAGGCGGTGGGCGGCTGGGATCCCTACAACGTCACCGAGGATGCCGATCTGGGGCTGCGGCTGGCCCGCTTCGGCTACCGCTGCGAGACGATAAGCCTGCCCACCCTGGAGGACGCGCCGGTCGCCTGGTCGGTGTGGTTGCCGCAGCGCACCCGCTGGTTCAAGGGCTGGCTACAGACCTGGCTCGTCCACATGCGCGACCCCGTCGCCCTCCACCGCGATCTCGGCGTGCGATCGTTCTGCATCGCGCAGATCCTCTATGCCGGGCTGGCGCTCTCGGTGCTGATCCATCCCCTGCTGATCGTCGCGGCGATCTATCTGACCGGGCTTCTGCTGCTTGCGGAGCCGGTGTCCGGATGGCCGGTGCTGCTGTTGACCATGGACGCGCTCAACATCGTCTGCGGCTACCTGTCCTTCCTGCTGCTCGGCTGGCACAGCCTGGGGAAACGGGATCGGCGCGGCTTCTGGAGGATCCTGCTGTTCACGCCGCCCTACTGGATGATGATGTCGTGGGCCGCCTGGCGGGCGGTCTGGCAGCTCTGGCGGCGCCCGCATCACTGGGAAAAGACGCCGCATGTCAGGACCGCCGCATAGCCGGAGCGGGGCAGGCCGCCGGCCTTATCCCCAGCGGTGTCATCGACCCTTTACGCGGGTCGGCTCTCTTTCCGTGCACTTTCGCCCGATTCAGCGATATTGGGTGGCATGATACCGTCGGCGGCGCGGCCCGCGGCGGGAGAGGATCGAGCGACGGTCGATGGCGGAAAACCAAGCGAAGGACGGTCGGCGGCTGGCGCGGCTTGCATGGGGCCGCCTCGGCCAGGCGCGCTGGCTGCTTGCGGCGGGCGTCGCCGCGATCCTGCTGCTGCATGCTGCGGGCGGCGGCTCGCTGCCGCTGGTGCTGGCGGCGATCGCCGCGCTGGTCGCCGTCGCGGCGCTGGTGCCGCGCCGCCTCGCATCCGGCCGGATCGCCGCGGAGACGGCGGGCGCCCGCGCGCCGCTGCCGGAAAACCTCTCGGCGGCGAACCTGGCCGCCGCCGTCGCCGACCCGCTGATCGTCTTCGACGAAAGGGGGGCGGTGGTGCTCGCCAACAGCGCCGCCGCGACGGCCTTCGGCAACATCGAACCCGGCATCCTGCTGCCGCTGAAGTTCCGCGCCCCCGAACTGCAGCAACTGCTCGAGCGCATGCTGTCCGGCGAGGCGCCGTCGATGACCGTCGACCATGTCGAGCGCATCCCGATCGAGCGCGTCTACCGGGTCACGGCGACCGCGGTCGGCAACGGCTCGGGCCTGTTCGTGGTCGTCTTCAAGGACCAGAGCGAGGCGCGCCGCATCGACCGCATGCGCGCCGACTTCATCGCCAATGCCAGCCATGAGCTGCGCACGCCGCTGGCCTCGATCGCCGGCTTCGTCGAGACGCTGCGCGGACCTGCCAGGAACGACGCCGCGGCGCGCGAGCAGTTTCTGCAGATCATGCAGAACCAGACCGCCCGCATGGCGCGCCTGATCGACGATCTGCTGTCGCTGTCGCGGCTGGAGATGAAGGCGCTGTCGGCGGCCGGCGCCAGGGTCGACCTGGTCGGCGTGGTCGAGAACGTCGTGGATACGCTGCGCCCGCTCGCGGCCGACAGCGGCGTGGTCATCGAGAACAAGGTGGGTCCTGGCAGGATCGAGGTCGCCGGCGACCGCGACGAGCTGTTCCAGGTCTTCGAGAACCTGGTGGAGAACGCCTGCAAATACGGCCAGCAGGGCGGCCGCGTGGTGGTGTCGGTCGTCCCCACCGCGGCCGGCGAGGTCGCCATCGAGGTGCGCGACTTCGGCCCGGGCATTCCGGAAGAGCATATTCCCCGCGTCACCGAGCGCTTCTACCGGGTGGACGTCGACAGCAGCCGCGCCCAGAAGGGCACGGGCCTCGGCCTTTCCATCGTCAAGCACATCGTCACCAGGCACCGCGGCCGGCTGGCGATCAGCTCGCGGCTGGGCGAGGGATCGGCCTTCACGGTCCACCTTCCGGCCGAATAGCGCATGTCTCCCGAAAGCGGGCAACGGTTTCGGGATAAAGACATGCGCGAAATCAAGATTCTATGGCACGTCGCGTGAATCCTCTTTCAAGTGACGTGCCATAGGCGGATTCGTCATACTGTAACACGGCTGGTCTAAGGGTCTGGCGGAGTCTACCTTAACGCGTCCGAGCATGTTGCAGAACCATGACCGTCATGCCATCGCATCACATCGTCAGCGCCTATGACGACGAGCTGAAACATCTGACGCGCAAGATCGCCGCCATGGGCGGCCATGCCGAGCGCATGGTCGACCAGGCCGTCTCGGCGCTGGTCCATGCCGACCCGGCCCTGGCACGCAAGGTCATCGCCGACGACCTGTTCCTCGACGAGGCGCAGCGCGACATCGACGACAGGACCATTTTGATGATCGCCCGGCGCCAGCCGCTCGCAGTCGACCTGCGCGAGATCATCGGAGCCATCCGCATCGCCGCCGACCTCGAGCGGGTGGGCGATCTCGGCAAGAACGTCGCCAAGCGCACCATCGCCGTCGCCGACGGTCTCGACCCGACGAGCCCGTTCCGCGGCCTGCAGGCGCTCGCCGACCTGGCGCTGACGCAGCTCAAGGACGTGCTGGACGTCTATGCGACGCGCGCCGTCGACCGCCTGGGGGCGACGCGCGACCGCGACGACCAGATCGACGCCATGTACACCTCGCTGTTCCGCGAACTCCTCACCTACATGATGGAGGATCCGCGCAACATCACGCCCTGCACGCATCTGCTGTTCTGCGCCAAGAACATCGAGCGCATCGGCGACCACGCCACCAACATCGCCGAGACGATCTATTACATCGTCACCGGCGAGCAGCTTCCGGCGAACCGGCCGAAGGAAGACAAGAGCCACCGCGTGCGGATCGGGCCGTCCTGAGCGCTCGCGGCCGCCCGCCTCGCCTTTCCCCAGGGCCGTCGGTGGCGGCCGGCACCTTCTCCAGACACCAGCGATTGCAACCGTGCACATCGAAGGCCTCGACTGACACCCAAAAAGTGTCCACGATGTCTCCGGACGCCCGTCCGCCTTTTCCCGGTCCGGGAGCGAGGCGGCCGGACCCGCCTCGGTTTGTCATGCGCATCGGCCCTGCAACCAGGGGAGGAGGCAGCGCGAGGCATGGGGTGGGTGAAATGACCGGAACTGAAAGCAGGGGAAGACATGCTCGACAAGACACCCACCCACCAGGCCGCGGCCTGGCTCGGCTCCTTCGCCGCGGCGCTCGACAAGGGCGACATCGACACGGCGGCGAGCCGGTTCCTCGACGACTGCTACTGGCGCGACCTGCTGGCCTTCACCTGGAACATCAAGACCTTCGAAGGTCGGCCGGCGATCCGCGACATGCTGGCTGCGACGCTTCCCGCGACCCGTCCGTCGAACTGGCGGATCGCCGGGGAGGCGACGGCGAAAGACGGAACGATCGAGGCATGGTTCACCTTCGAGACCGCGGTGGCGCGCGGCGAAGGCATGCTGCGGCTCCGCGACGGCCGCTGCCGCACCTTCTTCACGGCCGTAGGCGAGCTGAAGGGTTTCGAGGAGCGCAAGGGCCTGGGCCGGCCGCTCGGCGTCACCCACAGGGCCGACCGCAACCGCGAGACCTGGTCGGAGGCCCGCCGGCGCGAGGAAGCGGCGCTCGGCTCCACCGAGCAGCCCTATTGCCTGATCGTCGGCGGCGGCCAGGGTGGCATGGCGCTCGGCGCGCGGCTGAAGCAGCTCGGCGTGCCGGCCATCATCCTGGAGAAGAACGACCGCCCCGGCGATTCCTGGCGCAACCGCTACCGCTCGCTCGTGCTGCACGATCCGGTCTGGTACGACCATCTGCCCTACATGCCCTTTCCCGAGCACTGGCCGGTGTTCACGCCCAAGGACAAGATGGGCGACTGGCTGGAGATGTATGCGCGGGTGATGGAGCTCACCTACTGGACGCGCTCGACCTGCACCGCCGCTTCCTATGACGAGGCCGGGCAAGTGTGGACGGTCACGGTCGACCGCGACGGCGAGCGGGTGACGCTGAAGCCGAAACATCTCGTCTTCGCCACCGGCGCCTACGGCCCGCCGCGCATGATCACAATGCCCGGCGCTGAAGACTTCAAGGGCGAGATCCTGCATTCCAGCCGGTATGCCGACGGCGCGCGCTTCCGCGGCAAGCGCTGCGCGGTGATCGGCGCGGCAAGCTCCGGCCACGACGTCAGCGTCGACCTGTGGGAGGCCGGCGCCGAGGTGACGATGATCCAGCGCTCGCCGACCACCGTGGTGAAGTCGGACACGCTGATGGATCTCGCCTTCGACATCTATTCCGAGGACGCCCTGGCCAAGGGCATCTCCGTCGACAAGGCCGACATGATCGTGGCCTCCATGCCGTTCGCGCTGCTGCCGGAAGGCCAAAAGGCGCTCTACGACCGGATCCGGGCGCGAGACGCCGGCTTCTACGACCGGCTCTCGGCTTCCGGCTTCGCCATCGATTTCGGCGACGACGAGACCGGGCTGATGATGAAGGCCTACCGCACCGGCTCGGGCTACTACATCGACGTCGGCGCCTCGCAGCTCATCATCGACGGCGAGATCGCCGTGCGCAGCGGCGTTTCGATCGAGCGGCTGACGCCGACCGGCATCCTGTTCGACGACGGCAGCGAGCTCGCGGCCGACGCCGTCATCGCCTGCACCGGCTACCAGTCGATGCACGAGACGGTGGCTGAGATCGTGTCGCGCGAGGTGGCCGACGCGGTCGGGCCGTGCTGGGGCCTCGGCTCCGGCGTGCGCGGCGACCCCGGCCCCTGGCAGGGCGAGCCACGCAACATGTGGAAGCCGACGGCGCAGGAGGCGCTGTGGTTCCACGGCGGCAACCTGGCGCTGTCGCGCTTCTATTCGAAATTCGTGGCGCTGCAGCTCAAGGCGCGCATGGAAGGGCTGGAAACGCCGGTGTATGGGGCGCCTGGGTAAGCTGGCCGGGAGCCTCGATAAGGCCCCCTCTCCGTCTCGGGCTACGCCCTCGACACCTCTCCCCCACTCCGTGGGGGCGAGGAACCCAGGCTGGAGAGGCGCCGCCCTCGCGGCAGCGGTTCCTCGCCCCGCAAGGCGGGGGAGAGGTGTCGAGGGCGTAGCCCGAGACGGAGAGGGGGAATGTGCCAAGGTAGGGCAGGACAGAAAGCCATGCCCACAGTCCACGCCGCTCTTACGTTCTCTGCGGCACGGCCGGGCCGTTTTCGGCCGGCTTGTCCTCTTCCATATCCTTGACGATGCCCATGAAGCTGCGCAGGAAACGCTCCATATAGCCCAGCGTCTTGCCGAACTCCTCCTCGGTCGGCAGGGTGGATTCGATCCTGGCAGCGAGCGAGTTCTCCAGCTTCTCCACCCGGGTGCCGAGGGCCGCGAGGTCATCCTGGAGCCGGTCGATCTCGTCCTGGTAGGCCACCCGCTCGTCGGCCGCGAGCTTGCACACCAGCGCCGCTCCTTCCTGCGCGCAGGTCGACATCTCGCCGGTCTCACGGTCCATGCGCACGAAACCGTCGCCGGATTTTTCCAGCACGTAGCGGCCGTCCTGGGCGAGCGCGGCGGTCGAGGCGAGCGCGGCAAGCAGCAAGGCGGCGGGGATGGCATAAAGGCGCATGGCGACCTCCGTCGGATTCACCGCGGAAAACTGCCACAAGTTTACGCCGGAATTACGAAGAAGGCGCGCCTCTTCCCTTTTCGCCCGGCGCCGTTCGGCCTATAGCGCGCTCATGCACCAGACCATCTACAAGATCAGTCCGAGATCGCTGTGGGCCGAGGCCGAGCGGCGGGGCGTCTTCACCGGCGCGCCGGTCGACGTCGCCGATGGCTTCATCCACTTCTCCACCGCCGCGCAGGCGGCCGAGACCGCGCGGCGGCACTTTGCCGGGCAGGACGATCTTCTCCTGGTCGCGGTCGATGCGGCGCGGCTGGGCGAGGCGCTGATATACGAGGTGTCGCGCGGCGGCGACCTGTTCCCGCATCTCTACGGCCCGCTCGACCTTTCCGCGGTCAGATGGGTCAAGCCGCTGCCGCTCGGCGCGAACGGCCACGTCTTTCCGGACCTCGGCGCATGACCGGTCTGTTCGAGCAGGTCGGCCGGCGGCTGCTGTTCGGCCTCGACCCGGAAACCGCGCACGACCTGTCGATCAAGGCGCTGCGATGCGGCCTGCCTCTGCCCAAGCCGCCCGCCGACCCGCGCCTGGCCGTGCGTATGGGCGCCCTCGCATTTCCGAATCCGCTCGGCATGGCGGCCGGCTACGACAAGAACGGCGAGATCCCCGACGCGCTGCTTTCGCTTGGCTTCGGTTTCGCCGAAATCGGCTCGATCACGCCGCGGCCGCAGGCCGGCAACCCCAAACCGCGCATCTTCAGGCTGACGCGCGACGCCGCGGTGATCAACCGGCTCGGCTTCAACAATGAGGGCCACGCGCGCTGCGCGGAGCGCCTTGCCGCCCGGCAGGGACGAACCGGCATCGTCGGCGTTAACATCGGCGCCAACAAGGACAGCACCGACCGCATCGCCGATTACGAGGCTGGCGTGCGGCTGTTCGCGCCGCTCGCCACCTATCTGACGGTCAACATCTCCTCGCCCAACACGCCGGGCCTGCGCAACATGCAGGCGCGCGGCGAGCTTGCCGAATTGCTGGGGCGGGTGGCGGCGGCGCGGCAGGCGCTCAGCCGCGACACGCCGATCTTCCTGAAGATCGCCCCCGACCTGACCGAGGCGGAACTGGAGGACATAGCCGCCGAGCTTTCGGCGCATCCGATCGAGGGACTGATCGTCTCCAACACGACGCTGTCGCGCTACGGGCTGCAGGACGCGACGCTTACCCGGGAAGCCGGCGGCCTGTCGGGCAAGCCGCTGTTCGCGCGCTCTACGATCGTGCTCGCCAAGATGCGGCGACTGCTCGGCCCCAAGGCGGCGATCATCGGTGTCGGCGGTGTCGATTCGGCGGAAACGGCGCTGGAAAAAATCCGCGCCGGCGCCGACCTCGTCCAGCTCTACACGGGCCTGATCTATGGCGGGCCGGCGCTGCCGGGACGCATCCTGCGCGGCATGAGCGCCGTGTTGGACCGGGAAGGCATCCCGTCGGTCGCGGTGCTGCGCGATACCCGCATGGAGCACTGGGCGGGCAAGGCTATCTGACTCTCAGCATATGCGGGCGCGCCGCGCGCCAGCAACTCAGGCCGCTGGGCGGCGGGCACGAACCGCAGGATTGCGCGGCATCGGCATCTGCCGCTAGCTTGCGCACGCCGTGAGCAGCAAGGCCGTCGATGTCCAAGCCGAGACTGCCGTGGCAGGCATCGCGGTCGGAGGGGCACATGCACCAGCAGGACAGCGCCTCGACGGAGGCGAGCCGGAAGACGATCCTCGTCGTCGGCACGAACGCGGGGCAGGCCGACCTGATCCGCTACATGCGCACGCGCGGGTGGAGGGTGCTCGCCTGCTCGAAACTGGCGGACGAACCGGGCCGGGAACTCTGCGACGAATTCTTCCAGGTGGACGTGAGGGATGTGGAGCGCGTCGTCGCGCTTGCCCGCGCCCAGGACGTCGATCTGGTCTATTCGGTGTCTTCCGATACGACAAACGGAACCGCCGTAAAGGTCTCCGAGGCACTCGGCCTGCCGCACTTCCATTCCTCCGAGCTCATCCGGATCCTCGACAACAAACATAAGCTGCGCGAGATTCTGAACGAGCACGGGATCAGCGTCGTCAAGTTCAGGCACGCCGCGACGCTTGAGGATGCCAGTGGCTGGAGCCACTATCCGTGCTTCGTCAAGCCCGATGCGTCGCAGGGCCAGCGCGGCATCTCAAAGGTCGACCGGCGCGAGGATCTGGAGGCGGCGTTCCAGGCCGCAAAGGCGGTCGGCGGCGCAAATTCGTCGGTCATCATCGAGGAATTTCTCGCCGGTATCGAAATCCCGTTCAATGTCCTGGTGAAGGATGGAGGGATCGTCTTCTGCGAGCCCAACGAGCGTTTGTTCATCAGCGAGGCGTTCATCGGTCTCGCCGGCGGACACGTTCACCCGTGCTACAACGTGCCCGCCGAGCAGCAGCAGGCCGCGCACGAGCTGGTGCGCGCCTTGATCGAGCTTCTGCATATCAAGGACGGTCCGCTCTACGTCCAGGTCATGGTCACGAAGGACGGCCCGAAGGTGGTCGAGATCGGCCCGCGCGTCGACGGAGGGCACCTGTGGCGGCTTTTCGCCGCCGCCGGCCATCCCGACTACATCGACCTTACGATGCGCGTCCTCCTGCGGGAGCCGCTTCCCCTTCCACGTCCACGCAACGGCGAAGCGCCCCGATGCGAACTGATCTTCTACCGTGCCCCCACCGGATCCCTATTCGCTGCGGCCAACCACCCCATTCCCAAAGACGCGCTCTACAGCGAGTACCGCTACCATGATGGCGAGGTCATCAAGCCGGTCAACGGCAAGTTCGAAGTCGTCGGCTATTATGTCCGCGCCGTCGATACAGAAGAATCGGCAAAATATGCGGCCAATGTGCGATAATCCCGCCGGGCATCAGTCGGAATCAGTCGGTTGCACGGAAGGAAAGCCGAAGGCGCCTCTTGTCCCTCATCCTTACGGAAAATCGCTTAGGGATGCTCCCACCATGAGCCTCCACATCGTCAGCCATCCCGACTACGACGCCAACTTCCCGGCCGACCATCGCTTTCCCATGGGCAAGTACCGCGCGCTGGTCGAGCGGCTGGAGGCTACCGGTCTGCTCGCCCGCTCGATTCATGTGGAGCCCCGACCTGCCGAGGAAGCGGCGCTGAAGAGGGCGCATGACCCGGCCTATGTCGACCAGGTGCTGGCGGCTCGGGTGCCGGAAAAGATCGAGCGCGAGATCGGCTTTCCAGTCAGCGAACGCGTGGCGCGGCGTGCCCGCCGTGCCGCCGGTGGCACGGTCTTCGCCGCGCGCCTGGCGCTGGCACATGGCATCGCCTGCAATGCCGCCGGCGGCAGCCATCATGCGCGGCGCGCGCATGGCGCCGGCTTCTGCACCTTCAACGACGTCGCCGTGGCGACGCTCGACCTGCTTGCCGACCGGCCGCAGGCGAAAATCCTGGTGGTCGACCTCGACGTCCACCAGGGCGACGGCACCGCCGACATTTTTCGCGGCGAGCCGCGGGTGTTCACCGTCTCCATGCATGCCGAGAAGAACTATCCGGTACGCAAGATCGCCTCGAGCCTCGACGTCGCGCTGCCCGACGGTATCGGCGACGCCCAGTATCTCCAGCATCTGGCGGCGGCGCTTGCCAGGATCGATACCGCTGCCGCGTGGGACGTCGTGTTCTACAATGCAGGGGTCGACCCGCATGCGGAGGACCGGCTCGGCCGGCTGTCGCTGTCGGATGACGGTCTGCGCCAGCGCGACCGCATGGTCGTCGCGCGCTTCCGGGCGCTCGGCGTTCCCGTCTGCGGCGTCATCGGCGGCGGATATTCGCGCGACATCGCCGCGCTCGCGGCGCGTCACGCCATCCTGTTCGAGGTGGCGGCCGAGTTCGCCTGATCGCAGGCGCCTCGGCTGTCCTGTCCAAGACTATCGCCGGCCTCAGCTGCGACGGCCGCCCTACCGCCGGTAGCTCAGCAGGCGGAGGATGACGAAGGCGGGGATGACGATCGCCGCACCCAGCAGCAGGTAGCCGAAGAAGCGGTCGACGGTGGCGAAGCCGAGATTCCAGATGCGCAGCAGTGTGTCGCGTACCCAGTCCAGCACGTCGAGCGGCGACCAGCCGAAGGCGCTCATGACGACGCCGACGAGGAAGGACACCACCAGCAGCTTCAGGAACACGCGCAGCGGCGTGTCGCCGAGGAATTTTGTCAGGCTGGACACGATTCGCCTCCTTGCATGAAGCACCGCATAGGCGCTGACGCCGGCTACTTCAAGGCCGCAGTCGCCGCGGAAAGCCCGTCAAAGCCGATTGCGGAAGCGCGGCCGGCCGTGTTATCGAGGCTGCCGCGCGGGTATGATGTAATGGTAGCCTGTCAGCTTCCCAAGCTGAACGCGCGGGTTCGATTCCCGCTACCCGCTCCACCGCTTGCCGCTCCTCCCAAGCCATGATTTGACGGTGTCACGCGCGAGGCCGGCGATGCAGAACCGTGTGGCAGCAGTTCCATTCAGGTCATGAAGTGAAGATCGTCGCCTTTCGGCCAAGCGACTTTTCGCGCCCCTGAAGGAGCTTCCCAGACCCTTCTTTTGTCGACGCACGGCATCAATTCGTCCCCGGCGGGGTCCAGCCAGCGTTGCGCAGGCCCGCGACCAGCGCGTTGACGATCTCGTCGGTTGCGTGGTGCCGCCGGTAGGCGGCGGCGGGATCACTCCCCAACAGGGGCGATATTTCAGCCATCCTGGCAAGCGCCTCGTGCGCGCCGGCATCATTGCCGAGCGCGCCATGTGCTATTGCGATGAAGGACCAGCTTATGCCGGAGCCGTCAACGGCGCTTCGCTTGGCCGCATCGAGCATTTCCGCGTACCTGCCGTGCAGGTAGTGGTCGACTGCAACAAGGTGAAAATACCAGCCGGGCGCGTTGACCGTCCGATCGATCGCCTGCTGGAGATAGGGAATTCCCTCCTCGAACTTGCCGCGCACCGCCATCCTCCAGCCGAGCTGCGCCAGCGTATCCGGATCGTTGGGATTGAGCGCCAGGGCCCGTCGCTGGATGACCTCCCCTTCGTCGTAGCTGCCCATGTAATGGTTGATCGAGGCGAGCGCCTTGAGCGCGAGCACGTTCGTGCCGTCGAGCGCAACGGCATGCGACGCGGCGTCGAGGGCGCGGCCGTAGGAAAGCGTGGCACTCCCCTCCGGATTGAGATCGAACCGTCCCTGATCCAGATACAGCCATCCAAGCATGGCCCAGGCTTCCGCATAGTCGGGATCGCTTTTCACGGCGGCTTCGAGGCACGCCAGCACTGGTGCGTGAAGCGCCGTCGCGAAGCTTCGCCGGTAGGCATAGGCGCGAAGCACGCATTCGTAGCTCGACATGCTCGGTTCGAACCCCGCGGGCAAGGCGCTGGTGATCTCCGTTCTGAGAATGCCATAGGGCTGCCCCAGCGCGGTGGATATCGCCGCGCCGATTTCGCTCTGAACCGAAAGGAGAGTGCCCGGGCTCGGCGACCGGTCGAACTGTTCCGCCCAGGCGATCCTGCCGGAGTCCACGTGAACCAGTTGGGCGCCGATCATCATGCGGGATGCCGCCGCCTTGACGCTGCCGGTCAGCACGAACGACGCACCCGCGCGGTCTCCCGCCCCTACCGGATCGTCGAGCGTGCCTTGCCCGGTCGGCAGATACAGCAAGATATCGGGGAAGCGCCTGAGATCGGCCATGAGCTGCTCGGAAATTCCGGCGGCCAGGAATGCGGCGTCGGAGCTTTCGCCATAAACCTTGAAGGGCAGCATCAACAGCGCCGAGCCGCGAGGCTGGCTGGCGGCACTATCGCGCCAGCCGGCGAAGTGCACATAAGCGGCGCTTGCAACGAGCATCAGACCGGCAGCAACCGCGCAGACGGCCGGCCAGCGGCCATTTCCGGAAAACCGTCCTGCGGTCTCGGCGCCGGCGATGGGCCCTGACGCGGGCTGATCCGTGGCGACGGTCGGCCCTCCGTCCGAAAGGCTCTCCAGGGGTCCCGGCGCTTCGGATTGCGCCAGCTGAACATCGGGAGCGTAGTTCCCCGTGGGGATGGAGATGCGCAGGGGATTTCCACGACCTGCCGCCACGTAGTAGCCGTCCAGATCCCGCCGCAGCCGCCGAGCCTCGAGGCGTACGACCGGATCCGACTGGGCGTCGAAGTCTTCGCCTCGCCGGAACACCGCCACGCCGATCGTATAGCCTTTGAGTTCGTGGCCTCGGCCGGCGAGCAGTTCCTCGACCAGAAAGACCAGCATTTCCCGGCGCCGCGCCGATGCCTTGAAATCCGGGCTGCCCAGTATTCGGGATAATTCTTCGCGAACTCTATCCGGCGAAACATGGCCGCCACGATCGGTCGAGAAGATTTTACGGACCGAATTCATACGGACACGCCGACATCTGCTTGGCGACAGAACTGGAAATCCTTACGCCAGATTCGGCTGCGGGCAAAGCCCCGCGGCTACCGTTCGTACCTGTTCGCACCTTCCTCTTGTGACGCGTCCGCGTGAGGGTGCGTTGCATTCAGACGACCAGAAACCATTGAAGGTCTTGCTGGATGTTCGACCTGGCGCCGGTTCTACGCCATTTCGCGGGCCACGAATTCGAAATACGCCGCCGCTGCGCATCCGACCCGGCGTTCAGCGCGATCTGCGAGGACTATGCGGCCGCCGCGACAGCGCTGGAACGTTGGAAGGGCGACCGCAGGAAGGCACAAGATTACCGCCAGCTGTTGCTCGAACTGGAGGACGAAATCCGTGAACACCTTCGGAAGCCGATGGGATCGACTGCCAGGTCGGACTGAGGAACGCGCGACCCTCGGGTCGGACGTAGCGCGGAGCATCGCACCTGCGCTGCCGAAGCCGATGCTGCGGACGAGGTTGGCACAAGCTGCATGGCACTGCTTCGAAAAGCGAACGCAAGATCGACGGAAGGAAGGAAAGGGCGTCGTGCCGACATCCGACCTTTCGCCGGCACGAGCAGAGAGGAACCCATTAATGACCGTCAAGACCTTGTTAAACAGCGTCTTCGCCATGGCCGCGCTGGGCATTGGCATGACATTGCCTGCATCGGCGCAGGAGCAACAGGCTCAGGGGCAGCAGCAAAAGCCGAACATCCTGTTCATCGTCTCCGACGATACCGGGTACGGCGATACCGGGCCATATCTGGGCGGCGAGACGCGCGGCATGCCGACGCCGAACATCGACCAGCTGGCGAAGGACGGCATGATGTTCACCTCGTTCTACGCGCAGCCGAGTTGCACGCCCGGCCGCGCCGCCATGCAGACCGGGCGCATACCCAACCGCAGCGGCATGACCACCGTGGCCTTCCAGGGCCAGGGCGGCGGTCTGCCGGCCGCCGAATGGACGCTTGGGTCGGTTCTCAAGACGGCGGGCTATCGCACCTATTTCACAGGCAAATGGCATCTTGGCGAGGACGACTACGCGATGCCGAACGCCCAGGGCTACGACGTGATGAAATATGTCGGCCTCTATCACCTCAACGCCTACACCTACGCCGACGATACCTGGTTCCCGGGCATGGACCCGGAACTGCGCAAGATGTTCAAGGAGGTCACCAAGGGCTCGTTGTCCGGCAAGGCCGGCGAGAAGCCGACCGAGGACTTCAAGATCAACGGCCAGTACGTGGATACGCCGGACAAGGGCGTGGTCGGCATTCCCTACTTCGACGGCTATGTCGAGAAGGCGGCGATCGAGTTTCTCGAAGAGGCCGCGAAAGCGCCCAACGAGCCTTTCTACATCAACGTCAACTTCATGAAGGTCCACCAACCCAACCTGCCGCATCCGGATTTTCAGGGTAAGTCGATCTCCAAGTCGAAATACGCGGACTCCGTTGTCGAACTCGACGCCCGCATCGGCAACATCCTGAAGAAGCTCGACGATCTCGGCCTGCGCGACAACACGGTCGTGTTCTGGACGACCGACAACGGCGCCTGGCAGGACGTCTATCCCGATGCCGGCTACACCCCGTTCCGCGGCACCAAGGGAACCGTTCGCGAAGGGGGCAACCGGGTCCCGGCGGTCGTGCGCTGGCCGGGCAAGGTCGAGGCAAACACCAAAAGCGCTGCCATCGTCGGCGGCCTGGACCTCATGGCGAGCTTCGCGTCCGTAGCGGGGGTAGACCTGCCCAAGGAGGATCGCGAGGGCAAGCCGATCATCTTCGACAGCTACGACATGACCCCGGTCTGGACCGGCACCGGCCCGTCGGAACGCAAGGCCTGGTTCTATTTCACCGAGAACGAGCTGACGCCCGGTGCGGCCCGGGTCGGCAACTACAAGGCCGTCTTCAATCTGCGCGGCGATGACGGCGCGGCCACCGGCGGCCTGGCCGTCGACAGCAATCTCGGGTGGAAGGGCGCGGAAAGCTATGTCGCCACGGTGCCTCAGGTATTCGACATTCTCGCCGACCCGCAGGAGCGTTACGACATCTTCATGAACAACTTCACCGAGAGCACGTGGTACACGCCGGTGATCAATGAAGAACTCACCAACCTGATGAAGACCTACGTGCAATACCCGCCCCGCAAGCTGCAGAGCGAGAGCTATTCCGGACCGATCACCCTGACACAGTACCAGCGGTTCCAATACATCCGCGACGAACTGGCCAAGGACGGCTTCAAGATCGGGATGCCGTCCGGGAACTGAGTGCTGCAAGTGCGGTCGCCGGGCACCGCCCCGGCGATCGAACCTCGCAACGGAGACGATCGATGTTCGATGCTGGGCGAATGGTTAGAACACTTGCGGCCATGACGGTGCTGGCGCTGGCATCCGTCCTGCCAACGGCAGCGCAAGACCTGCCGTCGTGGAACGACGGCGCGGCGAAGAAGAGCATCGTCGACTTCGTCACCGCGGTGACGACGCAGGGAGGGAGCGATTTCGTGGAGCCCGCCGACCGCATCGCCGTCTTCGACAATGACGGCACGCTGTGGAGCGAACAGCCGATGTATGTGCAGTTGGCCTTCGTCCTCGACCGGGTGAAGGCGCTGGCGCCCGAGCATCCGGAATGGAAGGACACCGAGCCCTTCAAGTCGGTGCTGGCCGGAGACATGAAGGGCGTCGCGGCGGCGGGCATGAAGGGCCTGGTCGAGATTGTCGCCGCGACCCATTCCGGCATGACCAGCGACGAGTTCTCGCGGATCGCGACGGACTGGATCGCCTCGGCGAAACATCCGACGACGGGAAAACCCTACACCTCGATGATCTATCAGCCGATGCGCGAACTCGTCTCCTATCTCAAGGACAACGGCTTCAAGGTCTTCATCGTATCGGGCGGCGGCATCGAGTTCATGCGGCCCTGGACCGAGCGGGTCTACTCCATCCCTGCGGAGAACGTGGTCGGCTCGTCGATCAAGACGAAGTACGAAATGCGCGACGGCAAGCCGGCCGTCGTCCGGCTTCCGGAAATCGACTTCATCGACGACGAGGCAGGCAAGCCGGTCGGCATCGCCAAGTTCATCGGCAAGCGGCCGATCGCCGCCTTCGGCAATTCGGACGGCGACTTCCAGATGCTGGAATGGACGACGGCCGGTGACGGCCGCCGCTTCGGCCTGATCGTGCACCACGACGACGGGGAGCGTGAGGTCGCCTACGACCGCGACTCGCATTTCGGCAAGCTCGCCAAGGGCCTCGACGAAGGTCCGAAGCGCGGCTGGACCATCGTCAGCATGAAGAACGACTGGAAGCAGGTATTTCCGGAATAGATTGTTTTCCGGCGGTCACCTAGGTTTGTGTTGAGGTTCAGGTCAAGGCGAGTCGAAATGGCGGATGTCGAGAACCGGAACGGAGTGTGTGTTCTGGTACATGAATGAGTACTGGAAGCGCAGAAAGGCGCGATTTGCAGTCCGCCATGGCCTGAATATCAACAGATCCTAAGACGGGAGACAGCAATTTGCGTGCATTGGCCTTCTTGTCTGCAATCGCTGCCTTCGGACTGGCCGTCCCGTTCGTCGTCGCCGGCGACGGCGACTTTGTCCGGCTCGACGGCGGCACGTTCGCCATGGGATCGCAGAAGCACTATCCGGAGGAGAAGCATACCCGAAAGGTGACGGTCGGTCCCTTCGAGATCAAGAAGACCGAGGTGACCAATGCCGAGTTCGCCGCCTTCATCGAGGCGACCGGCTACGTCACGACTGCCGAAAAGGACCTCGATCCGGAAAAGTACCCCGACATGCCGGCCGAGCTGCTCAAGGCCGGGTCGATGGTCTTCGCGCAGCCGGCCGGACAGGTGGACATCAGCGATCTGACCAACTGGTGGCGTTATGTGCCTGGCGCCGACTGGCGCCATCCGAACGGACCGGGCAGCGGCATCAAGGGGCTGGAAAACCATCCGGTGGTGCAGGTGTCGCCGGAAGACGCGGCGGCCTATGCCGAATGGGCCGGCGGCCGCCTGCCGACGGAAGCGGAATGGGAGTTTGCCGCCCGGGGCGGGCTGGACGGCGCCGACTATGTCTGGGGCGACGACTACGATCCGTCGCAGGGCTGGAAGGCCAATACGTGGCAGGGCCTGTTCCCCGCTGTCGATGAAGCCGCGGACGGCCACCACGGCACCGCGCCGGTCGGCTCCTATCCGGCCAACGGGTATGGGCTCAGCGACATGGCGGGCAACGTGTGGGAGCACGTCTCGGACTGGTGGCTGCCGGGCCATCCGGCGCGGGATGAGGCCGACCCGACTGGCCCGCCGGAGGCGATCGCCGCCAGCTTCGCCGATGAGGCCGTTGGCGCCCTGCATGTGGCCAAGGGCGGCTCATGGCTCTGCGCGCCGTCCTACTGCCTGCGCTATCGCCCTGCCGCCAGACAACGCGCGGAACGCAGCCTCGGCACCAACCATATCGGCTTCCGGATCGTCAGGGATGTTGATGAGGAGAATTAGCTGCCGACAGATGCCCGGAATTGAGTCAATCTGGGCGGGCAATACTTGTGACTTCGAAGTCCGATTCGAGATCCTTTGCAGGAGACTGGACAGATCATGATGAAGCTGAGCCGGATATTGGTTCTCGCGGCATCGATCATGGCTTTGGCCGACAGGACTCCCGCCTCCGCCCAGGATGCGGACCTGGCCAAGCAGCTCTCCAATCCGATCGCCTCGCTGATCAGCGTGCCGTTCCAGTTCAACTACGATTCCGGCTACGGTCCCAATGACGGCGACCGGGTGACGATGAACATCCAGCCGGTCGTTCCGATCTCGCTCAACGAGGACTGGAACCTGATCTCGCGGACCATCGTGCCGGTGATCTGGCAGGAGGACGTCGCCGGCCCGTCCGGCACCCAGTTCGGGCTTGGCGACACCGTGCAGAGCCTGTTCTTCTCGCCCAAGGCGCCGGGCCCGGGGGGCATCATCTGGGGCGCCGGCCCCGTCATCATGCTGCCGACCGGCACCGATCCGTTGCTCGGCGGCGAAAAATGGGGCGCCGGGCCCACCGCCGTGGTGCTGAAGCAGTCGGGTCCCTGGACCTATGGCATCCTCGCCAATCACATCTGGTCGTTTGCCGGCGACGACGCGCGTGCGGACGTGAGTTCCACCTTCCTGCAGCCCTTCATCTCCTACACGACTGCGGACGCCTGGACCTTCGCGCTCAACACCGAGTCGACCTACGACTGGGAAAGCGAATCCTGGTCGGTGCCGGTCAACTTCATGGTCAGCAAGCTGGTGAAGTTCGGCGAGCAGCCGGTCAGCCTGGGGGCAGGCATCCGCTACTGGGCCGAAAGCCCCGAGGCCGGACCGGACGGTTTTGGCGTGCGCGCCTCGGTTACCTTCCTGTTTCCAAAGAAATGAAGGCGAGATTTCGCGAATGAAAGCAGATAGTTTCGCTCCCGTGCATGGCTATCAAGGTGGGACGCAGAATGAAGATGTTTAGCCGGCTTGAAACTGTTCTTACGCTCGGTCTCCTGGCGGCCGTCCCTGCCCAGGCCGCGGACGTTCCGATACCGATGTCGCCCGAGCAAGTCGAAGCGGAGGCGGATGGCTGGACCTTCGCCGTCAGCCCGTATTTCTGGGCGGCCGGCCTTTCCGGCGACATCGCCCAGTTCGGCCTGCCGGCAACCATCCATATCGACGCGGATTTCGGCGACATATTCAACAATCTCGACTTCGCCGCGATGGCGATCGGCGAGGCCCGCTACGACCGCTTCTCGATCTTCGGCGACGTCATGTACACGAAGCTGACGGTCGGTTCCGGAACGCCGAGGGGCATCGTTGCCGACAGCGTCGACGTCACCTCGGAGACGTTCGCCGGCCTGGTCGGCGCCGGCTATTCGCTGTTCAAGGACGACCGCAGTTATTTCGACGTGGTCGCCGGCGCGCGGGTCTGGAGCGTCAACACGGAAATCTCGGTGAACGGCGGCCTGCTCGACGGCGCCGACGTCAGCGACGGTGAAACCTGGGTCGACGGGCTGGCCGGCATTCGCGCCAGATACGCCTTCACCGACGCCATCTACGTGACCGGCTGGGGGCTGGTCGGCGCCGGCCAGGCCGATCTCGACTGGGATGTGGCGGCCGCCCTCGGCTACAAGTTCAACGACACCTTCTCCGCCGTCGCCGGCTACCGCGCGCTCGGCGTGGACTACAGCAAGGACGGTTTCGTCTTCGACGCCGTCCAGCAGGGCCCGATCATGGGCCTCGTCGTGCATTTCTAAAGGACTGTGAACAGCGGGAGGTCACCGATATGAGTAGCAAGAGCACCCGAAGACTTGGCCTCGCCGTTGCGGCCACGCTTGCCTCCATCCTGTTGGCAACCGCCGGTCCGACATCCGCCCTTGCCCAGGAGCAGGCAGCCGCGGCCGATCCGGGCGCGGCCGCCACGCAGGCGCCGGAGCCGCTCAGCGCCGACGAACTGGAGGTTCTGGTGGCGCGCATCGCGCTCTATCCGGACGAATTGATCGCGGTGGTCACCGCGGCCTCGCTCTATCCGCTGCAGATCGTCGAGGCGTCGCGCTATCTCGACGACTACGCCAAGGACAAGAGCCTGAAGCCGAAGGAAAGCTGGGACGGCAGCGTCATCTCGCTGCTCAACTATCCCGAGGTCGTTAAGATGATGAGCGACGACCTCGAATGGACGCAGGCGCTCGGCGACGCCATCGCCTACCAGCAGAAGGACGTGCTGATCGCCATCCAGCAGCTGCGCGAGGAGGCGGTGGCGAAGGACATCATCAAGACCGACGACAAGGTCAAGGTGGAGACGCAGGGCGACAACATCGTCATCCAGCCGGCGAACCCGGAAGTCGTCTATGTGCCGCGCTACGAGCCTGAGATGCTCTACGAGCCGGACTATGTGGCGGCGCCGATCGCCTACTATCCCGATCCCTATCCCACCTACTGGTATCCGGGCGCGACGTTCTTCGCCGCGGCGGTGACCGGCGCGGTGTGGGCCGCCGCCGTCGACTGGGACGACTGGGACGTGTGGGGCGGCCACTGGGACGGCAACGACATCGACATCGACTGCGACCATTGCTTCAACAATCGGGACTTCGACGGCAAGATCAACTTCAATGACATCGACTGGAAGAATGTCGACCGCTCGAAGCTCAATTTCGACCGGGATCAACTGAACAAGTTCGACCGCACCAACATCAAGAACCGCGTGGAGGCCAATCGCGGCAATTCGATCCGCGACCGCGCGGCCGACATCAAGCGCAGCCATCCGGGCAACAACGCGGCCCGCCACGCCAAGGCCCATGACATCCGCAAGAGCACGCTGGACGGTCTGAAGAACCGGCCGGGCGGCGACCAGATCCGCCGTCCGGATGGCCAGCGGCCGACAGCACGCCCGGCCGGCGACCGGCGCGCGGCGGCGCGTCCGAATGCCGATCGCCGACCCGCCAACATCCACCGCCCGGCCGGCAAGCCGAAGATGGGTCACAAGGTCGATCACAGGCCGCAGCACCACCCGGCGCTGGGAAACGTCGATCGCGGCAAGATATCGAGAGTCCATTCCAACCGCGGCCGCCAGGCCATGGGGGGCGGGCACCGCGGTGGTGGACGGGCCATTCACCACGGCGGCGGCGGACGCCAGCTGCATCGCGGCGGCGGAGGAGGAAGACACATGGGCGGCGGACATCACGGCGGCCGCAGGCGTTGAGAAGAGCGAGGAGGAAACCATGAACACCACCCTTCACAACATGCTCCGCACGCTCTCCATGGCCGCGCTTATGGCGGGGCTCGCAACGGGTCTGCCGGCGGCGACATCGGCGCAGGAACAAGCCCCGGCGGATCAGGCGGCGGCAGGCGCGGCAAGCGAGGCTGAAGACCCAGGCATCTTCGCCTTCGAATCGGAACAAGACCCGCCGCTGTTCGACAATGCGGAGGCCGCGATCGATGCTTTCAAGAAGACCTTGGCCGACGATGACTTCGACGGACTGGCGAAGCTGCTCGGCCTCGATGCCGCCAAGCTAAGAAGCGCGGACGGTGTGATGGACACGTTCGCGCAGATCCGCGAGGGCGCGGCGAAAACACTGGTGGTCGCCGATATCGACAACGGAAAAAGCCTGCAGATCGGCGAAAAGCTCTGGCCGTTTCCGTTTCCGCTGCTGAAGGGCGACGACGACGGCAAATGGGCGTTCGATACCCAGGCCGGTCTGGAGGAGATCGTCAACCGGCGCGTCGGCGAGAACGAGCTTGAGGTGCTGGCGGCGATGCTGGCCTATGTCGAGGCGCAGAACGACTACGCCATGGAAGACCGCGACGCCGATGGCGTGGAGGAGTTCGCGCAAAAACTGATCAGCAGCGAGGGCGCGACCGACGGCCTCTACTGGCCGGCCGACGAGGTGAACGGCGAAAGCCCGGCGGGCGACCTCAGCCAGGCGGAGCTGACCGACGCCGCCGAGGGCGACGGCTACTTCGGCTATCGCTTCAAGATCCTCACCGGCCAGGGCGACAATATCGCCGGCGGCGCCTACGACTACGTCATCAACGGCAACATGATCGGCGGCTTCGCCCTGGTCGCCTGGCCGGTCAAATATGCCGAAACGGGCGTGCACACCTTCGCGGTCAACCAGCAGGGCATCGTCTACGAGGCCGATCTCGGTCCCGCGACCGAGGCGATCGTCAAATATATCGACCGCTTCAACCCGGACGACAGCTGGAGCGTCACCGCCGACTGAGGAAGAGCCGATGCCCCTCCTATCCGATACGGTCCCAATCGCCTGATAGAGGTGTGAAGCATGATCCAGCTGGCGGCCCTTCTCGCCAGGCCGATTCTCGGCAAGCTGCCGCTTCCCGAAGCGGCGAAGGACAAGATGGCCAGCGTCAACCAGCTGCTGGCTGGCGGCTCGGGCGAAAGCTGGATTCCGCTTGCCCGCCAGCAGGCGACCTTGCCGGTCAAGACCCAGTTGCGGGGCGAATCCGCCTCGGTCGAGCGCGGCGAGCGCGATCACGACGGCAAACCATTGCGCTGGGTGCAGTTCGAGTGGCCGGCGCTGCAGGTCGATGATTGCACCTTTCACAAGGTGTGCTGGCGCTTCTACCAAAATGGCCTGATCTGCCTCGAACTCGTCGCCAGCAAGGATGCGGCGGGGCTGGACGTGCGCGATCTGGTCGGCCACGGCATCGAGCTTCGCGACCGCAACGGTTTCCTGATCGGCATCTGGTCGGCGGCTTTCGCGATCCACAAGGGAACCGACCGTGCGGTGTTTCACGCAGCGGCAGCGGACGACTTCCAGCCGCTCAGGCTGCATTTCGACGAAACAGCCGAAATTCAGGGCGGCATCGCATTCAGGATCTGAGGTGAGAATACCTGCCGAAAAACATAGAAGGAAAGATCGGATCGGAAGTCGAAAGATAAGTTAGGGGATGTATCATCTGTTACTGAGCTGGCGAGGTAGAAGTCTCGCATCGATTTTTTATGAGCAAATTTTATAGTTAAATACTTATCTATTATTTGTTGACCACCTTGCGGCTATGCTGTTTAGATGATTTTGGGGGAGGGGCCACTTTTCACGCGCGTTGTATGAGCGTGTAGCTGGAGCAACCGATCATGGCGGAATACGACAGCAGTTTCTACACCGTAGGCACCTACGACCCTGGCACTGGCATCTTCACCCCCACCGCTGATAGCGAAGAAGCTGACCACCACGCTAGCGACAACGAGGGCAGCGGCCAGCCGGGCGAAACTACCTTTGAGACCGGGGACAATATGACTATCACCGGCGGCCCACTCTCAGGGGGCGGCCAGTATGTGGGCTTCTCCGGCGACGGCTTCCTCGTCCAGCAGGGCAGCGACTACTATTTTTTCTCCAACACGGGATACACCTCAGGCGAACCACTGGATATCGATACCGATGATCCCTTCCCCGTTTGCTTCGCTGCGGGAACGCTGATCGCGGCGCCGGATGGGGATCACGCGGTCGAGACGCTTTCCATCGGCGATCTTGTCATGACGGCGGACGGGCGTTCAGTGCCGGTGAAATGGATCGGCCGGCAGACGCTGTCGACGGTATTCGGCATGCCTGACGGACGGCGGCCCGTCTGCGTGTCCGCCGGGGCGCTGGGTAACGACCTGCCTGTCCGCGATCTGCGTGTTACCGCAACGCACGCCCTGCTGATCGACGGCGTGCTGGTCCATGCCGGCGCGCTGGTGAACGGCACGACGATCCGGCGCATTCCGTCGAGCGAGCTCGGCGAGCGTTTCGTCGTCTACCATATCGAGACGGAGAACCACGAGATCGTGCTCGCCGAAGGCATGGCGGCTGAGACTTTCATCGACAACGTCTCGCGCGAACGCTTCGACAACTACGCCGAATACAAGGCGCTTTACGGGTCTGCGCCCGCGGCGATGGAGGAGTTGCAGCAACCCCGCGCCATGAGCTCCCGCCAGGTTCCGGCTTCGATCCGCAGCCGGATCGCGATGGCCGCGGCGGCGCTGCGACGCGCCGGGGAGCGTGCAGCCTGACCTCTCGGACCCATGCCGGCGTTCCGCGGCCTTCAGACCCGGATGCCGCGGACATCGCGAAACACCCGACCGACATAGGACGTCGGTTGAAGTGGGCGCGCGAACTCGCCGGGCTTGGCCGTCACCGGCAGGCGCAGGCTGTTTTGAAGGAAGGGCTGGCGCTCGTGCCGCACGCGCCGCGCCTGCTGGCCGAACTGTCGGGCCAACAGCGGAGACAAGGTCGGCTCCAGGCCGCGCAGAAGACCCTTCAGGTCCTTGCAAAGCACCATCCCGACGATCCCCGCCTGCCGCAGCTTCGCGCAGCCCAGGCCATCGCGACCGGTGATGTCGCAGAGGCGGAGCGAATTTACGCCACCGGCGTCGCTGCGCGACCCGGGGACGAACAGCTGCGCCTGCGTTGGGTTCGCTGCCTGGTGCGGCTCGACCGCCAGATCGAGGCACAAACCGTGCTGTCGGAGGGCCTTGCATTGGAGCCGGCGTCCGCCGACTTGCTGGCTGAACGAACGTTGCTGTATTGCCGGATGAGGCAGGCCGAGGCGGCACAAGCAAGACTGCAGACGCTGGAAAGGCAGGCTTCTGATCATCCGCTGCTGCCCAGGCTGCGGCGGATGGCGAAGAAGCTTGGCGGCGATGCCCCCACGTCAGAGCGGACCTATGCCGCTGCTGTCGAAGCCCGCCCGCGGAACATTGCGGCGCGCCTGCGCCTGGTGCGCCACCTGAGAGGGCTTGGCCGCTATGACGAGGCGTTGTCGGTTTTGTCGGATGGGCTTGCGCAAACCCCGGATTCGGCCGAGCTGCTGGCGCAGCAGACCTTCCTGCTCGGCAAGACCGGGCCACTCGACGCGGCGCAGGCCAGCCTTCGGCTGCTGGCGGAACACCATCCCGATCATCCGCAGATATCGCAGTTCCGCGGCACCCAGGCCGAGGCTGCCGGCGACCTGGACGAAGCGCAGCGCATCTTTGCCGCCGATGCGGCGGCGCACCCGCACGATGCGGCGCGGCGCGTCCGCTGGACAAACAGCCTGCGAAAATCGGGGCGCATCGAGGACGCGCTCGAAATACTCGCCGGGCAGGCGCAGCCGACCACGGCCGAGCGCAAGCTGCGGATCGAATGCCTGCTGGAAGCGGGCCAATGGGAGGAGGTCCCAAGACTCCTCGACTGTTGGCCGGACGCGGGCAGGCCCGAAGACTGGCTGGTCAAGATGCGGCTTCGAATGCGCTTGGCAATCCTGAGATTCGAGCACGGCACTGCCTTGGAGCACGCAAAGGCGATGCTTGCCGTCGCCCCGGACAATGCCAGCGCCGGCATCGGCTTTACTCGGGCGGCAGCGGCCGCCTTCCAGCCCGAGCTTGCCTGGAAGGCGCTGGTGCACATCCCCCGGAAATCGCCCAACGGAGGGCCGCCGCGCCGGGGCGCCGGCGCGCTGCGCAGCCTTATCGGCCAGATCGTGAACGATCTCCGGCTGCGGCCGCAGGAGACGGCGCAACTCTCGGCCGCGGCCGAGCTCGGCACGCAAGCATTGATCGAAACCGCTGGCGCTTTACTGCGCTCGGGTCCCGGCAATTTCGCGGCGGCGCTCGGTGTGCTTATAGGACTGGCCCGCGCCGGAGTGTTCACGCCGCCCTCTGAAGGGTTGCAAGCCAACTGCCGCATACCAAAAATACTGCACCAGTTCTGGGACACGGACACGCCGCCCAAGGACGTGGACCTGCTGATGGAGCGGGCGAAGGCCGTGAACGGCGACCTGTCCTATCGGCGCTGGAACGACGCCGCCGTGCGACGCTTCCTGTCGGCGTTCGGCCGTCCCGAGCCGCTGCGGGCTTACAAGCTGGCGCGTCATCCCGCCATGAAGGCGGACCTGTTCCGGCTGGCCGTGCTTTATGCCGAGGGAGGCGTCTATCTCGACGCGGACGACTATTGCGCCGCGCCGTTGAGCACCCTGCTTTCTCCGGATGTCACGTTCTGCTGCTACCAGGACGAATTCTGCTCCATCGGCAACAATTTCCTGGCAGCGACACCGCGCCATCCGCTCATCGGTGCGGCGTTGCGCGAGGCGGCGCAATCGGTGATCGAAGGCGCCACCGAGTCGCTATGGCTGGTCACCGGGCCGGGTCTGATGTCGCGCGTCGTCGCCAATTCGATCGCCTGGACGCCGGATCTGCGCCCTTCACCCGGCCTGACGGTCCTGCCGCTCCGAATTTTCCACGGCGTCGTCCATCCGCACCGGCGGGTTTCCTACAAGGCAGATGCACGGCATTGGATACGGGCCGCCTGACATTGTCACGTCCGATGCCGTTCGATTGACACCAGCTTCCCAAGCTGAACGCGCGGTTTCGATTCCCGCTACCCGCTCGAGAGGCCTGCCTGTACGGACCCGCGCGCGGCCTCAACCGGAATCCGACAGCTCGATCCAGGCGGGTGCGTGGTCGCTCGCTCCATCCAGGCCGCGGGTCTCGCGGTCGACGCCGCCGGCGACCAGCCGGCCGGCGAGGTTCGGCGAGAGCAGCAGGTGGTCGAGGCGCAGGCCGGCGTCGCGCGGCCAGCGGTTCCGCTTGTAGTCCCAGAAGGAATAGATGCGTTCGTCCGGGTGCAGCGTCCGGATGGCGTCCGTCCAGCTTCGCCCGACCAGCCGGCGGAAGGCGGCGCGGCTTTCCGGCTGGACCAGCGCGTCGTCGTCCCAGGAGCGCGTCGGATAGATGTCGAGTTCGGTCGGCGCGACGTTGTAGTCGCCGGCCAGCACCACCGGCGCGCCGGTCCTGCGCAGCGCCGTCGCGTGCCGCGCGAGCCGCTCCAGCCAGGCAAGCTTGTAGTCGAACTTCGGGCCGGGCTGCGGATTGCCATTTGGCGCGTAGATGCTGGCGATCAGGATGCCGCCGACGGCCGCCTCGATGTAGCGGCTCTGGCGGTCGTCGGGGTCGCCCGGCAGCTCGGCCCGGGTCAGGACCGGCATCGCGCCGTGCGCCAGGATGGCGACGCCGTTCCAGGTCCGCTGCCCCGCCCAGACCGCCTCATAGCCGGCCGAGCGGATCGCAGCGGCGGGAAAGTCCGCGTCGGCGGCCTTCAGTTCCTGCAGGCAGACGACATCCGGCTTCCGCGCCGCCAGCCAGCCGAGGAGATTGGCAAGGCGGCGATTGACGTTGTTGACGTTGTAGGTGGCGATCAGCATGGGCGAGGCAACGGCCGCCCCGCCTACGCTTCGTCGTCCTGCGGCACCGGGCTGAGGCCGAGCCAGGTCGGGCTGCGGCCCGACGCCAGCAGCGCCAGGTCGGTCTCGCCGACATCGTACTGTTCGCCGCGCACCGAAACGCGGGAGACCGTCGGACGGTCGGTGGAATAGACTTCGCGGACGATGCGGATGTTGCGCCGCTGCAGCATCTCGCGCACCGCCTGGCGCTTGCGGACCTGCTCCGAGACGGCGGCCTGAACGGAAGAGGGAAGGCCGGCCGGCGGCCTAGGCAGGGAGCTTTTACGCTTGTCCATGACGCAACTCCGAACTGCCTGGATCAACGCACAGTTGGCTTCCCGCCGCAAGCCGGAATCGTCCGCGTCGTCTCAGCCGGCGGCGATCCGCTCCGCCCAGGCCCAGGCCATCTGCGCCATGGTGTTGAGGTGATCGGCGGCCGAATAGCCCGAAACCGACTTGCGCGGCTTCAGGTCGTGGTCGCCGTCGTCGAGCCACAGAATCTGGATCACCTCGGACAGCGCGTAGCCCGATACCTCCTCGCGTGTGCCGAACTCGTCGCGCGTGCCCTGGCAGATCAGGGTCGGCGTGCGCAGCGTTTCGAGATGCTTGGTGCGCAGCTGCGTGGGCTTGGCCGGCGGGTGGAACGGATAACCCAGGCAGAGCAGCCCGGCGATCCGGCCGGCGCCATGGAGATCGTCCGCCACCATGCTGGCGACGCGGCCGCCCATCGACTTGCCGCCGATGACGAGCTGGCCGTTCTTTCCCAGCGCCTCGACCGCGGCCAGATATTCGGGCTGCAGGGTTTCGGCTCGCGGCGGCGGCTTGCGGCCGTCGCCGCTGCGGCGCGCCGCCATGTAGCCGAACTCGAAGCGGGCGACGCGAAACCCGGCTGCGGCGAGCGCCCTGGCCGCGGCGGTCATCGACGCCGAATCCATCGGCGCGCCTGCGCCGTGCCCGAGCAGGATAGTCGTCGGCGCGGAGTCCGGTCCGTCGAAGAGAAACGATGTCATCTCAGCTCGCGTTCTTCTGCGCCAGGTCGACGAACTGGATGCCGCGCGCCGCGATGCGTCCCCATTCCGAGTGGGGATCGAGCTCGAGGTAGCGCAGCCACCAGCGGCGTGCTTCGGCGAGGTTGCCGGCCTCGTATTCCAGGCTCGCCAGGTTGTAGACCGCATCGGCATAACCCGCGTCGAGGGCGATCGCCTTGCTCAGGCTGCGGCGGGCCGCGTCGGTCCTGCCCTGTTCGGCGTCGATCGCCGCGAGGTTGAACCACGCCTCGACGAATTTCGGGTCGCGCTTGATCGCGCCCATATAGGCCTGCCCGGCCTCGGCGAGCCGGCCGAGATGGCGCAGACAGTTGCCGCGGTTGAAATGCACCACGGCGTTGCCGGGCCTGTGCGCCAGATACTCCCGATAGATCGCGGCGGCCTGCTCGTGCCGTTCCTGCGCCTCCGCCTCGTCGGCCAGGGCGCGCAGCGCCTCCAGCTCGACGTCGTCGGTGGCGAGCGGCAGCATCACCTGCCCGTCAAGCTCGCTGACGCCTCCCTGCGCGTGCTGCGCATAGATGGCGTCGCTGCGCTCCGCATGCAGCGCCAGCGACGCAAGCGCGCCGACGGAGGGCGAGCGGCGGATCGACCTGACGATGGTGCTCCACGACGTGCCGACCAGCAGCATGACGTATTTCTTGGCCAGGATCAGGTCGCGGAAGGTGAAGGGCTCGACGTCGCGCTCGAACGCGTCGAAAAGCGCCAGGAGATCGAAAATGGCCGGCGGCAGCCCGGCCTGCTCGATCAGCACCTGCCGGGCCACCGTCGCCGGCGCCGGCTGCGCCAGGCCCAGCAGGCGCAGGAAGCCGTTCTCGCTCAGGAGCTGCCGTCCGGCGCTCCTCTCCCGCTCGACGGCGGCCTCGATGCGCGACTCGTCCCAGCTCTCGATCAGCCGGTGGCCGAACACGACATGCGTGGTGCCGCGGGTGACGCTGCCCCGCAGCACGCCGCCCTGGCGCTCGACCTCGCGCCGGACGGCCCGCCGGGGGAAGGACGCGAGCGCCCCGATCAGGCAGATGGTGTTGCCGGCGAGCGCACTCACTTCCTGCCCTTGGCCGATGCCTTTCCGCCGCCGGACGCCGCGACCTTGAGGGCAGGCTTGGCCGGCGGCTCCGCCTTGGTCTTGCTCTTCGCCGGCGGCTTGCTCTGCGACAGGCTGGCCTTCAGCGCATCCATCAGGTTGACGACGTTGCCGCGCTCGGGTGCGGCGGCGATGATCGGCTTGTGACCCTTGAGCTTCTCGCGGATCATCATCATCAGCGCGATCTCGTAGCGGTCCTCGTAATTCTGCGGATCGAAGGTCGTCGCCTTCTGCTGGATGAGCGCCTCGGCGAGCTGCAGCATCTCCGGGTCGGGCTTGCCGACCGGGATGTTGCCGAAATATTCGGACGTGCCGCGGACCTCGTTGGGATTCCTCAGCGTGCAGACGAACATGCCGGTGTCGCGCGCGCCGATGGTGACGACGCGCTCGCGGCTGGAGAGCACCAGGCGGGCGATGGCGAGCTTGTTGGTCCGGCGCAGCGCCTCGCGCAAGACGATGAAGGTCTCCTCCGCCATGGCGCCGTCCGGGGCGAGATAGTAGGGCGCGTCCTGGTAGATGACGTCCACGGAATCCTGGTCGACGAAGGCTTCGATGTTCATCGTGTGGTTGGATTCGATCCTGACGCTCTCGAGGTCGGAATCCTCGATGATGATGTATTTCTTGTCCTCGTACTCATAGCCCTTGACCAGATCGGAGCGCTCGATCAGACCGAGCTCCGGGTCCACCGGCTTCATGTTGATGCGGTTATGGGTCTTCTTGTGGAGCTGGTTGAAGCTGATGCGTTCGCTCGAGCTGGTGGCCGGATAGAGCCGGACCGGACAGCTCACCAGGCTCAGCTTCAGGTAGCCCTTCCAACTTGCCCTTGGCGCCATGTTTGTCTCCTACGCGACGACGCGACTATCTCTTGACCTGCAACGGAGGCGGCAATTCTCGGGCAAAGTCGTTAATGTCCGCCCAAGGATCGCCCGTCGTCTCCAGAAGGCCCGGCACGGAAGAGTAGTTCAAATCCTCGGGAGCGTCGATGGACTCGAGATCGCTCCAGCTCAGCGGCGTCGATACCGGCATGTGCGCGCGGCCGCGCAGCGAATAGGGGGCGACCGCGGTGGCGCCCCGCGCATTGCGGTGGAAGTCGATGAAGATGCGCTTCCGGCGGTTCTCCTTGCCCATCACCGTCGTGAAGACCGTCGGCGCCGTGGCCGCGATCCCCGCCGAGATTTCGCTGGCCGCCTGGTGGAACTGCTTCCAGCCGAGCTTCCTGGTCGTCGGCACGACGACGTGGATGCCCTTGCCCCCCGAAGTCTTGACGAAAGGCTCCAGGCCGAGGCCCTGCAACGCGCCGCGCACATGCACGGCCGCCTCGACCACTTCGCGCCAGGCGATGCCTTCGCCCGGATCGAGATCGAAGACGACCCGGTCCGGCCGGTCGAGATTCTTGCGCAGCGTGCCCCAGCTGTGGAACTCGACGACGCCGAACTGCGCCAGGGCAAGGTACCCCTTGACGTCCTCGACCGAGATGTAGCCCTTGGTCTCGCCTTCGGAATTCTTAGTGTCGAATGACGCGATGGTCGGCGGCATGCCGGTGAAGGGGTGGCGCTGGAAGAAGCAGTCCTGCGGCCTGCCGGTCGGGCAGCGGAACAGCGAGACCGGCCGGCCGAGCAGGTGCGGCAGCATGAAGTCGCCCATGGCGGCGTAGTAGACGGCGATGTCCAGCTTGGTCGGCCCCGATCTGCCGAACAGGCGGCGGGTCGGATTGGTCACCCAGATGGTGGCGAGGTCGGCGTCCGAGATCAACCGCTTGCATGCCGGCGCCGAGGCGGCCGAGGTGAGCTCGACCTCGCGCAGTCCCTTGAACACCGAATGGCGCAGCAGATTGTCGGTCGTCCTGGCGCCGTAATGGATGCGCGCCGACAGCACCGGCCGCACCCAGATAATGTCGCGCGGCGCGCCGTCGAGCGGCTCGGCGCCGCTTCGCAGCGGCTCCAGCCGGGCCAGCAGCGCCTCCAGGGTCGCCGTGTCGAAGCCGGTGCCGACCTTGCCCCGGTACTGGAGTTCGCCGTCGACCCACTCGGCCAGCGCCAGCGAAGCCAGGCCTTCGGCGGCCTGGGAGACCGTGTAGCCGGCGATCACGAAGTCGTCGGCCTGCAACGCCTTGGCCTTCAGCCAGGTCTTCGACCGGTCGGACTGGTAGGGTGCGTCGGCGCGTTTGGAGACGATGCCCTCCAGCCCCATCTCCGAGGCACGCTCATACAGCGCCCGGCCGTCGCCCTCGACGTGATCACTGACCTGGATCGCCGAATTCGCCGTGACGCTGCCGGCGAGGAACTGGCTGAGCAGCGCCTTGCGCTGGATCAGCGGCACGTTCCTGAGGTCCCATCCGTCGAGATGGAGGAGATCGAAGGCGTAGAAGGTCAGTTTTCCGGCCGCGCCAGTGGAGAGCGCGTCCTGCAAGGCCGAAAGCCGCGGGATGCCCTTGTCGTCGGTCGCGACGATCTCGCCGTCGAGGATCGCCTCGCGGCACGGCAATTTCGCCAGGGCGGCCGGCAGGTCGGCATAACGCTTCGTCCAGTCGAGGCCGCCGCGGGTGACGAGCCGCACCGCGCCGCCGGCGATGTGGGCAGCCGTGCGGTAGCCGTCGAATTTTATCTCATGCAGCCAGCCGTCGCCGTCCGGCGGCGCCGGCGTCGGGGAGGCGAGTTGCGGGGGGATGCGCTCGGGCGCCGGACCCGCCACGGCGCCTTCGATCCTGCCCGGAGCGAGCCTGGCCGGGCGGGGGGCGGGGTTCTTCGGCTTTGCGACCAGCTCCTCGATCCGGCGACCGGACCTGGCGCTTTCGGGACGGCTCGCCAGGATGTCGACGGTCGTGTCGGCGAAAGGATCGCGCTCCTTGAACAGGATCCAGTTCCTATCCTCCTCGCCCGGCCTGGGCTTCATGCGGGCCAGCATCCAGCCGCCCTTCAGCTTCTCGCCGAACAGGCGGAACTTGAAGGCGCCCTTGCGCAGCGATTCTTCGGCGTCCTCCATCGGCGCCCACACGCCGGTGTCCCACACGATCATCGGCCCGCCGCCATACTCGCCCTCCGGGATCACCCCCTCGAAATCGATGTATTCGAGCGGATGGTCTTCCGTCTCGACCGCCAGGCGCTTGTCGGCCGGGTCGAGCGACGGCCCCTTGGGAACCGCCCAGCTCTTCAGCACGCCGTCGAGCTCCAGCCGCAGGTCGTAATGATTGGCGGTGGCGTGATGCTGGTGGACGACGAAGCGGTTGCCCGGGCCGCCCGACGAACCGCCCGCCGGCTCGCCGGTCCTGGCGAAGTTGCGCTTCTGCCGATAGGTCTGGAGTTTCCCGCGCGCCATCGGCGCAAGCTAAGCAGGTTTGGCCGGCTTCGCCAACAGATGAGACGGTGCTCGTCGCCCTGGCGCTTCAAGCGATTGCATCTGGTACCTGCCGACAGCACTCGTCGTCGCCACGCCGCGAAAAATCCGCAGGGCGTCGGTCCTCCGCTGGTCGGGTCCGCCAGCCTGGCCCCGTCAGGACGTATCGGGCGGCTCCAGTGCCCACTGGGCAAGGCCGTGCACGACGTCCAGAACCTCGTGCACCTCATGAACGGGCTTTTTTCGCCGCCAGCCCGGCGGGCGGCCGGGCTTCAGCGGCGAGAAGCGGCCGAACCGGCGCAGGCAGCCGGATTCCCGCTCGCGCGCGAGGGCGGCGTCGCGGCGTGCCCGCCAGCGGGCGAAGCGCCTTGCCTGGCCGGGCAGGTCGTCGAGCGCCGCAGCCAGCGCCCATAGCCGCGCGTCCAGCCGTGACGCGTCGATGGGATCGTTGGGCGACCAGGCGGGGATGCGGAACGGCTCGCTGTAGCCGGGACAGGAGATGCGCGGCACGCCCCTGGGCGCCCGCCGCCGGCGGCGGTTCCAGGGTTTCAGCGGGTCGAGCAGCGGCAGGGTCGCGCGCCGGGCGCGGGTTTTCGGCCGCGCCGGCATGCGGACGGGGCCGGCTCCGGGCCGGAATTTCGGCTGCGGTTTCTGCCGGGGCGGCGGCAAGATCACCACGAGGCCGCGCGCGGCCACGACGATGAGCCGCCGCACCGCCGCTTCGGCCGGGCGCAGGAGCCGGAGTATGGCGCGGTGGAGGCGGCGGGGAAGGGTAAGTGCCGGGTCAAGTGCCGGCGTAAGGGCCGGGGACAGTTTACTTTTTTCGGCCCGCGAAAACCTTGAAGCGGCTGTGCCCTTCTGCCGAAAGAAAGTAAACTGTCCCCTGAGTTCCTCGAGTTCCAGGCCGGCCATGGCGACGAGCATGGCGAGGATGCGCTTCAGCGCCTCGCGATTCTTCTCGATTGCCGCATCCCAGTCCACCGCCGCCTCCTTTCCAGCACAGGCGGGGGATTGTCGCTCCGAACGGGAGGAGGGGGATAAATTCGAGGAAAACAATCCTGACAGGTGCTGACAGGGCCCCGCCATGCGCAGAGTATCGCGCATGACAAACGGCGGCTTTCCGTCGTCTCCTACCCCCACCCCTAACCCCTCCCCTCAAGGGGGAGGGGGACCCGGCTTGCGTCTCCGCCAGCCGCCATCGTCGATGATTTCGCTCGGCACAACGGCCGCAAAGTCCCCCTCCCCCTTGAGGGGAGGGGTCAGGGGTGGGGGTATTCTTCATGCGATCGCCCCGTGGCGAGCTTGCCTGTTCCTTCCCACGACGCGCGCCGCCGCCTTTCTGCGCAGCGCCGGAGATCGGCGCTTGACGCGGCAGCCGCCGCTCGCCACATCTGCGGCGCTCCGACACCGTCGAGGATTGTATGAACGCGCTGAAGTCCCTGATCGAATCCCGCCGCTTCGAGCTCGCCATCACGGCGCTGATCCTGCTCAACGCCGTGACGCTCGGGCTGGAGACGTGGCCGGCGGCGGTGGAGCGGTTCGGCGGGCTGCTGGCGGCCATCGACCGGGTGATCCTGGCGATCTTCGTCGCGGAGCTGGCGGCGCGCGCCATCGTCTACCGCGCCGGCTTCTTCCGCGACCCCTGGCGCATCTTCGACCTGTTCGTCGTCGGCATCGCGCTCCTGCCGGCGACCGGCGGCCTGTCGGTGCTGCGGGCGCTGCGCATCCTGCGCGTGCTCAGGCTGATCAGCATCGTGCCGTCGCTCAGGCGCGTGGTCACCGGCTTCATCGCCGCGCTGCCCGGCATGGGCTCGATCGTGCTTTTGCTCGGCCTGGTCTTCTACGTCTTCGCGGTGATGGCGACGAAACTCTACGGCCCGCAATTCCCGCAGCTGTTCGGCGACGTCGGCGAATCGCTGTTCACGCTGTTCCAGGTGATGACGCTGGAAGGATGGTCGGACGGCGTGGTGCGGCCGGTGATGGAGATCCATCCCTATGCCTGGCTGTTCTTCATCCCCTTCATCGTCGCCACCTCCTTCACCGTGCTCAACCTGTTCATCGGCGTCATCGTCTCGGCCATGGAGGCCGAGCACGAGGCGGTGGAAACCGCCGAGCGCCAGGCGCTGCAGGACGACCAGGAGAGCATTCTTGCCGAGCTCAAGGCGTTGCGCGCGGAACTGCGGGAGTTGCGGACGGTATACGAACAAGGACGATAGCGGCGTTAGGTCTGCAGGGAGGGAATCGTGCAGCGCTGCCCAGCGATCTTCGGGTCGACCTTAGGCATGTTACTGTTTGCGGCCCTCGACGCGTCGGAGGCCGCGCAATGCAGCAAGGTTTCCTATCAAGCGAGCAAATCGCAGCTCAGCCGATATCTATCGGGCCAGGGCTATTCGAAACCGCAGATTCAATTCCTGATGAGAAACGCCCATGGGCAAGTGCGTGTTCTTCAGTCCGGCCGCCTGAACGCGCAAGCCAAGGAATGCGGGATCGACTCCGCCCGCGCTCATGTTCTTGGATGTACCCGAAGCATGATGCCAGGGCTTCTTAAAGGATCAAACGATCTCGACGCGCAGAAGAATCACGTTCTTTGGGGCAGGTCGAAATTCACGGTACGCGAACTGTTGTTCATCGGCGGCTTTTATAACTGCCTCGGCGCGGCCAAGGAGGCGATGTTCCGCTAGGCGCCGGGGACAGTTCACTTTCTTTCGGCAGAAAGCCGCCGCAGTTCCGAAGTCGCGCGGGCCGAAAAAAGTAAACTGTCCCCTGCACCTTCAGCGAAAATGCTTCGACAGCTTCAGGCCCTGCGCCTGATAGTTGGAGCCGAGGTCGGTGCCGTAGAGCGTCTTCGGCCGCGACAGCATGTGCTCGTAGACCAGCCGGCCGACCACCTGGCCGTGCTCGAGGATGAAGGGCACCTCGTGGCTGCGCACCTCCAGCACGGCGCGGCTGCCGGTGCCGCCGGCCGCCGAATGGCCGAAGCCGGGGTCGAAGAAGCCGGCATAGTGGACGCGGAACTCGCCGACCAGCGGGTCGAACGGCGTCATCTCGGCGGCGTAGGACGGCGGCACGTGCACGGCCTCGCGGCTGACCAGGATGTAGAACTCGTCGGGGTCGAGCACCAGCTCGCCCGGCTCGCCGCGGCGGTAGAGCGGCTCCCAGAAGTCGAACACGTCGTGGGCGGCGCGCTTGTCGACGTCGACGATGCCGGTGTGGTGCTTGCCGCGATAACCGACCAGGCCATCGGCATCGCCCATCAGGTCGATGGAAAGCGCGATGCCGCTGCCGGAGATGTTCGGCTCCTCGGAGGCGACCAGGGTCTCGGTGTCGTGCAGCATCTGCAGCGAGAACTCGCCGATCACCGCATTGCCCTTGCGGAAGCGGATCTGCGACAGGCGCGAGCCGGTGCGCACGACGATCGGGAAGGTGCGCGGGCTGACCTCCAGCCACAGCGGCCCGGCATAGCCGGTGGCGATCTTGTCGAACTCCTGGCCGAAATCGGTCATCACCCGGGTGAAGATGTCGAGGCGACCGGTCGAGCTCTTCGGGTTGGCCGAGGCGGCGACGTCGGCGGGCAGCTTCAGGCTCTCCAGCAGCGGCACGATGTAGACGCAGCCGGTCTCCAGGACCGCCCCGTTGCTGAGGTCGATCTCGTGCAGCTTCAGCCGGGCGAGCTTGTCGGCCACGCGATGCTCGCGCCCCGGCAGGAAGCTGGCGCGCACGCGGTAGGCTTTTTCGCCGAGGCGCAGGTCGAGGCTGGCCGGCTGGATCTGGTCGGCGTCGAGCGGCCGGGCGGCGGCCAGAGCGCCGCCCTGGAACAAGGCTGCGATCTGGTGATCGGCTAATATTCCCTCTTCGCGCACGGCCGGCTCCGGTTGGACATCCTGCTTTAGCCAACCGCATGATTGACGCAAGCGTGTGGCGGGTTTATGGGGAGGTTTATCCCGTGGTGATTTGGCCGGTCGGCTTGCAGCCACGTTAAACAAGTCGCTAAAGGACCGTCGGGCCGCCAAGGCCATATGGACCGGTTGCGACGTCGCGGCCGGTTTTTTTGTTTTTTGGGGAACGCCCATGACGCATGACGCTGAACGCGACTGGAAGCCGGCGACGAGCCTCGTCCACGGGGGCACGCTGCGCTCCGACCACGGCGAGACGTCGGAGGCGATCTTTCTCACCCAGGGTTATGTTTACGAAAGCGCGGAAGCCGCCGAAGCCCGCTTCAAGGGCGAGACGCCGGGCTTCATCTATTCGCGCTACGCCAATCCCACAGTCGACATGTTCGAAAAGCGCATGTGCGCGCTGGAAGGCGCCGAGGACGCCCGCGCCACCTCGTCGGGCATGGCCGCCGTCACCTCGGCGATCCTGTGCGGTCTTCGCGCCGGCGACCACATCGTGGCGGCGCGCGCGCTGTTCGGCTCGTGCCGCTGGGTGGTGGAGACGCTGGCGCCGCGCTACGGCATCGAGGCGACGCTGGTCGACGGCACGGACATCGCCAACTGGCACAAGGCGGTGCGGCCGAACACAAAGCTGTTCTTCCTGGAAAGCCCGACCAATCCGACGCTGGAGGTGATCGACATCGCCGCGGTGGCGAAGCTCGCCAACGAGATCGGCGCGCGACTGGTGGTCGACAACGTGTTCGCCACGCCGCTGCAGCAGAAGCCGCTGCAGCTCGGCGCGCATGTCGTCGTCTATTCCGCCACCAAGCACATAGACGGGCAGGGCCGCTGCCTCGGCGGCGTCATCCTCTCCGACAAGAAGTGGATCGACGAGAACCTTCACGACTATTTCCGCCATACAGGCCCCAGCCTGTCGCCGTTCAACGCCTGGACGCTGTTGAAGGGGCTGGAGACGCTGCCGCTCAGGGTGCGCCAGCAGACCGAGAGCGCCGCAAAGATCGCCGACTTCCTGGCGGAGCGCCCGGAAATCGCCCGGGTCATCTATCCCGGTCGCGCCGACCATCCGCAGGCCGACGTGGTGAAGCGGCAGATGAGCGGCGGCTCCACTTTGATCTGCATCGAGCTGAAGGGCGGCAAGAAGGCGGCCTTCGCCTTCCAGAACGCGCTGAAGATCGTGCTGATCTCCAACAATCTCGGCGACGCCAAGAGCCTGATCACCCACCCGGCGACGACCACGCACAAGAACCTCACCGACGAGGCGCGGGCCGAGCTCGGCATCGGCCCCGGCACGGTCAGGCTGTCGGTCGGGCTGGAGGACGCCGGCGACCTTGTGACCGACATCGAGCGGGCGCTGAAGGCGGCATAGGCCTCCCAGACCCAAAGGACGGGTTGACCTCGCCGTCTTCAAGGTTGATCCTGACGGCGTTATGGAGCGCATCATGTACCGGACCATGACGCACGACATCGAAGTGAGCGTCGAGCCCTTCTACCTGGCCGACCGCTCCGACCCCGAGGCGGGCCGCTACGTCTGGGGTTACCGCGTCACCATCGACAACCAGTCGGACGAGCACGTAAAGCTCCTGTCGCGCTACTGGCACATCACCGACGGGACCGGCCGCGTCGAGGAAGTGCGCGGGCCGGGCGTGGTCGGCGAGCAGCCGGAACTCGATCCGGGCGACAGCTACCAGTACATGTCGGGCTGCCCGCTCTCGACGCCGTCCGGCATCATGGTCGGGCGCTACACCATGCGCAACGCGCGCGGCGACACGTTCGACATCGCCATCCCCGCCTTCTCGCTCGACCTGCCGGATGGCAGGCGCACGGTGAATTGAGGAATAAGCGCCGGGGACAGTTTACTTTTTTCGGCCCGCGCGACTTCTGAACCGCTGCGGCTTTCTGCCGAAAGAAAGTAAACTGTCCCCTGAGCCAAGCCTGCGAACGCGTCAGGGTTTCTGACGCTCGAACACGCCGAGTTCGAAGGCACTGCGTTGACGTCCCGCGAAGGCTTGCGCTTCGAGGAAAGCCGCGCCGGCGCCGGGTGGTGTCACCCCTTCAGCCTGGTGTTGCAGAGGCTGTAGTAGCCGCCGCCCTTCTGCACCCATTTCAGACCGCCGAGCGTGTCGTTGGTCTTGTTCGCGTAGTATGCGTCGAGGCAGGTACGCATCCGTGCCTTTGCCGGCGTCTCGCCAGCATATTTTGCCGGGACGCCGCGCGGGAAGGTCACGCCGCGCGGGGCCGCGAAGTTGACCGGGGCCGGCTCCGCCGCGCCGTCGGTGCTGAGCGCTACCGGATCGGATCCGGGGCCGCATTCGGCCTTGCGGAAATCGTTCCATTTCAACCCCGTCACGCCGGCTTCCTGCGCGCCCTTGTACTTGGTGCTGCACTCGGTCATCGTCAGGCCCTTGGCCTCTTGCATGGCGGCGGCAGCGGCGGGCTTTACGCTGGAAGTCTTCAGCTTGTTCTCGACTGGCGGAGCGATTGCCGCCTCGTCGTCCGACCCGCATTGGGACTTGCGGAAATCGTTCCATTTCACGTCGCCGAGCGTACCAGCTTCCTTTGCGGCGTTGTACTTGGCGCTGCATTCCTGCATCGTCAGCGCATTGGCAGGGGCGGCGAGGAACGCGGCGGCCGCGGCGAGGCCGGCCAGGGCGGCGAGACGGGCAACAGGCATCGAAGTGCTCCGTTGATGAGAAGCACAAACGATATCAAAGGTTTGCGCCAGCGAAAGCGCTCACTCGCGTCAAGCTTAACGGTGATTGAGCGGGTAAATTACACTTCTCGTCAAATACCGGACACGCCAAGCCGTCCGGCCTGGGCGGCAATGCCGCACTCGCTCGTCCTGAACCTCACCGGCACCAACGCAGCCTTCGAGAAGCTGCGCGAGTGCCAGGCCGCCCAGGCGTAAGCGGGCGATACGCCCCGGACGGCCTGGTGGGCCTTCACGCCTCCGCCGAAGAAAACTCCGACGGCTGGAACGCGTAGGCCTTCGAGCAGAACTCGCAGTTGACGCGGATCACGCCGTCCTCGACGGACTCCTCGATCTCCTCGGCGGTGAAGCCGGCGAGGATGCCGCGGATGCGCTCTTCCGAGCAGGAGCAGCGGTCCTCGACCGCCGTGCCCTCGAAGACGCGCACGCCATGCTCGTTGAAGAGCCGGTAGAGCAGCCGCTCGGAGCCGACCTTCGGGTCGAGCAGTTCCTCGTGCTCGACGGTGGCGACCAGCGCCAGCAGCTCCTGCCAGGAGGCGTCCGCGACTTCCTGCGGCGAGGCGAGCGGATCGCCGTCGCCGCCGGGCAGGTCCGGCGCGTGCCTGCGCTCGGCCGACTTCGGCAGAAACTGCGCCAGCAGCCCGCCGGCCCGCCAATGCTCGCGGCTGCCGCCCTCGCCGGGCAGCACCAGCTTGCCGACCGACAGCTTCACGTCGGTCGGGATCTGCTCGGACTGGCGGAAGTAGGCCTTCGCCGCCTCCTGCAGGCCGGTGCCGTCGAGGGCCACGATGCCCTGGTAGCGCTGCGTGTGGTCGCCCTGGTCGATGGTGAGCGCCAGCACGCCGGCACCCAGCAGCTTTTCCGGCGCATCCTCGCCGGCGGCGATCGCCGCGGCCAGCCGTTCCTCGTCGAAACGCGCATAGGCGCGCAGCGACGACGGCGTCGCGAAGTCGGCGACGACCATGTCGACCGGCCCGTCGCTGCGCGTCTGCAGGATGAATTTTCCGTCGAATTTCAGCGACGTGCCGAGCAGCACGGTGACCAGGCAGGCCTCGGCGACCAGCCGCGCCACCGGCTCGGGATAGGCGTGGCGGGCAAGAATCCGGTCGAGCATGGCGCCGAGCTGGACGACGCGGCCGCGCACGTCGAGCGCCTCCACCTCGAAGGGCACCACGTCGTCGTCGCCGGCAAAGCCGATCTCGCCGAGCCTGCGCTGCTTGTCCGTCATCGCACCAAATCCCTTGGCCATGCGGTGCCGGTCATGGCCGCCGCAGGCATTGCGTTCACTTTCGGGGTGATGCCGCAGAGATAGGCGCGCCGGCGAGACCGTTCAAGCGCGCAGGCACCAGGCGAGCACCGCCTTCTGGGCGTGCAGCCGGTTCTCGGCCTCGTCGAACACCACCGAATGCGGCCCGTCGATCACCGCGTCGGTGACCTCCTCGCCGCGATGCGCCGGCAGGCAGTGCATGAACAGCGCGTCGGGCCTGGCCCGCTGCATCAGCCGCTCGTTGACCTGGTAGGGCAGGAACACGTTGTGGCCGCGGGCGCGGTGCTCCTGGCCCATCGACACCCAGCAGTCGGTGACGACGCAGTCGACGTCCTCCACCGCCTCCTCGGCCGAGCGGGTCAGGCGGATGTCGCCGCCATTGGCCTTGCTCCAGTCGACATATCGGTCCGCCGGTTCGCTGCCTTCCGGCACGGCGATGCGCAGGTTGAAGTCGAAGCGGGCCGAGGCCTCCAGCAGCGAATGCAGCACGTTGTTGCCGTCGCCGACCCAGGCGAAGGTCTTCCCGGCGACCGGGCCGCGATGCTCCTCGAAGGTCATGATATCGGCCATGAGCTGGCAGGGATGGGTATCGTCGGTCAGCCCGTTGATCACCGGCACGGTGGCGTTCTCGGTCAGCTCCAGCAGCCGCTCGTGCTGGGTGGTGCGGATCATGATGGCGTCGACATAGCGCGACAGCACTTTTGCGGTGTCGGCGATGGTCTCGCTGCGGCCGAGCTGCATCTCGGTGCCGGTCAGCATGATGGTCTCGCCGCCGAGCTGGCGCATGCCGACGTCGAAGGAGACGCGGGTGCGCGTCGACGGCTTGTCGAAGATCATGGCGAGCACCTTGCCTTCCAGCGGGCGCGAGCGGCGGCCGGCCTTGATCTCGGCCTTGCGGGCGCCGGCGTCGGTCAGCATGGAGCGCAGCTCCGCCGCCGGGACGGCCGACAGGTCGGTGAAATGCCTGATGTCGCTGGTCATGGGCGCCGTCCCGTCACGCGGCGGCAGACGTGGACAGCCGGGCGGCGGCGGCGCGGATGCGGCCGAGCGCGTCGCGGATCTCCTCGTCGCCGACGATCAGCGGCGGCAGCAGGCGCACGACGTTGTCGCCCGCCGGGACGGTGAGCAGCTTCTCGTCGCGCAGCGCCGCCGACACCTTGGCGTTGGGCTGGCGGCACTTGATGCCGAGCAGCAGCCCGGCGCCGCGCACCTCCTCGATCACCTCGGGGAACTCGTCGGCAAGCCCGGCCAGGCCCTGCTTGAACAGCAGCGCCTTGCGTGCGACCTCGTCGAGGAAACCGTCCGCCAGCACCACGTCGAGCACGGCATTGCCGACCGCCATGGCGAGCGGATTGCCGCCGAAGGTGGTGCCGTGCACGCCGGGCGTCATGCCGGAGGCCGCGTCGTCGGTCGCCAGGCAGGCGCCCATCGGAAAACCGCCGCCGATGCCCTTGGCGATCGCCATCAGATCGGGCGCGACGCCGGCGCGCTCATAGGCGAACAGCTTGCCGGTCCGGCCGATGCCGCACTGCACCTCGTCGTAGACGAGCAGCAGGCCGTGCTGGTCGCACAGCTCGCGCAGGCGCTTCAGCATGGCCGTCGGCACCTCGCGCACCCCACCCTCACCCTGCACCGGCTCGATCAGGATCGCCGCCGTTTCGGGCCCGATCGCCTTCTCCAGGGCTTCCATGTCGCCGAACGGAACCTGATCGAAGCCGTCCACCTTGGGGCCGAAACCTTCCAGATATTTCGCCTGGCCGCCGGCGGCGATGGTCGCCAGCGTCCGGCCGTGGAAGGCGCCCTCGAAGGTGATGGTGCGGAAGCGCTCGGGATGGCCGGAGACATACTGGTAGCGGCGCGCCGTCTTGATGGCGCATTCCAGCGCCTCGGCGCCGGAATTGGTGAAGAACACCTTGTCGGCGAAGCTGTTGGCCACAAGCCGCTCGGCCAGCCGGCGCTGGCCCGGGATCTCGTATAGATTGGAGACGTGCCAGAGCTTCTGCGCCTGCTCGGTCAGCGCGCTTACCAAAGCGGGGTGGCTGTGGCCCAGCGAGTTGACGGCGATGCCGCCGGCGAAGTCGAGATATCGCTGTCCGCGCTCGTCGATCAGCCAGCATCCCTCGCCGCGCTCGAACGACAGGGGAGCGCGGGCGAAAGTCTCGAAAAGCGCCGATCCGCTCATGGGCATGCGTCCTCGAAGAAATCAAAAAAGCCGCCAAAACGGCGGCCTCGCCGAGCATATTGGAGTTTTCGGCCGTGAAGTCAACGGAAACGTCGGCCGCAGTGGAGTCGGCCGTTCCGCCAACTTGTCGGCAAGTTGGGGAAAACCCAATTTTCTGATTCGTGTTGCATGACGGACTCTTGTCACGGAGTCAGTCAATACGGTACTTAAAGACTACGAGATAACTAGATTTCGTGCGGCGGCCTACCCACACATATATATGTGGTGTCGACCCGGCGGTGGCCGGGGTGTTGACGGATTCGGACGCCCGCACGGGCGGCGCAGGAGCAAGACCATGATTTGGACGGACGAGCGTGTCGAGACCCTCCGAAAGCTATGGGCCGAGGGATTGAGCGCCAGCCAGATCGCAGCCCAGCTTGGCGGGGTCAGCCGCAACGCGGTGATCGGCAAGGTCCACCGCCTGAAGCTGTCGGGCCGCGGCCGCACGCAGACGGCCACCCCGCGGCAGAAGAAGCCCGCGCAGCCGACGGTCAAGGCGCCGCGCCCGGCCCCCGCGCCGCGGCCCGCTCCCTCCTCGTTCGGCGCCACCGCCCTGCAGACGCAGTTCGACGCCGAGCCGCTGGTGCGCGAGCGCGTCCGCAACGAGGAGAACGTCGTCGTTCCGATCTCGCGCAACCTGCAGCTCATCCAGCTCAACGAGCGGACCTGCAAATGGCCGATCGGCGATCCGCTGGCCGAAGGCTTCCACTTCTGCGGCAACGACTGCGCCGAGAACGGGCCCTATTGCCGCTACCACGCGCGCATCGCCTTCCAGCCGGCCTCGGAGCGGCGGCGGGTGCGGTAGGCATTCTCGCGGCGACGCCCTCAATCCCCCAGCGGCTCCATCTCCTTGCCGGCGCGGTGCAACTGGATCGTGTACTTGATGCGCCGCAGCGTCTCGCGCGCCGGGGCGTCGAGCTTGTAGCCGGCGGCCACCGCCATCAGGTCGACGATCGCCAGGAAGGCGTAGCGCGACGCCGTCGGCTTCAGCGTGTCCGGATATTCGGGGATCGATGCGGTCAGGCGGACGTCGCAGGCCCGCGCCAGCTCGGTGTCGGGCGCGGTCACGCCGATGGCGGAGGCGCGATAGTGCTTCGCCAGCTCGACCGCCTCGATGACCTCGCGCGTGCGCCCGGTCGCCGAGATGGCGATGACGAGGTCGCCCGGCTTCAGCGTCGAGGCGGTCATGCGCATGAGGTAGGGGTCGCTGTGGGCGCTGACGGTGACGCCGTAGCGGAACAGCCGGTACTGCGTCTCCTGCGCCAATGCGGAGGAACTGCCGCCGAGGCCGAACACCGCGACCTGGCGCGCCCTGGCGATCAGCTCGGCCGCCTTCTGCAGTTCGGCCGGGTCGAGCTGCCGCTCGACCTCGTGCAGCGCCCGCTGCGCCTCGCCGAACACGGCGCTCCAGAACGGCATGCCGTTGTCGCTGCCGGCGGTGGCCGGCGGCTTGGCGAGATAGAGCGAGCCGACCACCAGGCTCTGCGCCAGCTTCAGCTTGAAGTCGCGCACGCCGTCGCAGCCGATGGCGCGGCAGAAGCGGGTGACCGTCGGCTCGCTGACGCGCGCCCGCGCGGCCAGCGCCGCGTTGGAGGCGTCGACCGCGAACTGGACATCGTCGAGCACGACGTCCGCCACGCGACGCTCCGCCGGCCGAAGATCGGCGTAGGAATCTTTCACCTGCGAGATGATGTCGGGAATGCGCGGCGCGTGGCCGGCCGCGGCGTCGCTTGCGCTCCGCCGGACATCGCCTTGAGCTTCGGTCATCGGTGCGCCTCGTTCATTGCCGCGCGTGTCGCGCCGTTGCCGAGCCCTACCATGTCCGGCCGCGATCGTCGCGACGGCGGGAAGGGGAGGGGCAGCGTAGGGCGCTGTCGCGCAATCAGTATGTAGGAAAGTAACATGCTTTTCAAGAAACGGATAGATATGCAAAATCAAATAGATAATGGATATCGTGGGGCCTTGCGCGTCGCGGCAGCGGTTGGCGCCTTGACAGGGAAGTAGGATAGTTACACACTGATTTTCGCGGACGGACGATCCATGAGGTCGTCGCGCATTCTCCGAGGGGCGGATGAACACGGGCGATGCAAAGACCCCGAAGCTTGGCGTGCGGGAAGCGACCAAGATCTACCACACGGCGTCGGGCGACCTGCTGGCGCTGGACCGCTGCACCCTCCACGTCGCCGCCAACGAGATCGTCTCGGTCGTAGGCCCGTCCGGCTGCGGCAAGACCACGCTGCTGTGGTCGATGTCCGGCCTGCACGGCCTTTCGGACGGCGAGATCCTGCTCGACGGCAAGCCGGTCACCGGCCCGCATCCCGACATCGGTCTTGTCTTCCAGGAAGCCAATCTGCTGCCCTGGCGCAATCTCGACGCCAACATCAATTTTCCCTTCGAGATCAAGGGCGAGAAGCCGGACCGCGCCTGGATCGCGCACCTGCTCGACCGCGTCGGCCTCGACGGCTTCGGCGGAAAATTCCCGCGCGAGCTGTCCGGCGGCATGCAGCAGCGCGCCGCCATCGTGCGGGCGCTGTCGCTGAAGCCGTCGGTGCTCTTGATGGACGAGCCGTTCGGCGCGCTCGACAGCTTCACCCGCGACGAGATGAACCGGCTGGTCGAGGAGATCTGGCTGGACGCACCCACCACCATCGTCTTCATCACCCATTCGATCGAGGAGGCGATCTTCCTGTCCGACCGGGTGATCGTGCTGTCGCCGCGGCCGGGGCGGGTGGCGAAGGAGTATCCGGTGCCGTTCCCGCGGCCGCGCTCCATGGAGATCATGGCGACCAGAGAGGTCTTCGATCTCACCAACGCCATCAAGATGGACATCGTCGGCGGCCGCGCCGGCACCAAGGCGCGCCGGCCGGCCGAAACCGCGGCTTGAGGGATCCGAAACGTGAGCAGCGACGCCATTCCGGAGTTCCACAAGGCCAAGGCGGGCGACGGGCGGGACGTCAGCCTGACCAACCTTTCCGCCTTCTCCGGCGGGCCGGGCGTGAAGTCGGGCCGCGAGGTGGCGGCGATCGTCGTGGTGGCGGTGATCGTCATCGGCGGGCTGGAGTTCGCGCTGCGCTTCTTCGAGGTGCCGCAATACATCATGCCGCCGCCGAGCCTGATCGCCTGGGCGCTGTTCGACGAGTTCCCGCTGATCGCGCCGCATCTCGGCTACACGCTGGTGGAGCTGCTGTCCGGCTTCGCCATCGGCGCGGTCGTCGGCCTCATCCTTGCGGCGGTGGTGACCCAGTTCCCCTTCGCCGAAAAGATCGTCGCACCCTACATCCTGCTGCTCGTCACCACGCCGATGCTGGCGCTGGTGCCGCTGCTGATCCTGCGCTTCGGCTTCGGCTACACGCCGCGCATCATCGCGGTGGCGCTGGCCGCCGGGCCGATGGTGATGATCAACGCCGCCACCGGCTTCCGCCGCGTCGACAGCGCCAAGATCGCGCTCGCCCGCTCCTATGGCGCGAGCACGCTGCAGATCTTCTGGAAGATCAGGGCGCCGATGGCGCTGCCGATGATCCTGGTCGGGCTGATGATCGGCGCGATCTTCGGTCTGCTGACCGCCGTCGGCGCCGAGATGGTGGGCGGCGGCTTCGGTCTCGGCAACCGCCTCACCACCTATTCCTCGATGATCCAGATGCCGCAGTTCTTCGCCGTGGTGCTGATCCTCTCCATCCTCGGCATCCTGATCTACGTGCTGTTCTTCCTGATCGGGAAGAAATGGGCGAGCTGGGAGGCCTGACCGACAGGAGCCACCGGCGCGAAGAAGACAAGAACACGAGCGTCAACGACAATGGGAGAATGACATGACGAGACCTTTTGCCGGCGCGATGAGCCGCCGCTATTTCCTGCAGGTGACCGGCACCGGCCTGGTGACGGCGACCGCGCTCGGCACCTCCGGCCTGTTCGGCCGCGCCGAGGCGGCTCCCTACGAAAAATTCACCTGGATATCGCCGCGCGGCACGCTCGAGGTGCTCGACGACTATCCCTACTGGGCGGCCAAGAAGGCAGGCTATTTCGGCGACCTCGACACCGACATGCAGCCCGGCCCGTCGGACGGCACGGCGACGGTCAAGTTCGTCGACGTCGGCCAGGCCGACATGGGCTTTCCGTCGCCCGGCGTGTTCTCCTTCGCCCTCCAGAACGGCATGAAGCTCAAATCCGTGTTCCACATGGGCGCGCGCGACACCTTCTCGATCGCCTTCCGCAAGGGCGAGGGCATGACGGACCTCAGGGGCCTCGAGGGCAAGACGATGCTGCTCGGCTCGGCCGCCTGGCAGGCCATCACCGATCCGATGCTGGCCGCCCAGGGCGTCGACGTCAGCAAGGTGAAATATGTCGAGGCCGGCTGGCCGACCTGGGGCACGGCGCTGGCCGGCGGCCAGGGCGACGCGGCGCTGTCCTGGGAGGGCCTGCGCGCCGAATGGATCGCCACCGGCCTGAAATTCGACTACTGGCTGGGCGTGCAGAAATCCAAGCTACCGGCCAACACCTTCGTCGTGCGCGCCGCCGATCTGGAGGACCCGGATAGGAAGGCGTTCCTGGAAAAATACCTGCGCGGCTGGGCGATGGGTCTCGAATTCGGCCACCAGAACCCACGCGCGGCGGTCGAAGCCGTGTTCGAGCAGTTCCCGGCCTTTGCCAAGAACACGGGACCCGAACTCGGCACCACCTCGCTGCTCCAGCAGGACAACGTCTTCCGCGGCGACATGGACAAGCGCGAGGGCTGGGGCTCGCACGACATGGCGAGCTGGCAGAGCTTCTTCGACCTGACCCTGAAGCTCGGCCAGATCAAGGAGGCGGTGAAGGTCGAGGACGTCTGCACCAACGAGCTGATCAAGGGTGCCAACGACTTCGACCACGCCAAGGTCAAGGCCGACGCCGACGCCTACAAGCTGAGCGACGCGTTCGCGGCGATCGATGTCGAGAACGTGCGGGCGCATATGTTCGACGACGCGGTGTGATCGGAGCGCTGAAGCGGCACTGATGTCTGGCGGCTCGGTTGGTGCCTCTTCGCACCCCCCTCTGTCCTGCCGGACATCTCCCCCGCAAGGGGGGAGATTGGCCGGCCGCTTTGCTGGCGCCCATACTGCGGCACCGACGGTTGGCGAAATCGGAGGTGATAGCCGATCTCCCCCCTTGCGGGGGAGATGTCCGGCAGGACAGAGGGGGGTGGGAAGCGCCGACCTTCATGGAACTATAGCGCTATCGGGAGGGCACCATGCCTGACAAAGTCAAAATCCTCGTCGTCGGCCTCGGCAACATGGGGGCGTCGC
>NZ_PXYK01000028.1 GCF_003012745.1 Kumtagia ephedrae | reverse complement strand
CGAACGGTTTGGCGGCGTCGACGAACCACTGCATCTCCGCCTCCTGGGCGGCGCGGTCGAGGGCGGACTGGTCCTTGATCTCGGCGTCGAGGAAAGTTTTTGCCGCCTCGATGTCGGCGAAGGCGGCACCGCTGCCGGCGAGCAGCGCCAGCGCCGTGGTTGTCGTGAGCAGGTAGCGTTTCATGAAAGTTCCTCCCTTTGTAAAAGACAGTCGCAAGTCGAAGTCGCATCGTTCCGCCCGGCCCGCGGCCGGCGCGAAAAAGTCCTCCCTAGACGGTGCGGAACACGCCGACGGCGTAGACCACCGACAGGGCGAGCGCCCACCACAGGTCGGGCCCGACCAGGCCCAGCCAGGCGAGATGGATGAAGGCGGCACCCAAGAGCGAGACGAACAGCCGATCGCCGCGCGTCGTCTCGAAGCGCAAAATGCCGACGCGCGGATTGCCGCCGGGCGAAACATATTCCCACACGCCCATGCCGACCAGCATGGCGAAGATCACCGCAAAGAAGATCGCCGTCGGCCACGTCCAGGCCATCCAGGACAGCGTCATGGCTGCATCTCCAGCATCCCCCTCCCCCTTGCGGGGAGGGTGGCCGCGCAGCGGCCGGGTGGGGTAGCCGCGGCAGCGCGCCGGCGCCCCCTCCCCCTTGCGGGGAGGGTCCGGCCGCAGGCCGGGGGTGGGGTAGGTCCGACCGGACTCGACCGCCTCGGGATCGTCGCGGCAGCGCGCCGGCGCCCTGCCCTCCCGCCTACGGGCCGGGCAATCGCATAGGAGGCTACCCCCACCCCTGACCCCTGCCCACAAGGGGAAGGGGAATCTTGCCGCGCCTGCGCCAGACGCCGATCGGCGACGGCTTTGCGCGGCATGGCGGCCGCAAGGTCCCCCTCCCCCTTGTGGGGAGGGCTCAGGGGTGGGGGTACGGGGCAAATGGAGGCGGGCCGGCGCGGCCAGGCGCCGCGCGCTGCCGGGGCTACCCCCTCTGGCCCTTCGGGCCATCTCCCCCGCAAGGGGGGAGAGAAGCTTCCGTCCTTCATCACACCCTCCCCAGGGCAAAACCCTTGGCGATGTAGTTGCGCACGAACCAGATCACCAGCGCGCCCGGAATGATGGTGAGCACGCCGGCCGCCGCCAGCACGCCCCAGTCCAGCCCCGAGGCCGACACCGTGCGCGTCATGGTGGCGGCGATCGGCTTGGCCGCCGTGGTCGTCAGCGTGCGCGCGAGCAGCAGCTCCACCCAGGAGAACATGAAGCAGAAGAAGGCCGCCACGCCGATGCCGCTGGCGATCAGCGGCATGAAGATCTTGAAGAAGAAGCGCGGGAACGAATAGCCGTCGATATAGGCGGTCTCGTCGATCTCCTTGGGCACGCCCGACATGAAACCCTCAAGAATCCACACCGCCAGCGGCACGTTGAACAGGCAGTGCGCCAGCGCCACGGCGATATGGGTGTCGATCAGCCCGAAGGCCGAATAGAGCTGGAAGAACGGCAGCGCGAACACCGCCGGCGGCGCCATGCGGTTGGTCAAGAGCCAGAAGAACAGATGCTTGTCGCCGAGGAACCGGTAGCGCGAGAACGCATAGGCCGCCGGCAGCGCCACCGACACCGAGATCGCCGTGTTCAGCACCACATAGATGATCGAGTTGATGTAGCCGTTGTACCACGACGGATCGCTGAAGATCACCATGTAGTTGCGCAGCGTCGGGTTCTGCGGCCACAGCGAGAATTGGCCGAGAATCTCCTGGTTGGTCTTGAAGCTCATATTGACCAGCCAGTAGATCGGCAAAAGCAGGAAGATGATGTAGAGGGTCGGAACCAGCCACCAGAAGCGCGATTCATCGCCGCGCCGGCGCATGGCGCGCGCGACGGAATCCTGACCGGCGGCAACGGCAGGAGCCGGAACCAGGTCGTCGGCGCGGGCGGCGGTCTGCTTGCCGTCGGCCATGCTATTTCTCCGACCCGTAATTGGTCATGACGGTGTAGAAGACCCACGACAGCAGCAGGATGATCAGGAAGTAGATGATCGACATCGCCGCCGCCGGGCCGAGATCGAACTGACCCACCGCCATCTTGACCAGATCGATCGACAGAAAAGTGGTCGAATTGCCGGGGCCGCCGCCGGTGACGACGAAGGGCTCGGTGTAGATCATGAAACTATCCATGAAGCGCAGCAGCACGGCGATCAAAAGCACGCGGTTCATCTTGGGGAGCTGGATGTAGCGAAAGATCGCCCAGCGCGAGGCACCGTCGATCTTGGCCGCCTGGTAATAGGCGTCGGGGATCGACACCAGCCCGGCATAGCAGAGCAGCACGACAAGACTGGTCCAGTGCCAGACATCCATGACGATGACGGTCACCCAGGCGTCGAACGGGTCGTTGACGTAGTTGTAGTCGATGCCGAGCGCATTCATCGCGTAACCGAGCAGGCCGATGTCGACGCGCCCGAACACCTGCCAGATGGTGCCGACGACGTTCCAGGGGACGAGCAGCGGCAGCGCCATCGCCACCAGGCAGACCGGCACGCCCCAGCCCGATTTCGGCATGTTCAGCGCGATGAAGATGCCGAGCGGGATCTCGATCGCCAGGATGACGAAGGAAAAGATCAGGTTGCGCCCCATCGCCTCCCAGAACCGGGAGGAGGTCAGCATCTCCTGGTACCACTCGGTGCCGGCCCAGAAGAACTCGTTGTTGCCGAACGTGTCCTGCACCGAATAGTTGACCACCGTCATCAGCGGGATGATGGCTGAGAAGGCCACCAGCACCAGCACCGGCAGCACCATGAACCAAGCCTTGTTGTTCCAGGTCTTCTCCATGGTTCAGGCCTCCGTCTCAATCCGCCAGGAATCGGCGTAGAGGTTGATGCCGCGGGGCTCGAAACGCATTTTCGGCTCGGCCGGCACCTCCTCGTCCTCGCCGACGATCGCCACGACCTCGCGGCCCTCCAGCGTCGCCCGCACCACCTTGTGGCGGCCGATGTCCTCGACCTTGGTGATCGAAACCGGCATGCCGTCGCGGCCGAGCCGGACATGTTCGGGACGGATACCGAGCTCGAGCGTCCCCGTCGTCGACTTCGGCGCGCCCGGCAGCGCGATCGTCTGGGCGCCGAGCCGTGCCCGGCCGCCGTCGATCTCGACCGGCAGCACGTTCATGCCGGGCGAGCCGATGAAATAGCCGACAAAAGTGTGCTTCGGCCGCTCGAACAGCTCCGCCGGCGTGCCGATCTGCACGATCTCGCCGTCATACATCACCACCACCGTCTCGGCGAAGGTGAGCGCCTCGGTCTGGTCGTGGGTGACATAGACCATGGTGTAGCCGAAACGCCGGTGCAGCTGCTTCAGCTGCGAGCGCAGCACCCATTTCATGTGCGGGTCGATGACGGTGAGCGGCTCGTCGAACAGGATGGCGTTGACGTCGGAGCGCACAAGACCGCGGCCGAGCGATATCTTCTGCTTCTGGTCGGCCGTCAGCCCCCTCGCCCGGCGCTTCGCCCAGTCGGCAAGGTCGATCATCGCCAGCGTGTCCCTGACCTTGCGGTCGACCTCGGCCTCCGGCACGCCGCGGTTGCGCAGCGGGAAGGCGAGATTGTCGTAGACGGTCATGGTGTCGTAGATGACCGGGAACTGGAACACCTGGGCGATGTTGCGCTGCTGGGTCGACGTGTGGCTCACGTCGCGGCCGTCGAACAGAAGTCGGCCGTGCGAGGCGTGCAGCAGGCCGGAGATGATGTTGAGCAGCGTGGTCTTGCCGCAGCCCGACGGCCCCAGCAGCGCATAGGCTCCGCCGTCCTCGAAAATGTGGTTGACCTCGCGCAGCGCATAGTCCCTGGGCGATTTCGGGTTCGGCCCGTAGGCGTGGCGGATATGGTCGAGGTCGATGCGTGCCATGGCCCCCTCCTCACGCCGCCAGCCGGCGCGGCGAGGTCACCGAGCGGCCGGCCTCGTCGAACACCATCAGGTGGCGCGGATCGATGAAGACATCGATCGTCTCGTCCGCCTCGAAGGCTTTCACCCCGGGCGTCAGCATCACCCAGCGCGCATCGGCGAACTGCAGATGGACGAAGCTCTCGGAGCCGGTGATCTCGGTGACGGTGAACTTGGCCGGCACCGAAACCGCGGCGGCGGTCGGCCGTTCAAGCGAAAGATGGTGCGGCTGGAAGCCGATCGTATAGATGCCGTCGGCGATGCCGGCGAATTCCGCCGGCACCGGCAGGCTGACCGCCCCGTCGAGCAGGAAGCTGCCGCCCTGCTTGCCCAGCACGATGGTGTTCAGCGGCGGATCGGCGAAGGTTTTTGCCGTCACCAGGTCGATCGGCCGGCGGAACACGTCGATGGTCGGGCCGAACTGGGTGATCCGGCCCTGCGACAAAGTCGCGGTGTTGCCGCCGAGCAGCAGCGCCTCGTGCGGCTCGGTGGTGGCGTAGACGAAGATGGTGCCGGCCTCGGCGAACAGTCTCGGCAGCTCGGCCCGCAACTCCTCGCGCAGCTTGTAGTCGAGATTGGCGAGCGGCTCGTCGAGCAGCACCAGGCTGGCGTTCTTGACGATGGCGCGCGCCAGCGCCGTGCGCTGCTGCTGGCCGCCGGAGAGATTGAGCGGCGTGCGCTGCAGGTATGGGGTCAGCTTCAACAGTTCCGCCGCCCGCTTCACCTCGCGGTCGATCCTGTCGCGGCCGGCGCCGGCGACCCTGAGCGGCGAGGCGATGTTCTCGTAGACGGTCATCGCCGGGTAGTTGATGAACTGCTGGTAGACCATGGCGACGTTGCGGTCCTGCACGCGGACGCCGGTCACGTCCTTGCCGTCGAACCAGACCGAACCGGAACTCGGCGCGTCGAGGCCGGCCATCAGCCGCATCAGGCTGGTCTTGCCCGACAACGTCGGCCCAAGCAGCACGTTGAGCGAGCCGTGGCGAAGCGTCAGCGACACGTCGCGGATATGATCCGCGCCGGCCACCGTCTTCGTCACGTTTCTCAGTTCGAGCATTCCGCCTCCTCCCGGCCCGGTGCTTTCGGCTATTCCGCCGCCGCGCGATCGCCTTGCGCGGCGTTCATGTACTGGTCGAGCGCCGCCGCCTGCTCCCTGCTCAGCCGCAGGCCGCGCTTGGTGCGGCGCCACAGCACGTCCTCGGCCGACCGCGCCCATTCCTGCTGCATGAGATAACGCAGTTCTGCCTCGAACAGGTCGGCGCCGAAGTTCCTGCCGAGATCGGCCTGCGAGCGGGCGAGGCCGAGCAGCGTGTGGGCGCGCGTGCCGTAGAGCCGCGTCAGCCGGCGCGCATGGGCCCCGTCCAGGAAGGGATAGGCCGCCTTAAGCCTCGCGACTTCGGCCTCGAAGCCGGTCGGCGCGAAATCGCCGCCAGGCAGCACGGCGCCCGCCGTCCACGGCTTGCCGCGCTTGCCGAGATGCAGCTCGATCCTGTCCAGCATGGATTCGGCCAGCCGCCGGTAGGTGGTGATCTTGCCGCCGAAGGCGTTGACCAAAGGTGCCGCGCCGTCGCCGCCCTCGGATTTCAGCACGTAGTCGCGCGTCGCCTCCTGCGCCCGGGAGGCGCCGTCGTCATAGAGCGGGCGCACCGCCGAATAGGTCCAGACGATGTCGGCGCGCCGCACTGGCTCGACGAAATACTCGCTGGCCGCCGCGCAGAGATAGTCGATCTCGCCGTCGCTGATGCGCACGTCCTCCGGATCGCCCTGAAAATCCCGGTCGGTGGTGCCGATGAGGGTGAAATCCTCCTCATAGGGGATGGCGAAGATGATGCGGCCGTCGCGGTTCTGGAAGAAATAGGCGCGCGGATCGGCGAATTTCCTGCGGATGACGATGTGGCTGCCGGCGACCAGCCGGACGTTGCGGGTGTCGTTGCGGCCGAGAGCCCCCGACAGCACCTGGTCGACCCACGGCCCTGCGGCGTTGACCAAGAGCCGCGCCTTAACCTCTTCGGTGTCGCGCGTCAGCAGGTCCTCGATGGTGATCGACCACAGTCCGGCCTCGCGCCGGGCGGCCACCACCCGGGTGCGGGTGCGGATGACGGCGCCGCGGTCGGCGGCGTCGCGGGCGTTCAGCACCACGAGGCGGGCGTCGTTGACCCAGCCGTCGGAATATTCGAAGCCGCGCTTGAACAATGGCTTCAGCGGCTTGCCGGCGGGATCGCGCGTCATGTCGAGCGTCTTCGTCGCCGGCAGCAGCTTGCGGCCGCCGATATGGTCGTAGAGGAAGAGGCCGAGGCGCAGCAGCCAGGCCGGCCGCAGGCCTTTTGCGTGCGGCAGCACGAAACGCATCGGCCAGATGATGTGCGGCGCCATCGTCCACAGCACCTCCCGCTCCATCAGCGCTTCGCGCACCAGCCGGAACTCGTAATATTCGAGATAGCGCAGGCCGCCGTGAATGAGCTTGGTCGAGCCGGACGACGTGCCGCTCGCCAGATCCTTCATTTCGCAGAGGAACACCGAAAAGCCGCGGCCCACGGCATCGCGGGCGATGCCGCATCCGTTGATGCCGCCGCCGATGACAAAAATGTCGTGGATCGCCGCTGCGTCCAAAGGCACCCTCCCCGGCTTTCGCAGTGCAGCATTACAGCTACTTTCGAAAACCAGTCGGGATTATTTCGAAATAGTAACGAATGTCAAACGAAAACGCGCAGAAGCGTTTCACGCGGCGTCAGGGCGCTCCGAAGCGTTGAGGGTCTCGATCAGCTCGACCTCGCTGTCCCCGCAGATCCGGCGGATCGTCGGCAGCTCGCAACGGTCGGTGATGAAGGTGTCGACCTGCGAGAGATGGCCGATGCGCACAGGCGCGGTTCGTTCGAACTTGGTGGCGTCGGAGACCAGAATGACGTGGCGCGCATTGGCGATGATGGCTTGCGCGACCTTCACCTCGCGAAAGTCGAAATCCAGCAGCGCGCCGTCATGGTCGATGGCCGAGGCACCGATGACGGCATAGTCGACCTTGAACTGCTTGATGAAGTCGACCGCCGCCTCGCCGACGACGCCGCCGTCGGAACCGCGCACGACGCCGCCGGCGATCACCACCTCGATGCCCGGATAAACGCGCATCCTGTTGGCAACATTGATGTTATTGGTGATGACCATCAGGCCGGAATGGTCGAGCAGCGCCTTGCTGACCTCCTCCGTGGTGGTGCCGATATTGATGAACAGCGAGGCGTTGTCGGGGATGATGCGGGCGGCGGCGCGGCCGATCGCCTCCTTCTCGGGGGCGGCGATCTTGCGCCGCGCCTCGTATTCGAGGTTGGCGATGCCGGAGGGGAACAGCGCCCCGCCGTGGATGCGCGAGAGCAGCCGCTGTTCGCACAAGTCGTTGAGATCCTTGCGGATGGTTTGCGGCGTCACGCCGAAATGGCCGGCGAGATCGTCGACCAGCACGCGGCCGTGGTCCTTCGCCATCTGCATGATTTCCGAATGGCGCTGCGACAGGAACATGGGCTTTCCCTAGCTTTCGTTTTTTGGACTTGTAACTCAAAACGAAAGAAGACGGAAGCGAAAGCCGCGTCAGGCGAGGCCCGCCGCGGTTTCGACGATGGCGGTGAAGGCCGTATCGATGTCGGCCTCGGTCGTCTCGAACTGCCCGGCCTGGAAGCGGATCGCCACCTTGCCGTCGACGCGGGTCTGGGTGAGATAGATGCGCCCATCGTCGTTGATCGCGTTCAGCAGGACGAGGTTGTGCGCGTCGAGATGATCCGTCCCGGCGGGCCGGTGGCGGAAGGAGAACAGCGACAGCATCGGCTCGGTGACGATCTCGAAGTCCGGCAGCGCCCGCAGCCGCTCGGCGAGTGCTTTGCTCCAGGCGACATGGTCGCGGATCATGGTGCGCAGGCCGGCAAGGCCGTGGGCGCGCAGCAGGAACCACAGTTTCAGCGCGCGGAAGCGGCGGCCGAGCGGCACCGACCATTCCGAATAGTTGAGGATGCCGTCGCGGCCGTGCGTCTGCAGATAGTCCGGACGTATGGCGAGCGTGCGGACGAGGCTGTCGGGATCGGCGACGAACTGGATCGAGCAGTCGAACTGCGCGCCCAGCCATTTGTGCGGGTTGAAGACGATGGAGTCGGTGCCCTCGACGCCCGCCCATAGCGGGCGGAATTCCGGGCAGATCATCGCGGAGCCGGCCCAGGCGGCGTCGACGTGGAGATAGAGGCCGTGACGGCGCGCGACGGCACCGACCGCGGCCACGTCGTCGGTGCCGCCGACGCTGGTGCCGCCGACCGAGGCGATGACACCAGCCGGCAGATGGCCGGCGGCACGGTCGCCCAGGATCGCGGCATCAAGGGTGGCGGCATCCATACCGCGCGAGCAGCCGCCGGCGGGAATCTTGACCAGGTTCTCCTCGCCGATGCCCGACACCCAGATGGCACGGTCGATCGAGGTATGGACCTGGTCCGAGCAATAGATCCTGATCGCCGGCTTGCCGGCGAGACCCTGCCGGTTGCCGGCCCATTGCAGCGCCCGCTCGCGCATGATGAGCACGGCGTTCAGCGTCGCCGAGGAGGCCGAATCCTGGATGACGCCGGTGAAGCGGTCGGGCAGCCCCAGCGCCTGGCGCATCCACTCCATCATGCGCGTCTCAAGCTCGGTCGCCGCCGGCGAGGTCTGCCACAGCATGCATTGCGCCGCCATCGCGGAGACGAGGTATTCGGCCACGACCGATGCAGGCGCCGCGTTGGCGGGGAAATAGGCGAAGAAGCGCGGATGCTGCCAATGCGTCATGCCCGGCAGGATTTTTTCCTCGAAGTCGGCGAAAATGTCCTCCATCGGCTCGGCCGTCTCCGGCGCCGCTGCTGGGATCAGCGCGGCGACCTCGCCCGGACGCGTCTGTGCCCGCACCGGCCGCTCGCGGATCGTCCTGCGGTAGTCGGCGCCCCAGGCCGCCGCCCGCGCCGACCAGGCGCGAAAATCGTCATTGTTCATGATTTGCCTCCCTCCAGTGACGCCAGTAACCCGCCGCTCACCGGTTCGCGGCAGCCGGTGGTGGTCGGAAATGTGAGCGGCAGGCGCCTGAGCGACCGCACCGCCAGATAGGCCCAGGCCTCCGCCTCCATCGCGTCGCCGTCGAGCCCGGCACCCTCGGCGAGAATCACCTCGGCTCCGACCTTCTCGGCGCCGGTCTTGAGATCGCCGACGATGTGCGGGTTCTTGCGCCCGCCGCCGCAGACGATCCAGAGTTTTGGCGGCTCCGGCATGTTCCCGGCCGCTTCGAGGATGGCCGCGGCCGATACCGCGGCCAGCGTGCGGGCGCCGTCGGCGAGTTCGAGGCCCTGCGCCTCGGCGAGCGTAAAGTCGTTGCGGTCCAGCGATTTCGGGCCTGACCTTGAGAAGAAGGGCTTTGTCAGATAGGCGGCGACTACGCTGTCGACCACGCCGCCCTCGCTGGCGATCGCCCCGCCGGCGTCGAACGGCACGCCGCCCTCGCGAAAAACCCACTGGTCGATCAGCGCATTGCCGGGGCCGCTGTCGAAGGCGACCGGGTCGCCGTCGGCCGGCACATAGGTGACGTTGGAGATGCCGCCGATATTGACGAAGGCGACCGGCGTTTTCCACGCGAATTCCGGCGGCAGCGAGCGCGCCAGCGCGGCGTGGTAGGCCGGCACCAGCGGGGCGCCCTGTCCGCCAAGGACCATGTCGTTGGCGCGCATGTCGTAAACGACCGGCCGGCCGGTAAGGCTCGCCAGCAACGGACCGTCGCCGAGTTGCACCGTCAGGGCGGCTTGCGGGCGGTGCAGCACCGTCTGACCGTGGAAGCCGATGATTTCCGGCCTGCCCGATCCGTCCACGCCTTCCCCGAGGAACCGCGCGACGGCGTCGGCATGGCGCTCGGTGATCTCGCGCTCCAGCGCGGCGAGGTCGCCCGGCCGCTCGTCGCGGCTGACGATGGCCCTGGCGTCCTCCAGCGCCGCCTCGATGCGCCGGCGGAAACCCGCTTCATAAGGTACGAAGAAGGACGGTCCGCGCCGGACGGAATTCTCGCCGTCGGTCGCAAGCATGGCCAGGTCGATGCCGTCCATCGACGTGCCGCTCATCAGGCCGATCGCGCAGGTCTGGGTCATTCGACCTATTTTCTTGTGATTCTTCGTGCGCCGATGCTAAAGCCGCCGTGCCGCCAGCGCCATGCGCCGGCGTGTCCTCAATCCATCTTCCGGAACGTTGCCATGTCCGCCTTCAAGTCCGATTTCCTGCGCGTCATGTCCGAGCGCGGCTTCATCCACCAGATCTCCGATGAGGCCGGCCTCGACAAGCTTTTCGCCACGGAGACCGTGTCGGCCTATATCGGCTTCGACCCGACCGCCCCCAGCCTGCATGCCGGCGGGCTGATCCAGATCATGATGCTGCACTGGCTGCAGCAGACCGGGCACCGTCCCGTCGCCCTGATGGGCGGCGGCACCGGCATGGTCGGCGACCCGTCCTTCAAGGACGAGGCGCGCAAGCTGATGACGCCCGAGACCATCCAGGGCAACATCGACGGCATCAAGAAGGTGTTTTCCAACTATCTCAGCTTCGGCGAAGGGCCGCGCGATGCGCTGATGGTCAACAATGCCGACTGGCTGCTGCCGCTCAACTACCTCGAATTCCTGCGCGACGTCGGCCAGCATTTTTCGGTCAACCGCATGCTGTCCTTCGATTCGGTGAAGCTGCGCCTGGATCGCGACCAGTCGCTGTCCTTCCTCGAATTCAACTACATGATCCTGCAGGCCTACGACTTCGTCGAACTCAACAAGCGCTACGGCGTGGTGCTGCAGATGGGCGGCTCCGACCAGTGGGGCAACATCGTCAACGGCCTCGATCTCGGCCACCGCATGCTCGGCGAACAGTTCTACGCGCTGACGACGCCGCTGCTGACCACCGCGTCGGGCGCCAAGATGGGCAAGTCGCTGTCGGGCGCGGTCTGGCTCAACGCCGACATGCTCGCCCCCTACGCGTTCTGGCAGTACTGGCGCAACACCGAGGACGCCGATGTCGGCCGTTTCCTGAAGCTCTACACCACACTGCCGCTGGAAGAGGTCGCGCGGCTCGCGGCGCTCGGCGGCTCGGAGATCAACGAGGCGAAGAAGGTTTTGGCGACCGAGGTGACGGCCATGCTGCATGGCCGCGCCGCGGCCGAGGAGGCAGCGGAAACGGCGCGGAAAACCTTCGAGGAAGGTGCGCTGGCCGATACGCTGCCTTCTGTCGAGGTTGCGGCGGCGGAGCTGCGGGCGGGCATCGGCCTGCTGGCGCTGATGGTGCGGGCCGGGCTCGCCGCTTCCAATGGCGAGGCACGCCGTCATGTGCAAGGCGGCGCCGTGCGCCTCAACGACCAGCCGGTGGCGGACGAGCGGCGCACCGTGTCCGACGCCGACCTGACCGCGGAGGGCGTGACAAAACTGTCGCTCGGCAAGAAGAAGCATTTGCTCGTCAGGGCCGTGTGAAGGCCCTTTCCTCGAAGGATATGCCGCAGCGGCTTGGCGCCCGCCGCGCCTTCAGTTGAATTCGAAAATCTGCCGGAAAATCCCCGGTGCCATGACCGACAGCGGATTGACTTGCAGGCGCGGCGACTTGGCCGCGCCGTCGAGCTTGAAGGTGACGCCGATCAGGCCGCGGTCGCGGCCGTTGCCGAGCAACTCGCCGACCAGCGGCAGCTCGCCGAAGATGCGGTTGAGGCCGTAGGCCGGCATGAAGGTGCCGGTCATATCCATCTGCCCGCGCTGATCGAACAGCGTCCCCTGGAAGGTGGCGCCGATGAGCGGGCCGCGCAGCACGCCGTTGGCGAGGCGCAGATAGCCGTCGCCGCGCGCGATCTGCGCGTAGCCGCGCTCGAACTGCACGCGCGAGGTGTCGATCTCGCGGCGCACCGCCTGGTTGAGGCTGCGGTCGCTGCCGGCCGGCGTCGTCGACAGGATGGAGGCGAGCCGCGGCTCGTTGACGATCGTGAAATCGCGCGCGTCCACCTGACCGGCCATGCCGCCGTCGCCGGCGCCGGCCAGAACCACCTTCATGGCGCCGCCCTGGACGTTCTTGTAGAGGTCGAGGAAGCGCAGGACGGCGCCGCCGTCGGCTGCTTGCAACTGCACCTGCCGGCTGCCTGCCCGCACGCGGTTGGACAGGGTCACCCGGCCGCCCGATCGGGAGGCCGCGGTCAGCGACAGACCGCCACCGTCCGATTCGAGCTTGACCCCTGACAGGCTCTCGCCGTTGAAGCCGGCCACGGTCGCGACATCCAGATTGACCGAAGCGGTGGTCCTGGGCGCCGCCTTTCCCGAGCCTTCGGTATCGGAGAGCAGTGTCCTTATGACCGGGCGCGCATCGAGGGCGTTTCCGCGGATATCGATGCGGTAGCCTCTGCCCGACCGTGCTACATCGACCGCGACGTCGTCGCCGCGATTGAGCCGCACCGAGTCGAAACGGGCCGAGGACAGCGCCCCACCGGACAGCGTCATCTCGCCGGCGACCGAGAAGGAAGCGCCGGCAAGCCGGAAGTCGGGGATGCGCACGCCGTTGTCGCCGGTCTGCATGGAGAATTCCGCGGTCGCGGCGACGCCGGGCCCCTTGCTCCAGCCGACCCAGGGTATGTCGAGACGCGCCGCGCCGAGATCGGCCACCACCTTGCGCGTGCCCTGCTGCTCCGCGAACCGCACCTTGACGGTGCCCGATATCAGGCTGTCGAGCCCCGGCGCGACCTTGCCGCGCGTCGCGTCGTCGAGGACGAGCTCGACGTCGCGAGCGCGTTTCGGTCCTTCCGGGCGCAGCGGCTCGACAAGCGTGAAGTTTGCCGGGATGCCGTTCAGCCTGCCTTTTGCCGTCACGGTCGCCTGCGCCGGCTCGACCGTGATCTTGCCGTCCGCGTCGGTCAGCAACTGGCCGCCGACAGGCTTGGCCATCGACAATCCGGAATAGTCGAGCGCCACGATCCAATCCAGGGTTTTGGCATCGATGCCCCTGCGGATGGGAATGTCGGCGATCACATGCCCCTTGACGCTGCCGGTCAGATCGCCCGGCTCGATCGGCATGACGCGAAGCGCATTGATCGGATCGAGCGACGCCAGCTCGGCCACCGCGCCGGCTTCGCCTTCAATGTCGATATCGAGCTTGCCGATCGATCGCCGCTCCGAGCGGAAGGCGAGCGTCCCGTCGCGGCCGGTCACCGTCTTGCCGCTCGGCAGATAGACCGTGCCGGACGACATGGTGATGTCGACATCGTGGCCGCGGACATCGATGACGCCGTTGGCGTCGCGCACCGGCGGTACCTTGCCGAAGGTGTCGAAACGCGTGTTCGTGACGGCAAAGCGGCCGACGATCTCCTCCGCCGACAGCGGAACGCCATTGCCGAGCCGCCCCGGCAGAACGCGGAACTGGATGCTCGCCTCTTCCAGCTCGCCACCGAAGACATGGTCCAGTGCCCAGTTGCGCGCGCCGGCCGCGGCGAACCACGGCCACAGCTGCTTGGCATGGGCCACCTGCATGTCGCGCACCGAGAAGGCCAGAGTCACGCCGGGCGCCAAGCCTTCGGCCAGCTCGATCCGGGCAGTGCCGAGCGCCTCGCCCGTGCCGGTCCTGATGGCGATGCGGTCCGCCGACGCCGTCCTGGTCCGCGGATCGACCACGCCCTCGACCTGCGCCATGAACTCCAGGGCCGGCTCGGGTGAGTCCTGCGGGGCCACCACCGTCTTGCTGCTCACCAGCTCGTAGCGGTAGACCGGCGTGTCGCCGACGGCGCCGCTCGGCGGGCGCGGGCCGAACGCACCGTTCATTTCGAGCGAGGTGCGCCCCATCTGCAGCAGCAGCCGGTCGATCTCGACCTTGTTGGTGCCGGCCGCGAGGGTGGCGTCGACGCGCAGATTGCCGGTCACGGCCCCGCGGGCGCCGAAATCCAGCACGGACTCGTCGACCATGGCGGAAATCTTGAGCGCCGGTGGCGCCGTGCCGGTGCCTTCGCTCCCCGAAACCGACAGGGCGAAGGCGCCCAGCCGCCCCGCCCGTTCAGGCGGCTCGCCGGGTGTCTCCTCCGGCGCGTCTCCCGAAATCGACAGGTCGAGGGCAGCGATGCGCCCCGTCTCCGCCACCCGCGCCGCCGTGCCGGCGAGCCTGATGCGCCGGCCGTCGACATCGGCCTCGGCCGCGATGCGCAGCGTGTCGGCGGACGTCCGGCTGACCGAGCCGTCGATGATGCGGACGGCACGCAGGCGCTGGCCTTCAGGCAGCACGATGGTGATGTTGTCGAGCGCGATCTCCGAGAGCATGCCGTTGTCCACCGCCGCGAAAGCCGCATGCAGCGGCCCGAAGGCGGCGGCCGCGACCAGGCCGGGGTCGATGAGGCCGCGCCCGTCGCGCAGCGGCGCGGTCCAGTCGCTGCCGCCGATCGCCGGCAGGGCGGCGACGGTGATGGTGGCGTCCGACACGGAAGCGCTGCCGAGCCGCAAATTGCCGCCGAGCAGCGGCAGCAGCCTGATGCCGAAATCGACGGAGCCGATCTCGGCGATCAGCGCCTCGCTGCCGACGGCGCTGAGGCGGACGTCTTCCAGCTCGAAGGCGAGCGGCCCGGCGGCCCCGGGAGCGATGCGGGCCGGGCCGATGGCCGCGGCGGCATAGCCGCCGACCGCGTTCTGCAGCGCCCTTTCGGCCTGGCTGCGCAGCGTCCCGGTACCCCAGCCCAGGCCAACGACGACGACGGCCGCGGCAAGGAAGAGCAGCACGGCGCATCCGGCAACGGCCGCGGCGGTAAGGCCGACGCGAACCATGCCGCGCCGCGTGCGCCCGCCGCGCCAATGCGCGCCCTGGCCCTCGGCCGAAGGCATGGCGGAAAGCTTGCATATCTCGTCCCGGCGGAACCGGATCTTCCGGTGCTGGGGAGGCTGGTGATGCAACGCGTGGCGTTTCCTGTTATAGAGCGCAATCGATCCGGAGCCGCGTTCACCCGGGCCAGGGTGTCTGCCGCGCCCGTCCACGGCGGTGCCGCCGTAGACGAATCCGTCGCCACACTATACCGATTTTTCCCATAATTAGAGGCGAAGAAGGGCATCCTTATGGCTGAACTCGGTGTAGGCGACGCTGCGCCCGATTTTTCGCTGCCGCGCGGCGGCGGCGGCACGCTCAGCCTCGGCGATCTGCGCGGACGCATTGTGGTGCTTTATTTCTACCCGAAGGACGACACTGCGGGCTGCACGGCCGAGGCGATCGACTTCTCGGCGCTGAAGCCGGATTTCGAGGCGGCCGGCGCCACGGTCGTCGGCATCTCGCCCGACAGTGCGAAGCGTCATGCGAACTTCGCCGCGAAGCATGGCCTTTCCATCGATCTCGCCGCCGACGAGGCGCTTGCGACGGCCAACGCCTATGGCGTGTGGGTCGAGAAGAGCATGTATGGGCGCAGCTTCATGGGCGTCGAGCGCGCCACCTTCCTGATCGGCTTCGACGGCCGGATCAGGCGGATATGGCGCAAGGTCAAGGTGAAAGGCCACGCCGCCGAGGTGCTGGAGGCGGCCCGCGGCCTCGGTCGAAGCTGACGACCGCGACGCCCGTCCGGCGGAACCGTTTCAGATCTCCCGCATTCTGCTCATGAACAAACAGCGGGAGTAGACGAAATGCTTCGTGGCGTCATCCTGTGGATGCTTGGCATCCCCATTCCGATCATCATCCTGCTCTGGCTTTTTCTCGACTGACCTTGCCGCCTCGTCGCAGCGATCCGAGAGACCGCCTCGAGGGGCGGTTTTCTTTTGCCTTACCGCAGGCTTCCGCAACCAGAGCGGGCTAGCGCATGAAGCCGCCACCGGCCCAAGCAGGCGCTACCCACACGCGAAATCGCCATCGACATTAACGATGCGAGCGCTGCGGCAAAGCTTTGTTAACCCTAACAATGTGTAATCGCATCCTCGCTGAGCGCGGCGCGTGCATGCGGAGTTGGGGCAGATGGCAGTTCAATCCACGGTTTTCGGCAAGCGTCAGGAACCGCACACGGTCATCATCGCCCGCGGCAACTCGATCCGCCATTTCACGGTGCGGCCCTGGATGGCGGCGCTGGCCGGTTCGGTGGTGGCGGCCGTCACGCTCGGCTATTTCGCCGCGACGACCTATCTCGTCTTCCGCGACGACCTAATCGGCGCGGCCATCGCCCGCCAGGCCCGCATGCAGCATGCCTATGAGGACCGCATCTCGGCGCTGCGGGAGCAGGTCGACCGCATCACCAGCCGACAATTGCTCGACCAGCAGCTCATGGAGACCAAGGTCACGGAGCTGCTGTCGCGCCAGTCCAGGCTCAGCGAACGGCACGGCCGTCTCGGACCGCTGCTGGAAAAGGCCAACGCCGTCACCGTCACGCCGGACACCGCGCCGCTGCCGGGCGGCAGGCCGGACGAGCGGGCCGACGCAGCCGGCTCCAAGCCGGCGCTGCCCGCCCTCGCCTATGCCGGCGCGGCGGCGCCGTTCCCGCTGCGCACGACCCATGTCGGCGAATCGCCCGCCGACCGCGCCGACAAGCTGTTCGTCTCCATCAACCAGTCGCTGCGCTCGATCGAAAAGGAGCAGATCAGCCGGATCTCGTCGCTGGCCGACGATGCCTACCAGACCGCCGACCGGATCGCCGACGTTCTCGACGACGCCGGCCTGCCGATCGACGTCGATTTCGGCAAGTCGGCGATGGGCGGCCCGCTGGTGGCGATCGACAACGCCCAGATATTCGACAGCAAGGTGAAAGAACTCGACCAGGCGCTCGACACGCTGGACAGCGTCAAGAAGCGGGCCATGCGCCTGCCGATCGCCAATCCGGCGCCGGGCCGCTCGATCTCGAGCACGTTCGGCGTGCGCAAGGACCCTTTTCTCGGCACGCCGGCCCTGCATTCGGGCATGGATTTCCGCGCTCCCATCGGTTTTCCCGCCAAGGCGACGGCCTCCGGCGTGGTGACGCACGCCGCCTGGAACGGCGGCTATGGCCGCATGGTCGAGATCGACCACGGCAACGGCTATTCCACCCGCTTCGCCCATCTCAGCCGCATCCGCGTCGCCGAAGGCCAGACGGTCGAGACGGGCGACGTCGTTGGCGAGGTCGGCAGCAGCGGCCGCTCGACCGGACCGCACATGCATTACGAGATCCGGCGCAACGGCGAGGCGATCGACCCGCTGCGCTTCATTAAGGTCGGCAAGAAGCTCGGCCAGCTACTCTGACGGGCCGTGATTTTGCGTCGCCGCGGCGCGCCGGTTTTCTCCATATGCAGTGGAAAAGCCGGCTGCCGGCGCGTGTCTTCGGTTGGCCGGCGAAAGGTCCCGGCAAATCGTCGACAAGCGTTGCCATCGCGCTTGACAGCCTCCCGCGAACCCCGTAATCGGACGCCCACAACACGGCGTCGCCACGGCGCCGGATGCGCGGGTGTAGCTCAGTCGGTTAGAGTGCCGGCCTGTCACGCCGGAGGTCGCGGGTTCGAGCCCCGTCACTCGCGCCATTGTTTTCAGTGATTTAGCAGAAGTCTTTGACGCAAAGGCTGGAATGCCTTTCTCCGGCGCGCCAGTAAGCCCCGTGTTTCGATCCAACGCCTACTAAGCGAACCCAGCATATCCGCGAGCCACAGGTTTCACTGAAATGATCGGGGAAACCTCGGGCCACAGGATGCCCGCCGTCTCTGCGAACTGAACGAAGGCCTCTCGCGCGGCCTCCGGCGATATCTCACCGGCCCGAGCGGCGGCACATGCCTTGGCTGCCGCCCCATAGCTCATCCGGCGCTGGGAAGGTGGCCACTCGGTAAGGAACTCATGCATGTCGCTCAGCGAGCGGATGTCACGCTTGTGGCAACCCATTATCGCTACCGCGACGGGGGTGATGGACGACAAGTCGAGCATCGTGGCCTCTCGGATTTTGTTGGTGAGAAGGCCGACGCCAGTCGGCCTCCGATGGGGAACACCCGGGAACGCGCCGGAGCAACTTTGGTTGCACGCAGCGCCTGACCTGCACGTCAGGCCGGCACGCCGCCTCGGCCTTCCCGGGGTGCCGTCATCCACGGCATGACGGGCGTCTCGTTTTCGAGGATTTTCGTCATGCGCGCCCAGCCCTCAAAGGCCTTGCGCGCGGCGTCGAGTGGATAGTGGCCGTCCCAGGCCGCACAGCAGGCACGCCGCGCGGTTTCGTAGATCGTCCCGCGCCGGTTCTCCGGCCAGTCTTCGAGAAAGTAGAGGGCGTCCTGCAGATCGGCGATCTCCTGGACGAGGTAGGTTCCGTTTCGAACGTAAATCGGGCGGTCGAAACGCTTGTCGGGCATCACGTCCTCCAGTCTTTACAGCGTCTGTTGAAACAGCAAACCGGCCGAAGGTGCGCAGCGCACCGGCCGGCGGCACAAGATTTGAGAACGGCTGCACCGACTTTCAAGAGGCAGAAACCACACAGCTTTTCGCTGTTAATTGGACGTCCCGCACACTCGCTCGCCGTCCAGGACGCCGACGGGTCCGGTAGCCCCTATGCGGCGATCAAGTTCGCCTTGATGTCGCCGGCCTACGCCTATCCGAGGCGGCTTTCGTGGTGATGTGAGGCGGCCGAACGCGGCTATCGCTTGCAGCATCGGGCCTTGCCGTTCGACTGCACCGGCCACACCGCCGGAATGCGTCCGCAAGGCGAACCTCAGACGAAAACGGGGCAATGCCGCTGGCATCGCCCCGTTCGAAGTCCGGGTTGGCAGATAGGCTACTTGATCTTCGCCACGCCGCCAGAAATCTCGATCGTTTCCGTGCCGGTCAGCGCCTCGCGGTCGCCGTTGGGCAGGGTGACGAAGCAGCCGGAGCTGCAGAATTCGACCGTCTCGCCGGCGGCCAGCGACAGTTCGGACCTGCTGCCGCCCTCGGTGACGATCAGCGTGCGCGGCTCGGCGTCGAGATTGACGGCGCTGGCCGCATGCGCCGCGTTGCCCAGGGTCAGAAGGCAGGCAGCTGCGACGACAAGATGCTTCATGGCTTTCCGGTGTTTCCACCGCCTCTGTGCAGGTCCGGGGCACTCCGCCCCTTTCGTGAACAGTCTATAAGGGAGCGAAGCTGAACGCCAACTGAATGACACGTTCATGCCATATTTGCCCCGCCGTCGTCCTCGGTCGGGTCCGGCTTGCTGCGCCGCCGCCGGCGCCCGGCGGGCTTCAGCCTTTCCGCCTCGCGCCGCTTCAGCTCGTCCGCCAGCTCGGCCTCGGCCTTCTCGTCGTCTTCGGGCCAGCGCGGCTTGGGCGTCAGGTCGGGCGGCACCTGCGCCGGAACCGCGATCGGGATGCCCTCGCGCTGGAACGCCTCCAGAATGGCGAAGCGCAGGTCGTTCTGCACGCCGCCGCCATTGGTGACGTCGGCCAGAAACACCCGCATCTCGAAATTCATCGAAGTCGGCGCAAAGGCGGTGAAGGCGACGAACGGCTCGGGGTTCTTCAGCACCAGCGGATGGCCGGCGGCCAGGTCGAGCAGCAGCGCATGCGCCTTGCGCGCGTCCACGCCGAAGGCGACGGCAACAGGGATGTCGACGCGCCCCAGCTTGTTGCGGTGCGTCCAGTTGCCGACCGCGCCGTTGATCAGCTCGGAGTTGGGCAGGATGACGGTCTGGCGCTGGAACGTCTCGATCTCGGTGGCGCGCACGGAAATCTTCTTGACGGTGCCCGACACCGCGCCGGCCACCACCCAGTCGCCGGCCTTGAACGGCCGCTCGGCCAGCAGGATCAGGCCCGACACGAAGTTCGACACGACGTTCTGCAGGCCGAAGCCGATGCCGAGCGACAGGCCGCCGGCGATCAGCGCAAGGTTGGAGAAGTCGATGCCGGCAGCGGACAGGCCGATCAGCCCCGCCACCGCCAGGCCGGCATAGCCGACAACCGTGCGGATCGAGTTGCGCACGCCGGTGTCGACGCGGCCGCGCGCCATCACCGAGCCGTCCAGCCAGCCCTGGAACCAGCGCGTCAGGATGAAGCCGAGGGCGAAGACCAGCAGGCCCCAGAGGATGCCGGTCAGCGACAGGGTGAAGGAGCCGATCTGGATACCGGTGGCGATCCGGTACATCCAGGCCACGATGTCGGCCGGCTGAAAACCCCACTGGAACAGGATCAGCGGCAGGCCGACGACCACCACGACGACGTTGATGAGGATGCTGACCACCAGGCTGACCTGGTCCAGCGCCGCGTCGTCGAGCTTGAACCAGCGCTGGAAGCGCTGCCCCATCGCCGTACCGGAAAAGGCCCCCTCCTCCGAAACCGCGCGCGACGACAAGAAGCCGATATACATGGTCGCCAGCACCGCGCCGGTCCACACCACCTGCTGCGAGATGAAGCGGGCAAGGCCGATATAGCCGAGCAGGGCGGCGACGATCGTCATCAGCCCGACGGCATAGAGGGTGAAGCGCACCGTCGGCGGCCAGGCGCGCGGGCGCCCGTCGTCGCCGACGAAAGGACGCACCAGCCCGCTCATGACGACGAGCAGGCCGATCAGCACCGTCGCCACCAGGGCTTCGCCCACCGTCAGCGACACCGGTGCGTTCAGGGTCTCGTAGACGACGCTGAGCAGGAAATCCAAGCCGCTGAAGGCGGCCATCGCCGACATGATCCACAGGAGCTTGGACGCGGCGTTCGACTGGACGGGGATCAGCCGCCACTCCGGCAGCCGCGGCGACAGGACGGCGCTGCCCAGCCGGTGCACGAAGAACACCAGGCCGATCACGCCGAACAGCGCCGCCAGCATCGGCCGGATGTCGCCGCGCAGCACCTGGAAATAGTCGAAGAAGAAAAAGGTGGCGCCGAGGAAAACCCAGAGCGCGGCCGATGGCAGCAGCGTCGACCAGAACGCCACCGACAGCCGGCTGAGATAGCTCGGCTCCTGCCGGTCGGGATCGGGCTCGATGAGATGGCCGAACATGCGCCGGCCGCCGAGCAGAAGCACGGCGGCCGCGGCGAGAGCCAGGAGCGTCGCGCCGAGCACCGAGCTCAGCTTGAAGTTGGTGACGAAGCGCAGCCACGCCGACACAGAGCGATAGACGCTGCCGCTGGTCTCGTGAAAGGCGCCTGATACCTCGCTCATCAGCGTCCAGTTGATGTCGTAGCGCCGCGTCAGCAGGCGGGAGAACAGGTCGCGGCGTATCTCGGTGATGCGCGTGATCAGGTTGTTGACGCGGATCGACAGATCCTCGGCGGTGCCGAGCGTGGCGTTGATCTCGGCCTTTTCGGCGGTGAGCGACTGCCGCTCGGCGGTCACGATTTCCGATTCGGGCGGGGCGCCGTCCACCGGCGGCGGACCAAGCCGCTCGATCCGGTCGTTGATCTCGGCCAGGCGCGGACGGAAGGCGACGCTGCTGTCGATCAGGTCGCGCGCGACCTCCTCGAGCTGCAGCCTGATCTCGACCAGCCGCACGTCGTCCTCGGCGTTGGCGTCGATGCGCTTCTCGAGGTCGTTGGTGCTCTTGGCCAGCCCGTCGATGGCGGCGCGCTGCTGGCTCACCAGCGAGGAACCCGGCGCGGCCGGCTGCTGGGCCGTCGCCACGGCAGGCGCCAGCGCCACAAGCACGGCGAGCAGCAAGGCAAGACAGGATCGGAGAATGGTTCTCGGCATGTCGGAGCTGGAAGCCGGTCCGAAAAATGGCGTGCGCATCGTGGCCGAGTGATAAAGCGCCACCGCCTGCGCGGCAAGCCGAGGCCGTCCCGATCCGTTCATGCGGCGCGAGCGCCTGCCCGCGGCCACAGGCCAGGCCGCAAGCCTCGACCCGCGTCCCGGTCCTTCAGGGATGGAAGGTCACCCATTCCTCGAGCGGCGCCCGCTCGGTCCTGAGGTCGTTCTCCGGTTTGGACGTGTCCTCGTAGCCGAGCGCCATGCCGCACACCACGACTTCTTCCGGGGTGATGCCGAGCACCGGCCGTATCTGGTTGTGATAGGGCGCGAAGGCTGCCTGCGGACAGGTGTGCAGTCCCCTGCCCCGCGCCGCGATCATGATGTTCTCCAGGAACATGCCGTAATCGACCCACGAGCCCTTGTTGAGGCGGCGATCGATGGTGAAGATCATGCCGACCGGTGCGTCGAAGAAGATGAAGTTGCGGTCGTGCTGCTCGCGCATGCGCTCGACCTCGCGCCGGGCGATGCCGAGATGGCCGTAGAGGTCGAAGCCGACCTTGCGGCGGCGCGACAGATAGGGCTCGAAGAACTGGTCGGGATAGTAGCGGTATTCGTCCCACACCGCCTTCTCGGCGCGGACCCCGGAGTTGAGGATAGCTTCGGCGATCCTCCGCTTGGTCTCGCCCTGGGTGACATAGACCCGCCATGGCTGCATGTTGGTGCCCGAGGGGGCACGCGCCGCCACCTCCAATATGTCGCGGATCACCGTTTCGTCGACCGGCGTCAGCAGGAAGGCACGCACCGAGCGCCGCGACAGAATCGCCTCGTCGACAATGGCCGCTTCGTCGAAGTCTCCGGTCTTGTTGTCCGGTGCCAGCATGCGTGGTCCTTTCCTCACCGCGCGGTACAGGCGCTCCCTCCATCGCAGCCCGACCCAGCGTTTGCACGACACCGCCCGATCGCGCAAGCGGAACGTCAAGGATATGAAATCGTACTTGATTTTTTCATGACAGTATCGTGTATGAAATTTCCGAGGATTTTTTCATGAACGCACCCTTCGAAGCGGCACCGCAGGGCGGCTCCATGCTGGCGCGCGACATCCGCGCCCTGCGCAAGGCGCGCGGCATGACGCTTGCCGATACGGCGGCGCGGCTCGACCGGTCGGTGGGCTGGCTGTCGCAGGTCGAGCGCGGGCTGTCGCAGCCGTCGCTCGGCGATCTGCGCGCACTGGCGAACGTCTTCTCCGTGCCGCTCGGCCTTTTCTTCGCCCATGACACCCCGCGCCCCGAGGAGCGCGGCGTGATCGTGCGGGCCGGCTCGCGCCGGGCGCTTGGCACAAGCGAATCAGGCCTGGTGGAGGAGCTTCTGTCGCCCGATCTCGGCGGTAGTTTCGAGCTGATCCGCTCGGAGTTCGCGCCCGGCGCGGAGCTTGTGGAGGAGGCGCGCCGCGACACCGAGGAGGCAGGCTATGTCGTCTGCGGCCGCTTCGACATCGAGATCGGCGGCACCTGGCACAGTCTCGGCGAGGGCGACAGTTTCCGCTTCAAGGGAAAACCCTTCCGCTGGCGCAACCCGGGCAGCGTGCCCGCGGTCGTCATCTGGGCGGTATCGCCGCCAGTATATTGAGATCAGCGATGCCTGACCAGCAGACGGACCAAACCATCCACGTCGACCCGAGGAGCCAAGCCGATGCCTGACCTCCCCTCCCATGCCCGCGTGGTCATCATCGGCGGCGGCGCCGTCGGCGTCTCGGCGCTTTACCACCTCGCCAAGGCCGGCTGGACCGATTGCGTGCTCCTGGAAAAGAACGAGCTCACCTCCGGCTCGACGTGGCATGCCGCCGGCAACGTGCCGACCTTCTCCTCCTCCTGGTCGCTGATGAACATGCAGCGTTATTCCGCCTCGCTTTATCGCGGCCTGGCGGACGAAGTCGGCTACCCCATGAACTACCACGTCACCGGCTCGCTGCGGCTGGCGCACGGGCGCGAGCGCATGCGCGAGTTCCAGCGTGCAAAAGGCATGGGCCGCTACCAGGGCATGGAAATAGACGTGGTCGGCCCCGACGAGATCAAGGCGCGCTACCCCTTCATCGAGACGCACGACCTCGCCGGCGCGCTCTACGATCCGAATGACGGCGACATCGATCCTGCCCAGCTTACCCAGGCCCTGGCCAAGGGCGCGCGCGACATGGGCCAGAAGATCGTTCGCTTCTGCCCGGTCGCTGGCGCGCGCCGTGAAAACGGCGAGTGGGTGATCTCCACCGCGCAGGGCGACATACGTTCGGAATACGTCGTCAACGCCGCCGGCTACCGCGCGCAGGAGGTCGGAAAGATGTTCGGCCGTGACGTGCCGATGATGGTGATGAGCCACCAGTACATATTGTTCGAGGAGATCCCCGAACTCGCCGCATGGACGAAGGAAAACGGCAAAAAACTGCCGCTGCTGCGCGACGTCGACACGTCCTATTACCTGCGCCAGGAAAAAGGCGGCATGAACCTCGGTCCCTACGAGAGAAACTGCCGCGCCCACTGGGTCGGCCACAACGACCCGATGCCGGACGATTTTTCCTTCCAGCTCTTCCCCGACGATCTCGACCGGCTGGAATGGTACCTGAACGACGCCATCGCCCGCGTACCCATCCTCGGCACGGCCGGCCTGTCGAAAGTCATCAACGGCCCGATCCCCTACGCGCCGGACGGCAACCCGCTGATCGGCCCGATGCCCGGCGTTCCCAACGCCTTCGAGGCCTGCGTCTTCACCTTCGGCATCGCCCAGGCCGGCGGCGCCGGAAAAGTTCTGGCCGAATGGGTGACCGAAGGTCAAACCGAATGGGACATGTGGTCCTGCGACCCGCGCCGCTTCACCGCCTTCGCCGCCGACAAGGATTATTGCGTCGCCAAGGGGCTCGAAATCTACGGCAACGAATACGCCATCCATTTTCCGCGCCACGCCTGGCCGGCGGGCCGGGACCAAAAGCTGTCGCCGATCCATGACCGCATCGCCGCGCTTGGCGCCCAGTTCAACGCCTACAACGGCTGGGAGCGCGCCACCTGGTATGCGCAGCCCGGCGACGACGTGTCGGAGGAATCCACCCAGACCTTCGACCGCGCCGGCCCGTGGGAAAGGCGCATTCGCGGGGAATGCCTTGCCGTGCGCGACGCCGCCGGCATTTTGGACCTGCCGGGCTTCTCGCGCTTCCGCCTGCAAGGTTCTGGCGCGCGCGACTGGCTGTCCGGCCTGACCACCGGCATCGTGCCGAAACCCGGCCGCATCGGCCTTGCCTATTTCGCCGACGACAAGGGCCGCATCGTCACCGAAATGTCGATCATGGCGCTGGACGAGGATTTTTTCTTCCTGATCACCGCCGCGGTCGCGCAGAACCACGACTTTGAGTGGCTGACGAAGAATCTGCCGCAATCTCATGAGATGACGCTGGCCGACGTCACCGAGAACTTCGCCTGCCAGATTCTTACCGGCCCCAAATCGCGCGAAATTCTCGCCGAACTCACCGACGCCGACCTGGCAAAACCCTGGCTGTCGCACCAGTCCTGCCAGATCGCGGGCCGCTGGCTGCAACTGGTGCGCGTCTCTTTTGCCGGAGAACTCGGCTGGGAGCTGCACACCAAGGTCGAGGACACGCCGGCCGTCTTCGATGCCGTCTGGGCCGCCGGCCAGAAGCACGGGCTGAAACCCTTCGGCATGTTCGCGCTGGATTCGCTCCGGCTGGAAAAGGGCTACCGCGCCTGGAAGGGCGACCTGTCGACCGACTATTCGGTGCTGCAAGGCGGGCTTGAGCGTTTCGTCAAATGGGACAAGCCGGAATTCACCGGCCGGGCCGCCCTGCTCAACGAGAAGCAGCGGGGCGTGACGAAAAAATTCGTCACGCTGACGCTGGACGATCCCGGCCCCTGCGACGCGCCCACCATGTCCACCCTCTGGCACGACGGAAAGATCGTCGGCGAGACGACCTCGGGAGGCTGGGGCTATCGCGTGGAAAAATCGATCGCGCTGGGCATGCTGCGCGCCGACCTGGCCGTTCCCGGCACGAAGGTCGAGGTGGAGATTTTCGGCGACCGCTTTTCCGCCACGGTCCAACAGGACAAGCCGCTGTGGGACACCGACAATCTGAGGATTCGAGCGTAAAAATGACCCTGCCCTTTCCCGACCGCGCCTTTGGCGCCTTCCTGTTCGACATGGACGGCACGCTGCTGAGCTCCATCGCCGCCGCCGAGCGCGTCTGGGCGGCCTGGGCGACGCGCCACGGCCTCGACGTCGCCGCCTTCCTGCCGACCATCCACGGCGTGCGCGCCGTCGAGACCATTCGTGCCCTCGACCTGCCTGGCATCGACCTCCATGCCGAGGTCGCCGCCCTCACCCAAGCCGAACTCGACGACGTCGACGGCATCGAATCGATCGCCGGTGCCGCCGCCTTCCTCGCCGCGCTGCCCGCGGACCGCTGGGCGATCGTCACCTCGGCGCCGCGCCAGCTGGCGATCCGCCGGCTGGAGGCTGCCGGCATTCCGCTGCCGCCGCTGATGGTGGCAGGCGAGGACGTGACCAATGGCAAGCCGGCGCCCGATTGCTTCCTGCTTGCCGCCGAACGGCTCGGGCAGAAGCCGCAGGACTGCCTCGTCTTCGAGGACGCGCCCGCCGGCATCCGCGCCGCCGAGGCGGCCGGGGCGCGGGTGGTGGTCGTCACCGCCACGCATTCGCACCGCTTCGAGACCGCGCATCCGACGATCCCGGGCTATGCGGCACTGGCGCCGCTGACCGACGCCGCGGGACGGCTGACGATCTCCGGCCTTGCTGGCCGGGCGGCGCAGGGTGCCTGACATGCCGAAGCCGTCGTCCCGTATCACCGGCATCATTCCCTCCGGCAGGGATGGCTGGGAGCTGCATTTCGCCGCCATGAACCGCAAGCAGGCGGGCGAGCCGGTCATCATGCTGTCGGTCGGCGACCACGATTTCGACACGCCGACGGAGACGGTGGAGGCCTGCGTGGAGGCGGTGCGCGGCGGTTTCCACCACTACACGCAGCTTCCCGGCATACCCGGCCTGCGCGCCGCCATGGCGAAGGTCTCGACCGAGGCGACCGGCGTGCCGACGAGCGTCGACCAGGTCATAGCGACGCCGGGCGGGCAGGCCGCGCTCTATTCCGCCGTGCAGGCCGTGCTCGACCCCGGCACCCACGCCATCGTCGTGGCGCCATACTACGCCACCTACCCCGGCACGTTCCGCGCCGCCGGGGCGGACTTCACCGTGGTCGAGACGCATGCCGAGACTGGTTTCCAGCCGCAGCCGGCGACGATCGAGGCGGCGGTCAGGGAAAACACCCGCGCCATCCTCATCAACACGCCAAACAATCCGACCGGCGCCATCTACTCGAGAAAATCGCTGGAAGGCATCGCCGACATCTGCCGCCGCCACGATCTCTGGCTGCTGTCGGACGAGGTCTACTGGACGCTGGGCGGCGGCGGGCATGTCTCGCCGCGTTCGCTCCCGGGCATGGCCGAACGCACGCTGGTCATCAACTCCATGTCGAAGAGCCACGGCATGACCGGCTGGCGCATCGGCTGGCTTGCCGGCCCGGCCGAGCTCATCCGGCTCGCCATCGATTTGAACCTCGTCACCACCTACGGCCTCACCGACTTCGTCTCGCGCGCCGCCACGCAGGCGCTGGAAAACCGCTTCGGGGTGGCCGAGATCGCCGCCCGCTACGACGCCCGGCGGAAGACGTTCCTGGCGGAGATGGCCGGCCTCAACCGCATCACCGTGCGCGGCTCCGAGGGCGGCATGTACGTCATGCTCGACGTGCGCAACGTCGAGCCCGACTGCGAGGCATTCGCCTGGGCCTTGCTCGACGCCGAAAAGGTCGCGGTCATGCCTGGCTCTTCCTTCGGCGACGCCGCCGCCGGCCATATCCGCATCAGCCTCTGCCAGCCCGAACCCGTGCTTGCCGACGCCGCCGCTCGGCTGAAGCGCTTCGTCGCCAATTACCGGAGGAAAGCGGCGTGATGTCAGCGCATAGTGCACCCCCACCCCTTGCCCCTCCCCTCAAGGGGGAGGGGGTTTCTGCAACGTTGGCGACCCCCTCCCCCTTGAGGGGAGGGGTAAGGGGTGGGGGTAACGTCGCTCCAAGGAAAGCATTCGGGGAGCGACCCGCATGACCACCCTTCCGCAAAAGGCCCGCGTGGTCATCATCGGCGGCGGCGTCGCCGGCTGCTCGATGGCCTATCATCTGGCGAAGCTCGGCTGGACCGACATCCTGCTGCTCGAGCGCAAGCAGCTGACCTCCGGCACCACCTGGCATGCGGCGGGGCTCATAGGTCAGTTGCGCGCCACCGCCAACATGACGCGGCTCGCCAAATACACGGCCGACCTCTACGTCAGGCTGGAAGAGGAGACGGGCGTCGCCACCGGCATGAGCCAGTGCGGCTCGATCTCGGTGGCGCTGACGTCCGAGCGCAAGGAAGAGCTCTACCGCAACGCCTCGATGGCGCGCGCCCGCGGCGTCGACGTCGAGGAAATCTCGCCGACCGAGGCAAAAGCGCGCTATCCGCATCTGGAGATCGGCGACGTTGTCGGCGCGCTCTACATCCCCAGGGACGGCCAGGGCGACCCTGCCAACATCACCCAGGCGCTCGCCAGGGGCGCACGCATGCTGGGCGCAAAAATCGTCGAGCAGGCCAAGGTCACCGCCATCCACCAGGACAAGGGCCGCGTCACCGGCGTCACCGCTGTCTTCGAAGGCAAAGCCACGACGATCGCCTGCGAGCACGTCGTCAACTGCGCCGGCATGTGGGCGCATGGCATCGGCGCCATGGCCGGCGTACCGGTGCCGCTGCATGCCTGCGAGCATTTTTATATCGTCACCGAGCCGATCCCCGGGCTGGAGCGGCTGCCGGTGCTGCGCGTGCCGGACGAGTGCGCCTACTACAAGGAGGACGCCGGAAAAATCCTGCTCGGCGCCTTCGAGCCGGTGGCGAAGCCCTGGGGCATGGACGGCATTCCGGAGGATTTCTGCTTCGACCAGTTGCCGGAGGATTTCGACCATTTCGAGCCGATCCTCGAAAAGGCGGTGAAGCGCTTTCCGCTGCTTGCCGAGACCGGCATCCATACCTTCTTCAACGGTCCCGAGAGCTTTACCCCAGACGACCGCTACTATCTCGGCGAGGCCCCTCAACTGCGTAATTTCTGGGTCGCCTGCGGCTTCAACTCCATCGGCATCCAGTCTTCCGGCGGCGCCGGCATGGCGCTGGCGCAGTGGATGCAGGACGGCGAGCCGCCCTTCGACCTTTGGGACGTCGACATCCGCCGCGTCCAGCCGTTCCAGGCCAACAGGACCTATCTCTACCGCCGCTCGGTCGAGACGCTCGGCCTGCTCTATGCCGACCATTTCCCCTATCGCCAGATGGCGTCCGCGCGGGGTGTCAGGCGCTCGCCGCTGCACGAGCATCTGAAGGCGCGCGGCGCCGTCTTCGGCGAGGTCGCCGGCTGGGAGCGCGCCAACTGGTTCGCAAGGCAGGGCCAGGAGCGCGAATACCGCTATTCGTGGAAACGGCAGAACTGGTTCGACAACCAGCGCGACGAACATCTTTCGGTGCGCAACGGCGTCGGCCTGTTCGACATGTCCTCGTTCGGAAAGATCCGCGTCGAGGGCCGCGACGCGCTGTCCTTCCTGCAAAGACTCTGCGCCAACGATATGGACGTGCCGGCGGGAAAAATCGTCTACACGCAGATGCTCAACGAGCGTGGCGGTATCGAAAGCGACTTGACCGTCAGCCGCCTGTCGGAAACCGCCTTCCTGGCAGTTGTACCGGGCGCGACCTTGCAGCGCGACCTCGCCTGGCTGCGCCGCCACCTCGCCGACGCGTTCGTGGTCATCACCGATGTGACGGCGGGCGAAAGCGTGCTCTGCCTGATGGGGCCGCGCGCGCGCGACGTGATCCAAAAAGTCAGCCCGAACGATTTTTCGAACGAAAGAAATCCGTTCGGCACGTGGCAGAACATCGAGATCGGCATGGGCGAGGCGCGCGCCCACCGCGTCACCTATGTCGGCGAACTCGGCTGGGAGCTTTACGTCTCCACCGACCAGGCCGCCCATGTCTTCGAGGCGATCGAGCAAGCCGGCGCGGATTTAGGGCTAAAACTCTGCGGCCTGCACACGCTGGATTCCTGCCGCATCGAAAAGGCGTTCCGGCATTTCGGCCACGACATCACCGACGAGGACCATGTGCTGGAAGCCGGCCTCGGCTTCGCGGTGAAGACCTCGAAACCGGGCTTCATCGGACGCGACGCGGTGCTGCGCAAGAAGGAGGCCGGGCTGGAGCGCCGCATGGTGCAGTTCCGGCTCACCGACCCGCAGCCGCTCGTCTTCCACAACGAGGCGATCGTGCGCGACGGAACGATCGTCGGCACGATCACGTCAGGCAATTACGGCCACCACCTCGGCGGCGCCATCGGCATGGGTTATGTGCCCTGCCCCGGCGAGGCCGAGACGGAGGTTCTGGCTTCGTCCTACGCGATCGAGATCGCCGGAGAACGGTTTGCGGCGGAGGCTTCGCTGAGGCCGATGTACGATCCGAAGGCGGAGCGGGTGCGGATGTGAGGCTGCCGTTTCCTGCCGGCCGCCCCTGCCCCGCGGCGACCTACGGGCCGGCGCGGCGATAGAGCGCCAGCGATCCCGCAAGCGCCAACAAGGCACCGCCGCAGAGCCGGTCGAGCCAGCGCGTGACCGATCCCTTCAGGACCCGCGCCGCCTGCGCGCCGAGCAGCGCGTACCCTGACATGACCAGAAAATCGACAGTGGCGAAGACCAGCGCCAGCGCGACGTACTGCGAAAACTGCGGCGCCGCCGGATCGACGAATTGCGGCAGGAAGGCCGAGAAGAACAGGTAGCCCTTGGGATTCGTCACCGCGACCAGGAAACATTTGGCGAACAGCGAGCGCGCCGACGCCTTGCCGGCGGCAGCCGCCTCGCCCTGCAAGCTGCCGAGCGTCCCGCTCGATCGCAGCATCATGATGCCGAGGAAGGCGAGATAGGCGACGCCGACCCACTTCACCACCGAGAACCAGAACTCCGAGGCCGCCAGCAGCGCGCCAAGCCCCAGCCCGACGGCGCCGATCAGCACGAAGTCGGACAGCACGGCACCGGCCATGCCCGGCAGCGCCGAGCGCACGCCGAAACGCGAACCGTTGGAGAAGGCGAGCAGCACCGTCGGCCCCGGCGTGGCGATGCCGATGAAGGCGACCAGGGCGAAGGCGGCGAGCGTCAGGTCGGGCATGGCGGCGGTCGCTCCGGAGCTTGAACGACAGGAATGGAAGCAGGTTCGCGGCGAAGGGGCAAGGGTGTCGAAGGCGAGGCTCCACGAACCCGGGCGGACGCCGGCTCATACGACTCTGGGCCAGCCGCGGAAAACACCGATCCAGACCGCCTGCCGCTGTGGATCGCCGGCACAAGCTCTCCTATCGTCACCCCGCCCGTGGCGGCGGGCGGGCGAAGCGGAGGAGCAAGCAAGTGTATGGGTGGAACAACAGGACCATGGCCGGCCCGCGCGAGCGAGCGGCACATCGGTGCGGCGCGCTGCTGGCGGCAACCGTCGTGATCGTGTCTGCGAGCCAGGGTGCCGCGGCGGCCGAACCGTATCCGCATGCGCAGGAGCCAATCGGCACGGTGGAACAGGTCTATGACGGCGCGCTGACGCCGGATCTGGCCGTCAGCACGTTCCGCAACATCGATCGGCTGTTCCCGACGCGCAGGATCGCACGCGGCGAGACGTCGAGCCCGCTTGAGAAGGCCGACAAGCAGTTGACCGACGTCGCGTTCACGCAGGGCGACAAGACATACGACCTCGTCGATTATCTGGCGCTCAACAGCATAACCGGCCTGCTGGTGCTCAAGGACGGCAGGATCGCGCTGGAGCTTTACCAGCGCGGCAACAGCGAAAAGACAAAATGGATGTCGATGTCGATCGCCAAGTCGATCACCTCGACGCTGATCGGCGCGGCGATCCGGGACGGCCATATCGGCAGCCTCTCCGACCCGGTCGTCAAATACGTGCCGAGGCTCGCCGGCAGCGCCTATGAAGGCGCCTCGGTGCGCGACATCCTGATGATGTCGTCGGGCGTGAAGTGGAACGAGACCTACACCGATCCGGCATCCGATCGGCGCCAGTTGTTGAGGGCGCAGATTTCGCAGCAGCCGGGCGCCGCGCTCGAGGTCATGCGCAAGCTGCCGAGGGCGGCCGAACCCGGCACGCAGAACACCTACAGCACCGGCGAGACGCAGGTCGCAGGCGAGATCGTCCGGGGTGCCGTCGGCAAGCCGGCAGCCGACTATCTGTCGGAGAAGATCTGGAGCAAGGTCGGCATGGAGCAGGACGCCAGCTGGTGGCTGGATTCGCCCGACGGCGCCGAGATCGGCGGCAGCGGCATCAGCGCCACCTTGCGCGACTACGGCCGCTTCGGGCTGTTCTTCCTCGATGGCGGCATCGTCGACGGCCAGCCGCTGCTGCCGGACGGCTGGACCACCGAGGCCGGGAACCCGACGATTCTCAAGGACGGCAAGCCGCTCGACTACGGCTACATGTGGTGGCCGGCCTGGACGGAAGCATCGAAGGCCGACGGCGCCTTCGCGGCGATCGGCATCTTCGGCCAGTACATCTACATCAACCCGGCCGAGAAGGTGGTGATCGTCACCTTCGGAGCGCAATCGAAGCCGACCGATGCGGCCCCGATCGACGACATGGTGTTCTTCGATGCGGTGACGGATGCGCTGAAATAGCCTCCGTCGCGGCGCATATCACCCCTCGTCCGGCGGCCCCTTGATGGCGCTGCGCCAGACTTCCTTGTGGATGATGTCGGCCACTTTAGCCCGGCCTGTTTCGGGCTCCCTTCACGTGAAGGCGTCGGGCATGGAGTTCTTCTTCCCGGCGATGAAGTCCGTCAAGGCCTCGTCGATGGCCGGGTCGAGATACGGCGCCTCGTAGCTCTCCAGCCAGCGGCGGGCCAGCTCGTTGGCGCGCTGCGAGGCGCTCTTCTCGCCTTCCGCCTGCCACTGCTCGTAGGAATTGTTGTCGGCGATCGACGAACGGTAGAAGGCCGTCTGGAAGTTGGCCTGCGTGTGGTCGCAGCCGAGATAGTGGCTGCCCGGCCCGACCTGGCGGATGGCCTCCATCGCCTGGCCGTTCTCGCTGAGGTCGACGCCCTCGGCGAATTTCTGGCTCATGCCGAGCTGGTCGACGTCCATCATGAACTTTTCGTAGCAGGAGGCGAGCCCGCCCTCGAGCCAGCCGGCCGAATGCAGCACGAAATTGGTGCCGGCCAGGATGGTCGAGTTCAGCGTGTTGGCGCTCTCATAGGCGGCCTGCGCATCCGGAATCTTGGAGGCGCAGAGCGAGCCGCCGGTGCGGAATGGCAGGCCGAGCCGCCGGGCGAGCTGCGCGGCGCCATATGAGACGAGCGACGGTTCCGGCGTGCCAAAGGTCGGCGCGCCCGACTGCATGGAGATCGACGAGGCGAAGGTGCCGAACAGAACCGGCGCGCCGGGCCGGATCAGCTGGGTGAAGGCAGCACCCGCCAGCACCTCGGCCAGCACCTGCGTCAGCGTGCCGGCCACCGTCACCGGGCTCATCGCGCCGGCCAGGATGAAGGGGGTGACGATGCAGGCCTGGTTGTGCCGCGCATAGACTTTCAGCGCGCCCAGCATGGTCTCGTCGAACACCATCGGCGAATTGGCGTTGATGAGGCTGGTCAGCACCGTGTTGTTCTCGACAAAATCGTCGCCGAACACGATCTTGGCCATCGCCACCGTGTCCTCGGCGCGCTCCGGCGCCGTCACCGAGCCCATGAACGGCTTGTCGGAATATTTGATGTGGCTGTAGACCATGTCGAGGTGGCGCTTGTTCACCGGCACGTCGACCGGCTCGCATACCGTGCCGCCCGAATGATGGATCGACGGCGCCATGTAGGCGAGTTTCACGAAATTGCGGAAATCCTCGATGGTTGCGTAGCGCCGGTTACCGTCGAGGTCGCGCACGAAGGGTGGGCCGTAGACGGGCGCGAATACCGTGCCCTTGCCGCCGATCTCGACCGAACGGGCCGGGTTGCGGGCATGCTGGGTGTAGACCGGCGGCGCCGTCTTCAGCAACGACCGCGGCAGGCCCTTGGGAAAGCGCACGCGCTCGCCCTTGATGTCGGCGCCGGCTTCCTTCCACAGCGCCAAGGCCTCGGCGTCGTCACGGAACTCGATGCCGATCTCCTGCAGCACCGTGTCGGCATTGGCCTCGATCAGGGCGAGACCTTCCTCGCCCAGCACCTCGTAGAGCGGGATCTGGCGCTTGATGTAAGTGAGCTGCGTGCCAGGCCCGCCGCCGGAACGCGCCGCCCGCCTGGCGGCCGCGCCGCCGCCACGATCCGCCCTGCCCCTCCGGCCGCCGCCGGCCTCCTGCTCGACCGCCACGTTGTCGCTCATGATCGTCTTCCCTAGAATCCGTACCCTGCCGGCTTGCGCCGTGCGCTTTGGCAGATCGTAGCCAAGCACCTAGGCCGAAACGGCCCGGCAGCGCCAAGCCCTGTCGCAAAACGGACAAGCGCGGCGCTGCCCGTCCAGCGGCCCATTTCGACGCCGTCCGGCGACGCGCCCGCACGCAAACTGCGCCGCTTGCCTAGGGACAAGCGGTGCAGTCGGGAATGCGGGAGACCGAAGCGCGGTCGGGGCGGAAAAACTAGTCCCGCCCCGCCGCCGCGTCGGCGCTCCACGGGCCGGGCCCTGCCGCGGCGATGTAGAGGAAGACGAAGCAGAACAGCATCGCCGCCTCGCCGCCGTTGAGCACGGGGAAGAAGCCCTGGCCGGCATGCCCCATGAAATAGGCGACCGCCATCTGGCCCGACAGGATGAAGGCGACCGGCCGCGTGAACAGGCCGACGATCAGCAGCAGCCCGCCGACGATCTCGAGGATGGCCGCCACGTAGAGGAGACCGTTGAGCGGATAGGGGAACGGCGCCGGCCAGCCGAGCAGCTTCATCGTGCCGTGCGTCAGGAACGTCGCAGCCGCGAGGATGCGCAAAATGCTGAGAATATGCGGCGCCCAGGGGCGAAGAAACGACAATTGCATCTTGGGATGTCTCCTCATGATCGATTCCCGAATCGAACCATAAGGTTACCGCTTCCGCAGGCAAGCAGGCACTTTCAGGTGCCCGCTCCTCGATGCGCTTCGATTCCGCCTTTTCTCCCGCCGCGCCGGACGACGTTACTGCCGAGCGAACGTGTAGGGCTGGCCGTTGTCGACCGAGATGAAGCGGAAACCGGCGACGGCGCCGTCCTTGTCGACCTCGAACTGGGCGATGCCGATCGGCGTCGGCCCGATGTTGGCGGCGATGCCGGCGAACCGGCCTTCCGGCACGAGGCTGACGCTGAACGCCCAGCCGTCGCCGGCCTCGAGCGTCAGCTTCGCGCCCGTCTCCAGTTCGACGACCAGCCCGGCGCCGTCCTGCGTCACCGCGGCCTTGCCGAAGCTCGGACTGTCGTAGTCGCCGGCGAGCGAGGCCAGCGCCGCCGCGGGTCGAGCGGCGGGCGATGCCTCGGTGGTTTTTTCCTCCGCCGCGAATGCCGCCTGCGCCGCCTTCAGCCGCTCCGCCACGTGGTCGACCTCGGGGTTGCCCAGCAGGCGGTCGAGCGTCCACGCGCCGATCGCATCCGGCAGGCCGACATTGGTCTCGTTGGTGAGCACGATGACGCCGACGTCCTTGTCCGGCGCCGTCCCGATATAGGCGCCGAAGGCGGTCGTGCCGCCATTGTGCCAGACGACCCGGCCGTTCGGCGTGCTCTGCACGACCCAGCCCATCGCATAGGATACCGAGTCCGACATACCGATGCGCGGCGTCTTGGTGACGGCGAGGTTCTTCGCAGAAACCAGTTCCCTGCCCTCGAAGGTGCCGTTGGCGAGATGCAGGCGCACCCAGGGCGCAAGATTCTCGATGGTCGAGTTGATCGACCCGGCCGCGCCGAAGCCGTAGGGGAAGATCGGGGTGAACGGCACTTCCACCGTGCCCTCGGGCGCCCAGCGATAACCCTCGGCGTGGTTGGGCGCGGCCTCGATCGCCTCCGCCGTGAAGGAGGAATCCGCCATGCCGAGCGGCTCGAAGATCTCGCTGCGCACCACCGTTTCCCAGTCCGGCGCGCCGAGCTGCCGGGCGACGATGCGCTGCGCCAGCATGTGGGTGACGTTGGTGTAGGCGAAGGTCGAGCGGAAGCTGGAGACCGGCTCGACATGCCGCATGGCACGCACCATGCCGGCCTGGTCGACGCCCAGCATGCCCATCACGTCGTTGGCCGATGGCGGCATGCCGGAACGCTGCGCCAGCAGGTCGAAGACGCGGAACTCGCTCGTCACCCACGGGTCTTTCATCTGGAAGTCGCTGTCCAGGTCGACGATCCGCGCGTCCCAGGCGAGCTTGTCCCGGTCGGCGGCGATCGCCATGGTCGTGGCGAGAAAAGCTTTTGTGGTCGAGCCGATCTGGAACACGGTTTTGGTGTCGACCGGCACGCCGCCCTTGCTGCGCACGCCAAACCCCTGGGCGAGCACGAGCCGGTCGCTGGTGACGATGCCGATGGCCAGACCGGGATTGTCGAACGCCTTCATGCCCTGGTCGATGTAGGCCCAGAGCGCCGGGACAAGCTCCTCGATACGCCGCTCCATCGCCTCGTCGGCGCTGGCGACCGGCGCCGCGCCAAGCGTACAAATTGCGCCCAGCGCCAGGACCAGAAGTTTCTGGCGGAGGCCTGTTGCCGCCATCGCAAGGCCGTCTGTTCCGATCATGCTGTCCCCCCTGGCTCGCCGGGCGCCTTCACAAGGCTGCCGGGCGATCAAGGCGCCAAGCCTCTTGCCGGCGCAGCGCGCTGACAAGGGCTCGCGTGTTCTCTCGCGGTAAAGTTGCGCGATTGGTTATCGAAACGTAACCGGAAGCCGGTCCGTCAATGGCCCCCCGAAAAGACCAGCGTCTTCACGGGCAGCAGCAGCGCCTGGATTCTCAATATGATGGCATGCACGACGCCGACGGCGTCGATGGCGTGCAGCGCGAGCCAGGTTCCCGTGCCCAGGCTGGGCGCCGCCAGCCTGTCGTGGTTGTTGGTGTAGGCGGTATGTGGGAGGGTCGTAAAAGGCCGGACCGGACGGCGGCGCCGACCGCAACCAAATCCCGGTCGCTTTCGTTTTGCAGCGCGTCGCAAATCAGCTAAGGGTTTGCGGCTCCCGCACGATAGAAATCAACGTCGCCGAGGCGGCCGGCATTATGCGCCGAATGCATCCATGGAGCCCCGAAGACCATGTCCGACGACGAGATCATCCTGTCCGAGCTTTCCGACGAAGAACTCGTGCAGCAGATGCATGACGACCTCTATGACGGCCTGAAGGAGGAGATCGAGGAAGGCACGAACATCCTGCTCGAGCGCGGCTGGATGCCTTATGCGGTGCTCACCGAGGCGCTGGTCGAGGGCATGCGCATCGTCGGCGAGGATTTTCGCGACGGCATCCTGTTCGTGCCGGAAGTGCTGTTGTCCGCCAATGCGATGAAGGCCGGCATGTTCATCCTGCGCCCGCTGCTCGCCGCCACCGGCGCGCCCAAGCAGGGCAAGATGGTGATCGGCACGGTCAAGGGCGACATCCACGACATCGGCAAGAATCTCGTCGGCATGATGATGGAGGGCGCCGGCTTCGACGTCATCGATCTCGGCATCAACAACCCGGTCGAAAAATACCTGGACGCGCTGGAGCAGCACAAGCCGGACATCATCGGCATGTCGGCGCTGCTCACCACCACCATGCCCTACATGAAGGTGGTCATCGACACGATGAAGGAGAAGGGCATCCGCGACGACTACATCGTGCTGGTCGGCGGCGCCCCGCTCAACGAGGAATTCGGGAAGGCGGTCGGTGCCGACGCCTACTGCCGCGACGCGGCGGTGGCCGTCGAGACAGCCAAGGAACTGGTCAAGCGCAAGCACAACGTGCGCGCCTCTGCCTGAAGGCGGCGTCCGTGCACGGCAATAAAAAAGCCCCGCTCGCCGGGGCTTTTTCGTATCGATCCGGCCGAGCTTATTCGACCGTGTCCTCGACAGCCTTGACGGTGCCCTTGATGTCCTTGCCGGCGCCGCGGACGGTGTTGGCGCAGGCGGATACGGCAACCGCACAGGCCAGCAGGACGGCGAGCGATGCGATACGAGACGGTGTCATGGAAGCGGGTTCCCTCTTGTGCCAGGACTGTTAGAATAAACAATTGAAGTGCAAAGAAGTTCCATGGACGACGCGCAGAGCCGGAAGGCCGAAAAGGCCGAGCGAGTCCTGATCATCGCCTGCGGGATGCTGGCGCGCGAGGTGCTCGCGGTCAAGAGCCGGCTTGCGTCCGACCACATCGATCTCACCTGCCTGCCTGCCGAGTACCATTTCCGGCCCGACCGCATCGCCCCGGAGATGGACAAGGCGATCGCCAGGGCAAAGGCGGAAGGCTACCGCAACATCTTCGTCGGCTATGCCGATTGCGGCACCGGCGGCATGCTCGACAAGATTGTCGAGAAGCACGGCGTCGAGCGCATGGCCGGACCGCATTGCTTCGCCTTCTACCAGGGGCTCGACGCCTTCGAGCGGCAAGGCGACGCCGACATGCTCGCCTTCTACATGACCGACTTCCTGTGCCGCCATTTCGACAGTTTTTTCATGAAGCCGCTCGGGCTCGACCGCCATCCGGAGCTGATCGAGGATTTCTTCGGCAATTACGAGAAACTGGTCTATCTCGCCCAGACCGACGATCCGGCGCTCGACAGAGTGGCGGAGGATGCCGCGAAACTGCTCGGGCTCGCTTATGAGCGTCGCTTCACCGGCTATGGCGATCTCGTGCCGGCGCTGGCGAACCTGCCGGCTTAGGTCGGGGCCGTTTCCCCGGCCAGCCGATCGAGAACAGCGCGAAAATCGGTACGGCAACGGAAGCCGAGCACGCGTTCGGCAAGTCCGGCGTCGTAGACGCGGTCGATCGACCGGAACATCGTCCAGCCGCGCCGGGCGTAGAGGCGGGGAAAGTCGGGAAAATAGCGCTCGACCACCGACGGCGCGTCGGCGATCAGAGCTTCGCAGTCGCTGCGGGAAAAAGGCGTCGGCGCCGAGACGATGAAGGTGCCGAAGCCGAGCACCGGCGCCCTCTGCAGCGCCACGACATGCGCCTCCGCCGCATCTTCGACGGTGAGCCGGCGGAACAGGAATTCGTTCGCCTTGGTGTTGTCGTCCGACTGCTCGATCGCATGCGCCATGTCGTCGGCCTCCGGGAAGAAGCGGGCCGTGCGCAGGATGATCACCGGCAGCCCGTGCATCTGATGAAACAGCCGGCACAGATGCTCGGCGGAAAGCTTGGTCACGCCATAGATGTTGCGCGGCATCGGGCAAAGCTCCTCGCTGATCCACTCGGCGCGAGCCGCACCGCCTGCGACGCCGGCGCGGATGCGCTCGGAGATCATAAGCGAGGTGGTGGAGGTCATGACGAAACGGTCGACGCCGCTGGCGATCGCTTCCTCCAGCAGATTGGCGGTGCCGACGACGTTCACGTCGAGGAAGGCCATCCGGTCGTTGCGCTCGATGTCGGGCTTGTGCAGGGCGCCGCCGTGGACGATCGCCTCGATGCGGTTCTCCCGGATGACGCGGCGGACGAGATCGCGATCGGCGATGGAGCCGGCCACCTGCGTCCATCCGGACGACGTGGGGTCAAGGCCGATCACCTCGTGGCCGAGCGACGCAAGGCGGGGCGCCAGGGTCCGGCCGAGCCAGCCGGATGATCCGGTGAGCAGGATGCGCATGTGAGTCTCGCCCTTGTTCCAACAGCGACAACGCGTCTAGCACTGGCCAGCGAAAGCTGGGAACGAATAAGATATGCACGTCGTGGTATTTCGGAGAGGCCGATGCGACGGCAAGCGCCTTCGTGCCAAGGGACCGGATCTGGCTTCCCGACTTGTCGAAACCCTTGGAGTGACATCCGACGATGTACAGAATTTTCATGGCCGCCTTCGGCCTTGCCCTGCTCTCGGCCCTGCCCGCCTTCGCCACCGGCGAGATCGTGTCGCTGATCACCGCCGCCGACCGCAAGCGGCTCGACGGCTACGACGCGACCCGGCGACAGGCGATTGATGAAGCGCGCAGGGGCGACGCCGCCGACATCGCGACGTTCGAGGCGCTGCTGGCGAAGCCGGCGGTCTCCTTCCAGGATTTCGACATGGTCGGCGACTGGCAGTGCCGCACCATCAAGGCCGGCGGCCCGGCCAGGCTCGTGATCTATGGCTGGTTCAAGTGCCGCGTCAGGGACGACGGCTCGGGCTGGCAACTGGAAAAGCTCAGCGGCTCGCAGCGAACGCTCGGCCGCTTCTTCGACGATGGCGACCGGCGGCTGACCTATCTCGGTTCCGGCTATATCGCCGGCAAAAAGCCGAAGCCCTATGGCTCCGGCCCGGAAACGGACCAGGCGGGTTATGCGTTCCGCACCGCCCCCGGCGAATGGCGCATCGAGTTTCCCGCCCCCGCCTACGAATCGAAGCTCGATGTTTTGGAGTTCAAGCGATAGCCTGCATCGGCGGACAGCACGGCGGGGCCGCGGGACGGCGTCCGACGGCCGGTCCCTTTGCAAGCCGGCATCCCGCACCCACATAGGGCGCCTGAACGAGGCGCGTCATCAAGGCTTAACCTGCGGCAGGGCACATTGCCGGAGAGGCCGGGAAATACAAGGGACGGCATGAGAACGGACATGGAGGGCTTCGACGCGGGCCACACCGGCGGTGCCCCCCGGCGCAAGCCGCGTCGGCTGTCGCTGCTGTTCGCCCGGCTCGCCGCCGAAGCCGATGGCCGCATCACCGTGGCGGAGATCGTCGACGCGCTCGGCGACCGCAGCTTCGCCGCCCTACTCGTGCTGTTCGCCGCCCTCAACCTGCTGCCGCTGCCGCCCGGCAGCTCGGCGGTGCTCGGCGTGCCCCTGCTGATCGTCGCCGCCCAGCTCATGTATGGCAGCAAGCGCGCCTGGCTGCCGCGCTTCGTCGCCGAAAAGTCGGTGCCGGCCGAGCAGTTCCGCAGCCTGATGAACCGGCTGGTGCCGCGCCTGGTATGGCTGGAGAAATTCGTGCGGCCGCGCTACTGGCCGTTCTGGCGCCGCCGCGGCGACCGCATCATCGGCGTGATGTCCTTCCTGCTGGCGGTCGTCGTCACCCTGCCGATCCCTCTCGGCAACTGGCTGCCGGCTTTCGCCATCGCCCTGCTCGGGCTGGCGCTTTCGGAGCGCGACGGCCTGATGTTCGCCGCCGGCAGCGCCGTCAGCATGGCCGCCGCCCTCGTCATCGCCTTCGTCATCGGCGCAGCCGGCGTGGCGACCCAGGCGGCGCTCGGCTGGATGTTCTGAAGCCACGTTGCGGCGAATTTTTCGAATCGAGGAGGATCGGCGCCGCGGGGCAGCGGCGAAGCGCATTCGCGACCAGGGAAAACCAGCCTATTTCAAGAGGTTGCTGGAGCGGGTGAAGGGAATCGAACCCTCGTATTCAGCTTGGAAGGCTGCTGCTCTACCATTGAGCTACACCCGCGCCGATATCACCCTACAGCATTTTCCGGCGGTGGTGGAGGGGGTTGGATTCGAACCAACGTAGGCAAAGCCAACGGATTTACAGTCCGTCCCCTTTAACCACTCGGGCACCCCTCCGACCGTCCGGAGCCTAGCTGCGAGGCTTCCGCGGCACCCGGAGCACGTACCCCGAAACCGCGATGCGCCTTATGGCGGCAAGGCGATGCGGTGTCAACCGACGACGCAGCCACAAGTTCACGCTTCGCCGCTTTTTGGACAGGCCGGTGTGCCCGGCCGGATCGTAGGCCCGATCAGGCTCGCAGCGGCAGCTCGCGCAGCGGATCGCCGCCGTCGATGAAGAGCCGGCCGGTCGGCGTCAGCGCGGCGGCAATGCGCCGGCGCGCCAGCTCGCCGGCGCGTGGATGCCGGCCGTCGAGCGCGCCGACGCGAACGGCAAAGGCAAGGTCGTAACGCGCTTCGCCGGGCAGCAATTCGAGCTCCTCGGCCGCCACCTGCCGCAGGCTGAGCCGGCCGTCGGCGATCTCGGCGGCGCAGGCGGCCCGTGCCTGGCTGATCGCCTTGGCGGAACGATCGATCGCCAGCACATGGCCTCCGCCGATTCGGGCGGCGACCGCCCTTGCCGCGGCACCCGGCCCGCAGCCGATCTCCAGCACCCGCATGCCCGGCTCGAGCGGCAAGGCATCGACGATGGCCGCCAGCCGCGGCGAAAGATCGCTCGTCATCGGAGGTCCTCCAGCAGAACATTCACGATACATCTCACAAGGCCGCCGCACCAGGTCCGGGCGGCGGCTCGCGCGACGGTCTCCCTCCCGCATCGGCGTCAGCGCGCATCTTCTCGACGGTTTCGACATAGCCGGCCTGGAAACTGAAATCGTCGACGGCCGGAATCTCTGGTAGCCTGCTGCGGCAAAGCGGGGCGCCCTGAAGGAACCCCGGCGGTTTACTTTGCCGCGGCGGCGTGACAGGTCAGGTCGCCGCCAGTGAGCATGCTGCGGCTTCACTCCCGCGGGACGCCAGATGACCGACGACAAGAAGACGGGCACGCCGAAAGACACCCACTACGCAAAGCTCAGGCGCGCGCATCGCGACCTCAAGGCCGCTGCACCGGTGCAGCGGACGCGTCCGGCCATCCCTGCCGGCGAAGGCCCCGGCGACGGGCTCGTGCGGCTCTACGGCCTGCATACCGTGCGCGCCGCCCTCGACAACCCGCGTCGAAAAATCCGGTCGATGCTCGCCACCCGCAACGCGCTGGAGCGGCTCGGCATTGGCGATCCGGCTGCCCTGCCCTTCCAAGCAAAAATCGTCGAGCCGAAGGAGATCGACAGGATCACCGGCAGCGAGGCCGTGCACCAGGGCGTGCTTGTCGAGGCGGAGCCGCTGCGGCCGAAGCCGCTCGCGGCGCTCGGCGACACGCCGCTGGTGGTCGTGCTCGACCAGGTGACCGATCCGCACAATGTCGGCGCGGTGCTGCGCTCGGCGGTGGCCTTCGGGGCCGGGGCGCTGATCACCACGTCGCGCCACAGCCCGCATGAATCGGGCGTGCTCGCCAAGGCGGCGTCCGGCGCGCTGGAGCATATCGACCTGATCGAGGTGAAAAACCTCGCTGCCGCGCTGGAGGAGCTGCACGCGGCCGGCTTCCAGACACTCGGGCTCGATTCCGACGGGCCGGCCGAACTGGAGCAGAGCTTTTCCGGCGAGCGCGTCGCGCTGGTGCTTGGCGCCGAGGGCAAGGGTCTCAGGCAGAAGACACGCGAGACGGTGACCACGCTGGCGCGGCTCGACATGCCCGGCGCCATCCGCTCGCTCAACGTGTCGAACGCGGCGGCTGTGGCGCTATACGCGGCGCGGCGGTGGTTGGCGGCACGATGAGCGGCGACATTCCGCGCATAGCCGACCGCCGCGAATGGCTTGCGCATGCCAGAGAAGCGTCCGCAACGCTTCAGAGCCGGCCCATGAACCCATTCTATGACCCGGCGACCAAGGCGGCATTGGATCGGCTCATCGCCGATTTCGACACGCTGTCCTTGACGCAAGATTGAGGCGGGCAACCGACCGGCGGGATCACGCCCTGGCAAAGAGTTCGTTACCGTCCAGGGACTTGCCTGTCGGCTCCGCATTCCTAGATATCGGTGGCAGGCCTTCTTACCCGCCATCTTGCGCTCGTCCGGGCGCGCTCACTCGAGGAAGTTCGGAATGCGACGATTTCTCGGAATCCTGGTCGTGGCCGGCTCGGCCATGGGTGCCCTGGCCGGCTGCCAGAACCTTGCCGGCACTCCCGGCAACGAACCGGCCAATTGCGCGGTGCCCGGCTCGTCCTGTTCCCGGGACCGATAGCCTGATCCCCGTCCGGAGGTAGGTGTCTCGACCGGCCCGCCGAGCCGCCCCGATCCCGTGAGGAAAGGGGTTCATCCCACCTCGTGGCCTGCCAAGCGCTCCAGCGCGCGCACCAGCGCGGAGTGATCCTCCTTGGCTCCCCCATTGGCCGCGCAGGAATTGAACAGCTGCTGCGTGGTCGAGGTGTTGGGCAGCGCCACGCCGAGCGACTTCGCGCCTTCCAGCGCAAGGTTGAGGTCCTTCTGGTGCAGCTCGATGCGGAAGCCCGGCGCAAAAGTCCGCTTGACCATGCGCTCGCCATGCACTTCGAGGATCCTCGACGCGGCCAGCCCGCCCATCAGCGCCTGCCGAACCTTCGCCGGATCGGCGCCGGCCTTGGAGGCGAACACCAGCGCCTCGGCGACGGCCTCGATGGTCAGCGCGACCACGATCTGGTTGGCGACCTTGGTGGTCTGGCCGACGCCGTTGCCGCCGACCAGAGTGATGTTCTTGCCCATCTTTTCGAACACCGGCTTCGCCCGCTCGAATGCCTCTTCCGGGCCGCCGACCATGATGGTGAGCGACGCCGCCCTGGCGCCGACCTCTCCGCCGGATACCGGCGCGTCGAGATAGTCGCAGCCGAGAGCGTTGATCCGTTCCGCGAATGTTTTTGTCTCGATCGGCGAGATCGAGCTCATGTCGATGACGAGCTTTCCCGCCGAAAGACCTGAAGCGACGCCGCTTCTGCCGAACAGTACCTCCGCCACCTGCGGCGTGTCGGGCACCATGGTGATGACGATGTCGGCGGCCTCCGCCACCGCCGCATGGCCCGCGACGGTCTTCAGCCCCTTGGCGACGAGGTCCGCAGGCGCCGGTTTGCGATGGTCGGAGGTCACCACCGGATAACTCGCGTCGAGAAGGTGGCCGGCCATGGGCGCGCCCATGATGCCGAGGCCGATGAAGCCGATTGTCTGCATGATTGTTCTCCGGTTCGTCCCTCCCCCTTGAGGGGAGGGTGCCGAGCGCAGCGAGGCGGGTGGGGTCGCCGCGGCAGCGCTCTACGTTCCTTGCGTGGAGACTGGCCGCAACGACCCCACCCGGCCGCTTCGCGGCCACCCTCCCCTCAAGGGGGAGGGAATTTCGGCTACGCCGCGCTCTTCCTGCCGGCCAGCGCCTTGAACCACTCCAACCCCGTTTCCGTGCCGTTGCGCGGCTTGTATTCCGCCCCGACCCAGCCGGCATAACCGATGCGGTCGAGGTGTTCGTAGAGGAAGGGAAAATTGATCTCGCCCGTCCCCGGCTCGTGACGGCCGGGATTGTCCGCAAGCTGGATATGCGCGATGCGGCCGAGATTCTTCTCGATCGTCCGGGCGAGATCCCCCTCCATGACCTGCATGTGGTAGATGTCGTATTGCAGAAAGAGATTGTCCGAGCCGACGCGTTCGATGATCGCCAGCGCCTGGGCCGACGTGTTCAGGAAGAAGCCGGGGATGTCCAGCAGGTTGATCGGCTCGATCAGCAGCCTTATCCCGGCGTCCTTCAGGCGCGGGGCTGCATATTTCAAGTTCCCGACCAGCACGTTTTCCAGCGCGGCGCGGTCGACGCCGGCCGGCGCGATGCCGGCAAGGCAGTTGACCTGGCCGCAGCCGGTCGCCCTGGCATAGGTTATGGCCGTGTCCACGCCGCGCCGGAACTCGTCGACGCGGTCCGGCAGGCAGCCGATGCCGCGCTCCCCGCCCGCCCAGTCGCCGGCCGGCAGGTTGAACAGCACCTGCGCAAGCCCGTTCCTCTTCAGCCGCGCCGCCACCGTTTCCGGCGCATGGTCGTAGGCGCCGACATATTCGACACCGGCGAAGCCGGCGCGCGCCGCGGCATCGAAGCGGTCGAGGAAATCATGCTCGGTGAAGAGCATGGACAGGTTGGCGGAAAACTTGGGCATGACGTTTCCTTGAAATCACTGGCACGACGGCGACATCATCCTCGGGCTTGTCCAGAGGATCTGCGACCGCTCATCGCAATTGTTCTTCGGTTCCATATCTGCAGGACGAGCCCGAGGATGACGGCCAGGGCCTCACTCAATCCAGCAGCGCGATGGCGGTCGGCGCGTCCTCGTTGCGCTCGGCCAGGTCCTCGAATTCGACCACGGCGTCGATCTCGGTACCCATCGAGATGTTGGTGACACGCTCGAGGATGAACTCGACGACGACCGGGACCCGGTGCTCGGCCATCAGCCGCCTGGCTTCCTTGAAGGCGGCGGCGCAATCTTCCGGCCGGCGCACGCGGATCGCCTTGCAGCCCATCGCCTCGGCGACCGCGATATGGTCGACGCCGTAGCCTGGCTCGGCGCCCTCGGCCCGGTTGATGTTCTCGAAGGCGAGGCTCACCTCGAAATCCATGGAAAAACCGCGCTGCGCCTGGCGGATGAGGCCGAGATAGGCGTTGTTCACGACGACGTGGATATAGGGCAGCCTGTGCTGCGCGCCGACCGCCAGCTCCTCGATCAGGAACTGGAAATCGTAGTCGCCCGACAGCGCCACGATCTCCGCATCCGGATCGGCGGCGCGCACGCCGAGGGCCGCCGGCAGCGTCCAGCCGAGCGGTCCCGCCTGGCCGCAATTGATCCAGTTGCGCGGCTTGTAGACGTGCAGGAACTGCGCGCCGGCGATCTGCGACAGGCCGATGGTGGTGACATAAGTCGTGTCGCGGCCGAAAGCCTTGTTCATCTCCTCATAGACGCGCTGCGGCTTCATCGGCACCTCGTCGAAATGCGTCTTGCGCTTCAGCGTCTTCTTGCGCTGCTGGCATTGCTTCGACCAGCCCGACCAGTCGCGCAGCTTTCCGGCCGTCTTCCACTCGGTGGCGACGTCGAGCAGCGCCTTGAGTGCGGCGCCCGCGTCGGAGACGATTCCGAGATCCGGCGCGAACACCCGGCCGATCTGGGTCGGCTCGATGTCGATATGGACGAATTTGCGCCCTTCCCGGTATTTTTCGACCGAGCCGGTGTGGCGGTTGGCCCAGCGATTGCCGACGCCGAGGACGAAATCCGAGGCGAGCAGCGTCGCATTGCCGTATCGGTGCGAGGTCTGCAGGCCGCACATGCCGGCCATCAGTCGGTGGTCGTCGGGGATGGAACCCCAGCCCATCAGCGTCGGGATGACCGGCACGCCGGTGATCTCGGCGAATTCGATCAGCAGGTCGGAGGCGTCGGCGTTGATGATGCCGCCGCCGGCGACGATCAGCGGATTTTCCGCCGCGTTGAGCAGGGCCAGCACCTTCTCGGCCTGGCCGCGCGTCATCGCCGGCCTGGCGACGGCAAGCGGCTCGTAGGCGTCGATATCGAACTCGATCTCGGCAAGCTGCACATCGATGGGCAGGTCGATCAGCACCGGTCCCGGACGGCCCGAGCGCATGAGATGAAACGCCTTCTGCAGCGTCATCGGCACCTGGTAAGGCTCCATGACCGTGACCGCCCACTTCGCGACGGGTGCGGCGATGGCGGCGATGTCGACGGCCTGAAAATCCTCCTTGGTCAGCCGCGCGCGCGGCGCCTGCCCGGTGATGCAGAGGATGGGGACGGAATCGGCGGAGGCCGAATAGAGCCCGGTGATCATGTCAGTGCCGGCCGGGCCGGAGGTGCCGACGCACAGCCCGATATTGCCGGCTTTTGCCCGCGTAAAACCTTCGGCCATGTGCGAGGCGGCCTCGACATGGCGGGCCAGGATATGACGGATCGAGCCACGCGCCTTGAGCGCCGAGTAGAACGGATTGATCGCCGCGCCCGGCACGCCGAAGGCGCAGAAAATGCCTTCCTTTTCGAGCACGAGAACAGCCGCGTCGACGGCACGCATCCTGGGCATTTGTCCGGCCTCCCTTGATCCAGGCGATTGAGATGGGCTGGAGGATGACATCGGGTGCGGTATTTTTCAATTTTTCCAGAATATTTTTTCAGTTTCTGGATTGATGCCTTACCACTTGAATGCACACATGTTTCCGTTTTCCGGTTTTCCCTCGTTCCAATTTCCAGAAAAGTTTTTTATCGTGCATGGATGCAATCGCCCGAAAAACGCCAGCGCGGCCGCCCGCGCGCCTTCAACGCTCAGCCCGAAGCCAATGCGGTGCAGTCGCTCGACCGCGGGCTGCGCATCCTGGCGGTCGTCGCCGCCGCGGACGGCCTGTCGCTCTCCGAAGTCGCCGCGCGCTCCGGCATCGCTGCCTCGACCGCCTACCGCATGCTCACCACGCTGGAGACGCACGGCATGGTCGAGTTCGAGAAGACCGAGCAGCTGTGGTCGGTGGGGGTCGCCGCCTATCGCACCGGCGCCGCCTTCCTGCGCCGCAGGAAGCTCGCCGACCGGGCGCGCATCGTCATGCAGGAGCTGATGGAGAAATCCGGCGAGACCGCCAATCTCGGCCTGGCGGAGGACGATTGCGTCGTCTTCGTCAGCCAGGTGGAGACGCATCAGGCGATCCGTGCCTTCTTCCGGCCGGGCACGCGCAGCCCCTTCCATGCCAGCGGCATCGGCAAGGCGGTGCTGGCACATCTGCCGGCCGAGCGGGTGACGGCCATCATCCGCGGCACCGGGCTGGAGGTTTTTACCAGCAAGACGCTGCCGGACGCCCCTGCCCTTTCCCGCGATCTCGCCGACATCCGGCGGCGCGGCTGGTCGGTCGACGACGAGGAACGCTTTCCCGGCATGCGCTGCGTCGCCTCGGCCATCTTCAACGAGTTCGGCGAGCCGATCGGCGGCATTTCGGTGTCGGGGCCGACCGTGCGGGTCACGCCCGAGCGGGTCGCGCAACTCGGCCCGCTGGTGCGCGACGCGGCGACGGCGGTGACGGACATGATCGGCGGGAGATTGCCTGAAGGCAGTAGGCAGTAGGCAATCGGCAGTAAAGAACGGCAACGGAGCCGCCTCCTACTGCCTACTGCCTACTGCCTACTGCCTACTGCCTACTGCCTACTGCCTACTGCCTACTGCCTACTGCCTACTGCCTACTGCCTACTGCCTCCCCCTTCATCCCATCCCCGTCACATGCCTGAGATAGAAGGCGAGCGCGACGAAGCCGCAGATGAAGGCAATGCCGCCCCAATCCACATTCGCCCGGCGCAGCACGCCGGCCAGCTTGACCAGCAGTAGGGCAAGCAGCGCCAGGACGGTGGCGATCACCACAAGCCGGATCATCGAGGCCTCCCGAGGTCGCGTCAGGGCACTTGGTGATATGGTGCGCGAACCCCGCTCTTTTTAGGGCGTGCCTGCATCCCCGTCCGGCGTTTGAAGTCTTCCCTGCCAATACGCGCCACTTTTGTCTTTACGACCGGCTCGGATGGCGGTACCGGAGCGGCATGCCCTTGTAGCTCAGCTGGTAGAGCAGCGGTTTTGTAAACCGAAGGTCGCGGGTTCGATCCCTGCCGGGGGCACCATCCCTAAGACATCATCCGGAACCGGGCGCAGGAACAAGCCTTCACCTTGGCATTCAGGCTCCCGCCATGCTAACCCGGCGTCGCCGTACGTGCTGCGTTGGGAACAGGCCGTTGCACCAGCAGAGACTTCGCAAGACGCTCGCTTTCGTCTCCTCCGGGACGGCCGATGCCGACGAGGCCGCCGCCCAACTGTCCGGCGCCTACGGCCAGGCCGGGGTCGCCGATGCCGACGTGGTCGTGGCGCTCGGCGGCGACGGCTTCCTGCTGCAGACGCTGCGCGACACGATGGGCAGCGGCCAGCAGGTCTACGGCATGAACCGCGGCACCGTCGGTTTCCTCATGAACGAATACCGGCTGGAGGGCCTGCCCGAACGCATCGCCGCGGCGCATGCCGAGACGATCCGGCCGCTCGAGATGGACACGCTCTCCAGCGACGGTGCCACCAGGAAGGCGCTCGCCGTCAACGAGGTCTCGCTGTTCCGCCAATCCTACCAGGCGGCCAAGATCCGCATCAGCATCGACGGCAAGGTGCGGCTCGACGAGCTGATCTGCGACGGCGTCATGGTGGCCACGCCGGCCGGCTCGACCGCCTACAACCTGTCCGCCCACGGCCCGATCCTGCCGCTCGACGCGCCGTTGCTGGCGCTTACGGCGGTAAGCCCCTTCCGTCCAAGGCGCTGGCGCGGCGCGCTGTTGTCCAACCGATCGGCGGTCCGGTTCGACATCCTCGAAGGCGCCAAGCGGCCGGTCAACGCCGTGGCCGACCACACCGAGATCAAGTCGGTGGTTTGCGTCACCGTGCAGGAATCGACATCGTTGACGGCCACCGTTCTATTCGATCCCGACCACTCCTGGGACGAACGAATCCTCGCCGAACAGTTTCGTTACTGACCGTATTGCAACGCAAAAACCACAACACCATATGTTGAATGGTCGCGATCAGTCGAAACCCGGCTGATAATATTGACAAAACCGGATTCAAGCCCTAACGGCAGGTTGCGATCCGCGAAAGCGTGACTTTGCAGCGGCATGATGACCGCGCCCCTGAACAGCTAAAAGCAGCCAAGACACTTGTCCTCAGACAGCACGACCGCTCCAGAAGCGTTGACTTTCTCCGATCTCGGCCTTTCGCCGAAGGTCCTCTCGGCAGTCACCGACGCCGGCTATACGGTGCCGACGCCGATCCAGGCGGGCGCCATTCCGCACGCCTTGCTCGGCAAGGACGTGCTCGGCATTGCCCAGACGGGCACCGGCAAGACGGCGGCCTTCGTGCTGCCGATGATCACCCGGCTCGAAAAGGGCCGGGCGCGGGCCCGCATGCCGCGCACGCTGATCCTCGAGCCGACGCGCGAGCTTGCCGCGCAGGTCGAGGAGAACTTCGTCAAATACGGCAAGAACCACAAGCTCAACATCGCGCTCTTGATCGGCGGTGTCTCCTTCGACGAGCAGGACAAGAAGCTGGAGCGCGGCGCCGATGTGCTGATCGCGACGCCCGGCCGCCTGCTCGATCATCGCGAACGCGGCAAGCTGCTGCTGACCGGCGTCGATATCCTCGTCATCGACGAGGCCGACCGCATGCTCGACATGGGCTTCATCCCCGACATCGAGCGCATCTGCGAGATGATCCCGTTCACCCGGCAGACGCTGTTCTTCTCCGCGACCATGCCGCCGGAGATCACGAAGCTCACCGAAAAATTCCTGCACGCGCCGGTGCGCATCGAAGTGTCGAAGGCTGCGAGCACCGCGACCAACATAACCCAGCGCCTCGTCAAGTCCGGGCCGAAGCCGTGGGACAAGCGCGAGGTTCTGCGCGACCTGATCAAGGCCGAGGAAGACGGCCTCAAGAACGCGATCATCTTCTGCAACCGCAAGATCGAGGTGTCGGAGCTGTTCCGGTCGCTGCTCAAATACGAGTTCGACGCCGGCGCCCTGCACGGCGACATGGACCAGCGGGCGCGCATGCAGATGCTGGACAATTTCCGCTCCGGCAAATTGAAGCTGCTCGTCGCCTCCGACGTCGCAGCGCGCGGGCTCGACATCCCCGACGTCAGCCACGTCTTCAATTTCGACGTGCCGATCCATGCGGAAGACTATGTGCACCGCATCGGCCGCACCGGCCGCGCCGGCCGCTCCGGCAAATCCTTCACCATCGTCACCCGCAACGACACCAAGTATCTCGCCGCCATCGAAAAACTGATCGGCCAGCAGATCGAATGGCACGACGGCGACCTGACGTCGCTGCCGCCGCGCGAGGAGAGCGAAGAGGCGCCGCGGCGCCAGCGCGCCGGCCAGCGCGATCGCGACCGCAAGGGACGCGACGGCAAGACGCGCGACGGCCGTGGCCGGCGTCAGGACGCAGCCGCGCCCGCCGCCCCTGCCGAGAAGCGCGAGCCGGTCGCCGCAAACGACGATCGCTCCGTCCGGCGCGAGACGATCCGTGCCGAGAATGCCGAGCGCAAGAGCCATGCGGCGGACAGGCACCAGCCGCGGCGCCGGCATGAGCGCGAGGACGACGACCATCCGGTGGTCGGTTTCGGCGCCGACATGCCGGCCTTCATGATGGTGGAAGGCAAGGTCTGATCGGCAAGGCGGTACGCCGGGTCGGCACGCCCGCCCTGCCTGGCATGGGAGAGCCGCCAGGCCCGCTCAGGGTACGGTTTCGCCGGCAGGCTTCTCCGCGCACAGGATGAAACGTCGATAGACGTAGGTGCGCAGGCGGTTGCGCAGCGTCGCCGTCTTGCGCTGCGCAGCGGCGATCCCGCCGTGCGATAACCGCCTGAATTCCACGAATCCCGCTTCGGTGAGCATGTTTTCCACCGCCTCGTAACGCAGCCCGGCGCCGAAGGGCAGCGCGCGCATGATGGCGCCGTGGCGGTCGCCGAGCGCACCGTCATAGTTGCGGTCCGGACCGGTGAGAAGATCGATCAGCCTGATCGCAGTCGCGGCGGCGCGGCCCAACGGCGTGGGTGTCGCCCAGTCGCCGTCATAGATCACCAGCTTTCCGCCGGGCTTGAGGATGCGGAACCATTCGGCGAAGGCCGCCCGCGGCTCCGTCAGCGTCCAGACCAGGTGGCGGCAGACGATCGCGTCGTAGCTTTGGTCGGGCTCCAAAGTCCGCTCGGCGTCCGCCAGCAGGAAGCGCAGCCGCGGGCGCCCGCGATGCTTGATCCGGGCGACCGCCAGCATCGCTTCGGAGAAGTCGAGCGCGGTGACGTCATGGCCGAGGTCGTGGATGAGCCGGGTGACCTCGCCGGTGCCGCAGGCGAGCTCCAGCACCTTGAGCGGGTCTGCCCCAAGATGGTCGCGGATCGGGTTCTGCCATGCGCTGAATTCGGCGTCGGAGAAGATGCCGTGCCCGAAAGCCAGGTCGAACGTCCTGGCGCGTTCCGACCAGTAGGAGCGGATTTCCTCCTTCAGGTCGAAGTTCGGCGCGGGAGGGCGGACGGCCATCCTACTGCGACAGGCCGTTGCGGGCAAAAATCTCGTCGAAGCGCTTTCGGGCGCGCGGCGGCGCATCGAAGCCGCGGAAACTCTCCGGCATGGACACCTCCCCCACCCGCACCACCATCACCATGCCCATGCCGTAATGCGGTGAGCATTTGATGCCGTAGAAGCCGGGCTGGTCGAAACGGACCTCGATCTCCTCGTTGATCCTGCCCTTGAAGCCGGCATATCGCTCCGGCACCATGCCGTCGATCGACGCAGCGTTATGGCTCTGGTTGGCCGCGACGAATTTCAGCCAATCGCCGGGTTTCAACGCCACATAGTCCGGCTCGTAGGCCATCGAGCCGTGCTCGCCGCGATTGAGCATCCTGACTTCGATCGTCTCGGCTTGCGCCCCGACGGACATGGCAAGCACGGCCGCCAAGGCGAGCCGACAGGCGGAGCGTTTCATTGCAGGCATTTCTCCTTGACCGTACCCGGTCGCGCATAGCGCACCAGGCAGTTGCCGTTGCCGTCGGCTTCGACGGCCGCGTCGACGCGGAAGACGTCGGCGAGCATCGTCTCGGTCAGAACGTCGCGTGGCGCGCCGAGGGCGACCAGCCTGCCCTGGTCGAGGACGGCGATGCGGTCGCAGAACATCGCAGCGTGGTTCAGATCGTGCAGCGCCGCGACGACGGTGAGGCGGCGCGACCTGACGAGGTCGAGCAGGCCGAGCTGGTGATGGATGTCGAGATGGTTGGTCGGCTCGTCCAGGAACAGGATTTCCGGCTGCTGCGCCAGCGCGCGCGCGATGTGCAGCCGCTGTCGCTCGCCGCCCGACAGCGTATGCCACCGCCGTCCCGCGAACGACGCCATGCCGACCTCCGCCAGCGCCGTATCGACGATGTCGTCGTCCTTCGCCTGCCACGGCGACAGGGCGCTGAGATGGGGCGTGCGCCCGAGCTCGACGGCCTGCCGCGCGGTGATGCGCTCGGCCGTCTCCGCCTGCTGCTCGACGAAGGCGATGCGGCGCGCGATCTCGCGGCGGGTGAAATGGCGCAGGCTGCGTCCGGCCAGCGCCACGGTGCCGGCATGCGGCGCCCGCAGGCCCGACATCAGCGCCATTAGGCTGGTCTTGCCCGACCCGTTCGGTCCGACGATGCCGAGGAACTCGTGCTCGACGACGTCGAGCGCGATCTCGTCGATGATCGGCCGCCCGCCTGCCCGCCACACGACACCGCGCGCCTGGATGGTCATTGCACATGCCTCCCGCGAATGAGGATGAGGGCGAAGGCCGGCGCCCCGACCAGCGCGGTGATCACCCCTATGGGGACGACCTGGCCGGGAATGATGGTGCGCGAGACGACATCCGCGACGACCATGAAGACGGCGCCGGTCAGCGCCGACACCGGCAGCAGCACGCCGTGGCGGACGCCTACCAGAAGCCGCGCCGCATGCGGGATCACCAGCCCGACGAAACCGATCGAGCCGACGATGCTGACCATCACCGCCGTCATCAGCGCCGCGACCGAGATCAGCACCGCCTGCACGCGCCGCACCGAAATGCCCAGCGACGCGGCCGATTCCGCTCCGAAGGTGAAGGCGTCGAGGGCGCGGGCGTGAAACAGGCAGACCAGCAGCCCCAGCAGGGCGGCGGGCACTGCCAGCCAGGCATCGTCCCAGCGCACGCCCGACAGGTTTCCGAGCAGCCAGTACATGATGCCGCGCGCCTGTTCGGCATTGGCCGAGCGCGTCACGATCAGCGAGGTGATCGCGTTGAACAGTTGCGAACCGGCGACGCCGGCCAGAATGATCGCGCCGGGACCGCTTCCGGCACGCCGCGCCAGAAGCGTGATCAGCCCGAATGCCACCAGCGCGCCAACGAAAGCGCCGAGCGACAGGGACAGCATGCCGGCGCCGAAGCCGAGGATAGCGACGGCCACGGCCCCGGTCGACGCGCCGGCCGAGATGCCGAGGATGTAGGGATCGGCCAGCGCATTGCGCAGCAGCGCCTGCAGCACGACCCCGCTGAGGGCGAGCGTCACGCCGCAGCAGCAGGCGACGATCGCCCGGCTGAGGCGATAGTTCCAGACGATGCCCTCATCGATCGGGTCGACGGCATAACCGGCGTCCCAGAGGCGGTTGGCGACCGACTTGGCGACGACGTCCAGGTCGATGGACGTCTCGCCGATCGCCGCCCCCAGGGCAAGCGCCGCCACCAGGATCAGGGGCGCGGCGAGAACGAAGCCCAGCCGCGCCGTCGCTGCAGGACGCCTCACTGGGCGATCCCGGCCTTCTCCAGGGCCTCGGCCAGTGTCTCGATCCCCTCGATGGTGCGGATCGTCGGGTTCATGGCCTGGGCGTCCATGACGACGACTTGGCCGCCGGTGACCGCCGGCATCAGGCTGGTGACCGGGTCGGACTTCAGGAACTTGAGCTTGATCTCGTGGTCGTCGGCGGGAAAGCGGCGGCGTTCCATCTTGCCGGCGACGATCACCAATGGATTGGCCTTCGCGATCGTCTCCCAGCCGACCGTCGGCCACTCTTCGTCGCTCTCGATCACGTTTCTGATGCCGAGCGTCGACATGATGTAGCCCGGCGCGCCGTTCCTGCCGGCGACATAGGGGTCGATGTCGAGCTCGGCGCTGGAGAACCAGAAGACGGCCGACAGCTTTCCGTCAAGCGAGGCGATCTTCCGCCTGGCGGCTTCCTCGCGCGCCTTGAGTTCGGCGACCAGTTTCTCGCCCTTGTCCTGCACGTCGAAGATCTGCGCGAGTTCGGTGATCTCGCGGTAGATGAGATCCATCGTGAATTTTTCCGTGCGCACGCCGTCGCCGCCGCCGGAATTGTCCTTGCCGGCGCAGTCGGCCGGCGACGTGTAGACCGGGATCTTCAGCTCCTCGAACTGCTCCGGCTTGGCGACGATGCCTTCCGGCCCGACATGCCACTGGAACTGCGCCGTCACCAGATCCGGCTTCCTGCCGACGACGCTCTCGAAGCTCGGATCGTTGTCGGCCAGCCGCTCGACCTTGGCGTTGACCTCCTCATAGCCGGCGATGACGGGGCCGATCCACACAGCGGTGCCGGCGACCTTGTCGGCCAGCCCGAGCAGGTAGAGGATTTCCGTGGTGCTCTGCCCGATCGAGACCACGCGCTCCGGCGCATGCTCGATGGTGATCTCGCGGCCGCAATTCTGCAGCGTCAGCGGATATGGGGTGCCTTCGGCGGAGGCCGGCAGCGTCCAGGCGATGGACGCGGCGGCGAGCAACGACAGATGGGTCTTTTTCGGCATGACATGACCTTTCTGGAAACCGGGAGGGAGCGTCGGCCGCCGCGCAAAGGACGGCGCCTCGCGACGCGGCAAAAACGCGGCGAGACTGGCTCGAAGAATCAGGGTGTGAAGAAATGGGCGCGGCCGGTCGAACCGCCGCACGGCAAAAAGATGCCCGCCATCAATTATCCTTTCTCGGGCATCCCCGCCCGGACATTGGACCAAATTGCGACGGCAGGTCTCCTGGCTCGCGGATTGTCTCCGACCATCGGCCTTCCCGCGGTAGTCGCAGTGGCCCGGTGCCTTCCGGCACCGCAAGGACGATCGGCATCCGCTTACAGTTGCGGGGGCAGCGCCGGTTTCGCACCGGCTTCCCTTTTGATCCCCTGGGTCATGCCTTTGGGGAACCGTCGCGCGACACTTAGTGCCGGCGACACCGCCTCGTCAAGGCGATCTCCGGGAGGAGGCGTCCGCCTCCACAGCTTCCGGCTGCCGCGGGCGGAAAGCGCACCCTCCGGATGCGGCGGCGGACACACCATGACGTGATCGGCAGACGCACGCCTGATGCATCTGCCGCCACAGTCAGCTTTCTGGAAGTCCGCCCTGCCGGGCCGGCGGCGAACGCGCTATTCGGTGAGCGGCGAGATCTGGATCTCGACGCGCCGGTTCTGCGCCCGGCCCGAGTCGGTGGCATTGGATGCGATCGGCCGGGTCTTGCCGAAGCCGGTAACGGCGAAGCGGCGTTCGTCGACGCCCTGGGCGCCGAGATAGTTGGCGACGGCCAGCGCGCGGCGCTGCGACAGGTCGAAATTGTGGCTGTCGCTGCCGGTCGAATCGGTATGGCCGTAGACGTCGACAATGGTCTGCCGGTAACGCTTGAGCACGATCGCGACGGAATTCAGCACCGGGTAGAAATTCGGCCTGATCGCATCCTGATCGATGCCGAATGTGATGTCGGAGGGCATGTTGAGGATGACCTGGTCGCCGACGCGGGTGACGCTGACGCCGGTGCCCTGGAGCTGCGCGCGCAGTTCCGACTCGTTCTTGTCCATGGTGGCGCCGATGGCGCCGCCGGCCAGCGCGCCGACGCCCGCGCCGATCAGCACCGCGTTGCGCTGCGCCACCCTGCTGCCACCGACGGCCATGCCGGCCAGCGCGCCGAGGCCGGCGCCCAGCGCCGCGCCGCCCGCCGTATTCGAGATCTTCTGCTCGCCGGTATAAGGGTCGGTGGTGCAGGCCCCAAGCAACGCGGCGGCGGCCACGACGGCGACGATCTTGCTCTTCATGCTGATATAAATCCCTCACAAACCGGCCGGCGGCCGGCACGAATCCCTTCTCGTCCTTTTAGCATGAATTGCGGCGAAATCCGGAACCGGCCGGCCTGCTACCAGAGGTTCTTGCCGTCGATCACCACAACCTCGACGGCGTCGAGGTCGAAATCGTCGAGCAGGCGCGCATTGATGCTGACGCGCGGGTTGTCGAAGTCCGGCTCGCCGCTGGTGAAATCAGGCGTGTCGGTGAAGGTGCCGCAGCCGCAGACCGGACAGAAATGGTGTTTTATGGTCCTGGAGCCCCACTGATAGGTCGCGACATTTTCGCGCGGCGTCAGCAGCCGGAACTGCGGCGGCTGGTAATAGGCCCAGAGCGCGCCGCGTTTCGAGCACAGCGAACAGGTGCAGCGCGTGACCGTGGTCGGGGCCTCCGTCACTTCGAACACCGTCGCCTTGCAGTGGCAGCTTCCGCGCAGGCTCATATGTCCGTCCTCCCTGAAGAAGACGATCTTATCCGAGCTCGTTCGTCTGAAAAATCCCGATACTACCGGAATCCTAAGGCCCACGCCGGAGCGAAGTTCTATTCGCGCTTGCCGTCGTGGTGGCGGCTCTTCGCGCCGCGGTCGTCCATCGGCTCTGTCAATCCATAAGGCTTCTTCGGACGATCACCGCGGTCGCCGGTGTCGACCGGATCGGGCTGCCGGTGGGCCGGATCGGGTTTTGGCGCGCGGGCTCCGGTTTCCCGATCGTTCCCGTCAAAGGGACGCCCGCGCTCGCTGGCCTTTCGTGTGCCGCCTTGCGGCGGCTTGCCGGCGTCAGGCATGGCGCACCTCCGTGAGCCGCGCGGCCGCCTGCATCAGCGTCTCGCGATCATTGCCGTGCACGGCGATCAGGTGACGCGCCTGGTCGAGGCTGATGCCCGCCTCCTGCGCGAGATGGCGGACCTCGTAATCCTGCTCCGCCGCACACGCGAACGGTCGCGGCTGTCGGTGACGGTCTTGTCGTCGGCCATGGTCTTTCTCCTTTCAGCTGGAACCTCCAACGAAGCCCGAATGTTCCGAAAGTGATTGAATCCCTAGCGTCGGCGCCACGTTCCGCGCTCCGACACCGCAGGACCCCCGGGCCGAGCTGCCGTCAGCCGGCCTTCTTGGTCTGCGCCTCGCGTTTGCGGCGCAAAACCTCCTCCACGCCTTCCAGCTTCTTGCCGCCGCCCGAGATCGCCGTCGAGACGACGGCCGGCGGGTCGCTCGCCGGAAACGTGTCTTCCAGCCCGTGCTGCAGCTGCTCCTCCAGCGTGTCCGGGTTTTCCGACCGTCCGGCGGTGCGCCGCGTCTGCGTGTCTTCCGGCGGCTGGCGGGTATCCGGATTGGAGCGGACCTCCTTGACGATGGTATAGAGCCGCTGGATCGCATATTCCTTCATCAGCTCGAAATCGGGATCGTCCCCAGCCATGGCCTCCAGCCGGTCGACCATGTGCTTTTCGTAGGAATCCAGGCAGGCCGCGGTTTCGGAACGGCAAAGCCGCTTGAGCGCTTCCTCGAGCAACACCGGCCCGAAATGCAGGACGGCTTTCGTCTCGATCTCGGCGATCTTGTCAGGACGCAGGGTCGTGCTCATCGTGACGTGCTCCCATGACTCCTTCGGTCGGAATCAACCCGCACCGGCCAAGCTCGGTTCCATGGATCGGATGAATTCGCGGGGCGCAGAGTGCCGATCAGCCAAGCAGGCAGATGACGTTCATCATTCCCGGCGCGGCTCGACGGAGAAACCGTCGGGAGTCGAATGCGGAGTTTGCACCCGACTTCTGCGACGGGATCTTCCCCTGACTTTCAGCGGCGATCTCGCCGCAAAGTCAGGATTTCGGCGCTGTTCCGGGCAACCAGGTCCTGATCTGCCGGTCGGTGAGATTGCCCCCGCACAACGCCGTCGCCACGCGCAAGCCCTGCAGCGAACTTGCCCCCGCCAGAACACCGGCGAGACCCGCGGCACCGGCCGGCTCGACAAGCCGGCCCCAGGTCGCATGGGCGAAACGCATCGCTTCGATCATCTGATCGTCGTCGACCAGAACGACATCGTCGATGGTATCGGCCAGCCAGGTCACGGCCGATGGCACGGGAATCCGGACGGCGATCCCATCCGCGATGGTTCGGGCTTCGTCGGTCGGAACGGACGTTCCGGCCTGCCATGACAAGGCCATGCACGGTGCACCTCGGGCGGCAACGGCAATCACTCTGGTCGCGGGCGATACCGCTCTGAACCAGCAGCCGACACCAGCAGCGAGCGCGCCGTTTCCCAAAGGAACGAAGACGGCGTCGATGTCGGCGCAAGCATCCGTCAGCTCCGCCGCGATCGCTCGCACCGTCCTCCACGAATGGCAAGCCGCCTGTGGACGCGTAGTACGCGCTCCACTTCCCCCCGGGCGCAGTGGTCCACCGCGCCGAGGTCAAGGCAACCGACCCTCGTTAATCGATCGGAGCCAGTCAGGGCGCGTGAAACGAACTCTCTCCCGCGCGTGACCTGTCCAGCGCCTCGCGCCTTCGGGTGCGGGGCGCTGTCGCTACCCTCTTAGTTCCAAAAATCTTTGGCGAAACTCATCGAGATAGTGCTCTACGTGAGCCGCCGAGTCTGCCAAGTATTTCGCATGGCCCTCCAGTTTTTTGACCTCCTCAGGAAAGCCTGCGAGCGGCACAATCGCGTATTTCAGCTCATCAGGCGATTGTGGGGTGCCGTCTCGGCGTTCTGCTTCACGCGCATTTTTCGTAAACAGAACCAATGCTTCTTCGCTTCCGACGCGGCGAGCGGCCCAATGCGCGAAGTTGTGCCGGTGAATACGATGCATTTCGACCGTATCAGATGCCTTGAGCAGCCCCTCCTTGAGGTTCGATTCCCACAACTCGCTTGCTGCTTCACGAAGCTTCGGGAAGACCTGCGCGTCCTGAAGCCGTGAGGCATAACGTGCTTCCGGTCCAACGGCAGCATGTCGCAGGGCGTCTATGATTCGTCTCGCGTTCAGATCAGCATAACAGTACAGCTGGATCAGCTTTCCCATCAGAGCAAAATCTGAATCACGAAGGTCTGTCGTTCCCGCTAGGAATTTGCCCGGGTCAGCCTCAAAACGCTTCTTGATCTCTGTAATTTGCGCTTGGAGCAAGCCGGTTACGTCGTTCATTACAGTTCCCTACAGGCTCAGCGCGGCCATCAAATAGTGAATTGGATGGACCAGACCCTCAATCGGCTTGCTCTGCGCCGGTTTCGTCGGCACGCCCGTTCTTTGGCAAGCCTGCCGTAAGCGACCGCTCCGCAACCTCGGTCGCCAGAGCGGCGGTGCGCTCGATCAATCCACCGATGAGCTTGTTGACCTGCTCCATGAAAGCCGTGGTCAGGGGAAGGGGAGCCTTGCCGCGCTGGATCATCGGCAGCAGGTCCAGCACCTCGCCTTTGTCGTTCAGTTGCGGGTGGAACCAGAACGGCTTGTGCGCCATCGCGTTTCGCAAGGTTCGTAGCTCGTTCAGATCGGCCTTAAGCGATGCCACTTCGTCAGGCGTGAGGACGTGCGGTGCGATCAGCATGACCACATTGATGCGGCGCTCGAAAGTGAGCGGCCCTAGCAGTCCCTCGTCAAAGGCGTCCTGAACCTCGGGAAGGGCGATGCGGTCGCCGAGCATGAAGTAGATGATGGCCCCGCTGATATGTCGCTCGACCGTGAACGCGCCAGCGAGGACGCCGCCCCGTACCTGCCTGACCCATTCGTAGATCGACTTCGACCGCGCCTCGATGTCGAAGCCCTTGGCAGTAGGCCGGGGACCGGCTGCGCCCCAATTCGTCGCACCGTCGATAATCATTCGCTGTTACCGCAGAACAGGCGCTTCTCAAGCTCCGCCTGCGTGGGAACCGCCCCTTCATCTACCATCCGAACGAGGGCGTTTCGCAGGATTATGAAGCTCTGGAGCAATGCGCCGACCTCCGCATCCTGCGCCGTGTGCGCGGCCTTCGAGCGGGCGTTGTATAGGGCTGCGACCGTCTTGAACAATTCGAGTCGCTTCGGCCCGACCGGTTCAAGGTACGCCGCGATGTGCGCGGACACTCGAAAGCGAAGCTCGGCACGCGACGGCGCGAACAGTTCTTCGAGCGCTCCCCACGCGGTGAGCAGTGCCGAGGCCGGACGGCCCTGAACGGTGCAAGCGTCCGCCGCGCGAAGCGCCATGCTGAGTGGCGGGCATGTCCGCATGAGTTCCGCGGTGCGTGGCCAGACCGATTTCACCCATGACAGGTTCTCCGCGCTGAGGCGCGACACCTGATCGCCGCCCGCATGGAGTATGCGAGGCTCGATCTCGAAGGGCCGAAGAACCGGCTCCTGCTTCGACGTTGGCGCAGCGTCGAACGACACATCCGAAATGACCGGGACCATGAGATAGGCGTATTCCGCCAACCTCAGGAGCGCGGCGATCAACCACACGCCATCGTCAGCACTGAGGCCTCCCGGCAGCTTCTCACCTGTCGCTAGCTCGGCTTCAATATCGTAGCCGAACCCGCCACGCGCTGCCCGCCAAGGTGCCGGGTGATGCTTCCCCTCGGTCGCTCTCGCGAACGCCATCATGTTCGCGGCGAAGAGATGGGCATAGGTCGATCTGAGGGTAATGCCGTGGCCGAGGTCGAACGGCTCGCCGTCATAGGTGACGTGCGACAAGCCCGCATACGATGTCGGTCGTGCTTCGGTCATCACCCGCCCCAAGTGGCGGAAGCGGTGGGATTCGAACCCACGAACGGGTTGCCCCGTTGCTGGTTTTCAAGACCAGTGCCTTCAACCACTCGGCCACGCTTCCATACCGATTCAGGGGTTTAGCTGCTTACGACTGGCTTATGGGCGGCTTTGCCACCGAAGCTGACCTAACGCTAACCCCCTGCAAATACTCCCTATTCATTCGGCCACGGCCGCCACCTCCAGCAGCTTTCAAGACCGGTGCCTTAAACCGCTCGGCCATCCCTCCCGCGTGACCATGGATCGACCCATGGGCGCTTCGAACCGCCAGCCCGCCGCGGCGTCGAATCGGCTCCGGAGCCGCCACGGACGGGTTCGCGTCATTCCTCTAGTGCGCTAGCCGGTGCCGCGTCAACCACGGCCGCAGCGCAGTTTGGCCGCCGCCAACCGGCACGCGAGCCGCGCTAGACCTGCGACTGCGTCCAACTCACGATCTCGGCGCCGGCCTCGCCGAAGGCGGCGTCGAGCGCCCGCACATAGGCGTCGTTGCCGCTGCCCGAAAGCGGCGCTGCGGCGCTGAAGACGCGCGAGGCGCGCACCACGCCGTTGCGGTCGTTGAGGATGCGCACGAAGATCTCGACCTCGGCGCGGCGGGCGCCGTCGACCCTGACCTGGAAGGTGCGAATCTCGGCGACGAGCTGATAGTCGATGGCGAGCCCCTCGCCCGGCGTGCCGACGCCGGTGAAGCCGCCGGAGCCCTGGAATGCCTGCGCCAGCTTGGCCTGCACGACCAGCGGCAGCCGGTCCGACCATTGCGCTCCCTTGAGGAACTGGATGGCGCCCGGTCCCGTGCGGATGACCACGTTCTCGCCGTCGAAGGCCTTCAGCGCGCCCGGCTCGGCGATCAGCAGCTGGGCGTTGCGGCGGTGCGTCGCCGCCGGGGCGTCGGGCGTGCTCAGATCGTAGGTGTCGAGCGGCGCTGGCCCGCCGCCCAAGGCGGCGCAGCCGGCGAGGGCGAAGGCGAGCAGCAGGATAGCGGACGGCTGTTTGACACGCATGTGGAGAAGGCTACCCGCTCGCTTGAGAACCCGGACGCGCCAGCGGGCGATGTCCCCCCGCCCCTGCTGATTCCTTCTTGCGGCGCGCTGCAATCGCTGTCAACGCCGCGCCCGCCCGTCATACTGGCGCACGGTACCGTCTCCACCGGTAATGATGCGCTGCGGATTGCGTTCGAGGTCGGTGATCGCCCGCTCGATGCGGGTGATGGAGCGGCGGGCGTCGCGGATGAGCGCCTCGGCGTCGCGCAGTCCCGATCCGGAGAAGCGCGCCAGCCCGTCGGTGATGGTGCCGAGCCGTGCGTTGAGCGTGTCGGCGACCTGTCGAAAACCCTTCAGCGTCTCGTTGGCGTTGGCGACCAGGCCCTTCGCATCGTCCGAGCCGAGCAGGTTGTCGACCTTGGCGAGCACGCCGTCGACCCGCACGGAAGCCTGGTTGAGGCGGCGCATCAGCTCGGTGGCGTCGCTGATCATCTGGTCGATGTCCTCGGCCTTGTTGCCGAATTTCGAGGTGACCTTGGCGACGTCGGCCGCCGCCGCATTGGCGCTGCGGCTGGCCTGCTCGATGTTGGACAGGGCCGTGCGCACCTTGGCGGGGTCGACGCCGTCGAGAATGCCGTCGACCTTGGCGATGGTCTGCTGCGTACGGTCCGAAAACTCCTTGATGGAGGCCACCGTCTCGCGCACCTCGCGCACCGTGTCGTTGAACTGGCCGCTGGTCTGCGCCAGGTCGCGCGAGAATTTCTCGGCGTTGCCGACCACGGCCTCGACCTTCCTGGGGTCGACCGCCTTCAATATGTCCTCGGCGGCCTTCAGCGAGCCGTCGAGCTTGCCGGACAGGCCGGCCAGCTCCTCGGACAGCTTGGAGGCGGCTTCCAGGAACTTGTCGACGCCATCGGCATTGCGCGCCAGCGCGCCCGAAAAGGTCTGCACATTGCGCACCGTGTCGGTGAGCGGACCGCGCACATCCGTTGTAAATCCCTCGAGCTGGGTCAGCACCGTGTCGGCGCGGGTAAAGATGTCCTGCGCCTTCTGCAGGAGGTTGGTCACCGCCGAGGGGTCGGCGTTGATTTCGGCGACGGTCCCGTTCGCCTCCGCCTCGTCGAGCAGGTTGGGCTCCTGCACCTCCGAGCCCTTGATCTCGATATTGGCCTGGCCGGTCAGGCCGGCGATGCCGATGACCGCGGAAGTCGAGCGGGTGATCGGCGTCAAGCGGTCGATCTGGGTGTCGGCGATGGCGACGGTGGGATTGGTCACGTCGATGTAGACGCGCTGCACGTCGCCTACCTTGACGCCGTTGAACAGCACGGCGCTGCCGCGCCCCAGGCCCGAGGCCGAGCCCGGGATGCGCACGCGCAGCAGCGTCGTCTCGCCGCGGTCGCCGATCGCCGCCGTCCAGTAGATGAAGGCGAAGGCGGCAACAATGGCGACCAGCGTGAAGATACCGACGACGACGTAATTGGCTCTGGTTTCCATCCCGCAACCGTAATTCTATGTCCGGCCCGCAAGATCAAGCTGGCGCGCACGTTTTCCGCGAAAATAGGATTTTACCCACGGCTCCTCGCTGGCCAGCATGTCTTTGATCGTGCCCTCCACCAGCACTTTCTTCTTGCCGAGCACGGCGACGCGGTCGCACACCGAGAACAGGCTGTCGAGGTCGTGCGTCACCATGTAGACGGTCAGCCCCATCGTGTCGCGCAGCTTGGCGACCAGCTCGTCGAACTCCGCGGCGCCGATCGGATCGAGGCCCGAGGTCGGCTCGTCGAGAAAGACCAGGTCGGGATCGAGCGCCAGCGCCCGGGCGAGCGCGGCGCGCTTGATCATGCCGCCCGACAGCTCCGAGGGGAATTTCGGCGCCGCGTCGGCCGGCAGGCCGACCAGCTCGAGCTTGAGGTAGGCGAGTTCGTCCATCAGCGAGCGCGGCATGTCGAGGTATTCGCGCATCGGCACCTGGATGTTCTCCAGCACCGTCAGCGAGGAGAACAGCGCGCCATGCTGAAACAGCACGCCCATGCGCATGTCCATCCGCAGCCGCTCCTCCTCGCTCGCCTCGTCGACGTCGAGACCGAACAGCCGGATGGTGCCGGCGCGCTTCTTGTTGAGGCCGAGAACCGTGCGCAGCAGCACCGACTTGCCGGCGCCGGATGCGCCGACAAAGCCGAGTATCTCGCCGCGCCGGATGTCGAGATCGAGATTGTCGAGCACGATCTTGTCGCCGAAGCCGACGGTGACGCCGCGCACCGACAGGATCGGCTGGTCGTCCGCGACCGCCGCTCCGTTTGTCGTCGCATCCGACCTCGCCGCGCCACGCATCAGAAATTGATCTGCGCGAAGAAGATGGCGAACATGCCGTCGAGGATGACGACGACGAAGATCGACTTCACCACCGAGGCGGTGACGTGCAGGCCCAGCGATTCGGCGCTGCCGCCGACCTTCATGCCCTCGACCGAGGCGATGATGCCGATGATCATGGCCATGAACGGTGCCTTGATCAGGCCGACGAAGATGGTGCCGACGTCGATCGCCGAGCGCAGCCGGTCGATGAAGGCGGTGGGCGTGATGTCCGAATAGGTCCAGGTGATGCCGATGGCGCCGCCGATCGCAGCGAAATTGGCGAGCACGGTGAGGCAGGGCAGCGCGATCACCAGCGCCACGAGGCGCGGAAACACCAGCACGCCGACCGGATTGAGGCCGATGACGGTCAGCGCGTCGACCTCCTCCCGCATCTTCATGGAACCGATCTCGGCGGTGATGGCGCTGCCGGAGCGGCCGGCGATCATGATCGCCGTCATCAGCACGCCGAGTTCGCGCAGCACGAGGATGCCGACGAGGTCGACAACGAAGATGTCGGCGCCGAAATAGCGCAGCTGGAAGGCGCCCTGCTGCGCGACGATGGCGCCGACGATGGTCGACATCAGCAGGATCACGGGAATAGCGCCCACGCCCATCCGGTCGATCTGGTGGAAGATCGCGGTGAAATTGATGCCGTGGCCGCGGCCCGACTTCATCTGGCCGCCGCGGATGGTGGCGCCCAGAATGTTCATGGCGGCGAGGAAGTCGTCGCGGGCGCCGTAGACGGAGCGGCCGATCCCCTCGAGCAATCGCAGCACGACGTTGGGCCGGGCCGCCTTCTCCGGCCGCTCCAGCGCCCGCGCGGCGTCGATGGCGTTGAGCAGGACGTCCATGGAGGGGCTCTGTCCTTCGACCGCCACCTCGCCGCCGCCGGCCTTCGCCCGCTCGCACAGCCGGTCGATCAGCCAGGCGCCGGCGGTGTCCATGCGCTCTATGCCGGACAGGTCGAGCACCAGCGGCCGGCCGCCCATCCGGCTGCCCAGCCGGTTCATGGCGTCATCCACCCCGGCGACGTTGCGCGTTGTCCAGCGGCCGGCGAGCCGCAAGACCAGACGGCCGTCCTCCTCGACCTCCTCGACGGACGGCCGGTTGACGGTCCCCGACAGGCTTGCCTCGCTGGAACGGTTGTTCAACATAAGACCCAAGTCTTAGCTGCGGAATCACGGCCTGTCACTTTATGCGGCATCGCGCGCGATCACATCCGGAGGAGAAAATCATGGCGCGTGTCCTTTCGGTCGAGGTCGAACGTTTCCCGATCGCCGGCACCTTCACCATCTCACGCGGCTCCAAGACGGAAGCCGAAGTGATCTGCTGCACGATCCGCGAAGGCGACGTGGCCGGCCGCGGCGAATGCGTCCCCTATCGCCGCTACGGCGAAACGATCGACAGCGTGCTTTCGGCGATCGAGACCGGCCGTTCTGCCATCGAGAACGGCATCGACCGGAAGGGGCTCGCCGCCGCCATGCCGGCCGGCGCGGCGCGCAACGGGCTCGACTGCGCGCTGTGGGATCTGGAAGCCAAGGCTTCCGGCCGCCCGGCGGCCGACGCGGTCGGCGTGTCGGCGCCGCACCCGATCACCACCGCCTACACGCTCTCGCTCGACACGCCGGAGCGGATGGCCGCGCAGGCGCGCGCCAACGCGGCGCGGCCGCTGCTCAAGGTCAAGATCGGCGGCCGTGGCGATGCCGAGCGCATCCGCGCGGTCGTCGAGGCGGCGCCGAAAAGCCGCATCATCCTCGACGCCAACGAAGGCTGGAACGAAGGCAACCTTGCGGAAAACCTCGCGCTTGCGGCGGAACTCGGCGTGGCGCTGGTCGAGCAGCCCCTGCCGGCCGACAGGGACGAGGCGCTGCGCGGCATGGCGCGGCCGGTGCCGGTCTGCGCCGACGAGAGCGTCCATGTCGCGGAAGACCTCGAGCGGCTGGCCGGCCTCTACGACGCCGTCAATATCAAGCTCGACAAGGCGGGCGGGCTCACCGCCGCCCTGGCACTGCGCGACCGGGCGCGGGCGCTCGGCTTCCGCATCATGGTGGGGTGCATGGTCGGCACCTCGCTCGGCATGGCGCCGGCCGTGCTCCTGGCGCAGGACGCCGATTTCGTCGACCTCGACGGGCCCCTTCTTCTGGCAAGAGACCGCCAGCCGGCGCTCGCCTATGCCGGGTCGCTGGTCTTCCCGCCCACGCCGGCCCTATGGGGCTGAGCGGCGCGCCAGCGCGATCAGGCCCATTCCGGCGGCCGCGACGGCTGCCATCGGAAAGAAGCCGCCGACGCCGAAAGCCGCATAGAGCGGACCCGACAGCAGCGTGACGGCGGCCATCGAGAAGCCGTTGGCGAAGAAGGCGATGCCTTGCGCCGCCCCGGTGCGTTCCTCCGGGACCGTCTCGACGATCAGCTTCTGCACGCCGATCAGGATGAGCGCGGTCGACAAGGCATGCAACGTCTGCACCGCGAAGAAGCCGGCGACGCCGGCGCCGGACGGCCAGACCAGCGGAAAGGCGATCCAGCGCAGCACCGCCCCTGCCCCGGCGAGGCCGAGCACGGTGGTCGCCGAGCGGTGCGAGAACAGCCGGGTGAACAGCATGAACATGACGATCTCGGCGGCGACCGACCAGGCCCACAACATGCCGATCACCGTGTCGGCGATGCCGATCGACGTCCAGTAGATGGACACGAAGCCGTACAGAAAGCCGTGGCTGCCGGTGATCAGGCCGGCGCCGGCGACGAACAGCACGAAATAGCGGTTGAGCAGCCGCGGCCCGCCCTCCTGGATGTCGACCGCAGACAGGGGCGAAGCCCGCCGCGGCCGGCCGAGCCGCGGCGCCAGCAAGGACACCGCCAGCGTCAGGCACAGGCTGCCGGTGATGATGAGCGGAACGGCCTGCACGCCGGCCACGGACAGGAAGAAACCGCCGCCCAGATTGGCGGCGAGGAAGGCGATGGAGCCCCAGATGCGCATGCCAGGATAGACCGAGCCGAAGCGCCGCACGCCGGAAAGCGCCAGCGAATCCGACAGCGGCGAATGCGGCGTCCAGGCGACCGCCAGCGCCAGCGACGCGGTGAGGACCACCAGATAGGTGGGCTGCAGGAAGAAGCCGAGCGAGACGGCGAGCGCTGCCGCGATCAGCAGGATCAGCACATTGGCCCGGTCCTTCGCCTCGTCGGCCATCGCCGTGATGAACGGGGTGGTGACGACGCGCAGGAACATCGGCGCCGACAGCATGAGCGCGATCTCGCCGGCGCCGAAGCCTTTCGCCTCCAGCCAGAGCGGGAAGTAGGGCAGATGGATGCCCTGCGGCACGAAGATCGCGGCGAACAGCAGCGACATCCGGAGTTCGAAATGGCGCGGCTTGACGAGTTGTTCCGGCGAGAGCGGGGGCAGAGACATGAAGCGGTCCGGCCGGCTGTTCGGGCGATGCGGCCCGGTGCTGCTCGTCGGCCCATATCATGCCGGCAATGAGTCGCCCAACGGCCGGCGTCCGGCCTCGCCCGAAGCTCCGCCGCTGTGGCCGAAACGCCACGCAGGCGCGTCAGGCGGCTTCCGCCGCCGTGCCCTCGATCACCCGCGGCTCGAAGCCGCGCCCCTTCGACGCGGCGACCGCCACATGCGGCCAGTGCAGGATTTCCAGCGCCCCGTCGAAATGCTCGACCACCGCGGTGCAGCTTTCCACCCAGTCGCCGGTGTTGACATAGGTGATGTCGTCGAAGCGCTCGATCACGGCGTGGTGGATGTGGCCGCAGATGACGCCGTCGACCTCCGAGCGCCGCGCCTCCTCGCTCAGCACCTGCTGGAAGGCGCCGATGAAGTTCACGGCCTTCTTCACCTTCACCTTGGCCCAGGACGAGAACGACCAGTAGGGCAGGCCGAGCGCCCGCCGGATGCGGAAGACGACACGGTTGACGGTGATCGCCAGGTCGTAGGCGCGGTCGCCGAGATAGGCGAGCCAGCGGACGTTGTGGACGATGGTGTCGAACTGGTCGCCGTGGATGACGAGGAAACGCTTGCCGTCGGCGGTCTCGTGGATCGCCCGGTCGCTGACGACGATGCCGCCGAAATGCGTGCCCTGGAACTGCCGCAGGAACTCGTCGTGGTTGCCGGCGATGTAGAAGATGCTGGCGCCCTTGCGGGCCTGGCGCAGCAGCTTCTGCACCACGTCGTTGTGCGCCTGCGGCCAGTGCCAGGAGCGGCGCAGCCGCCAGCCGTCGACGATGTCGCCGACCAGGTAGATGGTGTCCGCCTCGTGATGGCGCAGGAAGTCGATGAGGAAATCGGCCTTGGCCGCCTTCGAGCCGAGATGCAGGTCGGAGATGAAAAGCGTTCTGTACCTGCGGGGCGCCGTGTCGGTCATGGCGGCCTGCTCCTGTTTCTGCTGGAGCGGCAATGCCCAGATTCATGCTACATCCGTATGACGGTTGCGGTTTCGCGGCGGCCCGCTATAGGGTGCGCGCCTTCGCAAACGGAGGACGGCGAGATGGATCTCGGCATTCGCGGACGCAAGGCGATCGTCTGTGCATCGAGCAAGGGGCTGGGCAAGGGCTGCGCCATGGCGCTGGCGGAAGCCGGCGTCGACCTGGTGATGAATGCCCGCGACGCCAAAATCCTTATTCAGGCGGCTGCCGAGATTCGCGAGCGTTTTCAGGTCAGTGTGACGGAAGTCTCAGGTGACGTCTCCGATCCGGCCGTGCAGCGCGAGCTGCTTGCCGCCTGCCCCGAGCCGGACATCCTGGTCAACAACAATGGCGGTCCGCCGCGCCGCGATTTCCGCGAGCTCGACCGCGCCGCCATCCTGCAGGGCATCACCGGCAATCTCGTGACGCCCTTCGAGCTCATCCAGGCGGTGGTCGACGGCATGGCGGCGCGCGGCTTCGGGCGCATCGTCAACATCACCTCGCTGTCGGTCTACGTGCCGATCGAGGGGCTCGACCTTTCCTCGGCGGCGCGGGCCGGCCTGACCTCGTTCCTGTCCGGCATCGCGCGCGGGGTTGCCGACAAAAACGTTACCATAAACAATCTGTTGCCGGGAAAGCTTGATACCGATCGGCTGCGCGGCCCGCACGATCCGAGCGTGCCGGAAGACCCGGACGCGGCGCGCGAGCGCAAGGCCCGGCTCGCCGCCGACATACCGGCCAGGCGGCTGGGAACGCCGGAGGAATTCGGCCAGATCTGCGCCTTCCTGTGCTCCGCCCATGCCGGCTACCTGACCGGGCAGAACATACCGGTCGACGGCGGGCTCTATGTGAGCGCGTTCTGACGCACGGGCGGAAACCGCTCGAAAAGGTGATAAAAACTCCGCAGGAAAGAACGAAGGTCGCGTGAATGAGCAGCGAAAACAGCAAGTCGGCCCGTTTGGACCTCGAAGAAGCGGCACTTTTCTTCCACAAATATCCGACCCCCGGCAAATTGGAGATCCAGGCGACCAAACCGCTCGGCAACCAGCGCGATCTGGCGCTGGCTTATTCGCCGGGCGTCGCCGCGCCCTGCCTCGCCATCCGTGACGACCCGGCGACGGCCGCCGACTACACCGGCCGCGCCAATCTGGTCGCCGTCATCTCCAACGGCAGCGCCGTGCTCGGCCTCGGCAATATCGGGCCGCTCGCCTCCAAGCCGGTCATGGAAGGCAAGGCGGTGCTGTTCAAGAAGTTCGCCGGCATCGACGTCTTCGACATCGAGATCGACGCGCCGCAGATCGACCGCATGGTCGAGACGGTCGCCGCGCTCGAGCCGACCTTCGGCGGCATCAACCTAGAGGACATCAAGGCGCCCGAATGCTTCGAGGTCGAGGAGCGGCTGAAGGCGCGTATGGGCATCCCGGTCTTCCATGACGACCAGCACGGCACCGCCATCATCGTCGCCGCGGCCATCCTCAACGGGCTGGAGTTCGCCGGCAAGAACGTCGCCGACGTCAAGATCGTCACCTCCGGCGCGGGTGCCGCGGCGCTCGCCTGCCTCAACCTGCTGGTGTCGCTCGGCGCCAAGGTCGAGAACATCTGGGTCACCGACCGCTTCGGCGTCGCCTACAAGGGCCGCGTCGACGAGATGGACCGCTGGAAGGACCCCTACGTCAAGGACACCGAGGCGCGCACGCTGGCCGACGTCATCGCCGGCGCCGACGTCTTCCTCGGCCTGTCGGCGGCCGGCGTGCTCAAGCCGGAACTGCTCCAGCACATGGCGCCGAAGCCGCTCGTCCTGGCGCTCGCCAACCCGACGCCGGAGATCATGCCGGAGGTGGCGCGCGCCGCGCGGCCCGACGCCATGATCTGCACCGGCCGCTCGGACTTCCCCAACCAGGTCAACAACGTCCTGTGCTTCCCCTACATCTTCCGCGGGGCGCTGGACTGCGGCGCCAGCGCCATCAACGAGGAGATGAAGATGGCGGCGGTGCGCGCCATCGCGGCACTCGCCCGCGAGGAGCCGTCGGACGTGGCGGCGCGCGCCTATTCGGGCGAGACGCCGATCTTCGGCCCCGACTTCCTGATCCCCTCGCCCTTCGACCCGCGCCTCATCCTGCGCATCGCGCCGGCGGTGGCCAGGGCGGCCTGCGAGACCGGCGTGGCGACACGCCCGATCGCCGACTTCCCGGCCTATATCGACCGGCTGAACCGCTTCGTCTTCCGCTCCGGCCTGGTCATGAAGCCGGTGTTCTCCGCCGCCAAGACCTCACCCGCCAAGCGCGTCATCTATGCCGACGGCGAGGACGAGCGCGTGCTGCGCGCCGCCCAGGTGGTGATCGACGAGGAGATCGCCACGCCGATCCTCATCGGCCGTCCCAACGTCGTGGAAGTGCGCCTCAAGCGTTACGGCCTGCGCATCCGCCCCGGCACCGATTTCGAACTGATCAATCCCGAGGACGATCCGCGCTACCGCGACTATGTCGACCTGTTGACCGAGCTGGGCGGCCGGCGCGGCATCACGCCCGAGGCGGCGCGCACCATGGTGCGCACGGAAGCGACGGTGATCGCCGCGCTCGCGGTGCGCCGCAACGAGGCCGATGCCATGATCTGCGGCCTGGAGGGGCGGTTCGCGCGGCACCTTCGGCACGTCTCGCTGCTCATCGGCGCGCGCCCTGACGTCACCGACCGCGACCTCTCGGCGCTGTCGATGCTGATCTCCAGCCGCGGCGTGGTGTTCTTCACCGACACCTACGTCACCGTCGATCCGACCGCCGAGGAGATCGCCGAGATGACGATGCTCGCGGCCGAGGAGATACGGCGCTTCGGCATCGAGCCGAAGGCGGCGCTGCTGTCCTTCTCCAACTTCGGCTCGCGCGAATCGCCCAGCGCACTGAAGATGCGGCAGGCCGCCGAGATTCTGCGCGACCGCGCGCCCGACCTCGAATGCGACGGCGAGATGCACGCCGATTCCGCGCTGTCGGAGGCGCTGCGCCAGCGCATCAACCCGCATTCTCGGCTGAAGGGCGAGGCGAACCTGCTGGTCTTCCCCAATCTGGATGCCGCCAACATCGCGCTGACCACGGTCAAGCAGATGATGGACGCGCTGCATGTCGGCCCGATCCTGCTCGGCACCGACCGGCCGGCACACATCCTGACCCCCTCGGTGACCTCGCGCGGCATCGTCAACATGACGGCGCTGGCGGTGGTGGAGGCGGCGCAGCGCAAGGCCGAGGGCTGAGGGCCGCCCACCTCTCACGCCGCCGGCTTCACCGTCGCCTGAAACTTCGACATCAGATACGGCCCGGAAAACACCGGCTCGTAGCGCGGGCTCTCGCCCGGCGCCAGGCAAGACGGGATGCAGGCGATCTCCTGGTGCCAGTTGGGCTGGTGGAAGAAGGCGAGCGACTGGCGGCGGGCCGCGCTGCCGTCGGAATTGACGACGCGGTGCAGCGTCGACACCCAGCGGTCGTTGGTCCAGCGCGCCATCAGGTCGCCGATGTTGATGACGAAGGCGCCGTCGAGCGGCGGCACCTCGCGCCAATCCCCTTCCGGCGTGAATATCTGCAGGCCGGACGAGCCGGGCTGCGGCAACAGGATGGTGAGGCTGCCGTAGTCGGTATGGGCACCGGCGCGCAACTGCCCCGGCTGCGGCGCCACATGCGTCTGCGGATAGTTGAGCGCGCGCAGGGCGCTGACCGGACGGTCGATGGTCTTGTCGAAAAAGGTTTCGCGCAGGTCGAGCGCCGCCGCGAAGACGCGCATGATGCGGCCGGCAAGGTCCTCCATGGCGCGGTAATAGGCTTCCCAGGCCGCGCGGAAACCCGCCGGCTCCTCCGGCCAGATCGTCGCGGCATAGCAGAAGGCGAGCGCCTGGGCATCGTCCAGCCCTTCCGGCACGGAAAGCGGGCCGCCGTTAAAACTTTCCTTGAGGTCGGGCGGCGTGTCCTGCCCCTTCGACTTCGCCAGCGCTTCCACGCCAGGGCCGAGATAGCCATAGGGATAGCCGGGATAAGGCGCCCTCGCCTTCTCCTTGACCTCGGCAGGCAGGTCGAAGAAGGCGTGCGCCTTCCGCCAGACGGCGTCGATCACCGGCCGCGGCACCGAATGGCCGGAGATCGCCAGGAAGCCGGTGCTGCGGCAGATGGCGTCGACCTCGGCGCCCAGGGCCCGGCGGCCGGCGGCATCGGCCTGCTCGAAGCGGGAGAGATCGAAGATGGGGAAGTTGCGGGCGGGGGCCGGATTTTCCGACAGATCGGACGGCATGTCGTCACCTTTCCCGGTAATTTCGCTCGAAAATCACAACCTTGCCGTGATCTTTCGGATCAATTTTCACAGAAAACCTATGCCCGATAACGACGCCAACGGTATTTATATTAAGATCATTGTCGGCAAATGCATGGCAATCCTTACCTTTATATCTGTATCTTACTCTATATGAAAACGCCGGAGGATCTTCAGGCAAATGGATACGATTGACAACCACTGCTTCAACCAAATCCCATCCCCCCATCTCCTTTATTAGTCTTGGCTTTATGTACACTTCGTTGTATGTAAAATACGCTGCGAATAGGATCAGTATTATCCAGATAATCCATGCTGTAGTGTCTGCATCCACGGGCGGCATCGATATACCGGACCTCGCTGGCTCCCTCGGCTTTCGCGAACATAGCCGAACCTTGGCTTTGCGGACAACCGGGGACCGGTGGTTCCGGCATCCGGCGATGATCAGCCCTCGCCACTATCGCCTGAAGCGAATGGAGCGGTCGCGAAGCGGCATTTCTGTCAAAAAACCCTTTCACCCCCGCCGGCACTGCCCCATATAGGCCTCGGGCTTGGAAATGCGGCGAAAGCCATGTATTGAGCCGCCACGTTCGGCAGGGCGCGCCTGTCCGCGTCCTGGAATCCGCCGGAGAAGTCATGCAAACCGTCGTTATCGTCGTCCACCTGATGATCGTTCTGGCTCTTGTCGGCGTCGTGCTTCTGCAGCGCTCGGAAGGCGGCGGTCTCGGCATCGGCGGCGGCTCGGGCTTCATGACGGCGCGCGGCGCGGCCAATGCGCTGACGCGCACCACGGCGATCCTGGCGGCGGCCTTCTTCGTCACCTCGCTCGGCCTGTCGCTGATCGCCCGCTACGGCGAGCGGCCGATCGACATCCTCGACCGCGTGCCGACCACCCAGGGACAGGGCGGCGCCGGCGTGCTCGACCAGCTCGGCGGATCCTCCGACGTTCCTGCCCCGGCGGCGCCTGCCGGCGACACCCCTGCCCCGGCTCCCGGCGCCGATGCGCCCGCTCCGGCAATCCCGACGGCTCCGACGGCTCCCGAGGCGGCCCCGAGCGAAGGCTCCGCCACGCCGCCCGCCGGCGAGCAGGCCACGCCGCCCGTCGCCACGCCGGTGACCCCGCCCGCCGCCGACGGCACCACCGCGACCCCGCCGGCCGCCGAGCCGGCGCCTGCCCAGCCGGCGCAGCCGCAGGTTCCGAATCAGTAACCATAAGCTGTGCTTCTTTGATCACACCCCGGCTAAATGCCGCCGTGATCACGCGGAATCGATCTCGCCGGCACCGCGCGGCGCCTTGAGCAGGCCCGGAATTTGCGCTTATAACGCGTCCACGGCCGCCATGATGGGGGGCGAAGCGGAAATGCCGCTCGTCTGAGCGCCGGGCGCATTACGTTTTCGGGATATTAGCATGCTACCTCGCAGTCTCCTGCTGTTGGGCCTCTGTGCCGCGTTGGGCATGGCCACGCCGGCCCTTGCCGAACCGGCCAAGCCGCAGAAATCCACGGTCGTCCAGGCCAAGAAGAAAACCGCCGAAGCCAGGACTTCGGCCAAGAAGAAGGTCGTCGCCAGGAAGAAGGCCGGCCAGACCGAGGAGGAGAAGGCGCTCGCCGCCCAGGAGAAGGCCAAGGCGCGGCAGGAAGCACTCGAGAAGCAGCGCCAGGCAAAGCTCGCCGCCATGCGCGCCAAGGCCAAGGCCGACGCGGACGCCCGCCGCACCGCCTTCCTGGGCTCGAAGGAGACGGCCAGGGGGGCAGCGGCCAAGGAGAAGCCCGGCAAGAAGGGCAAGGCCGCCGAGGTGGCGGTGGCCGAGCAGCCGAAGAGGAGCACATTCCGCATCTTGTTCGGCGACGAGCGCAAGCCCGAGCCCGAGCAGTCCCAGCCGGTCGCCCTGCGCAGCGCCAAGCCGGTCACCGGGCTGACCGCCGAGCGCATCGCCGCGCAGAAGGCGGCCGCCGTCGGCGCCGAGACCGTGGTGCGCAGCGGCAACAATGGCGAGCTGCGCAGCGGCGAGGTCGGCAACCCGCAGTCCGGCTTCTTCCAGGTCCTGTTCGGCGACGAGCCGGCCGGCACCAACCTTTTGCCCGAGACCCGCGCCCTCGATTCGGTGCTGGAGCAGAAGCAGCAGACCAAGGGCCGCTTCAAGCTGCGCCCCGAATACGAGGCGCAGACCGTCGCCTTCTCCGGCTATCCCCGCGGCACCATCGTCGTCGATACCGCCAACCACTTCCTCTACCTCGTCGAATCGGCCGGCACCGCGCGGCGCTACGGCATCGCCGTCGGCCGCGAGGGCCTGCAATACAAGGGCCGGGTGACGGTCGGCGACAAGCAGGAATGGCCGCGCTGGATCCCGACCAAGGAGATGCAGCAGCGCGAGCCGAGGAAATACGGCCAGTACAAGGACGGCATGCCCGGCGGCGGCCAGAACCCGCTCGGCGCCCGCGCCATCTATCTCTACAGCGGCAAGCAGGACACCTATCTGCGCATCCACGGCACCATCGCGCCGCAGTCGATCGGCACCAACGCCTCCAATGGCTGCTTTCGCATGACCAACGAGCACGTCATCGACCTCTACAACCGCGTCCGCCCGGGCACGCCGGTCGTCGTGCTCTGATCCCACGCGCCACGCAATAAAGGGCCGGCCCGCGCCGGCCCTTTTGTTTTGGGCGCAAAATCCTATATCGAGCGGGGCCCGCCGGGGATTATTCGGCCAGGGCCTGATTTTTTTCTGGCGGAATCGGACCGCCCCAGCTAAGCGATAATTCCCATGGCGCGATATGTTTTCATCACCGGCGGCGTGGTCTCCTCTCTTGGAAAAGGCATAGCGGCGGCAGCCCTCGGGGCGCTGCTGCAGGCACGCGGCTACCGCGCCCGCATCAAAAAGCTCGACCCCTATCTCAACGTCGATCCCGGCACCATGTCGCCCTACCAGCATGGCGAGGTGTTCGTCACCGACGACGGCGCCGAGACCGACCTCGACCTCGGTCATTACGAGCGTTTCACCGGCCGCTCGGCCAACCAGTCCGACAACATCACCACCGGCCGCATCTACCGCAACATCATCGAGCGCGAGCGCCGCGGCGACTATCTCGGCGCCACCGTGCAGGTCATCCCGCACGTCACCGACGAGATCAAGAATTTCGTGCTGTCAGGCAACGAGGACTATGATTTCGTGCTGTGCGAGATCGGCGGCACGGTCGGCGACATCGAGGCCATGCCCTTCCTCGAAGCGATCCGCCAGCTCGGCAACGACCTGCCGCGCAACAACGCCGTCTACGTGCACCTCACCTTGATGCCCTATATCCCCAGCGCCGGCGAACTGAAGACCAAGCCGACGCAGCATTCGGTGAAGGAATTGCGCGGCATCGGCATCGCCCCCGACATCCTGCTCGTGCGCGCCGACCGCGCCATCCCCAAGGAGGAGCGGCGAAAGCTGTCGCTGTTCTGCAACGTGCGCGAGAGCGCCGTCATCCAGGCGCTCGACGTCGGCCACATCTACGACGTGCCGATGGCCTACCACCAGGAAGGGCTAGACTCCGAGGTGCTCGCCGCCTTCGGCATCGACCCGGCGCCGAAGCCGCGCATGGAGGCCTGGCAGGAGGTCTCGCGAAAAATCCACAATCCGGAGGGCGAGGTCACCATCGCCGTCGTCGGCAAATACACCGGCCTGAAGGACGCCTACAAATCGCTGATCGAGGCGCTGTCGCATGGCGGCATCGCCAACGGCGTACGGGTAAAACTCGACTGGATCGAGAGCGAGGTGTTCGAGAAGGAGGATCCCGCGCCCTTCCTGGAGAAGGTGCACGGCATCCTCGTCCCCGGCGGTTTCGGCGAGCGCGGCTCGGAAGGCAAGATCCTCGCCGCGAAATTCGCAAGAGAGAGAAAGGTGCCGTATTTCGGCATCTGCTTCGGCATGCAGATGGCCTGCATCGAGGCGGCCCGCTCGCTGGCCGGCATCGAGGCCGCCTCCTCCACCGAATTCGGCCCCGCAAAAGAACCCGTCGTCGGCCTGATGACCGAATGGCTGCGCGGCAACATGCTGGAGAAGCGCCAGGCGGCCGGCGACCTCGGCGGCACCATGCGGCTCGGCGCCTACGAAGCGTCGCTCGCCCCGGACTCGCGCATCGCCTCGATCTATGGCGACACCCGCATCTCCGAGCGCCACCGCCACCGCTACGAGGTCAACATCGACTACAAGGAGCGGCTGGAAGGCTGCGGCCTGGTGTTCGCCGGCATGTCGCCCGACGGCGTGCTGCCGGAGACGGTCGAATATGCCGACCACCCCTGGTTCATCGGCGTGCAGTACCACCCGGAGCTGAAGAGCCGCCCGCTCGACCCGCACCCGCTGTTCGCGAGCTTTATCGGCGCGGCGGTGGAGCAGAGCAGGTTGGTTTGAGGGGCTGCGCCTTACCCTCCCCCTTGTGGGGAGGGTCGATCCGCGCAGCGGATCGGGGTGGGGGTGGTGCCGGGTACCATGGCAGAGCAAAGCTCGCGGCGCTACGCCGCCTTCAGCCGCTTCACCTCCGCCTCGAACGCGAAGCAGAGCTGCGCCGCCTCGTCCTCCGGCAGAAAGCCGTCCATCTGCGGCACCAGCCGCTCATAGAGCCTTTTGCCTCGGCGATGATGTTGGCGAGCCGCCGCCGGCATTGTCGCTGCGATAAATGGAGGAGAACCCAGGCAGCAGTCTTGGCAGAGGCAACGCTGCGAGCAAAGTTGCTTGTTGAACTTTGTGGGAGAAACACATGCGCTTCATTGCAGGCGGCCCTTCCATTCCCGACGAACTATTGCTTGCGCGAGATCAGGGGCGCGTCATTTTTTTTTGCGGCGCTGGCGTTTCGCGCGCCAAAGCTAATCTCCCCGACTTCTTCGGGCTGGCGACCGCGGTAACGCATGCGCTTGGTGTAAAGCCGGACGATCCAGCAAGGAAGATCATTTCGGAGGTCGCAGAGGTCGCACGGCGCACGGGTGTCGATGGGTTGATCTCGGCTGACCGAATCTTTGGCCTCTTGGAGCGGGACTTCCTCCCTCGCGACATCGAAGCAGCGGTCGCAAGGGCACTGACACCTCGTCAAGTAGCGGATACAAGCGCTCATGAGACGCTTGTAAGGCTAGCGACCACGCGCGAGGGTATTGTTCGCATAGTTACGACAAACTTCGATCGACTCTTCGACGGATGCCGTCCAGGTTTACGCAGCTTCCTTCCACCGAACCTTCCTAGCCCAGCTCGTGCAACGGACTTCAACGGAGTAGTCTACCTCCATGGAAAGATGAACGCACTTGGCGACGGCGCTGATGGCGACGGCTTCGTTCTATCCAGTTCTGAGTTCGGTAGAGCCTACTTGTCAGACGGCTGGGCAACTTTATTCGTCAAAGACTTGTTGAGCCGGTACTTCGTCGTATTCATCGGATACTCGGCAGATGATCCTCCCGTGCAATATCTCTTGGAGGCGTTGAACCGCGCAAACGGCCCGATGGAAGGTGTCTACGCCTTTCAGGCGGGAGATTCGAACTATGGGAATCTTCGGTGGAGCCACAAAGGGGTTACGCCGATTGCCTATGGCAGCGCCGAAGGGCACGCAATGCTATGGAGTACGCTGGAAGCATGGGCCGCCCGCGCGGACGACCCGGACGCATGGACTTGTAAAGTCGTTTCAATGGCCGGAGGCAACCCGGCCAAGCTGCAACCTCATGAGCGTGGACAGGTGGCGCATGTGGTTTCGACCATCGAGGGACTACGAAGATTCACCGACGCTGAACCAGTCCCGCCCGCATCTTGGCTTTGCGTATTCGATCCTTACCGAAGGTATGCTAAGCCTAACTACATCGGGCGCTGGGATCAGGAAGAACGTCTGTTCGTTGATCCCTTCGAGTGCTTCTGCCTCGACTCAGACCCGGTACCCGAAAAGATCGATCCGGAAGACGCTTATGCAAAGCGGGAGACTCCACCTGACGCGTTTGATTGTCAAACGGCTTGCAAAACTGACCCCGGATCGGCGTCCAATTTTGACCCCCTTTTGGTGCACGACGTTGAGCGCCCGACCGGGTAGAGCTGGTCGGGGTTGCGCAGCCCGGTCGGGCGCGTTGATT